>JBJXGV010000075.1:0-72216 GCA_046160485.1 bacterium | reverse complement strand
TCTACAGCCTGAAGGCCGACGCCCAGAGCGCGACGAAGAAGATGGTGCTTCTCAAGTAAGGTCTTTCGGCCGAACTGAGAAGGAAATTCGAACCGCCGGGGGCTCGCGCTCCCGGCGGTTTCGTTTTTCGCGCGGCGCCGGCGCGCGCGTGATGCGTGCGGGCGTGTGCGGTCGCGCGGGGAGATTCCACTTCGCGGCCGCGTGCTACTATCGCGCCATGATTCGCGGCGCCTTCTGCCTCATCGCAAAGGAACCGGTCATCGGGTGCGTGAAGACGCGCCTCGTGCCGCCGCTGTCGCATGAACAGGCCGCGGCCCTCTACACCGCATTCGTGCAAGACACGCTCGCGCGGATTGGCGAAGCCAGCGACGGTCGAACCGACGTGATTCTCGTGAGCGACCCCGCTCCCAGGAGTGCGCCGCAACTCGCCGCGCTCGCGCACGCGAGAAACGTGGGAATCCGCGCCCAATCGGAGGGCGACCTCGGCCAGCGGCTTTTCAACATGTTCGAGGAGGGCCGCGCGGAGGGGCGCGCGTACACCATTGCCGTCGGCGCGGACCATCCGTCGATCCCCGTCGCGTTGCTGCGCGAACTCCTAGGCAGCATGGACGCCGGCGCCAGCGCGGCGATCATTCCGTCTGGCGATGGAGGTTATTGCGCGCTAGGCCTGCGGGCCGCACGGGCCGAGTGGTTCGCGAACATTCCATGGAGCACGCCCGATGTCCTCGCCTCGACCGTCGCCGCGCTACGCGACTCGGGCATCGACGCCCGCCTCCTCGGAGCATGGTACGACGTCGATCGCCCCCGCGACCTGGATCGTCTTGCCGAAGACATCGAGAGCGCCGCGCGTGCGTCTACCGAGTTTCCGCGTCACACCGCGGCCATCCTCTCCGAAATCGGTTGGACCACCGCGGCGCGAAGACGCCAAACCGAGGAACGGATTTTCTGACGCGGGGTGCCAGCCGGGCTGACCCCCCCTAGAAAGGAATCTCCGATGAAAATGCAAAGGCTCCTCACCGTATCGATGCTTCTCGCGACGCTCGCGCTCGCGGCGACTGGCCCGACGAACGTGCTCGCCTCGTCCGCGATCCGGTACGACGACGACTCGCCGCCTGGGCGCGATGACTCCGCGTGGCTTGGCGTGCGCGTGCAGGGAATCACGCCGGAGCTTCGCGAGGCGCTCAATCTGCGCGACGAACGCGGCGCGCTCGTGAGCGACGTCATGAAGGGAAGCCCCGCGGCGCGCGCAGGTCTGAAGAAGAGCGACGTGATCGTTGGCCTCGACGGGCGTGCGATCGACTCCGCGACGGAACTCACCGACGCCGTCAACGCGCTCAGCCCGGGCAAAGAGGTGCGCTTGACAATCATCCGCGACGGCAGCGAACAAACGCGCGATGCGAAACTCGACGCGCGCCCCGCGCAGCGCGAGCGCCGCCGGCTCTTCCCGCCGATTCCGCAGCTCCGCTCCGAAGGGCGCCCCGGCGGCGGCCACCTTGGCGTCGAGACGCAAGCGATGGACGACGATCTCGCTGCTTACTTCGGCACGAGCGGCGGACGCGGCGTCCTCGTGACGGGCGTGCAAGACGAGAGCCCCGCAAGCGCGGCCGGAATCCGCGCGGGTGACGTCATCGTGAAGGTCGAGGGAAACGCGATTGCGAATCCGGCCGAATTGCTCGCCGCAGTCCGCGAGAAGGAATCGGGCGAAACGATCCGGCTCGAGATACTTCGCCAACGGCGGGAGACCGAGGTCGTCGCGACGCTCGACGATGCCGCACCGTTCGGCGGCGGCCACCCGCGCTGGTACGACTCTCTCCGCGGCTCGATGCACGATTTTCGCGGGCGCGTCGACAAACAGAAGCTCGAGACGGGACGCGAGATGAAACGCGAGATGGAGAAGCTGCGCGAAGAATTGGATCAGCTCAAACGCGAGCTGGGCGAGCTACGAGAGAAGGTTCGCTAGGATCTCGCCGCGGCGCGCGGACGGCGTGGGGGCCGCGATCAACGCGACGGCGATCCCGAAAGACGGGCAGCGCCGCGTTCCTTGATTCTCCGGATCGCGGCGTTTGCTTCGCGGGCGGCTGTCGTATCGCCCGCCGCGGCGAGCGCGTCGAGCGCCTGCTGAAAAGCGACACCGGCGTTCATCATGTCCCCCACGCTTTCGAAGAGTGCGCCCAGATTCATGTAGATCATCGCCGCCCCCCCCGCGTCCCCAAGCCTCACGCGCGCTTCGAGCGCTTCTCGGTATGCGACGACCGCGCCGCCGGTGTCGCCCGCGGCGCCGCGCGCGAGCGCGAGCTTAACGAGAACGTTGGACAATTCCTCGACGTGTCCGCCCTCGCGCATGGCCGGCGCGGCTTCGGAGAGGTAGTTGATCGCCTCCTCCATGTGCCCTTCTTCGATGGCAATTCCGCCGAGTTCCGCCGCCGTCGCCGCCTCGCCGGCGCGATCGCCGGCCCTCCGGTATTGCGCTTGCGCGAGCAAGAAGCAGCGCTGCGCACTCGGGCGATCGCCGAGCGAGTCCAGGATTCGCCCCTTGGCGAGGTACGCGTACCCGATCTCCGGAGCGTTCGGATCGACCGTCTGAATCGCTTCGATCGCCTGCTGGTACGCCTCCGTCGCGTCATCCGTCAGATTCTGCGCTCCCTCCAAATCGCCGATCGAGATGAGGGCGCGCGCGATGGAGAGGGAATCGGCGGATACACGCGCCACGCCGAGCGCTCGCAGATAGAGATCGCGTGCGCGAGCGGTTTCGCCACGGTCGCGCAGGATGGCGCCGAGGTTGTTGAGTGCCGCCGCCTCGGCCGTGAGGTTGTTGACGCGGTGCGCCTCCGCAACCGCCTCGAGATAGTTCGATTCGGCGGCGGAATCATCGCCGAGCGCCTTGTGGACGCGCCCGACGTTGTTGAGCAAGCTGCCGAGCTCGCTCCGATCCGGCGCTTGGCGCGCCGCGACGACGCCCGCCTCGAAGTGCGAAAGCGCCCTCGCGAGGTCGCGCGCGCGCAGCGCCATTCCGCCGAGCCGAGCGTGTGCGAGCGCCGCGATTTCCGGAGCGCCCGACTGCTCGGCGGCGGCGATCGCCCGCGCGTAGTCCGCGGACGCGGCGGCGCTGTCCCCCTTCGACTCGGCCGCGACTCCGCGCTCGTATGCCTTCGCCGCTTTCGTATCGGCTCCGCCGCATCCCACGAGGCAGAGCGCGGCAAAAAAGACCGCGGCGGCCAGCCGCGTGGCGACGAAATTCCGGTCGGATTTCATGCGGCTGATTATCACCGCGTCGTGCGGACGCGGCAACGGCAAAACCCGCTTCTCGCCCCGGACTCGCGATGATAGCGTCACACGCATGCGCGACGATCACCAAGCTGCTCGATCGGCGGAACAAAGCACCACGCGAACGCGGGCGATCGTCCTCGCCAGCGGCGGCATGGACAGCCTGGTCACGCTCGCGATCGCGGCTGCCTCCCACGAGATCGCGCTCCTCCACGTCGACTACGGACAGCGCACGGAGGCACGAGAGCGCCTCGCGTTCCGGCAGATCGCAGACCACTACGGTATCGAACGCCGACTCGAGACGAGCGTTCGCTATCTGGCACAGATTGGCGGATCGAGTCTGACGGAAGCGGCGATGCCCGTGCGCACCTCCGGAATCGTCGATGGCGAGCCGGTTCCCGATTCGTACGTTCCGTTTCGCAACACGCACCTCATCGCGATCGCGGTCTCATGGGGCGAGGTCATCAGCGCGCGGCGCATCTTCGTCGGCGCGGTCGAGGAGGATTCTTCGGGCTATCCCGACTGCCGGGGCGAGTACTTCGAAGCGATGAACCGGTTGATCGCGGCGGGCACGCGTCCCGAGTCGCGGATCGAGGTTGTGACGCCGCTCATCGCGCTGTCGAAACGGGAGATCGTGGAGCGCGGCGCCGCGCTGGGCGCGCCATTCGCGTTGTCGTGGTCGTGCTATCAGCGCGAGGATGCCGCCTGCGGCGTCTGCGACTCGTGCCGCCTCCGGCTCCGCGCGTTCCGCGACGCCGGTCTCGTCGACCCGATCCCGTACGCGAACTCCGCCGGGCTTTTCCCTTGACCGCCGCACGCCTCGCGGCTACCGTGAGGCCTCTGTCTCTTCGGCCCGCGCTCGGCGAGTTGCCGGCGTGGCGCACAGGCAAGCGAGTCGGATACCAACCCCGTCAAGCGGACCCCCATCACGAGAGGGCAATCCCAATCATGAGGAAACGACATCTCTTCGCGTGCTTCATGCTCGTCACGTTCCTCGTCCCCAGCCTTGCCGACGCCGAAACCCTCGGACTCCGAAGCTGGGGCCCGCGCGCCGGCTACCGCATCGGCGAGAACAGCTTCGACCAGGTCGTTTTCGGCATCCACGCCGACTTGGGCGATGTCGTCGAGGACATCCGCTTCGCGCCGAACTTCGAGGTCGGCCTCGGCAGCAACACGACGATCTTCAGTATCGACCCGGAGTTGCACTACGTATTCCGCGAGAACCCGCTCGGCGAGAACACCTTCTTCTACGCGGGCGGCGGCCTCGGCATTCACATCATCAAATTCGACGTCGATGACGATGTAGAAGATGCCCTCGATGGTTTTGGCGTAGAGGTCGATGATTCTGAGACGGATCTGAAGATCAATCTCACAGCCGGCGTCGAAACGCAGACTTCGGATTCTTTCGGGTATTTTGGCGAGTTCCGCGTCAGTTTCATGGACGGAACGTGGGTCGAATTCATCGGAGGGTTGAACCTCCTTCGCTGAGGTGACGCTGAGCACGCGTCGCGCGAGGAGTTTCTCGGATGCGTGCAAAGCTCTCTACATTCGCGCTCGTAACGGCGCTGCTCTACATCGCGGCGGTGATCGTGCTGCTCGTCGCGATCTCATCCGGAATGAACTCGCCGCACGCGGTGGGAGCGCTCGGTGCGGCCCTTGCCGCGGGCGCCGCGGTGATCGGACTCTTCGCTGGTTACCGGACAGCGGGACCGCCGGATCACTCACGCGTTGAAGAGCGGGCCGCGGCAGAGGCGGCGCGAAGCGGCGCGTTCGACACAACGCCTCCGCGCACGCTCGAGCCACCGGCGCCCGTCGTTACGCCGGCGCCCGCCGCACCACCGCTCGCCGTCGCGCCGGGACCGAGATCGCGCGAAGCCGCAGCGACCGCGATCCTGCTGCGAGAGCAGATCGACGCGATTCCGATCGGATTCGCGACGCTCGATCGCGATCTGATCATCCGTGCGGCGAATCCCGCGCTCGAACAACTGCTGCACGTCTCGGAGCGCGGCTCGCTCGTCGGCGTCGCACTCGCCAAGACCGTACTCGGCGCAGCGATCTACAGCGGCGAAAGTGCGCGGCTCGTCGGACTCCCTCTGGCCGAGTTCGCCGCGACGGCGCTCGGTCGCACGGAGCCGTTGGAGGTGACGCGGCTTCTCGTCCCCGGCAACGGGCACGGCTGGGTTGCGCAACTTTCCGCGCGGCTGCAAAGCTGGCCGCCCGCGGAGGACGAGCCGGAGTGCCTCTACCTCTGGGTGCAGCCGGAGGCGACCTTCCGCGTGATTCGCGAGACGCGCAGCGATCGCAACGACCGGCCGGACGTGGACGCGCGCGACGCCGCGACGGACGCGATGGCGCACGACGCGCACGAGACACACCCCGCGGCCAACGATGCCGCGACAATCGCGTCGCTCGACGACACCGGCGACGTCGATCCCGCGGCGAAGCTGCACGAGATCGGCGTGCGTTTGCGCCTCATCGCGACGACCGCGCGCGCGCTCCGCGCAACGCTCCGAGACCCGAACGAAACCGCCGCGATCGCGGAGAACGACCTGCGTACACTCGCAGAGCTGATGATGATCGAGATTCAGGCGGACCGGATCGGGCAGTCGCTCGGCCTGTTTCGCGTCGTCTCGCCGAGCGCCGCACCGCCGCCTGCAAATACCGCTTGATTCCGCAATCCTTCCCGCATTTAATGAGCCTCTCTTTTTCACCTCCGCCGCGCGGATAAATTGACTTCTCACCATCCACCGGCGAGCATGCCGTGCTGAGGAGGGTGCTGGATGCAGCAGCCTGGCAAGTTGATCCACTTCGTTCCGCAGAAGATTTTTCTCACCAAGGGCGTTGGACGCCACAAAGAAAAGCTCTCGAGTTTTGAGTCGGCGCTTCGCAACGCCGGCATCGCGCGCTTCAACCTCGTGCGCGTGTCGAGCATCTTTCCGCCGAACTGCCGCGTGATCACGCGCAAGCAGGGCCTGAAGGAACTGCACGACGGACAGATCCTCTTCTGCGTGATCGCCGAGAGCGCGACGAACGAACCGCATCGCTTGCTCGCATCGTCGATCGGCATCGCGATACCGCGCGAGAAGAACCACTACGGCTACCTCTCCGAGCACCACTCGTTCGGGCAGACGGATCGCGTCGCCGGCGACTACGCCGAGGATCTCGCGGCGGGGATGCTCTGCACGATCATGGGGATTCCGTTCGACGCGGAGAAAAACTGGGACCAAAAGAAGCGCCAGTTCCGCGTGAAGGGCAGCGTCATTCGAACGACGTCGACGACTCAGTCAGCGCTGGGCGACAAGAGTGGCATGTGGACGACGACCGTCTCCGCCGCCGTCCTGCTGTAGCCACGCGCCGTAGCCGTTCCTAGACCGAGCGCACAGAGATCTCCGTGTCGTCCCATTTCTCGCCACTCGAAAACTTCGGCGGCCTGCCCGAAGAGCTAACGCGCCGCGACGAGAGCGAGGTTCTCGTCCTGCCGATTCCGTACGAGCAGTCGACGTCGTACGGCGGCGGTACGCGCAACGGGCCGCGCGCGATTCTTCACGCGTCGCGCTTCGTCGAGTACTACGACCCCGACTTCGGCGGCGAAGCATTCACGCGCGGCGTTCACACGCTTCCGGCGATCGAGCCGCACTACGCCGGTCCCGACGCAATGAGGGCGCGCATCGCGTCGGTCGTCGGCGAAGTCGCGCACGAGGGGAAGCTCCTCGCCTGTCTCGGCGGCGAGCACTCGATCACGCCGGGTATCGTCGATGGCCTCGCACGCACGGTACGCGACTTCACGGTCGTTCAGTTCGACGCTCACGCCGACTTGCGCGACGAGTTCGAAGGGACGCGGATGAGCCACGCGTGCGCGATGCGCCGCGTCGTCGAAACCCATCCGGTCGTCTCCATCGGAATCCGCGCCGTCTCGATGGAAGAGGTCGAGTTCGCGAAGAAACACAGGCTCACGTCGATTCCCGCGACCGACTTTGCCGACCCGCGTGTCGATCTCGACGCGATCGCGCGCCGCGTGCTCGACGCCATCAAGACCGAAAAGATCTTCATCACCTTCGATCTCGACGCGCTCGATCCGTCCATTCTTCCCGCGACCGGAACGCCAGAACCTGGGGGGCTCGGCTGGTACACCGCGGTTCATCTGCTGAAAGCGCTCGCCCGCGAGCGGCAAATCGTCGCGTTCGACGTCGTCGAACTCGCCCCGATCCCCGGCCTTCACGCCCCTGACTTTCTCGCGGCCAAGCTCACCTATCTCCTGATGGGATACGCGCTCAAAGCGAAGCCGTAGGCGGATTTCCGACCTTATAAAGATCTGTAAGAATAGTCTTGCCAACGGGATCCGCGACATGCTACACTGCTCGCGCGTTTAAGAATTCGCGGTCGGCGGTGCTTCTTGGCCTCGGACCACCTTTCCATCTTGCTCGACATCCAGCGTGGGGGGTCCTGCGTATGATTCGTTTCGCTCAGTGCAGATTCGCTCTCGTCCTCGCATCATTCCTCGTCGCGATCGCAGGACTCTTAGCGAGCAACTCGACGCTTCACGCGGCGAATGCCACCGTTCAGATCGTCAAGTTCTCGTTCGTGCCTGCCGACGTCACGATCGAAGTTGGCGAAACCGTGACGTGGACGAATCCCGAGGGAAAACCCCACACATCGACGAACGGTACCGGATTCGAAGATCCGAACTGGGGAACGCTCTGGAATGTTTTCTTCCTGAACGGGCCGGAGGAAGTGTTTTCGTACACATTCGACAGCGCGGGTATCTACCCGTACTTCTGCTTGCTACATCTCGATCTCGGGATGACGGGCACCGTGACCGTGGTTGCGCCGTCATCCGCCGAAGCAACGACGTGGGGCGCGATCAAGGGACTCTACCGGTAGCCGGCGCCTAGACTCCGCATTGCATGCGAGCCGCGCGAAATCGTCGCGCGGCTCTCTCTTTTGCCGGGCATCGGCGCGCGCAGCGCGGGACGCGAGCGACGTTGACGGATGCGCCGTGGCCTCCCTATACTCGCAGCGTTCTTGAGTCGCACGTCGGATCGCGCCGGTCGCGATCACTCGCTCACTCCCCCGGTTTCGCCGAATCCAGTCTCGAACCGCAGGCCACTCCTCTCGTTGATAAAGGGAAACTCGAGTGTTCGAAGGAACGCAGTGGGCGGACTTCTGCGCATGCCCGTGCGGCTGGCACGCGGACTTTATGCCGCCGCGGGTGTCGTCGCAGGTATCGTCGCGCTCGCCGGGTGCTCGGATGACGGCGCCTCGCCCGCGCCCGCGACCGAGGTCGTCTCGGTGACGCTCACGCCCGACTCGTTACTCTTCCCGGCGATCGGCGCGTCGATTTCCGTCGCCGTTACCGCGCAATACGACGACCTTCGCGAATCCGATGTCACGCTCGCGTCGTCGACGTCGTACTCGTCGCGCGACGCTACCGTCGCGGGAATCGGCAGTGGGATCGTCTCCGCCGCGGGTATCGGAACGACGCGCGTCGCCGCAGGGTTCGGCGGCCAAGGGGACACCGCGGACGTCATCGTCGATGAATCCGCCGCGGTGCCGCTCGATTCGCTTATCGCCTCCGCGAACGAAGTCGTGGTCGTCATCGCGGAGACGCGCGCATTGCGCGCCGAGGCGATCTGGGCGAACGGCGCCCGTCTCGAAGCGGCGGGGGCGCCGTTCTCGTACGCGTCGAGCAACACCAGCGTCGCACGCGTCTCCGCAAGCGGCGAAATCACCGGTGTCGCGACAGGTACGGCGACGATTTCCGTAAGCTATCGCGGGAAAAAAACCGATGTCGCGGTCCGCGTGTTCCCCGAGCGGCGAATCGTGTTCGACCGCGATGTCTTCCCGATCCTGATCGGCCGCTGCGCGCTTCCGCTCTGTCATCCCGGCGCGGTGGACGCGACGCCACAGCGCGGCCTTCGCCTCAACTCGTACGAAAACGTTATGGCAGGCGGCGTCAACGGTCCGATTGTCGTCCCCGGCGACGCCGCGGCAAGCCGTCTTTTCCTGGCGCTGCGAGGGGTCCTTCCCGGAACGCGGCTCATGCCGCTGGGCGGAGTCCTAAGCGCCGCGAATATTGGAATCATCGAAGACTGGATCGATCAGGGCGCTTGCCCCTCGTCGAACGAATGCCCCGACATTGGAGGAGAGGATGCGAATGCAGGCTTTTAACAGGCGCCGCGCGATCGCCGTCGCGGTCGCGCTGGCGATCGCGAGCGCCGGCGCGTTCTCCGGATGCGGCGGCGACGACCCGATGGAACCGCGAACACTCGCGATTGCGATCTCACCCGACCCCGTCGTATTGCCTCGAGTCGGCGCCGTGCTTCAACTGACCGTGACAGAGGAGGCCACGGACGGATCGCGAGATATCACGTTCGACACGGCCACGGCCTATTCGTCGAGCAACACGTCGGTCTCCGGCGTGATCTCGAGCGGCGAAGTCGTCGCGACCGGGATCGGCGAGGCGTTCGTGATTGCGCGCAACGGCGCGTTTACGGACACCGCGGTCGCCCGCGTCGACACGCTCGCTTCGGTCGGCGTCGCATCGCTGGCGATAACACCCGAGTCCGCGACGCTACGGGCAGTCGATGAGACCCGGCCGACGCTCGGTACGATCGAGTGGGTCAACGGCGCGCGATTGAGAAACATTGCGGGTGCGCCGATCGCGTACTCCTCGTCGGACGACGGCGTCGCGACCGTCGACGCGAACGGCGTGATCACCGCGCGTGCCGACGGATCCGCGACGATCCGCGCGATCTTCAACGGCGCCGCGGATTCAGCCGCCATTACGGTGAACACGGCGCCGCCGGTTTCATTCCAGCAGCAGATCTTGCCGCTCTTCACGGCGGGCGCGTCGCGCTGCAATGATCCCTCGTGTCATCCCGCGAACGGTGCCGCGCAGCGCAACCTCCGCATGACCACGTATTCGAACATCATGGACGGGGGCAGCGTGAACGGACCGATCGTCATTCCGGGCGACGGGGCGTCGAGCTGGCTCGTTCGCGTGCTACGCCCCGGCGGTGCTCCGCAGATCGCGACGAATCAGATGCCGCAGAACAAGACGAAGTTCTCGGCGACCACGATCGACCTGATCGAGCGCTGGATCGACGAAGGAGCGGAAAACAACTGACCTCACCGATGGTTGTCGCCGCGTACGTGGGGGCGCTTCTCGTGATTTCGTTCGCGGGGAGCCTGCTTCCTCTCGTTCGGAACTGGTCGCGCGCAACGCTCTGCCTCGTCGTCTCCTTCTGCGCCGGCATTCTCCTCGGCGCGACCTTCTTCCACATGTTGCCGGAGGCCGCCGCCCACACGGCGCATTTCGGCGGCGCCGTGCTTGCGGGGTTTCTCGTCCTCTACATCCTCGAGCGATTCATCCTCTCGCACACGTGCGAGGAGCAAGGCTGCGATTATCACCGCCTCGGCGCGGCTGCGTTCTTCGGGATCGTTTTCCACGACCTCGTCGAGGGCTTCTCACTCGGGGCGAGCCTCACGTCGCCCAGCGTTTCGCTTCCGGTCTTCGCGGCCGTCGCGATACATAAGATCCCCTCGACGTTCTCGCTGACGGGAGTGCTGCTCCTCGGACGCTACACGCGGACGCGAATCGTCGTCCTCTCGTTCGTCCTTGCCTGCATGACGCCGCTCGGCGTTCTCGTGTCGTTCCTATTCTTGAAATCGCTGCCGCACGAGGCGATCGCGATCTCGCTCGCTGTCGCGGCGGGAACGTTCCTCGCGATCGCGACGTCCGATATGCTGCCGCACGTGCACGGGCAGCACGAGGGGAGACTCAAGAATCTCGGCGCGCTCCTGGCGGGTGTGGCGCTCATGGCGTTCGGGGCTGGACACGTCGGGCATTAGGCGCGGCGCGGTCGCGGGGCAAAAAAAGTGAGCGGGCCGATTCCTCCATCGACCCGCCCTTGACTGAGACCTTCCAATCTCAGCCAGCACTACTTACCACCACCCCACCCCACCTACTTCTTCTTTGCCTTCTTCTTCGTGGCCTTCTTCTTGGTTGCCTTCTTCTTCGCCGCCATTTTCGAGCTCACCTCCTTCGTGGCGAGATTTCGCTCTAAGGCGATGCGTTCGGCGGAGAATATATTTGCGCGCCGAAATACTGTCAACAACTTTCGACATTTTTTCTTGATTCTTTAGCGAAGAGTCGCGGCGCGCGAACACTCGACGCGAAAAATCATCGCGACGTGCGCCGGATGCATCGACGACATCGCGCGAGGCGGCTCGCGATGAATGCGCGAAGCGCGCGGCGATGTGCGCGCGCGTGAACGAGAGTCAGCTCGCGCAGCCGCGCGTCGATCGCGAGCGCTCGCGCGAGAATTTCGCGCGCGCATCGCGCACGCGCGGCGTTGCGCGCACTATGAAAATCGGAGAATGGAACGCGCGCGGCGGAAAACGCTGGCCGCGGCGCGCGCGCTAGGCGGCGAGGTGCGCGGCGAAGAGCGCAGCGAAAAGCGCAGCGAAGAGCGAGAGCACCCCGCCCAGCGATAGACGCAGGATGCCGAGCCCGGCACGGAGCGCGCCACCTGCGCGGCGGCGCGGCGATTCGGCGGCGGCGGGCGCGATCACTCGCGCGACGAAGATCTCGCGGCCGACCGATTCCTCGATCGCGATCTCCGTTTCGCCGGCGGCGATGACGAATGACGGAATCTTCTGAATGAGCTTCACCGCGGAGCCCGGCGAGATTCCGAGCGCACCGAGCTTCTCGAGCCGGCTCCCGGCGGATGGCGTCACGAAGACGACTCGCGCTTCGTCACCCGGCGAAAGATCGGGAAGGCGCTCGACGATCGGTTCGATCGTACGGCGGCGCGCGTGGCAGCACTCGCCCGGCGGAACCGGGCGGCCGTGCGGACACGACGACGGGTGTCCGAGCAATGTGCAGATGCGGTCGGCGGCGCGCTGCGAGAGCGTGTGCTCGAAGCGGCACGCGCTCAGCTCGAACTCTTCCTCCGGCAGTTCGAGTACGTCCGAAAAGAGCCGCTCGGCGAGGCGATGCCGCCGCACGAGCGCGCGCGCCACGAGCTCGCCGTCTTCGGTGAGGCGCCACTCGCCGTCGCGGCACACGGTCTCGCCGGCGCGTTCGGCCTCGGCGAGGAGCGCCGCACGGGTCTCATCGGTCGGCGCTTCGTGGCCGTGCAGCTCGGCGTCGCGGCCTTCGCCTTCGCGCTCGTCGACCCAAAGCGCGATCAGCATGTGATCACGAGCCCCGCTCATCGCGCCTGCCCCACCTTCGCGGGACGTTTGCCGACGAGCTTCTTGACGAAGTTGACGATCACGGACTCTTCGACGAACTCGTAGTGGCACCGCGGGCAGCAGAGAACCTTGCACATCCGATGCATCGGGCAGCCCGTGTTGCAGGGCATCTCGTCTTCGTTGAAGCGGTGCTGGCAGAGCGGGCAAATCATCGGGTCACCTCTCTGGCATCGGAACCGGGACGGGAACCGCGTCGGACGCGCTTCACAACGTGACCTTCAGAGCGCGAAGGCCCCAGTTGAGAAGCCCGCCGACGACCACGGCGAACGGAAAGATAAAGGCGATCATCGCCGTCGCCGACTTGAAACCGCGCTCCTTGATCATGATGAAGTAGTTCGCGACGCATGGGACGAAGAGCGTCAGCACGACGACAGCGACGAGAATCTGGAGCGGCGAAAGCTCGCCGGCGCGCGCCGCGTCGCCGAGAAATACCGCGCCGAAATCACGCCGCAAGAAGCCGGCGACGAACGCGCCGGCCGTCTGCGGCGGCAGCGAAAGTACGTTTACCACGATCGGGGACGCCGCCCTCTCCAAGAACGCGAGGGCACCGGTGCGCGCCATCACGAAGAGCAAGACCGTGCCGAGAACGAAAAGCGGGACGGCCTCCTTGAGATACCACTCGAGCCGAGCGAGCGTCTTCTGCAAGATATTCCCGAGCGTCGGCACACGCAGCGGCGGGAGTTCGATGATGAAGTCGGAGCTATCGCCGGGGAGAACGCGCGCGGCGATCCAGCCGACGCAGAAGAGGGTCGCGAGGACGACGCTGCCCCAGATCGCAGTGACCCAGATCGAGAGCTGGCTCGTCAGCGCCAAGACCACGCCGAGCTGCGCCGAACACGGCACGCCGAGAGCGAGGAGGAATGTCGTGAGCGTCTTTTCTTTCTTCGTCTCGAGAATGCGCGTCGTCATGGTCGCCATCGTGTCGCACCCGAGGCCGAGCACCATCGGAAGGACAGCCTTTCCGTTGAGGCCGATGAGGCGCATGGCGCGATTGAGCATCACGGCAAGGCGCGGCAGGTAGCCGGAGTCCTCGAGAATCCCGAAGACGACGAAAAAGAAGAAGACGATCGGAAGAACGATTGCGACGGAGTAGGTGAGCGCCATCGTGACGATGCCGAACTCGCCGACGAGGAGGTCGCGCGCGAACGCCCACGGCAAGAGGGCGGCGGCGCCGATCGCGAACGGATTGACGTACCGCGCGAAGACCGTGTTCTCGAGAAAATCGACGGCCGTGCCCGCGCCGAAGACCCCGACGATCTGATACGTCGCGTAGAGGACCGCGAGGAGAAACGGCACGCCCCAGACGGGATGTGTGGTGATGCGCCCGAGCGCGGCGCCGGCGCGGTGCTGGGCGCGGCCCGTCGTATAGCACTGCGCCAGAATCGCGTCGGCGGCGCGCAACCGCGCGCGCGTAAATCGGCCCGCGATCGTCTCGGCGGTGCCGCGCGTCAGCGTGCGCCGAATCGCTTCGATCCGCCGCACGGCCTCCGCGCCGATTTCGGGCGCAAGCCGCCGCGCCAGATCCGGATCGCCAGCGAGGAGCATTGCCGCGATGCCGCGGCGGCCGCGCATCGCGCTCGGCAAGAGCGCGACGGTCTGGGCGTGTGCCGCCGCCAACTCCTCCGGGAGCGCGAGCGAGAACGACGACGCACGCGCTTCGCCCACGCTGCGAATCGCCGCGTCGAGGCCTTCACGCCGCGTCGCCACCGTCGTCACCACCGAAACGCCGAGCGCCTTCGCCAGCCGCCGCGTATCGATTTCGATCTCGCGCGCGCGGGACTCGTCCCACATGTTGAGGATGAGCGAGAACGGAATCTCGAGTTCGGCGAGTTCGATCGCGACGAGAAGCGCGCGCCGAAGATTCTTCGCGTCCGCGACCTGCAGAACGCGAGCGTCGGGCGTGTCGAGCAGAACATCGCGCGTGACGCGTTCGTCCTCCGAAAGCGGCGTCAGCGAGTTCGTTCCGGGTGTGTCGATGACCTCGGGCGTACCGGCGATTTCGGAGCCGGGCGCCCGCGTCAATTCGATCGTCGTTCCGGGGTAGTTTGAAACCGTGGCATACGAGCGGGTGAGGTGGCCGAAGATGACGCTCTTCCCGACGTTCGGGTTCCCGACGAGAACGACCGGTGCCGGCCGGCCGCCTCCCGGCGCCGCATTCGGGCCGAAATCCGCCGGGCTTACTCTACCGGGAGCGATCTCTTCGAGCTGGCTCTTCATTAGATGGGCAGCCTGTCCTTACCGGGGAGGGATCGGCATTGAGACGCGGTCTAAATTAGCCCGGGTGAAAGCGTTAATCAAGCCTTTTTTGGTCCTGATTTACGCGCCGGCCCGGCTGACCGGCCGCAGCTACGGAAGAGCCGGCTCGTGCTCGCGCCGGCATCGGCTGCACTCGCCGTAGACCTGCACGCTGCGTGTTCGCGCCTCGAAGTCGAACTGCCCGGCGATGGCGTCGAGCGCCTTTCCGATCGCGTCGCTTGTGAACTCGATGATGCGGCCGCAGCGCAGGCAGACGAGGTGCTCGTGCTGATCGCGGCCGAAGAGAAACTCGTAGTGCGCCTCGCCGTCGCCGAACTCGAGCTTCGAGACGAGGCGCGCGTCGACAAGAAGGTCGAGTGTGCGGTACACCGTCGCGCGCGAAACGCGGCGCCCGTGCGACCGAATGCGCCGGACGATCCCGCGCGCGTCGAAGTGGTCTTGGCTGCCGAGAACCTCGTCGAGAACGTCCCATCGCTCCGACGTCACCTTCAGACGGCGCGAACGCAGATACTCTTGGAATCGCCCGCGAGCCATCTCGCGAACGGAAGCATCCCCGGTGGCACTTCCTGCGGCGGGATTGCGCGCGGCTCCCACGTTCATCCGATCTCGCAGACGTCCCCGTCGAACGGGACGTGGACGCTGCGACCGCCGGCACGGAGCGCTTCCGCGAGCGACGCGAGCTGCGGTTCTTCGCCGTGTACGAGGAACGTCTTCGAGGGCGGCGCCTCGAATCCGCGCGCGAACGCGAGCAGCCCAGCGCGGTCGGCGTGCGCGCTGAGTGCGCTGATCACGACGACTTCGGCGCGGCGATCGATCTCGTCGCCGAAGATGCGCACGCGCGTCGCGCCGTCGACGAGCCGCCTTCCGAGCGTGTGCTGCGCCTGAAAGCCGATGATGAGCACGCAATTCTTCGGATCTTCGATCGTGTTCTTGAGGTGATGCAGCACGCGCCCCGACTCGGCCATCCCCGACGCCGAGATGATCACCGCGGGGCCCGCGTGGTCGTTGAGGCTCTTCGACTCCTCGACCGAGCGCACATATCGAACGACGCCGAAACCGAACGGGTCATCGCCGCGCTTGAGCAGCGCGAGAGTCTCTGCATCGAAACACTCCGGATGCCGCGCGTAAATCTCCGTCGCGCCGAGGGTCAGCGGGCTGTCGATGAACACGTCGACCTTCGGAAGCGCGCCCGCGCGAATCTTCCGCGCGAGCGAATAGACGACCGCCTGGCTGCGCCCGATCGAGAACGCGGGAATGACGATCTTTCCGCGGCGCGCCGCAACACGCCGCACCGTTTCCGCGAGCATCTCCTCGGCGTCATCGGCGGAATCGTGGAGCCGGTCGCCGTAGGTGCCCTCCATGATCAGGATGTCCGCGCGCGCGACCTTCGCCGGATCGCGAATGATCGGGCGGGTCGCACTGCCGAGGTCGCCGCTGAAGACTAGGCGCGTCTGCTTTCCGTTCGCGTCGATGCGCACCTCGACGATCGCCGAGCCGAGCAAGTGGCCCGCGTCGTAAAACCGCACCGCGATGCCCGGGAGCGGCTCGAAATCCTCGTCGTAGTTCTGCTCGCGAAACAGCGGAACCGTCGCCTCGACGTCGGCCGGAAGATAGAGAGGCGCGCGCGCGACGACGCCCTTCTTCCGGAGCTGCTTTCGCAGGAACTCGTAGTCTTTCTCCTGGATGTGCGCGCTGTCGCGCAGCATGAGTGCGGCGAGATCGCACGTCGCTCGCGTCGCGTAGATCGGCCCGCGAAATCCCCCGTGTACGAGCCGCGGCAGGTTTCCGCAGTGATCGATGTGCGCGTGCGAAAGCAGAACGCAATCGACCGACTCCGGCTCGAAAGGCATCCGCGCATTGCGCGCGTACGACTCGAAGCGCGGCCCCTGATACAGCCCGCAGTCGAGAAGGATGCGACGCCCGCCGACCTCGAGAAGATGGCGCGACCCCGTAACGGTCCGGGCCGCGCCGTAGAACGAGATCGTCATCGGTTGTGTCGTGGGGACCTCATGTCGCTCGCGCAGCCGCGCGGCGACGCGCGTCGTGCAAATACCGCGGCTAGTCTAACGAGAAGTTAACGGGCTGAGCGATCCACACCGCGACAGGTCGGTTCCCGTTGAGCGCCGGCTTGAAGACCGCGCCGGCCATCGCCTTCGCCGCCGCGTCCTGCAGCGACTCCGGCCCGCTCACGATGAGCACCTTGCGCACCTTCCCGTCCTCGCCGACGAGAACGCGCAGGCGAACCTCGCCCTCAATGTTCGCTTCGCGCGCGAGCTTCGGATATTTCGGGACGGGCGGCCGCACGAGTTCGGGGCTCTTGTCGTACGCGACGAACGCGTCGGGCGACAAGAGCGAGTCGATCGGACCCGTGGGCATGTTGTCGAGCACGGCCGTGGCGCCCCAACCACCACCGCCACCGCCGCCGAGTCCCTCGATTCCGTTCGGGTCGATCGGCATTCCCATCTCTTGCTGCGACGCGATGGTCGGCGCTTCCGCCTGAAGGTCGGGCACGGGATCGGGAATTCCGAGCGCGGCTGTCGGCGGGCGTCCACCCGGCTTGAAGCCTGGCACGACCGGCCCCGACGGGCCCTGGCTCACCGAAGGCGCCTGCGGGATCTCCGTACGGATCTCGCGCGAAATCGTCACCTCGCCCGCCTCTTCGCCGGCGCTCTTCTTGAACAAGCTCGGCACGTACGTGGCGACGAACACCGCCGCGATGAGCAAAAGCGAGATGACCGCCGAGCGAACGATGAGCCGCGCCGCGTCGCGCTGCAGCGGATGGCGCGCGCCGAAGACGTGGTAGCGGCCTTCGACGAAGAGTGGCTGGCCGGGAAGCGGGCTCATGGCAGACCGGAAACCTCCGTGAGTTCCTCATCCTCGAGCCGAAGCATCGACATGCGCGAGAAGTTGGCGAGCTGCAACTCGTCGATGATGTCGACGAGGTGGTGGTACGGCGCGCTCGCCGACACCTTCACGAGCACGATGATCTGCGGATTCGTCTGGTACAGGTTCTTCACGACGTCCTGGACCTCGGCGATCTTCACTTCGCGCCAAATCTGCCGCGCGACCCGGTAGTACATGTTGCCGTCATCGCGCACCGCCAGCGTCATGACGTTCGACTCGGGCACCGAAACCTCTTCGGTCGTAGGCGGCAAGTTGAGCTCCATCGCCTGCGGGTTCCGGAACACGGTCGTCACCATGAAGAAAATGAGCAAAAGCATCGCAACGTCGACCATCGGGGTCATGTCGGTGTGAATCCCGACGCGCGACCTCTGGTGGCGTATGAATTCTTCGCCGTCGACTGGTTTTTTCTTCTTCGATCCGCCGCCGCCGACATCTGCCATAAGACGACTCCTCTAGCTCGTGCGCTTACCGTGCTGGACGACTAGTGTGCTGCGTCCGAGCGCTCTTTCATTTCCATGTCCGTGACGAGACTAAACGTGTTCGCGTTGTTCGCCTGCATCGCGTCCATAACATCCGCCATGATGCCGTACGGGACATCGCGATCGGCCTTCACGACCACGGTCGCCCCCGGATCGGCCATGCGCGCGACCTGAAGCTCCTGCCCGAAATCCTCGACCGTGATGAGCTTGCCGACGTCCTTGTTGCGCGCGACCGCGATCGTGCCGTCCTTCCCGATCGAAATGAAGATCAGCCCCGACTCCGGCACCTCGATCTCCGAATGCGACGACGGCAGCGCCACCTGAATTTGCTCGGGCGGCTTAAAGCTCGTCGTCGTCATGAAGAAGATGAGAAGCAACATGACGACATCGACCATCGGCGCCATGTCGAGCCGGATGGGATTATGCTTGGCCATAAAGGACTCCGGTCCTCTCCTCCAACTGCTGCACGATCTCGTGCGACGTCTCGTCGATCAGGTAATTGAAGCTGTCGACGCGCGCCGAAAAGATGTTGTACGCGATGATGGCGATGATCGCCAGCCCCAAGCCGCCTGCCGTATTGAGGAGCGCCTCGGAAATACCGACCGCGAGTTTGATCGCGTCGGGAGCGCCGGCGTGACCCATCGCCTGGAACGACCGGATCATTCCCATCGTGGTGCCGAGAAGCCCGAAGAGCGTCGCGACCGATGCGATCGTCGCGATGAAGTTGAGATTGCGCTCGAGGAGCGGCGTTTCGAGAGCGTTCGCTTCTTGAATCGCCTTCTTGCCGGCGGCAAGCCGCGCGGCCGGCGTCATTCCTGTGTTCGCGGAGATCATGTAGCGCTCGAGCCCCGCGCCGACGACGTTCGCGAGGCTTCCGCCCTGCGCCCGGCACACGTCAACCGCCTGCGGCATGTCGTTCGCCTCGAGCGCCTGGCGCAGCTTGCGCGCGAACGATGCGATGTCGCCTTTCCCTTCGGCGCGCTTCAGCGTGAAGATGCGCTCGAGCATGATCGTCAGAAGAATCATCGCGAGCATCATCAAGCCGATAATCAGCGGCCCGCCTTCCTGAATCCAGTCAGGGAGAACCTGCGACCAGAGGAAGTATGAAATCGCGAAAAAGACCGCGAGGAGAGGGTAAACAACGTGAGCTTTCATATACCGTGGAATCTCCTTTCTGCGCCCTTACTCGGGGCAGCTAAGCACGAACCTTAGATGCCTCCAGCAGCGGCCGGCGGTGTCCACTTCTTCAGAGACTCGCTGGCCTCCGGAACGGTGTCGTACGTGTCGAAAACGAACGCGAGTTTCGTGATTAGAAAAACGTTGTGGATCTTCTTCGAAATATTCGCGAGCGCGAGCTTGCCGCCCAGGCGGCTTACGCTCGTGTGCAAACTGACGAGGACTCCAAGCGCCGTCGAGTTGAGGTAGCCCGTCTTGCCGAGGTCGACCACGATTCGCCCGTTGCCTCCTTCGACGAGCTGGCGAAACGCATCCGCGATCTTACGCGTCTCCTCGCCTCCCCAGAAATCTCCAGACAGCTCGATAACGGAGATCCCGTCCTGTGTGGAGACATGATATCCCACGACAAACGCCTCCTTCCTCTTGGCCTAGGTACTACTGACCGGCGCTTCCGGCGAGCGCGTTCTTCCCCTCGCGCGCGTCGCCGTTGCCCGGATTGATTGCAAGTGCGCGATCGTACGCCGAACGCGCCTCAAGAATTTTTCCTTGGAAGTGATACGCCTGCCCGAGGAGCGCCCAATACCGATCGACGTCGGGCTTCACAGAGGTCGCGCCCTTCAAATCGACCTCGGCTTCCACGAACCGCTCGTTCCGCAGGAGAATAAACCCGCGGCCGCCGAGCGCGGTGCCATTCTTCGGGTCGATGCCGAGCGCCTCGCCGTACGTCGCGACCGCTTCGTCGTATTGCTCCATGAATGTCTGCGCCTGCGCGAGCAGAACGAGCGGGTCGATCGCCTGCGGCGCGAGATCGTGCGCCTCCTTAAACAGCGCGGCCGCCTCTTCGTACTTCTCGGACGTGCGAAGCTGCAGCTTCGCCTGGCCAAGATTCACGCGGTCTTGCACCGAGTTCGGATTCTTTTCGATGGCGATCGCGAAGTTCTCCTCGGCGGAGAGCCAGTCTTGCTGCAAGAGATCGACGATTCCGAGCCGGCTGTAGATCTCCGTGAACGACGAATCCGCGGCGAGCGCCGAGCTGAAGTGTTCGCGCGCCTTGTCGTAGTCGCGCGAATCCGTCGGCTGCAAGTAGAGGTTGCCGAGCAAGAGGTCGTCGAGTGCTTCGATCTTGTCGGGCTCGATCGCGTCGTAGAGTTCGAGCGCGACATCCGCCTGCTCGCGAAGACGCGCCGTCGCGCGGGCGAGCGCCAGCTTATTTTGGTCGCTCGCGGGCTCGAGTTCGATCGCGCGCTTGGCTTCGGCGTACGCGAGGCTGTCGAGCCCCGTGTTCCGCAGACGCACGCACGCCTCGGACAGCCGGCGATGCCCTTCCGCGACTCCCGGCGCGATCTGCGTAAACTGCCGGAAGGCCCGCAGCGCCGAGTCCCACTGCTTCGCGGTCGCGAAGATCACACCGACGTGGAGGTACGCGTCCGCGAGCATCGAATCGGCCGTGACCGCGCGCTGGAAACTCTCGGCGGCTTCGCGGAAGCGCTGCTCGCGTTCGTACAGAACGCCGAGACGGTAGTGGAGTTGCGCCTTCTTCCCCGCGAAATTCGGGTCGGCGATGATCCCCTCGAATTTTTGGATCGCAAGCGCGCGCACACCCTTCTTTTCATAGACCTCGCCGAGCGTTACGACCACGTCGGGGTTGCTCGGCGCCAAGTCGAACGCGCGCAGCGCGTGTGCTTCCGCCGCGTCGGTGTCGCCCTTCGCGAGCAAGAGAAGCGCCTGCCCCTGCTCGAAGAGGTGCTCACCCTCCTCGACGCCCTTCTTCTTCTTGCCGGAGTCCAGGAGCGCTTGCGCGCCGGCGACGTCGCCTTTGCCGAGCGCGAGCAGCCCGAGCCCGTATTCCGCGCGCCAGAGATCGTCGTCGATCGCGAGCGCCTTCCGGAACGCGGCTTCAGCCTCGTCCTTCTGCTCGCGACGAAGCGCGATCAGCCCGAGTCCCGCGAAAGCCTCCGCGACCGGCTTTTCGCCTTCGGTCGCAAGCCGGAATTCGTGCTCGGCCTCGTCGTACAACGACTGAAGGAAGAAGATTTCTCCGAGGCCGCGGTGCGCGTCCGGAATGCGCCACTCGCTTGCGATCGCCTCGTCGAATTGCGCCTTCGCCTCGGCGTATTCACCGTTGTCGATACTCTTGAGCCCGAGGCGAACGGGATCGGTCTCGTACTTGTAGCTTCGCTTTTCCGCGAGCGCGGCGCCGGACACGAGCCCGACCAACGCGACAGCGATGAGTGCGATAGAGCCCAGCCTCATCGAACGCGCCAGACGACGCAGTCCGATTGAACGGTGCTTGCTGGACATGATTCTCTCCTTTCGTGAATTCGAACGGGCGGCGGTCACGATGCCGTGCCTCCCGTCAGACGGATCTCTCTTACGGGCAAGCGAGCCGGCATGAAACCGCGGCGCGCGACCCACTTCTGCCCCGTCGACTGCGAATAGTACGTGACGAACCCCGCGGCCAGCGGGCCGCGGCGAGCCGTCGTGCACATGTATACGTAGTGAAACAGCGGATAGCTACCGCTCACGATGTTCGACTTCGTCGGTGCGAGCGACGTGCCGGCCTCGACGACGAGCGCAACTTCCGCGATATCCGGATCGCTCTCGGCGAGGTCGAACGTGAGGTCGCTGGCGAAACCGATCGACGCGGGATCGCTGCGAACGGCCGCGAGAACCGCCTCGCCATCGGGCAGCGAGGTGTACACCGGCTGAAGCGCCGTCTGAACGTCGAGCCGCGCGAGCAGCGCATTCCACAATCCGCCGTTCGGATCGGGGCCGTAAACGCGAAACGTGCGGCCCGCCATCGTGGCGTCGCCGAGCCCGCGTTCGAGGAGTTCCTTGAGTTGATCGACGGAGAGCGTCGCGGGCCCGCCGGAGCGATGCGCGAGAATCGAGATGCCGCCGAGCGCGACCGGAAAGACGAGAAGCGAGTCGCCGCGGCCGAGCGCGATCTCCTCTTCGCGCGCGGTCGGCGGGCGGGAGAGAATCGCCACGTCGGCGCGTCCATTGAGCAGATCTTCGAGCGCGGTGATGGTTCCTCCGCCCGTCATCGACATGTCGATCTTCGGGTACTGGGTTTTGAATTGCGCGATCGTTTCAATCACGAGCGACGGAGCGTTGTCGGCGCCGGAAAGAACGATTTGCCCGTCGGACGACTTCCCGACTCCATCGAGCCGCTTCATCGTCGTCTCCATCGACGGCCAAAGCTTCCACACCGCGATCGCGGCGATGAAAACGATGTAGAGAACCGCGCGGCGCCGGACGAGGCCATCGAGGATGCGCGCCATCGCGGACGGAGGAGGAGGCGGCGGCGGCGCGTCGTGGTCGCGGAGCGAATCGGTCATCGCTTACCGTCTCCCCAACCCGATGCCGACACCGGTCCACACGCGATCACGGTCGACGCGGCTGTCGCCGAGGAAGAAGAGGCGCTTGTCCTTGCTGAGCGAGTAGCGAAGGCTGCCCGAAAGGTACGGGCTGGCGCTCGACGCACCGTCTTCTTCGACGCTCACGGTGGCGCCTGAGCCGATGTCGAGCGAAGCGCGCTGGCTGAAAACGGGGACGTTGAAGAAAAGCCCGCCGCCGCTGACCGATGTGCGATTCGCGCCGAAGCCCGCTAACCCCGAGAGGCCGAACTGTCCGCGGCCGACGTTGAAGAACGTGCGCCCGAGCCCGACCGTTGCGAAGAGATCGCCCGACGCGACCTGAGTTCCGACCGATGCGGAACTCGTCTGGGGCACGACGACCTCGGGCCGCTCGGAGAGCGCCACCTGATACGCGTGTTCCGCCTCGGCGATCTTCGGCCACTCCGTCCTGATCGAGTCCTCGAACGCCTCGCGCCGCAAGAGCGCGAGTTCGATTTCAGTCTGTACGCCCGGCAATTTCGCGGCGGCCTTGTTTCGATCCTTGAGTGCGGCCGACTTCTTCGCGGTCGCTTCGCTCGAGCGACCGACGACCCGCGAGTACTCCGCGCGGACGCCTTCGATGTCTTCGACTACGAGGACGACCAACGTGTCGAGATCGGCGATGCGGAGGCTATCGGCGTGGCGGGCCTCCAAGACGCCCTTCTTGGCGACATCGAGAGAGTCGCGGCGGCCCGTGCGGAAAGCGATCATCTCGGCCTCGGCCTTGCGCGCCGCAGCTTCCTCCGTCTTCGCCTCCGAGATGAGCCGGTCGCCCTTCCGATGGGCGTGAAACGACTCGACACCCTTCACGCCGAAGAAGATGACCGCGAGATCCAAAAGGACAAGCAAGAGTTCGGTGCCGCGATACGGCAGCGCCGGCCCCCTCTTGAGATAGCGGCGATCCGCAAGAGGGTGGGTCGCGCTCGGATCTGGCTTGCTTTGTGTTGCTGCTGCCAAGGCTCTCGATCTCCCGGCTAGCCCGTCGGCTTCTTGATCTGGCCGGAACGAGCGTTTCGTGATGCGTTGAGCGCGTTCACCTTCGTCCACGTCTCATTCACGCGCGCGCGGACGCGCCCGAGACTGTCGGCCGTGGCCAGCACGCTCGCTTCGACATCGGCCTTCTGCTGCTTCAGAGCGACGAGCGAATCGCCGAGCGCCGCCGTCTCTTCCTGATAACGCGCGGTGAGACCGTCGAGCGAGTCGATGAGCGCGATGATCTGATCGACCTTCGTCGTTTCGCCGCGCGCGATCGTGCGCAGGCTGTCGACCATGAAGACGCGCCGCGCGATCGCGGGCGCCAGCACGCTGTCGCGCTCGAACATCGCGGCGCGAATCGCCGACTCGGCGGCGTTCATTTCATTGAGGAGTTTGCGGCCCGCGGACTCGTTCTTAAGGCGCGAGATGATCCCTTCATTCCGGATCTCCGAGACATTCGGCTGGATGAAGTTCGCCTCGGCGAACCAGACGCCCAAAAGGGGAAGCAGCAGATACCACACCCGCTCGAGGGATCGGGCAAGCCAAGGGTTCGGCTTGGGCTCGAAGATACCGCGCGGCTTGCCGCGCCGGGCTCCGGAGGGCGACATGAACCTCAACTCCTTTTGCGACAGCTTTGGACCGCCACCCGGCTGGCAGAGCCCGCGAGTAGCTCGATCACTTGCCACCCAATTGCGGAAATCGTTCCGAGGAGGACAGCACGTTCACGTTCCGGGCGCAACTCTACCCCGCACCGGGCGAGGATGCAACCGGGCAATCAAGGCCAAACGTGCGCGAACGACGCGGCGGGACGCGCGGAAAACATTAAACCGGAGGGCGTGAGCCCTCCGGTTTCCGATTTGCCCCTAGATCCGCTGATCGCTCCTCCGCTCTTTAGAACACGATCGAAAAGAGCCACCGAGGTGTATGCGCTGAGTTGTTAAGATCTAGCAAAGCCGGAGAATAAATTACATGAGAGTCCAAGTCCAGAAAAAAATCCCCTTGCCGCGTCGTCGCGCCGCGAAAAGTTCGCTCGGAAACTATCTCGAGGACGTCTTTCAGCGCTATCACACCGCCGACCGGCTCGCGCGCGATCCGCTTCTGTTTCTTCATCGCTATTCGCGGCCGGACGACATCGAAATCGCCGGACTCTTCGCGGCGCTTCTCGCGTACGGGCGCGTCGATGGGATCCTCGCGAGCGTCGGGCGCGTGCTCGACACGCTCGGCGCGTCCCCCGCCGCGAGCGTGCGGCAGTTTCGCGCCGAGCGCGATGCCGCGCGCTTCCACGGATTCGTGCACCGCTGGAGCCGGGCCGAAGATATCGTGGCGCTCATCGTGGTACTGCAGCGCGTCCTCGCGCGCGACGGCTCGGTGGAGGCACTCTTTCTGCGCTCGTACGCACCCGGCAAACCGGCCGCGATGCGCGACGCTCTCTCCGGCTTCGTGGGCGAGCTGCGCGCCCTCGCGCCGCGCGGCGCGGCGGCCTCGACTCGCTCGCGCGGTCTCGCGTTCTTCCTCCCCGATCCCGCATCCGGCAGCGCATGCAAGCGGCTCAATCTCTATCTGCGATGGATGACCCGGCGTAACGACGCGCTCGATCGCGGCGTGTGGCAGTCTGTCTCGCCTGCGGACCTCATCATGCCTCTCGATACGCACGTCGCGCGCATCTCGCGAAACCTCGGGCTCTCGAGCCGCAAGTCCGCGAACTGGAAGATGGCCGAGGACGTCACCGCATCGCTTCGCGCTTTCTCTCCGCACGATCCGACGCGCTACGATTTCTCGCTATGCCGTCTCGGAATCCTCGAGGCCTGCCCGACGCGGCACGACGTGGCGAAGTGCCTCGCGTGCGAGCTGCGCCCCGCATGCCATCTGTATCGATCACTGCGCGCCGCTACGGCGTGACGAACTCGTGCTCGGGGCTCTTCACGGTGAGCACGGGACACGGCGCCTTTCGCACCACCTTCTCCGCGGTGCTCCCGAGAAGAAGCTGAGCGATTCCGCTCTGGCCATGCGTCGCGAGCACGATGAGATCCGTATTTTCCTCGCGCGCGAATTTCACGATCTCGGCGAACGCGACACCCTCGAGAACGCGCGTCTCCACGGAAAGCTCGGCCAGGGTTGCAACGTCGACCAAGCTGTCGAGCCGCGCGCGCGCGCGCTCCACGAGGCCATCCTCAAAGTGAAGAATCCCCGGGGCGCCGAGCGCGATGTCGGCCGGCAAGTGGATCGGCTCGATGACGTGAACGAGGGTGAGCTTCGCGCGAAACTGAGCGGCAAGCGCGACGGCGTAGGTCAGCGCGTGTTTCGAGTACTCTGAAAAATCAACCGGGCAGAGAATTTTCGAGAGCGTGATCATCGCGCCCTCCTCTCTGGCGGATGGCGGGAGGGTCCGTCCACCGCTTGGAGTATGCGCCTCGGGCGGCGGCTGTGCCAGGCGCCCCGCGGAGGCGCGCACGGCCGCGCTGGCGCACGCGAGCCGGTTCCGGCCGGTCACGCGGTCGCGCTTTCAACCGCGCGTCGCGCTCCAGCGCTTCGACTCGAAGAGAAGCGCGTCGCCCTGCCACTGCCCGAAGCCCTCGTACTCGCGCAGAGTGCGGAACGGACCCCACGCGCGCCGCCAGAAACCGGCGGGCACCCATCGCATCCGATTCATGCCGCGCTCCCAGAAGAGAAGCCGGTAGCGCGCGGCGAGCGCGGCGCCGAACTCCTCGGGTGACTCGTGAAGATCCACGACGCTGTGGCCGGCGCGTGCGGCGAGCGCGAAGCTGAAGTGCGCCATGTCGAGCCCCTGCGGAACCGGGCGCCGCGCCTCGACCGCCACGATCGTGCACCACGTCAGGAGCGTGTCGCCGGGAGTCGAGAGCGAGTCGATTGCGGCGGCGGCCTCTTCGATGGGGCGGAGCGCATCCCAGCGGTGCGTGCGTTCGTCGAGATCGCGAAACCCGTAGCAATCGTCGAGTCGGTGCGCGCCCGCAACGAGCGCCCACACCGCGAACAGACCGGCGGCGAGCCATCGAAGCCCGCGCGGCCCAGGCACGCGCGTGAGTCCCGCGGCCGCGACGGCGGCGGCGAACGGTATCGCGAGCTCGACATACTCCGCGTGATGCGCGGCCGGCCAGAAATTCGGCAGCACGATCGCGGGGATCGCGAGGGTGAGCCACACGGCAGCGCGGCGATCGCAAAACCAGAGCGCGGCGAGCCCGACGGCGGCCGCCCCACGAAGCGGCGCGTGCATCGCTTGGATCAGCCGCACCTGCTCATGGAGCGTGTTCTCGGTAGTGAACGCGAGGTGGAAGAAGATCGCCTGATCGACGAAGGCGCGTGGGTCGGCGAGCGCGAGCAAGAGCGGCGAGAGTCCCAGGAAGAACGCGACGAACGCGCGTCGGCGGCCGGCGTCGTCGAGCGCTTCGCGCCGCGCGTGCAGGGTCGCGAAGAGGAGGACGGCCGCGACGGGGGCGAGCGAGAGGCGCGTCGCCGCCGCGAGCGCCGCGGGGAATGGAGCCCAAGCGCGTCGCGCGCCGCGCTCGTCGAAAAGCAGCGCCCCGGAGAGCGCGAGGAGGAACGCGCAGAGCGCGTACGACTTCACGATGGCCGCGAAATAGAGAAAGTCTGGGCTTGCGAGAATCAGAAGGAGCGCGAGCGAGCCGGCCGCCCGGCCGCCGATGCGTCGCGCGAACCCGCGCGCGCACCACGCTGCGCCGAGAAGAAACAGGACCGATGTCGCGCGTCCCAAACGCACCCGCGGACCCGGGACGATCGCCTGCACCGCGCCGAAGACGTATGGTGAGAGCGGCGCCTGCGTGAATGCGAAATCGCGATAGAGAAGGTCGCCCGCGATCGCGCGTCGACCCGCGTGGAGATACCACCCTTCGTCGGCGTTCGGCCGCCCGACAACAGCAGCGAGGAGAGCAGCGACCGCGAGGAGCGCGAAGAGAAAGAGCTCGCAGCGACGGGCCAAGCGCTCGGTGTCGATGTTCACGGTGCGCGAGATTACTCGATCGGCGGATCAACTCAAACCGCGACGCCGCCTTGCGGACGCAGGCCGCCGCCGCTGGCGCGCACGATAAGAGAGGGAGGTCGAACTATCGCGCGAGGAGCGATCCGTGACGGTGCGAGACTTCGCGATCGGCGGCGGCCACCGGCTCCGCATCGTGCTCGCGATCGAGATCACCGGCGCGTTCGCGGGCCTTGGCGCGGTTCGCCTGCTCCGCAACGCGCGCGCGTTCCGCCTTGCGATTCGCGCGCGCCTGCGCGATGACCACCGCGATGACGCGATCCGCGGCGTTCCGCGCGTCGATCACCGCGTTGTCGAGGCGCGCCGCGAGAAACGACTGCGCAAGTAGCAGCGGGATCGCGGCGCCGATCCCGAACACCGTCGGGTAGAGCGCGCGCGACACCGCGCCGACGGAGGCGCCGGCCGCACCGGCGTCGAACGCAGCCACGAGGCCCGTGACGGTTCCGAGCAGACCCAAAAGCGTCGAGGCGTTCGCGGCCGCGGGGAGAAAATCGAGGCGCTTCTCGAGCGCCGCCGACGCGAGCGACACGCGATGATCCGCCCGCTCGCGCAGGCGTTCCTCGAGTCCCGGCTCGTACGGCGCCGCGACATTCGCGAGCACATCGCCGAGCGCGCCGGCGACGATCGCCGACCGCGGCTCGCAGAGCGCGTGCGCCTCGCGCAGCTCACCGACCTCCAGCCGCGACACGACGCGACCCGGCAGATCGCGCTCTTTCACGCGGCGCGCCGCCTCGATCGCGAATCCCCGCTCGACGGCGATCGCGCAGCCGGCGACGAACACGGCGGCGATCACATAGAGGAACGGGCCACCTTCCACCACCATGCGCGGGATCTGCGAGAAAACGCTCACGACACGACCTCCTCTGCCAACCTGCGGGATAGCCGCGCGTTCAAGCCGGAATCGTTCCCGGCGCGGCGGCTCTACACGAAAACAGAATCGGCAGATTCGCGGAAAAACTAGAGGCCCGCCCCGGCTCCCGGAGCGGGCCATAACCCTGTCCCTCGGCTTGCGTTCGAGCGCGCCTACTTCGCGGCGGGCGCCGCCTCGAACGTGATCTTCGTCATCTTTACCGGCTCGATCGGCTTGTCGAACTGGCCGGTCTTGACCTTGCCGATCTTATCGACGACGTCCATGCCCGCGATCACCTCGCCAAAGATCGTGTGGCGGTCGTTGAGGTGCGGCGTCGGCGCCAACGTAATGAAGAACTGGCTGCCATTGGTATTCGGCCCCTTGTTCGCCATCGCGAGGAGTCCCTTGCGATCGAACCGGTACTTCGGGCTGAACTCGTCCGCGAACATCTTGCCTGAGAGGCTCTCGCCGCCGCGGCCGGTGCCCGTCGGGTCGCCCCCCTGAATCATGAAGTTATCGATGATGCGGTGGAACGTGACGTCCTTGTAGTAGCCCTTGTTCGCAAGTCCGACGAAGTTCTCGACCGTCTTCGGCGCGACGTCCGCAAAGAGCTTGATCTTGATCGTTCCCATGTTGGTTTCGATGACGGCAACTTCGCCCGCCGTCTTCGCGGCCGCGGGTTTGGCCTCCGCGTCCTTCGCACTATCCGCGTTCTTCACTTCGGGGGTCTCCTGACTGCACCCGCCTGTGCCGACCGACGCCACGCATGCGGAGAGGGCCAGAATCATCACGGCAGAGAGCCTGTTAAGGTCTTTCATTGGGTGACTCCTTTCGATACCGGGGAGTGAACTCCTAGGAACTGGAGATGAGAGATGCTAACGGCGGCGACCTGGAGAATCAAGAACGAAGGGCGGGTTCATCGCGCGCGCGGCGCACGTTTGCGATAACATTTCGTCACGATGGCCGAAATCTTTAACGATCCCTATTCGCGGGCGAACTATCGTTCGCTCATCGCGTGGCCGGAGCGCCTCCGCCGCGAGGCGCCGTTCCTCGCGAGCATTCTTGCGGACGCGCCCGATCGCTCCGTCGCGGATCTCGGCTGCGGAACAGGCGAGCACACCCGGCATCTGGCCGAGCAGGGATTCCGCGCCGCGGGCCTCGATGCGTCGGAGTCGATGATCGCGGACGCGCGCACACCCGCACCGCCGGCGAACGCGACGTTCACGCTCGGCGACATCCGAGACGCCGACACGCTCTTGGGCGCCGACTTCGGCGCGGCGATTTGTCTCGGGAATATGCTCCCGTCGCTCCGGCGCGACGAAGACCTCGATGCGGCGCTGGCCGCCGTATTCCGCACCTTGCTCCCCGGCGGAGTCTTCCTTTCACAGATTCTGAACTACGAGGGTTTGCGCGCACGCAAAGCGCGGCACCTCCCGATCAACTTTCAGCGGACGGGAGACGGCATCGGCGAACCGGCGAGCGAAACTGTGTTTCTGCGGCTTCTCGAATGGCGTGACGGCGGCGAGGTCATCTTCTTTCCGACGACGCTGCGCCTGACGCCGGATTCGGAATCGCCGGTCGAGGTTGTGCGCACGCGGCGCGTGCCGTTGCGCGCATGGACGCGCATGGAAATTCTCGCGGCCCTCGCGCGCGCGGGCTTCGGCGAGACGCAAATGTTCGGCGGGATGGAGCGGAGCGCATACCGTCCGCTCGAGTCGAGCGATCTCGTCGTCGTCGCGCGGAAGCCCGCGCGCTAGCGCACCGCGCTTGACCCTCTCGAAACGCGAGGTCTAGTATCCGCGCACGATGCGCATCGAGAGAGCCATTCACGCGAGTGAAGCCGTTCCGTTGACGAGCGCGCACTTCGATGCGCCCGCGCGGCGGGGCTAGCATGCCGCCGCCGGACGAGATCGCGGACGAAGGCGGCGCGGGGCCGAGGCACCTCGGCGCGAAGCTGCGCGTTTTGATGGGCTATCACGGCATCGGCAACTACCGCGAGTTGTCGCGCCGCGTCGGCGTCGGCTTCGAAACGCTGCGCCTCATCCACACCGGCGAGAGCGCGAATCCAAGCGTGCGGAGTCTCTTCCCGCTCGCACGGCTCTACACCGTGCCGATCGAGGCGCTCGTCAATGACGAGATCCCCGTGCAGGACGTTCTCTCGTGGGTCGGCTCGCCGCTCGTGCTCGACGAGCCCGAGCGCCGCCTGCGCTGCGCGAACATTCGCAAGCTCGTCCAGACACTCGGCCGCGAACGCGTCACGCAATCCGTGACGGCGCATTACTTCGACAAGACAGGCGCGCTCTGCAGCATCACGGTCGGCCGTCAGGGCGAGATCATCTATCAAGGCGAGGAACGCAGGCGCTCGGCGAACGAGCGCGCCAAGGAGAGATAGCCACAATGGAAACACGAGAACTCGCGGCCGCGGTCGTTGCGCGCGCGAAGGCGTACGAGGGCGAGATGATCACGTTCCTGCGCAAGATGGTCGCGATTCCGTCGGAGTCGGCGCAGGAGAAGGCGGTCATCGACCTGATCGCGTCCGAGATGCGGCGTGCGGGATTCGACGAGGTGAAGCTCGACGCGCTCGGCAACGTGCACGGCCGCGTCGGCCACGGACCGCGCGTCATCGCGATCGACGCGCACGTCGACACGGTCGGCGTGAGCGACCGCGGCGCGTGGGCGCACGACCCGTACACCGGAAAGGTCGCTGACGGCTACGTCTGGGGACGCGGCGCCGGCGACCAAGAGGGCGGCATGGCGGCAATGGTGTATGCGGGCCGCATCATGAAAGATCTCGGACTCGACGACGGCGAGTTTTCGGTTTGGTTCACCGGCACGGTTCAGGAAGAAGACTGCGACGGGATGTGTTGGCAGTACATCCTCAAAGAGGGTGTGCTGCGGCCGGAGTTCGTCATCGTTACCGACTCGACGAACTGCCGCATTCATCGCGGGCAGCGCGGGCGCATGGAGATCGGCGTCACGTTCAAGGGCGCGTCGTGCCACGCGTCGATGCCGCACCTCGGCGACAACGCGCTCTCGAAGCTGGCGCACGCCGTGCGCGCCGTCGAGGAACTCTCGCCGCGGTTGGCGAACGACACGTTTCTCGGCAGAGGAACGATTGCGCCGACATTCGCCGAGGTGAAAACGCCGTCCGTGTGCGCGGTGCCGGATCACGCGTTCCTTCATCTCGATCGCCGCGTCACGACCGGCGAGTCCGCCGACTCTTCACTCGCGGAAGTGCGCGACGCACTCGGGCGCGCGGGCATCGCGGCGAGTGTCGATCTCTTGCAGTACGACACGCCGTCGTACACGGGGCTTCGCTACCCGGTGCCGAAGTATTTCCCGACGTGGTGTCTCGCGGAAAACGATCCGCTCATCGAGAACGCGGTCCAGACATACGAGACGCTTTTCGCGCGCGCACCCGAGGTGACGCGCTGGACATTCTCGACGAACGGCGTCGGCATCATGGGAACGTCGGGCGTGCCGTGCTTCGGATTCGGCCCCGCCGCGGAAGAAGACGCGCACAGCATCAACGACCGCTGTCCGATCGAACACCTCTCGATCAGCGCGGCGTTTTACGCTCTCTACCCGACGCTGTGGCTCGCGCGGAAGCCGCGAGGCTAGCGCGAATTTTCTTGGCTTGGATGCGCGAACGAAAATTGATAGTCTAGCCGTCGATCTTTCGGCGCGACTTTGACGGAGCGTAAAGTGCGATGGCCGGCCATTTGCGGGCGGCGCGAGAGCGCGAGTGGTCATCGCCCACTCTTCATCTCTAGGAGGAAACACGATGACCTACACGGTCTGCGAGCCTTGCCTCGGCACCAAGGACCACGCCTGTGTTGATGTCTGCCCAGTCGACTGCTTCTACGAGGGCGAGGACATCCTCTACATTCACCCCGACGAGTGCATCGACTGCGGCGCGTGCGTGCCCGAGTGCCCCGTCGAGGCGATCTTCGCCGAAGACGACGTCCCCGATCAGTGGAAGAGCTATACGGAGAAGAACGCGGAGCCGTTCAAGGCCGGCATCAAGCTCCCCGTCGCGAAGAAGCGCGAGGAGTGGGAGAAGGAGAAGGCCGAGGCCGGCACGCCCGCGAACCTCTACTACGAGAAGTACAAGAAGTAACGCGCAGAGCGCACGCAGCGACGAAGACGACCGGGGGCGTGACGAAGGTCGCGCCCCTTTTTCCTACCCGCCAAGCTTCGAGGTCACTGGCATCCACGTTAACCACACCGATCGGAGTGCTGTGAGATGGTGAGAACGACGAACCTCGGCTACCCGAGGATCGGGCGCAATCGCGAGCTGAAGAAGACGACCGAGTCCTTTTGGAAGGGAAAGACCGACGTGCAAACGTTGCGCGCGACGGTGCGCCGCCTCGAGGCCGAGTCGATCACGCTTCAGAAGTCGAAGGGGCTCGATCTCGTCCCGGTCAACGACATGAGCCTCTACGACCACGTGCTCGACGCGGCGTGTGCGTTCCTCGCGACGCCGTCGCGTTATGGCGCGAGCGCAGGCAGCGTCGATCTCGAGACCTACTTCGCGATGGCACGCGGGTCGGAGAAGGCCCCCGCGCTCGAGATGACGAAGTGGTTCGACACGAACTACCACTACATCGTGCCGGAACTCGCCGGCGAATTTCGTCTCGCACCCGAGAAGGCGCTCGCGGCGCTCTGGCACGGCCGCTCGCTCGGCGTCGCGGCGAAGCCGGTGATCGTCGGGCCGTTCACGCTCGTCACGCTCGCGAAGGGACAGCCGCGCGGCGGACGAAGCGCCGCGCTCGCGGCTCTTGCGCCGCTCTACGCGGAGCTGATCGCGCTCCTCACGAAGGAGGGCGCGGCGGCCGTGCAACTCGATGAGCCGGCGCTCGTGCGCGATCTCGACGAAGCCGACCTGCGCGCGGTCGAAGACGTCTACAAGGCGATCGCGAAATCGGCGGGCGGCGCGCGCATTCATCTCGCGACCTACTTCGGCCGCCTCGGCGACGCGTATCCGCGCGTCATGAAGCTCCCCGTGGCTGCGATTCACATCGATTTCGTTCGTGACCCCGGCTCGCTCGCGGATTTTGCGAAGCACGGTTTCCCGAAGGACAAGGAACTCGTTGCCGGAATCGTGAACGGCCGCAACGTGTGGCGCACGGATCTCGATGCGGCGCTCGCCACGGTGCGCACGATCGCGAAGACGGTGGATCCGGCGCGGCTTTGGCTTGCGCCGTCGTGCAGCCTGCTCCACTTGCCGCATTCGGTCGCGCAGGAAACCGCGCTCGATCCGACGATCAAGCGCTGGCTCGCGTACGCCGACGAGCGCCTCGACGAAGTCGCGTTGCTCGCGCGGGCGCTGCAGAACGGCGAGAAGGCGATCGCGGGCGCGCTCGAAGAGAGCCGCTCCATCGCGGCCGAGCGCAAAAAGCATCCGCTCGCGGTGAACAAGGCCGTGCGCGCGCGCGTCGCCGCGCTCTCGGAGAAGGATTTCCAGCGCGAGCCGTTCGCGGCGCGAAGCGCCGAGCAGGACGCGCGGCTGAATCTTCCGCCGCTGCCGACGACGTCGATCGGATCGTTCCCGCAAACGCAGGAGTTGCGCAAAGCGCGCCAGTCGTTCAAGCGCGGCGAGATGACCGCGGGGGCATACGACGCGTTCATTCGCGCCGAGACCGAGAAGGTCGTGCGCCTGCAAGAGGAGATCGGATTCGACGTCCTCGTGCACGGCGAGTTCGAGCGCAGCGACATGGTCGATCACTTCGCGGAGCGCTTGAGCGGGACGGCGTTCATCGAGGGTTGGGTGCAGTCATACGGCACTCGCTACGTGCGGCCGCCGCTCATCTACGGCGACGTGTCACGGCCGGAACCGATGACCGTCGAGATGAGCCGTTTCGCGCAGAGCCTCACCGGCAAACCGATGAAGGGGATGCTCACCGGCCCCGTCACGATTCTTCAGTGGTCGTTCCCGCGCGAGGACCTCTCGCGCGCGGAGATCGCGAACCAGATCGCGCTGGCGATCCGCGACGAGACCGTCGATCTCGAAGCGGCGGGGATTCCGATCGTGCAGATCGACGAGCCGGCGTTTCGCGAAGGGTATCCTCTGCGGCGCGCGGATCGTGACGGCTACATTCGCTGGGCCGTGCGCGCGTTCCGGCTTTCGTCGAGCGGCGTACGAGCCGACACGCAAATCCACTCGCACATGTGCTACTCCGAATTCAATGAGATCATCGTCGCGATTCAGGATCTCGATGCCGACGTCGTGTCGATCGAGTGCTCGCGTTCCGGCGGCGAACTTCTCGGAGTCTTCCGCGAGCATCGTTACGAACGCGGTATTGGGCCGGGCGTGTACGACGTCCACTCGGAGCGCGTCCCGACGCGTGCCGAGATCGTCGCCATACTCGAACGGGCGGTCGCGTCGATTCCGCCCGAGCGGCTCTGGGTGAATCCGGATTGCGGTTTGAAGACGCGCGGCTATCCCGAGACGATTCCTTCGCTAAAGAACCTCGTGGCCGCGGCGCTCGACGTGCGTGCTTCGCGTTCCGTCGTCGGCGCGGGGCGAGGGCGAAGCTAGCCGGCCCGCACGAGCATCGCGTCCGCAAATCGAAAGGGCCGCCGCGAGAGTTCGCGTCGGCCCTTCGTGTTTTTGGCGCGCCCGACGATACCGGGCGCGTCGCGCAGCGTGACTAGCGGCGGCCGCGCGTACGCATGGTGCGTCCGACGAGGTCGGCAAGCGTGCGCGTCACTTCTTCGCGAACCATCGCGGGAAGCATCGTGCGGAGTTCTTCGCGGAGCGCTCGCGGCGACATCCCGGCCGTCGTGCCGCCGGTCGCGCGCGTCGTGCGCGCGGTGTTGCGTGCGGTCGTCGCCGCAGCGGCGCGGCGCGTCGACGCGCTACGCTTACGCCAGCCGTAGTACGTCCACTTCGAAACACCAAAGCGCTTCTCGACCTGCTCGGCGGTGAGGCCCTTCGAATTCGCAATCGAGATGATTTCGTTTCTCTGTGCGCGGGTCAGCCGCTTCGGTGCGGTCTTCTTCGCCATCGTTCATCCTCCTTGAGTTTGGGAACGGACACGTGCCGGTCATGGTCACAAGCCATCTGACCAAAGCCTCATTCATTAGAACGGCTCGGGAGAATAGTGCACTCCCACAAACCACGCAACTCGAATCTCGTGATTTTTCCCCGCTTCCGAGAACGAGTGCGAGGGGACTTCGTGCGACGCGTGCGGGGTAGCTCGTCCTCTTGCAACCCGAAGAGTGCGCGCGTAGAATCCGCGAGGTTTTTCACGACGCGAAACACACGCTCCATAGCAGCCAGCAAGGAGACCATCGATGGTTGGTGAGTCCTGGTACTACGCCGCGGGTCAGTCGCAAGTCGGGCCGATCTCGCGCGAAGAACTGATCCGTAAACTTCCCGAGGCCGGCGGCGGCGACGCACTCGTCTTCGGACCCGGCATGACCGAGTGGACGGCAGCGCGGCACATTCCGGGACTCGTGCAAGCGCTCGCGGGAAGGGGCGCGCCCCCGCCACCGCCGACCCGCCGCACCGCGGACGAAATCGACTACGAGATCTTCGGCGAAGAGATGCAGTACGTCGAGATTGCGCTCGATCCGAACGAGATGGTCGTCGCGGAAGCGGGCAGCATGATGTACATGACACAAGGCATTCAGATGGAGACCGTCTTCGGCGACCCTTCGGTGCAGCAAGGCGGCTTCATGGGAAAACTTCTCTCCGCCGGCAAACGCGTACTTACGGGCGAGTCGCTCTTCATGACGACGTTCTTCAACGGGTCGGCAACCGGGCGCGAACACGTTGCCTTCGGAGCGCCGTATCCCGGCAAGATCGTTCCGATGCACCTGGCCGAAATGGGCGGCGACCTCATCTGCCAGAAGGATTCGTTCCTCTGCGCGGCGCGCGGCGTGCAGATTAGCATCGCGTTTCAGCGAAAACTCGGCGCGGGTTTGTTCGGCGGCGAGGGCTTCATCATGCAGCGGCTCACGGGCGACGGAATCGCGCTCGTTCACGCGGGCGGATCGATCATGAAACGGCGCCTCGCTCCCGGCGAACAACTCCGGATCGACACCGGCTGCCTCGTCGCGCTCGCGCCGAGCGTCGATTACGACATCCAATTCGTGGGCGGAATTAAGAACACGCTCTTCGGCGGCGAAGGACTCTTCTTCGCGACACTCACCGGACCTGGCGACATTTGGTGCCAATCGCTACCGTTGTCGCGGCTAGCAGGCCGCATCCTCGCGAGCGCGGGCCCGGGCGGCAAGCGGCGCGAGGAGGGTTCGATCCTCGGACCGATCGGCGGCCTGCTCGATGGCGACAACTCATAGTTCGTAATCGATCGGTATCAGCAAAGGAGAAGCTCATCATGCGGTGTTGGTGGAACTTGGTCGTTCTTGCGCTCGGCGTCTGCGCGCTGCTCGGCGCGGCGGGGTGCGGCGACGATGACCCGATGACCCCAGACGAAAACGTTTCGTTAGAAGTGAGCGTTACGGGACTCGAAGAACTCGATGCGGGGAAGGGTCACTACGAGGCGTGGATCGGTTTTCCGCAGCCTGAGAGTGACAAGCGCGCGCCCGACGCCGGCGCCGCTCCGCTCCACAGCGACCTCGAATTCATCAGCGTCGGGAAGTTTCGCGTGAACTCCGCGGGCGCCATCGAGGCGCTCGACGGCGGCACGCCGGAGTGGAACCTGCGCTCAGACCGCAACGCGAGCTTCGCGGCCGAAGCGTGGATTTCGATCGAAGTCGAGGGCGATGTCGACACGATTCCCGGTGGGCTGTTGCTCGCGGGCGAGTTCGTCGGCACCGACCGCCGCGGCACCTCGAGTCTGCGCGGAGGCTATCGCACGATTTGGGATTTGCAGCTTGCCGATCTCAATCTCGCGACTCTGGCCGGCTCGTACACTCTTAGCACACCGTCCGACGCGAACGCGAACAACGAGGGGCAAGGACTCTACTGGGCCAACGGAACATTGCCGGGACTCACGACGATGCCGGTCTTGGACGGCGTGAAAATCACCTACGAAGGATGGATTGAGAAAATCGCGAGCGGCGAGGTCATTTCGATGGGGCGATTCACCGCGCGCGACACGCTCGATTCCGATGGCCCCGGCGCCGGTGTGAGCGTGACGGCGGCGACCCCGAATTTCCCAGGCCAGGAGTTCACGGCCGCGGCGCAGGAGACATTGAACGCGGGCGGCTATCGCGTGTTCATCACGCTCGAGCCCGCTCTCGACAACGATCCGGCACGGCCGACGCAGTTCGAGTTGCTCAGTCACACGATCGTCGCGGCGGCGCAGACGGGAGTCGCGACACCCGCGACGAACGTGACCGCCGGGTATCCGACCGCGTTCGTTGTGCTCAACCGCTAGCGACCCGACGGCAGAACTTCGAAGAGCGTAACGGGGCCCGCGCGCGAAATCGGCGAAAGACCGAGCCGGTTCGCGCCGGGCCCTAAGAATTCCAGCGCGTCTCGACTCGCGAGCGGCGCCGGATCGCGCCCCGCGAACGCCGCCTCGTACGGCGAGACGAGAACGTGCGTGATCCCCGCCCCGTCCAACAGCGCGCGACGCGCTTCGGGCGGCCGCATTGGATCGAGAAACGCCGCAAGCCGCTCCGCCTTTCGCGCCGGGTCGATCGTCATGTCGTAGTGGCCCATCGTCGCGCGGCGTCCCGTCAGCGCGGGAACGAAATGCGATACCTCCGGCGATGCGAGCAAGAGCGCACCGCGCGGTGAGCGCGATTCGAAATCGCGCAGTGCCGCGGTCAGATCGCGCTCGAGATAGAGCGGATACGCGCCCGCGCGAAGGAATGCGACGTCGGCGGCGATGACACGCGCGTTCGTGCCGAACGAGGCGATGAGAAACAACGCCGCGAGCGCGGCGCGGCGGCCCCGCGCGAACGCGAGGAGCGGCTGCGCGCGCCGGACGCGGCCCACAAGCGCGGGGAGCACGACACAGAGCCCCTCCGCGGCGAGTAGCGACAGCGGAATCTGCACGCCGGCGACGAAGCGCCGCTGCTGCGCGAGCGGCGCATAGAGAAGAAGCGCCGTCGCCAGCACCCACGCGAGCGGTAGGAGATCGCTCGTGCCGCCGCGGGCCCAGCGCCGCGGAACAGCGAGGAGAGCGAGCGCAAGCTGCGGCGCGAACGCGAGCAGGTACAAGCGCGGCGCCGGCGATGGCGAGCGCACGACGGAAAGCCAGTGAGCGAAGACCGGTTCGCCGCGCAGCGCGACCTGGATCGTGAGCGCAGCGATGCCCGCGCCGGCGACAAATGCGACGAGGCTCGGCGCGCTGAAGCCCAGCACGAGTCCCCCGCGTGCGCGCCCCGCAGCGGCCGGCGGGAGCGCGGGCGCAGGCGCGGAACCGCGACGAATCCCCACGAGCACCGCGGTCGTCGCCACAACCGCCGCGACCGAGATGACCTCGAACGGGTGCGTGAATCCGAGGAAGAGTGTCAGGAGAAGCGGGAAGACGTAGCGGCGCAGACGACGCTCGTGCGGCGCAGCGGCGGGGGCCGGCGCCGGCGCTCCTGCGGGACAGAGGCGATCGATCAGCAGCACAGCGGCGATCAACGCCGCTAGGTTCAACGGCGACTCGAGAATCGTCAGGAAGAGAATCGCCTCGGGCATCCACAAATCGACTGGGAGATTCATCGCGGTCGCGTCGGGCCGCACGAGGATCCAACCGAGGCCGCTACCGAGCGCCGCGTAGAGGAGCGCGAAGAACCCCGCGCCGCGACTTGCCGCGCGCTGCTCGAAGAATCGCGCAAGAAGCAGCAAGAGGATCGCGCCCAAGAGAATGCGCGACGCGTGGAAGACAGCCATGAGCGGCAAACTCGTCGCGCGCGCCGCGAGCCCCATCGCGAGGAAGAGCGGGTGGAAGAGACGCGCCTCGCACGGCTCCTCGGTGAAGAGGACGCGAAAGAGGAGATCGCCATCGCGCGCTTGCGCGACCCACGAGAGGTAGGCGTGCGGATCGCCCGTGTTGAGGGCGTGCATCCACGTGTACGACTTTCCGGGCGGCGTAACGGTCGCGCCGTAGATATAGAGCGCGAGCGTAGCGAGCGGGATGATCGTGGCAACGAGGACGTGTCGCGGCACCCGCATGCAGCGACTATAATCCACGCCTCTTATGCAGGCGCACTCCGATCGAGTCGGGTCACACGCGCGCACGGGCGCTGCGCGAGGCGCGGCTCCCGTCTCGCCGCTTCACCTCTACGCCGCGGCCGCCGCGCTCACGGTTCTGAACGTTGCGGGGGCGTTCGTGCCCCACTCCGAAGCCACGTGGGCGATCGCGTATCCGAAGACGATCCCCGCCGGCGCGCGCGTGCTCATCGCGCTCGCGGGGCCGATCGCCGCGATGGCGATCGCCGTGCGCGCCTCACGCGCCGCAACACGCACGCGCGCCGCGACGATGGCGATCGCGCGCACGCCGTGGCCTTGGATGGCACTCCTCCTCGCGCTCCACATATTTCTGCCGAACACGCATCCGTACGGCGACGCCGTCCGCTTCTACCGTTTCATCCCGGACGCCGCGGGCCCCGAAGCCAACGCCCCGCTCTCATTCGAAGCGCACCGGCTTCTCGCGCGCCTCTTTCCCGATAACCTCGTCTTCGCGTTTTCGAGCCTCGCCGCGATCGGGGGACTCATCGCCGTGCCCGGCCTCTTCCGCCTCGCGCGAGCGCTCTTTCCCGAGGCGCACGATGCGTGCCGCCGCACACTCTTCCTCGCCGGGATGACCGGCACCTGCGCGTGGCAGATCTACGCGGGCTACGTCGAGCACTATCACGTGCAGCTCGCGCTCGTTTTCTGGGGGCTCGCGTTTCTCCTCGCCGCCGATGAGAGCGCCGGGTTCTCGCCGATCGACGACACCCGGGTCCGCTCGCAGCGCGGCATCACGATCGCCGCGCTGTTCCTGGGGCTCGCCGCGGCGTGGAATCTCTCGGCCGCTTGGATCGCACCCGTGCCGGCGCTCGTCGCGTACCGGCGCGGCGGCGGCGCGCTCGCCGCGCGCGCCATCGCGTTCGCGCTGCTGCCGGTCGCCGTGACCCTCGCGCTTGTGATGCTGACGTACGGGCCCGCGCAGGTAGCCGCTTCCTACGCCGGCGGATTTCATCCATTCGCGACCCCGTTCGCCGGCTTTCTCCCGTTTTCCGAGTGGTTCTCGCGCGCGCACCTGCTTTTCTTGGTCAACGAAGCGCTCCTCGTCGCGCCGGTCGCGGTCGCACTCGCCGTGGCCGCGGTGCCGCGAACGCTCCCCCGTCTGGCGCTCCTTCTCCTGCCGGCGCTCTTCGCGTTTTCGTGGAATCCGCGCCTCGGCTGGGCGAAGGACTGGGATCTGTTCGTTTGGCCCTATGTCGTGATCCAAGTTGTTATTCTGGAATCGGTTGTGCGGCGGGAGCCCGACCCGCCGAGACGCCTCCCGTGGGCGGCGCTTCTGGGTAGCGCGGCTGCGTTGGCGCTGAGCTACATCGTGTGCAACAGCGCGCTCGGGCAGCCGCGCTAGCCCCCTGCCGGGTCGCGCGCGCGGGCGCCCCCGCGATAGAAGTTTGTTGGCAGGCATCGCAGAGCCTTGTATCGTGTGGCCCGCTCGGGTGCGAACACGCGGCCTGAGAGCGGCGCGCGATGCCAAACAGAGCGTCGTGGCGCCCGGATCGACGGTCCCGAGGACCAGCCGTGCCGGCGAAGCGGTCGAAAGGATCCAAAGCGGCGAAGCCACGCCGAACGGCGGCGAAACCCGCCGCGCGCGGCAAGACCGTCGCGCGCCCGACCCGCGAGGAGCATGCACCGCGTGCCGCGGGCCCCGACATCATCGTCCCGCCCGTTCGCGCACCGCTTCCCGAACGCGTCCTTTTTGCCTCCACGAATATCCTGTTCCACGCGCTTCAGGAGACCCTCGGCGCGAGCGCGCAGTCCGCGGCGCGGTTCGGCCTCGGGCGAGCGCTTCTGCTCACGCGCGGCTACGACAAGTTCGCGCTTATGCGCGGCGCGATCGGCGCGCCCGCGGCGGCCGTCGTGCTCGAGGAGGCCATCGCCGCCGGCGCCCGCGAAATCATCATCCTCGGGCCGGCCGTCGCGTTTTCGCCGAATATCGCCGTCGGAGACCTGATCCTGCCGACGGAATCGATCATCGCCGACGGCACCTCGCCGTACTACGTCTCGGCGCGCACGGGCGCCAAACCCGACGCGACGCTTCGCGGAGTCGCGGCGCACCTGCTCGAGCGAAGCGGCGTGAGCTTCCGCACCGGCCGCGTCGCGTCCGTCGACGCCGTCTACGTACGGCCGACCGCGCGGCTGGCCGCGCTCCGGCGCGCGCGCGTTCTTGCGATCGACATGGAACTCGCGGCGCTTCTGTCCGTGAGCCGCTACCGCGGCGTTCGCGCGGCGGCACTCCTCGTCGTCAGCTCTCCCGCCTCCGGGATCCCGACGGAGCTCGGCCCGGACCGTCCGGTCTTCCTCAACGCGGTGATTCGCGCTGCGACCGCGCTCTCGGCGTGGCCGGAAACGGCTGCGGGGACGCGCCGCTAACGTTCGTTCTGGTTCCTCGCCCGCTCCCTGGATTTCACTTTTCCGCGTCTGGGCGACAACAATGGGCACCGATTCTCCCAATTCCCGTGGCAGACGCGCCACACTCCGGGCGACGATTCCGCTGTAAGAGGTTGCGCGCGCGGCGAGTTCTGGATCGCGGGGTCGCACTTGTAGGCTGGAACACAGCTTGCTCTACTCGGTCGCAACACCCCCTGGCTGGGCGTCGCCCCGCACCGGCTGAAGGAACGCGAACATGGCAGCGCAATCAGGACCGAGCCGCTTCAACGCCCCCGCGGGCGCGGAGCAAGACCAGGCACACGCAACGCTCGCGCGCGCCGCGACGACGCGCCGCCGCATCTCGCGCGGCGGGTACGTCTACCGATTCGGCGAGGCCGCGGACCCGCTCTACATCGTCGAGTCCGGGCTCATCAAACTCGCGGTCTGTTCGACGTCGGGGCGCGACCTCACGCTCGGCCTCTACGGCGCCGGCGAAATCTTCGGCGAAGAGACCGTCTTCGAGGATTCGCACAGAGTCAGCTTCGCGATTGCCGTCGAGACGTCGACTCTGTTAGCGATTCCGCGGCCGCGCGTGCACGAACTTCTGATCCGCGACGCGAGCGTCTCCGCGTTTCTGACGCGGCTCCTCGCACGCCGCGTCGCCGAATCGGCCCGGCAGATCGAAAAGCTCGCGTGGAGTCCAGTGCCGGCGCGCCTCGCCGAGGCGCTCTTGCGGCTCGCGCGCCGCGCGGGCGTCGCCGATCCCGCCGGAACGCGCGTCGATCTGCGCATCACGCACCAAGAGATCGCGAACCTCATCGGCTCTACGCGCGAAACGACCACCGCCACGCTCAACGATTTCCGCCGCCGCGGCCTCATCGAGTTCGTCCGCCGCCAGATCGTCCTCTTGCGGCCGGACCTCCTCTCGAGTCTCGCGGTGAACAACGGCTAACCATTCCCGCACTGCCGGGGATCGCGCTTGACACTCCCGCGCGGCTCGTCGAGAATCGGCCCTTTCGTTCGCCAACTTTCGGCCTAACTCCGCTGTCTTTCCGCCCACGGGAGGCTTTTCATGACTCCGTCGACCCGCACGTTCGCGCTTTCTCTCGCATTCCTCCTTCTCGGCTCGGCGGCGGCACGCGCCGACGAAACACCCATGGTCTCGGCCAGCGCATCCGGCTCCACGGTTCCGGTCAACCTCGACATTCACGCGGAGATTCGTCACCGCTGGGAAATCGACGGCCGCGCGAAGTTCAACGAAGACGCCTCGACGACCGAGTTCAGCCTCCTTCGCTCGCGCCTCTCCGTCGGAGCGCAGCTACCGAAGAAGGTCAGCATTTTCTTGGAGGCTCAGGACGCGCGCGTCTGGGGCGAGGAAGCCAGCACGACCGAGGGCTCGAGCCCGCGCGGCGACATGCATCAGGGTTACTTCCTGGCTGAGGATCTTTTCGCCCCCGGAGTTTGGGCGAAGGTCGGACGCACGGAGTTGTCCGTTGCGAACGAGCGCCTGCTCGGCGCCGGCGAGTGGTCCAACACGGGACGCGCGTTCGACGCGATCGTCCTCGGCTACAAGAGACCGTCGTACAGCGTTCAGTTCTTCGAATCGAAGCTCAGCGAAGGCGTCGGCAACACCTCGCGCGGCAAGGACTACGATTTCTTCGGCGTCTTCGCCGACGTGAAGGCGGCCCCGACGCACGACGTCACGGCGTTCCTCTTCTACGACCACGACAAGGACACGCTCTCGACAGGCGAGGACCTCGTCAAGCGCCTGACGTTGGGAGTGAACGCGCACGGCTCGCAGTCGTCGATTCAGTACGAGGCGGACATCGCGTTTCAAACGGGTGATGTCGGCGCGAGCAGCCTCTCGGCGTCGCTCTTCGGCGGGCGGCTCGGGTACAAGATCGCGCATCCGTACGAGCCGGCGATTTGGGTCGGGCTCGACGTGCTCTCCGGCGACGATGACGCCACCGACGACGAAGACAAGCGCTTCAACACGCTCTTCGCGACGAATCACAAATTCTATGGCGCGATGGATTTCTTTCTCGATATCCCGAAAGACACGAAGGGCGCCGGGCTCACCGACTTCCTGATCAAGGGTTCGATCAAGCCGATGTCGTGGCTGACGACCTCGCTCGCGTACCACAACTTCAAGGCCTCCGAAGACCTCGTGATGAACGCCGGCACGAGCGCGGAAGAGACGCTCTCGTCATTCGGAAACGAGATCGACTTGAACGCGAAGATCGATTGCACCGAGAACGTAGCGGTCCAGTCGGGCTTCGGCTTCTTCTCGCCGGGCGAGATCTTCGAGGCTACGCGCGGCGATGGTTCGGCGTACTGGGGCTACCTCCAGACGAGCGTTTCCTACTGAGCGAGCCGCGTCGCGCCGCGCGCGCGACGCGATGAATCGGCGGCGCTCTTGTTTGGGAATCCCGATTCCCATGAGAGCGCCGTGCCCTATCGGCTCATCCCATGCAATGGCTTCGAGTTGAAACGTCCGCGACGCGAAGCACGGGAAATTGCGGCAGCCGCTACCCGATTCGCGTGGCGCTCCCGCGAAACCGCCCGCGCGCGCCGTCGCCGAACTCTGAGCCGACTCGCCAGTTAGCGCGGCGGCACCGAGAGACACACTGGCACGACACTTGTATGTTCCGGCCCGACAACTCCTGTTCGGGCGCGGCTGGCTGAGCGAGCATCGTGGTCTCCATCCTCGGGGGGGATGGGACCGCTGGACGCGCCCGTTTTTCTTTCGTGTTACCGCCCGCCCGAACCCGATAGACTCCGCGTGCGCGAATCCCGCGCGCAGATCCCCTGAAGGAGTCGCTCGAATGTTCACAGTGGTTTCTCTTGCGGTTTCGGCGGCGCGGCACGCAATCGCGCGCGCTCGGTTTGCGGCAGCGCCCGCATTCGCCACGGCTGTCGCTCTTGCGGCCGGCCTCTGCGCGTGCGGCCAACAGCGCGCCGCGAACGACGGCGTCCCTGCGACGGCGCGCATCGTCTCCGACACAGGCATGGTCGCGTTCGACGACAGCACCGCCGAGTTCCCGCGCGTGCAGTTCCGCGACGGCCAGCTCTCGCTCAACACCCGGTGCATCGTGCGCCAGGTGAAGCTCAACCGGCGCATGCCGCCGATCTACGTGAACGGGCAGCCGATCGGATTCTGTTGAAGCCCATGCGTCGCGGTCTTCGTGCAAGACCCGGATCCGTACATGGTCAACCAGAACATCGCGGTGGCGTGCGCCGTTGAAGGCCAGCGCCCCGCCGTCATCGATTCCGCTCACCGATCGATCATCAACTTCGAGGTCTTTTATTTCTCGGACGAGCCGGCGAAGGCGCGGTTCGACGCGCATCCGCTCGAGTACTGCGGCATCCTCACGGACCCGGTCGTGCAAGCGCGATTCGTTCCGGGACAGACGTCGCCGCGCATCGATTGGGAGGGACGCACGTTCTACTTCGTATCCGATGAAACGCGCGCGCAATTCGAGGCGATGCCGGATAGTTTTTCGGTGCCGCGCTACACGATGCGCGACATGCCGACAGCGGCGCCGGACTCCAACGTGACGGTGCCGGCCGACCCAGCGACGGCGACACCGCACGGCTGACCGGGCGGCTGACCGGGCGGCTGATCGGACGACTGCGTAACGGGGCGTCGCACGCGCGGCGCCCCGTCGCATGTGGGCACACGCTACTTGTCCTTGAAATCCTCTTTGCGGAGCCCGTACGCGCGCATCTTCGCGAAGAATGAGCGGCGGTTGATGCTCGCGTGGTCGGCCGAGCGCTGAATGCTCCCTTTGTATTTGATCAGGATGCGCTTCATGTATTCGCGTTCGATGGTTTCGAGCGCGCGCTTGGCCAGTACCGGAAGCGGCAGCGAGATATCGATCGTTGAGTCTGCCGCGGACGGTGCGCCTCCCTGCGCCGTGACGCCCGCGCGCCGGCCCGCACCGCCAGCACTGCTCGGGATATCGACGCGCGTGACCTGTTCCCCCGGATCGAGCACGACGGCGCGCTCCAGCAAATTCTCGAGTTCGCGGATGTTGCCGGGCCAGTCGTACGTCATGAGGTCTTGTAGCGCCGCGGGGGAGAGCTCCGGCGGCTTGCGATTCAGCCGTTCCGCGCATTTGTTCACGAAGTGATTCGCCAGAAGCGGCACATCGTCGAGCCGATCGCGCAACGGCGGCAAGAAAATCGGAATGACGTTGAGGCGATAGAACAGGTCCTCGCGAAACTTCCCCGTCGAGATCGCGTGTTCGAGATTCTTGTTCGTCGCGGCGATGAGGCGGATGTCCGCCTTGATCGTCTCGTTTCCGCCGACGCGCTCGAACTCGCGCTCCTGCAAGACGCGCAAGAGCTTCGTCTGAACCTCGCGCGGCACTTCGCCGATCTCATCGAGGAAGAGCGTGCCGCCGTTCGCCATCTCGAACCGTCCGAGCTTCTGCCGGATCGCGCCCGTGAACGAGCCGCGCTCGTGCCCGAAGAGTTCGCTCTCCAGAAGCGTCTCGGTGAGCGCGCTGCAATTCACCGGTACGAACGGCTTCTCCTTGCGCGGGCTCGCGTAGTGAATCGCGCGCGCGACGAGCTCCTTCCCCGTTCCGGTCTCGCCGCGAATGAGCACGGTCACGTCGGTCTCCGCGATCTGGAGGATGAGCTTGAAGATTTCGCGCATGCGGCGATTGCGGCCGATGATGTTCGAGAACGAGTAGCGCTCCTCGACTTCCTCGCGCAGATTGCGGATCAGCTCCGCCTGCCGCCGCGTCTCGATCCCGCGGCGCACCCGCAAGATCAGTTCCTTGTTGTTGCACGGCTTCGTGAGGTAGTCGAACGCGCCGCGCCGGATCGCCTCGATCGCGGTATCGATCGACGCGTAACCCGTGACCATCAGCACCGGAAGCTCCGCATCGATCTCCTTCACGCGCGACAAGAGGTCGATGCCGTCCATCCCCTCCATCTTCAGATCCGACAGAACGAGATCGAATGGCTCGGCGCGCAAACGATCGAGCGCCGCGTATGGGCTCTCGACGCCGCTCACGAGGAAGCCTTCCTCCGTAAGAAGCGTTCCGATGCCGATGCGGAACGTCTTGTCGTCGTCGACGAGCAGAATGCGTCCGGCCTGCGGAACCGTCACGCGCCCTCCGTCACGCGCGCGCGGCTCGGGGAGAGTTCGCGAATCGCGGGGATCACGACGACGAAGCGCGAGCCCTGGCCGACGACGCTCGAGACGTCGATTCGTCCCTTGTGGCGCTCGACGATACCGTAGCTGATCGACAGCCCGAGCCCGACGCCGCTCATCTCGTTCTTCGTCGTGAAGAACGCGTCGAAGATCTTCTTGAGGTGCTCCGGCGTGATGCCGCACCCATTGTCTTCGATCGACGCGAAGGCGGAGCCGTCGGCGAAGCCGGTCTCGATCGTGAGGCTGCCGCCGCGCGGCATCGCGTCCGACGCGTTCACGATGAGATTGAGAAACACTTGGCGAAGTTGGTCGGCGGAGGCCAAGACGCGCGGCAGCGCGCGCGCGAGGCGCCGCTCGACGCGGATGCCGCGCTCCTCGAGCCACCGCTCGGAGATGCGCAATAGATCGCCGAGCACCACGTTCATGTCGACCGGCGACATCTCGTCGCGCGCCGGCTTCGCGAAGCCGAGCATCTGCTTCGTCAGCTTCGTCATGCGGCGCACCTCCTCGTACACGAGGTCGATGAACTCGCGGCTCGGATCCTTCGCGTCGATGCGCCGCTGCAACACCTCGACGCACGTTTGGATGTTGTAGATCGGGTTGTTCAGCTCGTGCGAGAGTTGCGCCGCAAGTCCCGCCGTGTGCGCGAGCTTCTCCGACTTGATCAGCTCCTCCTGCGTCGTCTCGAGTTGGCCGAGCGTCTGCTCGAGCGCGACGTTCTTCGCGCGCAAATCCTCCGTGAGCCGCCGCGCCTCCTCCATGCGCTCCTTGAGCGAAAGCCGCATTTCGTTGAAGACCCCGGCGAGGAATCCGATTTCGTCGCCCGAGCGCGCCGCGATGGCGTGTTCGTAGTTGCCGCGCTTCACCTCGCGAACGCCGCGGATCAGCTCGCCGATGTGGCGCGTGAGCCCGCGCGAAATCGCAACCGGAAGCACGAGCGCGAGGATCCCCGCGAACGCCGCGATGAGCAGAAGCGCGCGGCGCAGATCGTCGGCCGATCCCATCGCGTGATCGAGCGATTGGAGCAGCAAGAAGTCGCCGAGCGTGTCGCTGCCGGCGCTCACGAGCGGAATCGCGGAGCAGATGTAGCGCTCCCCCGCGAGCGTCATCGTGAGCCCGACAGGTCCGCTGCGCGCGTCCGAGACCCGCTCCCGAAGATCCGCGACGCGGTCGGGCGAGAGACTCGACACGCGAATGGCGGCGCCCGCTCGCAACGCGACATCGCTCCCGAGCGTCATGCGCAGGTTCTCTACGAAAGGCGCGCCGATCCGGTTCCCGACGAGAAGCGCGCCGACGACGCTCTCGCCGATGAGGATCGGCGACGCGGCGGCCTCGAAGAATTCGTCGCCGTACTCGAGCGCGCCCGCTTCGGTCCTTCCCGCGAGCGCCGCGGTGACGAGCGGCGACAGACTCGGCGGGAGCGCGCCGCCGCCCTCGGCGCCCTCGCCCGCGAGCACACCGCCGTCCGCGCCGACGACGACGTACAGATCGCGCATCGCCACATCGGGAATCTCGGAGAGGAGCACGTCCTGCACCGTCGCGGGGTCGCGCGTCTCGACGGCAGCGAAGAGTTTCGGGCTCTTGGCAAAGGCGAGCCCCTCCCAGATCAGAAGCGAGGCGCGCATCTTCCGCACGTGCGAGAACGTCAACTCCGCGCGTTGAAAATCCTCGCGCACGCGCCGGTCGACGCTCTCGGAGAGCCACCGATTCACGGCGAGAAACGTCGGGAGGAGAGCGACGAGCACCGCGCCCGCCATGCCGAAGAAGATCTTCTGCCGAATTCCGATCACGGTTCGAGCCGGACGCGCACGCTGTCGGTTGCGGCGAGCGACACGCTGCGCACGGGAACAAGGTCGGCGAGGCCTTCGTGCCACAAGAGAAGCTGATACTCCCCCGAGGGAACGCCGCGCACCTCGAAACCGCCGGCATCGTCCACGACCGCGAAATACGGCGTCGGCAGCACGACGATCGTCGCGCGCATGAACGAGTGGATCTCGCAGAAGACGCGCACGACCCCGGGCGTGTCGAACGTCACCGATCGTTTCTCGCCGCTCGCGTAGCGCCCGAGATCGAATCGCTTCGGCCGCGAGTACGAGAAAACGTTGTGATAGATCTCGTCTTGGTTCGGGAAGTCGACGGTGGTTCCGACGACGATCGGCAGAAGCGCGGGGATGAACGTCTTGTCGACCTGGTCGAGCGTGGCGCGCCCGCGCGCCGGCTCGAACATACGGACGCCCGGGCCCACGCGCACGAGCGCCACGACACCGGTCGTCGCGTTCGCGCTCGATTCGAATCCCGGATCGGTCGCGCCGGGGCCATGGATGAACTTCGCGCTGCGCTCGAGTTCAAGACGCGATGGCGCCGCACTCGGCGGGATCGCGACCGTGCCGGAGACGACCGCGGCGAGCACGACTGCCGGGAGCCACACTGCGGCCGCCGGCATCGCTAGAACCCGACCTCGAGCTGTACCGCCGGCAGCGCACCTTCGACGTCTTCGTCCTCGACGCCGTAGAGTTCGTTCCACTGCACCGAGACGCGCAAGAGCGTGCGCGGATCGAAGAGATACCCCACTCCCGTTTCGAAGCGGCGAATCGAGTAGTCCCATTGTTCTTCGGCGCCGTCGGCGCGTTCGATAGCGTTGAAGAGAATCTCGCCGTACGCGACCGCCGCGTAGAGCCCGGGGATGATCGTGTACTTCAGCTCGGTGTGGTAGGCGTTCGCGAGCAAGTCCTCGCGAATCCACGGGCTCTCCCAACGCTTGTGCATCCCCTCGGCGTAGAGCTGGAAGTGTCGCATCCCCCACTCGAGGTCGGCGCCGAGCGAAATCTCGCTCGCGGCGTCGAACGCGTCGCGATCGATGCGCGTCGTCGACGAGTCGGCGATGCCGTCGCCCTCGAGGCACGTCGCGCAGACGTTGAGGTACGGGCCGTGCGCCGCGGAGACTCCGAGACGCGTTCCCGCGCCGACGAGCAACACGAGCCGCCCCACGAACTGCTTCCCGGAGTTCTCGTCTTCATCGAGCGGGTTCGAAAGCGTGCCGGTCGTCACGCCAACGGACGCCTCGACCCGCTCCGTCGAGGTGAACAATTCGATGCCGGTGTCCCAGCAGCGATCGTAGTGAAGAGGCAGCGGCGCGCGCCCGAGCGAGCCCGAGACCTGCCCGAACTGCGGATCGCCGAGGCGCGCTTCCTTCCATTCGAGAAGCGCCGCGGCATCGCGCGGCACAGCGTCCGCGGCGAGCACCGTGTGGTACTGATAGAGCAGCGGGTAGCTGATGAGCGGCCGGCCGCGCCCGTACGAGTGCGATGAATAGCCGCCGAAGAACGACGGAAGTTTCCCCGCTTGCACGGAGACGCCGGTGCCGACGACGTCGCGAAAACGGACGTACGCTCCGTAGAGGCCGAAGCGATATCCGCCCGGCGCGAAGATCTCCGTCAGCACGGTCGTCTTTTCCGAAACCTGGAAATCGAGATTGAAGCGGACGAAGAGCGCGCTGTATGTGGATTCGCCGTCGTTATCGATGTTCGCAACGACGCGTTCACGGTTGAGCTTCGCGGTGAGATCGATGAGGCCGCTCACGCGGACCGCGTCGAGGCCGGGTGCGGCGTGCGCGCGCGCCGAAGCGGCGAGCGTGACGAGCGCGGCCGCAGTGGTGAAGGCGGCGAAATGGCGAGCCCGCGCAGTGAGCGCGCGCCGAACCGCCGGGCGTGCCGCGATCGGGCGCGCGCGCCGCATTATTCGGCGCGCTCCGTCATCGCGCGCGCGCGTTCATCGCGTTCGCGTCTCGCCATCCGACGCCGCAAGCCGCGCCTTGAAGAGATCGACCCACGGAATCTTCGCGGGATCCTGCTTGTTTCGCAGCGCGAGGTAGAACGCGAGATACGAACCGAAGATCAGCGTGTCGAGCGACTCGAAAAGCGGCGAGCCGCCGTCGGGCAGAAACGACTTCTCCGGGACGCCTTGGCGGGCGACGACCTCGCGCGTGACGGCGTATCGCGCGCCGAGCCGCGCGCCGTAGAGAGTCGACTCGATGAAGAGGAACCCGAGCGCCGCGCGATTCGCATCGGGAAGCTGCAGGCCTTCCATCAAGTGGTGGTTCAGCTCCGGAATCTCGAACGGCGCGGCAAAACTCTTCGCCGTTTCGTTGAGCTGGTTCGCGAGCGCGTGCGCGTTGCCGGAAAGATGGCGCGACGCGACGACGACGCAGGCGCGTCCCTCGAGGAAATGCGCCAGTTCCTTCGCCGGGTTCGCCGCTCGCGGGCGGTCGATTCCGTAGCGCGCATGCGCGGCGGCGGCGAAGTCCGCCCCGGCCGCGGCCGCGTCGACGGCGCTTCCGTGCTCGGCGAAAAACGATTCCGCAACGCCGGCGCGCTCGAGAATACCGAGAAGCGCGAAGAGCATCGCGCCGATCGCGAAGCGCGGCTGTCCCGAAGGATTCGCGGCAGGGTCGATGCGCACGACCGGCCGGCCTCGAGCGGCGAGCGCCTCCGCGAGCGGGCCCCCCGTCGTCATCGCCACGACGAGCCCGGTGCGCTCGAGTGCCGCGGACGCCGCGGCGAGCGTCTCTTCGGTTCCGCCCGAGTAACTCGATGCGATCACGAGCGTCTTCGGACCGACCCACGACGGGATCGCGTAGTCGCGCTGCACGATGAGCGGCACACGCAGCGCCGGCGCGAGGAGCGCACGAATGATGTCGGCGGAGAGCGCCGAGCCGCCCATGCCGGCGACGACGATCTGCGATGGGCCGCGCATCGCATCGAAGAGGTCGGCGTCGCGCGCCGACGCGGCGCCCGAAACACACTGCGCGCCGAACTCCTCGATCGAGCCGAGCACCTTGCCGGTTTCGTCCGCTCTGACGAGGGCCGCGTCGTCGAGATTCATGAAGTTGTCTCCGGAGAAATGTGCGCCGAAGCGGCGCGACGCAGCGATTCTATCGGACGCCTCTGGGGCGGTCAACACGAGCACGCCCGGGCACGCGCCACTGCTTGCAATCACGTAAGCGAAGGTCGACTATGGTCGCGTCGCGTCCGCTCGGCGAATCGCGCCGCCGCGCGGACCGATGTTCGCGGAGGGGTTCCAATGACCGCCGAGCCGGGAGAACGCAAGCGACGGATCGAGGCGAAGCTGTCGACGCCCGCCGAACCGAGCGACCTGTCGACGATCGACGCCGCCGCTCTCCCCGACGACATTCTTCGCGCCGCCGCACGCCGCCTCAGCATCGCCGCGTGCGTCTGGGCGGGACTCTGGTCGTTCGGCCTCCTCATGAACAACGTCGTCGCACGGCTCATCTCACCGGACCGTGTGCTCGACGACGCGTGGCCATGGCCGGGCAACCCCGTGGCGATCGTCTGCGTCGCCGTGTCGCTCGCGATCGCGGCGATCGCGCGCCGGGAGAAGTGCGACTGCCGCCGGCTCGTGGCGTTCGCGCACATCTACGAACTCATCCTCGCTCTGGGCATCGGCATCGTGAACCAGTGGACGCCGAACACCGTGGGACTCTCGTGGATCTGCGTGCTGATCCTGCTGCACCCGCTCATCGTGCCGGGCACGCCGGGACTGACGCTCGCCACGTCGCTCGCCGCCGCCACGATGGACCCGATCGGGATCGCGATCACCGCGATGCGCGGCATCGAAACCCCGCCGGCGGTCGTGGTTCTCTGGACCTACCTCCCGAACTACGTCTGCGCATTCTTGACGCTCGTTCCGACCCGCGTGATCGCGCGGCTCGGCCGCGAGGTGACGCAAGCGCGGCAGCTCGGCAGCTACCAGCTCGGCGATCTGATCGGCCGCGGCGGGATGGGCGAGGTCTACCGCGCGACACATCGCATGCTCGCGCGGCCTGCCGCGATCAAGTTGATCCGGCCTGAACTCCTCGGCGCAGGCTCAGGACGCGACGCGGCGGCGCTTGTCGAGCGATTCCGCCGCGAGGCGCACGCGGCGGCGATGCTCGCGTCGCCGCACACGATTCGCCTCTACGACTTCGGCGTCACGAACGAGGGGACGTTCTTCTACGTGATGGAGCTTCTCGACGGAATCGATCTGCGCGCGCTTGTCGATCGCTTCGGCCCGGTGTCGCCGGAGCGCGCCGTGCACATCCTTCTGCAGACCAGCCGCTCGCTCGGCGAGGCGCACGCGCGCGGGCTCGTGCATCGCGACATCAAGCCGTCGAATATTTTCGCGTGCCGCGTCGGCCTCGAGGTCGATTTCGTCAAGGTGCTCGACTTCGGACTCGTGAAGATGACATCTCGCGACGACGGTGACGCGCCGACGATCAGCGCGCCGCAAGCCGCGACGGGAACACCCGCGTTCATCGCGCCGGAAACCGCGCTCGGCGACCGCCCGACCGATCACCGCTCCGACATCTACTCGCTCGGCTGCGTCGCGTACTGGCTTCTGACGGGGCGGCTCGTCTTCGAGGCGGAGACCGCCGTGCAGATGATCGTCAAGCACGTCGACGCGACGCCCGTGCCGCCATCGCGAATCAGCGAACTCGAGATTCCGCCGTCCCTCGACGCACTCGTCCTTTCGTGTCTTGCGAAGAACCCGGCCGAGCGCCCGCGCGACGCGGCCGAATTGGCGCGGCGGCTCGAGGAGTGCGCCGCGCATGCGCCGTGGACGCAGGAGCGGGCGCACCGCTGGTGGGAAGCGCACCTACACACGATCGCCGGCGCATCCTCCGCGGTTCGGAGGAATGCGCCGGCGACGGTGGGCCATTCGGCACGCTAAGAAGCCCGCTTCTAGAACACGGGCTTCTCGGCCTTGCCCTTCGCCGGCTTCGGACTGGTCTGGCTTTCCGCTTCGCTAAGGGGCATGGGTTTCACGATGGAGATTTCCGCGCGCCGATTCTGTTGGCGCCCGGAAGGCGAATCGTTGTCGGCGACTGGAAGGATTTCGCCGAACCCGACCGTCGCGAGGCGGACGAAGTCGTGCCCGAGCTGCGCAGCCAGGTAGCGGTGCACGGAGGACGCGCGCCGCTCGGCGAGCCGCCGGTTGTACTCGTCGCCGCCCGTCGCGTCGGTGTAACCGCTCACGAGCGCCATGTAGTTCGCGTTGGCCTTCAGATCGGAAGCAACGCCGTCGAGCAACATCTCCGATTCCGGCGAAAGCTCCGCGCTATCGAACGCGAAATTTACCGTGAGATTGCGAATCTCTTCGCGGCGCACGTTGCCGAGCGCGATGTCCTTCGCGACCTGCGCCTGGTACGCCGCATCGAGCGCGCGCTCGTGAGCGGTGCGCGCGTCGTCGCCGGCGCGCGTCGTGGCGCGCTCCGTGTTGCCGAGGCGCTCCTCGAGGGCGGTCATCTCGCCGCGAACTTCCTTGCGGACGTAGCCCTTCGACGCGCAACCCGAGAAACTCGCGGCGGCGATCGCACCCGTCAAGATGAGGAGGAGAATTGAAGATCGTGTTGGGCGAGGCGCCTGAATCTTAGGAGACATCGTCATGATCGTTTGTCCCGGTTCGAGGAAGTTTGTGGATTCCGAAAAAGATAGACCCGGACCGCGGACGCGTCTTCAAAAATTTCTCGAGGTCGTGACGCGGTCCGGGATAATGCCGGTCGAATGGCGCCACATCGCTCGCCACGGGATGCGGACCCCGTTGTCCTTCCTCCGAATCCGCGACTTACGAGCAGCGACCATTCGACCCGCGGCAACCCATTGCACGGTGCGTGCCTCGCGGAGCGGCGCTGCGGGATTCGCGTAAGACGATGCGGCGTAACAACGACCGCCGCGTGCGGTGCGCGAGTCGCCGGCTGGACGGGCGCGGTTCGTGGCGGCACAAACACGCGATACCGACTTGCGCGCCACAATCGGGGCGAGGCGTGGGCGTCGCCGCACGTCCCGCGTGCGCCCGTTACGCGAGGGCGGACGGCTCGACATCGCGTCTTGATTTCGCCGCGAACGGGGGGCCAATATGGGCGCCACCCATCATGGAAACCCCGGCAATGGATGCGAACCGACTCGAGTGGCGCGCGCACCCCGCGCGCGCGCGGCGGCGCGCCACCGCGGCGCTCGTCGCATTCCTCGGCGCCGTCCTCGCAGGCATCTGGCTCGCGCTCCGCGACCCGTTCTCGGTCGCGCTTGCGCTCGTGTTTCTCGCGGGCGCGCTGGCGCCGTGGTTCTTGCCGACGTCGTTTCGCGTCGACGCGGAAGGCGCAGCGTCGATGCGCGCGGGAATCGCGCGCCGCCGGCGTTGGGATGAGATCCGAAGCGTCTACATCGACGCGCGCGGCGTAACACTCTCGCCGTTCTCGCGGCGAAGCTGGCTCGAACCGTATCGAGCGATGCGTCTCCTCTTCGCCGGCAATACCGATGCGGTCGTCGGTGCACTCGAACGGAGGCTATCGGAACGATGCCGGAACGGAGAGGTCCGCTGGATCGCGCCGCCGAAAACGAAGCCGACCGCGAGCTGATCGAATCCGTGGCGCGAGCGATCGTCGTGCGCGGGATGGCCGCGCCCGCGATTCTCATGCTCGAGTCGTCGAAACCGCTCTCCTTCCTCGGCAGCCAAGCGCTGCATTTCCTGGAGCCGTTCGTCCGCACGCTCTTCGACGCGACGCAGTTCTCGCGGCTGGCGCGCGCGCTCGAAAATCGTGACAACATCGAGCGGCTGCTCGTGCGCATCGAAGCGCTCGACGACGAGGCGCGCGCCGCGCGCAAGCGCGCGAAGCCATGAGCGACGCGACGCGCCCGCGCCCGCGCGAGATCCGCTCCGTGCTCGCGACCGACTGCGGCTCGACGACGACGAAGGCGATTCTCATTCAGAAGGTCGGCGACGAGTACCGGCTCATCGTGCGCGGGGAAGCGCCGACGACGGTCGAGGCGCCGTTCGAAGACGTCACGCGCGGCGTCCTCAACGCGATCCTCGAGGTGGAGGAACTCTCGGGGCGGCGCATTCTCGACGGCGAGCGCATCATCGTTCCGGAGGAAGACGGCGCCGGCGTCGACGTTTTTCTTTCGACGTCGTCGGCGGGCGGCGGCTTGCAGATGATGGTCGGCGGCGTCGTGAAGGCGATGAGCGGCGAGAGCGCGCAACGCGCAGCGCTCGGCGCGGGCGCAATCGTGATGGGTGTGCTCGCATCGAACGACGGGCGCACGGCCGATCAGAAGATCCGCGCGCTACGCGATTTGCGGCCCGACATGATTCTGTTGTCGGGAGGGATCGACGGCGGAACGACGTCGCATGTCGCGGAGTTGGCGGAGTTGTTGGCCGCGGCGAATCCGGCGGCGCGCCTCGGCGCCGGCTACCAGCTTCCGGTGATCTACGCGGGCAACGTCGACGCGCGCCAGATCGTGCGCGAGCGGCTCGGCGCGAAGACGTCGCTCGTGGTCACCGACAACATTCGCCCCGTTCTCGAACGCGAGAACCTCGCGCCCGCGCGCGCCACGATTCACGATCTCTTCATGGAGCATGTGATGGCGCAGGCGCCGGGGTATCGGAAGCTCATGACGTGGACGTCGCTTCCGATCATGCCGACGCCCGCCGCGGTCGGCGCGATCATTCAGCGCGTCGCGGCGCGCGATCGCGAGAACATCGTCGGCGTCGACATCGGCGGCGCGACAACGGACGTCTTCTCCGATTTCGGCGGCGTCTTCAATCGCACCGTCTCCGCGAACCTCGGCATGTCGTACTCCGTGTCGAACGTCCTCGCCGAAGCGGGGATCGAAAACATTCTGCGCTGGGTGCCGTTCGCGCTCGACGAAAGCGCGCTGCGCGACCGGATCAAGAACAAGATGATACGGCCGACGACGATTCCCCAGACGCGCGAGGACCTCGCGGTCGAGCAGGCGATCGCGCGTGAAGCGCTGCGCCTGGCGTTCGAGCAGCACAAGTCGCTCGCCGTGGGGCTTAAGGGCGTGCAGCAGGAGCGTACGATCTCCGACACGTTCGATCAGAGCGCAAGCGGCGAGTCGCTCGTCGATCTCGGCGCGTTGAATCTCTTGATCGGCTCGGGCGGCGTCCTCTCGCATGCGCCGCGGCGCGCGCAGGCGGCCGCGATGCTGATCGACGCGTTTCTCCCCGAAGGCCTCACGCGGCTCGCCGTCGATTCGATCTTCATGATGCCGCAGCTCGGCGTGCTCGCGTCCGAGTATGAAAAGGCCGCGACGGATGTCTTCGAGAAGGATTGTCTCGTTCCGCTCGGGACGTGCGTCGCGCCGGTCGGCGCGGCGAAAGACGGCGCGACGGCGCTTTCAATCTCGTGGGCGCCGCGCAGCGAAGCGACGAGCGGAGCCGGAGCGCGTGACGCCGGCGCCGCCCCGCTCCCGGAACGCGAGATCGCGTTCGGGAGCATCGCCGTCCTGCCGCTCGGCGCCGGCGAAACCGTCGAGGCGACGCTGCGCCCCGCGAAGTCGCTCGATCTCGGCGAAGGGAAGGGAAAGCCGGTGCGCGCGACACTTCGCGGAGGTGTCGTCGGCGTGATCGTCGACGCGCGCGGCCGCCGGCCGTTCGCGCTGCCCGAAGACCGCGCACGCCGCGTCGCAAAGCTCGCCGAGTGGGCGGCCGCGCTCGGTCTCGGCGCGAGGAACTGACGTGCCGCACGCCGCTACGCTCGCGCCGCGCGTGAGGAGCTGACGATGGCGCACGCGTACACACCGGGGCTTCGCGTCGCGTCGTACGCCAGCGTTCTGCGCGTGCGACGCCTTCCGCTGCGCGGCGACGTGCTCGCGCGCGCCGGCGGCGCGCTGCGCGCCGAGGATGTCGTCGCGCGCACGGCGCTCCCCGGCAACGTGCACACCGTGAAGGTCGCAAGCCTCCTCGGCATTCCGCCAGACGACATTCGCGAGGCGATGCTCAAGAAGGAAGGCGATAACGTCGCGAAGGATGAAGTCATCGCGCAGACGAAGTCGTTCTTCGGCGTCTTCTCGTCGCGATGCGCCTCGCCCGTCGCGGGAACGATCGAATCGATCTCCGCCGTCACGGGGCAGGCGATCATTCGCGAGGCGCCGATGCCCGTCGAAGTGAACGCGTACGTCGACGGCGTCGTCGAGAGCATCCTGCCGGGCGAGGGCGTCGTCATGCGCACGGAGGGCGCGTTCGTGCAGGGCATCTTCGGCATCGGCGGCGAGGCGTGCGGCGAGATTCGCCTGGCGTGCGACGCGCCGCGCGACGCGCTCACGGACGCGCGCGTCACGGGCGATCTCGCGGGGAAGATCCTCGTCGGCGGATCGGCCGTCACGCACGGGGCGCTCGCGAAGGCGGTCGGCGCGCGCGCGCGCGCCGTCGTCGCGGGGAGCATCTCCGCATCGGACCTCATGGCGTTCCTCGGTTACGATATCGGGGTTGCGATCACGGGCCACGAAGAGAAGGGGATCACGCTGATCATCACGGAAGGATTCGGGGAGCTGGCGATGGCGGAGCGGACGTTCGCGCTCTTCGCGCGCTGCGCGGGAATGCGCGCGTCGGTGAACGGCGCGACGCAGATTCGCGCGGGCGTCATGCGGCCGGAGATCATCGTGCCGGGCGCGCCGGCGGAGAACGCGCGCGGCGAAGCGCGAAGCGGCCCCATGAGCGTCGGCAGCGCGGTGCGCACGATTCGCGAGCCGTGGTTCGGACGCCTCGGAGTCGTCACGGCGCTGCCGCACGAGCTGCGCGAGATCGAAACCGAGGCGCGCGTACGCGTGGTGACGGTGCGGCTCGACGACGGCGCCGAGATCACGCTGCCGCGCGCGAACGTCGAGATGGTGGAAGAGTGAGCGCGCACGAACTCCGCGCCACGCGCGAGACGGCAGGCCTCTTCGACTACACCACGCGCGGCAAGGTTGCCGCGACGGGCGGCGAACGTGTCGCGTTCCTACAAGGAATGCTGACGTCGGATGTCGTCGCGCTCGCGGAAGGCGCCGCGCAGCGATCGGCGCTCGTCACCGCGAAAGCGAAGATGATCGCGAACCTACTCCTGCTCAAATGCCGCGAGTCGATCCTCATCGAGACGCCGCCCGCGCGCGCCCAGATCGTCGCTGACACGCTCAACAAGTTCCTCATCACGGAAGACGCGGAGATCGTGAACGTGTCGGACGCGTGGGCAATCTTCGCGGTGCAGGGGCCGCGTGCGGGCGATGTGGTGCGTGCGATCGTCGCGCCGCACGACGCGACGATCGCGATCCCCACGTCGAACTTCACGCTCGCCGAGAGCGACCAGCCCGAGGCGCGTGTGATCGTTCTCGCGCACGACCGCTTTCGGACGAGCGGCTTCGATCTCTGGGTCGCGGCGGCAGGCGCGGCGGCGTTGCGCGCGCGGCTTCTCGAAGCGGGCGGCGCGTTCGGACTCGTCGAGTGCGGCGCCGACGCGCGCGAAACGCTGCGCATCGCCGCCGGCCGCCCCGCATGGGGCCGCGAAGCCACCGATGAGTACTTCCCCGGCGAAGCGGGCCTCGGAAGCGCGGTCTCGGTGACGAAAGGCTGCTACGTGGGACAAGAGACGCTCTCGCGGATTCATCACATCGGAAAGATGCATCGCGTGCTCGCGCGCGCGTCGATCGGGGAAAACGCGTTCATCGCGCCCGGCACGGAACTGTCGCTCGACGCGAAGGAGGTCGGCCGCGTTACGAGCGTCGCGCCGATCGCGGAGGCCGGCCGGCGCGCCGCGCTCGCGATCGTCCGCCGCGACGCCGCCGCGGCAAGCGCAACGCTCGTCGCGCACTCCCCCGACGGTGCCGCGCACGAGGTCGCAATCATCGCGACTATCGACTAGCGCGCGAAGGCGCGACGGCGCGCTCCGCACATCCGATCAGCGAAGAATCGTCAGGCGCTCCGTTTCGGATCGCGCGCCGCTCGACACGCGCACGAAGTAGACGCCGGCGCCGACGATCTCACCGCTCGCCGCGCGACCGTCCCACGTGATGGAGCGCACGCCCGCGAGCCGCGCGCCCGGCGCGATCGACTTCACCCGCCGCCCCGTCACGTCGTAGATCGCAACGTCGGCGTCGAGGGCGTCGCCGACTCGAAACGTGATCTCGACTCTGTCGCCGCGCGCCGGATTCGGCAAAACGCGCACGAAGCGGTCCGCATCGAGTGCCGGCGCCACGCCCGTCGCGCCCGCACCGACGGCATAGCGCAAATCAGCCTTCGTCAGATCGAAATAGCTCACGTGAGGGCGGCTCGCTGCGTCGACCGCGATCGAAACGAATTGCCCGGTGAAGTTCGACGAACCGTCGACGACACCGATCTCCCAACCCGCAGGCGCGCGACGCGCGTAGTTCACGTCGAGGAGTGTCGCATCGAAGTACGCAACGTGCGGGACGTTCGTCGCGTCGAGCGCGATCGCGCTCCCGCTGCCGACATCGTTCGGCGACGCGTCCGCCGTCTCGAAGGTCCATGCACCATTCACCCGCACGGCATACTCGAGATTCCCAGCGGTCGGGAACTCCTCGTTCGGATCGCCGTAGTTGTAGAAGCTGATGTGCACATTGCTGAGTCCGTCGATCGCGATCGAGGAATGCCAACCTTCCGCGTCGGGCGTATCGCGAACCGTCTCGTTGATCCAGGCGCCGCCGACACGGCGCGCATACTTGAGGTTGCCCATCGCCAGATCGTGGTGACTGATGTGCGGGTTGCCGTTGCTGTCGAGCGCGATGTCATTCCAGTAGCCGACGTTCCACGGCGTCGCGTCCGCCGTCTCGATCGTCCAGGCACCCCCCGACTTCGTCGCATACTTCAGATTGCCGTTGTAGAGATCCACGTAGCTAATGTGCGGATCGCCTTGCGCGTCGAGAGCGATCGACACGTACTCGCCCACGCTCGCCGGCGCCGGGCCCCCGTCGACCGTTTCGGTTGTCCACGCACCACTCGCCCGCGTGGCGTACTTCAGATCGATCGTCGTTTGGTCCTGATACGCGATGTGCGGTTCATCGGTCGCGTCGACGGCGATCGCCGAATGCCATCCGACGCTGTTCGGCGAGCCGTCGGCCACTTCCACGACCCACGCACCGCCCTGCTTCGTGGCATAGCGGAGATTGGCGCTGATCAGCTCGAGGTAACTCACGTGCGGATTTCCCTGCGAGTCGAGCGCAATCGAGTTGAACTGGCCCGTGTTCGTCGACGAGTTCGCGTCGGCCTCCTCGAGGTTGAAGGCCGCTCCGGCGCGCACGGGCTCATGCGTGGCGGCGAGACAGAGCGCGACGATCGCGAGCGTGAGAAGCGTGGCGCTGCGCAATGCGGGCGCCGCAAGAGTGACACCAAGGCTACGCATGACGAAACCCTCCTCGTGTGTGTGGAGAACCGAGGTGACTACGGCGCGCACTGCGGTCGTTCGGGGGTCTTGCGGAGTCTACACCCTCACTGCTTCGATTGCGGATACCGAAAAACCTGCACGCGGCCGTTCCAGAGATCCGCGACGAAGACGTCGTCGTACCATCCGGCCGCGATGCCGCGCGGCCCGTTGAACTGGCCTGGCTCCGACCCTTCACCTCCCCAGACGGCGCGCAGCTCCCCGTCTGGCGAAAACTTCTTCACGAGGTCGGTGAAGTCGTCGGTCACGTAAACGAAGCCGAACCGATCGACCGCAATTCCTTCCGGGCGCCAGAAATCATTCAGCCCGTAGCCTGCCTGTCCCCACGACTCGAGAAACGCGCCGCGGCTTGTGAATACCTGGACGCGCCGGTTCCCTCGATCGAGGACGTGGATCGTGGAGTTGGGCCCGACCGCAACCGCGGTCGGTTCGTTGAATTCGCCGCTGCCTCTTCCCGGCGCGCCGAAACTGAGGATCCATCGGCCATCCGAATCGAATTTTTGAACACGGTGGTTATTCCGATCGGCGACGTACACGTTGCCGAAGCGATCGACGGCGATGCCGCCCGGACTGTCGAACTCGCCGTCGGCCGCGCCCGACGATCCCCACGCGGCGACAACGCGGCCGGCCCGCGTCAGCTTCGCGACGCGGTCGGAGCACGCGTCCGACACGTAGATGTGCTCGTCGATCCCGGCGGCGATGCGCAGCGCGAGGCAGTAGTCGCTGTCGTCGTAGCCGGGGACGCTCCAGCTCGTCAGGCTGTCACCCTCGTTCGATTCGATTCGCACCCGCGAACCGATCGCGTCGATGCAAAACCGCGTGCCGTCGAGCGCGACCGCGACATCGAGCGCGAATTGCGGGTCGCGCCATTCCTCGACGAAGAGCGGCGCGCTGTCGGGGTCGGGCGGTACCGCGACAGGGTTGTTGTCGTCGCCGCATCCGGCGAGCGCCGCGCAGATCAGCCCGAGCGCGGAGATCGCGGCGAGCGCCGCGCCGGCGCGCCGCGATCGGGCGCGCGACGCCGCACGCGCGCCACGCATCGCGTTCACGGCTGCGCGATCTGCGCGAGCCACGCGTCCCATGCGGGCCGCGCGCTGCCGTCATCGCGGCGCAGGCCCATGCCAACGAAGGGCTCGGGCAGTCCCGCGTCGTAGAGAAAGCTCCAGATGACCATCTCGGTCTGGCTGCCGAGCGGCGCGGCCAGATCCGCGAAGCGCGCGACGAACGCGGCCTGCTCGGCTTCGTCGCTCTCCCACTCGGGAATCGTCGCGCTCACGTGCCAGCCGAGTTCGGTGAACGCGATCGGCTTCGTCGTGCGCGACGCGATCTCCGCGTAGTAGTCCGCCGGAATCTCCGACGGATTCTTGTGGATGAGGCCGGGGTACGTCGTGAATCCGACCAGATCCGATTTCGCGAAGCGATCGAGAAGATCCCAGCGCGCGGCAGTCGTGTCGTTCGTGCCGCCGAAAAGTCCGCCGCGCAAGCCCTTCATCTGCTCGAGCTGAAAAATCGTGAACACCTGCGTCGACGGAGACACCGTCTTGATCGCGTCGTAGGTTTCATTGAAGAGCGCCACGAAAAGCTCGAAGTCGGCGGGGAGCACATCGGCGACGAGGTTGACCTCGATGCCGAGCGCGAGGTAGCGCGGCTGCGCACTGTCGGCGTACGCGACGGCGCGGCGCTTGTAGTCGGCCCGCACGAGCGGCGAAAGCGGCAGGATGAGCCGCTCCGTTGCCGGATTGTAGAACGCGGTTTCGACGAGCGGGACGAAGCCCTCGCCGCGCGCGATCGCCGCGACGACCGCCGGCGCAGCGCCAGCGACGTCGAGTTCGGACCACGCGCCCGCCCAGCTCACGACGGTGCCCGCTTCGCGCGCGCGCGCGATGAAATCGCTGATGCCGTCGAGCGTGAAACTGCGCGGCGAGAGCGAAACGCCGGTGAGCGGGCCGGCGGGCGCGTCGAGCGGCGGTGCGTTCGTGTCGCCGCCGCCGCAGCCCGCGTTGAATGCCGCGAGAGCGAGCGCGAGAGCGACGGCGAACACCGACGCGTGCACGCCGCCCCCGAGCGCGGCGCGCGCGCCTCTTACCACTTCACGCCCGCCATCGCCGCGATCGCAAAGACCAGCACGAGCAGCGCCTCGCCCGCAATGAAACCGGACGCGAGCGGCAGCGAGAACTTCTCTTCGCTCGCCGGCTGCGACTTCGCCCACACCCACTGGCACACGCCGCCCAACACCATCGGCATCACCGCAAGACCCGGAACGAGCATGCCGATACCGACACCCGTCGGCGACGGAACGAAGCGGCGGTACTTCGGCTCGAGGCACGTGATGATGATGCCGAGCACCACGGCGATGAGCATCGCGACGAAGCAGCCGCGCGGCAGCGCGCCGAAGCCTTGGTTGAGCAGCTCTGCGAAACCCGCCCACTTCACGCTGATCGGCGACGTGAGTCCGTCGCCGCCGATGCCGTAGCGGGCCTTCAGCGCCGGATACACGACCGCGACCGCGAGCGAACCGACCGGCACCGCGAGAAGCTGCACGATCGTCAGATGCCGGTTGTTCGAGCCGACGATCTTGCCGGCCTTGTAATCCTGCATGAGGTGCTCGCCGTTCGCGGCGATCGTCCCCGACATGCCGGAGCCGATCATGTTGATCGACATGTTGCCGGGCGAGAGCGCGGCGAAGACGGCCTGCATGAGATTCGCCATCGCGCTGATCGGCGCCCAATTCGTTTCGCCGAGCACGCGCGTGCCGACGAGCATCAGGATGAACGAGAGGATGAGCGAAATCGCGGAGAGCCAAATCGGGAAGCCGAGACTCACGTATTGGACGATCGCGAGCGCCACAGAGAACACGACGACGCCGATGATGACCCATCGGATCGGGAAATCGGTGCTGCCGACATCCTTCACCGAAAGGTTCTTGAACGTCTTCGAGATGACGTTCCACTTGAGGATGAGCGCGGTGAGGCCGCCGGAGACGAGCAGGCCCGTCGCGGGCCACATCACCCAGCGCAACACGTTCGCGAACGTCGTGTCGGTGACGATGCCTTGCGACGCGAGCCACGGCGGCGCGATCACCCACGAGAGCAGCATGCCGAGCCCCATCGAGAGCGCGATACGGCAGCCGACGAGAAGCCCCGAGCCGAACGACAAGAGGCTCACCTCGGTGCCCATCCGCAGCGCGTGTCCGCCCGCGCCGAACGGAATGTCGGCGGGGAGGAATTTCATCGGGCCGTCGCGGAAGAACGCGACGATCGCGGAGAGACCCATGCCGGCGCCGAGCGCGGCGACGCGCGGGCCCGCCTGCTTCGGCCCCTGGTCGAGCACGAGGAGCGTCTCCCCCGCGGCGGTGCCGTCGGGGAACGCGAGGTCTTCCTCGTCGATGTAGTGCTTGCGCAGCGGCACGGCGAGGAGCACGCCGATGAGCCCCGCGAGCGTCAGCCACGCGAACGTCTGCAGCGCTGAGAGGTGCAGCGAGAATCCGAGTTCCGGTTTCGCGTTGAGCATGTCGATCGCCGCGAGCACGACGCACATGAAGCCGGCCTGCCCCGCCGCCGTCCCGGCGGTCTGCACGAGGTTGTTCTCGAAGCGCGTACCGCGGCGGCTCGTGATCGCGCCGATGATCGAGAGCGCGATGAAGCCGAAGAACGCGCTGACGACGGAAATGTTCGGCCCGTAGCCGATCTTGAGCACGACGTACGGATACGACGCGCCAATGAGCGCCGCGACGACCATCGCGGTGATGATCGCACGCACCGTCAACTCGCGGCGCGGTCCGCCGCCGGCGGCCGCGGCGCCGTCCTCTGCGTGATTCGCTTTCATTCGAAGCGCGTCTCCTTCCTCGATGGGTCTTCGATGCGCGAGGCCGCGTTGGTAGAAGCGTGCCCGCGGGGAGAGCTGGCAAAGAGGGGTGAGCATAGCACTCGACGAGCCGGGCTGCGATCACTCCGTGGCGCCGGAAGCACCGGCGCGGCACGCGAATTCTTGACGCGCGCGCGCGGCGCGGCTAACGTCGGCGGCCATGCGATCCCTCCCTCGCGCTCGGAGTCGTGATCGGCTTGGATTCGGAGAATGCAGCGCGGCACGGGGCGCGCCGTTTCCCGACGTGGCGGCGCGCGTGTCACCGCTGGTCGTGCTCGCCGCCGTCGTTGCGACCCTCGCGTTCGTCTCGATCGCCGCCGCCGCTGCCGCCGCGTCCGCGGCCACTCCCGACTCGATCGCCGCCGCTGCCACTGCCACTCCCGCATCGAACTCCCTCATCCATCCGAAACGCATCAACGCGCTTGTCGTTCTGCTCGTCTTCGTCGCGCTCTTGCTCTTCTTCATTCGCGCGGCGTCGCGCGGGCGGCCGCTGTTCGTGCGCAAGATCGCGGGCCTCACGGCGATCGAGGAAGCCGTCGGGCGCGCAACGGAGATGGGCCGCGCCGTTCTCTTCGTGCCGGGCACGCAAGACGTCACCGACATTCAGACGATCTACTCGATGGTGATTCTCCACTCGGTCGCGAAGACGGTCGCGCGCTATGGCACGCCGCTCATCGTCCCGATCTGCAAAGCGTTCACGCTGCCGCTCGCCGAGGAAACGGTGAAGCAGGGCTACATCGACGCGGGCCATCCCGAGGCGTTCGTGCCGTCGAACGTGCGCTATCTCTCGGATGAACAGTTCGCGTTCACCGCCGGCGTCGACGGAATCATGATGCGCGAGAAGCCCGCGGCGAATCTTCTGCTCGGCTCGTTCTACGCGGAGAGCCTCATCCTCGCGGAGACGGGCTACGCGACCGGCGCGATCCAGATCGCGGGGACCGCGAACGTGCACCAGCTTCCGTTCTTCGTCGCGTCGTGCGACTACACGCTCATCGGCGAGGAGTTCTTCGCAGCGACGGCGTACATCTCGCGCGACCCGCGATTGCTCGGCACGCTCAAGGCCGGCGACGGGATGAAGATTCTTCTCATCGCGGTGTTCATCATCGGCGCGATCGTGATGAGCCTCGGCATCGCGCCCGAACTGCCGTCGCTCTTCCGGGTCGAGTAGGAGCGCCGTGCGCCGCGAGATCCCGCTTCTCATCACGATGGTCTTCGGACTCTGGATGATCGTCGACTTCTTCGTACCGGCGCCGATCGTCGGCGAGGTCGCGCAGCACCTGCGCGATTGGGCGATCCTCATCATCGCGTTCGCGTACTTCCTCGGCTCCGCGAATCTCGTGAAGGTCAACGCGCAGAAGATCGCGCGGCGCGAGCGCGACTGGCAGTACGCGATTCCGCTTCTCGGCGGCCTCTTCGTCATGGCGATTCTCGGGCTCTTCTTCGGCGTGACGGAAGACAAAGGCGCGGGCGGCCGCCTCTTCAACGATCTCTTCCTCTACGTCTACACGCCGATGCAGGCGACGATGTTTGCGCTCTTGGCATTCTTCATCGCGTCGGCGGCGTTCCGGTCGTTTCGCGTGCGTTCCGTCGAAGGGACGCTGCTCGCGGTCGCCGCGGTGATCGTGATGATCGGCCGCGTGCCGGTCGGCGCGGCGATCTCCGATGCGCTTCACCTGCCGGATGCGCTGCGCTTCGACGCGATGCAGACGTGGATCATGGACGTGCCGAACCTCGCGGGGAAGCGCGCGATCCTCATCGGCTCGGCGCTCGGCGCGATCGCGACGGGACTGAAGATCGTGCTCGGCATCGAGCGCAACTATCTCGGTGAACGCGGATGAGCGGCGCGCCGGAACAGCGTGCGTCGTGGCGCAACTGGCGCGCGTGGCGCATCGAGCAGCTCGACCGCCGCGTCATCTTTCTTCTGATGTTCCTCGCCGTCTTGCTGCCGCTCTTGCGCCCCGTCGGGCTTCCGATCGTGCCGACGCGCAAGGTGATCGGCCTCTACGACGCAATCGAAGGGCTGCCGGAGGGCTCCGTCGTCTACTTCGCCGCCGACTGGGATCCCGGCGGCGCAGCGGAACTCATGCCGATGGCGGAGGCAGCGCTGCGCCACCTCTTCCGCCGCAAGATGAAGGTGATCGCCGCGACGACATGGCCGACCGCGGGCCCGCTCACCGCGAACGCGCTGCGCAAAGTCGCCGACGAAGAGTTTCATCTGACGTACGGCGTCGACTACGTCGATCTCGGATTCAAGGAAGGGCGCGAGATCGCGATGGTGAGCATCGCGACCGACATCGCGAACGCGTATCCGGTCGACGCGCGCGGCACGCCGACCGCGAGCCTGCCGCTCATGCAGCGCGTGAAGAGCTTCCACGACGTCGCGATTCTCCTGAGCGTGTCCGCCGGTTATCCCGGAACGAAGGAATGGCTGCAGCAGGTGCAGGGGCGCTGGCAGTTGAAGACAGCGTCGCTCACGACCGCGGTGAGCGAGCCGGAGTTCGTGCCGAACTACCAGTCGGGACAGCTCGTCGGGCTCGTGGGCGGGCTCGCCGGCGCGGCCGAGTACGAGACGCTCATCGGCGTGCCCGGCGCCGCGACGAAGGGAATGGACGCGCAATCGCTCGGGCATCTCGTGATCATTGCGCTCATCGTCGTGAGCAACGCGGTCTATCTCGCGAAGCGCGGGAAGGCGCGCGAGGCAAAACGCGAGCAGAACCGCGGAGGCTCCTCATGACACCCGCGATGTGGAACATCATCGCCGCGATTCTGACGCTCGCGATCCTCTCGTATCTCTACAAGGACAACCCGGTCTACAAATTCGCGGAGCATCTCTTCGTCGGCGTCGGCGCGGGCTACTGGCTCTCCGTCGAGTTTCAGAACACGCTCAAGCCGAACCTCTTCGGCAAACTCGCTGCGGGCGAATGGCTGCTCGTCATTCCGCTCGTGCTCGGGCTCTTACTCTTCACGCGTTTCATCGAGAAGATCGCGTGGCTCTCGCGCTGGTCGATGGGCCTGATGGTCGGCACGTTCTCCGGCCTCGCCGTCATCGGCTACCTGCAGAGCGAACTCATGACGCAGATCGAAGCGAATATCCTCTCCGTGAACACCGGCTCCGCCGTGACGAACATCAACAACTCCCTGTTGATCGCCGGGCTCATCGTGTCGCTCATCTACTTCTTCTTCTCGGCGGAGCATCGCGGCGCGGTTGGGCGAGCCGCACGCGTCGGCATCTGGTTCCTCATGATTTCGTTCGGCGCGTCGTACGGCTTCACGGTGATGAGCCGCATCTCACTGCTCATCGCGCGCATTCAATTCTTGATGCAGGATCTGCCGGCGTCGCTCGGCTTGATACGATAGATCGCGCGGCGCCGAGTCGAATCGCTCAGCGCCGCGCGGAACAGCTCGCAACGTCGCGGCCTAGCGCGCCGCTCTATTCGTCAACTCAGCGATCGCCTCGTTGAGTTTCGCGGCACTCGCCATCAGCGCGCCCTCGTCCTCTGCATTCGTCGCCGACCGAATCGCGCTCAGCTCGAGGTCGACGCGATTCGCTAGCGCGGGTGCGAGCCGGTCGCGAATCACGCGAATCGTCTCGAGGTCGCTGCGCACACCGCCGCGGTCGTGAGCGGCCTGGTCGAGTTGAAGCTGCAGAGTCCACACTTCGATGAGATCGAGATCGATGTCCGCGCGGTCCTCGTAGAGAAGCTCGAAGTCGAGGCCGGCGAGCGCGATGTCGACCGCGGCCTGTCGCGCCGCCGTTCTGTCGCGCGCGATGATCGCCTCGTCGAGCGCGTCCATCGCATCGCCCATCACCTCCGCGACGAGCGGAGGCACACCCGTCATCTCGTAGTCGTCCCAGTCCTCCTCCATCTCCTCGAAGAGCGACGCGATCCTTCGCCACCCGCCGCGCCGCGCGAGGTTGAACATGCGCTCCGCGCCGTCCGCGAGATCGTCGAGGTCCTCCGGCACTTCGCCGCCGATGAAATCCGTCGGCACCGCCACCGCGAGCGCTTCGACGTTTCCGCTCCCCGCCACGCCCGTTGAGAACTCGCCGTAGCCGGGCGCGAACGTCTTGTCCTCGAACAAGCCGTCGAGGTGAAGCTCCTTGACGAGCAGCGCGCCGGCGACCGGCCCGCTCGGCCCGATCACAGTCACGTTGGTCTCGAGCGCGGTCACCTCTTCGAACACGATCGGACACGCGTTCTCCGGGCGCCAAACGTCACCGACTTGCGGCGCCGCCGGCATGATCATCGCAACGGGAAACTCGTCGCCCGCGATCCATGTGCCTTCCATATCGACGACGACACCATCCTCGTAGTTGAAAACATCTTCGCCGAAGTACCAAACGTTCCCCTCGTCGTCCTGCCCGTACCAATCGAGCGCGACCTCGGCGATGCGCCGGTCCTTCCACGCGACATACTGAGAAATGATCGTCTCGATCGGCTGGCCGTCGATGACGATCGTGCGCGTGCCGGGTAGGCGCGTCGTCTCCGTGCGAAACGGCTCGCCGTCCGATTCTCCGAGCAACACCACGCGATCGAGTTCGCCCACGGGGAAGAGCGGATTGAACGCGTCGAGCGGATTCGAGAACGCGGGCGTATCGAGATCGACGCGCAAACTCTCCGGCGCCGTCGGGAGGCCCTCGCAATCGCCGCCCTGCGCGGACGGCGGGTTTACGCCGCCGCGCGCCGCGCTGAGCGGATTGTTCGTGTCTCGGGAATTCGTCGAGCTGCCGAGGCAACCCGTCATCGTGGATGCCAATACCGCCATGAACGCCATGCTCCGTGCGAACCTCATGCTCGTCTCCTTTTGAAGGGGTGTGTGATGTGTCCGAGGAGAAGAGCCGACGAGCGCGCGATTTGTGACACGATTTGGGCGCCACGCACCATGGCCGCGCCGGCACCCGCTCCGCCCGGCGAATTCGTGTCGGGTCTTCCCTCCATTTGGCGGTGTCCACGTTGGCAGGCGGATGACGTGCATCCGCGAACCCTGCTCCGACGCCACTCTCGTCAATGGAAAGGACCGACACGATGCGGCGCTTCGCTTCGATTCTTGGCGTTTCACTCTCACTTTCGCGTTCGCTTCCGCTCTTACTCCCGCTGGTTCTCACACTCGCGCTGGCACTCGCGCCGGCGGAGCGCGCCCACGCGTTTCTCATCGTCGACGACTTCGAGGTCGGGACCGTCAACCTGATCGCAAGTGACGACACACTCGACGCGCTGGCCGCGGTCAACGGCGGCTGGCACTCCGCGGCGCCGAGCCGCCTCTTCCGCCTGATGCCGAGCCAGAGCGGAGGCGGCGTGTTGAGCGCGCGCGTCACTCCGGGCACGACGTGGAACGACTACCTGCGCATCGAAACCGAAACGGGCCAGGGCGCGGTCTCGATCGAATGGGACTGGCTCGGTTCTCGCGACCTTACGGAGTTCGGCGTCTGCGATTCGGTTCAGATTCTGTTCACGCAAGTGTCGGGCGGCGGGTGCATCGTAAGCGTCACCACGAGACGGAATTCGCTCGAAGCGACGCGAAGCGACACCGTCTTCGCCGCGGGCGAATGCCGAATCAAGTTTCCGTACGCGGACTACGTCGAGCCCAGCGGCGCGCACGCCATGAGAGTGAAGTTCGAATTCCTCGACGCGGACGCGGGTGCGAGCATTCGGGTTGCGGACATTCGCACCCTAGGCAGCGGCCGGATCACGCCGAAGTTCGTCGGCGAGTGGACGCTCGTCACGTCGTCGCCGCTCCCCTCCGCGCCGTGCACGTTCCTCGCGCGTGACCCGCTCGCGAATCCGCTCTATCGCACCGGGATCGGTTTCTACGACATTCAAACCGGCGGCCCGACTCCCGTCATCAACGGCGTCTGGGACGACTGGCAGATCTTCGACGGGGAGTTCTGCGAGATCGTGATGTCGACGGTGCCGAAGGGCGGCTACCTCTACGACTGGAGCGGAACGTACGAGTTCTTCATCGACGTCACGGCGACGGAGTTGACGGTGCCGGAGCTTGCGTATCCGCCGGATCCGATCATCGGGCCGCGGTCGATCGGCGTGCCGCTCGCGATCACGTTGCGCGACGCGATGGGGGCGCCGTTGGGTCAATCGAGCGTGATGCTCGCGTTCGATATCCTCGGAACTCAACCTGCGCAGTTCGGCGGCGCGACAACGATTCCCGTCATGGGCATTGGGGGGGCGATCACGGGATTGCGCGTGCAGTTCGAGCTGATTCCGGATGGCGTGATTCTCGATTCGCAGCCGGTGTTCCAAATTGCGTGGCAGAGCGATTACGCGGGCGACGCGGCGACAGGCGTGGACGCCGTCGCGCCGCCGGCCGCGCCGCGCGGGAACCTCGTCGCGATGCCGAGCGTGACGCGCGGCGCCACGGAGTTCCGCGCGGCGCAGCCGTTCGCGAACGATGCGGTCCTGCGGCTGCACGACGCATCCGGGCGGCTGATACGAGAGCTGCTCCCCGCCGCGGGCGCGGCCGCGATTCGCTGGGATGGGACCGAACCGAGCGGCGGCCGCGTGGCCGCCGGCACGTACTTCGCGCGCCGCTCCGACCGGCCTGGCGATCGTGCCGCGCGCGTCGTGCTCATGCGGTAGTACCATCACATCCAGTTGGTCGCGTTACCGGAAGAGTGCGTTGGTCGGAGGGGAGTGTCTCCGGTCGAGGGCAGGTCCAGAGCGTGCCCGCACGGGGCTGTCATGCGCGCGTTTTTCGGGAGGCGTGGTGTGGCGAGGTCGAGCTCGCATGTTTTGCGGAAGCAAGAGAGGATGTGAGCCGGGCTCGGGGTGCCGATCTTGCGCTGGAGGCGCGATACGCGACCTCGGTATTCAGATGGGTAACCCGACCCGGCCGACAAGCCACGATTGAGGGAACGGAGGCGCTGGAGAC
>JBJXGV010000074.1:0-11012 GCA_046160485.1 bacterium | reverse complement strand
CCCCGGCCGGCCGCCCGGCGCGTCGACGACGGTGACGCGCGCGTCGGGGCGCGACACGCTGCCCGCGCGCGCCACCCACGCGACCCGGCATCGCTCCTCGTTCTCGACGCCGCGCGCGATCTTCTTCTCGCGCCGCCGCCCCGGCACGACGATCGTCGTGTCGAGCGCGCCCGACTCGAAATCGAACGCGCGCTGGTACGTGTGCAGCGCGATGCGCCAATCGTGATCGCTCCACCAGAGGACATCGACGCCGCCGAGCGCGCGAGCCGCCTCGACGTGCCCGCGCATGCTCCCCTGCCCCTCCGAGAGCGAGCCGTGGAGATGCATCTGGACGGCGTACGGGCGGCGCGTCTCGGTGGCGCGCGCGTCCGTCGCGCGATCGCAGCCGCCGAGCGCGATCGCGGCCGCGCACGCGAGCGCGAGCCTTGGCGCGAGCACGAGCGCGATGCTGCGCGCGCCCGCGCACGTCGCGACACGCGCGCGAGCGCGAACACCGCGCGCCACGGCGCTAGTGATCGACATAGCCGAGGCTCTTGAGCGTCTCGACGACTTCCGCGTCGAGGGCCGCGCCGTTCGCGGGGGCCGCCTCCGCGCGCAGCCACTCCGCCAGCGACGCGCGCAGCAACTCCGCCGCCGCGGGGTCGCGCGCGATGATGTTGACGAGTTCGCGCGGGTCCTCATCGAGACGGTAAAGCTCCGCGTCGCCATCCGTGTTCGAAACGAATTTGTGCGCGCCGTCCTGCGCGGCGTAACGGCTCGCGACGTACGTGTCGGCGCCGCGCGGCCCCGACTTGTAGATGTGCTGCTCGCTGAAGACGACGCGCACGCCACCGCCGGCGTCGCCCCGAGGCGCGCCCGCCACGCCACCCGCGCCGCGCCCGCCGTTACCACCGCTACTGCCCGGAAGCGCGCCCGCCGCTCCACTCGTCGCCGCGTCGCACAGAAACGCGAAGAGTTCTGTCGTCGACGCGATGCGCGTGTTCAGCGCGCGCACGTCCGCGACCGTCGTCTCCGCCGCCGCGGGCCGCCGCACGATGAGCGGCACGCGCACGTTGTCCTCGTAGACGATGTCCTTGTGGCAGAAGTAATACCCGTGCTCCGAAAGGCTCTCGCCGTGATCCGCCGTCAGCACGACGAGCGTCTTCTCGAGAAGCCCGGCGTCCTCGATCGCTGCGAGAATGCGCTCGATCGCGAAATCGACCGACGTGATCTCGCCGTCGTAGAGCGCGATCGGGTACTCGATGTCGGTGATGCCTTCGAGATACGGGCGGACGTAGTTGGGGATGTCCGCGCCAGCGAGGCTCGTGTGACGCGGATCGCGCGGGTCGCCGCGGTAGTACGCGCGGTCGAGCGGCGGCGGCGGCTCGTATGGCGCGTGGGGATCGAAGAAGTGGACGAATGCGAAGAATGGCGGCGCGCCCGAGCGATCGCCGCGCGCGTTGGCGCGCGTGTGCGTACCTGAGCCGGCGCCCGTTCGCGCGCCGAGCCACGCGATCGCCGAGTCCGCGACCTCGCGCGCGAAGTTCTCGCGCTTCCCCGCGCCCTCGCCCGCGCTCGTCGCACCATGCGAGAGCCGATCCTGATACGTGTCGAAACCCTGCGCGTACCCGAAGCCGCGCGTGAGCGGATACCCGCCGATGAACCCCGCCGTCTCGTAGCCTGCGTCGCGCGCCAACTCGGCGAGCGTCTCGTGTTCTTCGCCAAGGATGTCGCCGTTGCGCCGAATGCCGTGAGTGCCCGGCGACAGCCCCGTGAAGATCGACGCGTGCGCGGGTCCCGTCTTCGGCTGCGCGGTGACCGCGGTGGCGACGAGTTCGCCCTCGCGCGCGAGGCGGTCGATCGCGGGCGTCTTCACGCGCGGGTGGCCGTAACACGCGAGGTGATCCTGCCGCAGCGTGTCGATCGTGATGAGCAGAATGTTGAGGCGCGCGTCGGCGCCCGCCGGCGCGGCGGATTCGCGGCGCGCGCATCCGCACGCACTCGCGAAGACGCACACACACATCGCGCAGACAAGCGCGCCGCGCGCACGCATCGCGAGGCGGAGCGCAGCACACGCGCGCATCGCGGAGCCGAGCGTGGTGCACGCGCGCATCAGATCGTTTCGCCTCACGGTAGATTCCTCTTCGCCATCTCGAGCGCGATCACCTCGGCCGCGAGCTTGTGGCCCGCCTCGTTCCAATGCCCGTTCACCGCAAAATGGAGCCGCTCGCCGTCGCGCGCGTAGCGCTCACGAAAAGCGGGCGCGAGCGCCACGAGATCGAAACCGCGCCGCGCCGCGATCTGCGCGATCGCCGAGTCGGGACGCGCCAGATCCGCCCCCGCGCGCGCGAGCGCCGGGTACGCGCGCACGAGATCCGCGAGCCCTTCGGGATAATAGCCCTGCGGCATCGTCAGCGAGACGAGAAGAAAGCGCGCGCCCGCCGCCTCCGAGAGATCGCGAATGCGCGCGGTGAGCGACTCGGTTTCGGCCCACGCGCGCGGCCACTCGGGATCGTTCGTGTCGCAGTACACGAGATAGTCGACGGGGATGGTCGCTTCGAGCGGCGCATCGCGATCGGCCGCCCCCTCGAGGCGCGCCGTCAGAAGCGTGAGGCGATACGACACGAACCGGTTCAAGTGCGATGCCGGCACGACGAGCCCCGCGAGACTCGAAAGCGGCACGCGCGTCTGCCCCGGCCGCTTCATGAGGAGCGTCTCCTCCTGCTCCTTTGCGCGCGCGCGCAGCACGGGCGAGTTCCCCGTCACGTCGTTGAAACCGAGAAAGCAGAGCGCCACAAGATCGGGTTCGAGCGCGAGCCCTTCACGTTCGAGCGCGGCGAGTTCCTCGCGCTGGCTCCAGCCGCGATGCCCGATGGCGATCACCTCGGCGCGCGAGGGCCGCGGCGTGGAATCCGCGCGCGCGTCGGGGGCGCCCATTGCGCCCGCTGCCTCACCGCGCGCCTCCGCCTCCGTGCGCGCGTCGTTCAGCCGACGCTCGAGATGCCGGCAAAACGTCGAGTCGAGCGGAACGTGGCGCGCTTCGACGTACGAGTCGCCGAGGATGAGAACGCGATAGACGTCCGCGGGCTTAGCGCGCTCGTGCTCCACGTCGTGCCATCCACCCGCGTTCGACGTCGTGTCCCACTCGAATTCCTTCGGTGGAACGATCATCCCTTTGTCGTCGACGGCGGGCGCGACGCCCAGCACGCGCACGGCGACTTCGCCGGCGCCGGCCGCGAGCGCAAGCGAAAGGATCGCGAGAAAGAAGGTCGACGCGACGCGAGGCATTACGGCGCGGCCGCGGTCACGCCTTGTTCGTGTCGGTGGGTGTGTCGGTACCGGTGCCGGCGCCCGCATCGCCGCTCGCGTTCGTGCTCGCGGCGGCACGCGCGGCGAGCGCCTTCGCGACGACGTTGCGGAGGCGCTGCAAGTCGAACGGCTTGTAGAGCACGTCGCACAATCCCTCGGCGACAGATTTCACCACCGAGTGCGTTGGATCGTAGCCGTACGCTGTCATCAGAATGACTTGTGTCTTTTTTCCGAGCGCGCGCACGGCCGAGAACACTTCGTAGCCGTTCAGCCCCGGCATTTTGATGTCGGAGAGAACGATGTCGTAGTCGGCCAGGCGCGCCTTCGCCACCGCCTGCGTGCCGTCCTCCGCGAGGTCGACGCTGAAACCCTCGAGCGTGAGGTACTCCTTCAGGAAATTGCGAATGTGCACGCGATCGTCCGCGACGAGGATGCGCGAACCTGCCGCAGCGACCGGCGAGCGCGCCGCCGCATCGAGGTCGACCATCTGCACGTCGTCGACGTACTCCGTCGTCGCGTAGCCTTTCTTGTTCGCAAGAAGCTGTACGCGCTCCGTGATCTTGCCGATGCGCAGCGCCTCCGCGTGGATGACGCCGAGCCGCTCGATCTCGCGCGCCATCTCGTCGCCGATCCCCGCGCCGGCGAGAATGCGCGTGATCCGCTCGCTCTTGAAAAACGCGAGCGACAATTCGCCGGCCGTAAGAATCGACTCGAGGAAGTTGTTCGTCTCGTGGCAGAGAAGCGCGCCGACCTCGCCGACCGTTGCCATCTTCTCCGTCTCGACGAGTTCCTTCTGCAAGCGCTTCACCTCGCGGAGGTCCTTCGAGATTCCGGCGGTGCCGATCTCGTTGCCCGCGCTGTCATGAGTGATCGACGCCGTCAGGCTCACCGGAATCAGCTCGCCCGACTTCGCGAGCAGCTCGACCTCGAAGCCTTGCAGGCGCCCCGCGCCGCCGAAGCGTTCGCCGCGCAGCTCGCGCAGCACCATTCCCGCCGCGTCGCGCGACGCGTAGAGATCCGTGACCGGCTTGCCGACAACCTCGTCGCGCGCGTAGCCGAGCATTCGCTCCGCGCCCGTGTTGTAGAGCACGACGCGCCCCTCGAAATCCGACGTGATGATCGCGTCGGCCGAGTTCTCGACGATATCCGCCAGATAGCTCTGCGCGGCCTCGACCTCGCGGTAGAGATTCGCGAGTTCGATCGCGGATGCGGCCTCCTTCGCGAAAAGTTCGATGACGCGCAGCGACTCCGCGCTGGGCCGCCGCCCGTCGACGGGATCATCGACGGAGATCGTGCCGATGATGCGCCCGCCGCGTCCGTAGAGCGGCACGAAGAGGAGATCATCGGGATGCCAATCGATGAATTCGCTCGCGGCGCGCGTCGATGCGATGCCGCGCAGGCTTTCGAGCGCGAGCGGATCGTCGTGCGGCACGTAGTACGACGACGAGATGCGATAGCGCTCCTGGAAAATGCGGCCGCGTTCCTCCGGTGTGAGCGGCTGCTGCGAGCGCACGCCTTCGGCCTCGCCCGCGCCGAGCCCCGCATGCCCGAACGTCAGCACTTTCCAGTCCTTGTCGAGAAGGGAGATCACCGCGCGACGATACGTCTCGGATCGAACGATGCCTTCGGCGATCAGCGTGAGCTGGCGCGCGACGTCGGTCGTCTCTTGAATCGCGGTTGCGACCTCGAAGAACACCTCGTGCTGGCGGAGGGATTTCGCGAGCGCGTCGGCGGATGGCTTTTCCGTCACGACGCCGCGCCCTCTTCGAGGAGCGCCGTCACGAACGACTCCGCGTCGAAGTCCTCGAGATCGTCGGGCCCTTCGCCGAGCCCGATGTAGCGCACGGGAATCCCAAGTTCCTCTGTGAGCGCCAGAAGAACGCCGCCCTTCGATGTGCCGTCGAGCTTCGTGACGACGAGCCCGGTGACGCCGATGGCGCCGACGAAGGTGCGCGCCTGGGCGAGCGCGTTCTGCCCCGTCGTCGCGTCGAGCACGAGCAGGATCTCGTCGGGCAGCGTCGGGTCCTGCTTCTCGAGGACGCGACGCACCTTCTTGAGTTCCTCGATGAGATTCGATTTCGTGTGGAGCCGCCCGGCGGTGTCGATGAGGAGCGTGTCGCAGGCGCGTGCGCGCGCGCGCGCATACGCATCGAAAACGACCGACGCGGGATCGGCGCCGCGCTCCTGCCGTACGATCTCGACGCCGGCGCGCGCCGCCCACAGATCGAGCTGCTCGCCGGCGGCAGCGCGAAACGTGTCGCCCGCGCCGAGAAGAACGCGCTGGCCTGCGCGCGACAATCGCGTTGCGATCTTTCCGATGGTGGTGGTCTTGCCGACGCCGTTGACGCCGACGACGAGGATGACGCGCGGCCGCGGCGCGGCGCCCGGCGTAGAGCGCGTCGTCGCGGACGCGGCGGACGCAGTCGCAGGCGCGGGCGACGACCCACGCGACGCGTCGTGCGCGGTCAGAAGCGCGAGCGCCTCCGCGCGAATGAGCGCCCACGCGTCCTCCGGATCGCGCACCTTTCCGGTCCGCGCACCATCGCGAAGCGCCTTGACGATCTTCTCCGTTGCGCGCACGCCGACATCGCCCGCCAGGAGAGTTTCTTCGATGCGATCCAGAAGCGCGTCGTCGAGCTTCGTGCCGCCGCCGGCAAGGACGGTGCGGAGCGATTGCACGAGCGTCCCGCGAGTTTTCGCGAGCCCGTCCTTGAGCTTCTTAAGCGCGCCGAACATCCGCCTCGGTCTACTCCTCGGCGGTTGCGCGCGGCGTGCCGGACGCCTCGGCGTCCGACGACACGGCGCTCGCGTCGTCCGTGGCCGCCGCCACGGCAACGCTCGGCGTCTCGGCCGCGGGCGAGACCGGCACGGCCACCGCGACCGGGCCCTCGCCGAGCGCGACACCCGCCTGCGCCGCCGCCAACTGCGCAGCGCCCGCCACGCGCCCGGGCTTACCGTCCGTCGTCAGCTCGGAGAGTTTCACCGACACGAGCTTCGAAACACCCGGCTCCTCCATCGTCACGCCGAAGAGCGTGTGCGCCGCTTCCGTCGTCCGCTTGTTGTGCGTGATGACGATGAACTGCGTCCGCTTGCTGAACGTTTCGAGCAGCGAAATGAATCGCCCGACGTTCGCGTCGTCGAGCGGCGCGTCGACCTCGTCGAGGAAGCAGAACGGGCTCGGCTTGTGCAGATAGACCGCGAAGAGAATCGAGATTGCGGTGAGTGCGCGCTCGCCGCCCGACATGAGCGCGACACGCTGTAGCCGCTTGCCGCCGGGCCGCGCAACGATTTCGATCGGCGATTCGAGCGGGTTCGCGGGATCCTCGAGAATGATATCGGCCTCGCCGCCCTGGAAGAGCGTCGTGAACGTCGCCTTGAAATGCTCGCGCACCGAGTCGAGCGTGTCGACGAAGAGCGTGCGCGCCTTCGTGTCGACTGTGCGAATCGTTTCGTTGAGCGAATCGCGCGCCGCGACGAGATCGGCCTCCTGCGTCTTGAGGAAGGTGTAGCGCTCGTTCTCGACCTCGAACTCTTCGAGCGCGACGAGGTTGACCGGACCGATGCGCTCGATCTTTTTGCGCACGACCGCGAGTTCGCCCCGCTTCCCCTTCGCGGCGAGCGCCTCGTCGGCCGCGGCCGCCGCGACGGGATCCAACTCGGGCGCCGTGTCTTCGTCCCCCTCGGTCGCTTCGCCGACCGGCTCTTGCACGGCGGTCTCCGCGTCTTCGGGCAGTTGCGCGATCAATTCGTCGAGCGTGTTGCCGAACTCTTCGCGGACGCGGGACTCGACGCCCTCGACGCGCGTCTGGATCTCGCCGATGCGCACGTCGAGCGCGTGTGCGCGCGCGACGACTTCCTCCTTCGCCTTGCGCGCGATCTTGATCTGCCGCTCCATCTCGGCGGTGCGCTCGTAGATCTCTTGATTGGCGTTCATGAGCGCGTCGCGCCGCTCCTCGCGGCCTTCGCGCTCGCGCGTCTCGCGGATCTCAACCTCGCCGATCCGCGCGCGCGCGTTCACCATCTCGGCCACGCGATCGGCGAGCTGCCGCGCCTCCTCGCTCTTCGCGGAGATGCGCTCGGCGAACTCGCCCTCGAGCCGCGAACAGCGCGCGATCTCTTCCTTGAGCGATTCGAGCCGCGCCGAAAGACTCGCGAACTCCACCTGCGCGTTCGACGCGTTGCGTGCGACCTCGTCGCGCTGCATCTCGAACGCGTGGAGCTTCGCCTCGAGTTCGCCGAGCGTCGTTCCCGCCGCCGCCTCTTCCTCGCCGGCGCGCACGTGTTCCGCGCGCATCGAGCCGATCTCGCGCTCGGTCGTTTCGCGCGTCGAGGCAATCTCCGCGTACTCCGTTCGGAGCGCGCCGCCGCGCGCGTCGAGCGCAGCCACCGTCGCCGCCGCCGACCCGGCCTCGCGCACGAGGATCTCCGAGCGATCGCGCGTCGCGCGAAGCGCCGCTTCGAGCACGACGTGCCGCGCGCGCGCCGCTTCCAGTTCCTCGCGCACGCGCTCGCGCTCCGCCGTCTTCGCCGCAAGTTCCGCCGCGATGCGTTCGATCTCGCGCTCGCGCTCGACGATCTCGCCCTTGCGCTCGAGGAAGCCGTGGCGCCCGTCGGACTCGCTGCCGCCCGTGACGAAGCCGGGATGATGCACGACCTCGCCCGCGCGCGTCACGAAGCGCATATCCCAATAGCGATCCTGCGAGGAGAGCCGGAACGCCGTCTGAAGATCGTCGACGACGATCACGCGCCCGAGCAAGAAATCGAGAATCGCGTCGAACGCCGGATCGCTCTCGACGGCGCGCCGCGCAACACCGACCACGCCCGCTTCGCCGAGCACCGGATGCTGGCTATCGACGACGCCGCCCGCCTGGAAGCGCTGAAGCAGCAAGAACGTCGCGCGCCCGCGGTCCTCGTGGCGCAGAAAGTCGAGGAGCTCAGTCGTGTTCGTCTCGCCCTCGACGATGAACGATTCGATGCTGCCGCCGAGCGCCGCGGAGATCGCGCTGCGCAGCCCCTCGTCGCGCAGCCGCAAGAGATCGCCGACGACGCCGCGGTGCCGCCCCTCGCCGGCTTCGAGAAGAATCGTGCGCGCCCCTTTGCGGAAGCCCTCGTAACGCCGCTCGAGATCGCGCAAGAGCGCGAGATTACCTTCGATGCTTTCGCCGCGCGCCGACAGGAGCGAAATCGCCCCAACGAGATCGTGGTGCGCCGCACTCCGTAGTTCGATATCGCGCGCGACCTCGGCGCGCTCCGCGTCGAGGCGCGCCAGTTCGGCGACAACACGATCGCGCTCGGAGATCGCATCGGCGCGCGCGACCGTGAGCCGCTCGCACTCCGCCGCGATGCGCGCGCGCTCCGCCTCGACCGACGCGAGCCGCCCCGTCATCTCCGCGAGCCGCCCTTCGAGCGCGCCCAACTCGCCGCGCCGCTCCGACCCGGAGCGCACGATGTCGAGCGTCATCTGCTTGCGCGATTTCACTTCGGCGCGCAGCGCTCGCACCTCGTTGTCGATCGCCGCGAGCGCGCGCTTGCGCTCCTCCGACAGAAGCCCCGTGCGGTCCGCCTCGGAGCGGATGGTCGCAAGCTCGGCCTCTTTCGCGGCGCGTTCGTCGATCGTCGCCGCGAGGCGCGCGCGCGCGTCCTGCACCGCTTCTTCGGCGTCGCGAATCCTCTCGCGCGCGTTCTTCTCGCGTTCGTCGAGGAGTGACCGCTCCTGAAGCAGCGACGCGATACGCCGCGCGACATCTTCGACCTCGGCCTGCGCCGCCGCGAGCGCGTGCTCGCCCTGGGTTGCGCGCAGCCGCACCTCTTCGTATGCGGCGTCGAGCGTCGCCAACTCCGCGCCCGCGCGCGTCAACTCCTGCGACGCCGTCTCCGACGCCGCTCCGCGCGACGCGAGTTCATTTCGCAGCGCCTCGCGATCTTCCTTCGCGATCAACACCTCGAGCGTACGCAGCCTCGTCGTGAGTCCCTTGAATCGCCGCGCCTTCGACTCCTGCCGCTTGAGCGAGCGCACGCGCTTCTCGACTTCGATCACGATGTCGCGAATGCGCAAGAGATCCTTCTCGGTCGCTTCGAGCTTGCGCAGCGCGAGCCGCTCTTGGTTCTTGTACTTGACGATCCCCGCCGCCTCTTCGAGGAGCACGCGCACATTCGACGACGTGTCGGTGATGAGGTTGTCGACCATTGCGCGCTCGATCAGCGAGTAGGAGAAGTTCCCCATGCCCGTGTCGGCGAAGAGGTCGCGAATGTCCTTGAGGCGAACCTGCGTCTTGTTGAGGTAGTACTCCGAAATCCCCGAGCGGAAAACGCGCCGCGTGATCTTCACCTCGGTGAATTCGATCGGCAGGCGTCCTTCATCGTTCGCGATCGTCAGCGACACCTCGGCCATGCCGAGCGGCTTGCGCGTACGCGTCCCGTTGAAGATGACGTCTTCCATCGTTTCGCCGCGCAGTAAGCGCGCGTTCTGTTCGCCGAGCACCCAGCGAATCGACTCGGAGATGTTCGACTTGCCGCAGCCGTTCGGTCCGACGACGGCCATGATGCCGGGGCCAAGTTCGAGCTCGAGCCCTTTGAGGAACGATTTGAATCCGAAGATCTCGACCTTCTTTAGATACATGTCTCCCCTCTCCCCTTACCGCACGGGAATCTTCATGACGAGACCGTAGTCGAGGCCCTCGCGAGCGCGCACGTCTTCGGCGAACGCTTGGGCCTCGGCTTTAGCGGCGAACTCGCCGAGGACGATCCGGTACCAGAGCCCCTTTTCGGGAATGTCTTTCGCAACCACATGAACGACGTAGCCCTTCCTGCGCCACGCGACGGAATCCCTCGCGGCGAGCCCGTGCTGCGGGAACGACGAGATGTGCACGCCCCACGCCTCGGCCCCGCTCGCGCCCGATTCGTCAGCCGTGTTCGACCGCGTAATGACGATCTTGGATTCGGGCTTTTCGGCGACAGGCGACGGCTTCGGCGCCGGGCGCAATTGCCGCGGCGCCGCGGCCGACTTCTCCGCATCGGCGATGGAGCGCCGAGCCGACGTGTCCGGCGCGACATTCGTAGCCAATCGCGAGGTCCCCGCCGACGTGTCCGGCGTGATGACCGAGCGCGCGGCGAACGTGTCCGGCGCTGCGCCCGCGGAAAGCTGCGACGTGTCGGTTGCCGTGACCGGCGACCGCGCGGCGGCTGCCGGCGCGGAACGATCATCGAGACTTCTGGGCGGCGTCGCGCGCGGCGCTTCGGGCGTCGTCCGCGCAGTGCTCGCTGTGTTCGTCCCGCTCGGCGCGGGGCGCGATCCGAAACCGAGACCGCCGAAACGACCGAGCGCCGCGCCGACAACGAGTGCGCCGACACCGAGCAAGAGCGCGACGATCAGAAAGCGCGACGGACCGCGAGGCCGCGACTCACGATCGTCGGTTGCGTCGAGGCGTAAGCCGTCGTCCGCCGCGTCGTCGGTGTTCGCGGAATCGGTGTCCGAGGCACGCGACGATTTCGGCGCGAGCGAAGACACTGGGGCCGGTGCGGGCTGTGCGGGCTTCTGCGAGGGCGCTGACGTTGTCGTGACCGCCGCTTCGGGCCCGGACGCGGGCGCTGCCTTCGGTACAGGTGTCGGTGCTGGCTTGGCGGCGGGCGTTTGCGCGGGCTTCGCAGCGGGCGCCGACGCCGCGGACGCGGCCGGTGCGGGCGGCGCGGGCGGCGCGGGCGCATGAGGCTGCGCTACGGTGGCC
>JBJXGV010000073.1:0-151329 GCA_046160485.1 bacterium | reverse complement strand
CTGCTTGCGGCGCGCGTCGCGCGCGTGCCGCCCTCCACGCGCGCGCCGCGCGCGCCGCACGTCGCATCACGCACCACGCGCGCGGCCTCCACCTTCGCCGCCGCCGCGATTGCGCTCCTCGCCGCGGACCTCTTCGAGTTCGCGCACCCGCATCTGCGCACACTCTCGGTCGCGCGCGACATCGAACTGAATCCGCAGCTCGCAAGCGCGCTCGAGTCGATGCCGCGCGACGCGCGCTTCGGCGCGGCCGAACGGCGCATGATGCGCGGCGCGCTTTACGACGCGCCCGCCGTCGGCGGCTACGAGGGCAACATCCCGAAGCGCACGCTCGCGTTCGTCAACTTCGCGGGCGATCGCCCGCCAGGTGTCGCAATCCCGAGCTTTCAGCCCGGCCGCATCTCGCCGCTACTCGATCTACTCGTGATGCAGACTCTCGTACTCGACCGGCCAACGCCGATCGAAGAGTCGCAGTTCCAGCTCGCCGCGCAGGGCGAACGCTTCGCGATCTACGAGCGCACACGCGAACTGCCGCGCGCGTTCCTCGTGCACCAGGTCGAAGTCGCCGCCGATCTTCCGGCGATCTGGACGGCGATTCGCGACGGCCGACACGATCCCTACACGATTGCGACGGTCGAGCGCGCGGAGGATCTCAAAAACGTCGACGCGCGTGTTGGCGACAGCAGTGTGAGCGAGGCACTTCCCGCGGTTGCGCAGGAGAGCGCCGACCGCGTCGTCGTTCACGCGCGCCCGACGTCGCGCGCGCTTCTCGTGCTCCTCGATGCGTACTCGAAGGGCTGGAGCGCGCGCGTCGACGGCGAGCCCGCGCGCATCGTGCCCGTCTTCGGCTTCTTTCGCGGCGTCTACGTGGAGTCACGCGCGACGATCGACGCGAAGCACCGGCCAGGCGCCAGCAATACAATGGGCACCGTCGAAGTCGTTTTCACCTACGAGCCGTCATCGATGAAAACCGGGGTCGCTATCTCGCTGGGCGCCGCCGCGCTCGGCATTGCGATACTCTTCGCAACCCACTCCCGAAACCGGAGGCGAAACCTGCATGGCCATCTCGATTGATCTTTCCGGGCGCGTCGCGCTCGTGACCGGCTCCTCGCGCGGCATCGGGCGCGTGATCGCGCGCATGCTCGCCGACGCCGGCGCCGCGGTCGCGGTGAACTACCGCAAATCGTCATCGCTCGCGGAAGGCCTCGTCGCCGAAATCACCGCGGCGGGCGGGCGCGCCGCGCTCGCGGGCGGCGACGTCTCCGATCCGATCTCCGCGCGCGCCGTCGTCGACCGCGCCGTCGCCGCGCTCGGCGAGATCGACATCCTCGTCAACAACGCGGGGAAGTGGACGGGTTCCGCGATCGAGGAGATGACCGACGCGACGATCGCGGAATCGTTCGCGACGAACCTCGCGAGTGCGATGTACGTCACGCGCGAGGTCGTCCCGATGATGAAGCGCAAACGCTGGGGCCGGATCGTGAACCTCTCGTCGACCGCGTCGCTCATCGGCGAGCCGCTCCACTCGAACTATGCGGCGACGAAGGCGGGAATCGACGGGATCACGCGCGCACTCGCGGTCGAACTCGGACCGTTCGGTATCACCGTGAACTCGGTGGCGCCCGGCTGGACCGTCACGGAGATGTCCGCGCAGCGCCTCACCGGCGATTTTCTCGCGAAGCTCACGGCGGAGATTCCGCTGCGCAAGGTGGGCAAGCCCGAGGATGTCGCGTGGATCGTCTTGTCGCTCGTCGACGCGCGCGCGAACCACGTCACCGGCGCGACGATTCCGATCGAGGGAGGCTACCGCTTGCGGCGGTAACGATGTCGCGCGATACGCCGCAAGCCGCGGCGCATCGCGCTCATCGCGTCAGATAAAGCTCACCTGCTGCACTGCGGACGTGACGACGAACGCCTTGAGGTTGTTCGAGCCTTCGTCGGCGGGGAACACGAAGAATCCTTGGCGCTTCTGGTCGTAGCCCATCGTCGAGCCGACGAGCACCTCGCCATCGGAAAACTTCACGCGCACCTTCCGGCCGGTCGGCCGCGCGCCGTCTTTGAACGCGTTTTCCTTGGGGCGAAGCCGCTGCCCCTCGAAGCTCTTTACGAAGAAGACGGCCTTCAGCTCGCGAAGCTGGACCTCGGCGCCCGCGTCGCGAGGCGTCGCGGTCGGCGGGACGAGGTGGAACGCCGGCTTCGCTGGACTAAAATCGTGCGTGATCCCCTTCTGAAGTTTCCCGTCGAGCCGCCGAACAACGACCTTAAGCCGCTCCATGATCACCCTCCGATTCCACGAGACGTCCTCTGTCATCGGCCCGTGGGGGCATTCCTTGAGCCCGCACGGGGCGCGTTTCCGGCGCCATCCCAAGTTAGCCGACCGACACCCGCAACCGCCGCAAACCCATGATCTCGTAGCCCGCCATACCCCCGCCCCCAGCATCTTGGGCCCGACCCCATCACCGGGAAGAAATCTGCTTGCAACATCGATGTCACGCGCCTATATTGCCCGACAGCCCGGGCGGTTCTCCGTCCCATGGAGCCCCAATGACTATGGACGAACGACTGCAACGGGAAGGCCTGACATTCGACGACGTACTTCTTACGCCTGCCCAGTCGAGCGTCCTTCCCACCGAAGTCAGCACGGTCACCCTCTTTTCACGGAACATCGCCCTCAATACCCCGATCGTTTCGGCGGCGATGGACACCGTCACGGACTCGCGGCTCGCCGTTGCGCTGGCCCGCGAAGGGGGCCTGGGCATCCTTCACCGCAATTTCACGCCGGAGGAGCAGGCCGCCGAAGTTGACCGCGTGAAGCGTTCCGAAAGCGGGATGATCCGCGACCCGATCACGCTCTCGCCCGAGCGCCCGATCTCGGAGGCGCTCGCGCTCATGTCGAAGTACCGCATCTCGGGGATACCGATCACGCGCAACGAGCGCCTGGCCGGCATCCTCACGAACCGCGATCTTCGATTCGTCGAACGCACCGACGCACTGATCGAGGAGGTGATGACGAAGGACCGCATCGTGACCGCTCCCGAGGGAACGACCCTCGAAGAGGCGAAGGCGATCCTGCACAAGAATCGAATCGAAAAGCTCCCCATCGTCGATCGTGAATTTCGTCTGCGCGGCCTCATCACCGTGAAGGACATCAAGAAGACGACGGAGCATCCGCTTGCCGCGAAAGACGCGCACGGGCGGCTGCGAGTCGGGGCGGCCGTCGGCACGGGGCGCGATCTCGAGGAACGCGTCGAGAAGCTCGTCCGCGCCGAGGTCGACGCGATCGTCGTCGATACAGCACACGGCCACACGGAAAACGTGCGGCGCGCCGTCAAACTCGTTCGCTCGATCGCGAAGGGGACTGACGTCGTCGCTGGCAACGTCGGCACACGCGAAGGCGCCGAGTACTTGATCGAGGCCGGCGTCGACGCGGTGAAGGTTGGGATCGGCCCCGGCGCGTCGTGCACCACGCGCGTCGTCGCGGGGGTCGGCGTTCCGCAGCTCACGGCGATTCTCGATTGCATCGCCGCGACGCGAAGCGCGCGCGTCCCGCTCATCGCGGACGGCGGCATCAAGTATTCGGGCGATATCGTCAAGGCGCTCGCGGCGGGCGCGCAGTCGGTCATGATCGGCAGCCTCTTCGCCGGGACCGAAGAATCGCCGGGCGAGCTGGTGCTCTTCGAAGGCCGCTCGTACAAAGTGTATCGCGGCATGGGTTCGATCGGAGCGATGGGCGAGGGATCGCGCGATCGCTACGGACAAGAAGGCGTCGAGTCTTCGAAACTCGTGCCGGAAGGAATCGAGGGACGCGTTCCTTATCGCGGCCGCATCGCCGAGACGCTTTTTCAGCTCGTCGGCGGACTGCGCGCGGGGATGGGTTACCTCGGCGCACGCAACCTCGAGGAGATGGCGGCGAACGCGCGCTTCATTCGCATCACGAACGCGGGTCTTGCGGAGAGCCATCCCCACGACGTCATTATTACGCGGGAAGCCCCGAACTACGGGCGGCGGGGTTCCTGATTTTACGTCCCATGAATCGCCTGGAGGTACTCTGACGTGACAGTGATGCTCGTTCCGGAACTGCTCGCCATCGACGGCGAGTTCTTTCAACGGGTTTTGGATCGCGAGGCGATCGGCAGCCTCACGTGTGTGTTCAGCAAGGAACTGACGGAGCCGCACTTCAATCGCACGCTGACTCTTCAAGGTGATGAAAAGCTATCGGGGAAGACGCTTCGCGACATGATCGAGCGTTTCCAGAATCGGGAGCGCGTTCCCTGCATCTACTTGAGCCTCTCTGGCGTCGATCCGCATCTCATCGACCTCTTGCTTGATTTCGGATTCCGGCGGAACGACGAAACGCTTTCGATCATGTACGCCGAAGAGTGGAACCCGGTGACGCCGGGGCCCGATGAACACATCACCGTCGGGCGCATTGCGAAGCGCGACCGCCGCGCGTGGGCGGGCGTGCTCGCCGAGGCGAACGGCATGGCGAAGACCACGATTCCGGCGCTCGAGCGCTTCTACGATCGGTCGACCGAGGCGAGCGCCGAGATGTTCCTCGCGCGCGACGCGGGCAAGCCGATCGGCACCGGGACGCTCGTGCTCGGCGAGGAGATCGCGGGGATCTACAACGTGGCGACCTCGGAAGGCGGAAGGCATCGCGGTGTGGCATCGGCTCTCGTCGAGACGATGTTGCGGCGCGCGCGCGCGGCGGGGCTTCCGGTCACGCTGCAAGCGATCACCGGCTCGACCGGCGAGCGTCTCTACAAACGCTTCGGGTTCAGAACGGTGAGCTACACGGGAATCTTCACGCGGCAAATCTAGCGCGCGGCGCGATCGCGCGAGTTCGAGTGCAAGCACGAAGGGCCCGCCCGGCACGCGCCGCGGCGGGCCTATTTTTTTGCTTGGCGCACCGAGTAGGAGAGAAAGATCGAAACGCCGGAGAGATCGGCGTCGAAGTTGGAGCTGCCGCGCACCTCGTTGTTCGCGAAGCGAGCGAGTCGCCCGCGCACGCCGCCGCCGATGCCACCGGCGCGCGTGGCGCGCTCGAACCCGAGCGTCGCGTGGAGACCGAAGCCGTCCGCGGAGCGTTCGCCCTCCTCCGTCGAGCCGTCGTTCGGGAAGACGTTCGAGCCGTCGATGTTCGCCGTCGTCTGCACGGTGACGGCGTAGTAGCCGATGCCCGCGCCCGCCCAGAGACGCCCGCCCATCCGCGGACGCGCGTACACCACGCTTGCTGGAAATCCGACAGCCGTCATGGAGAACGAGGAGCGGTCGTTTCGCGCAGGGCCGCTGTCGTCCGGAAAGTTGACGTCGTCGAGGCGGCGGCGTGACCAGAATGCATCGAGACCGAACGCGCCGCTCCATCCGCGATCGATGTTGCCCATCTGCACGACGACGCCGCCATCGATGCCGGGCGAGAGAGATCCAAAGTTGAGGTCGCCCGCGATGCGATCGATGTCTTCGGCCCCGATGAACGCGGCGCCGACGCTCATGAGCGCGCCGACGTCCGCCCGCGCCCGCGGTGTCGCGGCCGACACGGTTACGGCGAATGACGCACCCGCGATCACGATCACGCTCCGAAATTTTCTCGTGAGGTTCATCGCTCGCTACTCGCTTTCGTCATGCACGCGGAATGCGTGTGAGATCGCTGCTTGAAGGCCGCGCGCGATTGTAACAACATCGCGCGCGCATGGCGCCCAGTGAACAGAGTACGAAACACGAACACGACGCAAGACTCGGAGCGCGCACGGCAGGACTGCGCGCATCGATTCTTGCGGGCATCGTCTACGACTGGATCGCAGCGGCTCTCATTTTTGCCGCGCGCCCGGAGCACCTCGCCGCGATGCGGCTCCCCGCTCCGGCGGATCCGTTTCACTTCAAGTTCGCCGCGCTTCTGCTTGCGATTCTTCCCGTGTTCTATCTCTTGCCGTGGCGCGATCCGCAACGCTACTCGGGAGTCGTCGGCGCGATGATCGTCGCACGACTCGCGGGGTGCGCTTACCTCGCGCTCTACGGCGCGGCGCTTCACGTCCCCGCGACCTATAGCGTCTTCGCACTCATCGATCTCGTGTTCGCCGCCGCGCATGCACTCCTCGCGCGTCGCGCGCGCCTCTCGATGCGCGATCTCTTCCCGATTTTCGCGCGCTGAGTGCGCGCGCGGTCGCGCGCAGCACTGCAATCGTTGACACTCGATTCGCACGCGTGCTAGCTTCGCGCACGTGGTCGTGAATTGAACATGACCCTGCTGTGTTTGGGACGGTCGGTCTATTTTTGAGCCAACAGAATCTACCTGGGAGCTTGAGTCGCATCGGGTAAAGGACGCCCCTCGCGGGGTAACTTGAGCCGGTGCCGAGAGCACCCACCTGGAGTCATCCGGGTCAAAGGTAGCCGGTCGCCCGACATCGGCGGGGTCATTTCTTTCTTCGTGACAGTCCTCCGCCCCGCTGCTTATCTTTCCCTCGCTTGCAACCGATACATCACTCAATGCGCTTTCGCGCGCCGTGCGCAAAGCCGAGATCGTGCGTGATTGCACGGGAGGTTGCTATGTCGATTCGGAAAGTTTGTGCCGTTGCATTCGCCGGACTCGCGATCGTCGCGATGTCGGCGCATGCTCACGCGCAGGTCGAGGAGCTGCTCTCCTCGTACACCGGCGCCAACGGCGTCGCGTACATGGACCCGCTCAAGGATGCGATCGGAAGCAATCTGAGCGACGGGCTCTATATGTCGGGCCACGTCCCGCGCGCCGGATTTCATGCGCGCCTCGACGTACGCGCGATGGTCGTGAAGTTCGACGACGACGAACGGACGTTTATGGGTGTCACCGAGGACTACTTCCCCGCCGAGTTCTCGCAGGAAGTTCCCACCGTCATCGGCGACGAGGACGCGGTGGCCGTCACCGATCCCGGCACCGGCGCGGTCTTCCTCTTCCCCGGCGGATTCAACATCGACAACTTCGCGCTCGCCGTACCGCAGCTAACGATCGGAAGCGTCATGGGCACCGAGGCGACGATTCGCTACATCGCGGTGGACATCGGCGAAGAATCCAACGATGGCGGTAGCAGCGAGCTCGGCAACCTTTCGCTATTCGGGATCGGCGGCCGGCACAGCATCTCGCAGTACTTCCCCGGACTTCCGGTCGATGCGTCGGCGATGTTCTTCTATCAGCGGCTGCAAATCGGAGACGACGATCTCCTCGTCGCGCAGGGGCAATCGTTCGGCATTCAGGTGAGCAAGCGCTTCCCGATTATCGAACCGTACGGCGGTCTCGCCATCGACACGTTCGACATGGATGTCACGTACAAGACCGACGTCACGGGCCAAGAGGAAGAAATCGATCTCGACTTCGATCGCGAGACGACGGGACACTTCACGGCGGGTCTCGGCCTTCACTTCGGATTCCTGCATCTTAACGGCGAGGTGAACATCGCCTCTCAGACCAGTTTCGCGGCCGGCCTCGGGCTGGGCCTTTAGGAAGGGGTGAGACAAATGCGTTCGAGAACTCTTTCGATATTGGGGCTCTTGCTCGTCAGTCTCGCCGTGAAGGGCGAGAGCTGCTTGCTCGAGCAACGCAAGGTTTCCGCCGTCCTCGGGTCGAGCATTCCCGCGGAGTGGCAGTCGCGCGGGTTCACGGAGACGATGGACGACTCCACGATCGACGCCGGCGCGATCATCGACGAGGCGCTTGACGACGCTGACATCGATCCCGCTGATATCAAGAGCATCGCGATCGCTGGCGGGTGCTATGAGGTCGTGCGGAGTTCGGGCCACGACGCGCAGCGCGAAGGCACGGTCGAGATCGATGACGTGCTCGTCCTGAGCTTCGACGTGCCGAACAACCAGACCGGAACAGCGGGTACATCGGGCGACGGAACGCTGACGCTCAATTCCGCGGGGCTCACATATGTGAACGGGAAGCTCAACACGTTCTTGACGGCGCTCAAGGCGAATCCCGACGGACCGACGCCGCCGCTGGTGTTCACCTACAAGGCGGAATGGACTTCGACACCGCCGCCGACGTCGGGCGACCCGGATGACTTCGACTGGATCACCTGCATCAACCTGCAGATCGAATACGAAGTCGAGGTCGACGTCCCGAATCCTCTCTGAGGTCTCGTGACATAGCGTAATAGTGCGGGCAGCGGCGTGATACCGCTGCCCGTTTTCGTTCCGCGCTACAGAGCGGGACTGCTGCACTTCGGAGAGTGTCGACTCGTCGAAGACAACTCGGTGCCGCCGATCCGACGACCCTCGCGCGTTCGTCCATCGGCTACGAACTCTCCGGCTTGAAGGTCGATCTGGCGGCGTCTAGCGGATCAGCACGAAGCGCCGCACGTTCGCACGAGCGGCGTCGGACGGGCGGGCAAAATAGACGCCCGATGGCGCCGCGATCCCGTCGTCCGTGTTGCCGTTCCAGCGCGCCGAGAAGGTACCCGCGGCGCTCTCGCGCGTCGGCGCAAGAACGCGAACAAGACGGCCGCTCGCGTCGAAGATCTGCACACGAGGCGACACGCTCGGAGAATTCAAGAGGCGGAACTGCGCCGAATTGCGCATCGGGTTCGGCGTGATGGTGAGGCTGCCGCCTGGGCCAATCTGCGCGCCACCGGTATCCACGCCGGTACCACTTTCCGCCTCATCGATGACGACCTGCTGTCCGACCGCGATCCCTTGCAAGAGCTGCACGATGTGCGTGCCGCCCGAGCCGGGCCACTCGATCTTGACGTCGACCGTCGCGGCATTCGGCACGCCGAAGTGTGCGCCCGGCGCGTTTTGGCTCGAGAAACCGCCGTGCGCCTCGATCTCGCGATAGCCGAGGAGCCGGCTCGGATCGCCGAGAAACCCCGCCTCGTAGACGGAAACCTTCGCGCCGATGCCGTCGCGGTTCGAGTAGCCCGCGCCGAGATCGTAACCGTGTCCGACCACTCGAATCGAAAGCCAGTCTTGGTCGTTCTCGCCGTTGACGTAGAGATAGTTCTGCGCCGGCGTGTGTTCATTGCCGGCCACGAGATCGAGATCCCCGTCGGCATCGAGATCGCCCCACGCGATACCATCGGTGCTGCCGCTTCCGAACGCCGCCACTTCGGCGAACGAGCCATCGCCGTTGTTGACGTAGAGGTAGCTCAAGTCCGCGGTCGTGAAGTCGCCGTTGCCGACCGCAAGATCGAGATCGCCGTCGTTGTCGCTGTCGCCCCACGCCAGCGTGTTCGTGTCGCGCGCGCCGAACTGCGCGGACTCGGTAAACGTGCCGTCGCCGTTGTTGATGTAGAGCGCGTTGCCGTCGTTGCTCCAGTTGCCGACGGCCATGTCGAGATCGCCGTCGTTATCGAAGTCGCCCCACGACATACACGCCGTGTCTTTGATGCCGAACTCGTCCCGCTGCGTGAACGTGCCATCGCCGTTGTTCACGTAGAGCTTGTTCTGGCCGACGCAGCAAAAACCGCCGATGCCGACCGCGAGGTCCGGATCCCCATCGTTGTCGAAATCGCCCCACGCCATCGAGCCGGTCTGGCCGAATCCAAACTGATCCGTCCCCGTAAACGTGTCGTCACCATTGTTGATGTAGAGGCGGTTCTGATCGGGCACGTTCAGGATGCCGTTGCCGATCGCGATGTCGAGGTCGCCGTCGAGGTCGTAGTCGGCCCATGCGAGCGCGATCGTGCTCCGGCGCCCGAATGCTTGCCGCTGCGTAAACGTCCCGTCGCCGTTGTTGACGTAGAGATAGTTCTGGCCCGTGGGACCGCCGCCAGTGTTGCCGACCGCCATGTCAGCGTCGCCATCGTTGTCGTAGTCGCCCCAGACCACGGGAAACGTTCCGTTGGCGCCGAACTGATCCGCGCCCGAGAACGCCAGGCCGCCGTTGTTGGTGTAGAGCTGGTTGCCGCCGCCGTTGTTGCCGATCGCGACGTCCAGATCGCCGTCGTTGTCGGGGTCCGCGATCGCGACGGAGAGAGTGGTTCGCGAGCCGAACTGAACGACCTCGGTGAACGCCGCGTGCGACGGCGCGGCCAAGCAGAGAACAAGAAGCGGCGGCAGTACCGCGGCTGTCAGCGGGGACGTCAGAAACGTCCCGCGGTGCGAGGTCGAGAGTGATGAGCGTGTGTTCGGCGCAAGACGGTTCGCGCGCATGCGTGCCTCCTCGTGATTCGCGGCATCCCGCGGCATGGAGGAGGGGGCGTCCGTCCGGCGCGATGCGTAGCGCCATTGTGCGCGCGCGGCGTGGAGCCCGCAACGGGCCTGGGACCAAGCGGCGCTTTCGCGTGATGAACGGCTTGGGCGACGGACGAGCGGCGTGCTAGCCGAGCGACCCGAATCGCGAGCGGAGCTTCTCCGAAAAACCCCTGCTTGATTGAAGCTCCGTTCCGTCGCGCAGTACGACGACGAACGCGCCGTGAAACCAGGGCCGCAGCTCGCGAATCCGCTCGATGCGAACGATCGTCGATCGGTGTATGCGCAGAAACTCATCGGGGTCGAGCTTCGCCTCGAGATCGCGCATCGTCTCGCGGTACAGGTGCGCCTCCGCGCCCGCGTGGATGCGCACGTAGTTCCCCGCGGATTCGATCCAATCCACCTCGGAAACGGCGAGAAAGAGGACGCGTCCCGCCGTGTGGATCACGAGCCGCCTCACCGTGCGTCGCGCGCGTTCCTGATCCGCGAGAAGCTCCGCAAGCCGCGCGGCGACATCACCGCCGCGCGCGCGCGCCGCTTTCGCGCGCTCGAGCGCCGCCGTGAATCGCTCGCGATCGAACGGTTTGAGCAGGTAGTCTTGCGCGTGCACTTCGAAGGCGCGCAACGCATGCTGATCGTACGCGGTGACGAAAATGACGGCCGGCGTCTCCCCCGATCGCGCGGCCGCGGCCGCCGCAAGCGTCTCGAATCCGTCCATCCCCGGCATCTGGACGTCGAGAAAGACAAGATCGGGTCCGCGATCGCATATCGCGCGCACGGCCGCTTCGCCGCTCGCACACTCTCCGACGATCTCGATCCCGGCGTCCGTCGCGAGGAGCGAGCGGATTCGCTCGCGCGCGAGCGATTCGTCGTCGACGATCAACACGCGCAGACTCATTCGGCGCGCACGCCGTCGACGAGGGGCCGCGAGCGAAACGGCGTCACGATGCGCACGGTGAACCCGGCGGCGCCCCCCGCCGGCGCTCCGTTTGCGCCGCCGCACGCGCCACCGTTTCCGCTGCGCGCTTCGAATCGATGCGCCGCGCCGTAGAGCTGCGCGAGCCGGTCGCGCGTATTCGAAAGCCCCATCCCGGAACGCATCGCGATCTCGAGCGGCTCGGAGAGCCCCGGCCCGTCATCGTGCACTTCGATTGCGAGCATCCCGCTCTCGATGCGCGCCGAGAGCGCGACGCGCCCGCCCTCCGGCCGCGCGCCAATTCCGTGCTCGATCGCATTCTCAACGAGCGGCTGCAACAGCATCGCCGGCACGTACGCGTCGAGCGCCGCCGGCTCGATCTCGACGCTCACGCCGAGCCGCTCTCCAAACCGCGTCTTCATGATGTCGAGATAACACGAAAGCAGTTCCATCTCGCGGCGAAGCGGCGTCTCGTGCGCGCCGTTCGTGTGGATCGTCATGCGCAACAGATCGCTTAGGCCGATGAGCATCTTCTCCGCGGCGGCGACGTCCTTGTGCATGAGAGCCGAGATCGCGTGGAGCGTGTTGAACAGGAAATGCGGATGAATCTGCATTCGGAGAATCTGAAGCTGCGTCTGCGAGAGTTGCGTTTGGAGCCGCGACGCTCGCAGCTCGCGATCTCGATATTTTCGATGGTAGTCGATCGCGTGCCCGACACCGACGGTTCCCGCGTAGAGGAGAATGTCGAATCCAATTGCCGCGAGCATGTACTCGGGGAAACTCGACGAGTGGACGATTCCGAGCGCCCGCCCCGCGGGATAACAGACCAACATGTCGAGGATGGAGAATGTGAAACACGCTGGCACATGAACGAGAAGACTACGACGCCAGCTCTCTCGCGAGATCGGAAAGCGCCGCCCTAGCGCGAGAATGAAAAGCGTCAGCACGCCCCACGTGTGCCACGCCGTCAGCGTGTAGAGAACCTGGGTGCTCCACGCGCCCGCGTTGCCGGACGCGCGCTGCGCGAGGAACTGTTGGCTGCCCGTCAGCGCGGCGAGGAACGTCCACAACCCCAGGTAGAGCGCCGCTCGCTTCCAGAACGCGCGCCTCGGCGCGCCGGCGTGCCGTTCATCAAGCTCTCGAGCATGCTGCGTCGGGGTCATCTCTATACCTCGGCCTCAACGCTGTCGGAACTGAGCGGAACTGTCAACGGTGGGCGCGCGCAAACAATTCAGGGCGCGCCGAGTGTCGGCGCGCCCTGGCCATTGCAGACGAGACGGCTTGCGCCGCCTTTTGGAGCAACTTCGACTATTCTTCTTCCGAGTTGCTCTCTCCGCTCTCTTCGGGGCGCGCCTTCAGCGCCGCGAAGTGCGTCGTCCCGTCGCGCTCGACGAGAAAGAGCACCGTTTCGTTCTCATCCACGCCGTCGAGGAACCGCTCGTACTCGCGCAGCGATGTTACCGTCTTGTTGTTGATTTCGAGAATGACGTCGCCCTCGCGAATTCCCTGACGCTCTGCCGCCGAGCCGCGGCGCACGTCCGTGACGACAAGTCCGTCGTCGCGATCGAGACCGTATTGCTCGATCAGGTCCGGATTCACGGTGCGCACTTCGATGCCGAGCTTCTCGGCGCTTCGCTCGACGACCTTCGCGGCCGCCGCGGGTTGCACGTCGTCCTTCAGCTCGCCGAGCGAGAGCGTCACGGTCTTCTCGCGGCCGTCGCGCATGATCGTCACTTCGACGCGTGAATCGGGTCTGGTGCGCGCGACCGTATTGCGAAGCTGCGCGGTATTCTTCGTTTCCTTGCCCTCGAAGTGCGTGATCACGTCGCCGCGCTTGATGCCGGCCTTCTCCGCGGGGCCGCCGCTGAGAACGTCGCCAACGAGTACCCCCTCGGCAACCTTCAGGCCCTTCGCCTCCGCGAGTTCGTCCGTGAGATTTTGGATCTGCACGCCGAGCCAGCCGCGCGTGACTCGTCCATCCTTGATGAGGTCGCCCATGATCTCGCGGGCCATGTTGATCGGTATCGCGAAGCCGACACCTTGACTCCCGCCGCTGCGGGTCGCGATCGCCGTGTTGATCCCGATCACATTGCCTTCGACGTCGACGAGCGCGCCGCCCGAGTTTCCGGGATTGATCGCCGCATCGGTTTGAATGAAGTCTTCGTAATCCGTCAGGCCGACGTTGCTGCGGCCCTTCCCCGAGACGATTCCGGCGGTGACCGTGTGCGAGAGGTTTTCGCTGAACGGGCTGCCGATCGCGAGAACCCATTCGCCGACTTCGATGGCGTCAGAGTTTCCCAGCACCGCCGCCGGTAGATCCTCCGCGCTCACCTGAATCACCGCGATGTCGGTCTTCGGGTCCGTGCCGATCAGTTTCGCCGGGATGTGCCGGCCGTCTTCCATCCCGACCTCGATCTCGTCGGCGTTCTCGATGACGTGGTTGTTCGTGATGATGTAGCCGTCCGCACTCACAATGACCCCCGAACCGAGACCCTGCATCCGATGCTCGGGCTCCTCCCCCGGCGCGCCTTCTTCGAAGAAGCGATGGAAGAAGTTGAACGGGTCCGGTTGGCCATTATCCGGGGCGCCGCGCGGCACCCGTCGCGCGTCGGAGAGCTTGAAAACCTTCGCGGCCGAGACAGTCACGACGGAGGGAGAGACCGACTTGGCGATGCTCACGAAGGTTTGACTCGCTTTGGTGACGGCTTGCTGAATCTCTTCCTTGCTCTGGGCCTCGGAGGCTGCCGGCGCGCCGCGCCAGCGAAGCTCCATGTCGACTTGCGAAGTGAAGAAAATCCCGACGGCGAACCCGATGGCGATGAGTGCCGCGCCGCCGGCGAGTTTCGCCTTGCCCTTGCCTGTCATGCTGACTTGCCTCCTTTGGGGGCCGCTCTGGCCCGCGCTTGCTTTGGCTGGAATGCTACAGGCTTTGGAACAGACTGCGGTGGGAAAAGTTCCCGTATCATTGAACATCGCCGTCATCGACTTTTCGTGACGCCGATTCGCGCGCACCAAGTCGATATCGTACATTCGGAGCAGAGTGGCGAGACCGGCTTGCAGAGGTTTTGGCCGTAGGTGACGAGCAGGTCGTTTAGCGGAATCCAGTGGCGGCGAGGGAGTGTTTCCCGCAGCGCCATCTCCGTTTTGTCCGGGGAGCTGGCAGCGACGTAACCCCAACGATTCGCGATGCGGTGGACGTGTGTGTCGACGCAGATGCCCAGCTTGTCGTAGCCGTACGTCACGACGAGGTTCGCCGTCTTGCGCCCGACGCCCGGCAGTGTAAGCAGTTCGTCGATCTCGTCGGGCACCTCGCCGCGATAGCGTTCGAGGAGCTGGCGCGAGATCTCCCGCAAGGTACGCGCCTTCGTTCGGTAGAACCCCACCGGGTAGATCGCCTTCTCGATGCGTGCCGCTGAAAGGGCGAGCATCGCCGCCGGCGTTGCGGCCAGCGCGAAAAGGCGCTCCGAGGCCTTCTCGGTCGTCGCGTCCTGAGTGCGGAGCGACAACACGCACGAGATGAGCACCTTGTAAGGCGAACGCTCGCGCGAAATGCGCGTGACGATCGGTTCCTTCCAGTTGACGACCGCGGCCTCGACGCGTCGAAGCACCGTATGAATGACGCGATTCGTGACTCGCGGCGCGGGATTCGCCACTCGACTCCTCGGACTCCTCGATTGACGCTCAATGAGAGCGGTTGTTACTGTGGCGGCGCGCCACGATCGAAACTCGCGCAAATCCTATCACGGCCGCTCGGAACATCTGATACGCACGACGTGTTGAAGACCGGTCGCGTTCGGCCCACACGCACTTTTGTCCTCTAGGAGGCCTCCTTGGATCAGGACCTTTCAACCATTGAAGAACTCAAGACTGCGCGCGAGAAGATTCTCTCCGAAGTGCGCAAGGTGATCGTAGGGCAGTCGGAGGTCATCGATGATTTGTTGATCGCGCTCCTCTCGAACGGCCACTGCCTCCTCGTCGGCGTGCCGGGGCTTGCGAAGACGTTGCTGATCTCGACGCTCGCGAAGGTGCTCGATCTCCAGTTCAACCGCATTCAGTTCACGCCGGATCTCATGCCATCGGACATCACCGGCACCGACATTCTCGAGGAAGACCGCACGACGGGGCGCCGCGCTTTCAAGTTCGTGAAGGGTCCCGTGTTCGCGAACATCGTGCTGGCCGACGAAATCAACCGCACCCCGCCGAAGACGCAGGCCGCGCTGCTTCAGGCGATGCAAGAGAAGCAAGTGACCGCGGGCGGTTCGACGTACTCGCTCGACCTGCCGTTCTTCGTGCTCGCGACGCAGAACCCGATCGAGCAGGAAGGCACCTACCCGCTGCCGGAAGCGCAGCTCGACCGCTTCATGTTCAACATCTGGGTCGACTACCCGAGCTTCAAGGAAGAGGTCGAGATCGTCGAGTCGACCACGTCGGCATATCAGGCGAACCTGACGCACGTTCTGACCGGCGCGGAGATTCTCGAGCTGCAGCGCCTCGTGCGTCGCGTGCCGGTGTCGGACCCGGTCATCGCGTACGCGGTCGCGCTTGCGCGGCGCACGCGGCCGAGCGAGGCCGACGCGCCGGCGTTCGTGAAGAGTTGGGTTTCGTGGGGCGCGGGGCCGCGCGCCTCGCAGTACCTCACGCTCGGTGCAAAAACGCGCGCGATTCTTCACGGCCGCAAGACGCCGTCGCCCGCCGACGTGCGCGCCGTCGCGCGCGCCGTATTGCGCCACCGCATCGTGACGAACTTCAACGCGGAGGCCGAAGGAGTCGACACGATCCAGATCATCGACCGGCTGATCAAAGAGACGCCCGAAGACGTCGCGCCGCCGAGAGCGTAGAGACCCGGCGGAACGCGTGGAGAATCTCAGACAGTTTCTCGATCCCGAGGTCGTCAGCAAGATCGGGCGCATGGACGTGCGCGCGCGTCTTGTCGTCGAAGGCTTCGTCGCGGGCCTCCACAAAAGTCCGTACAAGGGATTTAGCGTCGAGTTCTCCGAGCACCGGCAGTACATGCCGGGCGATCCGCTGCGCCACGTCGATTGGAAGGTCTACGCGAAGTCCGACAAGTTTTACGTGAAGGAATACGAAGAAGAGACGAACCTGCGCGCGTACATCGCGATCGATTCGAGCGGATCGATGGGCTACACATCCGGCGCGATCTCGAAGTTTCAGTACGCGAAGCACGTCGCCGCGGCGCTGACATACCTCATGCTGCGGCAGCAAGACTCGGTCGGCCTCACGCTCTTCGACACGTCGATCCGGCGGCACATCGGGCCGCGCGCGTCGGCGCGCCAGCTTCACACGCTATTGCAAGAACTCGCGGCTGCCGAGCCCGGCCAGTCGACGAACATCCACGCGTCGCTGCGCGCCATGACGGAGCGAATCAAGCGACGCGGGCTCATCATCATTCTCTCCGATCTGCTCGACGATCCGCCGGCGATGCTCTCGGCGCTCAAGTATTTTCGCCACCGCAAACACGAGGTGATTCTCTTTCACGTGCTCGACAAAGAAGAAACCGACTTCGGCTTCGATCGCGAGGCGCTCTTCGAAGACATGGAGACGAAGCAAGAGGTCGTCGTCGAGCCGTGGCGGATTCGCAACGAGTACCGCGCGAAGGTGCGCGAGTGGAGCGAATCGATCAAGCGGGAGTGCCGCGAGCATCTCATCGACTACGTGATGATGAACACGCGCACGCCATTCGACGTCGCGCTCGCGTCGTATCTCGAGAAACGATCGCGCCTCGGGTAAATGGCGCGTCGCGATACCGCATTTCCTTGCGTATCGCGAAGCGAGTCTCGAAGCGTTGCTTGACGCTCTTCGGCGCGCGGTGATACGTTCGCGCCTCGCTGTTTCGCGGGACGCGTCCTCATCGAGTTGCCTCTTTCATCGCACGCGGTCTCGCCAGATTGCTCTGTCTTCATTCGAAGTTCGGATCACCTGACGAGAAGGAGACTTCGTTCATGCCCACGAAGGAAGAACTCGGCCGGCGCATCAAAGCCGTCCGCGTCGAACGCGGCCTCACGCTCAAAGAGGTCGAGGCGCGCTCCGGTGTATCGATGACCCATACCTCGCAAATCGAGCGGGGAAAGACCTCGCCGACGATCGGCGCGCTCGAGAAGCTCGCGCGCGCGCTCGACAAGACGCTCCCGTATTTCGTGGAGGACCGCGCGGTCACCGAGGTTTCGATCGTGCGCAAGGACGAGCGCAACTCGGTGCGCCATGAGCGCAACGGGATTCAGGTCGAAGCGCTTTCGGGCGGGATCACCGGCGGCGATTTGCAGTTCTTCCACGTCGCGCTCGCCGAGGGAAGCAAGGAAACGAAGCGCCGCGAGCACGAAGGGGAAGAGTGCGCCGTGGTTCTTCGCGGAACGATCGAGGTGTGTGTCGGCGACGATCGCCACACTCTGCGCGCCGGCGACAGCATTCATTTCAACGCGGCGGCGCCGCACACCATGAAAAACGCGGGTCGTACGCGCGCGGAGGCGATCTGGATTAGCGACCGGAATCCGTTCCTGTAAACGCCGGCGGCCGCGACGGCCATCGCGGGCGATTGAAGCATCAACGCACGCCGCGTAGTATCTACGAGTTCAACTCTCTCCCCTCGGAGTCACCGCGGTGTCATTCCTCAATTCGCTATTTCTGTTCGGCCTCGCCGCGGCGGCGCTGCCGGTTCTCATACATTTACTTTCGCGGCAGCGCGCGAAGCGGCTTCCATTCGGAAGCATCGATTTTATTCGCCGCCTCGAAGAGAAACGGCGCCGGCGGTTCCGGCTCACGCAAATTCTCCTACTCGCTCTGCGCGTTCTTCTCTTGCTCTTGATCGCGCTCGCGTTCGCGCGGCCGACGCTCCGAAATTCGCTCTTCGGTCTCGGGAGCGGCGGCGCCACCGCGGCGGTCATCATTATCGACGGAAGCGCTTCGATGGGCGCGGAGGTCGGCGGCGAGTCGCGATTCGCGGCCGCCCGCGCGCGCGCCCAGAGCGTCGTCGAATTGCTCAAGGACGACGACGAGACGGCGCTTCTCGTGGCGAGTGCGTTGCCGCCGGGCGCCGAACCGGGACTGACGCGTTCGCGCGACCACCTGCGCGACGAGTTGAACCGCGCCGCGCCGACGGACGGTGCATCGCAACTTTCGACCGCGGTGCAGACCGCAGCGCGCCTCTTGAGCGAAGCACGCGCGACGAATCGCGAGCTCTACATCATCTCCGACTTCCAATCGAATCTGATTCCGGAGAGCGCGCGGACTGCGCTGAAATCCGCGCTCCCGGCGGATACGCGGACGTACGTGATGCCGGTCGAAGCGGCGCGCGGCGGGAACGCCGCGGTCACGCGCGTCGAGTGGCGGGAAGATCGCGTGGGGAGCGGCGCCGTGCGCATCGAAGCGGACGTGGCGCGGTTCGGCGGCGACGGCGCGCTCGAGATGGTCGCGGCGCTCAACGTCGATGGGCAAGAGCGCGAGCGGCGGCTCGTCACGCTCGAGCCCGGCGAGAAGCAGACCGTCGTGTACACGCTCACGCTGCCGTCGCGCGGTGATCACAAGGGAACGGTGACGATCGATGCACCCGATCTTGCGGCGGATAACTCGCGCCCGTTCGTGATGAGCCTCGCCGAAGGGATTCGCGTGCTCGTGCTCGACGGGCGCGGCGAGTCGGAGCGCGCGAGCGGCTACCACGTGGCGCGCGCCCTCGCGCCCGTCGAAGGCGCCGAGTCGTTCTTTCGCGTGACGCACGCGCACTCGTCGCGCGGCGGCGTGCCGGATCTGGCGCCATTCGGCGCCGTGGTCCTCGCCGAGGTGGGTCGCATCGCCGAAGACGAGCTTGCGCGCCTCGTCGAGTTCAACTCTCGCGGCGGCGGCATCCTCGTGTTCCCCGGACGCAACCTCGATGCGAATTTCTACAACAAGGACCTGCTCCCGCGCCTCGGGCTTCCGGTACAACTCGACGCGGCGCCGACGGAGTTCGCGGGGAGTTTCGCGCGCATCGACGATGTCGCCGCGGGGCACCCGATCTTCGCGCCGTTCGGCGAGCACCAGGCACGCCTTCTGCGCGACACGAAGTTCTTGCGCTACTTCGGCGCGCGGCTTTCGGCGGGGGCGCGCGCGATCGCGAACTTCGGCGGCGGCGCGGTCGCGGCCGCCGAGGGCGAGCGCGCCGGCGCCGGCCGCGTGCTTCTCGCCACGTTCTCCGCCGATCCTGCGTGGACTTCGCTTCCGCGCGATCCGGCGTTCGTGCCGTTTCTCCACGAGGCCGTCAAGCACCTCGCGCGCGCCGAAAGCGCGCAGTCGATGAACGTGCTCGTCGGACGGCCGTACCGCCGGCTCCTGCGCGATCTCCCCGATGCGAGCGAGATCACCGTCGTTCGTCCCGATGGCGCCTCCGCGCGCGTCGCACCGAAGGAGGATGCCGCCGGACTCGTGGCCGAGGTTCGCGAGACGGACCGCGCCGGGTTTTACACGCTCCGCGCCGCGGGCTCCGAATTCTCGTTCGCCGCGGGGATCGATCCCGCCGAGTCGGATCTCGCGCCGCTTGCGCGCGACGAAATCGCCGAGTCGCTTCCGGGCGCCGAGATCGTCGCGCCCGACGCCGAGGTTCGCCGCGCGATCCTCGCCGCCCGCTTCGGGCGCGAATACTGGCGCGAGCTCTTGATCGCCGCACTCATCGTCGCGCTCGTCGAAGCGTTTCTCGCGCGCGGCAGCTTCCCAACCAACGAGTCGCAATCGAGTGAGCGACGCGCTGCGTGATTCCATTCGATCGGGGGTTGCGCGCATTCCGAACTGGCGCGACCTCGTCGAGCGCGTGGCGCGCGGCGGCGCGGTTCGCCTCGCCGGGCTCACGGGTTCGTCGCGCGGGCTCGTCTCCGGCGCTCTCGCCGAGGCGGCCGAACGCGGCGCTCTATTCGTGGCGCCCGATCACGAGGCGCTCGACGCACTCGAGCACGATCTCGGGCTGATTCTCGGCGCCGAACGCGTCGCGACGTTTCCAAATCTCGAAACGCTTCCGTTCGAAGAAAAATCCGCGCACCCGGTCACGGTCGCAGCGCGGATGAATACGCTCTTACGGCTCGCACGCGGAGAGCGTCTCGCCGTCGTGACGACGACGCGCGGACTGCTCCAGCGCGTGTTGCCGCCCGAGGCCTTAGCCGAGGCAAGCGTCACGCTCCGCGCCACCGACCCGTTCGAGCCGCGCGAAGTCGCGGAGCTGCTCATCGCGCTCGGCTTCGACCGCTTCCCCGTCGTCGAAGAGCCCGGCACGATGAGCCTGCGCGGCGGCATCGTAGACATCTTCCCGCACGGACGCGAGTACCCGGTGCGCATCGAGTTCGGCGACGACGGCGTGGACTCGATTCGCGAGTTCGATCCGCGAACGCAGCGTTCGCGCGGGACGATCGACGAAGCCGTCATCGCGCCGCAAACGGAGATCCCGCTCACAGCGCCGACACGCGCGCGCGCGGCGGAGTGCCCGCTCCCGGGGCTCTTGGGCGAAAACGTGCGGCGCGGCTCATTCTTCGACGGCATCGAGAACCTCGCGCCGCACTACTTCCCGCGCCTTGCAACCGTCCTCGACTACATCGCGCCGGATGTCGTGATCGTGCGGCCCGAGTGGAGCGATCTCGAGCCGCACGAGGTGCACCTCTTCGAGGAGGCGGAGCGTTTTCGCGACGCGCGCATCGCGGCGGACGCCGAGGCCGAGGCGGCGCTTCCGGCGCCGGGCGCGCTCTTCGCATCGCTGCGCGAAATCACCGACGCCGTCCGCACGCGCCCGTCGATCGAGATCGCGCCCAAGCGCGCAAGCCACGCCGACGCGGGCGCGGCCCAGAGCGACGGCGTCTTCACCGCGACATTTCAATCGACGCCGCAGCCCGCGTACGCGGGAAGCATCAAACTCTTGCGCGACGACATTGCGCGCCTTGGCGCCGACCACGAGCTGTTTCTTCTCTGCGACAACGTCGGGCAGGCCGACCGACTTCGCGAACTCCTCGACGCGTACGCCGGCGCGGTCACGATCGCGGTGGGCGCGCTTCACGAAGGCTTTTCGCTGCGAGAGGCCGGGCTCGTCATCTTCACCGATCACGAACTCTTCAATCGGTACCGGCGCAAACGGCGCTACCCGCGTTATCGCGGCGCGGGGCCGGTCGAGGATTTTCGCGCGCTGCGCGAAGGTGATGTCGTCGTGCACGTCACGCACGGCATCGGCCGCTTCGTTCGCCTCGAATCGATCGAAGTCGAGGGACGGCGGCACGACTGCGTGCTCGTCGCGTATCAAGGCGGCGACAAACTCTTCGTGCCGACCGACCAGCTCGACCTTCTCGAAAAGTACGTCGGCAAGGACGGCGAGCCGCCGAAACTCGATCGCATCGGCGGCAAAGAGTGGGCGCGAACCAAGGCGCGCACGAAGAAGGCGATCAAGGAGATGGCTGACGAGCTGATTGCTCTGTATGCCGCGCGGCAGTCGCGCCCCGGCCACCCGTTCGGCCCCGACACGCATTGGCAGCAGGAGATCGAATCGTCGTTCCTCTACGAGGAGACGCCGGACCAACTCCGCGCGATCACGGAAGTGAAGGCCGATCTCGAGAAGGAGCGGCCGATGGACCGCCTCGTCTGCGGCGACGTCGGCTATGGGAAAACCGAGGTCGCGGTGCGCGCGGCGTTCAAGGTCGTGATGGAGGGAAAGCAGGCCGCGATTCTCGTGCCGACGACGCTCCTTGCCGAGCAGCACCTCAACACGTTTCGCGAGCGCGTCGCCGACTTCCCGGTGAAGGTCGAGATGCTCTCGCGGTTCCGCACGGCAGCGCAGCAGAAGCAAATCGTGCAACTTCTCGCCGCAGGTGAAATCGACATCGTGATCGGCACGCACCGCCTTCTCCAGAAAGACATCGCGTTCAAAGATCTCGGGCTCGTCGTGATCGACGAAGAGCAGCGCTTCGGCGTCGCGCACAAGGAGCGCCTCAAGAAATTCCGGCGGCTCGTCGACGTCCTCACGCTCACCGCGACGCCGATTCCGCGCACGATGCATATGGCGCTTCTCGGCGTGCGCGACATGTCGGTCATCGACACGCCGCCGCCGGGGCGCCTGCCGATCGAAACCGAAGTGATCGAGTGGAACGACGAGGTGATCGCCGGCGCGATCCTTCGCGAGATCGACCGCGGCGGCCAGGTCTTCGTCGTGCACAACCGCATCGAAACGATCAACACGGTCGCGGCGCACATTCACAAGATCGTGCCGGAGGTGCGGTGCGCGACGGCGCACGGGCAGATGGGCGAACGCGCGCTCGAGAACATCATGCTCGAGTTTCTCGATCGCAAATACGATGTCCTGATCTCCACGATGATCATCGAGTCGGGACTCGACATTCCGTCGGTGAACACGATCATCGTCAACCGTGCGGATGAGATGGGGCTTGCGCAGCTCTACCAGCTTCGCGGGCGCGTCGGGCGAACGAACGTCAACGCGTACGCGTATCTCGTCACGCCGCCGAAGCGCGCGCTGACCGAGGTCGCCATGAAGCGCCTCAACGCGCTCCAGGATTTCACCGAACTCGGATCGGGATTCAAGATCGCCATGAAAGATCTCGAGATCCGCGGCGCGGGAAATCTTCTCGGCCCGGAGCAACACGGCTACGTCGCGGCGGTCGGATTCGATCTCTACTGCCGCCTCCTCGAGGAAGCCGTGCGTGAAATCCGCGGCGAGCCGGAGCACGACACCATCGCCGCGCGCATCGAAGCCGATGTCGACGCGTTCATCCCCGAATCGCTCATCGAAGAGAGCGAGCAGCGACTCGACTTCTATAAGCGCCTCGCGAAGACGACGACCGAGGAGGAGGTGGCCAGCCTCGAGGCGGAACTGCGGGACCGCTACGGGGTGTGCCCCGCGGTCACGCAAAACCTCTTCGCGCTACGGTCGTTGCGTCTCGCGGCGGAGAAGGCGAGCGTGGAGCTGGTTCGACTCCGCGAGGGCCGCGCGCGCATTCAAGTCGCCGCATCGCGCGAGGTCGCGCGCGACGCGATCGGGCGCGTCGTTGCAGCGAGCGCGGCCCCCGTCGAGTTCCTCGCGGGAGACGGGCGCTCGCTCCGCGTCGACCTCTCGCGGTTCGCAGGAGAGACGCGCCTCTCGGAGATTCACAGGCTCTTGCAGGCGCTGGCACCGGCCGATAGAATGTGAACCTCTTCTGCCGAATACCCTCGAAATAATCAAATAGGAGGACTTCCCTGTATGAACGCACGCCATCACCGAATCGCCCTCATGGCGATCGCCGCATTGACTCTATTCGGCTGCGCCAAGAAACAGACGGGCGACGTGATCGCCGATGTCGGCGGACGCAAGATCAGCGCGGGCCAACTGCTTATCACCTACGATCGCATCACCCCTCCGAACCGCCCGCCATTCGAAACTCTCGAACAGAAGAAGGCCTTCCTCGAGACGACGATTCTCAAGGAAATCCTGATGGGCGAGGCCGACGCGCGCGGCATCACGAAGTCGGCCGAAGTTGAAGGCGGCGTGAAGCGCCTGCGCGAAACCGAGCTCCTCAAGCGGATGTTCATCGAGAAAGGGCAAAAGCCCGTCGAACTCACCCCGCAGGAACTCGAGGACTACTACAAGGCGTCGCAAGAACAGGTTCGGCTGCGGAATATTTGGATCAGCGGCCCCAAGGAGAAGGCCGACGCGGTCCTTGCGCAGATCCGCGCGGGCGCCGACTTCGAGGAGATGGCGCGGAAACACGGCGAGAACGAGTACGCGGCTAAGGGCGGCGACATGGGTTGGAAGGCAATCGCGGACCCGACGCTCGACTTCTTCTCTCAGCAAATGAAAACGATGAAGCCTGGCGACATCAGCGATCCGATACCGATCATGGGCGGCCACCACATCGTTCAAATGGCCGACCGCAAGGAAGCCGACATGGCCGAGTTCGAGTCGAAGAAGATTCCGGTTCGTCAGTCGCTGCGCCAGAAGAAGGAAGCCGCCGCGTGGAAGAGCTACCTCGCCGAGGTCCAAACGAAGAACTCGCTCAAGACGGTTCCGGATAACGTCCGCATGGTCAAAGAGCGGTTCGCGACCGTGGCACGCGGAGAAATCCCTCAGTTCAGCGATTCCGAGAAGGCGCTTCCCCTCGTGGCCGGCACATCCGTGAATTGGACGATCACGGACTTTCTCTATTTCCTCACGAGCCTTGGGCAGCAGTTCCGCCCCGACTTCGCGAATCCGGATTTTGACCCGACGACATGGCTCTTGACGCGCGCAACCAATCAGCTCGTGCTCAAGGAAGCGGAAGCGCTCGGCTTCGAGAAGGCGAGCGATTTTCAAGAGGCGATTCAGCGCGAGCGCGAACGCCTCTCGCTCGACGCGGTGCACGCGGCTCTCGTCAGCAACATTGTCGTCACGGAAGACGAGAAACGCGCGTTCTACCAAGCGAAGCAAGAGAGCCTCTTAACGCCGGCGACCGCGCGCGTGCGTTACATCTTCACGGTTCAGCAGGCTCGCATCGACAGCGCATACGCCGAGATCGTCGCCGGGAAGCCGTTCGTCGATGTCGTTCGCCGCTACAGCGAGGATAAGAACACGAGCGAGAAGGGAGGCGTCGTCGATAGCCTTCCGCAGGGCATCTTCAACGACCCCAACATGGACAACGCGATCTTCCTCCTCGCGCCGAATGAGTACACGCGCCCGATCGCGTACAACCAAGCGTTCTACATCTTCCAGATGATCGAGACTCGGCCCGGTGTGCCGATGACGTACGAACAAGCGGAGAAGAAGATCAGCGAATTCTTGAAGACGCAGAGGGAAACCGACACGTTCGACAAGTGGATCAACGAGAAACGCACGTCGCTCAACATCAAGATCTACGACGAGGCTCTCAACGCGATCGTCGCCGAGGAGGCGGGTGCGTCCTAACATTGCGCGCGTCTTCGCGCTCGGGGTCGCGATCGTCGCCGCATGCGCCGCGGGCGTAACGGGCGCCCCGCGGGGCGTTCGCGCGGAGACGCTCGATCGCGTCGTCGCCGTCGTGGGCGACAATGCCATTCTCCTCTCGAAACTCGAAGACGAGATCACGCTCCTCAAGATGCAAGAGACGGCGATGGGCGGCGCGGCGTCACCCGACTCCGCGCTGCGCGCGCGCGCTCTCGAGCAGCTCATCGACGACCAGCTCGTTCTTGCGAAAGCCGATCAGCAAGGGATCACCGTCACCGAGGGCGAGATCGACGAGGCGCTCGAAGGGTCGATCGCGAACATGCGGCGGCAGTTCGGCTCGGATGAGGCGTTCCGCGCGCAGCTCGCGAAGGAAGGGATGAAGGAAGAAGACCTCAAGGCGCGTTACCGCGACGAGATTCGCAACCAACTCAAAGGGCGGCGCGTTCTCGACAAAGAGGTCAACAGCAAGGTGACCGTCACCGAGGATGACATCCAGAAGTTCTACGAGGCGCACAAGGCCGAGATCCCGACGTTTCCGAAGCGGCTCGAGCTTGCGCAGATTATCGTGCGGCGCCGGGCGAGCGGGGCGACGCGCGACGCGGCATTCGCGAAAATCGAGGACGTGCGCGCGAAGCTGGCGAACGGCGGCAACTTCGAAGAACTCGCGAAGGAATACTCAGAGGGGCCGAGCGCTAGCCGCGGCGGGGATCTGGGACAGTTCAAGCCGACCGACATGGAGCCCGCGTTCGCAAGCGCCGTGGACGCGCTCACGCCCGGCGAGATCTCCGGCCCCGTCGAGACGCGCATCGGCGTTCACATCATTCGCCTCGACGAGAAGCGCGAGGAGGGCGTACGCGCGCACCACATCATCGCGCTCTTCAACACGGACGCGTCGGCGCGCGACTCGGCTCTTGCGCGGATGAACACGGCGCTCGAGGCCATTCGCGGCGGCGCCGACTTCGGCGAAACCGCGAAGTGGGCGTCCGACGACGAATCGACGCGCGACAAAGGCGGACGCGTCGGGCTCTTCGCGATGGAAGAACTTCCCGAGGAGTACCGCACCGTCATCGAGCCCCTTGCACCGGGCGGCATCTCCGAGGTGCTCGAAGCCGACGATGGATTCCTCGTCTTCAAACTCGTGAGCGTCGACGAGGCGCGCGCGCCGCGCTACGAAGAGATCAAGAAAGACCTGCGCGACGCGGCACGCGAAGAAAAGACCGCGCAAGAATTCAGCGCGTGGATCGAAACGCTTCGCTCGGAAATCCACGTTCGCGTTCTCTAACATGTCGAAGCCGCGCATCGGCATCACGATCGGCGACCCGTGCGGGATCGGGCCCGAGATCGCCGTGAAGGCCGCGGCGAGCCGCGAGGTGCTCGATCGCGCAACGCCCGTTCTCATCGGCAGCCGCGAACTCTTCGAGTGGGGATGCGCGGGGATCGCAGGCGACGGAGGCGCGGATCTCGCGCGCTCGCTCTCCGGAAACGGCGCGCCCGAGGTCATGGAGGTCGCGCGCGCGGAGACAAGCCGGCTCGCGCGCGGCACACCCTCTGCGGATAGCGGGCGCGTTTCGGCGGAAGCGGTGCGCGCCGGCGTGCGCGCGATTCTCCGCGGCGAGGTCGACGCGATCGCGACGGCGCCCATCAGCAAAGAAGCGTGGCATCTGGCGGGGCTTCCCTATCCTGGGCACACGGAACTGCTCGCCGAACTCGGAAAATCGCGTTCGTACGGGATGCTTTTCGCCGCGGGCGCGCTGCGCGTGCTGCTCGCGACGATTCACGTGCCGCTATCGCGCGTTCCCGCGGCGCTGACGACCGACGCGCTCGCTGAAAAGCTTCGCCTCTTGCGCGCCACTCTCGTCGAACGCTTCGGCATCGCGTCGCCCAAGATCGCGGTCGCGGGGCTCAACCCGCACGCTGGCGAGGGCGGCCTGTTCGGCGACGAGGAGACTCGCGTCATCGCGCCGGCGATTGCGCGCGCGCGCGGCGAGGGGATCGACGCGCTCGGCCCGTTCCCCGCCGACGTTCTCTTCGGCGAGATCTACACGCGCGACCGCTTCGACGCCGTCCTCGCGATGTATCACGACCAAGGGCTCATTCCCGTGAAGCAAGCCGCGTTCGGCGCGGCGGTCAACGTGACGATTGGGCTTCCCTTCATCCGCACATCGCCCGATCATGGGACCGCGTTCGACATCGCGGGGCGCGGTGTGGCGCGGGCATCGAGCCTCGTCGCCGCGATTCTCCTCGCATCCGAATTGGCGGCGCGCGCCTCCGTGAAGGGAGCGGCATGATCTCGTTCCGAGACGTCACACGCATCTACGAGAACAAGCATCGAGCGCTCGAAGACGTTTCGCTGAGCATCGAGCGCGGCGAGTTCGTCTTTCTCACGGGCGCAAGCGGCGCCGGGAAGACGACGATCCTGCGTCACATCATGATGGCCGAGAAGCCGACCGAGGGCGAAGTCACCGTCGTGAGTTACAGCTCGCGGCGCATCAAGCGCGGCGAGATCCCGCGGCTTCGACGCAAGCTCGGTGTCGTCTTTCAGGATTTTCGCCTGCTGAGCGATCGCTCGGTTTTCGAGAACGTCGCGTTCGTGCTGCGCGTGGCGGGCACGCCCAAGGCGGAGATCGGCAAGCGCGTCGTCTCGGCGCTCACATCGGTTGGGCTTACGCACCGGCAAGACGCGCTTCCCGGCATGCTCTCCGGCGGCGAGAAGCAGCGCGTTGCGATCGCGCGCGCGATCGTCAACGACCCGTACGCGCTTCTCGCCGACGAACCGACCGGCAACCTCGACCCCGCGACGGCCGAGGAGATTTTTGCGATCTTCGAGAAGGTCAATCGCGCGGGGACCGCGATCATCGTCGCGACGCACGATGTCGTGCGCGCCGGGTCGGGGCGCTACCGGCGCATCCATCTTGATCGCGGGCGCATCACCTCCGACGCGCGCGGCGGCGGGCGCGCCCGCAACGACGTCAGCGATCCGCACGGCATCGGGTACGGCCCGAGCCCGACCCGCGAGCGGCGCAGCGAACCGAGCATCGAGGATGTCTTCCGTGCGCGCGGACGCCGGCGGCCCGAGAGCGCCGCGCCTCCGCCCGCGCGCGACGACGACGACCCGGTCGCCGAGCGCCCCACCCACGACGCGCCGCGAGCGCGCAGGAGGAACGATGTCACTCGGGGCATTTGATTTCGTGATGAACGAGATGCGCATCGACCTGCGGCGCGGCGGTATCGTTCGCAGCGCGCCGATCGTCATCGTCGCGGTCACGCTCTTCGTGCTCGGCCTGTTTCTCGTCGTGACGGTGAACTTGAAGAAGGGAATTGCGGTCGCGCAGGGGAAGGTCGAGATCGTCGTCTTCGCAACGAGCGATCGCCCGGAAGACGTTCTCGCGCTCAGTGCCGCGCTGACCGAGGTGCGCGGCGTGCGCGACGCGCGCTTCGTGTCGCGCGAAGAGGCGCTTGCGCGCTTCGAGGCCGAACTCGGCGACAAGAAAGAGCTCCTCGACGCTATCAGCTCGAACCCGCTCCCCGCGTCGTTCGAGCTTGCGATCTTCGACGACTACAAGACGGAAGCCAAGCTTTCGACGATCGCGGCGGAGGTTTCGACGATCGAGGGAGTCGAGGGCGTACGCTATGGACGCGAGTGGGTCGGGCGCCTTCAGCGGCTCATCGTCTTTTCCGTTCTGCTCGATCTTTTGCTCGGCATCCTGCTTGCGATCTCGACGATTCTCTCGGTCGCGAACACGCTGCGGCTCGCGCTTCAAGAGCGCCGCGACTCGATCGAGGTGATGCGCCTCGTCGGCGCGTCGGACGGGATGATCGGCGGGCCGGTGTTTCTGCAGGGCGCGATGCTCGGCGCAATCGGCGCCGGCGTCGCGACGCTCTCGCTCTACGCGTGCTACACGCTCCTCGCCGGCCGCGTGCCGGAACTCGCGTTCATGGGGCCGCGCCTTCTCGTGCTCTTCGTCGTCACCGGCGGCGCGCTCGGCGGGCTCGGCAGCATGCTCGCGCTTTCCCGCATTCTGCGCGAGCCGGCGCGCGCGTAACGCGGCGCGCGCGATGACCGCGCAATGACCGCGCATCGCTCCGTCGTCATCGCGGGCGCCGGCATCATCGGCGTCACCTCGGCGCTCGAGCTGCGACGCCGCGGCTACGACGTCACGCTCGCCGACCCAGGCCCGCTCCCGCACCCCGACGCCGCGTCGACCGACGTCAACAAAGCGATCCGGATGGACTACGGCTCCGACACTCTCTACATCGAGATGATGGAGGAGGCGTTTCGCGGCTGGGACGAGTGGAACCGCTGCTGGCCCGAGCCGCCGTACCATCAGGACGGATTTCTGCTGCTCGCGGCGTCGCCGATGCGCGCGGGCGAGTTCGAGGGCGACAGCTACGCGACGCTCACGCGGCGCGGCTACGCGCTCGAGCGGCTCGACGCACGCGCGCTCGCGGCGCGCTTTCCCGCGTGGCGCGCCGCGCCGTATCCCGACGGCTACATCAACCCGCGCGGCGGGTGGGCGGAGAGCGGGCGCGTCGTCGCGCGGCTCGTTGAGGTCGCGCGCGAGGAGGGTGTCGTGCTGCGCGAAGGCGTGCGATTCGCGCGGCTAGTCGAAGAGGGATCGCGCGTCGTCGGGATCGAGCTCGCATCCGCGAACGACGGAGCCGCGCGCGACGCGCGATCGGGGGCCAACGAGATCGTGCGCGCCGACTTCGTCATCGCCGCGGCGGGCGCGTGGACGCCCGCGCTCATTCCGCAGCTCGCCGGCGTCATCGACATCGTCGGCCAGCCCGTCCTGCACTTCGCGCCGCGCGACCCCGCGCCGTTTCGCGCGCCCCACTTCTCCGTCTGGACCGCCGACATCACGAACACCGGCTGGTACGGCTTCCCCGCGCTGCCGAATGGAATCGTGAAGATCGGCAATCACGGCCCCGGGCGGCCGATGCACCCCGACGCGCCGCGCCACGTCACAGATGAAGAGATCGCGCGCTTCCGTGCATTCACGCACGCGGCGCTCCCCGATCTTGCGGACGCGCCGATCGCGTCGACGCGCGTCTGCCTCTACTCCGACAGTTGGGACGGCGACTTCTACATCGACCACGACCCCGATCGCCCCGGCCTTCTCTTCGCCACCGGCGGCAGCGGACACGCGTTCAAATTCGCCCCCATTCTCGGCGCGCTCGTTGCCGATACTCTGGAGAGAAAGTCGAATCGCTACGCCCCGCGTTTCGCTTGGCGCGCGCGCGGCGGCGGAAAAAAGGAACAGGCGCGATTCAAAGCGCCCGACAACACTCGCTAGGAGACGGAATGCGCGACTCGAAACTCGCACGCCTCATTGCGGCGATCGCTGGCACCGCGCTTTTTTGCGCCGCGTGCCAAGACAAAGACATCATCCCCGACGCGATCGAAACGCCGCCGCTCGCGGCCTTCGCAATCAGCGTGACGCCGGGCGAGGCGGGCGTGACTGTGCTCGTGGACGCCTCCGAGTCGAACGACGTGCAAGACGCGCCCGGCGCACTCATGGTGCGGTGGGATTGGCAGGCCGACGGCGCGTGGGACACCGAGTTCTCGAACGCGAAAACCGCCACGCATCTCTACGCCGCGGGTGAAGGCGCGACGATCCGCGTCGAGGTGCGCGACACGAGCGGCCTCACGCGCACCGCGACGCAGTTCGCCTCGTTCGTCGCGCCGCTTTCGTGCGCGATCGTGGCGCTGCCGCTCTCCGGCACGGCGCCGCTGACGGTCGACATCGCGGCTTCCGGATTCGGTGGCACCGGCGCCTACGCGTTCAAGTGGCGCTTCGGCGACGGCCAGACCGGCGCGCAACCCGCCGTATCGCACACCTTCGTCGCCGCCGGCGAGTACGACGTCCTCCTCACCGTCACCGACGCGGGCCTGCCCGGCCTCTTCTGCAGCGACTCGGTGCGCGTTTCCGTCGAGGCGCCATCCGCGAACTAGCTCGAGCGATCGACGCCCTTCGTCACGCGTCGAACACCATCGCCAATACTGCCGCGGGCGATAGCGTGCTCGCGTTCGCCACGAGACCGTCGAGCATCCCCTTCGGAATCGATGCTTTGAGCGCCTCGATGCGGCCGGCGAGACCGGGATCCATCGGATGCGCGATGACGACACCCGCGCGCTCCGACAACGCTTGCGCCGCCGCCGCGATCGCCACGGCGCGCTCCGGCCGACCGTCGGCCGCTTCGACGGCCGCGAGGCCGAGGAGCGCGAGGCCAGTGCCGCGCGGGCTGCCAACCTCCTGATACGCCTGCACCGCCAGACGAAACTCTCGCTTCGCCGCGCGCGCGTCCGCGGCTGAGAGCGCGGTCCAGCCCATCTCGCAGTGCACACGCGCGATCTCCGGGTGATCGCCGACCGCTTCGAGAGCCGCGAGCGCGTCACGATAGAGAACGAGCGCGCCGTCATGATCCCCTTTGGCAAACGTCATCTGCGCAAGAAAGCTGAGCGCGACGCCGAGGCCCTCGCGATCATTCATGCGCTCGTGAATGCGGCGCGCCTGCTCCACGAGGGCCACGCCGGAATCGAGATCGCCTGTGACGAAGAGGAGCATTCCCTTGATCGACATCGAGAGGGCGTGAATGAAATCGGCGACCCCGCCCGCGCTCCGCGCGATCCCTTCGTCGAGCGCCGCGCGGGCTTCGTCCATATTCCCGAGGCTCAGATTGCAGTAGCCAACACCCATGATCCCCTCGGCGGCCGCGGCGGCGTCGCCGACGGCCTTGCCATCCTCGTAGGCGCCGGCCCACTCGCCGCGGGAGCGCTCCCACTCTCCTGTCGTCGTGGAGACCATGCCGGCCGCGAGCCGTGACAGCGCACGGCCGCGGCTCGGCGGTGCGTCCGCCGCGAGCCCGAGCAGCGGATCGAGCAAGAGCCGCGCGGTGAAATGCTGTCCGCCGATGTGCCAGAACCAGTCGAGATTGCCGCAGAGCAAGAGACCCTTCTCGAGCGCCGCGGCGTCGCCCGCGCGAGCGCGCACGCTTAGCCACTGAATGGCGGCCAACGTGTTTGCGTTATCGCCGCGCGCGCGCCGCACGGCATCGAGCTGCCCGATTCCGAAGATATCCGACGCCACCACGGACGCGAATTCGACGAAGTAGTCGGCGTGCGCTTGGCGAATCGCGTCCACCTCGCCGCCCGCATGAAGCTGTTCGGCGGAGAACGCCCGGATCGTCTCGAGCAGCGCGTAACGTTCGCCCGATCCGACGACGCGCACGAGGCCCTTCTCGACGAGCGAATCGAGATCGTCGAGCGCGCGATGGCGGTCGTCCTCGCCATAGCAGACGCGCTCCATAGCTTCGAGGGTCCAGCCTTCATGGAAGACGGAGGCGCGGCGAAGGAGCTGCTGCTCCGTCGCGTCGAGTAGCGAGTAGCTCCAACTGATGGTCGCGCGCAGCGTGCGCTGGCGAACCGGCAGGTCGCGATCGCCGGACGTCAGCAAGTCGAGCGCGTGGTCAAGCCGCTGCAAGAGCGCCGCGGGCTCGAGAATGCGCACGCGCGCCGCCGCGAGTTCGAGCGCGAGCGGCAGACCGTCGAGGCGGCGGCAGATCGCAGCGATCGCCGACGCGTTGGCCGCGGTCAGCGCGAAGCCAGGCTTCACCTTCTCGGCGCGCTGCACGAGGAGCGCGACCGACGGACACTTCGCGAGCAGATCGAGCGACGTCGCGTCCTGCGCCGGCAGCTCGAGCGGCGGCAGAGCGAACTCCGACTCTGCGCCGATCTTGAGCGGCGCGCGACTCGTCGCGATCACTTGCAGCGCCGGGCAGCGGGCGACGAGCGCGGCGATCTCCTCCGCGGCGGCGAGCACTTGCTCGAGATTGTCGAGCACGAGGAGTACGCGGCGGTCGCCGATGACAGTGCAAAGCGCATCGAGCGCCGATCGCCCGTGCGCCTCCGCGATGTCGAGCGCGATGCCGACAGTCGGCAGCACTTCCGTCGCCGCGGTGACGGAAGCGAGCGAGACGAACGCCGCGCCACCCGCGTACTCGGGCGCCATGCGTCGGAGGAGCTCGATCGCGAAGCGCGTCTTGCCTGTACCGCCGTAGCCGGTGATCGTCAGCACGCGCGCGCCGGCACGGAGACGCCGGGCGGCGGAGTCGAGTGTCTCGTCGCGGCCGAGAAGCGGCGTCGATGGAGTCGGCGGCGGCTTCGCGATCGCGCTCCCCTCGCGCGTCAGGCGCGCGCGGCGCAGCTCGTCGCTCACGTCGAGTGCCGTCTGGAAGCGCGCGCGCGGCTCCTTCTCGAGGCAGCGCGCAACGATGCGGTCGAGATCGGCGGGGAGATCCGCGCGCGCGCTCATCAACGGCGCGGGCGCGTCGCGAAGAATTGCGGACGTGACGTCGGCGGCTGTCGAGCCATCGAACGGCCGGCGCCCCGTCGCGAGTTCGTAGAGGACGATGCCGAGCGCGAACACATCCGTGCGGCCATCGATCGCTCCACCGCGCACTTGCTCCGGCGCCATGTACGGCACGGTGCCCACGATCTGTCCCGAAGTCGACATCGGAGTCGTGACAGTCGCGGCATGAGCTGCGGCGATCTCGGAGTCCGGCGCGCTGAGCTTCGCGATCCCGAAGTCGAGAACCTTCACGCGCCCGTCGCGCGTCAGCATCACGTTCGCGGGCTTGAGGTCGCGATGCACCACGCCCTTCTCGTGCGCCGCCGTGAGCGCGTCCGCCAGAGCGATGCCCAAATCCACCACGCGGGCAACGGGCAGCCCACCCTCCGTGACGTGCAGCGCAAGGCTCTCGCCTTCGACGAGTTCCATCGTCAGGAAGCGCGTGCCGCCGTCATCCTCGACGGAGAAGAGCGTGACGATATTCGGATGATTGAGGGCGGCGACGGTTTTCGCTTCGCGCTCGAAGCGCGCGAGGCGGTCGGCGTCGCGCGCAACCGCATCGGGCAACACCTTGATCGCGACGTCTCGGTCGAGCCGCGTGTCTCGCGCGCGGTAGACCTCGCCCATGCCGCCCGCGCCGAGCGGCGAAACGATTTCGTAGTGACCGAGCCGCGTGCCGGGAGAGAGACTCATGGAGCGGCATCATATCGCGCGGCGGCGAGTGCGGGAAGCGCGCGCGCAAGCCGTTCCGCGACGCGTAGTCGCCCATCGTCGGCGGCACTCGCCGAACGAACCAATCTACGCGTGGCAAGCAAACGAACGGCGGACCGTGGTGGACGAACTCACCGCAGGACGAATGCTTTGCGGCTCGCGATCATCCTGCCCGACTCGACGACGAGTAGATAGATGCCGCTCGCGACGGGCACACCTCCATCGTTTCGTCCGTCCCACGATAGCGTGGCGGTGCAAGCGCCGTGTTCGGCTCCGCCGCGGCCAAGCGCGCGTACCGAGCGTCCGGCGCAATCGATCACGCGGATGCTCTGGCTCGCGCCGAGCACGCCTTCAATTCGAAAACTCAACCCGCTCGAAGTCGGATTCGGGAACACGTCGTCGATGCGAAGCAGCGATGGAAACGCGATCGTGCCGTCGCCCACGTCGGTCCCGGACGCGACGATCTGGAAGATCTCGCCGTCAGCGAGATCGCACATGTAGAGGTTGCCTCGCGCGTCTTCTCCGAACGACGAGATGGCGCGGAGATCGAGGTCGTTGCCGGGAGTGAGTTCCGCGGTCCGATCCATGACGTCTGTCGCGGCGCCATTTTCCACGCGCAGGCTCCAGATTTGACGAGAGCAAAAGTCCGCGAAGAAGTAAGTGCCCTGAAGGTCGGCGATCGCGTCGCCGCGGTAGACGTAGCCTCCCGTGATTGAGCAGCGTCTCGGCGGGCCTCCGTGGGCATAGCTGTGCACTGGCAACGTCAGACCGTCCGCCGAGCAAGGCGGCGGGCAACCGGGATACGTGCTCGTTCCTTCCATGATCGCCCAACCGTAGTTCGCGCCTCCGGTGCTCGCGGACGGCGCGAAATTGATTTCCTCCATCGTGCTTTGGCCGACATCAGCGACGTACAGATCACCCGTGAGGCGATCGAATGACGCGCGCCACGGGTTGCGAAGTCCCTTCGCCCACTGCTCGTTCTTCGGGCTGAACTCCGACGCGTACGGATTGTCGCGCGGAATCGCGTACGGGAAACCGCCATCGACGTCGAGCCGCAGAATCTTTCCTTGCCGCGTCGAGTCGTTCTGGCTGACCGTGAACGTCGCGTCGAGTTTGTCGCCCATAGGCACATAGAGGTAACCGTCTGGGCCGAAGCCTAGCCAGCCTGCGTTGTGATTGGGACCCGCATTGGGTGGGACGGTGAGCATCGTCACGCCAGTCGACGTGTCGGCGAGATCCGGGTTCGCGGAAACGGTGTAACGCCGAATGACGCTCTCGCCGTTCGGCGCCTGCGTGAAGTTTACGTAGCAGTAGCCGCTATCCGGATACCGAGGATGGAACGCGAGCCCGAGAAGCCCCGCTTCTCCGTTTGCGAGGAGTCCGTTCTGCGTGAGGAACGGCGATGGCTTCAATGCTCCCGTGTTCAGCTCGAGAATCTTGATGCGACCCGAGTACGCCTCCACGATGAAGAGGCGCGTCGAGTCACTCGGAGGCGACGTAACGAAGACTGGCGACGATAGGCCTGAAGCAACGAGCGTCGTGGCGAGCGGTATTTCCGCGAACGCAGCGCCGGTGAGCGAAAGCACCTCGCTCCAGAAAACACCGTGGGCCATCGGTGCGCGAGCACCCGCGCTGGCAACAACGAGGATCAAGGTGGCCGCCGGCAGAATGAATCGATAGCGCTTGCGGAACATGCGCGGACCTCGTGGAAGGAGACGAGTGGATTAGCGCAGACGCCGTGCCATCGGTTGGACCGCACACGTTGGATCCGCGATTTGCGCCCCGAGCAAGAGGATGAGAGTGACGTCCCGTATCATCGAATACCGTGAACGCGCCACCGTTGTCCCATCTGAGCGACAAGCGTGAAGCGATTCGTGAGCACTCGAATGATGCGCTGATGTCGCGACGGGCGACGTCACCGCGCTTGTGTAGGGATCGCCTCGATGTCGATCGACCAGATGTCGTAGCCGGCATTACGCTGCGACATGAATGCGATGCTTCGACCGTCTGGCGACCAGTCGGGACGTCCTTCATAGCCAGGATCCTCGGTCAGTTGCACCGCTTGGCCCCCCGCCGTGGGCATCGCCCAAATCTCGTGGTTGCCCGAACGCCCCGATTCGAACGCGATCCATCTCCCATCTGGAGACCACGTGGGAAACACTTCGTTCTCAGGGTGCGACGTCAGCTGCCATCGCTCATGTCCGTCCGCCGCGATGAGCCAAATGTCGAGGGTGCCATCGTCGAGTCGCGAGCCGTATGCGATCTTCTGTCCATCGGGCGACCACGCCACCGAAAAGACATCCGTGGAATCTGCGGTCAGGTTGACGAAGTCGCCGGTCTCGACCGAGCCGACCCAGAGATTCGATATCGCTGAATTGACAGAGGCGGCCACAACGATTGAGGCTCCATCCGGAGACCAGTCCATGTCGGTTGCGAGCATCCACGGCGGCGTAAGCGTGTCTGCGAGTCCGCCGGCGACGGGTGCCGCGAGCACGCGCGCGGTGATGTCGCCGGGCTCTCCCCTAAAGATCGTGCACGCGATGCGCGATCCATCTGGCGCCCAATTTGGAAGGTAAGAAACGTAGTCGGTGACTTGATTCAACGCGGCGCCATCCGGGGTCGTCGTCCAGATTGTCTGCGCGCCCCCCTCCGAAACAAACGCGATCCGGCTGCCGTCGGGCGCCCAGTCCGGGAAGTCCGCACGAGTTGTGATCTGCCGTTCCGAGCCGGGGATCGCACGAATTTGGGTCGATGCGGGACCAGTCGGACCATCAGAACAATTGACGGCGGCCAGCGTCACGATCCCGAGCAACGAGGTCGTGACTGATGTCCGCATCTATTGCGCCGCGATCGTGCAGGGCCGCAGATCGACGAGGTCGATATCGGTTACCTGCTGGAGTTCGTCCCAGATGAAAATCCCGATCGGGTCGCCATTTTCGTCGAGTAGCTCCGACTCAGAGTGCATCTTCGAGCCCATGAGTCCGCATCGGCCCCACCACTGCACGAAGTCGAAGACTGTGTCGGGATCGAAGTTGGGACTAATTCGAATCCGATACGCAGGCACCCGACCGATCGGCGTATCGATGACCTCGAAAGCCTCGACTCCAGCCTTGAACACGAACGACCCCTCATTCCGGATGGCCCAGTTCTGACCGGGGTAGAGCGGGTATTTGAGTCGCGTCAACTCGGACACTCCTTTTCCACGCTCGATTGGCGACGACATTGACAGTCGCCGACCGGCCTCAAGCTGCAAGCAGATCCTGTCCCAGGAATCTCTCGCCGCCGCGCGTCTCGTAGCATCGGGGATCCGAACTGCGATCTTCTCCCAAAGACGTTCATACGGAGTCGGACTGCTCGCCGCGAATGCCTGCGGTGAATCGCTGCAATTCGGGGGCTCACACAGACAAATGTCCGCCTCATAGAGGCCGGTCACGTCTTGCCGGTACCGTATGTGTTGCGCCCCGCTGTCGCCCGCGGCGTCGCGCCAGCGCTGCCGCTCAACGACGTAACGTTGATTGCCCCATGTCTCGGTGCAAATCTGTTCGAACTCGTAGTCTTCTCCGCCACTCTCGTCAGGCCATGGTGGTTCCCCTTCGCCGACGAACCTGCCACTCCACGTGCGTGTCGAGTGCCAACGGTTCCCGACCGCGAGCGGATAGAAACCACCACCGGGTCGTGAGACATCCGCTCGAATCGCCGCAGCATCCTCGGGGTTCATCGACGCGTGCTTGTCGGACGACATCGGATCAGAACGAGCGCAGCCGAGCAGGAGAGCAGTGGTCGCAGTAAGCACCGCGATGAAACGACGAGGGAGGAACCGCAGCATGGGAGGTGTTCCTTGAGGACGAGTGGGGATCCTCGTTACGGGAGGGAGGCGGGCGGACCGCCCGTCAAAGCCACTCTACGCTAGGATCGTGTTGCGCGCCATGCTGTCGGTCGCGTGCGAGTATCGCGATCCCGTCAGCGCATTCGAATGCCCAGCAGATCGAGCACCGCGTGCTGCTGTCCGACATCGGCGAGATGTGTCGAGTCGCCCTTAGTGATGCGACTCCGTCGTCGCGGGCGAAGCGGGTTCGCCGGGCACCGGCGCAACGGCCGCCGGCTCCTCCCACGCCTTCGGAGCGCGCAACCAATTCCGCGATGCGTAGTCTCCCATCGTCAGCACGAAGAGAATCAGCAGCCACACGAAGCCGCTCACGACGACGAGCTTCGTGAGGCGCGTGCTGTACTTCACGTGCATGAAGAAGAGGATGACGAGCGTGGCTTTGAGCGCCGCAATCGCGAGAGCGACGAACGTGTTGAGCGGGCCGAGATCGAGGAACGCGACCCACACGGTAACCGCGGTCAGCACGAGAAGCGCGGCGAAGATCGCGAAGTAGATCTTCTTCGGCATGACGTGGAGCGCGCCGCCGATCATGCGTGCCTGCCGATCAGGTAGAGAAGCGGGAAGAGGAAGATCCAGACGATGTCGACGAAGTGCCAGTAGAGGCCGGCGACTTCGACCGGGCCGTGATACGCGGGCGAGTAGCGGCCGCGCGACGAGAGCACCGTCAGCACGACAAGCACGCCGATGCCGACGATCATGTGGAGCGCGTGCAGCCCGGTCATGCAGAAGTAGATGAAGAAGAACATCTGCTGGTTCATCGCGTCCGGGGCATCGAGGTGGAAGTTCGCGCCCGGGAAGAGATGCTCCTCGAACTTGTGGTGGTACTCGACGGCCTTCACGCCGAGGAATGCGGCGCCGAGCAGAATCGTCACGATGAGAAAGCCGACGAGCGCGCGGCGCTTGCCGGTCTGCGCGGCGCGCACCGCGAGCGCCATCGTGAGGCTCGAGCCGATCAGCACCGCGGTGTTGATCCCGCCGAGCGTCACGTTCAGATGGTGGCTCGCGTGCGCGAACGCCTCGGGATAACTCCATCGATAGAGCAGGTACGCCATGAAGAGGCCGCCGAAGAACATGATCTCGGTGACGAGGAAGACCCACATCCCGAGGGACGAGGCCTCCTTCTGCTGCTCCATGTCTTCGAACTGATGCGCGTGCGTGTGCGCGTGTGCAACCGCGCGGTGCGTCGCGTCAGCCATGCTGGACTCCCGGCGACGCCGCCGCGGCGCCGCTGCCGTGCGCGCCGTCCCCTCGTGCGTCCGGATAGTTGTACGCCTCCTCGGTGACGACCGGCGTCTCGGCGAAGTTGTCGGTCGGCGGCGGCGACGGCGTTTGCCACTCGAGACCCGTCGCGCCCCACGGATTCGGCGTCGCCGCGCGTCCGAAGCGCAGCGACCACATGAAGTAGAAGAGCGGGATGACATACCCCACAGCGAGAATCGAGGCGCCCGCCGTGGAGAGAACGTTGAGGACCTGGAACTCGTCCGGGTACGCGTGATAGCGCCGCGGCATTCCGAGATAGCCGAGAATGAACTGCGGGAAGAACGTCAGGTTGAAGCCGAGAAAGATGTTCGCCGCGGAGATCTTCGCCCAAAACTCCGGATACATGCGGCCCGTAATCTTCGGCCACCAGAAGTGGAGCCCGCCGAGGTACCCCATGATGACGCCGCCGACCATGATGTAGTGAAAGTGCGCGACGACGAAGTAGGTGTCGTGCACATGCACGTCGATGCCGAGCGTCGCGAGGAAGAGTCCCGTAAGCCCGCCGATCGTGAAGAGCCCGATGAAGCCGAGCGCGTAGATCATCGGTGTCTGCAGCGAGATCGAACCTTTGTAGAGCGTCGCGGTCCAGTTGAAAACCTTCACGGCCGACGGAATCGCGACGAAGAACGAGAGGAACGAGAAGATCATGCCGGCGTAAACCGACTGCGTGCTGACGAACATGTGGTGGCCCCACACGAGGAAGCCGAGCACCGCGATCGTGAGGCTCGACATCGCGATGAACGAGTAGCCGAAGATGCGTTTGCGCGTGAACGCGGTGACGAGTTCGCTCATCACGCCCATCGACGGAAGAATCATGATGTACACGGCCGGATGCGAGTAGAACCAGAAGAGATGTTGGAAGAGCACCGGATCGCCGCCGAGCTTTGGGTCGAAAATGCCGACGCCGATGACGCGCTCCGCCGCGAGCAGCAGGACGGTGATCGCGACGACCGGCGTGCCGAGGATCATGATGAGGCTCGTCGCGTACTGCGCCCAGATGAAGAGCGGTAGGCGGAACCACGTCATCCCCGGCGCGCGCATCTTGTGGATCGTCACGAGGAAGTTGAGGCCGGTGAGGATCGACGAGAAGCCGGTGATGAAGATGCCGACGCCGGCGGCGAGCACCTGCGTGTTCGACGCGGCGGTGCTGTACGGCGTGTAGAACGTCCAACCCGTGTCGAGCCCGCCGTTGATGATCGCGTACATCGTAAACGACGCGCCGACCACGTAGATGTACCAGCTCGCGAGATTGAGCTTGGGAAACGCCATGTCGCGCGCGCCGATCATGATTGGCACGAGGAAGTTGCCGAGCACGGCCGGCACCGACGGGATGAGGAAGAAGAAGACCATGACCACGCCGTGCATCGTGAAGAGCTTGTTGTACGTCTCGGCCTGGAAGAGATCGCCGCGCGGCGTGAGCAGCTCGAGGCGAATGAGCACCGCGAAGATGCCGCCGATAGCGAAGAAGAACGTGATCGCTGCGAGATAGAGAAGCGCGATACGCTTGTGGTCGACCGTTAGGAGCCACGACCGCACGCCGTAATTGACGTTGAGGTAGTGGCGGCGGCTTTCCGCGGCTTCCGCGGCGGGCAGCGTTTGAGCCATTACGATTTGCCTCCTGCTGCTGGGGCCGGCGCGGCGGCTTGCGGCCGTCCGAGCGACTTGATGTACGAGACGAGCGAGAGAAGCCCCTCTTCGCTGATCTGCCCTTCGAACGTCGGCATGATCGGCTCGTAGCCCGCGACGATCTTCGCGGCCGGCCGCAAGATGGAATCGCGAAGGTACTTCTCGTCGGCGACGACCGTACTGCCGTCGCGGAGGCGCACCTCTTTGCCGAAGAGATCGTCGAGCAGCGGGCCGCGCGCCTTCGTGTCTTCGCGATGGCACGTGACGCACGCGAGCTCTTCGAAGAGCTTTTCGCCGGCGGCGGCGAGCGACATCGCCGGCGCATCGCCAGCGAGCCACGCCTGATACTCCGCCGGTTCCATCACGACGACGGAGCCGATCATCTGCGAGTGTTTCGTGCCGCAGTACTCGGCGCAGAAGAGGTGGTAGCGGCCGGGCTTCGTCGCCTCGAACCAAACGGTGCTGTAGCGGCCCGGTACCGCGTCCTGCTTCACGCGGAACGCGGGGATGTAGAGATCGTGGATGACGTCCTCGGATGTCATCGTGAGGCGCACGGCACGGCCCGTCGGAACGTGCAGCTCGTTGATCTCGCGGTGGCCCTCGGGATGCTGAAATTTCCACATCCATTGCTTGCCGACGACGTAGATGTCCATCGCGTCGCGCGGCGGACGCGCGTACTCGAAGTAGACGTCGACTCCCCAGACGAACATGACCATAGCGAGCGCGAACGGGATGACGGACCAAATCGTTTCGAGGCGATTGTCGCCGTGGATTTGGTGCGCGCGCTCGTTCTCGGAGCGGCGGCGGTAGCGAGCGGCGAAATAGAAGACGAGGCCGCCGATGAGAAGCGAGAAGACGATGCTGACCGCGCAGAGAAAGAAGAAGAGCGCGTCGACTTTGCCGGCGAGCGTCGAGGCGGCTTCCGGGAAGAGAGGAACGACGAGCATTCTAACTTGCCCCGGTCAGGCGCGCGGCGCGGGCACGGCGGCGGTCGGCGCGCAACGAAACGAAGAGGAACACGCCGAGGCACGCGAGCGTCGCGACACCGCCGGCCCGCACCATGTTGAGCGCCACCGCGCCGTACTTCCCCGTGACCGGGTCGTACTGATAGCAGTAGAGAAGTAGGTGGTCGACGGGCGTGCCGATCTTGTTCTCGGACGCCTCGATGAGCGAAAGCCGCAGATCGCGCGGCGAGTACTCGATGCCGAAGAAGTAGCGCGCGATGACGCCGCGCGGCGTGATCACGGTGACGCCACTTGCGTGCGCGTACTGGCTGATCTCCGGGTCCCACGAGTAACGGAAGCCAGCGGCGCTCGTGAGCGCCGCGATCGAAGCCGAGTCGCCCGTCAGGAAGTGCCATCCGTCTTCGGCGCCGGGGCGCGAGTAGCGCTCGAGGTAGTTCTTCTTCTTCGCCGCCGCGAGTTCGTGCGTTTCGCGCGGATTGAAGCTCACCGTGAGCACCGTAAACTCTTTCCCCGCGTCCATCGTCACGACTTCGAGCGCGCTCGCCAGACCGTTGAGCACCTGCGTGCAGAGCATCGGGCACTCGTAGTAGACGAGCGAGAGGATGACCGGCTTGCCGTTCGCGAAATAGTCGCCGATGCGCACGTCGTCGCCGCTCTCGTCGCGGAAGTGCAGATCGAGCGGAATGCTTTCGCCGAGACGCTGATCGATGCCGACGTCGCGCAGGATCGATGGTGTGCCTTCCGCGGGCTGCGCGCCGGGGGCGGGCGGCACGCCGCCGGGTCCGCTCTGCGCGTGGGCGGGCGGCGCCAGTGCCGCCGCAAACAACGCGGCGAGAATCAAAACGCAACGCGCAAGACGCCTGCGTGAAATCGCGTGGGTCATCGGTGCGCTCCGCCCCGATTGCCGCGCCCCGAGTTCGCGTCGCGCGGCACATCGTCTGCCGGCACGCCCGACTCGGCGGCGTGCGACGCGGCATCGGCCGGACGCGCCGGCAAACCGCGCTCCGCGAGCAGGTCGATCGCGTGTTCGATCGGCACGCGCACGATTCCGACGTCTGCGTTTATCCAGCCGTAGGTCGTCAGAACGCGCTCCTCCGCGGCGCGCAAATCCGCAAGCGCGACGGGCGGGTTCGTCTGAAGCAGCGGTTCCGCGAGCCTGCGCGCGCCATCCTGCGTCGCGGCGCCCGCCGCGCCCGTATCGCGCGCATCGCGCGGCACCGCGAGATCGGCACGCGTCGCGCGATTCTCGAGCGCCACGAAGAGCCCGCGCATCGCAAGAAGCACGAGAATCGTGAGCACCGCGAGCGCGATCAAAAAGATGACGATCCCCCGCGACTTGATGTCGACCGCTTCGTGGCCGCGATCAGCGCGCATGCGATGCCTCCGCGGAAGGCGCGCGCCCATCGCCGTGCGCACCGGCGGGTACCGCGCCGGCCTCGATCGCAATCGCAAGCGGCTGCGCGCCGAGCTGCCGCAGATAGAACGCGAACCACACGCCGCCCAGCGCAGCGAACGTGGCGAAGTCGAGCCAATGAATCTTCAATCCCTTCGGGTGAAACTCGGGCGCCACGATCCAAAAGATGTCGAGGTAGTGAACGACGAGGATCGCCACGGCGACGCGCGCGATGATGACGGCGCGGCGCTTCGCGATTCGCGAGAGCAGGATGAAGAACGGGATGACGAAGTGGAAGATCACGAGCCCGAGTCCGATGAACTGCCAGCCCCCATTGAAGCGCTTGATGTACCAAGGAATCTCTTCAGGGAGGTTCGCGCTCCAGATGATGAGAAGCTGCGAAATCGACGCGTACGCCCACAAGAGAACGAACGCGAAGAGAAGGTTGCCGAGGTCGTGGAAGTGATCCTGCGTGATGGCGCCCGCAAACGGCGGTTCGTCACGGAAAGCCGCGAGCATAAGAATGAGAAGCCCGAACGCCGAGAGCGCCTGGCCGACAATGAAGAGCACGCCGTAGATCGTGGAGAACCAGTGCGGATCGAGCGACATCGCCCAGTCGATCGACGCGAACGTCATCGTCAGCACATAGAGAACGATTCCTGGCGCGCTGAGTAGCTTGGTGCGTCGCGCCGCCGCCACATCCGCCGGCGCGTGCGCTTTCGACTTTCCTGCCGCGCGGCTCAGGATGATTCCGAAGCCGATCCAGATCGCGAAGTACGCGACGGCGCGCGCGAGCGTCGCGGGCACATTGAGGTACGCGCTCTTGTGGCGCAGCAACTCGTCGGCGGCGACGACCGCGGGATCGCTCCATGAGTAGAGACGGCCGAATCCGAGCGCGATCGGCACGAAGAGCAGCGCCAGAAGCGGGAGCGTTTTCACCGCGGCGTTCACGAACGAACTCGTAACGCGCCCCCACGCGCCGCCCGTCATGTTGTGCAAGAGCCCGACGCCGAGGCAGCCGAGCGCGATCCCGAGCCAGTAGAGATAGCCGACGAGGTACGAGCGGAAGAACTGCGTCGCATCGACAAACACGCCGACGACGCAAAGCGCCGCGCCAGCCGCTGCAACCAAGACCGCGGTGCGTTGCCAGCGCGCGATGATCGCGCCAGCGTTGCCAGCGCCGGGCGCATCGTTCACGCGACTCGTATGATTCGCGGTAGCCACGTTATCTCTCGCTCACAAGTTGCGCAGCCTCCGAGGGCGGCACGTCGGCCAGCGTCGCATTTTGACTGAGTTGAAGCGCGCGAATATACGCAACGATCGCCCAGCGGTCGCGCACCGGGACCATCGACGCGTAGCTCTGCATCGCGCCGAAGCCGTTCGTCATCACGTCGAAGTAGTAGCCGGCCGGCGCCTCTTGGAGCCGCGGAATATGAAACGAAGACGGCTTGCGGAAACCGCGCTGCACGATCATCCCGTTGCCCGCGCCGACGTGATCGTGACACGGAGTGCAATAAATGTTGAATCGCTCGCGCCCGCGCTCGATCACCTCGCGCGTCACGGGGAACGGAAACGTCTTCGCGAACTCCGCGCCCGTCTTGCCTTCGTACAGATGCGTATCGGCGCGCAGGAAACCGCGCGGAACCGTCCCCTCAACAAGCGGCCGCGACGAACGCCCATCCGCGAAAAACGAACTCGCGTCGAGAGGCCGATGCCGAGGCTGGTTGCGCATATCGTCCCGGCACCCCCCCAGCACGAGAGCGAGCACACCCGCAGCGCACACCCGCACGACCACCGCAGCCGTCCCTCCCACGCGCGAAGGGGGCGCCTTCCACAAAGCGAGTATCGGGGAGCGACTGGAAGGCGCCCCCTTCGCGCGTGCGCGTGTGTTTCTGCGTGCGCCCGTAAACGAGCCCCCGCTCAACCACTCACCTCCGCGCACACTCTCAGTTCTCGACAATGTTCACCTCGCGCGCCCCGATACTCGACAAAAACTGCCGCGTATCGATCGGATCGAACTTCGGATCCGTCGCCATCACGCAAAGAAAAAATCCGTCCCGACTCGCCTGCGCGAAACTCGGCACATTGAAAAGCGGGTGATACGGCATCGGAAGCCCGTTGAGCCCGAGCATCGCGAAAACCGCCGTGAGCGCCGCGAAGAGCACGGTGCACTCGAAGCAGATCGGGATGAACGACGGCCATCCGAAAAGCGGCCGCCCGCCGACGTTGATCGGGTAGTCGATCGCGGAGGCGTAGTACTGAAGCGCGAACCCGACCGCGCAACCGAAGAGCCCGCCCGCGAGCACCAGATACGGAAGCCGATTGCGATGACGATGCCCGAGAGCGTGGGTCATCCCTTCGACCGGATACGGCGTGTACGCGTCGAGCCGCGAGTAGCCGGCGTCGTGCGTCTTCTCCGCGGCCTCGAGAAGTTCCGCGGGGCCGCCGAAGCGCGCGAGGAGTCCGAACATCGCAGGCTTGCGCGTCATGTCAGTCCGCCCACTCTCCCCACGATTCCTCGCGCTCGCGTTTCACCGCGTCGCCCTCGTGGTGCGCAGCCTCGGCCTCGGGAAGAATCGTTCGCATCTCGAAGATCGAAATCATCGGCAGCACGCGGATGAAGAGGAACAACAGCGTGAGGAAGAGGCCGATCGATCCGATGAACGTGCCCCAATCCCACTGCGTGGGGGCGTACATCCCCCACGACGACGGGAGAAAATCGCGGTGCAAGCTCGTGACGATGATGATGAACCGCTCGAGCCACATGCCGACGTTGACGATGATCGAGATCACGAAGAGTGCGATCACGTTCTCGCGCACGCGGCGCAGCCACATGAGCTGCGGGATCGCGACGTTGCAAATCAGAAGCGCCCAATACTGCGGCGCATACGGACCTTGCAACCGGTTCATGATCATGTAGCTTTCGTACGGGTTGCCGCTGTACCACGCGATGAACGCTTCCATCAGGTAGCCGTACGCGACGATGCCGCCGGTTGCCAGCATCACCTTCGCCATGTTTTGCAGATGCCGCAGCGTGATGAAGTCTTCGAGCTTGAAGAACGAGCGAATCGGAATCGTGAGCGTCATCACCATCGCGAAGCCGGAGAAGATCGCGCCCGCGACGAAGTAGGGCGGGAAGATCGTCGTATGCCAGCCGGGAATCACCGAGACGGCGAAGTCGAAGCTGACGATCGTGTGCACGGAGATGACGAGCGGCGTCGCAAGGCCGGCGAGCAACAGATACGCGACCTCGTACCGATGCCAGTGCACCGCAGAGCCACGCCACCCGAGCGCGAGAATTCCGTAGATGTACTGCGCGACGCGATTCTTCGAGCGATCGCGCAGCGTCGCCAGGTCCGGGACGAGCCCGACGAACCAGAACAAAAGCGAGACGGTTGCATACGTGGAGACCGCGAAGACGTCCCAGATGAGCGGGCTGCGGAACTGCGGCCAGAGCGCGAGCGTATTCGGATACGGCATGAGCCAATAGAAAAGCCACGGCCGGCCAAGATGCAGGATCGGGTACATCCCCGCGCACGCGACGGCGAAAAGAGTCATCGCCTCGGCGAAGCGGTTGATCGACGTGCGCCATTTCTGTTTGAGCAGAAAGAGAATCGCGGAGATCAGCGTGCCGGCGTGACCGATGCCGATCCACCAGACGAAGTTGATGATGTCGAAGCCCCAGCCGACGGGATTCGTGTTGCCCCAGATGCCGACGCCGCGCAGCAGAAGACGCCCGACGCAGACGAGGAAAATGTTGAATAGGAGAAACGCGATCGCAAACGCAACGAAGAAGGCGAGCGGCGTCTTTCGCGTGAGGACGACGGCGCTGATTTTGTCGGTGACGGAGGCGAACGTGTGGCCGGGGCCGACGATGGCGCGCGACGACGGCGCGCCGGCGGCGTGCTCGACGTGCGGCGCGTGTTTCGGATGCGAATCGCGAGGCGCCGCCGTCATGAATGCGCCTGAGCGCCGCTGTGGCCGCTGCCGCTGCCGTGCTCGTCTGCGGAGAGTTCAGGGTTGAGATTGCGAATCGCCGCGAGGTACGTCGTGCGCGGCCGCGTGTTGAGGTCGGCGAGAAGCCCGTAGTTGAGCGGGCTCTTGCGCGCCTGCGACACGCGGCTCGCCGGGTCGTTGATGTTGCCGAAGATGATCGCGCCCGCCGGGCACACGGCCTCGCACGCGGTGACGACGTCGCCGTCGCGAATCGCGCGATCTTCGTTCTTCGCGGTGATACGCGCCGAGTTGATACGCTGCACACAATAAGTGCACTTCTCCATGACGCCGCGATTGCGCACGGTGACGTCGGGATTCGCGAGCAACTTCAGCGTCGGCTCGTTCTGCTCGGCGTACTGATAGAAATTGAAACGCCGGACTTTGTAAGGGCAGTTGTTCGCGCAGTAGCGCGTGCCGACGCACCGGTTGTAGACCATGTCGTTGAGGCCTTCGTCGCTGTGCACCGTCGCGCCGACGGGACAAACCACTTCGCACGGCGCGTTCTCACAGTGCATGCACGGCAGCGGCTGCTGGTACGTCGTGGGATTCGCAAGATCGCCTTCGTAATAACGATCGATTCGAATCCAGTGCATCTCGCGGCCCATCTCGACGTTTTCCTTGCCGACGATCGGAATGTTGTTCTCGGCCTGACACGCCACGACGCACGCGCTACAGCCCGTGCACGCCGTCAGGTCGATCACCATTCCCCACGAGTTGCCGTCGTACGGATGCTCTGGGTAGAGCGTGAGGTCGCGCGGCGGCTCGTGATGCCCGTGGTGCGCGAAGTGCGGATCGTGCTCGAACTCGGCGAGTGTTCCCGCGCGCACCGGCGCGCGGCCTTCCATGCTGTGATGCGTCTGCGTCGTCGCGAGCTTCGCGCGACGTCCTGTGTTGCGGAGCTCGAGGCCGTGCGCGTTCCACGGCGCGCGCGATGTGCGCAGCGCGTACGCGTTCGCGCCGATGCCGCTGCCGACCTTGCCGGCGAGTGCGCGGCCGTAGCCGAGATGCAGCGTCACCGATTCTTCGGCGTGGCCGGGAAGCACCCAAGCGGGCGCGCGCAGCGAGCGGCCGTCGTGGCTCAACTCGACGACGTCCCCGCTCTCGACGCCAAGGCGCGCGGCTGTCGCGGGCGCGATGAGCGCCGCGTTCTCCCAAGTCAGTCGCGTGAGCGCCTTCGGCAGCTCTTGAAGCCAACCGTTGTTCGCGAAACGCCCGTCGTGAATCGTCGGGTCGGCGCGGAAGAGAAGATCGAGCCCGGCGGCGCCCGATGCGCTGGTTGCGCCCGCAAGCGGTGCGACAAACGTGCCGCCCCGATCCCAACTCGGCGCGAATGCGACGGTGCGCGGCGCGAACGCCGTGCCTTCGATGAAGCCGTCGTGTACCGCGCGGCGCCACCCGCTCTCGAAGTCGGCGCCGCCGAGGCCCGCCCCGCGCCACGTGTCGCGCACGATCTCGTAGCCGGTGCGATCGGGCGCGTCGCCGAACAGCGCGAGCAATTCGTGCGCGGACTTCCCGCCGAGGAGCGGCGCGATCAGCGGCTGCACGATCGACGCAGCGCCGTCGTGCGCGCGAATGTCGCTCCATGCCTCGAGAAAATGCGCCTCGGGCACATGCCAATCGCAGCGGGACGCGGTTTCGTCGAAGTACGCGCCGAGATGCACGCTCATACCGGCTTTGTTGAGCGCGCCGGCGAAATCGATGTCGGCCGGAGACGTGTACGCGGGGTTCGAGCCGAGCGTGACGAGGAGCCGCACACCGCCGTCGGCGAGTTCGCGCGCGAGTTCGCGCAGCGACGCGGCTTGATCGACCGGCGCCGCCTCGATCGCATCGGTGAGAAGTACGGTCGCGCCGATGTTGCCGAGCGTGTGATTCAGCGCATGCGCGAGCGCGTGCACCGCGACCGGCTGGTGTTCGCCCGCGATGACCACGGAGTGTCCGCGATGCGCGGCGAGATCCTTCGCGACGGCCGCAAGCCATCGGTCCGCGAGGCCGCCCGGCGCGAGAGAGTCGCCCGCGTGCGTCGATGTGGCGGGCGCGCCGCCGAGCGTGGGATCGCCGCCGAGCCGCGCGAGCAACTCGCGCGCGAACGCCTCGACCTGCCCGGCGCGCAGCGGCAATCGATGATCGGCGGTGGCGCCTGTGTTGCTTGGCGTGCTCTCGACGACGTAGAGCCGGTTCATTCCGCGCGCGTTCGACGAGCGGTGAGCATCGCTCGCCTCGTCTGCGCTGTGCGCGCCGCCGCGCCCCACGCGCCGCCGCTCGGCGAACGCGCGCGCGTTCGCGACCGCACCCGGCCCGCACGAGAGAAAATCCGCGTCGAGCGAAACGATGACGTCCGCGTTCTCGAGGCGATAGTGCGTCTCGAGCGGCTCGCCGAACGCGACGAGCGCGCCGCCGCGAGCGCCATCGCGTGCGACAGCCTCATGCTGGTGCCAGCGCGCGAGCGGAAACTGCGCGAGAATTTCGCGCAACTGCCGCGCGAGCGTCGGCGAGGTCACCGTCTCGGTGAGAATCCGCAATCCCGCGCCCCGCGTTTCGCGTTCGGTCTCGAGCGCGACGCGGAACACGCTTACGAACGTCGACCACGTCGAGATCTCGCCGCGATTGACGATCGTCGGCGAGCGATCGGGATCGTAGAGCGCAAGTACCGCGGCCTGCGCGAAAACATCGGTCGCGCCGCGACTTGCGGGGTGATCGGGATTTCCTTCGATCTTCGACGGGCGCCCCATGTGGCTCTCGACGAGAATCGGACTTCCATAGCCGCCGAACGGCATCGCCGTCGCGAAGAAGAGCGGCCGCCCCGGAACGATCTCCTCGGGCGAACGCACGTACGGAAGGATCTCCTCGAGCGGTTGCCGCGCGCACGACGCGAGGCCGCTCGCCGCGAGCGACACGCCCGCAAGCTTGAGGAAGTCGCGCCGGTCGAATGCGAACGGCGGCGGCGCGTCGGTTGCGGCGTCGCGCTCGCCGCGCGCGGCTTCATCGAGGCTGCGCCAGTGTTCGTGCACGCGCGCGCCGCGCTCCTCGTTGCGGATCTCGCTCATCGGTGGCACACGGAGCAGTTCTCCAGTTTCTGGACGTCGTACTCCGCAGCGAGAGCCACGCCCAGGGCGGCGCGATCGCCTTGCGGCGTCCATCCCATCGTCATCACCTCGTCCCGCGGCCTGACGTTCGGTTCGGGATGGCGGTGGCAATCGAGGCACCACGACATCTGTAGGGAATTCTCGCTCCACACGAGCGGCATCTCGTCGACGCGGCCGTGGCAGCTCTCGCAGCCGATCCCCTTGTTCACGTGCGCGCTGTGATCGAAGTAAACGAAATGCGGCAGATCGTGGACGCGCGTCCAGCGAATCGGCTCGCCGCTTTTGAAACTCTCGCGCACGGGCGCGAGCGTCGGGCTATCGGACCAGATTTGCGAATGGCAGTTCATGCAGGTTTGCGTGGGCGGAATCCCGGCGAACGACGACGTCTCGACCGATGTGTGGCAGTAGCGGCAATCGATGCCCATGCCGCCGACGTGGTGCGCGTGGCTAAACGGAACCGGCTGCGAGCGAGCGACCTGCGCCTGCGTCATGTACGGCGATCTCGCGATGGTAAGCGTCAACCACCCGAGACCGGCAAGCGCGAATACGGCGCCGAAAATCGTGACCTTCGACAGCGTGTTCGTGCTGCGATGGAAGATCTGAGGCATTCGAGGTCGGTGGACCCTCTATGGAAATGGTGGGTGATCGAACCGATCCGAAAAAAACTCTCGGTATTCTAGGGCACGCGACGAAGTGGGACAAGGCTGTTCGCGGTGAAAGGGAGAGAGTCCGCGCTCGTGCCGCTTCGCCGCCTGCAACGGGCCACTTTACACGCGCGCCGCGTCCCGCTTACGGACCCGTTCGAAGCTCGCCTGCGTGCGCGATACACGTCGCGGCCAAGATCTCGTTGTCGAGATCGATCTCGGGCACGCCGTCTTTTACGAACTCGCCGAGAAAACTCGCGATGTTCCGCGAGAAAAGTTGGCTCGCGTGAAAGGGCAGGCTCGCCGCGACGTTGAGCGGGCCGGCGATCGTGACGCCGTGCCGCGCGACGGTCGCGCCCGGCTCCGTCAGCTCGCAGTTGCCGCCCGTCTCCGCCGCGAGATCGACGATCACCGAGCCGGGTCGCATCGCGGCGACGGTCTTCGCGAGCAGAAGGCGCGGTGCCGCCTTTCCAGGAACGAGCGCCGTCGTGACGATGACGTCCATTTCAATTGCCGCATTATGGAGCGCCGCGGCTTGCCGCGCGAGCGTCGCCTCGGAAACGGCGCGAGCGTAGCCGCCCGTGTCCTGCGTGTCCTTCTCGTCGACCTCGATGTCGAGGAAGCGCGCGCCGAGGCTCTGCACCTGCTCCTTCACCGCGGGGCGCACGTCGTACGCCGTCACGATCGCGCCGAGCCGCCGCGCCGTTGCGATCGCTTGAAGCCCCGCGACGCCCGCGCCCACGATCAGCGCCTTCGTGGCGGAAAGCGTCCCGGCGGGAGTCATCATCATCGGAAAGATGCGCCCGAGCGATGACGCGGCGATGATGACCGCCTTGTAACCGGCGAGATTGCTCTGCGACGAGAGAACATCCATCGCCTGCGCACGCGTGATGCGCGGCATGCGTTCGAGCGCGAGCACGGTGGCCTTTCGATCGGCGAGATTGCGCGCGAGCGCGCTGTTCGACGGACTCGCCGCGGGGTTCATCACGCCGATAACGATCATGCCGGCGCGAACAAGCGCCGCGGTGTCGTCGGCCGGCCGCTGCACGCACGCGAGTGCGTCGGACGCGCCCAGCGCCTCTGCGGCGCTCGACACCACGGCAGCCCCCGCGGCCTGGTACGCCGCGTCGAGGAACCCCGCCTCGTCGCCGCAGCCGCTCTCGACGCAGACCTCGATTTTCTTCGCCGCGAGCTTCGCGACCGTCTCGGGGACGAGCGCCACGCGCCGCTCGCCCGGCGATCGTTCCTTCAGCACGCAAACCTTCATGAAGCTGCCTCCAGCAATTCGGTAATGAGAACGAGACATGCTATCAGATCACGCGCGCACGCGCCGCGACGAACGTAGAACGCAGAACAAACTGAACGAAGACACTTCCGCACCTCGCGCTCTGCGCGTATAGTGACCGCGTCGAATCGCAATCATTTTGGAATCGTGACGGAGGGAGATGCTCGAATGCCGCGCCCTTCAACCCCCGCGATCTTCGCGCTCGCCGCCGCCGCCGCGCTCGCCGCGGCCGCTCCGTTCCTCCACACGGCGGCATTCGCCGCCGAGGTTTGGCTCGACTCCGACGGCGACGGCCTGCCGCAAGACTCGCCGCTCATGGCGGTGAACCCCGGCGACGATGTCACCCTCGACGTCTGGATCAACTCGGGCTCGTTCTCGTGGACCTACTACCTCGTCTATCTGGAGCTCGACTCCGATTGCCTGAGTCTCTCGTCGGCCGAGTACGTGATCCGCGGCGGGGGCAACTTCCCGATCGACGATTTTAGCCTCGCGTCTGCCATCGGCTTCGGCGGAAGCGGTTTCGACGCGAGCGGCTCCGACCTCATCGCGCGCCTGGAACTGCGCGTCGATTCGCCGCAGGGATGCTGCGTCAGACCACTCACGGACGCGGATGAGTACTCGCTCTTCTCGCAACTCGGCGTCGGCGAACGCTACGCGCTCTTCGACGAGACCGACGGCCTCTGTTTCGAATCGACCGAAGGCCGCGACGTCACGAGCTGGGGCGGCATCAAGGGGCTGTACAAGTAGAGAAACGCGCTAGCGTCGCTCTCGCACGTTGAGATCGAGCCACAGCTCCCAAAGCTGAACAATCGTCAGCACGATCTCCTTCGCGCGATACCGCGACGTGCCGTGCGTTCGCGGGAAGTGATGCACGCCGACGGTCGTCACGACATAGCCCGCGGCCTCCGCCTTGAGTAACACCTCCGCGTCGATCAACCCGCGCGTCGACCGCAGCCGAATCGTGTCGAAGATTTCGCGCCGGTAGAGCTTGAATCCGCAATTCACGTCGGGAATGCGCAGCCCGAAAAACACCTTGAGAACCGTGTTGTAGACGACCGAGACGAACTTCCGGCTTGCGTCGTCCGCGCGCTTCAACTTGTAGCCGGAGACGATGTCGGCCTCGCGAATCTTCGGCAAGAGGAGCGCGAGTTCCTCGACATCGAACTGCAAGTCGCCGTCGGTATAAAAAACAAGATCCTTGCGCGACGCCGCAAAACCGGAGCGAAGCGCCAGCCCATAGCCCGCGTTTTTCTCGTGATGCACGACGCGCACGTGCGGCATCTCGCGCGCGAGCGTGTCGGCGATCTCGGGCGTGCGATCCGTCGAGCCGTCGTCGACGATGATGATTTCGTAGTCGTCCGTTAGTCGCGGCAAAACCTCCGCCGCCTTCCGCGCAAGCGGCTCCACCGTTTCCTCTTCGTTGCACGCGGGAAAGAAGAACGAAATGCTCGGGCGGCTCGAGAGTGGCCGTCGCTCCGGGGGCCGCGCGCTCGAAGACCGCGCGATCAATTGTCGATGTATCCGAGCGATTTGAGGTTTTCGACCGTTTCCGCGTCGAGGTCGGGAAACGTCGTCTTGAAGTCTCGTTGCTTGGACGCGCGCCACGCATCCCACGCGGTGAAGAGGCGCGCCGTCATGTCGGGCTCGGCGAGTGCGAGGTTCGCACGTTCGCGCGGATCGGGATCGAGGCTGTAGAGTTCGCGCGCTTCGACGCCGTCTTCCATTATCAATTTCCAACCCGGCGTGCGCAGGGCGTGGCGCGGCTCGACCTTCCATCCTGGCTTCGGCGGAAAAATCTCCGCGAACAACGTATCCGAGGCAGGCGCGCCCTTCGCACCGGAAAGTTGCTTCGGGCCCCAGCGCCGCTCCGCACCCTGTCCCTCGCGCCACACCGGCGGCAAGAGACTCAGCCCGTCGATCGCGCCGAGAAACTCGTGCGACAACCCCACCGACTCGAGAATCGTCGGCGCGAGGTCGATGAGCCGCGCGTTCTGTCGCGCGATCGCGCCTTCCGGGAAGACGCCATCGCCGAAAAACACGAGCGGCACCGCGATCGCGGGTTCGTACAGCATGATGTCGTGCCCGAAGTAGCAGTCCTGTTCGTAGAGCATCTCCCCGTGATCCGACGTCACGATGACGATCGTGTCCTTCATGATTCCCTCGCGCTCGAGAAGGTCGACGATTCTGCCGACCTCGCGGTCCGCCGTCGTGACCTCGCCCTGATAGAGCGCCTGAATGTGGCGCAGATCCTCCGGCGCGAGCGCGCGCTTCTCTTCCCAAATGCCGACGAGTGTCGGCACGTCCGCGACGATCGATCCCTCGTAGCCCGGATCGTAGAGTCTCGCGAGCGGCGCCGGCGGCGTGTACGGCTTGTGCGGCTGAAACAGATGAACCCACGCGAAGAACGGTTTCTCGGCGGGACGATCCTTGATCCAAAGCCGCGCCGCCTTCGCCGTCAGCTCGAAACCACTCGCCGTCAGCGACTCGGTCACGTCGCTCAGCAGATGCCATCGCTCCCAGTACGTCTCGAACCCTTGATCGAGCCCGTACGATTTGTCGAGCACATGACTCGAGACGAACGCCGCCGTCGAGTACCCGTGTTCCTTGAGAATTTCGGCGAGCGTAATGCGCTCCGGCGCCAGCGTGTACGCGTGCGAGAGCACCAGATGCGTGCGCGGATAGTTGCCGGTCATCATCGATGTGTGCGACGGCAGCGTGAGAGGTATCGGCGAGTGCGCCGATTCGAAGAGCGTTCCGCGCCGCGCGAGTTCGTCGATCGACGGCGTGCGGGTCGACGGATCGCCGTAGGCGCCGATTCGATCCGCGCGCAGCGTGTCGATCGTAATGAGCAGGACGTTCTTCGGCTTGCGCTTCGCCGCGCCGCAGCCGGCCGCAAGCCCGAGACACACGAGCGCCACGATACCGAGCCTGTATGGGTGGGAGAGAGTGCGCATGACGACGGGAAGGCACGCTATCACGCGTGCCGGAGACGGTCAAATAATCGGCTCGCGCGCCGCCGCGCGGTGTTCGCGTTGCGCGGCTCGGAACGCGCGGCTATACTCTCGCGGTCGTGTTCCGAAACCCGCAAATCCTTCGCGCGCTCGGCGTCGCGTTCGCCGCCGCCGCCGCGCTCTCGCTCACCCTCGGCTGCTCCGATCGCGACGAGGCGGCCCCCGTCGGACTCGGCGGGCTCGAGCCGGGTCGCTTCGAAGAGAACGTCCGCGCCATTTTCGCGTCGCCGCCGATCACCGACACGTTCGCCGAGACGGTCGTCAATACCGGCGAGTCGAAGACGCTCTATGCAGGGTACTTCGAGTCGCGCCAGATGCGATCTCTCTTGCGATTCACCGGAATTCAATCGGGGATCGTGCGCGAAGCCTCGCTTCATCTGAAAATCTCGGGCCGCGCGGGCGACGCCATGCCCGTGTCGATCGCGCTCCACCGCGTCAACGCGGACTGGAACGAAGGCACCGCCGACGCAACGACCCTTCCGGCGTTCGATTCGCTCGCGGTCGCAACCACCGTCTCCGCATCGACGGATACGACACTCGTCGCCGCGCTACCCGTGCCGCTCGTGCAGGCGTGGATCGACAGCTCCTCGACGAACCAGGGGCTCCTCGTCGCGCCTGCGAACGTTTCGACGACCCTTCGCAAGTTCGCCTCGACCGAAGCCGACAGCGGCCGCCCGTTTCTTCGCATCGTTCGCTCCGCGGGCGGCAGCAACATCGTCGACACGCTCTTCGCCGAGAAAGACACGTACATCGCGCGCCCCGACACGACGCTGGACCGGCGCGGCGCGAACCGCCTTCTCGCCGGCCGCCAGAATGGGTTCACGCTTCGCTCCACGTTCGAGTTCGCTTTCCCCGCCGAGATCGACGACGCGACCACCGTCAACTTCGCGCAGCTCGAACTCCGGCTCGACCGCGCCGCGTTCCGCCTCGAAGATTCGATATTCGTCGTGGCCGTGCATGAAGTCGTATCCGCCGTCGACAGCACCGCGGTCGTCTTCGTGAACAGCGCGGAGACGACGACGACGATCACATCGTCGAGCGACACGCTTGCGTTGAACGTGACCTCTCTGGCTGGGCGAATGCGGATCGCGAAGAACGCACGGATCAAGGTTCTCGTGCGAGCGCAGGTCGAAACCGCGGACACGGATCACATCTCGATTGTCTCGTCCGAGGGTGCCGCCGCCGATTCGTTGCGACCGCGGCTGCGGCTCATCGTCTCGAGTCCGGCGCAGGCGGAGACGCTGCTCGCGCAGCCGATTCGCGAGGCGGAAACGCCATGAGCCCGCGCGCGGCGGCAGCAATCGCACTCATCACCGCGGCGCTTTGCGCCACGGGAGCGCGCCCCGCGCACGCGATCTCTTTCTTCTCGACCGACGGCCTAGGAGAAACCGTAAGCCCGGCGACTGCGCGCGGCCGTGCGCTCGGCGGCGTCAGTGTTCCGCTTGTCGATCCCGCGCGCGTTTCACTCGAGAATCCGGCCCTTCTCGCGGCGATCGAGCGCGTCTCGTTCACCGCGATCTACGTCGTCGAGCGCCGCGAAGCCGAGAGCGACGACGTCACCGGCTCATTCTCCGACGGAACGTTTCCATTCCTCTATGGCGCCGTCCCCTTCAAGACCTACGCGGTGTTCGGCATCGGGCTCTTGCGCGAGCAAGAGACGACCGCCAACCCGCTCACGATCGAAAACGTCGCGACGCCGGCCGAGCATTCTCTCCGCTTTCAGCGCGGCGGCGACATCTTCCGCATTCCCGTGAGCCTCGCGACGCGCGTGCAACCGTGGCTCGCGATCGGCGCGAGCCTCGACGCCTGGTTCGGAAGCATCGAGGAGCAGCGAACCGTCGACTTCACGTCGTCGAGTTTCCGTGACACGAGAGACCGCCGGCTCGACGAGGTCGACGGCACGGGTTGGTCCGTGGGAGTTCTCGTGGAGCCGCGCGCCGGCATCGCGATCGGCGGACGTTACCGCTCCGAAGAAACACTGACCGGGACGCGCAAGCTCGAAACAATCGATGGCGGTTCGGGCGCTTCGGAGATCGAACATTCTGTCCCCGCGTCGCTCTCGGGCGGCGCGCTCGTCCAAGTGAGGCCGCGCGTCAACCTCGCGTTCGAAGTTCGCCGCGACCTCTGGGACGGCGCCGAGGGCGACTCCCCCGTCGCGGGCGGCTTCGTCGACGTCACGCGCGTGGGCGGCGGCGTCGAGATCGCAGCGTCGGCGGAGACGGACGCGTCGTTCGTGCAACGCCGGCCGTGGCGCGTCGGCTTTCATCGCGCCGATTGGCACTTCCGCGATCGCGACGGCGACACAATCCCCGAGTGGGTCGCGACCGCGGGAACATCGTTCGCGCTCGGCGGCACCGCCGGCAACGCCGACCTCTTCTTCGAATACGGCCGCCGCGGCGCGCTCGCGGAAAACGGCCTGCGTGAATCGCTCGTCCGCGTCGGTTTCGGCCTCTCCGGCGGCGAGCCTTGGAAGAAGCCGACGCGCGGTCGCCGGGGCAGCGTTCCCGCAACGACCCCGACCTACTAGCGCGCCCCCGGCCCTCACGCCAAGTTTGGCTCTCGCGAACCCGCGGTGATATATTCGGCACGCATCTCGGCCGGGCGGACCCCAAACGCGGTCGGTGCGAGAGTCCCAACCCAACCCCCGAGGAGCACGATGGCCGCCCGCCTCTCGACCCGGATTTTGCGTCTCGCGCCTCGCGTGGTCGCTGCCGCGCTTCTTGCCGCGTTCGCGCCGCTCGCCGCACCGCCCGCCGCCTACGCGCAGTACTTCGGAAAGAACAAAGTCCATTACAAGGATTTCGAGTGGGAGATCATCAAGACGCAGCATTTCGAGGTCTTCTTCTATCCGAAGGAGCGGCAGACCGCGATCGACGCGGCGCGCATGGCCGAGCGTGCGTACGCGCGGCTCTCGAAGGTTCTCGGCTATGAGATGGCGCGCCCGGTCCCGCTCATCCTGTATGCATCGCACACCGACTTTCAGCAGACGAACATCTCATCCGACCTGATCTCGGAAGGCACCGGCGGCGTGACGGAGTTTCTCAAGCGCCGCGTCTTCCTTCCGTTCACGGGCTCGTATGCCGAACTCGAGCACGTCCTCACGCACGAACTCGTGCACGCGTTTCAGGTGGAGATTCTCTTCGGCACCGGCGGCAGCGTTCTGGCGAATCCCGTCGCGTTTCAACCGCCGCTCTGGTTCATGGAGGGGATGGCCGAGTACCTCTCGATCGGCGGGACCGACGTCCACACGCAGATGTGGCTGCGCGACGCATCGCTGCAGGGCTACCTCACGCCGCTGCCGGTGCTCGGCCAAGTCGGCGACATTCGCGTCTACCGCTTCGGGCAATCGATCTTCCATTTCATCGGAGCGAAGTTCGGCGAAGAAAAAATCGGCGAGGTGCTCAAGAGCGCCGCGCGGCTCGGCAGCGTCGGGAGCGCGTTTAAGTCGGTGCTCGGAATGCCGCTCGAAGAACTCTCGGACGCGTGGCTCGAAGAGGTGCGCAAGGACTACCTCCCCCAGATCACCAACTATGAGAAGCCATCGAAATTTGCGCGGCGCCTCACGAAACACGGCGAAGACCTTTCCGATTTGAATCTCGTCCCCGCGCTGTCGCCCGACGGCGAACAGGTTGCGTTCATCTCCGATCGCAGTCTGTACTCGGATCTCTACCTCGCGGACGCGACGACCGGCGAGGTGAAGGATCGTCTCGTGAAGGGCGAGCGCACGGGCAATTTCGAGTCGCTCCGTTTCTTCAACACGTCGATGGCGTGGTCCGCGGACGGGAAGTTTCTCACGTTTCCAGCCAAGGTCGGCGGCGAGGACGCGATTTACATATTCGAGATGGAATCGAAGAAGGTGCGGCACAAGCTGACATTCGGGCTCGACGGGATTCTATCGCCCGCGTTTTCGCCGGACGGCCAAGAGATCGTTTTCGTAGGGCTCGACGGCGGACAGTCGGACCTCTTCGTCACCGACTTAAGCGGGAAGAATCTGCGCCGTCTCACGAGCGACCGCTTCACCGATCGCGATCCGCAGTTTTCTCCCGACGGTAAGCAGATTGCGTTTACGACGGATCGCGGCGAGGCGACGAACTTCGAGGAGCTGACGTTCGGGAACTACGCGCTCGCGATTCTCGATCTCGAAACGAATCAGGTGTCGGTGCTTCCGAATCAGTCGGGAAAAAACATCGCGCCGCAGTGGTCGCCCAACGGCGATGAGATACTCTTCGTTTCCGACCGCACGGGAATCTCGAACCTCTACTCGATCGACTTGAAGAGCGGCGACGTCTACAAGCTCACGAACATTCTCACCGGCATCACCGGAATCATTGCGTCGGCGTCGCCGATTTCACTCGCGCGCGACGGATCGCGCGTCGTTTTCAGCGCGTTCGATCGCGCCGGCTGGGACCTCTACTCGATCGAAGATCCGTTTTCGCTGAAGCAGGAGCCGCTGCGCGGCGAAGATACCGTCGTGAGCGCGGAGAGCGCAGACGGCGCGGACCTGGCGGTCGCCGCCGATTCGGCCGACGCGACCGCGAGCCCGTCGACAACGACGACAACGGTAAGCGGGGCTGACTCGGTGGCAGTTGCGGCGACGGCGCCAGAGAGCGGGCTCGTCGTGGCGGAAGCGCCCGCGGAAACCGATCCTTTGATCGCGCGCGACACCGCGAGGCCTGAGCCCGGCCCAACGCGCGACACACGCGTCATCGACATCGCGGGCCTCTACCCGGAGGCCGATCGCCCCGTGCCGAATCCAGACATGGTGGCCGCGTCGACGGGTTACACGCTCCCGGACACGTCGTCGTTCGAGATGCGCCGCTACAAGATTCGCTTCACGCAGGACTACCTCGCCGGGGGCGCCGCGTTCGCGTCGAACATCGGATTCGCCGGACAAACCGCGCTCGCATTCTCCGACATTCTCGGCAATCACAGCCTCTACGTCGCGGCCAACGTCTTCGGGTCGCTCTCGGACTCGGAGCTGCTCTTCGCCTACCAAAATCTAAAGGATCGCCTCAACTACGGCATCGCGCTCTTCCAATATCGCAACGACTACTTTGTCTTCACGTCCGACGAAGACACCGACTTTCAGACGCAGGTTTTCCGCGGCGCCGAGGTTTCGTTCTCGTATCCGTTCTCGAAGTTCCGCCGTGTCGAGTTCGGGCTCGAGGGCGTTTCGGTTTCGGAGAATCTCTACGATCAAATCGTGTACGTCGGATACGACCGTCCCGATCCGGAGGACACGGATCACCTCTTCTACGCGAAACCGTCGCTCTCGCTCGTGCACGACAACGTGCTCTATGGCAACACGGGACCGATTCACGGCGCGCGTTCGCGCATTTCGATCGACCGCGCTCTCGGCGATCTTCAGTTCACGACCGGCGTCGTCGACATGCGCAAGTACTTCAACATCCGGCATCGCTACTCGGTGGCGGTGCGCATGCTCGGCGGGTACTCGGACGGGCGCGATCCGCAGCTTTTCCGAATCGGCGGCGGCTATACGTTCCGCGGCGCGGACTACGGCGACCTCCGCGGGACGCGCATCGGCCTTGCGAACATCGAGTTCCGCTATCCGCTCATCGACCGCCTTCAGCTCGGATTCCCGCCGCTCGACTTCCGCGGCATCGGCGGCGTTTTCTTCTTCGACCTCGGCAGCGCGTGGGTCGGCCGCGATTTCCGCTTCTTCGACGAAGCGGCGAACGGAAAGCGACGCCTCGGCGACGTGCAGGGCGCGTACGGATTCGGCGCTCGCGTCAACCTCGGCTACTTCATCCTGCGATATGACATCGCGCAGCGCACCGATCTCCACGAGAACCTCGGCAAGATCGACTTCTTCACACTTTCGGCGGACTTCTAGCGCGGTGCGCGCGGCTCTCGTCGCGTTGGCGTTGACGTGCGCGGCCGTCGCGCGCGCACACGCGCAGCCGCCCGCGGACTCGGCGCGCACCTCACTCGACACGGCGCCGATCGGAGTGCCGCCGATCTCCGCTCCCGCGCTCTCGCCCGCGGCGGCCGCCGCGCCGTCGCAACCATCGCGCGCGCGCCGCGTCGATGTCGGCTTCGGCATTCCGCTCGGCGTTCCGCCCGACACGCTCTCGGCGCGCTTGCGTGCCGCCGTCGAAAAGGCCGGCCTCGATCCGAGCCGCGCGGGCTTTACGATGGAAACACTCGACCTCTGGCGCGGCGGCGAAGGACGGCTTCCGCTCTTCGAAACTCTGATGGCTGATCCGATTCGGTCGCCCGATCTGATTCGCATTCTCGGCGCGGGAGCGCTGCGCGCTACGACGAGCGCCGCCGACCTCGCGCTCTTCGCGGGCGAGCGCGCGGCGATCGGCGTCCGGCGCGGGCTGATCGCCAGCCCGCACGCCGGACGCTGGGACGCAACCGCCGACGTGAAGTCTCTCGAGCGTGTACTCGCGGCACTGCGCGACGACGGCACAGGCGGAAGCGCGGCGGCGAAGTCATCGAAGGCAAAGTCGTCGAAGAGCAAATCGAAAACATCCGACGAGGGAGGTGTTCGCACGCGCGGTGATGTTCCCGCCGACGCGCGGCATCTTGCGGCGTTTCTGCTCGACGCCTCGCGTGGCGCGCTCGAGTGGCGCGACGAGGCGCTCGCCGGCGCAGCGAATGGCGGCGATCTCGACTCGGCGTTCGCGCTGCTGCTTCGTGTCTACGCCGCCACCGACACTGCCGAGAGCCCCGGCGCCGCGCGCGACGCGCGGCGCGCCGAGGCATTCCTCGATGGCGTCGACCTGCGGCTTCTTCACGCCGGAGCGATGGACCTCGCGCTCGCACTCGACGAAGCGCGATCCAAACTCGCGGCGCTCGATCTTGCGGGTGAGTACTACCTCGAAGCCGAGACGCCGCTCGGTACGGTCATCGTCGATGGCGCCGCATCGACCACATACACGGACCGCGGGCCCTATCTCCTCATCATCGATTCCGGCGGTCACGACACGTACGCGGGCGGCGCAGCGACACTCGCGGCAAGCACTCCCGTTTCGATCATTCTCGAAATCGACGGCGACGATCAGTATTTCGCGGCGGATTCGACGCGCCCGTCGTGGGGCGGCGCGTGTCTCGGCTACGCGATGCTCGTCGATGTCGCGGGGAACGACACTTATCAGGGCGCGTTCGTTTCGCAGGGCGCTGGTCTTGCCGGCGCGGGCGTTCTGCTCGACCTCGCCGGCAACGATCGCTACGGCGCGCTCGTGTTCGCGCAGGGCGCCGCGGTCCACGGCATCGGCGCGCTCGGCGACCGCGCCGGACGCGATCGCTACGTCGCGTTTCAAGCGGCGCAAGGGTTCGGCGGGGCGCGCGGCGCCGGCGTGCTCGCGGATTCGTCGGGCAACGACGAGTACCGCGCGGACGATCAAACGATTCGATTCCCCTCCGCGCAGTCGGCGGCTCACAACACGAGCCTCGCTCAAGGGTTCGGCTGCGGGAAGCGCTCCGACTTCAGCGACGGCCACTCGCGCGCCGGCGGCGTCGGAATTCTCGCGGACGCGGACGGGAACGATACGTATCGCGCGGGCGTGTTCGCGCAAGGTTCCGCGTACTGGTACTCGACCGGGATTCTCTTCGACGGCGGCGGCAACGACTCGTTCGACGGAGTTTGGTACGCGCAGGGTGCGGCCGCGCACTTCGCGTTCGGCGCGCTCGCGGACATGGAGGGCAACGATACCTACCGCGCGACCCAAAACATGGCGCAGGGCGCCGGACACGATTTTTCGGTCGGATTGCTCGCCGACTATTCGGGCGACGATCACTACGAGTCGCCCAATCTTTCCCTCGGCGGCGGAAACTCGAACGGGCTCGGCATCTTCTTCGAAGCGGCGGGACACGAAAGCTACACGACCGATGGCGCGACGGTGTTCGGGCGCGGCAACACGAGCGTGCCGCGCGGCGGATTGCGCGACCTTTTCCCGACGATCGGCGTCTTCCTCGACATCGGCGGGCGCGACGACTACCCGCGCGGTCACGCGACGGCCGGCAACGCGAAGGCGTGGCGCCAGGAAGGCGTCGAGCATCCGGCGCTCACGACGGAGGAAGGCTACGGCTACGACAGTCAGTAGTTCGCGAGCGCGCATCGCCGCGTCGGCAATCGTTCGCGCAGCGGTGTTCGCATCCGCCTTCGCGGCGTCCTTGGTTGCCGTCGACGCCCGCGCCGTCGAACCGCTCCCCATCGATCGCATTCGCCTCCCCGAAGGATTCTCGATCAGCGTCTACGCAGCCGACGTTCCGAATGCGCGCTCGATGGCGCTCGGTGAAGACGGAACGCTTTATGTCGGCACGCGCGCGGGCGACGACGTCTACGCGATCACCGATCGCGATTGCGATGGGAAGCCCGATGCCGTGCTGACGATCGCGTCGGGGCTCCGCATGCCGAACGGCGTCGCGATTCGGGACAGCGCACTCTTTGTCGCCGAGGTGAGTCGAGTACTCCGGTTCGATGACATCGCGGCGCAGGTGCGTGCACTCGAGGCCACGCCCTCGCGCGCTCCGCGGTTCACCGTCGTCAACGACCGATTCCCGAGCGATGCGCACCACGGTTGGAAGTTCATTCGCTTTTCTCCAGGCGGCGATCTCTTCGTGCCGGTTGGCGCGCCGTGCAATGTGTGCGAGGAGAAAGATCCTCGCTATGCGTCGATCATGCGCATGAAGCCGAGCGGCGAGGGCCTCGAGGTTTTCGCGAGCGGCATTCGCAACACGGTGGGTTTCGATTGGCATCCCGTAACAGGTGAGCTTTGGTTCACCGACAATGGGCGCGATTGGCTTGGCGACGAATGGCCGCCGGACGAACTCAATTCCGCGCCGCGGAAAGGGATGCATTTCGGTTTTCCGTATTGCCACGGGCGCGGCCTTCCCGACCCCGACTTCGGCGGCAAGGCGAAGTGCGCCGAGTACACCCCGGCCGCGCAGGAACTCGGCCCTCACGTCGCCGCGCTCGGGATGCGTTTCTACACGGGCACGCAGTTTCCGGAGGAGTACCGCAACCAAATCTTCATCGCCGAACACGGCTCCTGGAATCGCTCGACGAAAATCGGCTATCGCGTCGCGCTCGTCCGCCTCGAAGAGAACAAGCCGGCCTCGTACGAAGTGTTCGCCGACGGCTGGCTTCACGAAGGCGATGTGTGGGGCCGCCCGGTCGACGTGCTCGTCATGCCCGACGGATCGCTTCTTGTTTCCGATGACTATGCCGGCGCGATCTACCGCATTACCTACTCCGACGAGCGCGCACGGCGAAACTAAGGATTGACGGCGCGCTACGCGGGCTGTTAATCTCCACCAAGTCGATAGACTAAGCAGATTGAAGTTTCCGCCCCTCGGAGACTCGCGATGCTCTCTCAGAAATCGAAGTATGCGCTCCGCGCGCTTCTCATCCTCGCCCGCGACGAGAGCGACGACCTTGTCTTGATCTCCGATATCGCGAAACGCGGACAGATTCCGAAGAAATTTCTCGAACAGATTCTCCTCACGCTTAAGAACCTCGGGATTCTCCAGAGCAAGAAGGGGCGCGGCGGCGGTTACTCCCTCGGGCGGCCCGCGAACCAGATCACGTTCGGCTCGGTGATTCGCGCACTCGACGGCCCGCTCGCGCCGATCCCGTGCGTCAGCCTCACCGCACATCGCAAGTGCGACGACTGCGAAGACGAGAAGACGTGCGAGATTCGCAAGGTGATGTGGGGAGTTCGCGAAGAGACCGCGCGCATCCTCGACGGCACAACGCTCGCCGACGCGCTTTCCGGGTCGAAGCGCGCGACTCGACGCATGGCGCGCCGATGAGACGCTTCGTCCGAGACACACCGACCGGGAACGGCTGAGGAGGCCGCGATGTCGATCGTTATTGACCGACTCGTCAAACGCTACGACGGCCACGCCGTCGTGAACGATGTTTCGCTCGAGATCGCCGACGGCGAGTTCTTCGTGTTGCTCGGCCCGAGCGGCAGCGGCAAGAGCACCGTGCTGCGCATGATCGCGGGCCTGACGTCGATCGACGGCGGCAAGGTGCTCTTGAACGGGCGCGACGTGACAACCGAGCCGCCGCAACGCCGCGGCGTCGGATTCGTCTTCCAGCACTACGCGCTCTTCCGCAATATGACGGTCGCCTCCAACATCGAGTTCGCGCTTCGCGTGCGCAAGACGAGTGACGCCGAGAGGCGCCGGCGGCGCGACGAACTTCTCGAGATGGTCGGCCTCGCGGGGCTCGGCGAGCGTTTCCCGCAGCAACTCTCGGGCGGCCAGCAGCAGCGCGTTGCGCTCGCGCGCGCGCTCGCGCACAAGCCGGCGGTCCTTCTTCTCGACGAACCGTTCGGCGCGCTCGACGCCGTAATTCGCTCCGATCTGCGGCGCGCCGTCCGGCGCGTGCAACGCGAACTCGGCATCACCGCGATCTTCGTGACGCACGATCAGGAAGAGGCTTTCGAGCTTGCGGATCGCGTCGGTATCATGAGCGCGGGACGCCTCCTCGAGGTCGCTCCGCCGGAGGACCTCTATCTTCGGCCGCGCACCGAATTCGCCGCTGCATTTCTCGGCACCGCGAACATCCTGGTCGGCGAGTCGGCGGTCGACGGCGTGCGTGTCGGACCCGCGCACTTTCCGAGCGAGCCGGGTGCGGAGATCGCCGCGGAAGCGGGACGCGTGCAGGTTCTCTTTCGCCCAGAAGACGTCGCGCTCGGCGCCTCTGCCGCAGACATTCACGCACCGGTTCTCGGCGAAGCCGTCGTCGAGGAGACGAGCTTCACGGGGTCATTCGAAAAACTCCGCCTGCGCATTCCCGGACTCGCGGGCGTGCGCGCGATCTCGCCACCGGCGCCGTACGGCGGTGACGGCCTTCTCGTCGAGGCGATCCGCTCGCAACACGTCTCGCGCAACTTTCCTCTTCGCTCTGGCGACACAGCGTGGGTCGGCGTGCGCCGCATTCACGCGCTCTCGCATCCTGGATTGAGCTTCCTGCTTCTCTCCGACGGATCGCCCGCGTCGCGCGCCGCCGTCGACCTCGGCGGCGAGATCGCTCGCCACGCGCACGCTCGCGTGACGCTCCTTGCGTGCCGCGCGCCGGAGGAACGGCTGCGCGACGAGATCGAGGAAGCGCGGGAGCGATTCGGACGCGAACTCGCCGGGTTCGAGACACAACTGGCGACGGCGGGCGCGGGCGGTGCGCTCGTACGCGATACCGCCGCCCGGCAGTTCGATCTCGTCGTACTCGCGCGCCCCGCACGCGGCGGCGCCGAGGCCGCGGAGCGCGCGCTCCTCGCCGGCGATCACAACCTGCTGCTTGTTCCCGCGCAGTCCCCGCTGCCGAAACGCGTGCTCATCTGCGTGGCGCTCGGCGAGCCCGGCAAGCGCGATGTGCAGTTCGCCGCGCGGCTCGTCCGCCATTTCGAGGCCGACGTGACGATCCTGACCGTGCTCGCCGCGGGTCATACTCTCGACGACGTCGCGCAAGCGGAACGATTCCTCAGCGCGGGCGCGCGATCGATGTCGCTCCTCGGCGTCGCCGCACGCACGCGCGTCCGCACCGGCCCTGTCGTCGAGCAGATCCTCGATGAATTCGGTGCCGGCAATTTCGACCTTCTCGTCATCGGCGCGCCTCTGCCGGATCGCCGCGGCTCCGTCACGCTCGGCGGCTTCGTCGGAGAACTCGTCGCGAAATCCAACGAACGCCCTGTCCTGATCGTTCGCACGCACTAACTCGTAGGAGATTCGGAATCATGAAGACGCGTTCCTCGTTCGTGGCGGCGCTCGCGATCGTGTCGGCGGCGATCACGCTTTCGGTACCCGGATTCGCCGGCGGCGTGACGTTGCTGAACGCGTCCTACGACCCGACGCGCGAGTTCTACAAGGAATTCAACGCGGCGTTCGCGAGCCATTGGAAGGCGACGACGGGCGAGGTTGTGAAAATCAACCAATCGCACGGCGGCTCGAGCAAGCAGGCCCGTTCGGTGATCGATGGCCTCGAAGCAGACGTCGTCACGCTCGCGCTCGCGTACGACATCGACGCGATCTCCGAGTTCGGCAAACTGATCCCGAAGGACTGGCAGACGCGCCTTCCGAACAACAGCTCGCCCTACACGTCGACGCTGGTTTTTCTCGTGCGCAAGGGGAACCCGAAGGGAATCAAGGATTGGGATGATCTCGCGAAGCCGGGTATCGCGGTGATCACGCCGAATCCGAAGACGTCGGGCGCGGCCCGCTGGAATTATCTCGCGGCGTGGGGCTACGCGCTGCGCCACAACGACGGCGATGCCGAGGCGGCTCTAGAGTTCGTCGCGCGCATCTACAAGAACGTTCCGGTTCTCGACTCGGGCGCGCGCGGATCGACGACGACATTCGTCGAGCGCGGCATTGGCGATGTTCTGATCAACTGGGAAAACGAAGTGCTTCTCGTCGAAAGAGAGCTCGGCGCCGGGAAGTTCGAGATGATCGTTCCGTCGGTCAGTATTCTCGCGGAACCGCCGGTCGCGATCGTCGACAAGGTCGTGGACAAGAGGAAGTCGCGCAAAGTCGCGCAGGCGTACCTCGAGTATCTCTACACCGAAGTGGGGCAAGAACTCGCGGCGAAGCACTACTACCGCCCGCAGCTCGCGTCGGTCGCCGCGAAGTACGCGTCACAGTTCCCGAAGGTCGAACTCTTCACGATCGACGAGGTCTTCGGCGGCTGGCAGAGCGCGCAGAAAACGCACTTCGCCGACGGCGGTGTCTTCGATCAGATCTACAAACCGGGCCGATAGCGCACAGAGGCGAGCGAACTCGTGGAACGCGCCGAATGAAAAAGCCGCTGAAGGAACACAGCGTTCTTCCCGGATTCGGGCTGACGATGGGGTTTACTCTTCTCTACCTCTGTCTGATCGTGCTGATTCCGCTCTCCGCGACGATCCTGAAGACATCGAGCTTGTCGTGGGGTCAGTTCTGGGGGATCGTCACCGATCCGCGCGCTGTCGCATCCTACCGGCTCACGTTCGGCGCGTCCTTTCTCGCCGCGCTCGTCAATGTCGTCTTCGGTTTTCTCGTGGCTTGGGTGCTCGTGCGCTACCGTTTTCCGGGGCGGCGCCTCATCGACGGACTCGTCGACCTGCCGTTCGCGCTCCCGACGGCCGTTGCGGGCATCGCGCTAACGGCGATCTACTCGCCGACCGGATGGCTGGGGCGCCCACTCGAAGCACTCGGCATCAAAGCGGCGTATTCGCCTCTCGGCGTCGTGATCGCGCTCACGTTTATCGGAATGCCGTTCGTCGTGCGCACAGTTCAGCCGGTTCTCGAAGATCTCGATGCCGAGGTCGAAGAGGCCGCGGCTAGTCTCGGCGCCGGCCGAGTCACCACGTTCTTCCGGATCATTCTGCCCGTCGTCCTTCCGTCCGCGATCACCGGCTTCACGCTCGCGTTCTCGCGCGCGATCGGCGAGTACGGCTCGATCATCTTCATCTCGGGCAACATGCCGATGCGGACGGAGATCACGCCGCTCCTCATCGTGACGAAGCTCGAGCAGTACGACTATCCCGGCGCCACGGCGATCGCTGTTGTCATGCTCGCCGTGTCGTTCACGATGCTCCTCGTCATCAACGTGCTTCAGCGCGCGACGGGACAGAAACGCGCGGTGCGCGGATGAAGAGCTTCGAACGCGCCACGTCCGAGCCGACCATCGTTCGCGTCGTATTGATCGGGATCGCGATTCTCTTTCTCGCGCTCTTCCTGCTGCTTCCTCTCGCGATCGTTTTCGTCGAGGGGCTGCGTCAAGGCGTCGGCGCTTACTTCGGCGCGATCATCGAACCCGACGCGCGCGCAGCGATCCGCCTCACGCTCCTCACGGCCGCGGTCGCCGTCCCGCTCAACCTCGTCTTCGGCGTCGCGGCCGCGTGGGCGATCGCGAAGTTCGAGTTCGTCGGCAAGAGCGTTCTCATCACGCTCATCGATCTGCCGTTCTCCGTTTCGCCGGTCGTCGCGGGACTCGTTTACGTTCTACTCTTCGGGCAGCAGGGCGTTCTCGGACCGTGGTTCGCCGAGCACGACATCCGCATCATCTTCGCGATCCCCGGCATCATCCTCGCGACGACGTTCGTCACGCTGCCGTTCGTCGCGCGCGAACTGATCCCGCTCATGCAGTCGCAGGGGAACGATGAAGAGGAAGCCGCGCTCACGCTCGGCGCGAGCGGCTGGCAGACGTTCTGGCGCGTCAGCATTCCGAAGATGCGCTGGGGACTTCTCTACGGAGTGATCCTGTGCAACGCGCGCGCGATGGGCGAGTTCGGCGCGGTGTCGGTCGTATCGGGCCACATACGCGGGCTAACGAACACCGTGCCGCTGCACGTCGAGATTCTCTACAACGAGTACAACTTCGCTGGCTCGTTCGCGGTGGCGTCGCTTCTGACGCTGCTCGCGCTCGCGACGCTCGTCCTGAAGAGCTTCATCGAGTGGAAAACAGATCGCCGGCGCGGCCGCCGCGCGCAGACCGTCACCGCGCGGGGCTAAAGATTCCGAACGAACTCGTGTAGCCGTGGAGATGAGTCGTGCCGCCGACGGGGCCGATCTCTCCATTGCAGAAGAACCCGCCGATCGGCAGATCGCCGACGTGCTCTCTGAAGAGCCCCGTGTCGTGATCCGCGCAGCCATAGAGATGAATTCCTCGACCCAGGCACGAGAAGAGGAGCGCGCCGCTCGCGCCACCGGCGAGCCGGCCGCTCGCGAAACGATCGAGGAGCACCGCAAGATCTTCGGCGGAGGCCGCCGCGTCGCGCAGATGAAACTGCACGATCTGCCCGTTGCGCAGGTGATCGCCGACGGCGAGGGCGCCGCGCTGCGGATCGACGCCGACAAGATTGCGGATCAAGTAGTCGCCCGAGCGCGGCGAGGTCACGAACTCTTCCGTCGCGACTCCGATGAAAAGCGCGTTCTGCACGAGCTGGCGATCTCGCTCGTCGAGCGAACCGATCAAGTCGCGGATCACCTCGACGGGCGGACGCCCTTCGATCTCGAAGAGGATGTTGCCCTCGCAGCGTGTAATGCGGAGCGGCTTGCCGATCGGACGACACCCCTGCGCGACGATCGTATCGACCGAGATGTTGCCCGAGAGCGCAACGCCGACGAGACCCGAGTGACGCGTCGTCGCGCCCGAGTAGAGTGCGTTGCCGCCGGGCGCGCTGGCGCCGCTTGCGAGCCCGCCGACCTTCACGCTCTTCGGATACGCGTAGTCGAGGCCCGCGATAAAGTCTGGAGCGGGGAACGAGAACGGGTCGGCGAGCATGACGAAGTGCGGCGTCGGCTCGGCCGGAACCGCGAGGGCCTCGTGCCACGCGCGCGGACTCGCGTCGAGGTCGGGAAGAAGCGCGCCTTCGAGCGTGATGAGCGTGACCGTCACGTCCGGAAGGTGCGCCGCGGTGAGCGACAGCCCGGCGCGCTGCTCGATCTCGCGGCCGCCGCCGATGACGCCCCCTGCCGAGCATCCGATGAGAGTCTTGTGCGGCAGCGCGCGCCGAAGAAGCGGCGACACGTCCTTGAGTCTCATCGCGAACTGACGCGAGACGAACACGACCGCGAGATCGATCGGGTCGCCCGCCATCTGCGCGAGAATGTCGCGCGAGAGCGATTCGATCGCTTTCTCGAGAACCGGCTCGTCAGAAGCCGCCGAAGACCAACGCACAAGCGCTCCTTCCGTACGGGGGGGCCGAACTCGACAATATGCTAGGCGCGAACTTTTTTCTAGGCACGATCTCTCTGGCGCCAGCCCGCCGACCCCGCTAGATTCTGCATCGATGCAATCGACTTGGGGCCTCCTCTTCGTCAATCTCGGCACGCCCGACGCACCCAATACGCCCGAGGTGCGGCGCTACCTGCGCGAGTTCCTTTCGGACCCGCGCGTCTTCGACATGGCGCCGTGGAAGCGCGCGCTCATTCTGAACCTCTTCATCCTCCCGTTCCGGCCGAAACAGTCGGCGCACGCGTACAAGCAAATCTGGACCGAGCGCGGATCGCCGCTTCTCTTCCACGGCATCGATCTCGCGGAAAAGGTACGCGCCGCGTTCGATGGCAAGGTCGTCGTCGACTTTGCAATGCGGTATCAAAACCCGTCGATCGCGAGCGCGCTGGCGCGCCTGCGCGCGGCGGGGATCGATCGGATCGTCGTCTTCCCGCTCTTCCCGCAGAACTCGTCGTCCGCGTGGAGTTCGGCGGTCGAGAAGGTATTCGTGGAAGCCAGCCGGTTGTGGGACATCCCCGCGCTTCATGTCGTGCCGCCGTTCTACGATCACCCGGCGTTCCTCGATGCGTTCGCGGAGGTCGCGCGCCGCGTCACCGACGAGATGCGGCCCGACAAAGTTGTACTCAGTTTTCACGGGCTCCCGGAGCGGCATTGCGTGAAGAGCGACGCGACGGGCGGCGCGCACTGTCTTCAGAGCGCGACGTGCTGCGACGCGATCGTCGAGGCGAACCGAAATTGCTACCGCGCGCAGTGCTTCGCGACCGCACGCGGCATCGCCGCGCGGCTCGGACTTGCGGCGGACCGGTGGGAGATCACGTTTCAGTCGCGCCTCGGAAGCGATCCGTGGATTCGGCCGTTCACCGATGTACGCATTCGCGAGCTTCCGAAGGAGGGCGTGCGGCGCGCGGCGATCCTCTCGCCCGCGTTCGTCGCTGATTGCCTCGAAACGCTGGAAGAGCTCGGCATTCGCGCGCGCGAAGATTTTCAGGCGCACGGCGGCGAGGAACTGCGGTTGGTTCCGTCGCTCAACAGCGATGACGCGTGGGTGCGAGCGATCGTGCGAATCGTGCGCGAGTCGACTCCGATCGGCGCCGCCTAGGGTCGCGCGACCCGGCTACGCGGTGCGCGCTTCGCTCTCGGCGAGCGCGTCCGTCGAGAGAAGCGGGCCGTGCTCGAGCCCGCGAACGAATCCGCGCTCCGGAAACGGCAAATCCGTCGCCGCGCCGACCGCGACGTGGACGGCCGTCGTCGCGGGGGGCGTTATCCGAGCGATAGAGGCTTCGATCGCCGCGCGTGCGGCTGCCGCGGCGGGCGCTGCGCTCTCGCCGGCGGCGTCACCGAGCGCTGCAAGCACGCGCAGGGTTTGCGCGTCGTCCTGAATGAGCGCAACACGCGTCACGGGAAACGGCACCGCTGCGGCCGCGCGAAGAATTGCGAGCGGATCGAGTGCGCATCGCGAATCGCCATCGATGACAAAGAGCGGGCCGAGGAACGGAATTTCGAGTTCCAGACGGTTCGTCAACGCGCCGCACGCGCAACCCGCAGGGTGGATTCGCCCGCGCAATCCCAGCTCGACGCGAAAGACGGGCAGTTCGGATTCTTCGAGGAGCGTCACGTGCAACGCGCCCGCCTCCCGAGGGGCGCGCGACGAGCGCGAACCTCCGGTGAGGCCGCGCGCCGCGCTCTCCCCCGTCACCGCTTCGATCACGGCGCGCGCCGCGATCGGATGAAACGCGCCTGCCGTGCACTGCCAAGCGAGCGGGCCGAAGAGCGCGTCGCCCAAAATCGCGCGCGGCGCCGAGGTCGCCGCTGTGCGTTGGTCGGCGCCGCCGAGCGCGGCAAACAGATCGCCGGGGATCGGCGCACCGCGGAGGATCGCCTGACTCGGCAGCAGGTGGCTGCCACGGCCCGCCGCGTATAGCGCCACAGCAAGCGCTCCGGGCTCCACGATGCTCGCGCCGCGCACCGCGCGTGCGCGCGCGTCTGCGCTTTGCGCGTGCAGCGTGCGAAACAGAAGCGCGGACGGCGCGCCCTCTTCGCCGAAGCCGTCGCCATCGATGAGGAGCCGTTCGCGAACTCCGACACGCCAAGCGGCCAGAACCGCGAAGAGGTGCAGCCGGCGCGCACGCGCGTCGACTCCGAGAGAGACCGGCGCAACGCGCCCGCCCGCGTCGAACACGATCGGAGTGCGGCTCGGCGCGCCGCCGCCGGAAGCGCGCCGCCGCAACTCCGAGGCGAACGCCTCCGCGCTTGTCGACGGCATCATCGCGAGATCCTTCACCGTGCGGAGATCGCCCGGCTTCGTGCCGATCTTGCGCAGGCGGTCGCCGTAGAACGGAACATCGAAGAGACGCTTCATGAGCGCGCGCAAACCGAGCACCTGGTCGACCCAGACGCGCTGCGACGACATCGCGTGCAGCGCGCGCAGCCGGCGATACTGGAGGTACTCGCCGATCACGGAGCGAAGCGAGCGGCTGGCGCTTCGCCGACTTCGACACGCACGGTGTCGAGACAGTCCGGCTGCTCGAAGACGACGTCGACGACACTCAGCACGACATCGTAGCTGCCCGGCGCCGCGAAGGTGTGCGCCACGACTTCGCCCGAGTCGACCGCGCCGTCGGCGAAGTCCCAGCGAAAAACGAAGATGTCGTGGCTGCCCGTCGCGATGCCGCTGAACGTCACCGTCAGTGGAGCCGCGCCGCTCGCCGGCGCCGCTTCTGCGGTGCACATCGTCGGCACGAAAACGTGGACGTAGTTTCGTGTGGTGTCGGTGAGCCCGTTCGTGTCGCGCACCTCGAGGCGAATCGGGAACGTCCCCTCGACGTCGTAGCGCCGCCGCATGGTCTTCTCCGTCGTGAACTCCGTGTCCCAAGTGTCGTCGTCGTTCCAATCCCAGCGCACTTGGAGCGCGTTGAGCGCGTCGTCGTCATCGGTCGATCGCGATGCATCGACGGTGAACTCGGTGCCGACGAGTCCGTATGGCGGAAAGATGCGAAAGAAAGCGAATGGCGGGTCAGAGTCTGGGTTCGAGCAACCGGCGACGATCGCCCAAAGTGCCGCGACGATCACGGCGCTGTTTCGCGCGTTATTTCGAACAGACATTTCGCACCGCCGTCATGAGGAGAAGAGCCGCGCGGGGCGGCGTTGAACGCGTTGGAGTCTATCACCTCGTTCGTCGGCGGCGAAGTCGCGCGTGCCCGCTCATCTGGGAGAGTGATAGACTCGCCGCATGGGTTCGACTCTGGTGCTCCTGATCGCGATCGTTGCGATTGCCGTGGGCGCGGCGATCGGCGCGATGCTCGCGCTCCGCGGCGCGGCGGATCGCGCGCGCTCGACGCGCGAGACCGCCGAGGCGATCGCGCAGGAAGTCCTGCGTGCGCGCGACACCGAGCGGAATGCCGACATCGATCGCGCGCTCGAGCGAATGAAAGCCGAGTTCGGAAGCGTCGCGCTTGCCACCATCCAACAAGCGAACGAAGCGCTCGTCACGGTCGCGCGCGAGCGGCTCGGCGCCTCGCTCACCGAAGGCGCGAAAGAGATCGAAGGAAAGAAAGGGCTCATCGACAAAAGCCTCACGCAGATCTCCGATGATGTCTCGAAGGAGCTGGCGAAACTCGCGGAGACCGTGAAGCTTCTCGAGAAGGATCGAGAAGGAAAGTTCGAGGCGCTCGCGACGCAGCTCGCGAGCACGAACACCGCGACGCGCGATCTGGCGCAAACGGCCGCGTCGCTGCGCGAGGCGCTCTCGAGTTCGAAGGCGCGCGGCGCCTGGGGCGAACGCATGGCGGAGGACGTATTGCGTCTTGCGGGTTTCGTCGAACCGACGAACTATGTGAAGCAGAAGACGCTCGAAGGCAGCGCGCAACGTCCGGACTTTACGTTTCTTCTGCCGAACGGGCTTCGGCTCAACATGGATGTGAAGTTCCCGCTCGACAACTACATGCGTTACCTCGACGCGACGAGCGACGGCGATCGAGAACGTTTCCGCACCGAGTTTCTCCGCGACGCGCGAAAGGCCGTCAAGCAGGTGACCACGCGCGACTACATCGATCCCGAGTCGAACACCGTCGACTGCGTTCTGCTTTTTATTCCGAATGAACAGGTCTACGGACTCATCAACGAGTGGGATCGCACGCTGATGGACGAGGCCGTTCGGAATCGCGTCGTGCTCTGCTCGCCGTTCACGCTCTACGCAGTGCTCGCGCTCGTGCGGCAGACGGCCGACAACTTCAACATGGAGCGGCGCTCGAAGGAGATCCTCACGCTGCTCGGCGATTTCGAGAAGCAGTGGAGCAAATTCAAGGAGCAAATGGAGAAGATGGGGCGGCGCATCGACGACGCGCAGAAGGAGTACGCAACGCTCGTGACGACTCGCACGCGCGCGCTCGACCGCCCGCTCGACAAGATCGATGCGCTGCGGAGGCGCGAAATCGACGGCGACGGCGACGCGCTCGGCCTCGTGGATGCGCGCGACAAACGCGCCGAGGCCGTCGACGCGAGCTACGAAGAGGACGCGTAGGCGCTCTTTACGCCGCGGACGCGGAAGTGCACTTGTGAGCCGCCCACGCGAGGCGTACTCTCGTCGGCGCTTGGTATAGATCGTCTACTCGTCCCCCCGGGCAGGAGTTCACGCCATGCCGCGCGCCGACTCGCGCTTCATCGCCGCCGCTTTCATCGCGATCCTCGCCGCGAACGTCGCGCACACCGCACGCGCGGACGAGACGCGGACGGCTGCAAATGTCGCCGGCAAATCCGAAGCGGCCGCGAACCAGCGCAAGAACGCGCCGCGCCGCGAAGTCCGCATGCACCACGCAAACGGCCAACTCAAAATCGCGGGCATGCAAATCCTTACGCAAGAGATCGGGCTTCTTCCCGACGGCATCTGGACCGAGTGGTATGACAACGGTCAGAAGAAGAGCGAGGGCGAATACTGGCTCGGCATGCGCGTTGGGCTCTGGACTGAGTGGCACGCGAACGGGCAGAAGGCCGCCGAGACGGAGTACGTCGACGGCGTTGAAGAAGGGCGGCGGACGCGCTGGCTCAAGAGCGGGCAGATCGAACGCGAAGCGATCTTCCGCGCCGGAAAGCGGCACGGCCACTCGCGCGACTGGCACTCGAATGGACAGCTCCAAGCCGAGGGGGACTACGCCAACGGCAAGCGCACCGGCCACTGGCAATTCTGGAACGCGGACGGCTCCCCCGATGCCGGACGCACTGGCAACTACGTCGAAGGTAAGAAGAGTCGCGGCTAAGTGAATTACTTCTTCGGCGCGCCGATCGTGCACTCGGTCACGATCGCTGTCGGATCCACCGCGTCCTTGTCGACTTGCATCGACGTCACCTTGCCGGTCTTGTCGATGAGATACGTCACGCGGCGCGGCGCTTTCTCTTTTTCGTTGTAGACGCCGTACGCGCGCGTCACATCGCCTCCCCAATCGCTCAAGAGCGGGAACGTGACGCCGATCGATTCGGCGAACGCCTTGTTCGCGAATGGACTGTCCATGCTCACACCCAGAACCTGGGTGTCGGCCGCTTCCAGCGCGCTTACGTTCTGCTGGTAGGCCTGCAGCTCGCGAGTTCAGCCACCGGTGAACGCGAACACATAGAACGCGAGCACGATTTTCTTCTGGCCGCGGAACGCAGAGAGCGTCACATCGTTCCGCATATGATCCCGTAGCGTGAAATCGGGAGCGGCATCGCCGACGTTGATCGCGGGCATGGGCGGGACTTCCTCCTCCTGCGGGTGCGGAAACACCGGACTATTCCGGGAAATCGAATCCGAGCCCCGGCTTGTCATTGGGGAAAAGCGTTCCGTTCTTGAGAATGACGGCGCCGTCGGAGGGGTCGCCGACGAGGCCGATGTGTCCGTCGAGATCGGCGTACATCACGTTCGGGCGCGCGAGCGCGAAGTGGAGCCCCGCGGCGATCCCGAGCGCCGCTTCGTCCATGCAGCCCACCATCACTTCAAGCCGCGCGGCGCGCGCAACAGCGTTGATCTTGAGCGACTCGGAGATGCCGCCGACCTTCATCAGTTTCACGTTCACCATGTCGGCGAAGTTTTTTCGCGCGATTCGGTACGCGTCGCGCAGCGTCATCAAGCTCTCGTCGGCCATCACGGGAATCGACACGCCGCTCGCCACGCGGCCCAAGAGATCCGGCTCGCCCTTCGGCGTCGGCTGTTCGATCAGCTCGAGCCGCGCCGGGCGCACACGTTCGACGAACGTGAGAGACTGCTCGACTGTGTAGCCCTGATTCGCGTCGAAGCGCAACTCGATCCCATCGCCGACTTCGGCGCGCACCTTCAGCACGCGCTCCACGTCTTCGTCGAGGTCGAGCCCGCCTTTGATCTTCAGACATCGAAAACCATCGTCGACCCACGCGCGTGAACGGCGCACCGTCTCGTCGACGGGCAAGATTCCCACGGTAATGCTCGTGCGCATGCGATCGCGGAAGCCGCCGAGAATTTTCCAGAGCGGCAGACCCGCCGCTTTCCCGAGCAAGTCGTAGAGCGCGATGTCCGCCGCGGCCATCGCAGACGGCTGCGCGGCGAGCGGCGCCCACAACCGCTGCAGCAGAAGCGCCGACCGCAACGGATCCGCGCCCTTAAACGCCGGCGCGATCACGTCGCGCACCGCCGCGAGCACGCCCTCCGGCGTCTCCCCCGTGATCTCGCGATCCGGCGCCGCGCACCCGAATCCGACGATGCTCCGGTTTGTCTCGATTCGTAGGAATACATTCGTCGTCGTCTCGACCGTCTCGTACGCGATCGCATACGGCTCCGCCAATCGCATCGTTACTGGCCAGGCGTGTACCGCGGTGATCTTCACTGGTCTGGGGCTCCGGCCGCCGCCGCGACGCGAAGTGTCTCCGGCGGGGACGGGTCCGGCGCTCTCGCGCCTCCCCTCCGGGTCGCGGCGCCGCCCGCCAGGCAGCGCAAAGCGCTGCTTCGGGCGGGCACCCGGCGGCGTCGACACGGCCCCGCGGGAGACACCCCGCGTCGCGGCGGGATGGTTCGCAACAGCGCGAGAGGTGAGAACGACGGCGGCAAGAACACGCGACTCACGCGAACCGCACTAGTATTTCCGCTGGTAGATCTCATCGAGCGACAGCGTCTTGAGGTGCTCGACGAACTCGACGAGGCGCTGAACCATGAGCTCCCAGATGCGCTCGCCTTTTTCGCGCGACGCCTTCGTCGGATCGCCGAGCACGCCCGTCGGCGAGATGCGCGAGGTCCGCGCGTACCACTCGACGCTCCGCTTCGAGGAGAAATCGAGGAAGCGGCTCGAGAATCGCGGGACGAGTTTGCGTGCCTTGTCGAACTTGACCAGACCGGGGCGATTCGCGAGCGATGTACTCGTCTCGACCTCGCCCGCGTGAACGTCGTTCGGCGTCTCGACGATCTCGGAGATGTCCGCGTCGCTCGTCTCGCCGGTGTCGACGCATGTGAAGATGCTCGTGTCGCGATTGATCATTTGCGCCGCGAACTGGAGCGTCGGCGCGTTGCCGCCGTGGCCGTTGATGATGACGAGTTTCGTGATCCCGTTGCGCGCCGCGCTGATGCCGATCTCGTAGACGATGCGTGAGAGCGCTTCGTTGCTGACGCTAATCGTTCCGCTGAAGTCGTCGTGGTGGTACGAGACGCCGTATGGAATGAGCGGCAGCACGAGCGGCTTCGGATCGGTGCATGTCGATGCGACTTGGTGCGCGAGATACTCGGCGTCGAATGCGTCCGTGTCGAGCGGCAGGTGCGGCCCGTGCTGCTCGATAGCGCCGACGGGAAGAAGCGCGACGTCCATTTCCTTGAGGCGCGCGCGAGCCTCCGGCCACGTCAACTCGCCGAGGAGGTAGTCGCGCGCGCCCCTCTCGGCAGTCGCTGGAGGATGCGCTCCCGCGGCGCGCGCGCGCGTCGCGGGCGATGTCGGGTCGCCACTGCTCGCAGCCGCGCCGCGCCCGCGCGCGAGACGCTCGAACGGATACGGCCCCGAAAACGTCTCGTCGCGCAGCGGGTCGCACGGAATCCAAACGCGCCCGCTCTTCTTGACGGCGCCGTCGCAGTGCTCGAGGTAGATGCGGTAGAGCGGCTCGCGCAGATCGTTGGGCATGCCATGCGACGGCGATCGCTCGGGATCGAATCGCAGCTTCGCGATCTCGGGCCGCTCGCGCGCGCTCACCGCGCCCGCGCCGGCCGCGACCGTCGGAAAGAGCCCCTTCTCCCGCAAGAGAAACGCGACGTGCTGTGCGCCCGGAGTCTCTGTGTGCGATCCCTTCTCGGCGAACGCAGCGATCGACTGCGCGATCTGGTCGGACGCGTAGCCGCACGCCGACGGGTCGCCGCCGAACGCAACGAGCATGCTCACGATGCGCCGACACTTTTCGCACGCGCCGCACGGCAACACGCGATCGCCGTCCTTGTGCGTCATATGGCACGACACTTGGTCGCGCTGAAGATCGGGATAGCGTTGAACGAGCATCTTCTGGATCAACAGCTCAGAGAGAGGGCGCAGAATCGAGAACTGCGCGACGCCCCAAGCCTTTCGCGCGAAGTATCGCGTCAGCGCGTTGTCGAAGTAACGGCTCTGGTCGTAGAGACCGTCGTAGTGCGTGATCTCTTCGAACGTGAGGCGCCGCGTCGTGTCGAACTCGTTGCCGATCACGAGGCGGCCGATACCGCGCTTGCGCAGAAGCGGAAGTGATCCGAAGAGGAAGACCGCGACAGTCCAGAGGCGAATCGGGTAGTAGTCGGCGCGCACGCGATCGAAATCGGCGCGGACAAACGGAAGATGGCGCTTCATCCACGTGAAGAGCCGGTCGGCGTTCGTCCAAACGCGCGCCGTCTTCGGCTCGACCGCGACGAGGTGCCGGTACGCGTTGAGCGCAGTGAACCAGTGGCGCCCCGACTCGTTGATGAAGATTGGATGCGACTCACGCCCGATCTCGCGGAGGAGGCCGTACGTGAGGAGGCTGTCCTTCCCGCCGCTCGAGAGAACCGCGTGGCGCGCGGGATCGACACGCCAACGCGCGCCGCGTCCGTCGGCGCCGGCAACCTCCGCGCGCGGCTCCGCGGCGCCGGCATCGAAGAGCAGTTTCGCGCGCGTATACGACTCGCGCTTCACGGGCGGCAAGAGCGACGCCGGCCCCACGAGAAACAGATTCGGCTCGAGGAACCTCTTCACGAAGATTTCGCGCGCGGTGTTCTCGACCATCTCCTCGATGAAGCGCTGATCGCTTTCGTCGAACGGCCCGCGGAACGCAATCTCGCCGCAGAAGAGCCCGTAGTTGATAGCGACCTGAGCGGCGATCATCGATGCGAGATTCCGAGACGCCGCGTCGTGCGGCTCGAAAACGTCTTCGCCGAACCGGTAGATCAGATCGAAGGATTCGCTCGCGCCGCGCCGCGTCACCGTGTACGGCGCGATCAGGCGCGTGCGTTCGACGCGCACGGGCCCGACATCGAGGCGGTCGATTACTTGCAGAACGGCGAGCGGATCGGCGGAGCGCGCCGCGCGCGGTTTGGCTCGCGCCGTCGAACGCGCAGCGCGCGGTTTGGCCGCGGGTTTTGCACGCGGTGCCGTGCGTCGCGTCGCCACGCGGCCTAGCGTTTCCCGCGCGCGAGCACCGCGGCGACGATCTCGTCCATGCTGTCCACTAGCGGATCGCATACGGGCAACCCCGTCGCGCGTCGAATCGCCTCGCACGCCGCGGGAATCTCGTTGCGCGCGAGGTCCTCGTGGTTGACGGTCACGGCGACGACTGGTTTACCGGAGAGCAGTTCGACCGCGCGAATCTGCACATCGATCGGATGAAGCGGGTAGCCGGGGAAACCGTCGTACTCCTTGCGCGCGGGCGCGTGCTGCAGAACGACAACGTCGGGCCGTCCCGCCGCGAGAATCTCGAAGCCTCCCGGGTACGCCGGATTCATGAGGCTCCCTTGTCCTTCGATCACGATCACGTCGGGGTGCAGATCGCTCCACGCGCTCCACACCGCGTGCTCGATTTCGCCGGCCACGAAATCGTTGATGAGCGAATCGAGAATGAGCGTGTAGCGCGCGCCCTGCATCCACGCGGTCTGTCCGGTGCCGATCATCTCCGCGCTCTTTCCCGCGGCGCGCAACGCCTCGACGAGCACCCACGCCGTCGTCCGCTTTCCGACCGCCGAGTCCGTGCCGAGAAGCGCGACCGTCAGCGACGTCACCTGCTCGATCTTCCCGCTGAAGAAGTGGAGTTCGTTGCGCGGCGGCGTCTTTCGGACGTCGCGGATTCGCACGCCGTTCTCACGCGCGAGTGCTGCGATCTCCGCGTCGTCGGAGAGAAAGTCGTGCAGACCGCTGTCGACGTGCAGGCCGGCGCGCACGGCCTGCAACACGTCCGCGCGCGCCGCCGCGGGAAGCCGGCCGCCGTCGGGCGCGAGCCCGATCACGAAGTGGGTTGCCGCCGCGCCGGCCGCACGCGCCGCATCGAGCGCGTCGCCGACGCTTGAGACGACCGGGATGCCGGTGCGCTTTCCGTCGAGCACCTCGCGCGCATCCTTTCCCGAATGGCGCGAATCGATCACGGCAAGAACGCGATAGCGCGCCGTGCGCCGCACCAGCCCGTGCGCCGTCTTTCCATTCGGCGTCGCGAACGCGCCCTCGCAGTAGACGATCGCGTTGCCGTCGAGCGGCGGAGCACCCGTCACGACCGCCTCCCCGTCAGCACGACGACGTAGCGATCGCCCGGAAGCGCTTCCTCGCGATGCTTTTCGAGCAGCGCCACCAGTCCCGCGGTCGACGCCGGCAAGACGTTCAACCCTTCGCGCTCGAGAATCAGCCGCGCCGTCGCGAGCAAATTCTTGTCGGTCGCGTTCGATGCCCATCCTCCCGTCGCGCGAAGCGCGTCGAGAGCGTGATTGCCGTCGATCGAATGCCAGTTGATCAGCGGCTCGTTGACAGCCGTCTCGCGAATCAAGTCAGGATCGAGATTCTCGCAGTGCGGCGTCTTTTTGATGAACGCCTTGACGATCGGATTCTTGCCCTGCGACGAGCCCGCGATGATGCGAGGCATCCGCGATGTCTTCCCGCGCCGGTAGAGGCTTAGAAATCCGCGATAGATCCCCGCGAGCGTCGTGCCGTTCGAAACCGGCGCGGCGACAGCGGCCGGCGCGTCGCGCAACTCGTCGTAGATCTCGTAGGCGATCTCGCCGTATGCGCGAAGTTGAAGCGCCGTGTTCGCGCCGCCCGGGTTCGCGTCGTAAACGTCGTCGCGCGTGGCGCGCGCGCGCGACGCGATTACCGCGTTCTCGTAATCTCCAGGCACGCGCTCGATCTCCGCGCCGTAGCCCGTCATCTCGTCGACACGCTTCGTGTGATAGCCCTCGGGGATGTAAACGATGCAGCGCAGCCCCGCGACCGACGCCGCGAGCGCGACGGCCGCGCCAAAATTTCCGCACGTCGCCACCGTGATCGCGTTGAAGCCGCGGCGGAGCGCGTCCATCGCTTGCGCAAAAGCAATTCGATCCTTCTGCGTGCCCGTGGGATTTCCGCCGTCGAACTTGAGATAGATCTGGCGCAGGCCGACCTCCCGCTCCACGTTGCGCGCGCGCGAAAGCGTCGTGTCGCCGATCTCGGAGTCCATGATGTCTTCGAACGCCTCGAGCCGCTCCTCGAGCGAACGCGCCGGGTCGGCCGCAATCTTTCGCTGCGTCTCGAGTTCGGGCGCGATCGTGCGCGCTTGCGGCACGCCGCCGTCGAGCAGGTAGAAGAACGCGCTCCCGCCGAGAGTCGTCGGCACTCGCGATTCACCAGCGTCGTGTTCGCCGGGAGTCGGAGCGGGACTATCGGGAGGTTGGGGCGTGCCCGGATTTCGATTCGGCGTCATCTCTCCTCGTGCGGGCGCGTCGCGATGCGTCGGAGACGCGGCCGCACGCGCGCGGCAGCGCCCATTATTGCAGCCGGATAGAGCGCGTGCAATGAAGCTCTCGCATCCTTTGTTTCGCGCCGCCGCGCCGCATGCATCTCACGCCGGCTTACCGAGCCGCCGATACTGTGTGGACAAGACGCCTCGGTATGGGTTATCGCTTTGGGTCGTTTGTTCCAGTTCGCCGCGAGCGCCGCTCGCGGCGACGGGGCGCGTCGGGGATTCCGCGAGAACAACATCGAATGGCATCTGCTGCGAAAAATTTGAGCCGCGCGACGCGCACCGCCGAGTTTCAAGAGTCGGTGCGCCGGCATGCGCGCTACTCGCTCGGGAAAGAGTGGAGCGAGCTGTCGGGCCACGACCTTTTCCTCGCGGTGGCGCTGACCGTACGCGATCTCCTCGTCGATCGCATGCTCGAGACGGAGGCGCGCTACCAGGAAGCAGACGCGAAGCGCCTCTACTACCTCTCGATCGAGTTTCTGATCGGCCGCTCGCTCGGCAACAATCTCTACAACCTCGGCATTTACGAGATGTGCCACCAAGCGCTCGAACGAATGGGCGTCGATCTCGAGGAGATTCGCGAGGGCGAAGCGGACGCCGCGCTCGGCAACGGCGGTCTCGGCCGCCTCGCCGCGTGTTATCTCGATTCGCTCGCGACGCTCGGCATGCCGGGCTTCGGTTACGGCATCAACTACGAGTTCGGCATCTTCAAGCAGGAGGTTGAAAACGGTTACCAGCGCGAACGCCCGGACAACTGGCTTTCGCAGGGAAAACCGTGGTTGATCGAGCGGCCCGATGAGGCGTGCATCATTCCCGTGTACGGACGCCTCGTGCAAGACACCGATCGCCGCGGCGAGACGAATCCGATTTGGATGGATTGGAAACTCGTCGTCGGCATTCCGAGCGACCTTCCGATCGTTGGCTATGGCGGACACACGGTCAACTCGCTGCGCCTCTACTCCGCGACGTCGTCGCAAGACTTCGACATGCAGATCTTCAACGCGGGCGACTACCTTCGCGCGGTCGAACAGAAGATCGCAAGCGAAGCGATCTCGAAGGTGCTCTACCCTTCCGATTCGCTGCCTTCGGGGCGCGAGTTGCGCCTCTTGCAGGAATACTTCTTCGTCGGCTGCGCGATTGCCGACATCGTGCGCCGCTTCGAAAAATCGAAGAAGCCGTGGGACGAGTTCCCTCACAAGGTGGCGATTCAACTCAACGATACGCACCCCGCGCTCGCCGTCGCAGAGCTGATGCGCGTGCTGATCGACGAGAAGGGAATCCCGTGGGCGCGCGCCTGGAAGATCACGCAGGAGACGCTCGCGTACACGAACCACACGCTTCTGCCGGAGGCGCTCGAGAAGTGGCCCGTGTCGCTCCTCGATCGAGTTCTCCCGCGACACCTCCAGATCATTTACGAGATCAACGACAAGTTCCTGCGACACGTGTTGACCGTGTGGCCCGGCGATCTCGACCGAATGAAGCGGATGTCCCTCGTCGAAGAGGGCGGCGAAAAACTCGTGCGGATGGCGAACCTCGCGATGGTCGGCTGCCACTCGGTAAACGGCGTCGCCGCCATCCATTCCGAACTCGTGAAGACCTCGCTCGCGCCCGACTTCCACGAACTCTGGCCGCAGCGTTTCAACAACAAGACGAACGGCGTCACGCAGCGGCGTTGGCTGCTGAAGGCGAACCCAGCGCTCGCGGGGCTCATCACCGAGACGCTCGGCGACGAGTGGGTGACGGACCTCGACGCGCTGCGCGGCCTCGAGCCGTTCGCCGACGACGCGGGATTCCGCGACGAGTTCGCCGCGATCAAACGCGCCAACAAAGAGCGCCTAGCGAAGTCGATTCGCCTTCTGACAGGCATCAAGGTCGACACCGGCTCGCTCTTCGACATTCAGGCAAAGCGCATTCACGAGTACAAGCGGCAGCTCCTCAATCTCATGCACATCATTCATGAGTACCTAACCCTCGTCGAAGACGGAATCGAGCCGCCGTTCCCGCGCACGCACATCATCGCGGGAAAGGCCGCGCCGGGATACTGGGCTGCCAAGCGCATCGTCAAACTCGTGCACAGCATCGGAAGCGTCGTAAATAACGACCCGAAGGTGCGCGGCCTCATCCGCGTCGTATTCCTGCCCGACTACCGCGTGTCGCTCGCCGAAAAAATCATCCCGGCGGCGGATCTCTCGGAACAGATCTCCACAGCGGGAACCGAGGCTTCCGGGACGGGAAACATGAAGTTCGCGATGAACGGCGCATTGACGATCGGAACGCTCGACGGCGCGAACATCGAGATTCGCGAAGAGGTCGGCGCGGAGAACATCTTCATCTTCGGAATGCGCGCCGACGAAATCGCCGCAAGCCGCAAGGCCGGATCGTACAAGGCGCGCGACCTCTATTCGTCGAACCCCAACCTCGCGCGCGTGATGGATTCGCTTAAGTCCGATCGCTTTTGTCCCGACGAACCCGGGATCTTCCACCATTTCTTCCAGTCGATCGTCGAACACGGTGACCACTATTTCCACCTCGCCGACATGCCCTCGTACATCGACACGCAGGCCGCGGCCGGTGCGGAGTTTCGAAACGTCGAGGCGTGGATGCGCCGCGCGATCATGAACGTCGCGCGCATCGGCAAGTTCTCGAGCGACCGCGCCGTTCGCGAGTACGCACGAGAGATTTGGGGCCTCGAGAGCGTTCCGCACGACCGCTCCGCCGACGGCCGGCCCCGCGTCGAAGCGTCGCGCTAGCGGCGCCGGTTTCGCGCCGCCACCCATAAAGCCAATCTCCGTTTCTGCCGAAACTTACGTGCGCACGCGTGCGCGTCGTCGGTCCTTCGGATCGGTTGCGGAGGGATGGCCATCAACTCGATCGCGTCTACGCTTCGGATCACTCTGTTCAAGAATTCGCTCGGCCTAAAATTCGTCGCCGTTGCGATCGTCTTCTTGATCGCGAACGCGACGTTCGTTTATCTGTATTTCCCGCCGCAGCACGAGAGCGACGCGCTGACCGCGCTTCGGCGCGAGATCCGGCACGTGACGAACGCCATCGGAACGAGCCTCGCGCCGGCGCTCGATTTCGAAGACCTCTACGCGGTTTCCTCGCGCCTCACCGGATTCGGCAGCGTACCCGAGGTGCTGACGGCGCAGGTCTACGACGCGCAGGGCGACGTCGCGGCGAGCTTTCCTCCGGTCGAGAATCACGCGGAGAAGGCGCGCCATCGAAGCCGCCTTGCGAACGCCGCGCACACCGAGACGATCACCGAAACGATCATTTCGCCCGCGGGCGCCGTGCTCGGACATGTTTCCGTTCTCTACTCGCTCGATGGCGTCTACGCACGATCGAGCGCGAACCGCCGCGCGATTCTCCTCTTCACGCTCCTGATCGTTTCGGCGAACAGCGTCGCGATGGGCCTCGTGAGCCGGCAGATCGCGCAGCCGCTGCGTTCGCTCACGAAGGCCGCGCAGAAAATCAGCGCCGGCAACTTCGAACTGCGGCTCGAGTCGAAGACACGCGATGAGGTCGGCGAACTCACCGAGTCTTTCAACGTCATGACCGCGTATCTCGTCGAGTCGCGACGGCTCATCGAGCAGAACACAGGGCAACTCGAGTCGCTCGTGCAGCGGCGCACGCTCGAACTTTCGCGAAAGAACGAAGAGCTGCTTCTGCAGAGTCACCGCGCCGAGGAGGCCAACCGCCTCAAAAGCGAATTTCTCGCGAACATGTCGCACGAACTGCGCACGCCCCTCTCGTCGATCATTGGCTTTCTGTCGCTCATTCTCGAGGGGATTTGCGACGACGAGAAGGAACGGATGGACCTCTTGCGCGACGCCCATCGCTCCAGTCTTCATCTTCTCTCGCTGATCAATTACCTGCTCGACCTGACGAAGATCGAGGCGGGGCGGCTCGAGGTTGCGCGCGAACCGGTGGAGATGAACGCCGAGTTTCGCGAGACCGAGCGGCTCATGGGCGTTCAGGCGAAGACGCGCTCCCTCCGGCTCTCGTTTCACGTCGAGGAGGGGCTCCCCGAAGCGCTCGCCGATTCCGAACGCGTGCGGCAAGTTCTGATCAACCTCGTGGGCAACGCGATCAAGTTCACGCACGAGGGTTCGGTGACGGTGCGCGCGTTTCGCGGCGAGGACGATTCCGTGGTCGTCGAAGTCGCCGACACGGGAATCGGCATCTCGAGGGAAAAGCAGCCCGAACTCTTCAAGAAATTCACGCAGGTCGACGGATCGCAGACGCGGCGTTATGGCGGAACGGGCCTTGGGCTCGCTCTCTCGAAGAGCCTCGTCGAACTCATGGGCGGCACGATCGAGCTGGCCAGCGATGGCGAAGGCCGCGGCACGCGCGTTTGGTTCGCGCTCCCGGCGGCGCGCGAGACCGAGCGCACCGAGGGTGTCATCGCCGGCGAGGCGCAAGCCATTCTCGCCGACTGCGACCCGACCGCGCCCCTCGTACTCGTCGTCGAGGACGACCCTTCGTTCGCGCGCTATCTCTACCGCGTGATCCGCTCCGGCGGTTTCCGCGCGATGGTCGCGCGTACCGCCGATGAAGCGCTCCATCTTGCCGAGGAGATGCGCCCGATCGCGATGACGGTGGATCTCGGATTGCCCGAGGTTCCAGGCGCCGCGGTGCAAACGGGCGTCGATCTCGTCACGCGCGCCGCGCAATTCAGTTGGGATTGCAAGATCGTCATCGTTACGGGCTCGCCGGAGAGCGCGGGGAAGGGAATTCCCGCGGAAGGCTCCGACCACAGCGCGATCCCGATCGTTCGTAAGCCCGTCTCCGCCGAGGAGCTTTTGCGCCACCTCCACGCGTTGCCGTCGCGCGGCGTTCACCGCGTGCGGCGCGTGCTCGTCGCCGACGACGACTCGGCGATGGCGACGATCGTCGAGCGGATCACGCGCACGCAAGGAACGATCGTCTCACGAGCGGTAAACGGCGTCGCCGCGCTCGACGCGCTGCGAAGCGCGAGTCCGCCGATCGATCTGGTGCTTCTGGATCTCGACATGCCGGAGCTCGACGGGTTCGGCGTGCTGCGCGAAGTTGCGCGAATGGCGCCGTCGGAGCGGCCGGAGATTCTCATCGTCACGAACCACCCGGAACTCGCCAGCGGTGCGAACGGTCGCCTCCTTCGCGCGGGGCACGTGTGGGGCGTCATTCCGAAGGCGCGTCTGGGTGAGGATCCCGGCATTCTCAATCGTGCGCTCGCGCGCATCGCGCGGGACGAGGAAGCGCGGTTCGCGATGGCGAACGAGGCTCGCAACGTATGAGCGGCGAAGTGGCGGCGCGAATTCTTCTCGTCGAGGATGAGCCGAGCAACGTGAAGCTGATCACGCGCGTTCTCGAGCGGCGCGGCGGGTTCACCGTTCACCACACGGAGGATCCCGCGGAAGCACTGCGACTCGTGACGGCGCGCGAGGTCGCGCTTGTCATCATGGACGTGTCGCTTTCGGGAAGCATCTACAAGGGGCAACCCGTCGACGGCCTCGAGATCACGCGGCTGATCAAAGCGGATCCGCGATCGGCGGACGTGCCGGTCGTGCTCGCGACCGCGCACACGATGAAGGGCGATCGCGAGGCGCTGCTCGCCGCGAGCGGCGCGGACGAGTACGTCGGCAAGCCGATCGTCGACTTCGACGCGTTCATCGGGCTCGTCACGCGCCTCCTCGCGTCGCGATAGGCGTCGAGTTCGCCGGCGCGCACCGGCGCGGCAACATGCTTGACATGATTTCGCCCGCTCCCTACACTTTGCGCCCCAACAGTCTTCACGACTTCAGCCATCGATTCGCTACCTTCTTGGCGGTGTAGCTCAGCTGGTCAGAGCAGAAGAATCATAATCTTTGTGTCCGGGGTTCAAATCCCTGCACCGCCACCATCTTTTTCGTCCGTCTGTGTGCCGCCGATGAAAAGACGTCTCGACCGCTTCGAGCACGCTGTGCTCCGAACGTTGCGCGGCGCGGGCCTCGTGTCGCACGGCGAGGGCGTGTTGATCGCGGTATCTGGCGGCGCCGATTCCATCGCGCTCTTGCACGTCCTTCGTGCCGTCGCCCCGCACCTTGGCCTCACGCTGACCGTCGCGCATCTCGACCACGCGTTGCGCGGCGACGAGAGCGCGGAGGACGCGGCGTTCGTGCGCGACGCCGCGGCGCATCTTGGGATTCCCGCGTGCATCCAGACCCGGCGCGTCGTTCGGCGGCGCGGCGAATCGCTCGAGGCGGCCGCGCGCCGCGTCCGGTACGCGTTTCTCGGCGAGGCCGCGGCGAACGCCGGCTGCAGCGTGATCGCGACGGGCCACACGGCGAACGACCAAGCCGAGACGGTGCTGTTGCGTCTCTTTCGCGGAGCTGGCCCAGCGGGGCTTTCCGGCGTTCGACTCGAGCGGCCACTTGCGGACGGCTCGAACCTGCGCGTCGTTCGTCCGCTTCTCGAGCGGAGCCGCGACGAGCTGCTTGGCTACCTCGAACGAATCGGCGCCGATCACCGTGAGGACTCGTCGAATCGCTCGATGGAGCCGCTGCGCAACCGCGTTCGCATGGAGATTCTCCCGCGGGCCGCGTCGCTCGTGAACCCGGACGTTGTGCGCGCGCTCGGGCGCTTCGCGCGCCATCAGAGCGCGATCGACGAACTGCTCGCGAAGGAAGCGGCGGTCGTCTTCGAGCAGATCTTGCTCTCCGAGCGCCCGGAGGAAATCGCGCTCGACACCGCGGGGCTCGTTGCGGCTGGTCCCGCCGTCGCACCGTTCGTGCTGCGCCTCGCCGCGCTCCGCGTTGGGCCGCCCGCGAGCGCCCCGTGCGCGCTCGACGCGGCGCACATCGAGGCGCTCGTCACCCTCGCGGCGAGCGCGCCAGGCCGCCGCACGCTGCAGCTGCCGAATGCGCTCGTCGCACGCCGCGCGGGCAACCGCCTCGAGATCGCGCGCACCCGCGCGTCCCGCTCGCCCTACTGCTTTCCGCTCGCGATCCCCGGCTCGGTCGGATTGCCCGACGCGGCGCAGCTCGCCGCACGTCTTTCGCACCGGCCTGCCGCCGCTCCGCGCGCCGTCGGAGGGCCTTATGGCTCTCGGAACCCATTTGCTGTAGAGTTCGACCTCGAGTGGATCGCCCCCCCTCTCGAAGTGCGCAGCCGGAAGCCTGGCGATCGAATCGCACCTCGCGGAATGCTCGGGAGAAAATCCATTCAAGATCTCTTCGTAGACCGAAAAGTTCCTTGGACCGAACGAGACCAAGTCCCCGTCGTGGCGGATCAAGAGCGCGTTCTCTGGGTCGTCGGGCACGCCGTCAGCCGCGAAGCCGCAATCTCCGAGACTACGCGCGAGGCCCTCGTCCTCGCGTTCGAGCCTTCAGCGCCGGGAGAGAGAAACCGATGAGAGTTTGGGGACATCGATGATGAGCACTCATGCGATCGCGCTGCACGAACGCTCCCTCCGCCTGGGCGAGATCATCATCTCCGGCGAAGAGATACAGCGGCGTGTTCATGAGCTCGGCGCCGAGATTTCGCGCGACTACGCAGGCAAGGTCCCCGTGCTCGTCACGGTATTGCGCGGCGGCGTACTTTTTCTCGCGGATCTGATGCGTGCAATCGAGATCGACCTCGAGATCGACTTCATGGCTGTTTCGTCGTACGGGAAAGAGACTCGCAGCTCGGGCGTCGTTCGCATTCAGTCGGACCTCACGATGAATATCGAGGGGCGAGACGTGATCATCGTGGAGGACATCGTCGACACGGGGCTCACGCTTGCGTACATACGCGAGGCTCTCGAGACACGGCAGCCGACGAGCTTGCGGATCTGCGCGCTGCTCGACAAGAAGGCGCGGCGCGAGACGGACGTCCGCGTCGAGTACGTCGGCTTCGATATTCCGGATAAATTCGTCGTCGGCTACGGCCTTGATTTCGCCGAGCGATATCGCAACCTTCCACACATCGTGGCATTGAACGAGACGGCGATTGCGCCGGCAGAAAGGTAAAAGGTAGAAGAGCGTGCACGAGAGCCGAGAGCTTCGGAATCTCAACGAGAAATCTGACGACGGGTCGGGGGAAGAGGGCCGCGCTTCGCGCCAGCCAGGACGTGGCGCCGGATCGAAAGGCTCGGGTCCGCGACGCGACCCCGCGCGCTACGGGCGCGCGATGAAGTCGGTCTCGATTTGGTTCGTCCTCATGCTGATCTTGCTCGTGGCGCACCGGCTCTACTACAACGGCCGGCCGCGCGAGGTCGAAATCTCTTATTCGCAGTTCATGGCCGAAGTGAAGAAGGCGAACGTGAAGTCTGTCCTCGTCATGGAGAAGGAAGTCCATGGGCAGTTCACGGTCGCAACGACGGTCGTAGCGCCGCCGATGCCGACGCAAGAGGCGATCAGTTTTAAGCTCTACCTGCCCGCCGTCGACCCGGACCTGCCGGAGAAAGTGTGGGAGCACAACCCCGCCGTCGAGATCTCCTCGAAGCCCCCCGGCGTGAACTGGCTTTCGCTGCTGTTTTCGTGGTTGCCGATCCTGCTCATCCTCGCGTTCTGGATCTTCATCATGCGGCAAATGCAGACCGGCGGAAATAAGGCGTTCTCGTTCGGAAAGAGCCGCGCGCGGTTGCTGACCGGGAACCGCCCGAAGGTCACGTTCGAGGATGTCGCGGGCGCGACGGAAGCGAAGATGGAGCTTCAGGAGATTATCGACTTCCTGAAGGACCCGCAGAAATTCAACAAGTTGGGCGGAAAGATTCCGAAGGGTGCACTCCTCTTGGGCGCGCCGGGTACGGGAAAGACCCTGCTCGCGAAAGCCGTCGCAGGCGAGGCGGGCGTACCGTTCTTCTCGATGAGCGGCTCCGACTTCGTCGAGATGTTCGTCGGTGTCGGTGCGTCGCGCGTGCGCGACCTCTTCGAGCAAGGGAAGAAACACGCGCCGTGCATCGTGTTCATCGATGAAATCGATGCGGTCGGGCGGCACCGCGGCGCGGGGCTCGGCGGCGGACACGACGAGCGCGAGCAGACGCTCAACCAGCTCCTCGTCGAAATGGACGGCTTCAATTCGAACGACGGTGTGATCCTCGTCGCGGCGACGAACCGGCCCGATGTGCTCGACCCGGCGCTCCTGCGGCCGGGGCGCTTCGACCGCCAAATCGTCGTCGACATGCCGGACGTCCTCGGCCGCGAAGGGATTCTTAAGGTCCACACGAAGAAGATTCCCGTCGCGAAGGATGTCGACTTGAAGCGGCTCGCGCGCGGAACCCCAGGGCTCTCTGGCGCCGATCTCGCGAACCTCGTCAACGAAGCCGCGCTTCTGGCGGCGCGCCGCAATCACAAGGAAGTGATGGTGCTCGATTTCGAGGCCGCGCGCGACAAAGTGATGATCGGGACCGAGCGCCGAAGCCTCGTCTTGTCCGACGAAGAGAAGCGCGGGACCGCCTATCACGAGGCGGGACACGTCATCGTTGCGACGTACCTGCCCGAGGCGGATCCGCTGCATAAGGTGACGATCATCCCGCGCGGGCGCGCGCTCGGTGTTACGGCGCTTCTGCCAATCGACGAGAAGCACAAGTGGTCGAAGGCGTATTGCCTCGCGATGATGGCGATGACGATGGGCGGACGCGCGGCCGAGATGCTCATCTTCAACGAACTCTCCACCGGCGCCCGCGACGACATCGACAAGGCGACGAACCTCGCCCGGAAGATGATTTGCGAGTGGGGCATGAGCGAAAAACTCGGGCCCATCGCTTACGGTCAAAAGGACGAACAGATCTTTCTCGGGCGCGAGATCGCGCAGCACCGCGATTACAGCGAGCAGACGGCGATTGCGATCGACGCAGAGCTTCGCGCGCTCGTCGACGGCGCGTATCGGCGAGCCGTCGAGATCCTCTCAGCGCACATCGACAAGCTTCACGCGCTGACGAGCGTTCTGTTGGAGCGCGAAACGCTCGACGGCGACGAGATCAAGATGGTGCTCGACGGTTTGCCGCTTCCACCGCGACTCATCGACACACCGCCAAAGCGCAAGACCGAAGACGAAGAACCGATCCAGAAGGCGGCGGAGGAAAAGCTCGCTCCGCCCGTCGAGCGACGCACTCCCCATCTCGCTCCCGGCGAAAGTCCGTCGTAGGAGACTATCCGTTGGGCTGGCGCCGGCGTTACTCGCGAGAGCGCCGGGCTTGAGCGCTCGCGAGCTGCTTCGTGCCATTGCGCTGCCGCTTCCCATCGATGCCGCGCGGGAAGCGGCGCGCAATCGCGTCCCGCCAGGCTCGCTCCTCGAACTCGCCTCGAACTCCTCGCGACAACTGTTCGCTTTGAGTGGGCTGACACCGGCAATCGCGCTCGCAATCGCAGCGTCTACACGCCGGCCCGCGGTTCTCCACTCGCCGGTCGAAGCACCCGAGAAGCCATCGGCGGACTCACGCCCCGTGACGTGTTATTTCGGCGGATCGATAGACGATGTCCTTTCCCTGCTCGACGAGTACCCGAACCTTCGCGAGACGGCAGCGCCGTTCATGCGGCGCGCCGCATCCGGACCCCCGGTACCGCGAATCCTCGCTTGCCGCCGCAAGTCCCTGGCGCTCTCTTCTCGCCCCCTCATCATGGGCATTCTCAACGTCACGCCCGATTCATTCTCGGACGGGGGCGAGCACGTCACGCCTGAAAGCGCCATCCGTCGTGCTTGGCGCCTCGCCGAGACGGGCGCCGACGTGATCGACATCGGCGGAGAATCGACGCGCCCCGGCTCCGCGCCTGTTCCCGTCGAAACGGAACTCGATCGGGTGCTGCCCGTCATCCGAGGCCTTGGCGCAGACTTTCCGAGGCCAATCTCGATCGACACAACGAAAGCCGTCGTCGCCGAGCGAGCGCTCGACGCCGGGGCGGATATCATCAACGACATCTCTGGGCTTCGCAGCGATCCGAGGATCGCGAAGGTCGCCGCGGACGCCGCCGCACCGATCGTCATTTCACACATCCGTGGAACCCCCAAGACAATGCAGTCGAATCCGCACTATCATGACGTCATGGCGGAGGTCGCAGCAGAGTTGATCGAGAGTGCGATGTTCGCGGTGAGCACCGGCGCGAAACGCGACTCGATCTGGATCGACCCAGGAATCGGATTCGGGAAGTCGTTCGAAGACAACCTCGAGATTCTTCGACGGCTCCGCGAGATCTCGAGCTTGGGGCTTCCGGTGCTTGTCGGCGCGTCTCGCAAGAGTTTCCTCGGAACGATTCTAGGCCGCGGCGTGACCGAACGTCTCGAGGGTTCGCTCGCCGCCGCGGAGGCCGCACGCCTCGGCGGCGCATCGATGATTCGCGTGCACGACGTCGCGGAAACGCGGCGGTTTCTCGACACGCTCGACGCCATCTTCGGGGCGAACCCCGATCCTAAGACGGGCGACTGATGTCGTATCTCTGGCTCCTTGACGCGCTCGACATTGCGATCGTCGCGTTCGTCTTCTACAAGCTCCTCGTCATGGTCAAAGGGACACGAGCGTTTCAGATGTTTATCGGGCTCGCCGTCATCTTCGTGTTGTCGGTGATCTCGCGCGCCCTGCAACTCAATGCTCTTAATTGGCTCTTTTCTGGCCTTCAAACCGTGTGGATCGTCGCGTTCGTCGTCATCTTCCAGCCAGAGCTTCGCCGGTTTTTGTCGCAGGCGGGCCAGAGCCCTCTCTACCGCAAGTTTTTCAGAATCCCAAGGCGTGAAACGCTGCCGGAGATCATGCGAGCGACCCAAGAGTTCTCGGCGAGACGAATCGGCGCTCTAATCGTGCTGCAACGATCCGCCGCGTTGCGCAATTACATCGAGACCGGCACGCGAATCGAGGCATTGGTGACCGCGGAAATGATCCAGAGCATCTTTCTGCCGAAGGGGCCACTGCACGACGGCGCCGCCATCATCATCGAGGATCGAATCGTAGCCGCCGGCTGCATTCTCCCCCTTTCGCAATCGGAGACTGTCGCACGCACGCTCGGAACACGGCATCGCGCCGCGCTGGGCATCACGGAAGAAACCGACGCGGTCGTGATCGTCGTCTCCGAGGAAACAGGCAGACTCTCGCTCGTTCGCCGCGGAAAGCTCACGAGCTACGCGTCGGCCCCGGAGCTACTCGCAGACCTTCGCGTTTTCCTCGGAACGCACGACTAGCGTCGCGCACGCCGCAGCGCGCGGGTTTGTTGCCTCGGGCGAAGCCGGGAACTCGCACCACACCACCCCACCCAACGACCGACCCCCGTCGATCTCGAACCTCAGAGTTCTCCCGGCTTCGTCCGAGGGGAGGCCCATGACCCGGCTCTCGCTCGATCGAGACGACATGCTCCCTCACCTGAGCGCGCATCCCAGAGCGATGCCAACTACCGAGCCTCGCGCGGCCTCCCCCGACGCTGCGACCCCGACCTTCCCATTGATGATTCCTACGAATGGGTCGCCTGCGCGATGGGTCGATGGCAATCGGTGTGCCGGGATCGGCGGCTTGCATGCGCGCGTATATCGCGCGTAGCGCGGTGGCACGTCGTAGGTTCAGCGCGAATTCGCGTTCGACGAAGCCGACGCCCCGCGCGCCCCAGCCAACAGAAGTCGACTGGAGCACGAACAGCCGGAATCCGCTCTTTGCAGTTCGGGACCGCGCCGCACGAGAACGGTCGTCGCACATTGCCCGAATTCAAATCCGCCCGACGCGAGATGAGAGGAACATCTTGCTAAGATCCGCGCGATTTCGCACAAAACGCGTCGCTAACGGTTGGCACTTCGATTGCCTGATCATTTGCAGCGCACGATCGCCCTCGGAGGCAGCAAATGGAAATCAAGCGGTTCGTGAATACGACGAAGCAGCAGGGCGACGCCGAGCCCGTCGTTTCATTCGTCATGGACTCGCTCCTCAACTCGCGGATCGCGACCGGCCTCGAATCGAACGCCGACGTCTACGACGAAGACGTCAACGTCTATCTCGCGTTGCTCCTCTCGTCACTCGTCGACGCGAAATACCACAGCTGGATGAACCAGTACGTCTCCGCATACGAAAGCGACATCTACGAACGGCTGCAGTACACGCGCGATCACTACGTGAAATTCATCACGTACAAGGTGAACGCGGACTATCTGCTTCTTTCGCAAGGAATCTTCGACGCTCCGCGGACTGCGTTGTCGACGATGGACTCGCGCGGCCGCGATGCCGTCCTACGCGGCAAGGCGTACTACCAAATCGCCGGCGCGCTGACACGCCAGATGCGCGAGGACCGGCGGGCATTGGCGGATGTTCTGATGAAGCTCTCCGAGGGCTACGAAAAGTACCTCTCGATTCTTTCTTACATGCGCGGCGAGTACCTCAACATCCGAAAGGAACTCTCGCCTGGCGAAATCTTCCACATCAGTCGCGACATCGAAGGGCTCGCGCGGGAGGAAAACCTTCGTCAGCGGCGCGATGAGTTTCTCGATCACTACAACGCATGGAAGCGCTCGCTCGGCTCCGGCGACGAAAAGGCGTACGAGTCGAAGCTACGCCAGGTTGCCGCCGAACTGTCAGCCGCGGATCCCGAGTTCCGCTTCCCGCTCGATCCGGTCAAGCCAGCCAGCGACTCTTGATCCGCCGCGAAGGTTCGCGCACAGCTTCGACCGCGCGCAGCCGCGACTACCAGCCGCGACTCAGAAACGTCCGGTGCACCCAACCCTCGCGTATCCCTGACGCGACGACAGCACGCACGCGGATCCATCCACCCGCGATCTCTTCGAGGATCTCGACGGGCGTTCCCCGCGGCACTGCGGCGACGATCGTCGCCCCGGTTTCCGGACGAGCCGGCTCGCTCCAAAGATTGATGCTCGGAAGCTGATAGGCGCGCGGAAGCATGACGCTCCGATGATCGGCGGATTCGGCGGCCAGCAAGAGGCTCGCCGTCGCGGACGCGCCCCACGGCGGCGTCCGTCGCCGCTTTGCGTTCAGTTCCCGCCTCACATCGAGATGAGCGGAAGACGGGTCACGTCGTCGACTCGCATCGCCTCGCGCATCCAGAACGGTTCGGCGTACTCCACCTGAGCCGACGCGCCGTAGCCGGCGTGAATCACAGTTATGGCATTTAACAGCGGTCGGCCAGACGGAAAGACATCCCCGAGGCGGTCTTGACCGACAACTTGAGATCGATATGCGCGAATTGCATTTAGCTTCCTAGAGAAGTCCCGGGAGACGTCGACGTAGAAGCTCGGAGCCGCGCCGGTATACGCGATTGCGAATATGAGTTTCGCCGGACGGGCGGCGAGACCTCGCGCAGGCCAGCGTTTGACCCCGGCGAAGAAGCATGCATCCCGAACAAGGTTTGAAAGTGCGCGGTGGTCGGGATGACGACTCTCCCAATACGGGGCGATGACCACGCGCGGGCGGAGGGTGCGCAGCACTTCGACGACCCGCTTCAGTCCATCGGGGGCAGCGGAAAGATGCCCGTCGGGAAGTCCTAAGTTCTCTCGCACTCTCACGCCGAGCGACCTAGCGGCCCTCGCTGCTTCGCGTGCGCGGACCGCGACGGATCCGCGCGTACCGAGCTCGCCTCGCGTGGCATCGACGATCCCGACCGCGTAGCCCTGGCGGACCGCCTTCGCCAAAGTCCCGCCCGCGGTCAGTTCAACGTCATCCGGGTGTGCGCCGAACGCGAGCAAATCAATGCCGTAACTCGATTTTCTTGTTGACAAGAATCTGGCCCCTTTCTACCGTGCGAGCTGTTTCACTACATCTCCATCTGGGCGCCTCGGATACGACGCACATATCTCGGCGATGTCGTCTCGAGCGCAGGGGCGGAGTGGGCAGCGGCGATGCGGAGCCGCGACCCCGGGGACGACAACTTTGAGTTCGAGCATCCAGCGAGACCCCGGCACGAAAGCCGCGCAGGTCTCGTTTTCTTTTTTGCTAGCCGCCATCGGAGACGAATAGAGGCAGAGCGCGCAGGAATCTCGCCGGACATCGGCACCGCGAAACTCCATCCCCGGCAGCGACTGGGGAATGAGGCAAGCCCGTGAAGACGATCGCGATCGTCAACCAGAAGGGCGGATGCGGTAAGACTACGGCGGCCGTGAATTTGGCGGCCGCGTTGGCCGCTCGCGGCCGGAGATCGCTGCTCGTCGATATCGACCCGCTCGCTCACGCTTCGCTCGCTCTCGGCTTTGTCGACGACGGCTCCGAAAAGAGCATCTACGATGTGCTCATCGATTCGTTCGTACCGCTCGACGACATCATTCGCACGCATTCCAAAAATCTCGATTTCGCGCCGGGCATTGTCATCTTGCGTGCAGCTGAGTTCGCGCTGTACGGTGCCCCGGCACGCGAGAGTCGATTGCGCGATAAGCTCGCCCGTGTCGCTCCGCGCTACGACTTCGCCGTCATCGATTGTCCCTCGGCCGGCGGGCTTATGACCATCAACGCACTCGCGGCCGCCGACGCGGCCGTCGTTCCGGTCGACTCTTCGCCGTTCGCCCTCCCGGGACTGGAACAGCTTTCGGAGATGATCGACATGGTGCGGCACGAGACTCACCGCCCATTGGAGGTTCGCGCGCTGTGTTCGATGTTCGACCAACGGACCCGTTTCGCGAGCGAGGTTTTCGCTGAGTTGCGGCAACGATTCGGCGCGAAGATGTATGCGACCGCGATACGTGTCAATGTCAAACTCCGGGAGGCGTTCCAGCGCGGACAAACGATCTTCGAGTACGCGCCACACTCACGCGGCGCCGCCGACTTCGCCGCCTTCGCAGACGAGATCGCACTCGAGGAACGCTTCCGACGCCCGGCGCGCCGGATCGCGTCGCGCGGAGTGGTCGCGCGCCGCGGCATTACATTGGAAACGATCGCCTCGTCGGGAGCGCGGCGTCATGGATAGAGACACAAGGAAGCCCGGGCGATCGATCGCCGACTTTAGCCCGCTCTTCTTCTCGGGTCCAGCCGCGGTGGACCCCGCGCCGGCGCCTGAACGCGACTCGCTTTTCTCGGTGCGCAACTCGAAGCCAGCGCCACTCCCGCAACGCCCGCGCACGCTCTTCATCACCGCGTTCCGCCCCGGCAGCGGGAAGACATTCATCGCGGCCCGCGTCGCCCACGCCTGCCGCCAACTCGGTTGTGTCGCCCATGAATGGCAGGTCGGCGCCGGAGTGATCGTGCCGCGCCGCAACGCGGAGTACGGGCTTCCCATCCCGCATCCGTCCGACCGCACGTCGTTCGATGAGCTCACGCAATCGTGGGCGGACACGGGAGCGCTCATTCTTGACGGCCCCATCTCGCTGATCTCGACCAGCGACCCGTATGCGCTCTCGGCCGAGGAGTATCTGGTCGTCGTCTTGCCGGGGCGCGAAGGTGCCGCGGAGGGCTACTCGTGCGTGAAAGAAATTCACTCGGCGCTTCCCGATGCCCGCATCCGGATTCTCGTCAACCGAGCGGCGCGGCCCGCGGAGGCGCAGGAGGCGTTCCACAGAGTCTCCGATGTCTGCGTGCGCTACCTTGGGCGACAGGTCCGCTCGTACGGCGGGCTCGCGACGTTCACGCCGCCGGAAACACCGGCGGCCGAAATCGACACACACGCAAATGATCCGGTCTTCTCGCGCATCGCGCGCATGCTCGCGACGCGTCCGACAGCAGCGGGGCGCCCGCCATACTCCTACTTCGACGCAGTTTGGTCGCGCCAGACGACGACCAGCGGATAGGGCCACAGGATGACACCGACCATAGACGTTTTCTTCGAATCGCCCGGAGCGATCGATCTACGAGCGACGCTCAAGGGGCGGGGCGACGCCGTCGAGCCGGCGCTCTCGATCATCGACTCGGAACTTCCGATCGCGAATGCGGGCACCGTGGACTGGATCGCGCTCGACGTTCGGCGGCGGCTGGTGATCGCGGACGTCGAAGGCGCGGCCCCCGACGACGTCGTCACTCGTCTTGCGGCGCACGTCCAGTGGTTCTCGGAGAATCTCCCGATCGTGCGGCGCATGTATCAACTCTGGAACGTGAATTGGGAAGAGCCGATTCGTGCGCTCGGCGTCGTCCAGAGCGATCGCGCGAAATCGATCAACGCGCAAGGCCACGAGTTTCACGCGTATCGCAATGCGGTCGCGGTGGAAATTATCTGCGCGCGCATCGTCAGCACGCGCGACGGGCGGACAGCGGTCGTGTTGTCCTCGCGCGCCGAACTCGCGCCGCACGCAACGCCGCCATCCGCGCCAACGCGCGTCGAACACCCTGCGCCAATTCCCATCCCTACCTCGGAGCATTTGCCGGAGGAGATCTCTTCCCTCGGCTTGTCGGTCCAACCAGCGGAGCGAGTGTTCTCACGGAACACAACCACAGGAGGTACACACGACAGACACTCACAATTTGTGAGGTACGCAGGGCAGGAGCGGGTCCTGTCGCGGGAAGAGACGTACCGGCGTGAACTCGGTCTCACCCAGGAGGAGTTCGCCGAGTTTTTCGAGGGGCCAAGCGCTCCGACACGTCTCGAACCGAAGGGGGGACGAGAAGGTGGGAACGGATCGAGCGGATAAAGAGCCGGCTCGTACGGGGGATAAGCAATGGTACTCCCCGTGATTCTCGGCGTGATTGCGCTTGTCTACTTGGCGATCGCGCTCGTTGTCGCTCGAATGTGCTCGATTAACTCGCGTTGGGAAGACCTGGTCGATCGCATCCCAGGCCCGAAGATCCCAAACGCGAAGGTGCGGTCGACTCTGATCCCGAGCAAAGATGAGTTGCTCGACGACGAAGGCAATATCGCGTCCCAGCCTTCGTCAGGATGATCGAGCGACACTAAGGAGTACCGGGCGGCGTGTCCTTCGAGGGCGCGCCGCCTTCTTCTTTTTCATCCGGAGTCTGGGCCGGTGTGCTCGCCGCGGCGGCGCGTGCTGCAATGCGTGCGTTCGCCTCCGCGATCGCCGTGCGCGCGACCTCGTTTGCCGGCTCCTTCGCGAGGATCCTCTCCCAGATCGCGATCGCCTCTTCGAAACGTTGGAACCCAGCCAGATTCATTCCGAGATGAAATAGCGCGGGGAGATAAGCGTCATCGAGCGCGAGCGCCTGACGGAAGATGTCTTGCGCGCCGAGGTAGTCCTGCGACTCCGTGAGCGCGATGCCGAGGCTCACGAACCGCTCGGGCGTGGGCTCTTTCGCGGCGAGCCGTTTGAGAATCGCGGCCGCGGCGGCAGGATCTTTGCGGCGCGATTCGATCATCGCGAGATTCGCGAGCGCCTCGTCGAAACCGGGCGCGAGCTGAAGCGCGGTGTCGAACTGCGCGGCCGCGTGGTCGAGGCTCTCCATCTCCGCGTAGACGGCGCCGAGGTTGAGTCGCGCATCGGCGCGCCAAGGCGCGGCTTCGATCGCCGCGCCATATCCGGCAAGCGCGTCCGCGAAAGATCGCGCCTCGTGGGCGTGCGCGGCGAGATTGAAGCGCGCTTCGAACAACTCGGGGGCTGCCGCCAACGCGGCTTCGTACTGCGCGCGAGCCTCGTCGCGCCTCCCCGCGCGATCGAGCGCCGTGCCCCACCCGTTGCGGATGTCGGGATCGGTCGGGTACTCCCGCGCCGCTTGCTCGTACGCGCGCAATCCATCGTCGAGCCGTCCGGTATCGACGAGAATCTTCGCGATGAAGCCGGGGACGTGAATGAGTTGCCGCTTCCGCAATCCGAAGGGATCGAGATTCGCGACCAATAAGAACGCGCAGAGAAGTGCGATCTCGCGCGACTCCACTTTGCGCGCGCGGGCGGCGCGCGCCAGATCAGTGAGCGCCGCCGCGGCAAAGACGAGGAACACCGGGTGCGCCGGGATCGCGTAGCGCGTAGCGAACGCGAAGGTGAACGACGCCGCGAGATAGCCGCAGACGTAGAGCACGAGGAGCGGCGCGCGCCGGAAGTACCGGAGCATTCCGAGCAACGCGAGCGGGATCAAGACAGCGGCGCCTGGCAGAGGAAAACTCAACACACGAGTGTGCGTCTGGAAGTATCGAAAGTCTTGGCTCGCGTCGACATGAATTCCGCTGACGAAGAACATCGCCTTCTTGATAACGGTCCCGACGACGCGGATGGGGTTTCGCAACGCAAATCCGACGGTCTCCGAAACAAAGTAGCGCGACTCCTCCGCAGACGATCGCGCGCCCGCGTCCCACGCCTGCCGTCGAAGCCGGTCCCACTGTGCGCCGGGTGCGATGTTCGCCGTGCCATCGGCGGTCGGTCCCAAACCGATGTAGAGGTTCTTGCCGACGTTTCGCTGAAGCGTCAGGCCTCCTCCGAGTGAAGCGTTACGAAGGGCAATCGGACCGATGACGCACACCGTCGCGGCGACGAAGACCAGCGCCGGAATTGCGCGCGCGCCGCGACGCGCTCGCGGTTCCGCGCTCGGTGACGCGCCGGACGCGCGCCGGACCAACCACCACGCGATCACGGGGACAAGCACGAGCGCGCTTGGGTGCGTTGCTATCGATAGCCCCAGCAAGATCCCAGGGACGATGAGCGCCGTCGGCGTCGGCTTGACCGGCAAAGCACCGAGCCTGTCGAGCAGCGCGAGATTGAGAAGGAGCACAACGGACGGTGCGAGCAGCTGTCCTTCGAAATAGAGGAACGCCGGATAGACCGCGGCGATCGCCGCGCTCAAGACCGCTGGGCCCTGGCCGAACGCACGGCGCGCGATGCGGTACACGAAGACGACGGAGGCGGCGCCGAGAAGAAACTGCATGCAAATGGCAAACGTGATGCTCTTCCCGGAGAGAGCGAGCGCGGCCGCTAGGAAGTACGGATAGACGGGCCCGTGGATCGGGACCTCGCGCCAGATCGCCTCGCCCGCGAGAATCCGCCGCGCCCACGCGAGGTACTCGGCGCCATCGATGATCGGAAACTCGAAGAATGGGAGAACCCGGATCTCTCCGAGATAGACGAGCCGCACGAGCAACGCGATCGCGACGCAGCCAGCGACGATGGCAGTGGAAGAGACGCCAGTCGCGGGCGCGCTTCGGCGCCCCGTCTCGGTGCTCGTTTTCGCCTTGGCTTTTCGCTGCTTCACAATCCGGCGATTATACGGGCGCCCCGATCGATGGCGCTACACACGCGCGATCCGCGCGGACGATAGAGACTCCCGCGTCGCGCGACCTTGATATATGATCTGCGCTCTTCGTCCATTGACCGTGCCCCGAATACACGAGGCCAACACGGAGTTCGGAGTCCGATGAAAGGGATCATTCTCGCTGGCGGTTCGGGCACGCGGCTTTTTCCGCTGACGCAAGCGGTCAGCAAACAGCTCGTTCCGATCTACGACAAGCCAATGATTTACTACCCGCTCTCGACGTTGATGCTTGCCGGAATCCGCGACATCTTGATCATCACGACGCCTGAGGACCAGGAGAGTTTCCGCCGGCTCTTCGGCGACGGAGAACGTATCGGAGTTCGAATCGCCTATGCGGCCCAACCCCGGCCGGAGGGTCTCGCGCAAGCGTTCATCATTGGCCGGGACTTTGTCGGAGACGACCGCGTTGCGCTCGCGTTGGGCGACAACGTTTTCTACGGACACGGATTTCCCGAATATCTCCAGCGGGCGGCGGCCCGAGTTACGGGTGCGACCGTATTCGGGTACCGCGTACGGGATCCGGAACGATACGGGGTTGTGGAGTTCGACGCGGAGGGGCGCGCGATCGGCCTCGAAGAAAAGCCCGCGCACCCGCGCTCGTTCTACGCCGTCACCGGCCTCTACTTCTTCGACAATCGCGTGCTCGATATCTCCGCGGCACTGAAGCCGTCGCCGCGCGGAGAACTCGAGATCACCGACGTGAATCTCGCGTACCTTCGCGCGGGCGAACTCAACGTCGAACGGCTCGGGCGAGGAATCGCGTGGCTCGATACCGGCACGCACGAGGCCCTCTTGAAAGCGTCGAACTTCATTCAAGCGATCGAGGAACGTCAGGGCCTAAAGGTCGCGTGTGTCGAGGAGGTCGCTTACAACATGGGGTACATCGACGCAGCGCAAGTTCTTCGCGTGGCGGACACGATGAACAAGAACGAATACGGGGCCTACCTGCGCAGAATCGTCGACGAGGATTCCGCACCATGAGGTTCGTCTCGACCGAAATCGCGGGCGTCGTCGTCATCGAGCCCCAAGTGCACCGCGACGCGCGCGGCTTTTTCCTCGAGACGTATCACGAGCGGAAGTTCCGGGAGGGCGGCATCGATGTGCGCTTCGTTCAAGACAATCACTCCCTCTCCAGCCTCGGGACTCTGCGGGGCCTCCACGCGCAGCGCACCCGTCCGCAAGGCAAACTCGTACGGGTCATTCGAGGCGAGATTTTCGATGTCGCGGTCGACATCCGGCGAGGCTCGCCGACATTTCTGAAGTGGACGAGTGTCGTGCTGAGCGCCGAGAACTTCCGGGGCGTCTACATCCCGCCAGGCTTCGCCCACGGCTTCTGCGTCACGAGCGAGATCGCCGAGGTCGTGTACAAGTGCACGGACCTGTACGATCCGGCCGACGAGTTTGGAATTCTCTGGAGTGATCCAACACTTGGCATACAATGGCCGACCGCATCGCCGAGTGTCTCCGCCAAAGATCAGGCAGCATCCAATATCTCGGATATATTGACGCAACTTCGCTCAGGCTAGCCCACAAAATATTATTCGGCAGTGTTTTGCGCGCGGAATGCCAGTCGTGCGGAAGCCGGCTTGGCTACTGGCGGGGCGCTCCGGCGGCGATTTCCGCCCGCGCGGCGATCAACGTAGGATCATTCGGGCATACGACGAGTCCCTGATCCACGACGATGAGCGCGTCTGACGGCTGGCCGATGCCGTTGAGCACCTTGGCCTCGTAGAAGTACGACTCCGGCAGGTCCGGCCGCACGGCTCTCGCATCGCGGAAGAAGGCGAGGGCGCTCGCCGGGTCTCCGCGCCGCATCGCGATGATGCCGCGATTGTTTCGCGAACGCACGACGGGCGAGCCGATCCCCACGTCTGCGACGATCGCAAAGAGCGAATCCGCCTCCATGTCGCGGTCCGACTGCATCAAGAACAATCCCAAGTTGAAGAGAAGCACGGGATCGCCCGGGGTTCGCGCCAACAATTCGCGGAGGGCCCGCTCCGCGTCAGCGACCCGGCCGGCGCGTGCCATCCGCACCACGTCCGTCGTGATCGCCTTGGAGCGAGCCTCAACCTCGAGAAGCGAAATTGCGTAGTTCAGCGAATCCGCGGTGCTAACGCGCCCGAGATCGTTCAGCCACTCGGCGGCCTCGCGGGCCCATCCGAAGCGGTTCCGCCGCGCGAGGCCCTCAGCGCGCCATATCGCGACGTCCCGAAGATCGAGAGTTCTCGCGAATGGGATTTCACGCGAGCGCGGAATCATCTCGGCGAGTGACGCTGTCGACCCGCCGGCCAGATCCTGACGTCCCACCTTGAAGAGATCGATCGGTGCGCGGTACTCGACGCGCGCGTTGTTGTCGGTGTTCGCGATGCCCGACACGAGCGACGCGGGAAGTTCCCCCAGTTCACAGGAGTAGTACGAGAGGATCAGTTCGGGAGGGCGCAACCCGATGCGCGCGAGTTCCGCGACAACCTCCGGCGAATGAAGCCGGTCGAAGCGAAATGGGACGTCGGCCGGGACGGCGATTAGGATGAGGTCGGCGTTGAACGTCAGAAAGGCGTAGGTATTCGAGAACACGGAGTGAAACGCAGTCAAGAGAGACGAAAGCGTCTCCGGGGAAATCTCGTACAGCTGAATCCACTGACCGAAAACGCCGTGAGGTGCGAGCCGCGATCGCACGAGCTTGTAGAAGTCGGTCGTGAACAAGTTGTTGTTGCCGGCGAGCCACGGATTCGACGGCTCTGAAATAACGACGTCGAACAATCCTTCCTCGACCGCGAGCCGCGTGCGGCCGTCCTCGAGGGTGATTCGCGTCCGCGGATCATTGAGCGGGTCTTGACCGGCTGCATGGAACGCGCGCGACGCTTCCAGCACTGCATCTTCGATCTCGACAATCTCAGCCGACACCACCGGATACTTCAGCACTCCGGCCAGCGTCATGCCCGATCCTTGGCCGATCACCATCACCTTGGCGCTATCCGGCGCGAAAAGCATCGGCAGGTGACCGGAGAGGAGCTGCGTCTCGATATCGCCGGATGAGGCGTCCGTCTTCCCTCCGATTTTGAGGAAGAGATCGCCTGTTGCCGTCGTGCGATTGAGCGAGACCGTCGCGTTGACGCCCTCCTTGTAGAAGACAACCGAGTCGACGGCGAAGGCTTCGGTGAGGCGGTCTTGCGACGAGCGCCGCGGGTCCGTTATCCCGGCGATCGCGCCAGCCGCGGCCGGACGAAAGATGCCGGCCGTCAGCACTCGAAGATCCCACTCCGGCGCCGCGAAGATGAGAATCAACGCGATCGCCACAGACCCTGCGCCGACAATCACGCGGCGCGACGAGACCAAACTCGATCGCACAAGCGCCGCGAGGCCCACAACGAGCGAAATAAGCGCGCCCGCGATGATCGTGCGTCGCGATCCGATCGCCGGGATGAGCACGAATCCGGTGACGAGAGAACCGAGAATCGTGCCGAACGTGTTCACCGCGTACGTCAACCCCGTCGCGCGCCCCGCGTCGTTCGTGAAAAGGAGTCGCGCCGAGAGTGGAAACAGCGCGCCGAGAAACAAACACGGCGGGACGATCAGCGCGGCGATGAGTAGCGCCTGAGCCCCAAGGTAGAGCGGCAAGTTCATCCGCGGGTCGAGCATGATCTTCAGAAACGCCCCGGGAAGCTGCGGGAACAGGTAGAGGTGCGAGAGCACGAGGAGCGCCAACGCGATTTCGAGATACGCGAAGACGACGAGCGGGCGCGCGAGACGGCTAAGCCGGGATGCGATGAGCGCGCTGCCCCCAGCGATGCCGAGGAGATAGAACGCGAGCACCATCGCGAAGGAAATCACGGAAGAGCCGATTACGAGCGTCAACACGCGTGTCCAACTGACTTCGAGAAGGAGTGCCGCGAACCCGGAAATGGCAATCAGCGCGAGAAGGTATACCCGCGATGGATCGGTGGTCGGCGCAAGAGGCGCGGGATCAGGCTCGACCGACGCTGCCGAGACGCGGTCGGCGGCGGCGGGTACGGATCGGTCCTCCGAGCGTCGCATCCACGCGAGCGCGCCGGCGGCAAGATTGCATGCCGCCGCGAAAAGCGCGGTCCCGACGAGCCCTAGCGCCGGAATGAGCACGAGCGCGGCGAGAAGCGTTCCGCACACCGCGCCAAACGTGTTCGCCGCATAGAGACGGGAGAGCGCGCCGCCGAAGCGCCGGCCTTCGGCGTGAGCGACGAGCAGCGGAAGCGTGGCGCCCATGAGCGCCGTCGGAACGAGCAGAAGCGCCGAGACCACGACGAATCGGATCGCGAGAAACACAGGGAAACTGGGGCCGAGCGTGCGATGGATTTCGATGAAAAGCGGGTCAATCGCTCGCAGCGCGGGCACCGAAAGGATGCCGAGCACCGCAACTCCGACCTCGAGGATGGCATAACGGCGAATGTTCGCACCCGCGCGCGCCAGGGGCGGACCGAGCACGAACGCGCCGAGTGCAAGACCGCCGAAGAAAGCGGAGATGACGGTCGAGATCGCGAAGAGGGAATTGCCCAGCGTGTACGAGAGGACCTTCGCCCACACGATTTCATAGACGAGGCCGGCGCCACCGGAGACAAAAAACGCGGCGAGGAGCCAAGTTGGGACGCGGCCGTCGTCCGCCCGTGCTCGCGATGGTTCAGTCACGAAAGGCAGTCTACCACGCGGCGAATTTGAGGCACAACGTAGAGACGGTTCACACTCCGCGCGTGGCATAATGACGTCATGTCTGTTGAACGACTCGCGATTCTCGGCGGTGAACCCGCGTTCGCGCCAGGCCTCCCGCTTTACGGGCCGGTGTCCGTCGACTCTGAGCGGCTCGCGCCGGAGATTCTTCAAATCCTCGCGTCGGGTGAGTTCACGAAGGGAACACGCGTGCGCCAATTCGAACGCGCGCTTGCAACACAGACGGGCGCGGCCTACGCGATCGCATTCTCCTCCGGCCTCTCGGCGATGACACTCTTACTTCAGGCACTCCGACTCGAGGGCGAGGTCATCGTACCCGCCTACGTGTTCCCGCCTGTTCTCCAGGCCATCATGGCGGCCGGTCTGACCCCGCGCCCCGTCGACATTGACGCGGATTCGTGGAATCTCGATCCCGTCGCGACAGAGGCGGCCGTCGGACCGCGAACGTCTGCGATTCTTGCGGTGCACACGTCCGGTTTCCCTGCGGCGGCTGCAGCCCTCGAGTCGATCGCCGCGCGCCGCCGACTGCGATTGATATTCGACGCGGCACACGCGGTCGGAGCACGCGCCGCGGATCGAAACGTCGGCGCCCTCGGCAGTGCTGAGGTCTTCTCTTTTACTCCGTCCAAGCTGGTCTGCGGCGGCGAGGGTGGGGCGGTTACCACCGCCGACGCGCGTCTTGCGACCGAACTTCAGGCCGCGCGAAACTATGGGCGCAGCGTGGCAGGAGACTGGACGGGCCGTGGCGCGTCGGCACGTCAGCCTGAGATCTCGGCGGCGCTGGCCGACAGATCGCTCCAAAGTCTCGAAACGGAGATCGAACGACGCGGCGCGCTCGCGAGAACGTATCGAGCCGCTCTGAACGACATCCCCGGAATTGGTTTTCAGTCGTCGCTGCCTGGCACGTTCCCCGTGTTCCGTGATTTTTCGATTCGCGTTCACGCCGAAGAGTTCGGCCTCTCTCGCGACGCGTTGCGATCGGTACTGGAGTCCGAAGGCGTTGAGACCGGCGCGTACTTCTCCCCGGCGGTCCCCGATCTTCCACTCGCACGGAAGTTCATGGCCCCTGGCTCGGCGGCCGCACGCGGCCTCTTTCCGGTCGCCCGCGCCGTGGCTGCTGGCGTGGTCAATCTGCCGATCGGACATTCCGTGTCGCTCGGCCACGCTGAAATGCTCGCTCGCTTGGTTCGGCTAATTCAGGATCAAGTCGATCGGGTCGCCGTCCGCTTCAAGACAGCGTCCGCTCCCCGACCACCAGCAGACCCGCGCACGTAGCGCGGCTTGCGCCCGTTCGTATCGGAAATGGGTACTGCCTCTCCCATCGTCGAGCATCAGGTTTACAGCGGCCACTCGCGCGCTTGAATTCACGCCGGGGACACCAAGCCGCCGGAGTCGCCTGCCGAACATCGTCAACACTTAACCGAATCAAAAATTGAGGGTTAGTCATGGGTCTCGTATTGCGGGCATCATCGCGGAGCGACGATCGGCACGCTCGGAGTTGGCACGCGTAGTGCTATACCACATGGCATAGAACGGGCTACCAATTGGAGGGAGGTGAACTTACATGATGTACGTTGTAGCATTCGCGCTCGTCTTGGCCTACGTGATCCTTGCCGTGGTCGTCGCCCGTTTCTGCGGAGTCAACCGGGGTTGGGAAGAGGCTGTGGACGACATGCCTGAGGACTTCCCTTTCCGCGAAATCCCGAGCGTCGTACCGGCAAGGAAGCCAGTCGCGCTTAAGGCTTAACGACTATCATGCTTGGGATAAGCCGGAAGGCACAGAAAGGACACCTATAGCTGCTCGTTACAAGTTTGCACGTCGGGACGCATGCGCGATTCCTGACGGGGCCGGGGTGGATCGGGGAACACGATCCACCCCGGTTCGATTTCCGACTGGGCCGTGGCGTTCGCGAATCCGTTAGATGCTTCAGTACAAGGAATTGAATGCCGATTAGCAGAATGGGCCAAACACAAGACCGTTGCGTAAACGCTTCCTTGACACTTTTCTGAGCAGCGGCCTATAATCGCCCACGTTTTGGGAAGTTCTATGACTTCCCAAGTGATTCATCCCCACTCAGCTGGGAGGAGAAATCATGATCCGCAAGATCATCTCCCTGCTCCTCATCATCACCATCACATCGCTCTTTATCGGGGCTGGTACTCACAGTGCGTTCTCTGCGCCGCCGACTGGCGGAGACGTCGATCCCACTGGGCTCGACTTGCGAGGACACGCCATTGTTGAGAACCCGAAAGAGAGCCGCGCGTCGAAGCTCTCCGGGATGGAACGCTACGCGGCCGAGATCAGTGCGCTGCGTTGGATCGAGTCGTTCCTACTCAAGGACTTTCTCAGGAGAATCAGCTTCTAACGCACGTTAGTGTTGGGTGACTTGGAGCGGGAAACAGGGCGTAGCGCAAAAAATCGAAACGGGTCCGTTACTCATGCCCGCGGAGCGGGAGCGCGGAGAACGTGGAAAGACCCAATCATCACGGGCCTCATGACGAGGTCCAGCGAGTAGCCGACATTCCCCGGCAAATTGGGGAAGAAGGGACAATTGATTCCCTAGAACGCGTTGGGGATCTGTTCCTCACGTCGGAGAGCTACGCGCTTGCGCTTGCTCAGTTCACCAGCATCCTTGAACATCCCGATTGGCCCGCAATCGAGCCGGCACGCCGTGCCGGCATCGAACTCAAGACGGGCCGCGCCCGTGCCGGACTCGGCGACCTCGACGGGGCACTCTCTTCGGGCTCGCGCGCGCTGTCGGAGACTCGCGCCGCGTCGAGCGTTGATCCTCTCGCCGCTGGTCACGCGCACGCGTTTCTCGCGCAGATCCACCGCAAGCGCGGCGAGCATACTGATGCGCTCGAGCATGGGCTTCTCGCGCTCGAGAAACTCAAGAACACGAACGAGCAATCCGAAGTCGCGTTTCTCCAACTGAACGTGGGTGCTGTGTATCTTCGCGAGGGTCGGCTACGCGATGCCGAGCACTTCTTCCAAGATGGGTTGGCGACATACCGCCGGACGGAAGATCAAGCAGGTGCCGCGAAAGCGCTCAACAGCCTGGGCGTCGTGTATAACAACCTCGGGCAGTGGCAGTCCGCGATCTCGTGCTTGCGCCGTGCGGCCGAGATCGACGAATCGCTCGGCAACTACTCCCAGACGGCGCGTCGTTGCTTGAACCTGGGGATCGTCTACTCGCATACCGGCGACTGGGGAAGCGCCAGGTCGCTCTTCGACCGCAGCCTCAAAATGAGTCGCAACATTGGCGATGCGATCGGCGTCGCGCGGGCATCGCTCGGGCTTGCTCGAATCGAGCGGTGGTGTCGCTCGTTCTACCGAGCAGAGCAACTCGTTCGTGAAGCCATCGCATCGACCCGCGAGGGTGGCGCGCGCCGCGAGTCCGCCGCCGCGGTCGAGGAAGCGGGTGCGCTGGCTGCCGCGCGCGGCGATTTTGACGGAGCGATGCTGCGATTCCGGGAGGCGCTCGACATTTCACGCAGTATCTCGTCGGGCCCGACCGATCACGATGCCGACGTCCAGCGCCGCGTCGCCGAAATTCTCATTCATCGCAATCAACTCGACGACGCGTTCGACACCGCGCGCCGTGCGTACGGCGCGGCCGCGCGAACCGAGGACCGGAGACTCGCGGGCGCTGCGTTGCGGGTTCTGGGCATCGTTTTCCATACACGCGGCGAGAAGAACCGGGCGCGCTCAGCGTTCACGCGCGCGATTCACCACGCCGAAAGGCTCGGCGCGCCGCTCGAACTCGCGCGCACTCTCCGCGAAGCGGGCCGCGTCCGCGAAGGCCTCTGGTGCTCCGCATCAGATGCCCGCAACCACCTCATTCGCGCGGAAGCACTCTTCCGTGGACTCGGACTCGCGCAGGAAGCCGGCGGAGTTCTCATCGAACGCGCCCGCGTCGAGATGTCGCTTCATAACAATCTCGAGGCGCTCAGCCTGCTCCGCGAAGCCGAACGCGCAAACGCGCAGGTAGCGGACGACGTCGCGCTGCGCGAGATTGACGCGCTGCGCCGGCAACTCGAGACGGAAACCGCACAGAACACAGCGTCTCTCGACTTGGAGTTCTTGAACCTCCGGCGTTCCGCGCATGCGACGGGCGCCGATCTTTCCAGTGTCCTCGCGCTGGTCGTCGAGTCGGCGCGCGCGGATCGCGCGTTCGTCGCCGCGTCCGACGGGATGCGCCTAAGCGTCCGGGCACTCCACGGTGTCGCCCTTCCGACTGCGCGTGGTCTTTGCCGCTCGATCGCCGAGCGCCATCGCGAGCGACTGGAGAATGGCGAGGCCGTTATCTCCTACGGCGAGTTCTCCGGCGGCGAAGCGGACGTTCTTTCGTACATCATCGTTCCAATCATGGAGGCGGGCCGCCGGGCCGGGCTGTTGTACGTCGACCGGAGCGCCAGCGACGACCGGCTGCCTTTCGGCCGGCTCGAACTTCATTTCGTGGTTGCGGCGGGGTCCATCCTTCGCGGACTCCTGGTGTCGGACGACGCGGCACTCGCCAGCACCGAAGCGCCGGCGGAATCGCCCTTCGCTGCGGTGGTCACGCGCAGTCGCCGGATGCTCGACATCCTTGAAATGCTGAAGAAGGTCGCCGGCGCATCGTCGACGATTCTGCTTCAGGGCGAGACCGGCACCGGCAAGGGGCTTCTTGCGTACGAGATCAGCCGCTGGAGCGACGGGCCGTTCGTCACGATCAACTGCGCCGATCTCTCCGAGACAATCCTCGAGAGCGAGCTCTTCGGTCACGCGCGGAACGCATTCACCGGTGCGGGTACGGAGAAGCGCGGGCTCTTCGAGATCGCCAACGGCGGCACGGTCTTCATCGACGAGATCGACAAGACGAGCCGCAATTTCCAAGAACGACTGCTGCGGGTTGTCGACCGCCGCGAGATCAAGCCTGTCGGCTCGACGACAGTGAAGAAGGTCGACTGCCGCATCATAGTCGCGGCCAATCGCGAGCTTCGCGGGCAAGTCGAAAAGGGCGAGTTCTTGAAGGACCTCTACTATCGCCTCCGCGTCATCGCGATCGCGTTGCCCGCGCTGCGCGAGCGCCGCGAAGACATTCCGATGCTCGTCGAGCATTTCCTCAACACCTTCCAAACGAAGATGAAGAAGTCCGGCATTCGTTTCTCCGACGAAGCGATGGAGTGCATCGAGAGCCACGATTGGCCTGGCAACATTCGCGACCTCGAGAATGAAGTCGAACGAGCGGTCGCGCTCAATTCATCCGACGCCCTCGTCGATGCGCGCGACCTCTCCGACGAAACCGTCGGCAATCCCGTGAGCGAGACCCTTGTCTCCGGCGGCCGAGGCAAGCGGCTCGCGGATGTCGTCGAAGAGATCGAGACTCGCTTGGTTCGGGAGGCGCTGCGCACGCACAAGGGGAACAAGTGCCGCGCCGCCGCCGCGCTCGGCCTTACGCGCCGCGGTCTGAAGAATAAGATCGCCCGCTACGGTCTCGAGTAACACCGCCCCTTCGAAGACAAGGCATCATCCCGAGCGTGTATAGTCGCATCGCATGACGGTGCCGCCCCATGTCAACGCCGCCGCGAGCGCGAGCGCGGCGACACACCAGCAACTCCGGCCTATCGTCATCGTCGCGCTCCTCGCGATCATTCTCGCGAGCACGACCTACAAGTACCGAGCTTTCCTCGAATCCCCTCGCTTCGCTTCGCAAGACGACACGGGTATCTTCTGGTCGGAGTCGGCGTTCCACTATCGCTACGCGCGAATGATCGCGCAGGGAGTCGCTGTCCCAGAAATCGATCGCGACGCACAATGGCCCGAAGGCGTCGCTCCGCTTCGCGAGTTCACGATGGGGATGGAATACGCCGCGGGACTCTCGTACCGCGCACTGCGTCCGCTTCTCGGCGGCGCGCCTTTTCACGTCTACCTCGCTGGATTCATCGCGGCGTGGTCCAGTCTTTCGATCGCGGCCGCGTTCTTCGCCGCACGCGCGTTGTGGCGAACGTCAGCAGCGGGGCTCGTGGCCGCGCTCGCCTACGCGCTGTCACCCGCATCGATCAGCAGGACGATCTGGAATTTCGTCCGCGAGGATTTCACACTGCCATTTCTCTTCGCGTCGTTCGCGTTCTTCATCGCAGCGTGGAGGGGCGGGCGAAGGAGCCGCGGCCTTGCGGTTGGCGCCGCCGTAACGCTCGCGCTCGGGCTTGCGACCTGGCATCTTGCGCGATTTTACCTGCTCGCATTCGCGCTCGTACTTTGGGCAACGCTTATCGCAACGCGGAGACTCGCGCCCACCACGATCGAATCCGACCGCACGCCAGCGGAGGCCTCGGCGCTGCGCTGGACGCTCACGGTGTTATCGCTCGTGCTCATCGTTTCCGGCGTCGCGGTCCCCGTTCTGCTTGCGAAGAAGTTCCTGCTCTCGACAGGGTTCATCCTGGTTGCCGCGCTCGCGATCATGCTCGCGCTCTGGCGGAAGAGTGGTCCGGGGCGAGTCGTCTCCGCCGCATGGATATGCGCGGCGTTCGGAGTTGCGATGGCGGCGGCTCGCATTCTCCCAAGCGGCGAGGGCGAGTACGCGCACGTCTCCGGGCTCATCCTCGCGAAACTCCGCTTCCTCGGCGCTAAGCCCGACAACCCGGCGCTTCTCTCCGATGCGGCACGCGTCTTTTGGGTCGGCCCGTTCAACTCGCCGAACGCAGCGACCGCGCTGCTGTCATTGTCGACGATGTTGTTGTGGGGACCGGCGTCACTCATCGCGGGCGCTCGCGTACTCCTGCGCACCCAGATCGACACACCGCGCGTGTTCGCGCTCCTCCTCGCGCTGTTTTTTGCGGCGAGTTTTCTTCTTGTCGAGCGGATGATCGTTTTTCTCGTCTTTTTCGCCGCGATTCTCGTACCCGCCGTGGTGGAGAGCGTGGCTCCGCGGCATCGACGCTTCGCGTTTCTCGCGCTGGCTCTACTCGGAAACTGCGAGATCGCGTATCTGCGCGCCTTTCAAGATCAGAATCCGTGGCGCCGCTGGGTCGAGTCGAGCTTTGGGACGGGACCCGCGGAGGCCGTCACGAACCCGGGAGAGAATCCGCGGCTTGCTGCATGGGTCCGATCGCAGATCCCGGAACGCGACGCGATTCTCACCTGGTTTCCGACGGGCCCGATGGTGCTCACCGACACGGAGCACCCGGTTCCACTTCACTCGATGTTCGAGTCGAGCACTCTGCGCGCAAAGGAACGGCGCATGCGAGCTGCCCTCTACGGCACCGAGGAGGAGATGTGGAATCTCTGCGCGGAATGGAACGCGCGGTACTTCCTCTATCAGGCGAACCTGCTTCTCGACACCACGAAGGAATCGTACCGCTATATGGCGGATCGGATGCGCGTCTCGACATCGTGCGCCGCGTATCTTTTCCACTTTCATCCCGAACAATTGACGCGCTTCACGCCTGTCTATCAAGACTCGTACTTTCGATTGTTTCGCGTTGAACTCGACGCGCCGGCCTCCGGCGCGCTGCCGCCGAGCGCGATCGCGCTCCCCTACTCGGAAATCTTTGATCCCGCGCTTCTCGGCGATGCGGGCGATGTCTTCCCGGATGAGCGCTCCGCGATCGTTATCGGCGCGCGCAACGCACGCTTCGCCGCGGCGCAGCGCGCGGCTGCATTCGAGTCGGCGGGCGACTACGCCGAAGCGGCGCGTACTTACGACGCGGTGCTCGCGCGCTCGCCCGACGCGATCGAGGCGTTGATTCGCCGTGCACTCATCGAGATTCAAGCGGGCCGCCTCGATGACGCGGAATCGATCATCGCGCGCGCGCGGGCGAAGTACCCGCACTACGCGGAGCTTCACTTCGCGCGCGGACTCGCGCTCGAGGCCCGCGGCCGACGCGATGACGCGGTGGCGGCCTACCGCGAAGCGCTCGCGCTCTCACCCGGCGTCGACGCTGTACGCCAACGGTTGGCGTTTCTCGCGCCGGGCGCGGCCGGCGCGTCGCGCTAGCCGAGCGTTCGAAGGAGATCCTCGGCCCCGGCGCGGCGCGCATCGTCGGGCGGAGCGACGCGCAAGAAGAGTTCGAGGTGCATTCGCGCGGCGGCGGCATCGCCGAGGCTCGCTCGAGCACGCGCAAGGCCGAGCAACGCGTCGGTATTTTTCTCGCGCGCAAGCACCCAGCCATAAAGCTCGGACGCGCGCGCGGCGTCGTCGCGCAGTACACAATCCGCAAGATTCATTCGCGGCTCGACGTACCCGGTGTCGGCGAGTGCTCGCTCCAACGCCGCGACGCCCTCCTCGCGCCGCCCAACGGCAAGCAGCGCAACTCCCAGGTTATTCCACGCACGCCAAAGATTGGGGGCCGCGCGCGTCGCCGCCTCGTACGCATCGATTGCGCCGCCAAGCTCACCGAGGCCGTGGCGTACGGCGCCCATGTTGAAATGCGCTTCCGCGTAATACGGTTCGAGCCGCACCGCGGCTTCGAACGCCATGAGCGCCGTGTCCGGCCGTCCCATCTCGAAGTAGGTGTTGCCAAGACTGTAGTACGCCTGCGCGCTGTAGGGATTCTTCGCGATGTATTTCCGAAAGGCGTCGACGGCTTCCGCGTGGCGGCCGAGATCGCCGTAAACGACCGCGATTCCGTAGAGCGCGAAGTCGGTGTCGGGCTCGATTGCGAACGCCTCGTTGTAGCGGGCGATCGCTTCTTCGTATCGCCCCTCCTTCGCGAGCGAGTTCCCGAGATTCGCGGGCGGCATCGCTTCGCCGCGGCTTCCCTCCGGGAGAAGCGGCAGTCTCGAAAGAGCGGCGAACGCGACAACGATGGCGCAGGAGATCGCGGCGCGTCCGATTCGTCGCGGCGCGCGTGCGAGATCCGCGACGACGACGCGCCACATCGACGCGGCGCCGATCGCAGCGAACATCGCCAGCGGCATCACAGCCGGCAGACGGTATCGATCGGAGACGTAAAACGCGACGAGTGCGAAGAAGACCACGGCAAGCGCCGCGAGGGCGGGCGCCGCGCTCGAACGCCTCTCGCGATCGCGAAGCGCCGCCGCAATGCCGAGCGCCGCGAGTGGAAACAGAAGGCCGAAGCGAACAGGATTCCACGCGAGCGAATGCGAGATGCGCGAGAAGTAGCCGATGGAAAGTACGTTGGGCACCTCGAAAGCGCTGATCGACAAAAGCGCCTTGCGTGCGAGAAGCGTGATCGCGTGCGTGGGATTAGAGCCCATCTCGCGCAGCGACTCTCGCAGCCAGTAGTTCGACGCCTCGGTCGGGCCGAGCGCGCGCCCAACGCGATGCGACGCGAGTGCGCGAAAATCCTGCTCGAGCGTCATCGGGTCAGAGCGGACGTTTGCCGGAAACGTCACGAGCCCCGTGTGGTTCGCGAGGCTGTTGCCGAGATAGAGATTCTGCCCGCCTTGCGCCGACAGGAGGACGAATTCGCCGCCGACGACAAGGTTGCGGATGGCGACCGGAAAGAGCGCGATCGCCGCGCCAGCGGCGAAGAGCGCGGCCGCGCGCGCCGGCGAGCGCCAACTCGCGAGGCCGGAGGTAGCCCTCTCCGCCGGCACGCTCATAGGCGCGCCGCGTTCGAGTGCGCGTACGTGCAGCGCGAGAATCGCCGCGCCGCACGCGATCAGCGGCGCGAGATACTCGCGCGCGAGAGCCGCAAGCCCCATGAGGAAGCCGCTCAGGACGAGCGCGCGCACCGACACCTCGCCGGCCGCCGACGCGGTGCGGCGACGTGCGCGCCACAGCACAAGCGCGAGCGCGAAGAGCGCGATGTCCTGAATGAAAAGCGCGAGCGATTCTTTGAGGAGGAAGACGTCGTAGAACAGCGTCGTCCGGTAGAGCGCGACGATGACGCCCGTCGCAACACCGATCGCGGGCCCGAATGACAAGGCGGCAAACGCGGCGGCGATCGGCGCGCGAGCCGCGCCAATGACAACCTGCACGACCCGCGGAATGAAGAGATCTTCGCCGAAAATTCGGAACAGCGCGCCGAGAAAGTACGGGTAGACCGGCGACGCGTAGAACACGCCGGAGCCCACGACATCGCCGCTGGCGATTTTCGCCGCCCATGCCTCGTACTCTTGTTCGTCGACCGATGGGTGCGAAAAGTAATCGCTCTGCCTCAACTCCGCGAGGAGAGCGATTCGTGGGATGAGCGCGAGCGCGAAGAGAATCGCGAGCGTTTTGCGCGAGAGCGTGAGCGTCGCCTCCTAGCTGAGGGACTCCGCGAGATCGGCGAGCAGATCTTCCTTGTCTTCGATGCCGACCGACAGGCGAATCATTCCATCGGAGATACCGATTCGCTCGCGTTCCGCCGCGGCGACACTGGCGTGCGTCATCTCTCCCGGATGGCAGACGAGGCTTTCGACGCCGCCGAGGCTCTCGGCCAGCGAGAAAACGCGCATCCTGCCAATGATCTCCGCCGCGCGGGCGCGGCTCTCGACGACGAACGAAATCATCGCGCCGAATCCCGTCGCTTGGCGTTTCGCGATCTCGTGACCCGGGTGGCCCGGCAGACCCGGATAGAGCACCTTCTGTACGCCCCGCGCGGGGCCGCTCTCCGCGAGGAATCCCACGATCGCGCGCGCGTTTTCCTCGTGCTGCTTCATGCGAACCGCGAGCGTCTTCGTGCCGCGCAGGATGAGCCACGCGTCGAATGGCGCGGGCACGGCACCGACGGCCTTCTGAATGAACGCGAGGTGCTCGGCCATAGCATCGTCGTTGGTCGCGACGAAGCCGCCGATGATGTCGGAGTGTCCGCCGAGATACTTGGTCGACGAGTGGACGACGACGTCCGCGCCGAGCGCAATCGGCTGCTGAAAGTAGGGCGAGAGAAACGTGTTGTCGACGACGAGCAGCACCCCCGCTTCGCGTGCGATCTGCGCCAGCGCGGCGATGTCGGAAACAATCATCATCGGATTCGTCGGCGTTTCGATGAAGAGCACGCGCGTGTTCTTACGAATCGCGCGCTTCGTCTCCCCCAAATCCGACGTATTGACGAAGGAGAATTCGAGACCGAACTTCTCGAGGACCTGACGGAAAAGCCGGAACGAGCCGCCGTAGAGATTGTTGCCGGAGACGACGTGATCGCCCGCGCGCAGGGAGCGAAGAATGCCGTCGATCGCCGACATGCCCGACGCGAACGCCGCGCCGTGACGCGCGCCCTCGAGCGACGCCACGTTCTTCTCGAGCGCCGTACGCGTCGGGTTCCCCGCGCGCGAGTAGTCGTATCCCTTGTGAACGCCGATCTCGGACTGGACGAATGTCGATGTTTGGTAGATCGGCGGAATGATCGCGCCGGTCGTGGGGTCGGGCGACTGGCCGGCGTGGATAGCGCGCGTCGCAAACCGCCGTGTGCTGAAGTCGTCGTCGTGCGTCATGTCACCTCGCGTTGTTGTTTGGCAGCGGCATGCCGCGCCGACCGCGAGCTGCGCGCACTACCGGAGTGGATCGATGTGAGCGATTTCAGTTTGCGGCGATCCCGAGCACGTCGAAGCGCGTGACGATCCCAACCGGCGACCGCGCGTCTTCGACAATCACCGCATGGGCGCCCTTCGTGAACAGATCGATCGCTCGCTGTACGCTCTCTTCGGCCTGCGCGCGCGGGAACGGCGGCTCCATCGTGTCGCGGCACGCTCTGTTGAGCAGCCCCGGATCGCGCAGCGCCGCACCCATCACGCCAGCCTCCGACATCGCGCCGACAAGATCGCCGCCCTCGACGATCGGAAGCTGCGAGACGTTGTGCTGCTCCATGATTGCCACGGCGATTCGCGTCGTATCCGCGGCATCGGCGGTGATGAGCCGCGGAATGCTCGCCGACTTCCTCGCGACCACCTCGCGCAGCGACACGGCATTCGCCGAGAGCAGTCCCTGGTCCTGCATCCAAGCGTCGTTGTGAACCTTCGAGAGGTAGCGCTCGCCAGAATCCGGAAGAATGACGACGATGACCGCGTCAGCGGACGTTTCGCGCGCAACCTGGCACGCCGCGACAACCGCCGCGCCGCCGCTCGTTCCGATCAGAATCCCTTCCTCGCGCGAGAGTCGCCGCGTGATGTCGATCGCCTCGCGATCGTTGATACTGCGAATCTCGTCGAAATACTGAAAGTGAACCGTCGTCGGAATGATGTCCTCGCCGATCCCCTCGATGAGGTAAGGCCGCGCTTCACCGATATTCTTCGTCAGGAAATATTCCTTCAGGATCGATCCTTCCGGATCCGCGCAAATCACTTTGACGTTCGGATTCATCTCTTTCAGATAGCGCCCGGTACCGCTCATCGTTCCGCCTGTCCCGATTCCGCCGACGAAGTGCGTGATCTTTCCCGCCGTCTGCCGCCAAATCTCGGGGCCGGTCGAGATGTAGTGCGAGCGCGGGTTCTCCTGATTGTGATACTGGTTCGCGAGGATCGCGTTCGGTGTCTCGCGCGCGATGCGCCGCGCCACTTCGTAGTACGAGTCCGGCGAGTCCGGCGCGACGTTCGTCGGACAAACCACGACGCGCGTGCCGTACGCCTTCAGCAGATTGATCTTCTCCTTGCTCATCTTGTCCGGCATCGCGCAGACGAGTTTGTAGCCGCGCACCGCCGCGACGAGTGCGAGACCAACGCCCGTGTTGCCGGACGTCGCCTCGACGATCGTTCCGCCGGGCTTGAGCCGTCCGCTCTTCTCGGCCTCGTCGACGATGTTGCGTCCGATGCGATCCTTGACGCTGCCGCCGGGATTGAAGCTTTCAATCTTCGCGAGGAGAAGGGAGTCGTGTTTGCCGACGATGCGGTTCAAGCGCACGAGCGGCGTGTTGCCGACGGCGGCAAGAACGTTTTCGAAGTAGACGGGTTTTCCGGAGTCCGTGGGCTCTGTCATCTGGGCTTTCCTTCCGTGAGAGCGGCTGCGAGAATATCAGCGGCCGTCGTCGAGTGTCAATTGACGGTGAGCCATTCTTGGACTTCGACCACTTTTCGGCGATCGTGAGCAAATCATTGAGTTCCGAGTTCGAAGAGGAAGATCACCCGAGTGACGCTCTGCTGCGGATTCGCGCGACCGGCATGCGCGCGCTCTTTGCGGCGGCTGCGCGCGCCACGTTCGCGCTCATGACCGATCTGGATCGCGTCGAACTGCGAACCGCGCGGCCCATCGCATGCGCCGCACCGAATCGCGAGGAACTCCTCGCGGTGTGGCTCAACGAACTCATCGGCGCCGCGAGCGCGGAGGCGCTCTTCTTCCGGGAGTTCGACATCACGCACATCTCTGATACCGCGATCGAGGCGACGGCGCGGGGCGAGGCGATCGATACGAAGCGCCACGCGCTCCACAAAGAAGTGAAGGCCGCGACCTACCATCGTCTCTCGATTCGCGACATCGCGGGCGCGTGGGAAGCAACCGTACTTCTCGACCTCTGATGAGCGCGTGATGAAGGGCATCTACTACAAACAACTCGACACATTCCGGTGGGAGATTCCGCGCGTCGGCAAGATGCGCGTACCGGGACTCATCTTCGCGCGCGAATCGATGCTTCCCGACATCGAGAAAGACCAGAGCCCGCAGCAGGTCGCGAACGTGGCGCATCTGCCGGGCATTCTTCGCTACTCGATGGCGATGCCCGACATCCACTGGGGCTACGGCTTCCCGATCGGCGGCGTCGCCGCGATGGACGTCGATGATGGAGTGATCTCGCCAGGCGGCGTCGGCTACGACATCAACTGCGGCGTCCGTCTCGCGACGATCAACATCCCTCGCGAGGAGATCGCCGCGCGCGCCGATGCCGTCGCATCCGCGCTCACGCGCGACATTCCGTGCGGCGTCGGCGCTGGTTCGTCGATCGCGCTCTCGCGTCTCGACGAAACCGCGGTACTTCGCAAGGGAGCGCGCTACCTCGTCGGCAGAGGAATCGGTCACTCGTCCGATCTTGATCACTGCGAAGAGAACGGATGCATCGCAGGCGCCGACCCCGAGTGTCTCAGCGAGCGTGCATGGGAGCGCGGACGCAACCAACTCGGGAGCCTCGGTTCCGGAAATCATTTTCTCGAGATCGATTTCGTTTCTGAAATCTTCGATGCCGGCGTCGCGCGTAAATTCGGCTTGGATCTCGGACAATCTGCGATCCTGATTCACTGCGGCTCGCGGGGCCTCGGACACCAAGTGTGCGACGACTCGATTCGCGCGATGATGCGCGAATTCACCGCGCGATTTCCGGATATTCCCGACCGGCAGCTCGTGTGCGCGCCGATCCGCTCGTCGAGCGGCGAACGATACATCGGCGCCATGAACGCGGCGGCGAATTTCGCGTGGGCGAACCGGCAGCTTCTGATGGTTCGCGCCGCGGAGAGCATCGCGCGTGTCTTCGGTATCGGAATCGGCCAGCTCGGACTTCGCCTCGTGTACGACGTGTCGCACAACATGGCAAAGTTCGAAACGCACAGTGTCGGCGGAAAGAACGTACGTGTGTGCGTGCATCGCAAGGGCGCAACGCGCGCATTCCCGCCGGGGCACGCGCAAATTCCGGACGCGTATCGCGACTCCGGCCAGCCGGTTCTCATACCCGGCGACATGGGGCGCGGATCGTTTGTGCTCGTCGGCACAGAGCAGTCGATGGCGGAGTCTTTCGGATCGTCGTGTCACGGCGCTGGGCGCTTGCGAAGCCGCGGTGACGCCAGACGTCGCGTCGATATCGGCGCGCTCGAGAAAGAGCTTCGCGAGCAAGGTGTCGTCGTGCGCGCGAAGGAGCGCGCCACGTTGGGCGAAGAAGCGCCGCTCGCGTATAAGAACGTTGGCGATGTCGTCGATACCGTCGCCGGCGCCGGGATCTCTCGCCGCGTCGCTCGCTTGCAACCGATCATCGTCATCAAAGGCTAGACGCCCGCGACAACGCGATACGTCGTGCGTGCGAGAGAAACCGCGAGGGAAACCGATTGACCGTGTTCGCGGCGAATTGTTAGTATCGTGGCCCCGTTTGTCTTTTTGGTTGAAAAGTTCTTCGTGAATGAGCGGGGCTCATGCAACGCCCCTTCGAGTGTGCCGGCGGAGGAGAAGCAAATGAAAGAAGACAAATACGACCGCCAAGTCGACAAGGAACTCGGCCTCGCCGCGTTCAAAGACCTCGTCAAGGTTCTCGAAAGAGAAGACAGCCTCGCGGAACTTTCTCGCTGGCTGAAGGAAGCGCCGCCCGAGGAGACGCGCGTTGTGCGATTCCACATCGCGACGCTGCTGCAGAACCTGACGGAGGCGCTCAAACTCGCCGAGGAGCGAGAAAAGAAAGCTTAGGCGCGCCGCGCTCGTATCGACCGTGAAACTCGGATAACATGGGCCACGTGCGCCGATCCTCAATCGCATTGACCGTTGCCGCGAGTCTTGTTGCTTGCGGCATGGTCGTCGTGGCGCGTGCCGCCCCGGTGCCGAGCGCCGAGGACCCCGCGAACTCCGAGCACGCCGCAGCGCGAACGATCGCGATCATCGAAGACCAGCGGAACGGCAACGATCCGCGGCTTGCTCAGTTTCTTAAGAACGCAGGCGGCGAGACCCGACGCAGGGCCGTCGTCGCACTCGGCCGAATTCAAGATGCGAAGAGCGCGCCTCTTTTAACGCCCCTGCTCGCGGACCCCGACGCCCGCGTCGCCTGCGCCGCAGCGTACGCGCTCGGGCAGATTGGTTCCGCGGACGCCGCGCCCGCGCTGCTCCTGGCTACCGCATCGTCGAACACCGATCTTGCGGAGCGTGCTCTCGTCGCGCTCGGAAAAATTCACGCCGCCGGGACGACGGGGCGAGTCGCTGCTTTTCTGCGGCACGGCGAAGGGCGCCGTCGCGAAGCCGCGGCGTTCGCGCTGTCGCGCAGCGGGGATTCCACCGCGGTTCCTGCGCTGATCGCCGCACTCGACGACCCGCACGCGGGCGTCCGCGGCCAATCGCTTCACGCGCTCGAACGACTCGCCGACAGCCGCGGTGCCGCCGGCGCGCTCCGCCTGACGCGCGACCCCGATCCTAGCGTTCGCTACTTCGCATATCGCGCGGTTGGCCGTCTTGGTGAGGGGCTTGCGGGGGATGCGCGTCTTCACCGCGCGATCGCCTCCGGCCTCGCGGATCCGGATTGGCGTTTGCGTGCTGTCGCCGCGCGCGCGGCCGAATCCACGGCAACCGGCCTTGCCGCGGGCGATCTGCTCCAAGCGCTCAACGATCCGTCGGTAAACGTTCGCGAAGCGGCAGTTTCCGCGCTCGGCGCACTCCGCAACGTGACGCCATCATCGGAGGCGTCGCTGCAAGCCGCGCTCGCACGTCTTGCGAGCGACGCCGCCCCCGGCATTCGGTTTCGCGCCGGAATCGCGCTCGCGCAACGCGCCGGATCGAGTGCGCTCGCCCCAGCCACGCGCGGCGCGCCCGCAGCGCTCGATCCCTTTCTGCACGACGCCGATCCCTTCGTCGTCGCGAAGGTCGTGAGTTCATTCGGTGCGACGAAAGACGAGGGCTTCCACCCGCTCGTGCGCCGCCTCTGCGGCGACGAACGCCGAGCCGTGCGCGCCAGTGCGGTCGACGCACTTGCGGCGTTCGGCGATCCGCGCGACGAAGCTCTGATCATCAAGGCGCTCAATGATCCGGATTGGGTCGTCGCGACGGTGGCCGCGGGCGCGTTGGGCGAGCGTCGCAGCGACTCCGTGGTCGCCGCGCTCTCTCGAGTCCTCGTGGCGCGCCGCGCACCGGACGACGCCGAACTGCGAGCCTCGATCGCCGCGGCGCTCGGCCAAATCGGCGACCAGGCCGCGCTCGGCCCGCTTCGCGCCGCGCTCGACGACGACGACGTGATCGTGCGGCGCGCCGCCGCGGACGCGCTCGCCAGCCTGACGGGGGAGCCGCTCGCCGCGCGCCCCGACGAGCGCGACGCGTCGGGTTACGCGGCCGACTTCGGCCTGCCGCTCGGGTCGCCGCGTGCCCGCATCGTCACGGATCGCGGCGCCATCGAGATCGAACTCTTCGGCGACGAATGCCCGAGCACCGTGTCGAACTTCCTTGCCCTAGCGCGAAGCGGTTTCTACAACGGCATCCGCTTTCATCGTGTCGTTCCGAGTTTCGTCATCCAGGCTGGCTGCCCGCGCGGCGACGGCTGGGGCTCGGCCGGCTACACGATCCGGTGCGAGATCGGCGAGGAGCGCTTCAGCGCGGGAGCCGTCGGCATGGCGCACGCGGGTAAGGACACGGGCGGGAGCCAGTTCTTCATCACGCACTCGGCGCAACACCATCTCGAGGGGCGTTACACGCTCTTCGGCCGCGTGCTCGCGGGGCAAGATGTCGTCGATGCCATCACCGAGCAGGACCGAATCCTCCGCATCGAGATCCCATAGGCGAACTCGCGAGAATGAACTCGAAACCAGATATCGGATCCGGTGTAGGATGACGCTATGAAGAAATGGAACGGGCGAACGCCCGCGGCGGTGTTCGGGTTCATCGTGGTGGTAGCGGCCGCCGTCATCACTTCGTGTTCGGGCACTTCCGACGTCGACATGTCGAAGCTTCGCGTCTTCTTTTCATCGGACGCGCTCGGCTACCTCGAACCCTGTGGTTGAAGCCACGCTCAGTCGGGCGGTCTGCCACGACGCGCAGCGTACATCGCGGCAAAAAACTTCGGCGAGCGCGGAATGGTCATGCTGCTCGACGGGGGCGACAACATCAGCGGCGAGAAGCTGCAAGACTCGATCAAGGCCGAGTACTACTACGAAGGGCTCAAGCAGCTCGGCTACGAGATCTGCGGCCTCGGCGAACTCGATCTCCTGCAGGGGCAGAACTACATCCTCGATCTGACGAACCGCAAGGGCCTCAATCTCATCTGCGCGAACCTGCACGATGCCGAAAGCGGCGAGCTCTTCACGAAGCCGTATGCGACGACGCGCCTCGGCGCGCGCAGCATGCTCGGAATTCCAGTGGGAGGAGCACGCGTGGGCGTGACGAGCGTCATGATGCTCGACGAGGGCTCCAAGATCGCCCCGAAGAAAGACGGCGATCGCGAGTTGATCGTCAAAGACCCGCTCGTCGCGGCGCGATCGGCGGTGCAAGAGTTGCGGGGCAAGACGGACATCATCATCTGCATCGCCCACACCGGCATGAACGTCGCGAAGGAGATCGCGCGCAGCGTCGGCGGAATCGACCTCATGCTCGTCGGCCATGGGAACTTCCGAAACAAGGAGCCGGTTTTCGTGGGCAAGACGTGCATCATCCAGCCTGGGGACCAGGGGCGGATGGTCGCTATCCTCGAGTCGAAGGTCTCGCCGCAGAAGAAGGTCACTGGGTCGGTCGCAACTCTCGTCGCGCTCACCGACACGTACCCGGATGATGAATCGATGTTGAAGCTCGTCACCGATTATCGAAACGCGATTCGAAAGGCGAACATCATCCCGGACTGGCCTGACATGGACAAGGAAATGTACCTCGGCGTCGAGACCTGCATGGGATGCCACACGGAGGAACACGAGCAGTGGCTGACGACGCGCCACGCAACCGCGTGGGAAACGATGGTGAAGGAAGAGGTGGATACCGACCCCGAGTGCGTCGGATGCCACGTGACGGGCTTCGGCCACTGGAACGGCTTCCGCCACAAAGACGTGACACCGAAGCTCGTGAACGTCCAGTGCGAGATCTGCCACGGGCCGGGGAAGGAGCACTACGAGCTGATCACGAGCGGCGGCGACCGGACCGTGAAGCCTCACTTCGCGCTCGAACCGGTTACAGAGAAGATGTGCCGGTCGTGTCACCGGGATCATCACGACCCCGAGTTCAAGTACTCGACGGACATCTTCGAGGTTTCCCACCGGCCGGACGAACTCCGCGCTGCGCTCATCGAGGCGATGGGGCAACTCCCGGGCGCGGATCCCGAGGGGACGCACCCCGAACACTCCGAGCACGAGTAACCCGTCGCACCCGCTCTGCGACGGGTGATTCGTGTGCCAAACATGGCTCGCACCTCAGCCATTGCGGCGCTTGACTCCGCAATTTCTCGCGCCGTTTCGGCGTAGTGTCCGCAGCGGCCATGCCGCCCCCGTTTCGAATCTAAACGACCATCGTTGTCCTAATAGCCTATTTGCTATTGTTTTATCCGTGCCCCGCCAGCGGCGTCCTCAACTTGGTACGCCGTCTGCTATACCCTCCGTGCGATTCGAAAACCCGGGGCCACCGGAGCCCCGAATCCAGCACAAAGCAGACGCCCGCGATGGGCAAGGAGGCTTTCAATGACACTCGTCAAGTGGATCCCGCGGACCAGGCCGACCGAACGCGCGTACGATGCCTTCGACTCGATGATTCAGGATCTGTTCACTGCGCCGTGGAACGGTGCCCCAGCGCTCGCGGCAAACTGGCTCCCCGCAACGGACGTTCTCGAGGCGCCGGCGCACTTCACGGTGAAGATCGATCTTCCCGGGATGCGCCGTGAGGACATCAAGATCTCGGTTCAGAACGAAACGCTTTCGGTGACCGGGTCTCGCGACCGCGAAACGGCGGAGTCGGATAAGGGCTACTCGCGGGTCGAGCGAAGCTTCGGAGCGTTCACCCGGACGTTCCAGATTCCGAACTCGATCGATGCCAAGAGAATCGAGGCAATCTACAAGGACGGGGTCCTGACCGTCACACTCCCGAAGTCGGAGGAGTCGCAGCCCAAGCAAATCGAGGTGCGAGTCCAGTAAGCGCACCCGGACGCCGGCCGCTTCCGCACAACGAGGTTCGGCTCGGCGCATTCTCCAAGACGGGCGCCCGCAGGCAGGGCGCCCGTTTCATTGACAGCGTCCCCGCGGCTCCGTTATAGTGCAGCACGCTCCCAGCCTAATGATGCTCTTAGGAGGTTGACTCGTGTCGCGTCGTGATCGCCACCAGGTCTTCGCTGCCGTATTCGCGCTCATTTGCCTTGTCGTTCCGCCGGCGCTCGCCGACTCCGCCGATGCCGACACCCAGACGCCCGCGTCACCCGCGCCTGAACAATCCGCAGCCGCAAGCGCCCCCGCCGCGTCGAAAGCCCGCCCGAACCGCGAAATCAATCTCGAGAAGATCGACGTCAATATGCGTGACTACATCTACGAGCCCGACCCGATCGGCGGCTCGGTCGTGCTGAACCTCAAGAAAATGGAGCGCGAGCCGGATCGGCGCTGGAGCCTGCAGTTCTCGGTCGGCGCGGGCGACGCGAACCTAGATCAGGTGCGTTCGCGCGTGCAAACGATGGAGGCGCTCGGCCGCCAACTCTTCGGCCAATTCGCCGAGCAGGCCGGCGCCGGACTCTTCGACTTTGGATGGAGTGATGAGGGCGCCTCGGAGCCGAATAGCGCGTTTCGTGTTCGCGGCGACGTCCGCTACAGACCGATTCCCATCCTCACTCTCGAGGCCGAGGTGGGCCGTTCCGGCACCAAGAGCTATTTCACTCAGCCCGGTTTCCGCTACGACGAAAACGCCGAGATCATCGACGGCTCAATCGGGGCGCTCGTGACGCTTCCCTGGCGGGTCTGGCGCTTCGGGTTCTATGCCGGCGGCGGAGTCGGCGTTATCCGCGGCACACTGACTTCGCAGCTCTTCGTGCCCTCGTTCGAAGGAGTTCCCGACTTCTCCACGTCCCGCGCGACCGGATCGTCGCAGCAGTACAACCTCAAGGGCGGCGGCGAGGTCTACGTCACCCGCTTCATCTCCTTCACGCTGGAAGCCGAGTACCGAAAGGCCGAAATCACGGACCTCAAGTACGACGCCGACTCCGAGATAAAAGCCATCAACGAAACCGACAGGCCCCTCTCGTGGGTCGACTTCGAAGCAGACTTCGAGTCGCGATCGTCCGGAACGATCGGAGATCCCGGGAACCCCGTCACGCTCGACTTCTCGGGCGTTCTCGTGACGGGCGGCCTCCGCTACCACTTCTAGCGGCCGTCTCCTCCGCGGCTCCTGCGCTCTGCGCCGCGACCCCGTAATTTCTTCGCTGCCACAACGAAATACTCCTCAAGAAAACCCCCGACCGGCCGATCTATACAACGAACGAAGGGTGACGGTCACCCTTGGAGAGAATTCATCGAAGCCCGCGCTTCTCATTCTCATTTTTCGATCGACGAGGTGAGCACCTATGTCTAAAGAGATCCTCGATGTCAACGCCGCAGCAAAGTACCTCAACATCACGCGGGCCACGCTCTACAAGCTCGCAAAGGAAGGAAAGGTGCCCGGCTTGAAGGTCGGCGGGCAGTGGCGCTTCAGCAAGGACAGGCTCGATGAGCTGTTCGCGAGCGCGCCCGGGCCGGCCGGCAAGGGCGGGGAGCACAGCTAAAAAGGGCGGGAACGTTCGATTCGACGCGGCTCGGGCTGCTTTCCTGAAGCCGCGGCAGCGAAAACCGCGAAAAAAGCGAAGAAGCCGGTGGCAATCGCCGGCTTCTTCGCTTTTATGTTAGGCTCGCCTCGCTTCTTTCTGTTTTCGTCAACCATCGTTATCGAGCACATCGACAAGTCTGCCACGGAGGTTATTGACATGAAGTTTCGACACGCCCTCGCCGCCCTATTCAGCGCGGCTTTGCTCGTATCATCGTGCGGAGGAGGGGACGGCGGGGGGAATCCGATGGACATGGACCCGGAACCGCCGATCCGCAATACGCCCGGCGCGCTGCTCACGAACTGGTTCGAGCGCGCCTACAACGAGCAGAACCCCTCGTTCTACACGGAGATGCTCTCCCCCGACTTCCAGTTCCACTTCACAGCCGACGACGCCGAGAGCCTTAGGACAATCCTCGGGCCCGAGAATTTCTGGGACAGGACGAAGGACCTTCAGAGCACGACCGCGATGTTCGGCGCTGCCAGCGTCACCTCGGTCCTTCTCGATATCAACGTGTCGCAGAACTCGGAGTACCTCGGAGACGACTGCGACGGTTGCCGCCAGCTCCAAACGACTGTCGTACTCCGCGTCACCACGACCCAGGTCACCAACGAGACGCCGCTCGTCTACACCGTCGATTCACCGCAGATTTTCATCACGAAGCCGGACCCCGATTCGACGGGTCTTTGGCTCCTGTTCCGCCAGAACGATCAGGCGAATCCGGGCCCGATCGCCATCAATGAGAAAAACGGCGGCGGGGACGCGCGAGAGATCGCGTCGAACGAGGAGCGTTCGTGGGGTCAGGTTAAGGGGATCTTCTTCTAGTTCGGAACGCGAGCGTCGGAAACTAGCGGGCCTTGTCGGCGTCAGCAGCGTCGGGAAGGCCCGCGTGCTGTGTGCCGGAGAGCCCGGGCGTCCTGTGGCGGATCACGTCGCCGTCGACCATGAAGACAACGTCCTCGGCGATGTTCGTCGCGAGGTCCGCGATGCGCTCGAGGTGACGCGAAACCGAGAGCGTGCGCACGGCACGCTCGACCGTCTGCGGGTTTTCGCGCATCCGCTCCTGAAGCGCCATGTACATTTCGCGGTGCGTCGAGTCGACGAGGTCGTCGTCGCGGCACACCTTCCGCGCGAGGTTCGTGTCGCGATTGACGAGCGCGTCGAGGCTATCGCGCACCATCATCCTCACGCGATCGACCATCGCCGGGAAATCACCCGGCACGCCGATCGGATCGTGCGCCGAGAGATAAGACGCCCGCTCGGCGATGTTGTACGCCTCGTCGCCCATCCGCTCGAGATCGTTGTTCACCTTCATCACGGCGATGATGAAACGCAGGTCCGCCGCGACCGGTTGGTGTAGCGCGAGAAGCTTGAGGCACTCCTCTTCGACGTCGAGTTCCTTCTGGTCGATGCGGTCGTCGCCTTCCATGACCGCCTCGGCAAGCTCGGGCCGGCGATAAAGAAACGCCGACAGCGCTTTGTTCGTCGCTTCCTCGACCATCGATCCCATAAGAAGGATCTCTCGCTTCAACCGGTCGAGATCCCTTTGAAGATGCTTCATTCAGATCCACCCCTCCGCCGTGATCGGCGCCCGTCGATGTTACCCGAACCGCCCCGTGACGTAATCCTCGGTGCGCTTTTCCTTCGGCCGCGTGAAAACCTGATCGGTGACGCCGAACTCGATGAGCGTGCCCGTGTCGAGGAACGCCGTGAAATCGGAGACGCGCGCCGCCTGCTGCATGTTGTGCGTGACGATGACGATCGTGTACCGCTCGGCCAGCTCGAAGAGGAGATCTTCGATGCGCGCCGTCGACGCCGGGTCGAGCGCGGAGCACGGCTCGTCCATCAGGATGATCTCGGGCTGCAGCGCGAGCGCGCGCGCGATGCAGAGCCGCTGCTGTTGTCCGCCTGAGAGCGCGAGCCCACCCTTGTCGAGGCGATCTTTGACCTCGTCCCACAATCCAGCCTGGCGAAGCGAGCGCTCGACAAGTTCCTCGAGGCTCCGCTTGGCGTTTTTACCGCCGTAGCCGTTGATCGTCGGCCCCCACGCCACGTTCTGAAAGATCGACTTCGGGAACGGGTTCGGTCGCTGGAACACCATTCCGATCCGCCGCCGCACCTCCACGGGGTCGATGTCTTTCGCATAGAGATTCGTGCCGTGGTAGAGGACCTCGCCTTCGATCGTTGCGTCGGCGATGAAATCGTTCATGCGATTGAACGTCCGCAGGAGCGTGCTCTTTCCGCAGCCCGACGGCCCGATGATCGACGTGATGCGATTCTCGAAAATCGAAATGCTGATCTTCTTGACCGCGGCAGTCTGCCCGTATCGAAACGTGAGATCGCGCGTCTCGAGAATCGCCGGAAGCGTGGTGGTCTCAGGCTCGGACATCTTCGCCTCCGAGCCGCGCGCTCGTGTCGCGATCGCGGCCTTCGTGGTTGTCATTACCGACATCACCGATTCCCTTCATGGCGGTTCCGAATATAGATCGCAACGGAGTTCATGAGAAGCAGAACGAAGAGCAGGACGATGATCGCCGCGGCCGCGATGCCGTGAAACTCTTCTTGCGGGCGCGATGTCCAGTTGAAGATCTGAATCGGCAACGCAGTAAAGCCGTCGAGCGGTCCGGACGGAATGAACGCGACGAACGCGAGAGCGCCGATCATGACAAGAGGCGCGGTTTCGCCGATGGCGCGCGAGAGCGCAAGGATGACGCCCGTCAGCACGCCCGGAAGCGCGGCCGGAAGCGTGTGGTGGCGCACGGTCTCCCAACGCGTCGCGCCCAGCGCGAACGAGGCGAGACGAATCGATTGCGGCACCGCGCGAATCGCTTCGCGCGACGCGATGATGATCGTCGGCAAGATGAGCAGCGACATCGTAAGACTTCCCGCAAGAACGCTTCGGCCGAGCGCGAATCCGCGAACGAAGAGTGCAAGTCCGAGCATTCCGTAGACGATCGACGGCACGCCGGCGAGATTCGCAATGTTGATCTCGATGAACGTGTTCAGGCGGCTCGGGCGTGCGTACTCCTCGAGATAGAGCGCCGCGGCGATGCCTGTCGGAATCGAGAACATCGCCGTCAACGAAATCAGCCAGAGCGTGCCGATGAGCGCGGACTTAATCCCGGCCCGCTCGGCGAACCGCGATGGGAAGCTTGAGAGGAACTGCCAGTCGAGCCAACCGAGCCCCGCACGCGCGACGTGAAACAGGAGCACGGCGAGAAGCACGACGCCGAGCCACGTCAGCACGGCGCAGAGCGTGCGGAACGAACGCGAGACCGCCTGGCGCGCGGCAACATTCGATTCGTACGGCGACGTGAAGCCAGCGCCAAGTCGATTGGCCACCGCGATCGGTCCGGTCGCGTTCGGCGCGCCAGTCGCGGGCGTGCTCATTCGTACACCTCGCGGAAGCGCGCGAGAATTCTGTGGGCAAGGAGGTTCATTCCGAGCGTGATGGCGAAGAGAAGCGCGCCGACCGCGAAGATCGTTTTGTACTCGATCGTGCCCGCGGGCGTGTCGCCGAGGCTGACTTGCACGATGTAGGCGGTCATCGTTTCGATACTCTCGAGCGGGTTGAGCGTGAGCTTAGGCGTCTGTCCCGCGGCGATGACGACGGCCATCGTTTCGCCGAGCGCGCGCGAGAGCGCGAGCACGAACGACGCGAGAATGCCCGAGAGCGCGCCCGGAACGACGACCTGCGTCGAGACCTCGTGCGGCGTGGCGCCGACCGCGAACGCGGCCTGCCGCACCGACGCCGGGACCGCGCGGAGCGAGTCGTCGCAGAGCGACGTCACCATCGGAAGAATCATGATGCCGACGACGATCGCCGCGCTCGCCGCGTTGAAGACCTGCGTCTGCGGCAAGATTTTCGTGAGTATCGGCGTAATGAACGTCAGCGCGAAGAATCCGTACACGACCGTCGGAATCCCGGCGAGGATTTCCAAGATCGGCTTGATCGTTCGACGCGTGCGTGAGCCGGCATACTCGCTGAGGTAGATGCCGCTCGCGAGGCCGACGGGAAGCGCGATTAGGCCCGCGCCGATCACGACGATCGCGGTGCCGCAAACAAGCGGCAGCACGCCGTACGAGCGCGGATCCAAAAGCGGCGCCCAGCGCGTTCCAAAGAGAAAATCACCGAGCGGCACCTCGGCGAAGAACGAGTACGCCTCTTTCGCGAGCACGACGACAATTCCCATCGTCGTTGCGACGGAGAGGAGCGCACAGAGAAACAAGACGCCGCAGATCGCTTCTTCGCGCCAGCGGCGGCGGTGTCCCTTTCGTATTCCTGCGGGCTCTTGCATCGTCGTTCGCCCCCGGCGCGGCGCCCGTGCGCCGCGCCTCCGTGGCGCCTCCGGGTTACTTCTTCGCGGTGAGCAAGTCTTCGAGTTTGAAGCCGACCTTGTGACCCTCGCCCCCGAAGACAGTTCCGGCGGTGCGTTGATCGAAACGGGCGAGTGCCAACTCGTACACCGTCGCCGGAAGCGGGACGTAACCCACCTCGGTCACGAGCGACGGCGCGTTCTCGATGTAGAACTTGACGAACGACTGTATCTCCGGTCGCTTCGCCGCGGCGACGCTGACGTAGATGAACATTGGCCGCGAGAGCGGCGTGTAGGTGCCGTTCCGAATCGTTTCTTCCGACGGCGCGACCGCACCCGTGCCGGGATCCACGGAGACGAGCTTCAACCGCGACTTGTTCTCCGCGTAGTACGCGTAGCCGAAGAAGCCGAGCGCGTTCTTATCGCCTTCTACGCCCTGCACGAGAACGTTGTCGTCTTCGCTCGCGGTGTAGTCGGAACGGCACGACTTCGCTTTCCCCACGATCGCCTCGGTGAAGTAGTCGAAGGTTCCCGAGTCGTGACCAGCGCCGTAGAGATTGATCGGCTTCGCGGGCCAGCCGGGCCGAACATCGCTCCACAGCTTGACCGTGCTTTCCGGTTGCCAAATCTTCCGGAGCTCCTCGACGGTAAGCGTCGAAACAAAGTCGTTCTTCGGATTCACGACGATCGAGAGACCGTCGTATGCGACGGGAAGCTCGATGTACTCGATGCCATTCTTCGCTGCGGCTTCGATCTCGGCCGCGGCGATCGGGCGCGACGCATTGCTGATGTCGATTTCGCCGGCGTAAAACTTCTTGAAGCCTCCTCCCGTACCCGAGATTCCGACCGTTACGCGCACCTTCGGATTTTGGATCTGGAACTCTTCGGCCACCGCCTCCGTGACGGGAAACACCGTGCTCGATCCGTCGACCTTGACGGCTCCGGAGAGCGGCGCTGCCTGGCAGGCGCCAAAGAAGAGCGGCGAGAGCGTAAGAAAGAGCGCGCTTGCGATGGAGCGCACGAATCCTGAGCCCGTTGTGGGTCGGTGCATTTCGAATCTCCTTTCGATTCCAGCGTCGTGATTATGGGCGAATGATTGCTCGATATGATCGCGATGAAACGTAAAGATTCGATTAAGAGCCAGTGAAGTCTCCGCGCCACGGCGACGCAAGGATGCCGCCCTCGCCCTAGAAATCAACCTGCATACGCGTGAGGATGCTCGTCACGCGGCCCTCGACCCCGCCCTCTGCGTCAGAGCGCTCGGCTACGACGACGTTGGCCGTCACGCGCGTGATCGCGCTCAAGTACCAGTTGAGACCGAGCGTCACGTCAGAGAGGTTTCCGCCGAGCACACTGCCGTCCTCGAGCGAAAGATGCGAGTAGCGCGCCGCGAGTTGCCACGCGCCGGCCCCGTCGTCCTCGAGCGAGAACTTCTTCGCCGGCGTGACGCCGCCGAACACGCCTTCCGCGCGCTGGTAGTTGGCGCTCTCGCCCGTGAGCCACCACGTCGCTTGAACGTACGTCCCCCAGAACGCGAGGTCCTCGTTGTCGTCTATGCCGCTGACGAGCGCGCCGACATGCTCGGCCTGAAGCGCGAGCGGCCCACGCACAACCGCCGCTTCGCCCGCGAGGATCGTCACCGACTCCGCGGGCAGCCCATCCTCTCCGGTGTCGACGAGATACGGCGCGAGGTTCGCCTCGGGGCGTGCGCGATACCGCGCCATGTCGTCGTTGGGACTCCGCACGCTGGCCGCGGCGCCGAGATGAACGAGCGCCTTGCCGTCGTCGCGAATCGCGGGTAGCCCCGTGACGCGCGCGGTCACGGCGTACTCGCCGTCTCCGGATTGATTGCCGGTGTTGTCGGCGTCGCGAAAGACGCCCGCGGCCGCCGTGACGCGCTCGTCCGCGAATGCGTTCATCACGACGGCTCCTGGATTCCGCGACGGAACGAACGTCGAGACGAGAGAGCGTTCTTGCAGCGCAACATAGGAATCGCTCGTCAACTCCTCGAGACTGAGAGGCTCCTTGAAGTGGCCGACGCGGAGAGTTCCGACGGCCGGAAGCCCGCGCAGTCCGATGTAGACGTCGCGGGTTTGCACGCGCCCGCCGGAGAACTCGAACTCGTCCTTGAACTCGATCAGCCCGTTGATGAGACCCGAGGCGAATAGCCGCGCGCGGCGAAACTCAGTGCCGTCTTCGATGACGCCGAAGCCATCGGAGATTTCGTCATCCTCGCGGAAGAACGCCCAATCGCTCTGGATCCTGCCTCCGATTCGAACCTGTGTCTTCTTGTCGGCCGTCTCGATGCGCAGGCCGTCCTTCCAGCGCACGGTCATCGCGTTCGGATCGGGCTTGCTTTCGTCGCCGAACGCCGGCATTGCCGCCGCGATCATGCTGGCCGCCGCGATCATGCCCGCGACCAGAACCTCTTTCGCGCCTCTACTCTCCGTCATCGTCTCCTCCGCGCTTCCGGTCCCTCGTGCAAGGACAGCCGCTTCCCGGTGGATTCGAAATCACCACGAAAACGCGCGCCGTCCTCTGTGACGAACAGGTGGCAACTCTGGGTCTTGCGAATAAAGAACGGATTAAGGGAGGGCAAAAAGTGCCGCGCGGGTGCTCGGGCGACACCCGATGATGATCGTGGCGATGTCGAACACGTGCCGCGCACGCTACGTGTGAGGCTAGACCGGTGCTGGCGGCAACGGAACAAGGATCGAGAAGAGACTTCCCTGCCCTGGAGCGCTTTCGACGGATACCCGTCCGCCGTGCGCGCTCGCGACGTTACGAACGATAGAAAGTCCGAGTCCTGTGCCGCCAAGATCGCGCGACCGGCCCTTGTCGACGCGATAGAACCGCTCGAAAATGCGTTCCTGCTCGCGCAACTCGATCCCAATCCCCGAGTCTTGGACCTTGATGTGGGCCATGCCAACGACGACCGAAAGCGAGAATCCCACCCGGCCTCCCGCCGGCGTGTACTTCACCGCGTTGTCGAGCAGGTTGTTGATCGCTTGCGCGAGCGCGGCGCGGTCGCCTACGACCAAGACCGCCGCGTCATGGAGCGCGACGGTGAAGGCAAGCCCTTTGTCCTCCATCGCCGGCGCGGCCGCGCGCGCCGACTCCGCCGCGATCTCGCGCAGGTCGCAGATCGCGCGATCGAGCGCCGACTCGCGCGACTCGACGCGCGAGAGCGTCAACAGATCGGTGACGAGCGCCGAAAGCCGCAGGGTCTGGTCGTGAATGCGTCTATGAAAGTGCTCCCGCTTCGCCGGCTCGATCGCGACGTCATCGATGAGCGTTTCCACGATGCCGCGGATCGCGGTCAGCGGCGTCTTCAACTCATGCGAAACGTTTGCGACGAACTCGCGCCGGACTTCTTCGAGGCGCCGCAGCTCCGTGACGTCGTGGAGTACGACGACGGCCCCCGCGGTCGCGCCGTCGCCGCCGCGCAAGGGCGCCGCATTCACCTCGATGACACGATCGCGCTTCTCCCCAACGAGCCGCGCCTCGCCGCGAACGCTTGTCCCTTCACGCATGGATTGCGCGAGCGCCTCGTTCACCTCGTGGAAGCGCGTCGCCTCCCACACGCGCTTTCCGACGGCATCCTCGGGCCGTACTCCCAGAAGGCTTCCCGCAACCACGTTCATATGGACGATGCGCTCGTCGCTGTCGACCGCAACGACGCCTTCGACCATGCTCGAAATGATCGCAAGGACTCGGCTGCGATCCGTAGTGATCGTCTCGACGCGCCGCTCGAGTTCGTCACGCATCGTACTGAACGATCGTGCCAGATCGCCGACCTCGTCGCGCGCCGAAATCGCGACGCGTTCGTCGAACTTTCCTTGCGCGATCGCGCGCGCGGCGCCAGTGATCGAAGCTAGCGGCGAGGTCACTCGCCACGACGCGTAGAGCCCAAGGAGAAGCGCAAGGAATGCGGCCAGCGCGGCGCCGAAAATAACTGGTCGCGTCAGCTCGCGAAGCTGGGAGTCGAAGCTCACGAGCGGCAAAGCCGCCCGCGCGTATCCCGCGATGCGCGCGTCGTCCTCGACCCGAAGCGCCACATGGAGCATCATCGCGTCCACCGATTCGCTCCGGCGCGTGCTCACCCCGACGCCGTGCGAGTGCGCCGCGAGTATCTCGGGCCGATCGAGCTGGCTGTTCATTTGCGCCGGCTCCTGCTGCGAATCGGCGATGACAACGCCATCGGCGCGAACGACCGTAAATCGCGCGGCGATTTCCGCGCCGAGCGCGCGAACGCTCTCCTGCAGCAGCGCGGGATCCGCGGCGCCCGAGTCGCGCGGAACGAGCGTCGGTCTTGCGATCTCGCGCAGAATCGTCGCCTGGCTTTGAAGGGCGACCTCCGTTTCATGTAGCCAGTTCTGGCGCAGCCGCCACGCGCTGAGGCCGACGACGAACGCCGTCGTCAGGAGGATGATCGCGATGTAACCCGCGTAGAGTTTCCAGAAGAAACGCGAGCGGATCATCGCGCCCGCGTCTCCGCGCGGCCCTCTTCGCGGAAGCGATACCCGACACTGCGCACGGTTTCAATGAGATCGCGGTACCGGCCGAGTTTCTTGCGAACCGCGACAATGTGCACGTCGATGTTGCGGTCGATGACGACGCTCTTGTCGCCGATGACGCGAGAGAGGAGTTCGTCGCGCGTGAAGACGCGCCCCGGGTGCGACGCGAGAAAATGAACGAGCCGGAATCCGGTCGCGGTCAGTACGATCGGCTCGCCGTCGACCAGCACTTCGTGGCGCGCGGCATCGACAACAAGCCCGGCGTGCTCGACGCGTTCGCGCGGACGCCGTTCCTCGCGGAGCGGCCCGCGACGCAGCACCGCGCGCACGCGCGCCACCATCTCCTTCGGACTGAATGGCTTCTTGATGTAGTCGTCCGCGCCGAGTCCGAGTCCGAGCACGGCGTCGCTCTCTTCGCCCTTCGCGGTGACCATGACAACGGGAATGCCGCGCGTCACCGGGTCCGATTTCAGGAGGCGGCACACCTCGATCCCGTCGAGCGAAGGGAGCATTAGGTCGAGAAGAACGAGATCAGGCGCCTCGCGTTTGACAAGCGCGTAACCCGCCTCGCCGTCGCGCGAGGTGAGAACGCGAAACCCTTCGCGCGCGAGGTGGTACTCGATCACCTCGAGGATATCCGCCTCATCCTCGACGACGACAATCTTTTCGCGCGTCGCCGCGCGGTCCGTGTGGGGCTTGCTCTTCGTCACGCGCCTAGTCTATTCCGTTTCGATTCGCGCATCGGGCACCCTGTCCGACTACATGAAAGGATTGTCGTCCGCGCTCGGGCCGTAGATCGCAGGCAACGAAACGCCGTTCATCCGCAGATACACGGTGAGTTGGCCGCGATGGTGGTAAAGATGATTGAGCAGAAACGACCGGAAGATCACGATTCGTGGAATGGTCATGATGGTCTTGCCTGCGAGGAGCATCGTCCAGTTGCTCATCACCCGCCCGTCGTCGTACTGCTGCATCTGATCCTTCGCGGCCGCGATCGACTCGTGGAAGGCCTTGAGGATCTCCGCGGTGGATCCCGGCGGGGTCCGATCCTTCGGTCCGTCGGTCGCGAAATCGAACGTGTCTGGCGCGGCCATCTTTGCCATAAACGCCGGCGTCGTCGCGATGTGGTATGCGAGTTCACCGAGAGACATCGATTTCTCATGCGGCTTCCACCCGAGCTTCTCGCTCGGCACGCGCGAGAGAAGTTTCTCCGTGCTGACGGCTTCCTGGTCGAATTCCATGATGATCGAATCGATGATTCGCATGTGTTCTGCCCCTTCGCTCGCTGGCTTCCGGTTTCGTTCCGGCGGGAACGGTGGGGCGAGTCTACCGCAACCCGTCGTGTGCTGCACTCCGCGTTCGCCTCCGCATCGCGCAGTCGATTGACGGTGGACAATCGCGCCTCCCAGAAAGAAAATCGGCGTCGATTATGTCCGCGCGAGTCGTCATTCTGGGCGGTGGATTCGGCGGCGCGTACTGCGCGCGTGCCTTGGAGAAATCGTTCCGTCCGGGGGCTGCGGAGATCTTCCTCATCGACCGCCGCAACTACTTCGTCTTCTACCCGCTTCTCGTCGAGGCTGGAACCGGAAGCCTCTCGCCGCGCCACGCCGTCGTGTCGATTCGCTCATTCTTGCGCACGGCGCAGTTTCGCATGGCCGAGGCGCTCGATGTCGACTTCGCGGGGCGCTCGCTGACGTGCCGCGCCGGGGCGACCGGCGAAAAGGCGCACGTTCCGTTCGATCATCTGGTGATCGCGCTGGGTAGCGTCACGAGAATGCCGGCAGTACCAGGTCTTTCCGAGTTCGGCTTCGAGATGAAGAGTCTCGCCGATGCCGTGGCGTTGCGCGACCGCGCCATCGAGATGCTCGAGACCGCCGACGCGACGGCCGACCCCGCCGCGCGGCGCGCGCTCCTCCACTTCGTCGTGGTTGGCGGCAACTTCACCGGAGTCGAAGTGGCGGGCGAGTTTCACGTCTTCCTGCGCGAAGCGGCGCGGCGCTATCGCAACGTCGACCCGGGCGAATGCCGCGTGACGCTCGTCGAGATCGCCGAGCGAATCCTCGGTGCGCTCGAGCGGTCGCTCGCGGACTACGCCACGCGGGAAATGCGACGGCGCGGGATGGATGTCCGGCTCAAGACGTCCGTGGCGCGTATCGAAGCCGATCGGGTCTTGCTCGACGATGGCGAGTCGCTTGCCGCGCACACAGTGATCTGGTGCGCGGGTATCGCGCCGAATCCGTTGCTTGCGCGGCTTGGGCTCCCGTGCGACCGGCTCGGCTACGTCCTGTGCGACCGCGAGCTTCGCGTGCAAGGACACTCCCATGTCTGGGCGATCGGCGACTGCGCCGTCAACATCGACGCGGCCGGGAAGCCGTACCCAGCGACCGCGCAACACGCAATCGCGCAGGGGAAACACGTCGCGGCGAACATCACGCGCGCCGTGCGCGGCGGCTCGCCTCGCCAGTTCGACTACACGTCGCGCGGTTCGACCGCCGCATTCGGCTGCCGCACGGGCGTCGCGAGCGTGTTCGGCGTCAAGATCTCCGGCTTCGCGGCGTGGTTCGTTTGGCGCACGCTCTACCTCGCGAAGATGCCGGGTCTGGGCCGAAAGGTTCGCGTCGCAATCGACTGGGCGCTCGAACTCATCTTCCCGCGCGACTACGTGCAGCTCGGGGTCCACACCGTCGGCTCGAAGCGCACCGACGCCCCAATTGCTCCGCGCAACCCCGGATGCTAGGCTCTTCGCACTCTCGCGATTGACCCCAATTCGGAGGACTCTATTGCGATTCCGCGCGCTCGCATTTTCGCTTTCCCTCGCTCTCGTCCTCGCCGCGTCGCCGCGCACCGCGTGCGCCACGGCGGCTCGCCTCGGCTCCGATGTCGTCCCAACTTTCGAGGCAATCCATCTCAAGCTCGATGCTAGCAAGAACGACTACTCCGGATCGGTGCGCATCGACCTGGCCGTCGCGAAGGAAACGGGCAACTTCACGTTTCACGCGGAGGAGATGACGCTCACGAACGTCGAGTTGCGCCGCGCGGGCGCGAGGGGCGCGTCAGGGAGCGTCGTCACGATCGCCTACGCTCCCGCGGAGAATGGCACGGTGATCGTCGCCGCCGAGACACCGCTCACCCCCGGCAACTACTCCCTCGCGATCGACTTCACAAACGACTTCGGGACGCGCGCGGTCGGGCTCTACCGCATGGAGAAAGGCGGCGCCGGCTACGCATTCACGCAGTTCGAGGCGGATGACGCGCGCGAGGCGTTTCCCTGCTGGGACGAGCCGATTTTCAAAATCCCGTTTCAGATGACGCTCGAGGTCCCGGAGACGCACGAAGCTATCACCAATACGCCCGTCGAGAGCGAGACGCGCGCCGGCGGCTGGAAGACGATCGTCCACCAGCGCACGAAGCCGCTTCCGACGTACTTGCTCGCCATCGCGGCGGGTCCTCTGGAGACCGCGCCGATTCCCGGGCTCTCCGTACCGGGGCGCATCGTCACTGTGAAGGGTCAAAGCCATCTCGGTGGACTCGCCGCGCAGATGACGCCTCCGCTCCTGCGCGCGCTCGAAGCGTACTTCGGCCGCCCATACCCGTACGAGAAGCTCGATCTCATCGCGATTCCAGAGTACTGGCCCGGCGCGATGGAGCATCCGGGCGCCGTCACCTACTCCGACAACATCCTTCTCGTCGACACGAAGACGGCGTCGATCGCGGATCGCCGCAGACTTGCGAGTATCACCGGCCACGAACTCGCGCACATGTGGTTCGGCAATCTCGTCACGATGGAGTGGTGGGACGATCTCTGGCTCAACGAAGCGTTCGCCGACTGGATGGGCGACAAGGTTTCGTGCGAGGTCTTTCCCGAGTTCAAGATGGAACTCTCCGATTTGCAGAGCGCGCGACGATCGATGTCGGGGGATGCGCGGCCGTCGACGCAACCGATTCGCAGGCCCGTCGAGTCGACTGAGGATCTCCTGCAAAACGTCGGGCTCGTCTATGCGAAAGGAAAACTCGTCCTTGCGATGTTCGAGGGTTGGCTCGGGCCGGAGCTGTTCCGCGAGGGCGTCGTGAACTACATCAACGCGAACGCGTGGGGAAATGCCACAGCCGACGACTTGTGGAAGGCGCTTCACGCCGCGTCGGGAAAGGATCTCGACGCCGCGCTCGCGACCTTCATCGAGCAACCCGGCTTCCCGCGCGTGACGGCCGCGATACTCCCCGAGAATCGCGTGCGTCTGCGGCAAGAGCGATTCCACAATGACGGCGTCGAGGCGACGCCGCTGACGTGGACGATTCCCGTCGCGCTGAAATACTCCGACGGCGCGGGCGTTCACACCGCGACGGTTCTGCTCTCGGACGCGGAGCAAATCGTGTCGCTCGAGGCGAGCGGGCCAATCGAGTGGGTGAAACCCAACGCCGGCGGCATCGGCTACTACGCATGGCAAGTCCCCGATGAGATGCTGCTAACCATCGCGGGCGCCTCGCTCGACGCGCTCACGCCGGCCGAACGAATCGAGTTCCTCGGAAATCTCTCGCTCCTCCTCGATGCGGGAGTCGTTTCGGGCGACGAGTACCTACGCGCTGTCTCGAGTTTCGCGAGCGATCCCGAGCCGCAGGTGGTCTCGTCGATGATCGACGGACTCGACAAGGTCGGCGGCGCGTTCGTGCCTCCCGACCTCGAGGACGCGTTCGCCGTTTACGTTCGCCGGACACTCGGCCCGGCGCTCGCGCGCTTCGGCGCAGACGCGCGCGCCGGCGAAGACGAAGCGGTCACCGCGTTCCGGCCGAAGCTGCTCGATTGGCTCGGGGACCGCGGCCGTGATGAGGAGGTCGTGCGCCACGCTGAGACGCTCGCCGCGTCCTACATGCGTGACCCGTCATCGATCGATCCGTCGCTTGCGGACATCGCTGTATCGTTGGCCGCGATGCACGGCGACGCCGCGCTCTTCGACGAATACCAGCGCCGCATCGAGAACGCGACGTCACCGTCCGACCGGCAACGTTTCCTCGGCGCGCTCGGCAACTTTCGCGACGAAACGCTGCGCGAGCGCGCGCTCGCCTACGCGATCGCCGGACCGTTGCGCCCGAACGAGATCTTCGACATTCCGATGACGATCGGCGGCACTCCGAGCGGCGAAGACCGCGTCTTCTATTGGACGCTCGAGAACTTCGGCGCGATGACCGCACGCATGCCCCCGTTCGCGGTCGGCTTCATGCCGTTTATCGCGGGCGGATGTTCTGCCGAACGGCTCGCGCGCGCGAAGGCGTTCTTCGCGGAGGAAGCGCATCGCGGACCCGGCACGGACAACACGCTCGCGAAGGTGAGCGACCAAGTCGGCGACTGCGTGCGGCTGCGCGAGCGCGAGGGGAGCGCGGTCGCGGCGTATCTGCGCGGGCTCGCCCCGGCGGCCGGCGCGGCAAGCGGCGCAGGCGGCGCCGCTGCGCACGCGCGCTAGCGTGAACGCAGTCGAATCCGCGAGCTAGGGAGCCGTGAAGGGGCTCTGTCGGTAGCCGCCGCGAGCGCGCTACTTTTGCGAGTCCTTCGCAGCAGCATTCCGAAGAAATCCGCCGAACGCGTGTTTCACGGGGGGCTGGCCCTCTTTCTGCCAGCTCATCGTGCCGTCGATTCGCACGCCCTTCACCTTGCCGCTCCACGAGGTCGTTCCCTCAGCGGGGCTCTTCGCGATCGCGGTGAACGCAACGCCACCACCGCCGACCTCCGACGTATAGGTGCATTCGAAGAAGCCGAACGGATCGCACGCGGTCGAGCGGAACAGGCCGCGATCGAAGATGAGAACGTCGGCGTCGGACTTGCCGCCCTCGGGTGTGAGTTGGACGTCGAAGGTCTTTCCGTCGAGCGCGTGTTTGGCGCGCGGCAGAAGCGCGCCCGTGAACGTGTACGTCGCGGCGCCCTTGCCTTCGAGTTCCCACACCATGCGGCCTTCGATCGCGTCTCCCTCGATGACTCCCGTCCACGAGATCGTCCCTTCCCCCGCGCTCGTCGCAAGCACTTCGAACGTGACGGCGTCGCCCATGACAGCTGCCGCGTAGCCGGACGCCGTGAATCCATACTGGATGCACTCGGACGACACGAACATCGCGTTCAGAAAACTGAGCCGGTCGACGATGGGATCTTTGCCCGGCTCGCTGATGCGAACCTCGTAGATCTCGCCGTCGAGTGTTGCGCTCATCGCGAGTGACGGCGCGAGCGTGACGGACGCAGCGAGCGCGGCGGCAAGCGCGGCCGCGAAAACGAGTCGTGCGCGGAGTTGCTTCATCTCGACATCTCCCTTCAATTCGCGGGCGAGGGATCTCGCTCGGCGTCGGTCTCTTCTTGTCGCAGGATTTGAATCAGCCCGGACGCCATGCCGCTGACGAGCGCCATCGCGATCTCGAAATGATCCTCGAGAATGTCGAAGAACGACTCCGTGTCGGCGCGAAGCCCGACGAGCGGCGTGTGGGCTACGGCATCGTACCAGCGCGGATAGCGGGCGATCGACTCGAGATTTCCGAGCGGGTAGGAAGGGCCGCAGAGAAAGGCGCGCGCGCCATCGTCGAGCGCGCATCGCACCGTTCCCGACACGATCAAGAGCGTGGAGTCGGCGCGGTCACCCGAGCTCCACAGAGGCGTTCCAGCGTCGACGCGGACTTCGCGAAGAACGCGCGCCATTTGCGCCACGGTGTCGAGGTTCGCACGCTGAAAAATCGAGCCATTGCGAACGAACCTGATGCGCTCGACGAGATCGAGCGATCGTTCGGGCGCAGGCGCGTCAGTCGCGTGCTCTCCGAAGAATGCGCCGTCGGGTGTTTGCATGCGCGCCTGCAGCATGCGCGTGGCGATCGATCGGATCGCGTGATGCAAAATCGGAAAGTGGTCTTCGTAGACGTCGAGCAGCACGTCCGTGTCGAGCTCGAGCGTCAGCGTGTCGACTTCGGCGATCGCTCGCACGCCTTCCTGCGACCGCGAGAGAAAGCTGAGAAACCCGACCCCCTGCTCGGGCCCGAGTACGGCTTCTCGCGCTCGCTCTCCACCGACGGTGCGCAGGCTTCCCTCAACGATGATGTACATCGCGCCGATCGGCTCGCCTTGCCGCAGAACGACACTCCCCTTCCTGAAGAATCGTTCGCGAAGGTGGTGCGCGAGAACCGCAAGATCCGAGATCGGAAGGCGCGTGAAAAACGGCAGCGTCTTGAGAAACAACGCACGGTCGAGCGGGCCGACGAAACGCATCCGGTCGCTCATGGGCTCCCCGCTGGTCTTTCCGGCACGGGCCCGGCGAGAAGCGCGAGCGTCCGATCGATGGTTTCGCTGAGGACATCGGCGGGATCGTGCGGCAGCGATTCGATCGCCGACTTCATTCCGTAGAGCTTCAGCTCGCCGATGTGATAGGTGACGAGGGCGCGCAGCGTCGTGCCTCCGCGCGCGAGGAGCGTGCGCAGCACGTCCTCGTAGCTCGCGCGCATCGGCGTGTGGAACGACGCCGCGCGATTGAGCCGATCGCGATCGCCGACATCGTCGACGAGCGCGAGGACCGGCCCGCGCAGACGCGGCGCCACGACGTGTTCGAGCAGCTCGCGGCTGCTCGCGCGCGCCTTCGCGTCGGCGTTCGTCACGCCGCGATGAATGCTCCGGAAATCTTCACCGGGGTGCTGGAGGCCCATCAGGCGGAAAAGGCGCTCGAGCGCGTGTTCCTCTTTATGGCGCAGGAGAGTCACGAGGAGGTCGTGAACCGCGGTGCGGCGAGCGGGCTGTGCCGCGGCGCCCTCTTCGAGGTGTCGCCGCCAGTCGATCAGCTCGAAGATTCCTGAGAGCGTCTCCTCGGTCGGCCTCTCGAGCGCGCGCGCATCGAAAGGCGCGTTGGGATGGTCGGCGCGCAGACGGCCGAGGGCGCGCAATATCTTGAATCGGACGGCGCCGTCCGACTCGCGCGGCAACCGCCGCGCGAGGATATCGCCAGCGCGCGCGGGGTCGAACTCGCGAATCGCGCGGGGTAGATTGCGCCGCACCGCGGCCGGCAGCGAGGAATCGTCGAACGCCTCCTCGAGGCGTACGAGTCCGGCCGGCCCTATCGCGAAAATCGCGTCGCGCACCGCGGCGCGGACCTCGCGTTGCGGCAGCATCGCGAGAAGCCGCGGGAGAAAGCACTCCGCCGGCATCGCTTTCATCGCGCGCGCGACCTCGAGCCGCACGCCGGCATCGGCCGACTCGGCGAGCGCCAAAAGCGCATTCTCGAAGAGCGCGGACGGCTTGTGCCGAATCGCGTGCGCCAGCGCGAGCTTCTCCTCGAGAGTGCCGGTCGCCGCGAGCGCGAGGAGCGTGAGCGGTATCTCCGAGTCGGGCGTGTTCGCCGCAAGGCATACGCGCGCCGTGATGCTGACGCGCGGCGACGGATCGGCGAGTGCTTCCTCCAGGATCGAATCCTCGATCGACGTCTCCGCGAGCATGCGCAGCGCTTCGGCGCGCACATCGGGATTCGCGTGGCGCAGGAGCCGCCGCGCGATCGGCAGCGCATCGTCCCGCCTCTCGCGGCTCATCGTCTCGAGCGCGTGAACGACGATGCCCGCCGACGGATGATAAAGAATGAGCGCAGGGATCAGACGCGCGCGCTCTTTTTCCGCAAGCAAATCCATCGCCGCGATCACTTCGGCGTCGTTCTGGCTCGATAGCGCTGCGATGAGCGATTCGAGAGACGCCATGTCGAGCGACGGGAACGCGATTCTCGTTTGCGCCGTCCGCTCGCCGAGCGTCGTGCGGAAGAGATCGAGATAGTGTCCCTTCAGGTCGCGAGCAATGGCGATCCACACGACGGCAAGCACGACAATCACGACGCCGAGAACGACGTCGACTCGGCCGGTCGCCACCGCGGCGAGGATCGCGACCGACGCCACCGCTTGCCCGCCCCGCTGCCCGACGACGTCGATGAACCCCTTTGCGCGCGCGCGAAAATCGGGCGAGAGCGGCACGAAGAGAATCTCCGTCGCCGTGCGATGCAACGAATGGCGCAGCGAGCCGTCGAATCCCTTCGTGAGAAGCACCGCGTAGATGCCTCCGCCGAAAAGAAGCCACGCGGACCCGAAAAACAGAAGCACGGGAAGAAGCGCGAGAACGCGGCTCACGCCGAGCGTGCGGGTCAGCAAGCCGACCAACAGGATTTGCGCCAAGAGAGACAGAATGTTGAGCACGAAGTATGCGGTCGCGAAGACGTAGCCGAGCTGTGCCGGCGAAACCGTGCGCGCGAGCATGCTCTTGAAAACGAAGTCGACGATCGTGATCGCGATCGTCGAGACGATGACGAGAAGCGCCAGGCGCTTCGTGTAAGGATTCGACCAAACAAGATCGAACGGTGTTGCGCGGCGGCGAAGACCGGAGGAGAGAGCCGCGGCGAGGTTCGGCGACGGCGGCGATGTTCGGGCGCCGCGCGCGCCGCTCGTACCGGCGACGCTCGGAGGCTCGCGAATCAGCGACGGCGCCAGCGCGCTCGCCAGAAGCAGCGCCGCCGCGGCGACGAGCATGTGCCGCGCTTCGAATCGCGCGGCGACGACTTGCGCGATCCCCGAGCCTGCGATCGCGCCCAGCACGCTTCCCGTGCCAATGAGCGCAAAGAGCCGCTTCGCTTGCGTGACGGTGAACGTGTCGCCGATCAGCGTCCAGAAGCGCACGACAATGAGCGTCGCGAACACGCCGGTCCAGACGTAGAGCGCGTACAGGATCCAATCGTCTTCCATCGACTTGTGCGTCCAGAATGCGAGCGTCACGATCGCCGACGCGACGATCCAAGCCGAGAGTTCCGCGCGGCCGCGCAGTCGCGAAGGCGAGTCGGATCGAATCGCCGAGAGCGCGAGCGCGACGGCAGCGATGGCGAGGTACGTCCACGGCAAGCGCGACGGAGGAAGATGCGCAAGGAAGAGAGCGTCGCGCGCCGTCTCGAGGAGTGCATGCGCGGACATCAGCCCAAAGAGCGTTAGGAACGCGCCGAAGGCGTTGCGCCGTTCATCGGGCCGAATGAGCGTGAGGGATCGCAGCATGTGGATTGTGGCACGCAGGACCGCGCGCCGAGCAGGAATCTACTCCGCGTCATCGCGCCCTTCAAGACCGGCGCCCCGCGGTTGTATCATGGCGGCATGCGTTCGCCACTAAGACGACTCGCCGCGAAGACGCCGATTCTCGGCCGCGCGCTTCGCGAGATCGACACCCGTCGGCTCTACCGCGAGGTGTGTCGCGAGTTCGGCGAGGACTTCCAGAACGATCATGTCGGCCGGATCGACGCGCTCGGCTACCGCTTTCCATTTTGCTCGCCGACGGGCGCCTACCTGCGTCCGAGCTTCCGCGGCCGCGTCTACGAGCCGAGTACGTCCGCGCATCTCGTCGACCACTTCTCCGACCGACCGATCGGCTTCATCGACATCGGCGCCCACTTCGGGTTCTTTTCCTGCCTCGTGGCTCGCTTCAACCCAGGCAGTCGCGTTGCCGCGTTCGAGCCGGGGCCCGACGCGTTCGAAGTGCTGAAGAAGAACTTCGCGCTGAACCAGATCCAGGGCGGCGCGTACGCGCTCGCACTGTCCGACGAAGCGTCATCGGTGCCGTTTAAGGGCGTGAGCATGAAGGTTGACGCGCACCAGACGTCACTTCGAGTCGCGACCGAGAAGTTCGACACGTGGCAAGCGCAATCCGCCGCGCCTTTCGACGTCGTCAAGATCGACGTGCACGGCAGCGAGGGAAAGGTGCTCTTCGGCATGCAGCACACGCTTCGACGCGACCGCTTCGCGCTCTATCTCGAGCTGCACCCGGACGAACTTCTCGTCGGCTACTCGCTGGCCGAGATCGTGGCCCTCGTTCTCGACAGCGGTTTCGCGATGCATGAGATCACCGAGTTCCGCAAAGATGCGCGGTACGAACTCGTTGCCGTCGACGCGGATCGCCGCGCGCGGCTTGTCGATCCGGCGCGATGGACGACGGCCGAGCGCCGCGGTCGGCGCATGTTCTTTTGCGAGAAACCTTGATACCGCGCGCGGCGGCGGCGCGTCCGGTGGCAGACATGAGCCCGCTCCCCTGGTAGTCTCACGGCCATGAGCGACGCCGAACTCTTCTTAAGCGACTCCGACATCTACCTCTTCAACGAGGGAACGCACTTTCATCTCTATAACAAGATGGGTGCGCACCTCGCGACGAGCGGCGGCGTGCCGGGCGCGACGTTCGCGGTGTGGGCGCCGAACGCGGCGAGCGTGTCGGTGATCGGCGCGTGGAACGGCTGGGACGTCGGCCGCCATCCGCTGGCGCGCCGCGGCGACTCGGGAATCTGGGACGGCTTCATTCCGGGCGTGCATCGCGGTGACGTTTACAAGTATCACATCGTCTCGACGCTCCGCGGCTACTGGGTCGACAAAGCGGATCCGTTCGCGACGTACGCGCAGGTGGCGCCGATGACCGGCTCGGTCGTTTGGGACCGCGCGTACACGTGGGGCGACTCCGACTGGATGCGCACGCGCGCGAAGAACAACGACCTCAACGCGCCGATGTCGATCTACGAGGTGCACCTCGGTTCGTGGCGGCGCATTCTCGAGGATGGAAACCGCTCGCTCTCGTATCGCGAACTCGCGCCGCAACTCGCCGAACACGTCAAGCGCCTCGGCTTCACGCACGTCGAGTTCCTGCCGGTGATGGAGCATCCGTTCTTCGGATCGTGGGGCTACCAAACGACGGGGTACTTCGCGCCTTCGAGCCGCTTCGGCAATCCGCAAGATTTCATGGCGCTCGTCGACGCGCTTCACCAGCACGGCATCGGCGTCATTCTCGACTGGGTCCCCTCGCATTTTCCGACCGACGAACACGGCCTCTCGTATTTCGACGGCACCCATCTTTTCGAACACGCCGACACGCGGCAAGGTTTTCATCCCGACTGGAGCAGCTACATCTTCAACTACGGGCGCAACGAAACGGTGAGCTTCCTCATCAGCAGCGCGTTCTTGTGGCTCGAGAAATTTCACGCGGACGCGATTCGCGTCGACGCCGTTGCGTCGATGCTCTACCTCGACTATTCGCGCAAGGAAGGCGAGTGGGTCGCGAACCGCTATGGCGGCAAAGAAAATCTCGAGGCGATCGCGTTTCTCAAGAAGTTCAACGAAGCGGTCTACGCGCACTTCCCCGGCACGCAAACGATCGCCGAGGAATCGACATCGTGGCCGATGGTGTCGCGGCCGATTTATCTGGGCGGTCTCGGATTCGGCCTGAAGTGGGACATGGGCTGGATGCACGACACGCTCGAGTACATGAAGAACGATCCGATCTACCGCCGCTACCATCACAACAAGCTGACGTTTCGCGGGCTCTACGCGTACCACGAGAATTTCGCGCTGCCGCTGTCGCACGATGAGGTCGTGCACGGCAAGGGATCGCTCATCGACAAGATGCCGGGCGACGCATGGCGCAAGTTCGCGAACATGCGGCTTCTCTTCGGCGCGATGTACGGGCAGCCGGCAAAGAAGCTGATCTTCATGGGCGGCGAGTTCGGGCAGTGGCGCGAATGGAACCACGATGGGGCGCTCGACTGGGATCTACTCCGCCTCGAGCAGCACGCCGGACTCATGCGATGGGTCGAGGATCTCAACGCGTTCTACCGCGACGAGCCCGCGATGCACAAACTCGACTTCGATCCGGCGGGATTCGAGTGGATCGACGCGAACGATTCCGAGCAGAGCGTCGTGAGCTATTTGCGCAAGGAGCCGTCAGACGGAGCGATCGTCGCCGTCGTCGGGAATTTCACGCCGGTGATTCGCGCGAACTACCGAGTCGGCGTGCCGCGCGGGGGCCGTTGGCGCGAGATGCTCAATAGCGACGCGGATCTCTACGGCGGCAGCGGCCACGGGAACATGGGCGGCGTCGACGCGGAGGAAATTCCATCACACGGGCGCGCGCACTCCGTAAACCTCACGCTTCCGCCGCTCGCGATCGTTTTCTTGAAGAGTGATGCGCCCGCCGGCGCGGCGAGCCAACCTGCGATCGTTGCCGTTGCGAATACTGCGATCGTGCCCGCAACGGCTGCCGCGATTCCGTCGGAGGAACCCTCCGCGAGCGCTACTCGGCCTCGCCAGCCGCGGCGTCCTCGACGCTAGCGTCGCCGTCGCGGGCTTCTTCGCCGCTCGTGTCAGCGGTGATTTGGCCGTTCCCGTTCGCGCCGTGAGAACCGTTCGCCCCGTTGGCGCCGTTGGTCGCGTCCGCGCTGAGCGCGATCCACGCGGCGAAGTTCACACCGAGTCCGTGCTTCGTCTTAAGCCATTCGGAGCGCTCCTTGCGCGTCGCCGGCCCCGTCTCCTGCACGAGCTGCACCCACTCCTCGAGCGTCCGTCCGGTTCTTTCCTTCAGGTGCGTCGCGGCGGATTTTTCGGTGATGCTTGCGGTCGATCCTGCGGAAGCCGCGGTCCGCGAGGCGCCACCTTGCCTGTGCCTCCCGCCGCCCTTGCCGCCAGACTTCCCGTTCGATTTCCAATTCGACCGGCGCCCGTTGGTGTCTTGCGCCTGCGAACCTGACTTGCGGCGGCCGCCGCGCTCGAAGCGTCCCATCTCGCCGCTCAAGCGCGGATGGCCAGCGTCGAAACCGGCACGCGCCCGAAGTGCCGCTCGCAAAACAGTGAAGCCGTTGATGTCATCATTCTCTCCGTGGTGTGTGGGTGAGGCCGCCATCCGCGATGGCGAACGCGGCCGTCGCCCGCGGCGCGCGCCGGGGC
>JBJXGV010000072.1:0-166759 GCA_046160485.1 bacterium | reverse complement strand
CGTCCTCGGCCGCGCGCGCCTCGCGAGCCAGCGCACGCGCCGCGAACGCGCACGCCAGGTGCGTCGCCGCGAGCACCGGCAGCATCGTCGCGACCGGCTGCGACGCCGCGATCCGCTCCGCGAGAATCCCGCCCGCGACGCCGCCGAGTGCGCCCCCGGCGGCGATCTGTCCCATGCGCCGCTTCGCCGTGCGCGGATCGAACAGCTCGTTGACGAGCGACCAGAACGCCGAGATCAGCACCGAGCCGAGGACGGCGATGTGCAGGTAGATGAGCACCGCGGTCGGGCGCGGCGCGTGCGGCAGGAGCCACCACTCGCCGAGCTGCAAGAGCGCGCTCGCGGCGAACGCGATCGGCACGAAGCGCGCCGGCGAGTGGAGCGAGAGCCCGCGCGAAGCGACGAAGATGACGACGAGGGAGACGGCCGCCGCGCCGATCAGCATGAACGGAAGCGCCGAGACGTTGAAGTTCGAGAGGAAGAGCGTGTCGCGCGTCGCCTTGCCGGCGACCTGCTGCGCGATCATGCTCGCCGCGCAGAGCGTCGCCGAGAGCGTGAGCGCGCGTGCGCGCGCGTCGGATTCAGATGGCGAACGGAGTGAGATTGCGGCCACGACCGATCGGCGTTTTCGCTCACGCGGTGAGAGGAGACTACGGATCGCGCGCGAGTATGAAAACCGGCGCGGCGCGTGTCAAGCAAGCGCGCGATCCCGAGATCGATCGGCACTCACGCGGCTCGCTGCACCGCGCTACGGGCAGGTGTTGCGCGCTCCGAGAGCGGCGCCGTGTCCGAAATGCTGCAAGAGCCCGCCCGCGCCCGCGGATCCGAATAGATCGAATCCGTTGACGGCGCCGTCGCAATTCAGATCCCAGGCGTTGTTGATGCCGGTCGTGACGGATCCGTAGTGCGTCTGAAATCCGCAGATGGGATTCGCGTAATCGGCGAAGGTGACGAAGCTCGGTTGCAATGTCGGTGGCGGGCAGAGCGCCGCGCTCGGGCCGCCGGCCGCATCGGGCGATTGCACCTCGAACTCGCGCAGCACCACGCCGTCCGCGCACACGCCGACCAGCCCGAAGCCCGACGCAGCGCGCACCACGATCGATGCACGCCCGGCGGCGTCCGTAACGGCGGAGGTCGCGCCGCCCTCCGCGATGTTGACGCTGCCGGAGCGCTCGGCGGCAGAGACCGTCACCTCAGCGCAACGTACGCCGGCCGCGTCGCGCACGACGACACTGATGTTGACGACATCGAATCGCGGCGCCTCGCTCGTCCCCGCCGGGCAGAGTCGCACGACGTCCGGCTCGAAGTTTTCGATGCACCGCGTTCGGATCGGCGACTGCGTTACCGCGAGCGTGCAGGTAGAAAGCGGCGGGTAAGGGACTCCAGCGACGCAGCGCTGCGCGATCGCCAGCAAGCCGACGGCAAGGATGACGAATTGGAACGCGAGTCGCATCTGAAGAACCTCCTCCGCGTGACCGCGGCGTGGAGAGACGTGTCGAGGAGTTCTTCGGGGGAGGCCCCTCCGTGAGCATTCGCGCGAGCGCAATCGTGCGAAGAGTTGTAGCGCCGCGAGCCTATTTGATACCGGTGGCGACTAGCGAGCGCTCGCGCCCTTGCGCACGAGCGCGCGCCACTCGCCCGGCGCGACTTCGTCGAGCGCGAGCAATTCGTTTCGCGACGAGCGGCACCAGAGCGGCATGTCCTCGATGATGCCGCGATCGTCCGAGAGCACCGCGAGGACGGCACCGGCGGAGAGCGTGCGGATGCGCTTCGCGGTCATGATGATCGGAACCGGGCAGAGCCGGCCGAACGTGTCGAGCGTGTCGGAGGGTTCGGGATGCATCGTCGGTGTTGCGCGATGAGCGCAGCGCGATGGTAGCACACGGCACGCCCGGCGCCCGCGCCGCCAGCGTTCCGGCGGGATGCGCGCGTTGCGCGTGCGTTCCGCACTTCGCAATGCGGTGCCGCATCGCGACAGCACTGTTCGCTTCCTGCGCACCGACGCCTGCGAAACAACCGCGCGATCCCGCGCGAAACCGCGCGCGATCGTCCCGCCACGCACGGCACACCGATTGCGATTCAACAGCGGGTCTTCATCTCTTGGCTAACATGGGTTCGCGTGGAATTGCGGGGGGGCGCCGTCATGAAGCGGATCTTCAAAGTGCGTCAGCACCGTGCGCGGTTCTCTCCGCTGCCGGCAATCGCGTCGATTCTCATTGCCGTCGTCGCGCTCGCGGTCGTCGAACATGGCAGCGTCGTCCCCTCGGAGAGCGCGGGCGCATCGGATCGGCTTCTGATCGGCGACTTCGGCGCGAGCGCCGGCACGAGCATCGCGGACCTTCTTCGCGCGGCGGGCGCGCGTCCCGCGCACGTCTATCCGCCTGACGCTGCGATCGCGTGGCTCCCCGACGACGTGCTGCCGCTCATCGCCTCGCGCTGGCCGGGCGTCGCTATCTACGATGAGGGCGAATCGCCGGACGCGAGCGTCGTGCTCTCCGCGACGCAATTGCGAGCCGTCGCGTACTGGAACGCGCGCGCCGCGCACGAAGCGGACGCCGCCGGCAAGGATCTCGGCAACGCGTTGAGCGCGACCGACGCGCCGTCGCCCGAGCAGATCGATCTCTTCATTCGCCCCGAGAACACGGGCGGGAGCGCAGGCAAAGGCACGGGCGAACTCGCCGCGAACTCGGCGCCATACGGCGCGCAGTTCTGGGACACGTCCGAGTTCATGCTCGGCGACGTCGCGATCTCCGTCGTCATGGTCGAGTCGAACGGCGCGATCGACGCGAACGCCGAGAATTGGACGCAGCCGCAGCGCGACCTGATCGCCGCGGAGGTGCCGAACGCGCTCAACTGGTGGATCGGGAAGGCGGGCGCGCGGCCGCTCACGTTCACCTACACGTTCCGCGACGCGAGCACCGGCTACGAGCCGATTACGCGCACGCAGCCGCAGGAAGGCCTGTGGACCGCGGAGGCGCTCGCATCGTTTGGCTACTCGAGCGGCGACTACTTCACGCGCGCCGCCACCTTCAACAATGCGATGCGCGACAGCCTCGGCACCGACTGGGCCGTCACCGTCTTCATCGTGAACTCGCTCGTCGACGCCGACGGAAAGTTCGCGGACAACTTCTTCGCGTATGCCTATCTGGGCGGGCCGTTTCTCATCATGACCTACGACAACAACGGCTGGGGAATCGGGAACATGGATGCGGTGCTCGCGCACGAGTTGGGCCACTCGTTCTACGCGCTCGACGAGTATGCGTTCGCGAATCAGCCGTGCTCGAAGATCTCCGGCTACCTCGCCGCGTCGAACGGCAATAGCGCGCTGACGGGCTGCCCGATGAACGAGCCGAACTCGATCATGCGCAGCGTGCCGCTTTCGGTCGCGGTGGTCGACAGCTTCACGATGGGGCAGATCGGCTGGTGGGACGGCGACGTCGACGGGCTGCCGAACACGATCGACACGGCGCCGGTCGCGACGATCGCGTCGTACGATCCGCTCGGCGGCGATCCGTATCGCCTCACGGTTACGGGAAGCGCGACCGACGTGCCGCTTGCGAACCAGAATCCGTACGGGTGGGGCCATGACATCTCGCTCAACGAAATCAGCGGAGTCGAGTGGCGCGTCGATGGCGGCGCGTGGACGGCGGCCGCGGCGGTCGACGGCGACTGGGATACCGCCGACGAAGATTTCACGTTCGACACCGGCACGCTGAGCATCGGCTCGCACGTCGTGGAAGTGCGCGCGACGAACTCGGAGTCGAACGTGCAGGCTGCGCCCGACTCGGTGACGGTGTCCATCAATGCGGTGACGTCGGTCGAACCGGGCGGGAACGAAGTCGGGCTGCCGGCTTCGAGCGCGATCGCCTCGCTCGGCGTGGCGCGTCCGAATCCGGCGCGGCCCGAGACGGAGATTCTCTGGTCGCTCGCGGCGCCCGCGGAGATGTCGCTCTCGATTCTCGATGTGTCGGGGCGGCGCGTGCGTCTCGTTGCGAGTGGCCGCTACTCGCCGGGCGCGTTCAGCTCGGTGTGGGACGGGCGCGACGACGACGGCTCGCCCGTCGCGAGCGGGCACTACTTCTATCAGCTCGAGGCCGGCGACTTCCGCGAGACGAGGAAACTGACCGTCGTTCGGTGACGTCGCGCGCGGCGGCGAAGGAACCGGCCGGCAAGGATTCGCGCGGGTCGAACACAAGACCCGCGCGTTTCTCATGAGGCCGGCCCGGCACCGTTCTGCCGGGCAGATCGAATCTAGGGCGACAACGCGTCGATGACCATCTCCGCGTGCATAATCATGTGGCCGGCGTGTTCCTCCTCGATGTGCCTGCCAGCCTGGGCTTCGACCTGGTTGATGAACGCCCGGAGTTTGTTGACGGCCACGCTCGGCTTCTGGCGGTCCACCGCGGCCTGGGCCGCGTCGATCTTCGCCAGCAGCGCATTGCCGACGCCCGCGTTCGAGATGTGCCCCATCTCGATGGCGTGCTCGACGCAGTGATGCAGCGACATCACGGTGCTCATCTCCTCGCCGCAATCGTGTTCCTCTTCGGCATAGGCCGGAGCGACCACGGCCAGGGCGAATGCGACGGCCAACGGGATCAGCGGTAGATATCGAGTACGCATAGGGCTACCTCCAGGGAGTGCGGTTTCGGGAATCTGCCGGGCGCCGTCGCGATGGAATCCATTCACGGATGAATGCGATCGGCCAGAGGCAGACCGGCGAACGCGTGCTTGGAAAAGCTAGTGGCGCGTTGCACGGCGCGCAAGTGACCGGCCGGGTCCGCCGCCATCCAGCGCCGTCGTCGTTCATCGGCGCAGCGCACGGACCGCGCCCGACGCACGCAACGACTGACCGCGCGCGGGCGCGCTGCTATACTCGCCGCCCGTGACGCCGAAGTTGTCATCGCACGGCCGCCTCGCATACCTCATCCTCATTCCGCTTTTTCTTCTCGCGCTACGCCCGATCTCCGACATGGATTTTTGGTGGCACCTCGCGGCCGGTCGATGGATCGCGGAGAACGGTGCGGTGCCGCGCGTCGATCCGTTCACGAACACGGCGGGCGGGCAACCGTGGGTCGCGCACGAGTGGCTCGCCGAGTACGTCTTCTGGATCGTGTTTCAGGGGACCGGGCTGCGCGGCGTTCAGGTTCTCATCACGCTCGCGGTCATCGGCGGGCTCGCGATTCATCTCTCGACGCTGCGGCGTACCGGCGTCACAGGCGTCTTACCCGGCGTCGCGTACGTGCTCCTGCTCTACTTTCTATTCTCGCCGCGCATTCAAACGCGTCCGCACGTCTTCGGCGACTTCTTCTTCGTCGCGATTTTCTATCGCATCGTAACGCTCGCGGATTGGCGGCCGAGCGGGCGCCAGATCGCGTTGATCGCCGCGCTCACCGCGCTCTGGGCGAACTTTCATAGCGGCGCGACGCTCGCGTGCATCGTGCTGGGCGTTGCCGCGTGCGCGGAGGTTGCGCGCGCGTGGTGGGCGCGCCGCGGCGCGCGTGCTGCGATCGTCGCGAGTGCGGATGCTGCCTCGGCCGGCTCCCTGCCCGCGCTCGCGGCGCCGCTCGACCTCGGCCGCGCGCGCGCCCTCGCGCTCGCAACGGCCGCCGCGTTCATCGCGCTCGTCGCGACCCCGTCGCACGTTCATCGCCTCCTCTTCCCGCTCCAAGTTTTTCACGTCACGACGCAGAGCATCACCATTGGCGAGTGGCGCCCGCTCTTCCTCGTGAGCGAGCCGTCGTTCTTCCCGATTCTCTGGATCGTGCCCGCGCTCATTCATTCGTTTCTGCTCGTGCTCTTCTTGCGATTGCGCGCCGCGTCGTGGGCCGAGACGTCGGCCGCCGCCGTTCTCGGCGCGATGGCGATCGCCGCGTCGCGATTCGCGGTCTTCTTCTTCGCGCAGGCGCACGCGGTGCTGCGCGCCGTCGCGGCGGGCGCGCGGTCGCGCGCGATCAACGCGATGCTTGCCGTTTGGATCGCCGCGCTCGCGGCGCTCATCTGGAATCACGACGTCGGAATGTGGGAGGAAGGCATCGTTCGCCAAATGAGCCGCGCCGGCGTGAGCGCGTTCGCGCCCGTCTTCGAACCGAATTTTCCGAGCGGCGCCGTGCGCTTCCTCAAAGAGACTCGCCTCGACGGGCGGATGTTCAACATTCCGCGCTGGGGTGGCTACCTCACGTATCACCTCTATCCCGACTACAAGACTTCGTACGACGGCCGCATCGACCTCTTCGGCGGCGAGATCTCGCGCGACATGATGGACGCGATGGAGAACAAGGAGCGCGAAGCGGTCTTCTCGAAGTACGGGTTCGATTATCTCGTCGTCGACAGCCGCTTCTTCGCGCCGGCGCGGCCGCCCGCGGAACACTGGAAGCTCGTGTTCAGTGAGGGGAGCGCGCGGATCTACCTGCGCGAGACGGCGCGCAACGCGGCGAACTTCGATCGCTGCCGCGCGTATTACGCCGCGCACGGCGGCGCGCCCGGCGAGGGATAGCCGCCGCACGCCGCACGCCGCGCGTGACCCGTGACCCGTGTCGCTTCGCGCGCCGCGCAAGAAAAACCGAAAATTGACTCAAGTTTCATAGCAATCGTCCGATCATTACTTCGTGCAGCCTCTACGAATTCTCTTCTTGTGGGAAGGCATCGATGTCGGCGGCGCGGAGCGCTACCTCATCGCGAAGGTCCGCTGGTTCCGCGCGCGCGGCCACCACGTCTGGGTCGCCAGCGCGGGCGGCTCGCTCCTCAACGAAATTCTCGCCACCGGCGCGCAGCATCTTCTGCTTCCCTCCGTCGGGCAGAGGGTCGCCTCGCCTGGCCTCTTGGATGCCGCGAACGACTGGTCCCGCCTCGATGAACTCGTCGAACGCGAACAGATCGAACTGATCGACGCCGTCGCCGTGAAGCCGTTTCTCTACGCGGCGCCGGTGCGCCGCCGCCGCAAGATTCCGCTCGTCCTCGAAGCGCTCTCGCCGTGCCACCTCGTGCCGCCCGTTGCGCGCGAGGAGATCGCGTCCGTCTTCGCCGACGGCAACGTTGTCGCGATGGAGGGGAGCTGGGGGCACGCGTACGCCGCGTACGGAATCGATACGCGCGGATTGCGCGTCATTCCGAACTCCGTCGACACGAATGTTTTTCGCCCGCCCTCGCCGAACGAACGCGCCGCGGCTCGCGCCGCGCTCGGCATCGGCGACGGCGAGCACCTGCTTCTTTCAGTGTCGCGTCTCGACGCGGACAAGGCGCCCTACGTTTTGCGGCTCATCGAGGAGTTCCGCGCGATCAGCGCATGCGACCCCGCGGCGCGCCTCATCATCGCCGGCGACGGCACCGAAGCGACGCGCCTGCGTGAACGCGCGCACGCGGCGCACGGCGATCGTGCGCGGCGCATCATCGGCACCTCGCGCACCGACGAAATCGTCGGCTGGTACGCCGCGGCCGACATCTTCTTCGGAATGGGAACGACCGTCATCGAGGCTGCCGCATGCGGCGCGCCCGTGATCGTCGCGAATCAATACTTCATGACGCCGGGGCAGATGCCCGGCATCGATGCCGCCGCGTCGGGCGTTTTCGGGCAGGACGGCTACGCCGGCATCGGCAGTCCTGGGCCGCGCGTCACGTCGTTCACGGAGCGCGCGCTCGAGCTGCTCGCCGATTCCGCGCACCGCCACAACGTCGCCGTCGAGGCGCTGCATCTGGTGCGCGAACACTTCTCGACCGAAGCCGTCATGCGGCAATGGGAAGAGTTCTTCGAGAGCCGCGTGTATCGGCACGCGACATCGCGGGCCGATCTATCGCGCGACATCGTCGATGTTGCGGTGATGCCGGATTCGCACGCGACTGCTGGCACGAGCATCGTGTCGCCGATCGTCGTCGCGTCGTAACGCGCAGCGCGCCCGCGCGCCGCTCCGTGTTTCGCGCGCCCCGTTCGCGCCTCCCCTGGAATCCCCACGCACGCTGAGCTAACATAAGCCGCGTTTCAGAATTCCCGTCCGACACTCCGCTCACTCTTATCTCATGACTCATCACGTCGAGGAGGTTTCACCATGGCGTTCGAACTCCCGAAGCTCCCGTATGCGCACAACGCGCTCGAGCCGCACATCGATGCGCGCACGATGGAGATTCATCACGGCAAGCATCACCAGGCGTACATCACGAACGTGAACAACGCGATCGCGGGGAAGGCCGATCTCGAAGCGAAGACGGTGGAGCAGCTCATCGCCGATCTCGCCGCGGTGCCCGAGGACATTCGCATGGTCGTGCGCAACAACGGCGGCGGCCACGCGAACCACGCGTTCTTCTGGACGATCATGGGCCCCGGCAAGGGCGGCGCACCGAGCGGCGATCTCGCGTCGGCGATCACGACCGCGTTCGGCAGCTTCGACAGCTTCAAGGAGCAGTTCGCGAAGGCGGGCGTCACGCGTTTCGGCTCCGGCTGGGCGTGGCTCGTCGCCGACAAGGGCAAGCTCGCCGTCATGAGCACGCCGAACCAAGACAGCCCGATCATGGAAGGCAAGCGCCCCATCCTCGGCCTCGACGTCTGGGAGCACGCCTACTACCTCAACTACCAGAACCGCCGCCCGGATTACATCGCAGCGTTCTGGAACGTGGTGGATTGGGACGCGGTCGGGAAGAACTTCAAGAACGCGATGTAGCCCGAGCGGCGCGAGCGTTCATCGCGCGAACGCGTGTGCCGAAAACGAAGCGGGCGCCTCGAAGCGATTCGAGGCGCCCGTTCTTATTTCTTGGCGCGCGAGTTTCGCGCGATGTGTGGCTAACGCAAGCGTGTGATCTTGGTAGCGCCATCTGCGCCGGATGTCTCCATACGCAAGAGATACACTCCGGGAGGAACGTCCCGGCCACGATTATCGCGCCCGTCCCAGTCCACGACGGGATTCAGGCCGCCTAGCGCCCAGACGCGATCGTCGAAGTCGCGAACGATGCGTCCCGAGAGATCGTAGATCCGAATCGATTCGTTCGAGGACGCCGGCCGCGACATGAGAATCGTCGTTTCGCTTCGGAAGGGATTCGGGGACGCGCGAACGATAAGGCGTTCCGGAAGTGAGCCGGTGACGTCACCATTCGGGGGCACGTCTGTTCCGTTGAGGATCTGCGGATTGATGCTCATGAACGCGAGGTAGCTCGTGATCCACGTGTGGTCCATCGAGTCGGCGTCGACGGGGCGCGCGGGGATGCCGCCGTCGCTGTCGCCGTCCTCGGCGATCATCGTGTCGGAGATCGCGAGCGACCGCAGGCGCGCGGGCTCGTATTGCGTCGCGGACCACAGCGTGTGATGGCCGAGCGCGTACCAGCCGTTCCACGCATTCGTGAACTCGCCGAGCGTCGAGTAGCTCTCCATCGAGTCGCGCATCACGTCGGTCCAGATCGTGAGGCTGTCGGGGTTCTCGTTGAACCAGCCGTTCAGAATGCCGTACATGCTCGCGCCGCCCGACATCGCCCACGTTTCGTTGTAGAGGAGCGCCGGCTCGCCGTCGACCCAGCCCTTCACGCGCGAGACGCGCGACTCTGCCGCGTCGACCCAATCCTGCCGCCCCTGCGCGCCGCCGACGATCGCGAGATTGCCCGCGGCCCACGCGAGCACCGGCGGGTTGACGTATTGGTTAAACGTGTCGGGCGCCTGCCGGTTGAGATTGCGGTTCGCGATGTACGAGGCGCACGAGTCGCCGTACGTCTTGTACGTCATGTCGCCGGTCACGCTGCGGTAGTACCACTCGGAGAACGCTGCCCAGCCGCAGTTGTACATGCGGTAGTACCCGTTGATCGCGAGCGAGCCGCCCTCTTCGTTGTACGCCGGGTTGACGAGCGAGTACGTGAACGAGTCGCGCACGTTTTGGAAGTACGTCGTGTCGCCCGTGAGTGCGTAGTAGCGCGTCCAGAGCCAGATCGATTCGCTCGTGTTGTCGGTCTGGATGATGTTGGGCAGATGCTCGGCCTCGCGAATGCCGCCGAACGTCGGGCCGGGGATCGTCACTTGCCAGTCGGCGACGAACGCGGCCGCGGCGGCGAATTGCGCGATGTAGTCCTGCGCGTTCGGCGCGCCGGTGGGTGGCAGCGAGAGGCGGCTCGAGAACCCGGCCTCGAGCGCGGGCTGCGCGCCGGATGCGAGCGCGGCGTCGTAGTCGGCGGGCGTCCAGTACGGCGTCGCGAGGAGCGCAGCCGGCGCGGCGATGATGAGCGCCGCGGCGATGAGCGCGAGAGCGCCGAGTTGGACGAGCGCGTGCGAGGTGTGCGAGCGGTCCGTGCGGTGGAGGAAAGCGAAGCGCCTTGAATCCATGTGTGCCTCCTGCGATGACGGCGAAGCAACGGAGAGCGGAGGATGCGCGAGATCAATTTCAACGACGCCGACGAGGATAGGCGCGCGCTGCGGTCGCGTCAATCCGCGCCGCGCGCCGCGCGCCGTAGCGCACGCGCGCGCCGCTAGCGGAACAGTCCTTTGATCGCGCCCCACGTCGACGGCTCGACCGCGTTCGGCGCCGGGCGATCGAGGATGAGCCAGCAGAGAAAGTTGTCGCTGCGACCCGTCGGCCCGATCCACGGGAGGCATGCGTCGAGCGAGTAACCGTAGTAATACGATCGCCCCGTCGGATTCGGGTTGCAGTTTTCCGAGAATGGGCCGTCGGTCGCTAGCGTCGGGGCCGCGCCGCTGTTCTGCGCCACGCGAACGACCAGGTATTCGATGCCCGCGGGGATCGGCGAATCGAACTCCGAGCAGTTCCAACGCAGGCCCGGATCGAAATCACGATCGGAGAGCCATCGAACGTCGGGGCAACCGTCGCCCTCGACGTCCGGCTCCACGAAGACATCGACCGACGCATAGCCTGGGACGATATCCCGCCAGTAGGAGAGCGCGCGTTTCACAATGTTCGCATCGCATACTTCTGGTTGCTCGTCGCCGCCGAAAAGAACACCGAAACTCTGATACGAGATCGAAGAGAAGATCCATATGTACCCGGAGCAGACGTTGTACCAGCGGTAGTTCGCGGCGGTACCGTCGGTGCTGCTCGCGAGCGCGCACGGACTGCTGCCGAGAGCCGCGCCCGCAGACTCCTTCATGAGGCGAGCCTCGATCGCGCCCGCCGGCGACGAGCGCATCAGCGCAGCAGCAAAGAGCGCCCCGACGATCGCGCGCTTCGCGATTGCGACTCGCCTCAAAGTCAGAGTGCGCGGCATTCGTCGCTCCTCCCTCATGCGTTCAACCTTCACCGAAAGAGCCCTTTGATCGCGCCCCACGTCGATGGCTCGACCGCGTTCGGCGCCGGGCGATCGAGGATGAGCCAGAATAGGAAGTTGTCGCTGCGGCCGCTGGGGCCGATCCACGGAATACACTCCGAAAGGTCGGAGCCGTAGTAGTACGACCGACCAATGGGATTGGGGTTGCATGCCTCCGAGAATGGCCCGTCCGTCGCAACGGTCGGTGCGGCACCGCAGACGTCGTCGAAGCGAACGATCAGATAGTCGACGCCGGAGAGAACCGGCGCGTCGAATTCAGAGCAATTCCACCGAAGTCCCGGGTCGAGTCCGCGATCAGACAACCATCTGGCGTCCGGACAACCGTCGCCCTCAAAGTCGGGTTCGAGAAAGATGTCCACAGTCTGGCCGTAGTTCGTGACGACATTTCGCCAGTAGGTGATCGCGCGTTTCACGACATTCTGATCGTTGACTTCTGGCTGCTCGGGGCCGCCGAACAGGACTCCGGCACTCTGGTCACACCACGACGTGAAGATCCAGATGTAGCCAGAACAGACGTTGTACCAGCGGTAGTTCGCGGCGGTGCCGTCCGTGCTCGTCGCGAGCGCGCACGGCGCGCCGCTGAACGCCACGCCTGCGGATTCCCTGATGGCGAATGCCTCGAGAGCGAACGCACGAGGCGCGCAAAAGAGTGCTGCAAGGACGATTGCCCCGAGCGTCGCTCGCTCCGCAATCTCGATTCGCGTTCCGCATCGATTGTGTTTCATGTCTTGCTCCTCGCTGATCCGTTCAGCGCTCACCGAAAGAGCCCTTTGATCGCGCCCCACGTCGACGGCGCGACCGCGTTCGGCGCCGGGCGATCGAGAATGAGCCAGTAGAGGAAGTTGTCCGGATCACCAGCCGGGCCTATCCAGGGTGCGCACTCAATGACGCCATAGTCGTAGATGAACGATCGGCTCGGTGAATCCGGGGCGCACTCGGATGAGAACGGTCCGTCCGTTGCGAACGTCGGATGAGCGCCGTCCGCGAGTCGCGTGCGGACAACAAGGTAGTTCGTGCCTTGGGGAATTTGCGCGTTGAACTCCGAGCAGTTCCACCGCAACGCTGGAACGAACTCCAAATCTGAAAGCCAACTCACGTCGGGGCAGCCGTCACCCTCGGCGTCCTGGTCGACGAGGACGTCCCATCCTTCGTCCGTGTAGCCGGGCACTGCGTTTCGAAAGTAGGTGACGACCCGCTTTACGACATTCGAGTCGTTGACCTCGGGCTGCTCGGGGCCGCCGAAAAGAACGCCGAGCGACATCCCGATCGGACCCGTCGAGTAGATCCAGATGTAGCCGGAGCAGACGTTGTACCAGCGGTAGTTTGCGGCGATGCCATCGGTGCTCGTCGAAATTGGGCACGAGTTGCTGCCGAGCGTTGCGCCGAAAGACTCCTTCATGAGCCGCGCTTCGAGCGCGCATGCAGGCGGTGCGCCGAACGCGGCCGCGAGTATTGTCGCGACGACCATCGTGGAGAATGTCGAGCCACCAGATCCGTTGCTACGAACGCATCGCATGAGCCACTCCTTTCCGAGTGACGTAGCCGTCTAGCGGAAGAGTCCTTTGATCGCGCCCCACGTGCTCGGCTGCGTAGCGTTCGCCGCGCCGCGATCGAGGATGAGCCAGTAGAGGAAGTTGTCGTCGGTGCCGTCGGGGCCGATCCACTGAAGGCAAGCCGAGCCGTCCAAGCCGTAGTAGTACGAACGCGGAGTACTGGGCGGATCGCACTCACGACTGTAGGGACCGTCTGTGACGATTGTCGGGTAGTACCGCGTCACCTTGGTTCGAATGACGAGGTGGCTTATGCCCTGAGGGATTTGAGCATTGAATTCCGAGCAATTCCAACGCATCGCCGGCAAGAACTCCGTATCAGAGAGCCAGGTGACGTCAGGACATCCGTCGCCTTCGAAGTCCTGGTCGACAAACACGTCGACTCCCTCATCCGTGTATCCCGAGGCCACGTTTCGAAAGTAAGTGATAACCCTCTTTACCATGTTCGAGTCGTTCACTTCGGGCTGCTCGGCGCCACCGTAAAGGACTCCGAACGCTTCTCCTTCTACCAGCCCAGAGAAGAGCCAGAGGTAACCGGAGCAGAGGTTGTACCAGCGGTAGTTCGCCGCGGTGCCGTCGGTGCTTGTCGCGAGCGGGCATCCGGATGTGGCGAGCTTCGCACCGAACGATTCCTTTATGAGTCGCGGTTCGAAGCCGGATGCGGGAGGCGCAATGAGAATCGTGGCGGCGAGCGCGATGCCCGCCGAGACAGCGATGCGCGGTCGAATCACTTGGTGCCTCCTTCTGCAGAGAGCGGTGAGAGTTTCCGCGTCTCCTCCGGGGCGCAGGGAGGGGATTGGCGCGAGGCCAACGTGAGGATGGTAGACCCGCCGCACTGTCGCGTCTAGCGATCGATTTGGCGTTGTGATTGGCGTTGTGAACGGGCGGCGCGCGGTGGTGTATCATGCCGCCGTGCCTAGCTTCGCTGTACATCCGTCGGACGCGACGCCGCCGTCGACGATCGCGGAACTCGCGCGCCGCATCGATCGCGACGGCGGGCGCGCGCTCGCGGCGTACCGCGAGCCGGTCGGGCGCGGCTGGCATCTCTTCGCGATCCTGCCGCTCGCGCTCGTCGACGCGACCCCGTTTCAGCGCAAGCCCTCCGCCACGCATCTCGCGCGCCTCGCCGGCGTGATGACGCGGCTCGAGCGGTTCGTCGATCCGATCGTCGTCGTCGCGGCGGCGGACGGGCGCTACTGGACGCCCAACGGCAACCATCGCCGCCTCGCGCTCGCGGAGGCGAAGTCGCGCGCGAAGGAGATTCCCGCGATCGTCATTCCCGAGACCGACGTGCAGTTCGAGATCCTCGCGCTCAACACGGAGAAGTCGCACAACCTGCGCGAGAAGTGCCACGAGGTGATCGGCATGTACCGCGAACTGATCACGCGCGACGACTCGCGGCGCGAGAACGAGTTCGCGTTCCAGTTCCAGGAGGCGCACTTCATCACGCTCGGGCTCGTCTATGAAGAACGCGGGCGATTTCCGGGGAGCGCGTACGCGCCGATTCTGCGGCGCGTCGACAGATTCCTGCGCTCGGGCTTGCGGAACGCGATCGTCGAGCGCGAGTCGCGGCGCGCGGCGCTGCTCGCGGCGGACGACGCGCTCGGTGTCATCGTCGAGGCGCTCAAGGCGCGCGGCGTGAAGCATCCGTTCGTGAAGGCGTTCGTCCTCTCGCGCTGCAATCCGCTGTCGCGGGCGCGCAAGAATCTTCCGGACTTCGACGAGACGTTCGTGAAGTTGACGCGCGCGCTCTCGCGCTTCGATGCGGGGCGCGTGCGGCTCGATCACATCGCGGGCGCCGCCGCGTACGCCGCGCCGGAGATGAGCGCGGAGTCGTAGCGCCGTCGCGCGCACCCGCGCGCGCGTCCCGCGAGTCGATCGACCAGCCGAGTTGTGTGCGCGCTACTCGTCCGCGCGCGGCGCGAGCACCACGATCGCCAGGATGAACACGACGAGCGCCGCCGCGTAGAGCATCGGCCCGCCGCCGAGGATCCACACGACTCCGCCGAGGAGCGCGGGCGTTTCGCCGAGTGCATAGCCGATGATGCACAGCGTGCGCTGCTTCGCTTCGTCGCGCGTTTCGCTCAGGCGCGATCGCAGCACGAGCGTGGCGCCGGCGCTCACGGCGAGGAGCGCGAAGCCGGCGTACTGGAGCGCGCGCAGCGTGGCCGGCGCCGCTTCGGGCTGCGTGCCGCCGCGCGCCATCACGTACGCCGCGGCGCCGAAGCCGAGCACACCGAAGAGCATCGCGAACCGAACGATCGTCAGCGGCAGCGTACTCGGCCAGGGGAGCGCGCCTCTCACGACGCGTTTCTCATCGTGTTCACCGCTCACGGGCCGGCTACTTCGCGCCGCCGCCCGGTCGCGGCCGCAGCGCACGCTTGAGCAGACTGATCTGCCCGCCGTGGTAGGTATCGTGTTGCACGACGCCGTGGAGCAATACGTAGAGGGTTTGGTCGTGGCCCGCGCCGACGATCTCGTCGAGGCGCGCGTCGCTCATGCCGGCGATCGCGCGGAGGAGCGCGTCTTGCGTTAGCGCGAGGTGCGCTCGCGCCGCGTTCCAAGCCGCCTCGCTCGTGTCGCCCACCGGCGGCCAATCTTCGTCGCTGGAGATCTCGATCCGCGCCGGATTGCCCTCCACGCGCCGCCGCGCGGCATCTTCCCAGACGGCGATGTGATTCACGAGTTCCCAAATGCTGTGCGCGCCCGCAATCGGCTTTGCGTGCGCCTCCTCCGCCGCCACGTCGGCGAGAAGCTCGGCGAGCGATGTGCCGAGCCACGCGTCGCCGCTCCACGCGCGGCGCATCTGATCGGCGATTCGATCGACTTCGCGGCTCATCGACGCGGACGCTATCAGCGCCGCCGCACCCTCGCAACCGCGAATTGGGGCGTGCTATTTTCGCAGCAACACCCGCCGGATGCATTCTCCATCTTGACCAGCCGCGCGCGCTCGCGGATAATGGTCGCCGTTGCGCCCCTCGATGCTCCCGGCAGTTCCTCCGACCGGAAGTTCTTACAGCCTGCCCATCACAAGGAGAACTCAGTGACCCGAATGACGGCCCGTGTTCATGCCACCATCGCTGCGGCGGCCATCGCGCTCTGCGCGTCGCTTCTCCCCGCGGCCTCGCACGCGACGAACGGCTTCATCTTCCTCGGCAGTCTCAACGAATACGCCAACGGGCCTTTCGGTCCGTGGGACTACAGCGACGTGTGGGGCTACGTGGATCCGTCGACGGGCAACGAGTACGCGATTCTCGGCACGGGCGCCGGCACGTCCATCATCAACGTGACCGATCCGTTCAACCCGTACGAGACGGGTTTCATTCCCGGAAATACGAGCGGCTGGCGCGATATGCACACGTACCAGGGGCGGCTCTACATCACGACGGAAGGGCAGGACTCGACGGGCGCGGGCGGCGGGCTGCAGATCGTGAGCCTCGCGAATCCCGAGGCGCCGGTTTTCATTCGGCGCAAGCACATGTTCACCGCGCACACGCTGTGGATCGACGAGTCGACGGGCGTGGCGTACTGCAACGGCGCCAGCGGGCTCGCGGCGGCGTTCAAGGCGTACAACCTCAACGCGAACCTCGACAACCCGCCGCTCATCGTCGATAACGGCACGGATTACATCCACGACATTTGGGTCGGCAACGGTGTGGCGTACACCGCCGACATCAACGCCGGCGGTCAGATGCGCGTCCTCGACATCTCGGCGTTGCCGGGCAGCACGACGATTACCGAGTTGGGGCGAATCAACTATCCGAGCGGCGCGACGCACAACACGTGGCCGCATCCCGACGGAATTCACGTCCTCACGACGGACGAGATTTGCTCGAGCGGGTCCGTGCGCGTGTTCGACGTGAGCGACCCGCAGGACATCATCCAGGTGTCGCAGATTCCGGCGGTACTGGGCACGGATGTGCACAACCTCTACATGAAGGGGACGACGGCTTACACGGCGTGGTACGCGGCGGGCATTCGCGCGTTCGACGTGTCGAATCCGTCGAACCCCGTGTTCCTCGGTGCGTACGACACACAGCCGGGAACGAACGGCTGCTTCGGATGCTGGAGCGTGTACCCGTTTCTTCCGAGCGGCGTGATCGCGTGCTCCGACATGTCGGAGGGCCTCGTGCTCGTCGCGCACGTCGGCGCGTCGGGCTTCATCAGCGGAACGGTGACGGCGGCCGCGGCCTTCGCGCCGATCGACAGCGCGATCGTGAACGTGCCGGGCTTCTACAACAAGAAGGTCGCGACGGACGCGAATGGCATGTACACGTTCGAGCTTCCCGTCGGCGCGACGACGGTGATCGTGTCGGCGGACGGCTATTTGTCCGACACGCAGGTCGTGACGATCAACGCGAACTCCACGACGACGCACAACGTCGTGCTCGGGTCGCCGGCGACGGGTGTCGGCATCGGCGCGAGTGCGCCCGTGATCGCGCTTTCGAGCGCGTACCCGAATCCGGCGCGCGGCGCGTCGTCGCTCGACTTCGCGCTGCCGCAAGACGCGGCGGTGCGCGCGGACGTGTTCGATCTCTCGGGGCGGCGCGTGCGTGCGCTTGCGAGCGGCATGTTCCCGGCGGGGCAGCACACGCTCGCGTGGGACGCTCGCGACGACGCGGGCCGGCCGGCGGCTGCGGGAACGTATCTCTACCGCGTCGAGACGGCGGGCGCGTCGCGCTCGGTGAAGATGACGCTCGTTCGATAACGAAGGGCGGCGCGAATGGCGGTCTACAACGACGAGTTCGCGCGCTACACCACCGCGCTCTTCGCGGCGGAGGATGACGCTCTGCGCGCGGCGCGGGAGGAATCGCTGCGCGCGGGGCTGCCCGCGATCAGCATTCAAGCGGAAGAGGGGCGCTTCCTCGGGCTCCTCGCACGGGCCGTCGGCGCGCGACGCGCCGTCGAGATCGGGACCCTCGGCGGCTACTCGGCGATCTGGATCGCGCGAGGACTCGCGCCCGGCGGCCGGCTGATCACGATCGACGCGAGTTCGAAACACGCGTCGGTCGCGCGCGCAAACGTGGCGCGCGCGGGCCTTGATTGCGTTGAGGTCCGCGAGGGCAACGCGCACCAACTCCTCCCCAAGCTCACCGCCGAAGGCCCGTTCGACTTCTGCTTCATCGACGCGGAGAAGGTCGGCTACGACGCGTACCTCACGTGGGCGCTTGCCAACGTGCGCGTTGGTGGCGCGATCGCGGCGCACAACGCGTTTCGCGGCGGCGAACTCCTCGAGGCGGCGAAAGCCGACGCCGACACGGTTGCGATGCGCGCGGTGAACGAACGCTTCGCGCGCGAGCCGCGCCTGGCCGCGACGATTTTCCCCGCGGGCGATGGAACGCTCTTCGGCATCGTGCGGGAGTCGACGTGAGCGAGCCGCACGACGCCGGTGATGGACGCACCGCGCGCGAGGCGCACGCCGCGGCGATCGAGTGGGCCACATTCGATTGCTACGGAACGCTGATCGATTGGGAGCGCGGCATCACCGACGTGCTCGTTGCGCTGCTCGCGGACGCGGGGGAGCGGGGCGCGGAGGCCGCGCGCCTCGACCGGCACGAACTCGCGCTGCGCTACATCGAGTGCGAAGCGGGTGTCGAAGATGGCGAGTACGCGCCGTATCGCGACGTGCTTGCGCGCGCGTGCCGCCGCGTCTGCTCCGAGTTCGGCGTCGAGCTGCCCGCGGGCCGCGAGGAGGCGCTCCCGCGTTCGCTCCCCGATTGGCTGCCGTTCGAAGAGACGACCGAAACGCTCCTCGCGCTCCAGGCGCAGGGAGTCAAGATCGCGATCCTCTCGAATGTCGATCGCGATTTGATCGCGGCGTCCATTGCGCACATCGGATTGGAGCCCGAGCTAATCATCACGGCGCAGGATGCGCGCAGCTACAAGCCGGCGCACGGGCACTGGCGCGAGTTCGCCGCGAAGAGCGGTGCGTCGCCCGGCAACACGCTGCACGTCGGCGCGAGCATCTACCACGACATGATTCCCGCCGAAGAACTCGGCTACCGCACGGTCTTCATCAACCGCCACGCGGAGGCGGTCGTCGAGTGCGAGCCGCTCGCGTCGCTTCCCGACCTGCGCGATCTGCCGCGCATCGTCCACGCGTTGCGCACGCGCGTCTAGCGAACGACGGTGATCGCCCGCGTGCGGCGCTCGCTCCCCGCCTCGAGGCGCAGGAGGTAGCGGCCCGACGCGACCTCGCGCCCGCTCGCGTCGCGGCCGTCCCACGACGACTCGTGCCGCCCCGCGGCGCGCCATCCATTCTCGACGATGCGCACGACGCGCCCCTCGGCGTTGACGACCGCGATGAAGACGCGCCCGCCCGTCGGAAGGCTAAACGCGATCTGGGCGGCGCCGCGCGTCGGGTTCGGCCCCGGCGCATTGAGCGAGACCGTGCCCGCGTCGCTCCCCGGCGCACCGACGCCCGTCGGCGTCTCGACCGTGAACGTCTCGGCCGCGGAGAAGAGCCCGCGCTGGCCCGCATCCTCGGCGAAGGCGCGCCAGTAATAGTCGCCCGCGGCGAGCGGTGGCTGCACCGTCCACGAGGTATTGAATTCGCCCTCGTTGCGTCCAGTGATGCTCGCGACGACGTTCGTGAGAAGCGCGTCGGAGTAGACGCGGAAGCCGTACGTGAGCGCGTCGTTCTCCGGGTCGCTCGCGTTCGACACGCGCAGTGCGGGAGACGCACCGACGATCGCGCCACCCGTCGGCGTGATCGCCACCGGCGCGCTCGGCGCCGCATTCTCGTCGCCGGGATCGTAGATGAAGATGTCGTCGACGCCGCCTTCGATGATGTCGCCGCTCGCGGTTCCGTCCGCAGCCTGCACGCGAACGCGCATCTGGTTCGTCAGTGTCACGAGCGAATCGAGACGCACGGAGAGAAGACTCCAACCGGGCTGCGACGTGCCGTCGCCGAGTGCAACGAGGCTCGTCGGATATGTCGCGCCGCCGTCGGTGGAGAGGTTGATGCGGAAGAAATCGCCCGCCGGATCGCCGGTCGCGTCGCGCTGTCCGTGCGACCACGCGAGGTCGAGCCGCGCACGCGGCACGCTCGACAAATCGATCACCGGCGAGCGCGTCGCGGAAATACCGCCATCGACGTCGCCGCTTCCGTCGTTGCCCGCGGGATTCTGCGCGGTGATGAGCGCGAATACGCCGGGCGGCGGCGTCGCGTCGTCGCCGGGCTGGTAGTTCGTCGCGTTCGGGTCGATGCGCGCCCACGCGCCGGCCGTCGCCGTGTGCGTCGGGTCCTGCGTCCAGTCGGTCGCGGTCTCGAAGTCTTGCGCGTAGTTGTACGTGTACGTCACCGCGCCGACCTCGAGCGTGAGCGCATCCTCGCTTGCGTACGCATCGTCGCCCGCCAGCGTGACGGTGAACGCGGCGTCGTGGCCGGCAGGGCAAGACGCATCGACCGAGACGACGAACGGCGTGCCCGCAAGATCGACTGTTTGCCCGGCCGCGATCCATCCGAGAGATTTCTGAGCTTCGACGAGCGTGATGTACGGATCGTTCGACGAGAGCGTCGCGACGACCCCGCTCGCCGTTTGCAGCACGCCGCCGTTCGTCACAGCGATCGACAGGTTCCCCGTTTCGCCCGCGTCGAGGCGGCCGTTGCCGTTCTCTCCTGACACGACCGCATTCGTCACGGTGAGCGACACGCCCGCGATCTGCGAGAGGTAGATGTGGCCCCACAGATTCTCGACGAGAAGCCCCGGCATCTCGCTCTCCTCGGGCCAGAACCACGTCCCACCGATTTCGGTCGTGTACGCGATGATCTTCGAGTGATTCGACGTGTCGCCGTAGCTCCAATCGAATGCGTTGCCGCTTGCGTTGTAGAGAAGGTCGCCCGCTTGTCCGGCGGGATAGCCCGAGTCGCGCGCCATGATCGTGCCGATCGCGCCGAGCAGCGAATCGTCCGGCGCCTGCGGGATGTTGTCGTAGCCCCACGAGTGGAGAATCAGCTCGGCGAACGAGTGAAACGATTGGTGCGTGACGAACTCGCGCGAGTCGATGAAGGCCATCATCGTCTGCACCTCGGGTTCGGACGCGGGTCCCGTGCCGCGGTACGTCTCGCTGTCGCAGTTCGTGTCGGCGCCCTGCCCGCCCCACGCGTACGGGTAGTTGCGATTCAGGTCGACGCCGAAGCATCCGCCGCCGTTGTCGCGCCGGTTCTTCCGCCACATCCCGCCGCCGTTGGGATTCGTCGTCTCGTTGTAGACGAACCCGTCCGCGTTGATCACGGGCACGAAGAAGATCTCGCGATTGTCGACGAGAAATGTCGCGGTCGGATCGACACCGTAGCCGTCGAGCAGATAGCGAATGTAATGAAGCACCATCTCGACGGTCATGATCTCGCGCGCGTGCGTGACGCCGTCGAAGAGAACCTCGGCCTCCGCTTCGTCGACGCCCGGATTGTCGGAGATCTTCACGGCCCACATGTCGCGTCCTTCGAGGCTCTGCCCGATCGAAAACTTCGGCGTCATGATCGCGGGATGCGCGGCGGCGAGCGAGTCGATCTCGGCAATCATTTCGGACCATGTGTGGAAGCCGCCGAAGCCCGGCGCGAGCGAGCGCGATTCGTACTGCGCGGCGAGGTCGGCGACGACGATCGTGGGGCGGTAGCCGAGCGCCTCGAGCTGGCGGTCGATCTCGGGCGTGGAAATCAGCCGGTAGACATTGTCTCCGTCACCGGCCGGTTTCAGCCACTCGATTTCTGGGATCTCGCGAAGAACGCGCTGCGCGTCCTCGACCGTCGGCAACGTCACGAGGACTTCCTCGAAAACTTTCACGCTTCCTGTAGAGGGATCATCGGCGGCGGCGCGCGGAGCGAACGACGCGATGCCCGCGGCGATGATGAGAGCGAACGATGTGATACCGAGGAGCGCGTGAACGCTCGTAGCCTTGCGCATGTGGTTCTCCCGGGTGGCTGGAGTGATGCGTGATCAGCGTTGGGGCGCGGAAACGTGGGCGATTATATCACGCGTGCTAGAGCGGCCGGCCGGTTAGTTCGGCGCGCCGGGGGCCTGCGCGCCAGGTGCGCTCGCGTCCGGCGGACTCGCGCCTGGTCGGGCCGCGTCGGGCGCGAGAGCCCACGGCAAGTGCCCGTTGGCGTACGCGTCCGCACGCATGCGAATTTCCGTCGCGCCCGCGCTGTCGCCGACGGCGAGAGCTGCATCGGCGGCCTCGAGCGCCGCGGCGCGCGCGTCAGCGAACCGCCCCGCCGCGGCGTAGGCGCCCGCGAGCGTGTCGAGGAGCGACGCGCTGCGCCCGCGTGGCGAGCGCCGCAAACGTTCGGCGATGCGCACGGCCTCCGCGGGGTCGCGCAGCCGCGGATCCGGGCAGGTCGCGAGAAAGCGCGCGAGCATCGTTTGCAGCTCCATGTCGTGCGGCGCGAGCGTGAGCCCCTCGCGCAGGACGCGAATCGTTCCCGCGAAGTCGCCGCGCTGTGCGTAGGCGCGCATCACGTCGGAGCGGTATTTGGGCGTGCGCGGATCGATCTCGAGCGCGCGCTCGAGGAGCGCCGCCGCGCTTGCGGGATCGCCGCTGCGCAAGACGAGCATGCCGAGGTGATTCCACGCGATCGCCATTTCCGGATCGAGTTCGACCGCGCGTTTGAATGCGGAGACCGCGCTCTCGCGGTTGCCGCGCGCGTCGAGCAGATCGCCGAGAAACGCCAAGATCCACGCCGGCGCGCTCGGGTGTTGCGCCTCGCGGAGAAAGAACTGCGTCGCCGGTTCGGTGCGCGGAAGGCGCGCGGCCGCGCGCTCGGCGCCGCCGGGCACCTCGGCAAGGAGAATGTGCTCGCGCCCCGCGCGCGCGGCGACGAGCGCCGAGCCGCGCGCGATGGACGTTTCGATGAACCCCTGAAGGCGCTTCGGGTCGGCGCCGAAGAGAAGGTGCGTGCCATCGGGCGACCAAAGATCGGCGCCGCGCGCGGCAGCGTCTTCGAAAGACGCAAGTTTGTTGTGCGCCATCAAGCGGCGCGCGTCGGGACGCCCCTCGCCCTTCGCGACGATGCGATCCGTCAGGCCCTGGCGATCGAGCGTGCGCAGATTCGAGTAGTACGGAATCGCGCCGACCGATCCGATCGCGATGTGTGTATCCGGCGGAAGCGTTCCGTCCGCGACAAGCTCTGCGAGAAGCTTTCCCTCCGATGCGACCGTGGGCAGAAAGAGCGCGTGTTCCTCTTGGCGAATTCCCACGGCGTGCCGCGTCGTCTCCTCGATCTGTGCGTTGTAGAACTCGAGCACTTGCGCCACGACGGGAATTCGGAACAAGAGCGGGAAGCGCGCGCCAGAGACGAGATCGCGCGTGCCGTCCGCGCGCGAGCTCGTTCCCGGGAAACCAGCCCGGTAGTCGCGCGCGAAGCCGAGATGCGTGAGGAGCGGGATCGTCAGCATCGTTGCGAAGAGCAGCGCGAGGAGCGCGGCGGCGAGGCGCGTACCCGCGCGGCCGCGCGCGACGAGCGCCGCCGCGCCGTCGGCGACGAGCACGAACGCGAACGGAAAGATCAAATCGAGCGGACGGTACTCGAAGTGGTCGCCGCCGATCGCGATGACGCTCGCCGCGTGCGGAAGCGTCGCGGCGGCGAACAGAAGTCCGTGATGCGCGCGGCCCTCGCGTCGCAGCGCGGCGAGCGACGCGATGAGAAGCGGCGCCCAGAAGACGACGCCGTATTCGATCGCGAACGTCAGCGCGTAGCTTGCGCCCATCGAGAACCACGTCTGGCCGCCGACCTTCGCGTGATACGTGTTCGGAACCCAGTCGCCGTAGTACGCGAGGCGAAACGCGAGGTGCGCGCCGACGATCGCCGCGAGGATGCCGGCGCCGCGCGCGATCGCACCGAGCGGGGCGCCGCCGCGGCGGCGCTCGACGAGCGCGCGCGCGCCGAGCACGCAACCCGCGACGAGCGCGCCGTCGGGACGCGTCAGGCACGCGAGCGCGAGGAGGAGCGATGATCGCGCCCAGCTCTCTCGCCCCCCGGCGCGCGCCGCGTCGATCTCCGCGATCGCTTGCAGCACGCCGAGGACGACGAGCATCTCGAAGAGTTTCGTCTCGAGCCCGCTCGTGCACCAGACTGCGAACGATCGCGACCCCGCGAGCAGAAAGAGCGGGAGCACGGCGATCCAGACGGGGCGGCCGCGCAGGCGTGCGAGGTAGCGCGAAAGCGCGAGCACGATCGCGACGCCGCACAACGTCGAGAGGATGTTCGCGACCTTCTCCGGCGCGACGCCGACGCGATCGAACGCCGCGAGCGTCACGACCCAGAGGAAGTTCGTGTAGCCCTCGACGCGTTCGAAGCCCGGATTGAAGACGAGTCCGTATCCGTCGGCGAGATTGCGCGCGTATCGGAACGAGATGTACGCGTCGTCGGTGAGGAAGCGGTACGCCCAAACGTGGACGAGGAGAAGCGCGAGCGCGGCGGCGGCGGCGATTCGGAATGCTGTCGAGGGAGCGGCGGCGCGCGCCGGGGCGTCGTTCATGCGTGCATTCTACGACGCGGCGGCACGCGCGCCGGCGAGGCGTCGGTAGAGCGCAGCGTAGGCGCGCGCGGTGGCGTCGATCGAGAGGTGTGCGGCGTGAGCGCGTCCGTCGGAGCGCACGCCCGCGTCGAGTACTTCGACGACGGCGGCAGCGAGCGCCGCGGGCTCGCGGGACGCGACGACGTGCGCGGGGCGCGAATCACCGAGAAGCGTGCGCACGTCGCCGACATCCACCGACACGACGGGGAGGTTCGTGGCGAGCGCCTCTTTCACGACGGTTGGGGAGCCCTCGCTGTCGGATGTGAGAAGGAGCACGTCCGCCGCCGCGTAGACCCACGGCAGGTCGGCGTCGTCGCGGCCAGGTGTTCCGAGGATGAGTGGCGCGACGCCTGCGCGCGCACGCGCCGCGTGCTCCACGACGGCGCAGAAGAGGTCGTATCGCTTCACGCGGCGATCGGGCGACGAGGGGAAGAGGACGTAGCGCGCGCCGGCATCGAGCCCGAGGCGGCGGCGCGCCTCGGCGCGGTCGAGCGGCGCGAAGCGCTCCAGATCGATGCCGGGCGGCAGGATGAGCGCGTCGGGGCGCGCGACGCGTTCGCGCATCCGCTCGTTCATCACGACGACGCCTTCATAGCGCGGGACGAACGGCTTCGCCCAGCGAAACTGAGCGGGCATCTCGACGTCGCTTCCATAGAACGTGATGAGGCGCGGCCCGCGAAAGAGCGCGCCCGCGCCGGCGAGGAGGCCGTAGTGCGTGTGGATCAAGTCGTAGCCCGCGTCGCTTGCGCGCAGCACGCGCAACGGCGCGGCGGCGTACGCTAACTTGCTCGCGCGTCCGTTGACGAAGAGAAGATCGATCGCGATTTCGGGGTCGGCGTGCCGGATGGCGTCCAGCGTTCCGCGGACGAAGATGCCGTAGTGCGGCACTGCGGCGGTCGGATACATGTTCGTGAGCGCGAGAACCTTCACGCGGAGTTCCGGTCGCGTTCGCCCGCTTGCGCGCGCGCTTCGTCGAGGAGATCGCGCGCGCTGGCGTTGAGCGCGATCCTCGCGCGGAAACCCGCTGCCGCGAGGAGGGAGACGTCAGCGACGTGGCGCGCGGGCGGAAGCGGCGCCGCGTCCTCGGGTTCGCGCGTGCGCACGCCGACGCGCGCGAGCGCCAGGATGCGCGCGACGTGTTCGCGCACGAGCGACTCGACCCCGCTGCCGACATTCACGATCGGCGGCGCCGCGGATTCGGCCGACGTCATCTCGGAGACGGCGATGAGCGCGTCCGCGACGTCGCGCACGTCGATGATGTCGCGCGTTGCGCCGAGCGATCCGACGGCGACTTCCGCAGGCGCGCCCGCGCGCTCCGCCTGCACGATTGCACGCGCGAGACGTCCAAAGACGAGCCGCTCCGGTTCGCCGGGCCCCGTCACGTTGAAGATGCGCGCGACCGTCACGCTCACGCCGAGCGTGTCGCCGAGTTCGAGCGCGCGGCGCGTCGCCGCGAGCTTCGACGCGCCGTAGTCGCCGACGGGCGCGGGCACCGCGTCTTCGCGGATCGGCAGCGACGCGAAGGGCACCGCGCCGTACTCCGACGCGGAGCCGGCAGTGACTACGCGCACGGCGCCGCCCGGTTTTGCGCCGCGCGCGACCGCGCGCAACACCGCCTCGATGCCGCCGATGTTCGCGGCCTCCAGCTCCGCGAGCGTGCCGGCCGTTCCCGCGGCGAGATGAAAGATGACGTCGGGGTTCGCGCTCTTGATCGCGCGAAAGATCGTTCCCGCGTCGAGGATGTCGGCGTCGAGCCACGCGGCGTTCGGGACGAGCGCGGCGAGTTCGGGGCGCTCCGCCGCGTTTCGCGCCGTCGCGACGACCGCGTCGCCGCGCGCGATGAGCGCGCGCGCGAGCCACCGCCCGATGAAGCCCGTCGCGCCGGTGACGAGCGCGCGCCGCGGCACTACCGCTCCTTCGGTTTGAGTCCGCCCGGCAAGAAGCGATCGCGTTCGTTCTGGAAGCGCTCGGTCGCGAGCGCGTAATCTTGCGGCGTGCCCATGTCGAGCCACGTGCCGTCGAACGCGTAGGCGCGCACCGGTTCGTTCGCAGCGATGAGCGCGCGCACGAGGTCCGGCAGATCGAACCTCTCGCCGCGCGGCAGGTGCGCCAGCGCGCGCGCGTCGAACGCATAGATGCCGCTCGAAACGGAATACGCGAGCGTCGGTTTTTCCGAGTAGCCGATGACGTTGTCGCCCGCGATATCGAGAACGCCGAGGTCGATCTTCACGGTCTTGCGAAACACCGCCATCGTGCACGCCGCACCGGATGCGCGGTGGCGCGCGACGAGATCGCCGAAATCGACGTCAGTGAGAAGATCGCCGTTCATCACGAGAAATGTGCCGTCGCGGTCGAGCCCATCGACGAGGCCGATCGGGCCCGCGGTGCCCAGCGGCGTTGTTTCCATCGAGTAGTCGATCGCGAGACCGTAACGCGCGCCGTCGCCGATCACCGCGCGAATCAACTCGGCAAGATGCCCGACGGCGAGCGTCACGCGGCGGAAGCCGCGCCCAGCGAGTTGCAGAAGCACGATCTCGAGAATCGAGAGATCGCCCACCGGCATGAGCGGCTTCGGAAGCACGAGCGTGTACGGATGAAGCCGCGTGCCTTTGCCGCCCGCGAGGATGACCGCGCGCATCAGATGTGATACCGGCCGGCGCGCGCCGCGTCTTTGCGCGTTTCGAGCCACGCTGCCGTGCGCCGGATTCCTTCGTCGAGCGACACCGTCGGCGTCCAGCCGAGCATCTCTTTCGCGGCTCGATTGTCGACGATGAGGCGGAATACCTCGCTCGTTTCGGGGCGGACGCGCGCGGTGTCTTCGACGATCGGAAGCGCGCTCTTGCCGAGCACCGCGAGAATCTTCTTCGCGAGATCGCCGATCGAAATCTCCGAGCCCTGGCCGATCGCGACGACGCGCCCGATCGCCCCGTCGCAGCCGGCGATGCGCAGGAAGCCGTCGACCGTGTCGGCGACGTACGTGAGATCGCGCGTCGGCGCGAGCGAGCCGAGTTCGATGCGATCGCGCGAGAGCGCCTGCGCGATGATCGTGGGGATCACCGCGCGCAGCGACTGCCGCGGGCCGTACGTATTGAACGGACGCAGCACCGCGACGGGAAGCCGGAACGCGTTGTGATACGACAGCGCCATCATGTCCGCCGCGATCTTCGACGCGGAGTAGGGCGACTGCGGCTGGAGCGGATGGTCGGTATCGATCGGCGCGCGAAGCGCCGTGCCGTAAACCTCGGATGTCGACGTCGTCACGAGCCGCGCCACGCCCGCGTCGCGGCACGCGTTGAGCACGTGAGTTGTGCCGGTGACGTTCGTCTGCACGAAGTCGGTCGGATTGACGTACGAATACGGAATCGCGATGAGCGCGCCGAGATGAAAAACGACTTCGGCGCCCTGCACGAGCCCGCGCACCGCCTGCGGGTCCTTGAGATCGCCGGGGACGACTTCGATCGCGTCGCGGAGTTCGTGCGGCAGCTCGTCGAGAAAGCCGTGGCCGCCGTGCGATGCGTATCGGACGAACGCGCGGACGCGCGCGCCGCGCTGCGCGAGGGTTTCGACGAGGTGGCTGCCGATGAAGCCGCCGGCGCCGGTGACGACGACGCGCCGCCCGCTCCAGCCGGGCGACTCGGTCGCACGCGCGAGCGCGGGTTCGCGCGCTTTTTCATTCGGCGGCATGCGCGGAGAATAGGCGGCGCGCTCCCTCGATGTCAACGCGAGCGCTCCGAGTTGGGTTCTCCGCCGGAATTCGCTTGCTCTGGCCCCGCGCGAACTCCGATCATTCGAGCTTCGCTCGGTCGGCCACGCCAAGGAGAGACCTCGACATGAAATGGAATCGTGACGGCGCGCGCTGACGACGAAACGCGCGTGCACGTCGCGCTCGTCGGTCCGTTCCCCGAGAACCGCGAAACGTTTCGCGGCGGCGTCGAGGCGATCACGTACCGGCTCGCCGAAGGACTCGCGCGTGAAGCGGGCCTGCGCGTCGACGTCGTGACGCTCACCGAGAACCGCGCGATCTGCGGCGTCGCGGATTGGGGCTACCGCGTGACGCGCCTCCCCGCGAGTGCGCGCTTCGGCAACATCAACTTCGCGATGCCGGACCGGAGGCGCCTCGCGGGCGCGCTGCGCGAGATCGGGCCGCAGATCGTGCACGCGCACTCGCTCGGCGCGGGCGCGCTCGGCGCGATCGAAAGCGGTATTCCCACCGTGATCTCGATTCACGGCGTCATCGAACGCGAGGTCGCGCTCGAGCGCGGCCTTAAGAATCGTATTCGTTACATGCCGCGGCTTCGCGTGGTGAAGGCGTCGCTTGCGCGCGGGCGCGACTTCGTCATCGTCTCGCCTTATGTCGCGAACGTCTATCGCGCCCAACTCGTGGGGAAGCGCACGTACGATCTCGAGACATCGGTCGATCCGCTGTTCTTCGATGTCGAGCCGCGTGAGGAAGGACTCGTCATCGTCCAGTCGGGGCCGGTGATTCCGCGCAAGGGCGGGATCGATCTCGTGCGCGCGGCGCCGCGTATCTTCGCGGCGCACCCGGCGGCGGAGATTCGATTCGCGGGCGGCGCGAGCGACGCCGGCTACAAGTTGGAACTCGATCGCGCGATCGCGGAGCGCGGGCTGGCCGGGCGCGTTGCGTTTCTCGGGCGGCTCGCGCCCGCGGATCTGGCGCGCGAGATCGGGCGCGCCGCGTGCGTCGTGCTGCCGTCGCACCAAGAGACCGCGCCGATCGCGATTCAAGAGGCGATGGCCGCGGGGCGCGCGGTGGTCGCGTCGAGCGCGGGTGGTAATCCGTTCCTCGTCGAGGAGGGCGCGACGGGGTTCATCGTGCCGCCGGGCGATCCCGAGGCGCTCGCCGCGCGGCTCATCGACGTGTTGCGCGACGCGCCGCGCCGCGAGGCGATGGGGCGGCGCGCCCGCGAACTGGCGCGCGCGCGCTTCGAGATGGGCGCGGTCGCGCGCGGGAGCGTCGCGATCTACGAGCGCGTGCTCGCCGCGCACACAGCGGCCGCGTCATGAGCGCCCCGCGCCTTCTCTACATCGTCAACACGTTCGCCGTCGGTGGAACGGAGGTGCTCGCACTCGAACTCTTCCGCCGGCTCCACCCCGCGCGATTCGAGGTCGAGACGCTTTGCCTTAAGGAGCGCGGCACGCTCGCGGGTGAACTCGAGAAGGCGGGGATTCGCGTCGACGCGGGCGTGCTTCGCAGCCGCATCGACATCCTCGGGCCCGCGCGGCTTGCGCGCACTCTCGCCGGCCGCCGCTTCGATCTCATCCTCTGCGACTCGGGGCGCAACGCGCTTCTTCTGCTCGCGATGGCGCGGCGGCTCGTGCGCGCGCGACGCGTGATGTCGTGGGTGCACTTCACCGGGAAGTGGGGGCGCGCGTCGCAGTTCAACGCGACCGAGCGGCGGCTGTTGCGGCGCGTCGACGCAATGATCTGCGTGGCGGAGACGCAGCGCGAGCATCTCGTCGGCGCCGAAGGGCTCGATCGCAAAAACCTCGTCGTGATTCACAACGGCGTCGATACGGCGCGCTTTCGCCCGCGTCCCGAGTTGCGCGCCGCCGCGCGCGCGGCGCTTGGACTCGCGCCCAACGAATTCGCCGCGGGGATCGTTGCGTCGCTGACGCCGGAGAAGGGGCATCTGGTTCTCGTCGACGCGGCGGAGCGCCTCGTGCGCGGTGAGGTGCCGCTGCGGCTCTTTCTCGCCGGCGAGGGCGCGCAGCGCGGCGCGATCGAGGCCGCGATTGCGCGCGCGGGGCTCGGCGAGCGCGTCACGCTTCTCGGGCTGCGCCGCGATCTCGACCGTGACTTCTATCCCGCGCTCGATGCGCTCGTGCTGGCGTCGCATCCCGTGCGCGAGACGCTGCCGATCTCGCTCATGGAAGGAATGGCGAGCGGGCTTCCCGTCGTCGCGACGCAAGTCGGCAGCGTCGCGGACCTCGTCGCCGACGGCACGCACGGACTGCTCGTCCCGCCCGGCGACGCGGGCCGGCTCGCGGGCGCGATCGCGCAGCTTGCGCGCGACGCCGATCTGCGCGCCGCGTTCGGCGGGGCGGGCCGCGCGCGCGTCGCCGCCGACTTCTCGCTCGATCGGATGGTCGAGGAGTACGCGCGGCTCTTCACGCACCTGCTCGAATCGCCGCACGAGCCGCGCGCGCGCGCCTAGCTATCGACAGATTGGCGCGCGAATCCCTGCGCCCGGGACAGTTTGGCCGGACCGCTGCGCACGGGCGCGCCCGCGCGCAGCCTCTTCCTCTAGTGGTCCCGCCACCTCACCCCGTTTCGACGCGAGGCACATCGTTTGCTTTCGCCCTACAAGTCGATACTCCTGCTGTGCTCTAATTAAAGACAAACTAGTCTCTTATCATGAAGGAGATCATGTCCCACGCCCGCCCATCCTCCCTGTCCCGGCCGCGCATCCGCGCCGAGGTCCCTGGCGAGGGCTACCACCGGGGGTTGATCTCGTGCCAGCGCGCCTGCCCGGTGAACACGGATGCGCGCGGCTACGTGCGCGCGATCGCCGACGGGCGCTTCGAAGACGCGTATCTCATCGCGCGCGGGCCGAACCCGTTCGCGTCGCTCTGCGGACGCATTTGCGGCGCGCCGTGCGAGGCCGCGTGCCGGCGCGGCCGAATTCCGCGCGTCGACGCCAACGGCGGCTACGTCGGGAATGATTCGCCGATCGCGATCCGCGCGCTGAAGCGCTTCGCGTGCGAGCAATCGGGCCCCGAGGCGCGCCCCCCGGATGACGTGCTCGAACGCATCCGAGAATACGTGCCGGGCGTGGCGGCGGACGCGGAGGAGATGGCGGCGCTCCTTCAATCATCGCTGCGCGGGCGATTCGCTCCGGCGAGCGGCGAGAGAATCGCTGTTATCGGCGCTGGCCCAGCGGGGCTTTCCGCCGCGCACGATCTGGCGCTCTTGGGATTTCGCCCCGTCGTGTTCGAAGCGGAGCCCGTGCCCGCGGGAATGCTCTACCTCGGCGTGCCGGAGTATCGCCTTCCGCGCGAACTCATTCGGCGCGAGGTTGCCGTCATGCAGGCGCTTGGCGTCGAGATTCGTTGCGGCGTGCGCGTCGGTACCGATGACGGCGTCTCGTTCGCCGAACTCCGTCGCGATTTCGCGGCCGTCATCATCTCCGTCGGCGCGAAGCGCGCGCGCGCGCTCGGGATCCCGGGAGAATCGGGTCCGAACGTTTTCGGCGGCGTGGACCTGTTGCGTGCGGTGGCGCTCGGGGAGCCGGTGGCCGTGGGCGGCGAGGTCGTCGTCATCGGCGGAGGCAACGTCGCGTACGACGTCGCGCGTACGGTGGTTCGGCAGGCGGCGTACGACGCGGCGCGAACCGCGGCGCGCCTTCCCGGCACTCGAGCGGTGCGGCTCGTCTCGCTCGAAACACTTGAAGAGATGCCCGCCGACACGGTCGAGATTCGCGAGGGCGATGAAGAGGGAATCGTGCGGGAGAACGGCTGGGGCCCCGTCGAGATTCTTCGGGATTCCTCGGGCGCCGTAGAGGGCGTCGTGCTTCGCCGCTGCGTTCGCGTTTACGACGGTGCGCGGCGATTCGCGCCGGTCTTCGACGACGAAGACAGGCGTGTCGTTCCGTGCGACACCGTTCTGATGGCCGCTGGGCAGATGCCCGACCTCGCGTTCCTCCGCGATGGCGGCGGCGACATCGAAGAGATGCGCCCCGGCTGGCCGAAGTCCGATCCCGCCACGCTCGCGACGACGGCGCCCGGCGTGTTCGTCGCCGGCGATCTCGCGCACGGCACGCGGCTCCTCATCGACGCCGTCGCCTCGGGAAAGAAAGCGGCGCGATCGGTCTACCGTTACGTCACCGGCCGCGACATCGCGGCGGAATCGCTCGAGGCGCACCTCATCTTGGACCGCTACCGCCGCGAGCCAGGCTACGAGTCGATTCGCCGCGTCGAGATCCCGATCGCCGATGCGGGCGCGCGGCTTGCGAACGCGAGATCGTGCGTCGAAATCGGCTTCGACGCGTCGCTCGCGATGCGCGAAGCGTCGCGTTGCCTCGACTGCGGCGTGACGCCGGTCTTCGATGGCTCACGCTGCGTGTTGTGCGGCGGGTGCGTCGATGTCTGCCCGACGTCGTGCCTGAAGATTGTCGCGCTCGCCGACCTCGAACCGGCCGCCGCGCTCGACACCGCGATCCAGAACGCGCTCGGCGACGATTCCGAACTCACCGAAAACTCCGCGATTCTGAAGGATGAGGACCGCTGCATTCGCTGCGCGCTCTGCGAGATGAGGTGTCCCGTCGGCGCGATCACGATGGAGCGCGTGACGTTCAACACGCAATGGAGGAACGCGTCATGACGACGAGTCCCGGATCCGCGGGCGGCCGTTCGCGCCTCGATCCCGAGCCCATTCCGCGCCGCGATTTTCTCGGCATGTTCGCGTCTTGGTCCGCTGCGGCGACGATGCTCTTCGCGTTTCTCGGGATGATGCGCCTTCCGAAGGCCGCCGTTCTTCCGTCGCCCTCGAAGAAATTCAAAGTCACGGTTCCGGAGTCGCTCGCGCCGGGTGTTCCGTTTCTCCCAACGGGCCGTTCGGTGGCCATCTTCCGCGACGCGGGCGGCGTCTACGCGATCTCGCGCGTCTGCACGCACCTTGGATGCCTCGTCAAGGAAGCGCCGGACGGTTTTCTCTGTCCGTGTCACGGTTCGCAGTTTGCGAGTGATGGCGCGCTCGTCAAAGGTCCCGCACCCGGCGCGCTTCCGTGGCTTGCGGTGACATCGGCGGGAGGCGGCGCGTATGTCATCGATGAAGGCAAGACTGTCGCGCCGGGAACGAGGGCTCTCGCATGAGCGCGCCGCGAGATGCCGCTGGCGCCCCGAGCACCGCGGGCGCGGTGCCGCAACCGGCGACGCGCCGCTTCCTCGACAATCTCCGAGAGACACCCGCGCGCTTCCGCGACGCGATGATCCGCTCGGGCACGCCGCGCTCGGACCGAAGCCGCGCCAGCTTCGTGTTCGGAAGCGTGTTCCTTCATCTCCACTCGGTGCGCGTGCACCGCTGGACGCTGCGCTGGTCGACGAGCCTCGGGCTCGGAATCGCCGCGGGCGCCGCGTTCGCCATCACGCTCATCACCGGTGTCTTGCTGATGTTCTACTACAAGCCGTACCCGGAGGCGGCGTACCTCTCGATGAAGGACATCCACTTCGTCGTGCCGACGGGGCGCTTCATCCGCAACATCCACCGCTGGGCGGCGAACGTGATGGTGGTCACTGTGTTTCTGCACATGGCCCGCGCGTTCTACACCGGCGCGTACCGAAAGCCGCGCGAGTTCAACTGGATCATCGGCATGGCGCTTCTTGCCACCACTCTTGGGCTGTCGTTCACCGGGTATCTCCTCCCGTGGGATCAACTCGCGTATTGGGCGATCACCATCGGCGCCAACATCGCGCAGTCGCCGAGAGAGATCACCGACGCGCTCAACATCACGAACCAGTTCGACCCCGGCGGATTGCAGAAGCTGATTCTGCTCGGCTCCGAGGACGTCGGCGAGGAGGCGCTGATTCGCTTCTACCTCCTCCACGTGATGATTCTTCCGATTGTGCTCATCGGACTCATGTCGGTTCACTTCTGGCGCGTGCGAAAAGATGGCGGACTCGCGCGGCCCGCGGACGCCGACGAGCGGCTGGGACCGATCAAGGACGACGCGTACCCGCTCTTCACCGAGGCGCCGCAGAAGACGTACCACCTCGCCGCGGTGGTGCGCGGCCGAACCCCCGCGGTTGGGAACGGACCCGAAAACACGGTGCCGGCGATGCCGCACCTCTTCTACGCCGAGGCGGCTGTTTTCATGCTGACGGTGCTCATCTGCCTTGCGCTCGCGCTTGTCGCCGACGCCCCGCTCAAGGAGATCGCTAACCCCGCCGTCCCGGAAAATCCCGCGAAAGCACCCTGGTACTTCCTAGGGTTGCAGGAGTTGGTTTCGTTCTCCGCGTTCGCTGGCGGCATTGGCATTCCATCGATCGTGCTATTGGGGCTCGGCCTGATTCCATTTCTCGAGCGCGAGTCCGCGGGCACGGGGACGTGGTTCGGCGGCCCGGGCGGACTGCCGCTCGTGCTGCGGTCCGCGGCGTTCGGGTTCGGCGCCGTGCTCGCACTGGAGGCGTTCGTGATCCGCTTCGGCTGGATTCGCCAATGGTGGATCGACGCGCCGCAACTCCTCATCACAGCCGTCAATCCGGGGACCGTGCTCGCCGCGCTCTACGCGCTCTACTCGCTTTGGCTCGTGAAGCGCCACGATTCGACGCGAGCCGGCGCGCTCGGGCTGTTCACTTGCTTCTTGTGCGGCTTTATCGTGCTCACGATCATCGGTGTTCACTTCCGCGGACCGAATTGGCAGTTCTTCTGGTCACCATCCCAATGGCCGAGTCACTAGGATGAACGTCGCGGCGAACAAGCACCTGCTGCTCTGGTCGAGTGTGGCGACGCTCGCGCTTCTTGGGTACGCGGCGTTTCGCGAGAACGTCCGGCAAGAGTGGCGGCGCACGCAGCGCGAGTATCGCGACGAGCATCTCTCGGAGGAGGCGCGCGCCGACTTTCGCGTGCAGCTCCGGCAAGTCGTAGCGCCCGCGATGAAGGCGACCGATCGCTGCGTGACGTGCCACATCGGAATGGCGCCGGGCGAATCGCCGATCGAAGGCGATCACCTCTTCGACAAACATCCGAATGTGGCTCATGACCCGGCCGAGTTCGGTTGCACGGTCTGCCATGGCGGACAGGGGCGCGCCACCGAGCGCGCCGCCGCGCACGGCGATGTCCACCATTGGCCCGAACCGATGATACCGGCGCGGTACGCCGATGCCGGATGCGGTTCGTGCCACACGCATCTTGCCGTGCCGCGTCTCGATCTCTTGCGCGCCGGCGCTTCTCTCGTGGAGCGCTACGATTGCCTCGCATGCCACAAACTCGACGGCCGCGGCGGAACGCTTCGACCCGGCGGCGCTGGCGGGATGGAAGGCCCCGATCTTTCGCGGTCGGGTGCGATCGCGTACGACAAGGATTGGTACGCGAACCATCTCGCGCGCCTTGCGAACGATTCGCGTGACGGCGCCGCCGAGACGTGGCGGCGTTCGTTTGGTCCTATACCCGACGACGACCGTGAGGCGATCGCCGCGCTCCTCGCGTCGCGCGCGGGTGCGCCGCAACTTGTGGAGTCGAAGGCAGTCTTCCACTCGCTCGGCTGTCGCGGTTGCCACAAGGTCGCGGGTGTCGGGGGCGACGACGGACCTGATTTGACGCGCGTCGGTGAACGCGACCCCGGGCAGCTCGACTTCACTCACGTGCACGGCGAGAAGACGCTCGCGAACTGGCTCACGGAGCACTTCGCCGCGCCGGCGCGCGTCGTGCCGGGCTCGCTCATGCCCGAACTCGGGCTCTCCACGAAGGAGATCGACGCGCTTACCGGCTACATGTTGTCGCTTCGGCGCTCGAAGACGAACGAAGCGCCGTGGCCGAACGACCGGATGCGATCGGAGCGGTTCGGCGAGCGCGAGTTCGCGACGGACGGCGCCACGCTCTACGGCACGTTCTGCGCGGCCTGCCATGGCCCGCGCGGCGAAGGGACGCGCTTCGCCGGTGCGCCGCCTTTTCCGGCGATCGCGAATCCCGACTTCCTCGACATTGCGTCGAACGAGTTCATCGCGAACACGGTGCGGCACGGACGCCCCGGGCGACGCATGCCGGCGTGGGGTGAGGGCGAAGGCGGGCTTCGACCGGATGAAATCGAGCGCGTCGTGCAATTCGTTCGAGCGCTCGGCGGCGGCGTGGCACCGGCACTCGCGGCGGACGCGGACGCCGCGGCCCCCGATCGTTGGGTGCGCGGCGACGCGGCGATCGGGCGCGCCCAATACGCCGTCAGTTGCGCGCCGTGCCACGGCGACAAAGGCGAAGGCAAGGAAGGCCCCGCGCTCAACAATCGCGTTCTGCTCGAGAGCGCGTCCGACACGTATCTCGTCGAAACGATCCGCCGAGGCCGGCGCGGAACGTCGATGCCAGGCTTCGAGCGCGGCTCGAGCGTCTACAGCGCTCTCTCTTCATCCGATATCGAATCGATCGTTGCGTTCATAAGAGAGTGGGAGGTGAAACCATGAGTGAGAACGAGCTGAGCCGCCGAGACTTCTTGCAACTCGCCGCGGCGGCGGGATTCGGCGCGTTCGTGATGTCCGCGACCGCGGCCTGGGGGCTCGACGCGATCGACAACCCGCTCGCTAGCTACCCCAATCGCGATTGGGAAGAGACGTACCGCGACCTATGGCGCTACGACTCGAAGTTCACCTTCCTCTGCGCTCCGAACGACACGCACAACTGCATCCTCAACGCGTATGTGCGAGCCGGCGTGATCACGCGCATCGGCCCCACGATGCGATACGGCGAGGCCTCGGATCTCGACGGCAACCGCTCGACACATCGCTGGGATCCGCGCGTTTGCCAGAAGGGGCTCGCACTGACGCGGCGCTTCTATGGCGATCGGCGCGTGCGGCATCCGATGGTGCGCGCGGGCTTCAAGCGTTGGGTCGAAGAGGGATTCCCGCGCGGCGCCGATGGCAAGCCGCCCGTCGAGTACTTCAACCGCGCGCGCGACGAGTGGGCGCGCGTAACGCACGAGGAGGCCGCAGACATCGTGGCGCGCGCGCTCCTCAACATCGCAGCGACCTACTCGGGCGAGAAGGGCGCCGAACTCCTGAAGGCGCAGCACTACGACGACGTGACGATCGAAGCGACGAAGGGCGCTGGGACGCAGGTGTTGAAGTTCCGAGGCGGAATGCCGCTTCTCGGTATCACGCGCGTGTTCGGGATGTATCGCCTCGCCGGCTCGATGGCGCTCGCCGACGCGAAGATCCGCGGCGTCGGTCCCGACGTGGCGCTCGGCGGACGCGGCTTCGACAACTACTCGTGGCACACCGACCTTCCGCCAGGACACCCGATGGTCACCGGCCAGCAGACCGTCGAGTTCGACTTGCACGCGGTCGAGCACGCGAAGACCGTGATCGTGTGGGGCATGAATTGGATCACGACGAAAATGCCGGACGCGCACTGGCTCACGGAGGCGCGGCTGAAGGGAACGAAGGTGATCGTGATCGCGTGCGAGTACTCCGCGACGTCGTGCAAGGCCGACGAGGCGCTCGTTGTGCGCCCCGGCACAACGCCCGCGCTCGCGCTCGGGCTCGCGAGCGTCATCATGCGCGAGAGACTCTTCGACATGAGCTACGTTCGTCAGTGGACCGATCTGCCGATCCTCGTTCGCATGGACTCGCTGACCTACCTGAAGGCGAAGGATGTGTTCGGCGGTGAACACGCGGTCCTCGACAACCAGACGCACGTGCTGAAGGCCGGCGAGAACGCACCGGCGCCGGGCGTGCAGACCGACATGCTCATTCCGCAAGGGCTCCGCGACGAGTGGGGTGACTACGTGTGGTGGGACACGGAATCGAGCGCTCCCAAGGCGATCTCGCGCGATCACGTCGGCGGGCGATCGGGCGTGGGGGAGGCGCAACTCGAAGGAAGCGTCGACGTGCGGCTCGCCAATGGCGAGATGGTGCGCTGCCGGCCGGTGTTCGACCTCGTGCGCGACTACGCCGATCACTTCGATCCGAAGACAGTCGAGGAGCTGACGTGGGCGCCCGCGCATGCGGTCGAGTCCCTCGCGCGCCAGATCGCCGCGCACCCCGGCACGACGCTCTTCGCGATCGGCATGGGGCCGAATCAGTTCTTCAACAACGACAATAAAGACCGCGCGCTCTTCTTGCTCGCGGCTCTGACAGGCAATGTCGGCAAGATCGGAGGAAACGTCGGCTCGTTCGCGGGCAACTACCGCGTCGCGATGTTCAACGGCTCTCCGCAGTACATCAACGAGAACCCGTTCGATCTTGAACTCGATGCGACGAAGAAGCCGCGCGTGAAGCAGTACTGGAAAGCGGAGTCGGCGCACTACTACAACCACGAAGACCACCCGCTGCGCGTCGGCAATAAGCTGCTCACCGGCAAGACCCATATTCCGACGCCGACCAAATCGATGTGGTTTGCGAACGCGAACTCGATTCTCGGCAACGTGAAGTGGCACTACAACACGGTCGTCAACGTGCTGCCGCGCATCGAAATGATCGCCGTCAACGAGTGGTGGTGGTCGACCTCGTGCGAGTGGGCGGACGTCGTCTTCGCCGTCGATTCGTGGGCCGAGTTCAAGACGCCCGACATGACCGCCTCGGTCACGAATCCGTTTCTGACGGTGTTCCCGCGCACGCCGCTGCCGCGCATCTTTGAAACGGTCGGCGACATCGAAGTGCTGGCGAACGTCGGCGCGGCTCTCGGGCGCCATACGGGCGACACGCGGTTCTCCGACTGCTGGAAATTCGTCAATGATGGGCGGCCGGAGGTTTATCTCCAGCGCATCCTCGATGCCTCGTCGAACACGAAGGGCTACAGGATCACGGACCTCGAGGCCAAGGCGAAGGACGGAATCCCCGCGCTCATGCTGACGCGCACGAATCCGAAGGTGGTCGGGTACGAGCAGGTCGTCGAGTCGCGGCCGTGGTACACGAAGAGCGGGCGGCTGGAATCGTATCGCGAGGAGCCGGAGTTCATCGAAGCGGGCGAGAACCTCCCGGTGCATCGCGAGCCGATCGACTCGACGTTCTACGAGCCGAACGTCATCGTCGCGGGAACGCACGAAGCGATCCGCGCGGCGGGCCCGGAGTCGTATGGCGTCGACGTGAACGATCTCTCCTGCGAGGTGCGCCAAGGCCGAAACGTCGTGAAGCCTTGGAGCGCGCTGAAGAACTCGCCTCACCCGCTGGCGAAGGACGGGTACCGGTACATCTTCCACACGCCGAAGTACCGCCACGGATCGCACACGCTCCCCGTCGACACGGACATGATCGCGATGCTCTTCGGACCATTCGGCGACATTTACCGTCGCGACAAACGAATGCCCTTCGTGACGGAGGGGTACGTCGACATCCATCCGAGCGACGCCCAAGAACTCAAAGTCGAGGACGGCGACTACATCTGGATCGATTCCGATCCGTCGGACCGGCCGTTCCGCGGATGGCAGAAGAATCCGAAGGACTACAAGTTCGCGCGGCTCTTGTGCCGCGCGCGCTACTACCCGGGGACGCCGCGCGGCGTGACGCGGATGTGGTTCAACATGTACGGCGCGACGCCCGGCTCCGTCGAAGGGCACGAAACGCGCGCCGACGGCCTCGCGAAGAATCCGCGCACCGACTACGTCGCGCTCTTCCGCTCCGGCTCGCATCAATCGGCGACGCGCGGGTGGCTCAAGCCGACGTGGATGACGGACTCGCTCGTTCGCAAGGGGATGTTTGGGCACGAGATTGGGAAGGGCTTTCTACCCGATGTGCACTGCCCAACGGGCGCGCCGCGTGAATCGATCGTCAAGATCACGCGCGCGGAGCCCGGCGGGCTCGCGGCGCAGGGGCTGTGGCGGCCAGCGGCGCAGGGGCTGCGGCCGCGCTACGAGTCGGACGGGATGAAGCGATACCTCAAGGGTGGATTCATGGCCGGCAACGAAGGAGGTGAGGCCTAATGGCGCGAGTCAATAATTGGCAGCTGGGGCGCGAGATGTCCTACTGGTATCCGGAGAGTCGGCCCAAGAAGCAATTCGCGGCTGTGTTCGATACCAACAAGTGCATCGCGTGCCAGACATGCACACTCGCCTGCAAGACGACGTGGACGTCCGGCAAGGGGCAGGAGTACATGCTCTGGAACAACGTCGAGAGCAAGCCGTACGGATTCTACCCATTGGGCTGGGATGTAAAACTCCTCGAGAAGCTCGGGTCGCAGAACTGGAACGGCAATCGCTATGAGGGGCGCACGATCTTCGAGGCGGCGGAGGCGGGCGAGCGCGCGCTCGGCATCCGGCCGGACGATCACGACTACGCGTATCCGAACGTCGGCGAAGACGACTGCGCGGGGAGCATCGACGGCGGTGCGTTCTTGCAGTTGCCGCACACGCAGTGGTTCTTCTATCTCGCGCGAATCTGCAATCACTGCAGCTACCCAGGGTGCCTGGCCTCCTGTGCGCGCGGCTCGATCTACAAGCGCCCCGAGGATGGAATCGTCCTCGTAGACCAGGGTCGCTGCCGCGGATACCGCGACTGCGTGAAGGCGTGTCCGTACAAGAAGATCTTCTACAACCCAATGACCGGGACGTCTGAAAAGTGCATCGGTTGCTTCCCGAAGATCGAGATCGGCGAGCAGCCGCAGTGTTTCGTCAATTGCATCGGCAAGATCCGCCACGTCGGATGGGTTTCGCTCCCGGAAAACGCGCGCGAGGACAATCCGATCGACTACCTGGTGCATGTGCGCAAGGTCGCGCTCCCGCTCTTCCCGCAGTTTGGACTCGAGCCGAATGTCTACTACATCCCGCCGGTGCACGTGCCGCGGCCGTTCTTGCGCCAGATGTTCGGGCCGGGAGTGGACCACGCGATCGACACGTATCGCGCGGCCGCGGACGATCCCGACCTCGCCGGGCTTCTCGCGCTCTTCGGCTCGACGCCGCGGATAGTCCCGCGTTGGAAGCGCACCGGAGACGACGTCATCGGCTTCGACGAGGCGGGCGAGGAAATTGTACGTGTCCCGATGCGCGAACCCGTTCACATTCGCAAGGCGTTCGATTTCGCGCACGGCGTGGCGCGCGGGAATATTTCCTGAGGAGGCGACGATGAAGACGAAACCGAACGTGGTGACGCGGCGCGCGGGGGCGAAGGATTGCGCCTGGATCGCCACGGCGTCTCTTCTCCGCGCCGCGGCGCTCGTGTCCGTGCTGGCTCCGATGAGTCTTCTGACGTCGTGCGGAAAAGCGCCGGCGCCGGCAGCGACCGAGGTGGTGGCGCTCGAGAGGAGCGCGCTTCCGAGCGATCCGAACGACGCCGCGTGGGCGGACGCGCCGACCTTTGCGGCTGCGTTGATCGTGCAGGACATGGTCGAGCCGCGTCTGATGAATGCGTCCACGACACAAGTGCGCGTGCAGGCGATCACGGATGGGCGGCAGATCGCGTTTCGGCTGGCGTGGAGCGATTCGACGAACAACGATCTTCCCGGCGCGGCGCGCTTCGCCGATGCCTGCGCCGTGCAACTGCCGGTCGCACAGGGCCCCGACTTGCCTGCTCCGCAAATGGGCGAGGCGGGCCGCCGGGTGGAGATCACCTACTGGAGCGCGTTCTGGCAGGCGGCGGTCAACGGCCGGCCGGATTCGATCAGCGCGCTCTACCCGGACGCGCGCGTCGATCACTACCCGTTCGAGGCGGCGGCTCTCGCGCCGGGCTCGGAGGAGCAACGCGCGATGGAGCTGCGTTACGCGCCAGCGCGCGCGCTCGGGAATCCGATGGCGCGTCCGCTTCCCGGCGAGGCCCCCGTGCAGGACCTCATCGCCGAGGGGCCGGGGACGCTGACACCGGCGCCCGTGACGCGCTCGCGCGGGGCCGCGAAGTGGGCGGGAGGCGAATGGCGCGTCGTCTTGACGCGCGCGCTCCCCTGGACGATTTCGCCCAGTGAGCGATCGCAGGTTGCCTTTGCGGTTTGGGACGGGGCTCATCAAGAAGCGGGCGCGCGAAAGATGCGCTCTGTCTGGATCCCGCTCTCCGTACAGGGGCCGGCGTGATGGCGGCGCGAACGTTTTCGTTGCGCGAGCACGAGGCCGTCGCGGCTGCGTCCGAATGGCGGCTCATCGCACTGCTGCTCGAGCGTCCGCGTGCGAACTGGCACGACGAGGTCCACGCGCTCGCGCGCGAGGTGCAATCGTCAACGCTTCGCGGGGCATCGCGCGTCGCGCGCGACGCGGACGAAGGATCGTATCTGCGCGTCTTCGGATCGGGCGGCGCGGTCTCGCCTCGCGAAGTGACATACCGCGGGATGGAAGACCCGGGGCGTCTCTTGTCGAACCTGGCGGGATTCTATGAGGCGTTTGCGTACCGGCCGCGCGCCGAAGATCCGATCGATCACGTCTCGGTCGAAGCGGGTTTCGTTGGGTATCTGCGGCTGAAGGAAGCGTTCGCGTCGTCGCGCGGCGACGAAGAATCGGCGGATGTGGCGGCGGCCGGCGCGAAGCGGTTCGTCGAGGAACACGTCCGCTACTGGGCCGGGCCTCTCGTCGCTGGACTCGTGCGCGCCGGCGCGCCGCACTTGGTGCTCGCCGCGCGGAGTGCCCTGGACCGCGCGGGTCCCGTGCCCGTCCGTCCTGCCGGACCGTGGACGATCGCCCCGCGCGATTCGCAGGATGACGACGCGTCTTGCGGATGTGGCGACGATCTTGTGCACGGCGAGAAGGAGCCCGATCCGTTCGCTGGGGCGTGAGACCGTCGACGCGCGCTCGTGACGTGCTAGACTCCCCGCCATGGCGATAAGCGCGCGAACACTTCTCGACCGCTTCCTCGAATACGTTCAGATCGATACGCAGAGCGACGAGGACAGCGCGACGTCTCCGAGTACGCCGGGGCAGTGGGATTTGCTGCGCGTGCTCGAGAGCGAGTTGCGCACGCTCGGCGCCGAGGGTGTGCACCTCACGCCCGATGGCTATCTCCTCGCGACGATTCCCGCGACATCGACGAAGCAGAATGTCCCGGTGATCGCGTTCTTCGCGCACGTCGACACGGCGCGCGATTTCTCCGGCAAGGGCGTCAAGCCGATCGTGCACCGCAACTACGGCGGCGGCGCGATCGTGCTCCCCGACGATCCGTCGCAAGTGATCGATCCCGCGAGCACGCCGCACCTCGCGTCGAAAATCGGCGAGACGATCATCACCGCGAGCGGCACGACGCTTCTCGGCGCCGACGACAAGGCTGGAGTCGCGATCGTGATGACGCTCGCGGCGCGGCTTCTCGCCGATCGCACGATTCCGCACGGCACGATTCGCATCTGCCTTAATCCCGATGAAGAAATCGGGCGCGGCGTCGAGAATCTCGACCTCGCGGAGTTGGGCGCCGACGCGGCGTACACGCTCGATGCCGAATCGCCCGGCGAGATTCAGTACGAGAGTTTCTCCGCGGACAAAGCCGTCGTGACGATCGACGGGGTTTCGATTCATCCGGGTTCCGCGAAGGACCGCATGGTGAATGCGATCGTGCTCGCGAACCGGCTCCTCGCCGCAATGCCGCGCGAGGGGATCTCGCCCGAGACGACCGAAGGCAGGCAGGGATTCATTCACCCGTACGAGATCGCGGGGAACCCGGCGCATGCCGAGGTGCGATTCATTCTGCGAGATTTCGAACTCGACGGGCTCGCGGACAAGGGTGCGCGCGTGCGGGCGCTCTGCGACGGGCTTGCGGCGAGCGAGCCGCGCGCACGCGTGCGCTGCGAGATCACGCCGCAGTACCGCAACATGCGCTACTGGCTCGAGAAGGATATGCGCCCGGTCGAGTTCGCGCGCGCGGCGTGCGAACGCGTCGGGCTCGCGACGTCGACGCCGCCGATTCGCGGCGGAACGGACGGATCGCGTCTCACCGAGCGCGGCTTGCCGGCGCCGAACATATTCGCGGGGATGCACGGCATTCACGGACCGCTCGAGTGGGTCGCGCTCGAAGACATGGAATGCGCGGTCGCAGTGCTCGTCGAACTCGTGCAGATTTGGGAGCGCGACGGCGCGGGGTATCGCGCGAAGCCGTAGCGGTCGCGCACGCGCATCGTACTCGCCTCGAGGCACGCGCTGCCTTCGCGGACGCGCGCGATCGCGAGTGATGGCACGCAGTCGAACCGACCCCGGAGCGGGCGATGCCGAAACCGGTCGTGATCTACGATGGCGATTGCCGCTTCTGCGTCGAGCAAGCGGCGCGGCTTGAACGGCTCGTGCAAGGTCGCGTGACGCTGGAATCCTTTCGCGATCCCGGTGTGCTCTCGAAGTACGAGACGCTCACGCGGCCCGAGTGCGAGGCGGCCATCCACCTCGTCGAACCCGGCGGCCGTGTGAGCCGCGGCGCCGAGGCGGTTGCGCGCACGCTCGCGTTGCGCGCCGTGCTCGCGCCGGTCGCGATCCTCTACCGCGTTCCGATGTTGCGCGCGCTCGCCGATTGGGGATACGCGCTCGTCGCGCGCAATCGGTTTCGCCTGCGCGGCCGCGTTTGCACTGACGAGTCGTGCCACAAGCACACGCGTTGATCGGAGCGCCGCCGCGCGCCGGGCGCGCATGCGTCCGCGACCTTTTCTCGCGGCTTCTCGGCGTCACGTTCCTCGTCGCGTTTCTCTCGCTCCTCTCGCAGATCACCCTCCTGTTCGGCGCGCGCGGCTTGCTGCCGGCGGGGGAGTTTCTGTCGCGCGTCACGGGGCGCGCCACATTCATCGACATCCCGACGATCTTCTGGTGGACGGGCGCGAGCGACGGCGTGCTCGTCGCCGCCGCGGCGCTCGGCGCGTTCGCGAGTCTCTTGCTCATCGCAAACGTCGCGCCGCGCATAACACTCGCGTTGCTGTGGGCGCTCTATCTCTCGTTCGCTTCCGTAGGCCAGGACTTTCTTTCATTTCAGTGGGACAACCTGCTTCTCGAGTCGGCGTTCTTCGCGTTTCTCGTCGCGCCGCCGGGCCTGCGTCCGGGTCGCCCTCATGCGCCTCACGGCGCCGCCGTGTTTCTCATGCTGTGGTTCGTGTTCCGCTTCCACGTCGAGTCGGGCCTCGCGAAACTTCTCACGGGCGATCCGACTTGGCGCGATCTCACCGCGATGGCGACGTACTACGAAACGGCGCCGCTGCCGACGTGGATCGGCTGGTACGTGCATCAACTCCCGCTGTGGGCGCACAAGGCGTGCTCGCTTTTCACGTTCGTCGTCGAGATCGGACTGCCGCTTCTTTTTTGGGTCCCGAACCGGCGTGTGCGAGGCGCCGCGTTCGTGCTGCTCATCGCTATGCAGATCTCGATCATCGCGACGGCGAACTACGGCTTCTTCAACTACCTCACGATGGCGCTCTGTTTGTGGGTGCTCGACGACGGGCACCTTGCGTGGGTCGGGGCGCGCGTTCCGCGCGGCGTCGTGCGCGCGCTCGGGCTCGCAGCGCGCGAGAGCGCGCTCGCGGGCGGTGTCGTCGGCGAGGCGCCGCGCTCGCCGACGTTAGTCTCCGTCGCGCCATACGTGCTCGCGGCGCTCATCGTCCCGCTCTCGATCGTTCCGTTCGCGCGATTCTTTCGCGCGCCCGCGCTCAACGCCGCTGTCGAACCGCTTCGCCGCGAAATGTCGAATTGGCGATCGATCAACGCGTATCACCTCTTCGCGTCGATGACGCTCGTGCGGCGCGAGCCGGTGATCGAGGGTTCGAACGACGGCGAGACGTGGAGCGCGTACGAGTTTCGCCACAAACCGGGCGACGTGCGCCGCGCGCCGCCGTTCGTCGCGCCCCACCAGCCGCGCGTCGACTTCCAGCTTTGGTTTCTGCTCCTTCGAGGCAAGCCGAACGCGGAGTACTTCAGCACGCTGCTCGCGCGGATGCTCGAGGATCCCGCCGCCGTCGCGCCGCTCTTCGCGCACGATCCGTTCGGCGGCGCGCCGCCGAGAATGCTGCGCGTCGCGTCGTACCGCTACACGTTCACGAGCCGCGCGGAGCGGCGCGCGACGGGCGCGTGGTGGCATCGCGAACTCGAGGGGAAGACGCCGCCTCTTACGGCAGACGATGTTCGTTGAGCGCGAGAGACTTGCGGCCTACGCGTTCCAGCGAATCTTGACCGACTTCCCGCCGCCCTTGAGCGACTTCTGCAGCGCCTCGAGAATGCGCACGACCGCAAGGCCATGCTCGCCGTCGGTCGTCGGGCGCGCGCCCTTTGCGACGCACTCGATGAAGTGCTCGGCCTCCACACGCAGCGGCTCGACGAAATTCACGCGCGGCACGACGAGATCGCCCGCGCGATGAATGAGCTGGAACTTCGCGAACGAATCGAACTCGCCGAGGTTGCGATCGAGGTGTTTCCGATCGATCCCTTTGTCGAAGAGCTGGATCATCGCGTCGGGGTTCATGTCGTCGTAGAGGATCATCTTCTTCGAGCCGACGATCGTGGCGCGGCGCACCTTCGATGGGTCGAGCCACGAGTTGTGAATATGCGCAGAGCGACCGCCCGCGAAATCGAGGCTCGCGAAGACGACATCCTCGATCGAGTCCTGCAGGAACGTGAGCCCCTTCGCGCTGACGGCTGTCGGCATCTCGTCGAGCCAGCAGAGAACGATCGAGATGTCGTGCGGCGCGAGGTTCCACATCACGTTCACGTCGTCGCGCACCTTCCCGAGATTCAATCGCTGCTGGTAGATGTAGTAGACGTCGCCGATCTCGCCGCTCTTGATTCGGTCGCGAATCTGCAGCACCGCGGCGTTGTAGAGGAACGTGTGGCCGACCATGAGCGTGAGGCCGCGCGCCTCGGCGAGGTCGACGACACGTGCCGCGTCGCGCGCCGTCGTCGCGAGCGGCTTCTCGACGAAGACGTGTTTTCCCGCGCGTAGCGCCGCGATCGCCATCGTCGCGTGCGCCGCGGCCGGCGTCGCGAGCACGAGCGCGTCGACATCGGAGCCGAGCGCGTCGTCGAAGCTGCGCGTCAGCGCCGCGTCGGGCGCGAATCGCTTCGCCTTCGCGAGCGACTTCTCGTCCGCGTCGCAGAGCACGGCGACGCTCCCGCCGCGCGCGTCCGCGAAGTTGCGCACGAGGTTGAGCCCCCAATACCCGCAGCCAACGATTCCGATCTTCACCATGCGCGCATTCTACGGCTTGCCGACACGGAGGGGCTACACCGAAACGGAGTCGCGCTGGAGGAACGCGCGCTCGAACGCCGCGGCGAGCGCACGGACGGCGCGGGCGTGGTCCGCTTTCGAGCAATTCGCCGGCGGACTCTGCGGCGTGTTGTTGACGTCGACGACGTAGATGCGTCCGGAGCGGCGGTCGCGCAGCACGTCGAGTTCTCCGAACTCGAGCTTCACGAGCGCGCAAAACTCCGCGAGCTTCGCGCGCTCGTCGCTCGAAAACACCTCCGCCGTCTCCGCGAGCGTCGTGCGCACCGTCGTGTTCTTGAAGCGCTCGCCGAGCGGGCGGTACTTCACGAACACGAACGGAATCTCGCCGAGGAAAACCGGCACGCGCAGGTCCATCACGAGCCGTGCGTCGTGCTGGTTGTCGATCACGATCTGATAGACCTTCGACGGATCGGGCGCGGCCACGGGCGCGTCGATCACGCGGCCGTCGTGCAGCGCGTTGACGTCGCCCTTCTCGACGCACGGTCCCGTATGCGTCATCGGATCGACGAACGTCGAATAGCCGAACACCGCGGCGAAATGTTCGTCGACGAATCGCTTGCTGATGTCGAGGCTCTCCGCGTTGATGATTCGGCAGCCGAGCTGCTCCGCGCGTGTGCGCGCCGCGGCCGCCTCCTCGCGAAACGTGAGGTACTCCCAATAGACGAGCGCCCGCGCCGCGCCGAAACTGCGACGGTTCGTCACGTAGCAGCCGAGCGCGCCCGCGATGCGGTAGATCGATGATCGCCGGCTCGGAAAGTGGGGGAAGACGACAATTGTCTTGAGGCGGAAGCCGCCGCGCACGAAGTGCCACGCGACGGACCCGAGCGCGCGCGCGTCTTCGAAGATGTACTTCACCACCGGGAGGCCCCTCTGGTAGCGGTTGAAGAGCCCCCGGTAGTGTCGTTTGATGAAGCCGTATTTCCCGAGCACGCGCGTGTCGTGCCTCGGCGCTACCTCACGAGCATGAGCTTTTTCGTCTCGGAGAAGTTGCCCGCCACGATCTTGTACGCGTAGACGCCCGACGCGACGCGAACGCCCGCGTCGTTGCGGCCGTCCCAAGCGAGCTGGTGCGCGCCGGCGCGGAACGACGCGCGGTCCGCGAGCGTCGCCACGAGGCGCCCCGCGAGATCGTAGACGCCGAGTTGCACGCGCGAGTCCTGCGCGAGCGAAAAGCGGAACGTCGTCCCCGCGCGCGCCGGGTTCGGCGAGTTCTGCTCGAGCGCGAACCGCGCCGGCGCGGCGCCCACGCTCTCATCGCTCGCGAGCCCCGTCAGATCTTGCGCCGTCACCGTGATCGAAAACGGGTCGACCCCGCCGTCGCGCTTCGGATTGATGATGAGGATCGCGACCTGGTCGAGATCCTGGAGCCAGTGCGTCAGGTCCGCCTCGGCGGCGCCGTTCGCGTCGAGCACGATCTCCTCGTGATCTTCCTGACCCGCGAGGTTCGTATAGATGACGCGCAACTGCAGCGGAGACCCGATCGCCGACGTGAACGAAACATGCGGCAGCCCCGTGAGCAGCCCGTTGCTATCGAGAATGACGAAGTTCGCGGCGTTGCGCACGATCGTTCCGGTGCGCGTGAGCGGAAGCACCGTGTTCGTCTGCGCGATCTGCGAGTTCGGGTAACTCCAGCGCTCACGGAATCCCGTCAGTTCCGACGACGCGCGCACGCCCGAGAGATAGCACCACTCCATGAATTCTTCGTACGCGAGCGGAAAGCTCGAGTTGAACTGCTGCAAGATCACGTCGTACGTCACCTTCATGTTCTCGGTCTGGTTGGTCTTCCGCCGCTCCCAGATCTCGTAGATGATGCGCTCGCCCCATGTGTCGGTCATGAAGCGCTGCCAGATGCAGTCTTCGTAGAGACCGCCGCCGCCTGAGTCGAGCGATTGCGCTGGGGCTCGGATGCCGTTCGCGCTCTGGATGAAGTTGTAGTAGTCGTTCGTCGAGTCGTACACCGCGTCCTCGACCCAACTCGCGTCGAGTTCGACCCAGTTCCCTTCGCTCCAGTTGCTCCCTTGATACTGCGACGCGTGCTTGAACTCGTGCGCAACCGTCGACTTCGCGGCGCCCTTCTGATCGCCGTCGGGGTCCGAGTTCTGCGGGAAGCCGAGGAAGTTGCGATGCAGTACGATGCGCGTGCCGCCCATTCCGTTCGTCGTCGCGTAGCCGTACGCGCCCATTTGTTCGAAACCGATTTGATATTTCCCTGAACCATCAAGAAGCGGCGCTTGGAACTCGAGCTCGACGATCTCGCGCTGCCAGGAGGAATCGCAGTAGGTCGCGCACCATTCGACGAAATCGGGAATGCCGTTGGCGGGATCGACGTCAGCGACGGGGACCGCGTTCGTACCGGTGGTGAAGTACGTCAGGCGGAAGTTTCCACCGGGGCTGTCGTAGGTCGCGAGGACGCGGTTTTGCGGGTCGTCCGTCTTGCCGGCGGCGATTCGCGGATCGGATCGGTCGAGGTAGGCCTGAAGTTCTTCGACGACTTCGCTCGTCAGCTCGACGCGGTCGCGCATCTCCATGAACTCACGCACCATGTTGGTCGCGCACTTCATCGGTGTTGCGTTCTCGACGCGGAAGCGGTGGTTGATTTCCTCCGGCTCGAAGACGTAGTAGAACTTTTGCTGAAGCGCGAACTCGCGCGTGATCTCGCCGCTCGCGATGGCTTCGTCGAGTTGGCGGAGGAAGCGCGCGTCCGCGCGCTCGATGACGGCGTCGTCGTCGGCGAATCCGGCCGTCGGCGCGGCGATTGCCGCCGCGAACATCGCGAGCGCCATCGTGCAGAGTGCTCGAACGGAGAAAATACGCAGTCGCTGTGGTGTCATCGGGCAGGCTCCTTAGTGGGCGTGGCGAAACAGAGCGTCTGAGTTCGTTCGGAAACGGGAGAACAGAATACCACGCCCCGCACCGCGATGACAGCACGCAGTGCGAGCTCGCGCGCGGCGCGGCTCCGCGTAAGTCTTTTCTGGACATGCCGCAGGCGAGCGACTAGATTCCCCCGCACACGTACTTGTTCGAAGGAGTCCCTCCCGTGAAAGTTCTGCTCATCAATCCACAGTTTCCCGCGTCGCTCTGGAGCTTCACCGGAATCTCGGATCTCGTCGGGGCCAGCATGGGCCAGGCTCCGCTCGGGCTGCTCACGGTCGCCGCGCTGACGCCGCGCGAACACGACGTGACGCTCGTCGACGAAAACGTCGAGCCGATCGACTTCGATGCCGAGGCCGACCTCGTCGGGATCACGGCATTCAACGTGCAGTTCTCGCGCGCCATCGAGATCGCGAAGGTTTTTCGCCGCCGCGGCATTCCGGTCGCGATCGGCGGGCCGTACGTGAGCCTCGTTCCCGAACGCGCCGAAGGACACTTCGACAGAATGTTCGTCGGCGAGGCCGAATACATCTGGCCGCAATTCTTCGACGACCTGAAGCGCGGCGGTGCGCGCGAGCGTTACGTGCAAGAGAAGAACGTCGCGATCGCCGACTCGCCCGTGCCGCGATTCGATCTTCTCCGCTTCGACCGCTATCTCCACACGTACGTGCAGACGAGCCGCGGTTGCCCGTTCGAGTGCGAGTTCTGCGACATCATCATCACCGACGGACGCGTGCCGCGCGTCAAGCCGGTCGCGCAGGTGATGAACGAGATCGAGGCGATCCACGCGCTCGGCGGTCAGTCGATCGCGTTCTCCGACGCGAACTTCATCGGCAATCCGCGCTATGCGAAGGAACTGCTGATCGAGATGGCGAAGTGGAACAAGGAGCGCGGATTTCCGGTGCGGTTCGGCGGCGAACTCACGCTCAATCTCGCGGAGAAGCCCGACCTCATGCGGCTCATGCGCGAGGCGAATTTCGAGAGCATCTTCATCGGCATCGAGTCGCCGCGCGCGACGAGCCTGCTCGAAACGAAGAAGGGGCAGAACGTCCGCGGCGAAATGCTCGAGCGCATTCACCGCATCCAGCGGCACAACCTCGTGCTCACGGCCGGGATGATCGTCGGGTTCGACTCGGACGACACGGCGATCTTCGAGGAGCAGTTCGACTTCCTGCGCGAGGCGGGGATTCCGTTTACGACCGCGGGGATTCTGACGGCGCTCGAGAAGACCCCGCTGCACGCGCGGCTCGCGCGCGAGGGGCGCCTTCTCGACGTCGACTTCCAAAACACGATGGGGCACGGCGCCGCCGACCTCAATTACGTCCCGCACGGTATGACGCAGGACGAGCTGCTCGCGGGATACAACTGGCTCGTGCGCTCGCTCTACAAGTACGAGAACTACGCGGCGCGGCTCGTCGCGGGGCTGAACCAGTACACGAAGGAAGTCCCCGAGGGGCAGGAGAAGGGCCGCGGGCCTGATTGGAAGTCGATCAAGATTCTCGCGCGGACGCTTTCGTATTACTTGCTGCGCGGCGGCCGGCAGCGGCGGCGCTTCTTCGTGAGCACGATTCGCGAAGCGGCGCGCACGGGGCTTCCGCCGCACAAACTGGTCGCGCTGATGACGTACCTCATCGCGCACAAACATTTCCACGAGTACGTCACGGCCACGCACGGCGATCCGGAATCCGTTGCGCTGCGTTCGCCGTTCCACGGTGTTCCGCCGCGCGAGGCGCGCGCAACCGTCGCGAGTCTTGCGAATGTCGCGAGCGTGGCGCGCGCACTTCTTCCCGAAGGCGCCGCCGGGCACGCTCCGTACGTCGAAGGGCCGCCCCAGACCGTGCGCGCCTAGCGCATCGCGCGCGGCCGTCTACGCGGCCGTGCTTCCTCCATCGACCGAGAGATTCACGCCGGTGATGTACGCGGCTTCCGGCGAAACGAGGTACGCGATCGCGCTCGCGATCTCCTCGGCCTTTCCCATGCGTTTCATCGGCGTCCACGTCGCGACATTCTCGGCCAGAGTCGCGACTTCTTCGGGCGGAAGAAACGTCTCGTGGATCGGCGTTTCGATCGCGCCGGGCGAGACGGCGTTGACGCGGATCGCAAGCGGCGCGCACTCGAGCGCGAGGATGCGCGTGAGGTAGAGAAGCGCGGCTTTCGACGCGCCGTACGCGGCGAAGCCCGGCACCGCGCGAATCGCCGCGCCCGTCGACACGTTGACGATCGCGCCGCCGCGCGCCATGAGTGGGATCGCTGCGCGCGTGACGCTCACGACGCCGACGAGATTGGTCTCGAGGATCGCGCGGAAGTCGTCGGGTGTCGTCTCGAGGAACGGCTTGCGTTTCACGAGCGCCGCATTGTTGACGAGGATGTCGAGGCGGCCCGCGTGCGCGACGGTCTCGGCGACGATGCGCGCGGCGTCGGCGTCGCGCGCGACGTCGCCGATCGCGGCGAACGCGCGCCCGCCCGCGGCGACGATGGCCGCGACGGTTTCGCGAAGCGGCGCCTCGCGCCGGCCGTTCACGACGACGATCGCCCCCATCGACGCAAGCCGCAGCGCCGTCGCGCGGCCGATCCCCGTTCCGCCGCCCGTGATGAGTGCGGCGCGTCCCTCCAGAGCTTTCGTCATCGCGTCTCCTTGTGTGAGTGCGGGCGCGTGTGCCGCGTCGGGCCGCTTCGTGTCGCGTGCAGGGTAGTTCAGCGCGCGCCGCGCCGCACGTCGTTTGATCGGGCGCATACCGCGCCGTTCCGCGCACGGCGCGCCCACCGCGCGCCACCGCACAAGTTCGCCGATGACAGCCTCCGAGCGCGCCTCCTATACTGCGCTCACCCCGCACGAATCGCCGATCGACGCACCGCTCCGCGACGGCCATGGTTGCGCGCCCAGGAGGATTTCCGTGAACACAATCTCGTCCGCATCATCGAACCGCGGCTCCGCGTCCGTCGCGGCGCTCGTTCTCGGCGTCTGCCTCATCGCGAGCGCCGCGATCTGGTCGCTCATGTTCTATCGCGCGAAGGCGCTCGACAATTCGCTCTCGGTGACGGGATCGGTGCGGCAGCGCATCACGTCGGACACGGTCAAGTGGACGAGCGGTTTCTCGCGCCGTACGACGATGGCCGGCCTCGCGGGAGCGAACGCGGAGATGAAGGCCGACTACGCGGCGGTGGTGGCGTTCTTCCAGCGGCATGGCATCGCCGAATCGAGCCTGACGGTTTCGCCGCTCAACGTAGAGCAAGTCTGGGGCGGGCCGGAAGGCGGGCCGACGGAATACACGCTGCGCCAAACGGTGCAGCTTCTCTCGACCGATGTTCTCGGCGTGACGCAGATCGCGAAGGACTCGGGCGCACTTCTCGCGGAGGGCGTCTTCTTCGCGTCGCAGAGCGTCGAGTACTCCTATTCGAAGCTGCCGGAATTGCGCGTGCAGATGCTTGCGGGTGCGATCGAGGATGCGCGCAACCGCGCGGGCACGATCGCGCAGTCGAGCGGCGGGAAGCTCGGGAGCCTCAAGTCCGCGAGCGTCGGCGTGACGCAGGTGCTTCAGCCGAGCTCCATGGAAATCTCCGACTACGGGGCGTACGACACGTCGACGATCGAGAAGGAAGTCGTGGCGACCGTGCGCGCGGCCTTCACGATCAAGTAGCGCGCGATGCGTTTCGTCAAGCTGGAGGCGCTCGGCAACGATTTCATTCTTCTCGAGTGCGCCGAGCGGCCGTCCGAGTGCGCCGCGCTTGTGCGCTCGCTCTGCGATCGCAAGCGCGGCGCGGGCGCCGACGGCGTGCTGCTCGCGCTTCCCGGTGAAGGCGCCGCCGATGCGCGCGTCGAGATCTGGAACGCGGACGGCAGCGAGGCTGAGATTTCCGGGAACGGTGTGCGGTGCGCCGCGCGTTGGCTCGCCGACGCTCGGCCTGCTGCGGCGCCGTCCGGCGATGCTTTCCGGAGCCTCACGATCTCGACGCGGTCAGGCGTCGTGAGCGTGAACGTGCCGCGCGACGCGCGCGGCGGGATCCGCATTCCGCTCGGCGAGCCTCGACTGCGTCCCGACGAGATCCCGATGCGCGCGCCGGGCGAGCGCTTCATCGAATCGCGGCTCGACGGCGTTCCGATTCCCGTCACGGCGCTTTCCCTCGGAAATCCGCACGCGGTCCTCTTCGTTGACGGCCCCGTCGCCGCGGCGCGCTACGGGCCGCTCATCGAATCGCACGCGCTTTTTCCCGCTCGCACGAACGTCGAGTTCGTACGCGTCGTCGCGCGCGACCACCTGCTCGTGCTCGTCTGGGAGCGCGGCGTCGGACCGACAGCGTCGTCGGGCACGGGCGCCGCGGCCGCGCTCGCCGCCGCGGTGCTGACGGGCCGTGCCGAGCGGTGCGCGCGCATCGAGATGGAAGGCGGCACGTTCGACGCCGGCTGGGACGAGAGCGGCGTCTGGACCGAGGGCCCCGCGCGCGAGGTCTACCGCGGCGATTGGCTCGGCTGAAATCCGCCCGCCGCGTCGCGGTCACCGTGTTATGTTGTGGCCGATGTCATCGCGCGCCGTCATTCTTCTCGCATTCGCACTCGCGCTCGTTGCGCTCCCGCCGTTCGTGTCGACGCGCGCGCAACTCGCCGCGCAACCGACTGCGACGATCGATCTGCAGACACACTGGGATCAGCGCCTCTTCGGCGAGGGCGATCGCGACGAGTTCGGCGTTTCGCTCGCGTCGGGCGATTGGAACGGCGACGGGGCCGACGATCTCGCGGTCGGCGCGTGGCTTGCGGATTCCTACAACGACGATCGCCGCAACGCAGGCGAGGTCTACCTCTTCTTCGGCCGCGCGGTTTCTCACAAACCGAATACACCCGGCCTCGGCACCGCCGCGATCCTCTATGGCGCGCGCAAGACAGAACGCGTCGGCACGTCGGTCGCCACCGGCGATTGGGACGCGGATGGCATCGCCGACATCGCGATCGGCGCACGCTTCGCGGGACTTCCCGGCGACACGCTTTCGCGTCAGGGCGGCAGCGTGACGATCGTCTACGGCGGCGCGCCCGCCGAGTCCGCGCGCGAAATCCTCGACCTCGAAAAGGCGGCCGACCTGATTCTTCTCGGTCAAGACGAAGGCGATCGCCTCGGACAAACGCTTCACTTCGCCGATCTCGACGGCGACGGCTTCGACGATCTTCTCGTCGCGGCGGTCGATGGCGACGCGAGCAAAAACCGCCGCCGCGATTCGGGCGAGATCTACTGTTTCTGGGGACGCCCGTGGAAGGATCAATCCGCGCACTACGATCTCATCGATTTTCCCGATTGGCGGATCGACGGCGTCGATCCGAACGACGGACTCGGCCGCTGCATCGCGACCGCCGACGTCGACGGCGACGAGCGCCTCGATTTGATTCTCTCCGCGAACTTCGCGGACGGCGGCGAAAACGCGAAGACGAACTCGGGGGACACATACATCGTGTTCGGCGACACGCGCGAGGAGTTGTCGAAGAAGACCGATCTGGCGCGCCACGCGGACTGCGTGTTCTACGGCGGACGCCCCTATGAAAACTCGGGGGTCGGCGTTGCCGCGGGAGACTTCGACGACGATGGGCGCGCGGAGATCGCGATCGGCGCCGACCTCGCCGACGACGAGCAGGCGTCGCGCGCGCGCTGCGGGATGGTCTACATCGTGCGCGGACGCGAGCGGTCCGCGTGGAAGCGGCGCTACGATCTCTCGCGCGAGGCCGACCTCACGCTCACCGGAAAGTTCGAAGACGAACACATCGGACGCAACCTGCTCGCGCTGCAATGGGGGCGTTCGAACGCGAGCGACCTGGCGATCGCCGCGAACCTCGCGAGCGCGGGAAGCCCGTCGCGCGAACGCGCGGGGCGCGTCTTCCTTCTGCTCGGCCGCCCGGATCTCTTCGCGAATCCCGGACAGCGGCTCGTGATCGACGCGACGGCCGACAAGGTGATCGAAGGCGGCGGCGCGAAGGATCAAGCGGGGTATTCGCTCGCGCGGCTGGCGGGGGCCCCTCGCGATCACGAGCGCCTCGTCGTCGGCGCGCCTTTCGCGGACGGCCCTCGCGACGAACGCGCGGACGCCGGAGAGATCTACATCATCGGCAGCGATGAACTGTCCGCCGCGAACCGTCCCGCACCGTAACGATTACGCGCGCGGCGCACCGTTCGCGCCGCACCCTCGAACACCATGGCGCGAGTTTTCTCGAGACTGCTGATGCGTGCGTTGTCGCCTCGTGAGGCGCTGCTTCGCGTCGCGGCAATCTGCGCGGCGTTCTTCGCGTGCGATGCGCCCGCGCGCGCGGGCATCACGGTGCGCGCCGACTCCGCCGAGGCTGCGATTCACGCTTCCGACATCGAGGGCGGACGCTCGGCGCTCTGGCGCAATCACGACGGCGATCCCGCGCGCCAAGGGCTCGCCGCGACGATCGAGGCGGGCGCCGCCGCGCGCGCGGGCTCGCACGCGGGGTTCGCGCTGCGGCCGCGCCTCTCGCTCGCAGGGGGCGACGCGCGCGCGACGTGGCTCGAAGCGCTCCTCACGCTTCAGGCCGGCGGCGCGCACCTCGATCTCGGCCGCACGCGGCTCTGGCTCGGCCCGGCGCGATACGGTTCGCTTCTTCTCTCCAACAACGCGCATCCTCTCGATCTGGTCCATGCGCACGGCGGCGGCTCGACCGCGAACACGCTGCCGCTTTTGCGCGCGCTCCGCGGCGTTCGCGGCGGCGCGGCGGTCGCGTGGCTGCGCGAGCGCGACCGCGACTATCCGAATCCGAACCTCGGCGTGCTCTACGTCGTGAGCGAGTGGAGCGACTGGCTCCAGATCGATTTGCACCGCACGATGATGTTCGGCGGCGAGGGCCGCGGCTTCCGCGTGTCGTGGGAGAGCCTCGCGGATCTGCTCTTCGCGCGCGGCAGCGAAAACTCGACCGATCCCGACGAAAACCTTTCCGACCAACTCGCCGCGATCGCGTTCGTCGTGCGGCCCGATCTGTTCCTCGCGCGGTGGATCGACGGCGCGCGCATCGACGACGGCGGCGTCCGAGCGTTCTACGAGTACGCCGGCGACGACAACCTCGATGATTGGATTCCGCAGAACCCCGGGATCGCGACGGGACTGACCGTGTGGCGCGGCGAGTGGGAGGTTCACGCAGAACTCGCGGTGAACCGAAAGGACACCGCGCCGTGGTACGAGCATTCGATCTATCGCACCGGCTACCGGTATCGCGGCGTGATTCTCGGGCATCACATGGGCTCGGACGCGAACGACGCGACGCTTGCGCTCGCGGCGCCGTTGCCGCGCGGACGGCGGCTGCGCGCGCTCGCCGATCGCCGCGGGGCGCTCTTCACCGAGCGCGAGCAGCCGGCGACCGAGTGGAGCGTCGCCGCGAGCGCGGAGAACTTGTGGACGCGCGGCCGCGCCGCTCTCGCTGCCGACATTCTCTTGCGCTGGGGGAACGATTGGCCGACCGCGCGGCTCGGTGCGATCGAGCGGCGGCGCGTCTCCCTGCGATGGACGTGGACACCGTGAGCGCGCGCGACGCCGACTCGCGCGCGGATGCGGCGACCGACGTGCGCACGGTGCTCGATGGCGCGCTCGAGGGCGAACCGGGCATCGGTCCGTCGCGCGCGGAGAAACTCGCGCGGCTCGGGCTCGTGACCGCTCGCGATCTCGTTCTCCACGCGCCGCGCGCCTACCAAGAGTGGGGGATGCGCCGCGCGATCGCGGAAATCTCCGTCGGGGAACGCGTGCATGTGGTGGGGCGCATCGTCGCGACGCGCCGGCTTGGTTGGCGCCGCGGCCGCCGCGCCGCCGAGGCGACGATCGAGGACGCCTCGGGCCGGGTCGCGTGCGTTTGGTTCGGCGTCGCGTGGCTGGCGGAGTCGCTCGCGAAAGGCGCGTGGATGCGCGCCGCCGGGCGCGTCACGAAACGGGGCGACGCCCTGCAACTCGCGCATCCGGATTTCGAGATTTCCGAGGCGCCGATTCCGGAAGAGGATGGCGTTCTGCCGCCGCGCGCGTCGCACCGCACGAGCGTCGGCGTGAGCGAGCGCATGATCGGGCGCCTCCTCGAGCGCGCACTCGAACGTCTCGGCCGCGCGGGGCTGCGCGATCCGCTCGACGCGTCGCTTCTTCCGCCTAGCGTCATGACGCTCGAAAATGCGCTTCGTGCGCTCCACTTTCCCCTCTCCATCGAGGAGGCCGAACTCGCGCGCCGCCGCATCGCGTTCGACGAGCTGCTTCTCTTGCAGGAGCGCTTCGGCGAGACGACGCGGCCGGTGGCGTGCGCACCCGAGTCGTCGTCGTACTCGAAGCCGCGCGATCCCGCGCACGCCGGCGGGCTCGTCGAGCGCTATCTCGCGGCGCTTCCGTTCGCGCTTACGGCGGGGCAGCGCTCCGCGCTCGACGATTTGCTCTCCGACCTCGCCGCGCCGCGTTCGATGAATCGCCTCCTCATGGGCGATGTCGGCTGCGGGAAGACGGCCGTGTTCGTCGCCGCGCTCCTGCGCGCGGTCGAGGCGGGCGCGCAGGGCGCGCTTCTGGCGCCGACGGAATTGCTCGCGCGCCAACATGCCACGCTTCTCTCGCGCGAGCTTGCTCCGCTCGGCGTCCGCGTCGCACTCCTTCTCGGTACGACGCCCGCGCCGGAGCGCGCCGCGATTCGCGCCGCGCTCGCATCCGGCGGTCTCGACCTCGTCGTCGGAACGCACGCGCTCCTCGTGAAGGAGGTGCGCTTCCGCCGGCTTGGTCTGGGCGTCATCGACGAGCAGCAGCGTTTCGGCGTCGCGCAGCGCGCGCGTCTGCGCGAGAAGTCGCGCGGGGCGCACGAGCCCGCGGAGCCGAACCTTCTCGTCGTCTCCGCGACGCCGATCCCGCGCACGCTCGCAATGGCGCTCTATGGCGATCTCCAAACGACGGTGATTCGCGACCGCCCGCCTGGGCGCATTCCGATCGAGACGCTCGCGTTTCGCGACCGCGAACGCCGCAACGGCTACGAACGACTGCGCGAACTTCTGCGCGACGGCAAGCAAGCGTACCTCGTGTTTCCGCTCATCGAGGAGGGGGACGACCGCGAGATCGTCAGCGTGACGCGCGCGTACGAGAAGCTGCGCGATCCGTACATGCGCGGGATCCCGATGGCGCTTGTGCACGGCGCGATGCCGGAAGCGGAACGCGCGCGCGCGATGGACGCTTTCGCCGCGGGCGACGTGCGGCTCCTCCTCGGCACGAGCGTCGTGGAGGTCGGCATCGACAATCCTCGCGCTGTCGCGATCGGCATCGAGCACGCCGAACGCTTCGGGCTCGCGGCGCTTCACCAATTGCGCGGTCGCGTCGGCCGCGGCGCCGAGGCATCGTCGTGTCTTCTTTTCGCGCACGGCCCGCTCACCGCGAAGGCCGAAGGGCGCCTCGCGGCGATGCTGGCGACGACCGACGGATTCGAGATCGCCGACCGCGACCTCGCCCTGCGCGGCCCCGGCGAGTTCTCCGGCGTCCGCCAAAGCGGGTTTCTCGATCTCGAGATCGCTGATCTTGCGCGCGACGAGGCGCTGCTCGAGCGCGCGCGCGACGTCATGAAGTCGCTGCGCACGGGCGAGGCTGCTGGCGAGCCGCGCGCCGCGGCGACGCTCGCGGCGCTGCGCGACTGGTGGGGCGCCCGCTACCGCGACGACGGCGCCGCGCCGCGTCCGAGCTACCACGACGTCGCATGAGGCGCCGCGACGCATGCACGGCCCGCCGCTCGCGAGAGTCCGCTCGATTCCGCGCCCCGCACTGTGATATTTTCGCGCGATGCGTATTCGGGAATCGTTCGACCGCAGCCGCATCGCGCTCGAACTGAAATCAGAGAATCGGGACGACGTGCTCGGCGAACTCGTCGCGCTCCTCGCGCTCGGCGAGCCCGCCGCCTCGCGAATACTCGCCGCGATCGTCGATCGCGAATCGATCGGCTCGACGGGCATCGGCGAACGCGTCGCGATTCCCCATTGCCGCACGAACGACGTCGACCGCCTCCACATCGCGTACGGCCGCAAGAATTCCGGCATCGAGTTTGCCGCGATCGACGGACTCCCGGCACGCCACTTCTTCCTGATCGTGGCGCCGCATGGCGATGCGGGCGGCGCGTACCTCACCACGCTCGCGCAGGTCGCCCAGCTCTGCAAGCGCACCGGCGTGCTCGCGCGTCTCGAAACCCTCGCCACGGCCGACGAGTTTCTCGCGCTCCTCGAGGAGCGCAACCCGGTCTAGCGCGCCTTACGGATCGGCGTGCCGCGCCGCGCCGCGCCGCGACCGTCCGCCGGTTCGGTCGCGGCTCCGTAATACCGCAACGAGCCATGGCTTCCAGAAACTAAGTCATTGCAAACACGCAGACGATCCGATATCCTACGCGTGCGTTTGTAACGCCCCGAAATGCTCAAAAGCGACCCGAACGGCCTCTGCGCAGGAACCTCTCTGTTCGCATGGGCTCGTGACGGGTCTCAGCGATGATTCACATCTGATTCACCCTGGGAGGTAAGTCACTATGGACTCTTTGGCTTCCATTTTCGTTCGTCGCACGCGGGCTGCCGCGCTCACGGCAGCGATCCTCGTCATGGCCGCGTGTTCCGTCGCCGTCGCCGCAGAGCTCGACGCACCGACACTCACATATGTCGAGTCTGGCTACGGCCGCGTCGACCTCGTCGTCACAGCCGGCGCAACAGGCACGCCCGGGGGCTTTACCCTCTGGTGGATGAAGCGCGCCGACTTCGAGGCCAATGGCGGGCAGTGGTACGAGTACGGCAATCCGGCGCAGGGCGACGCCTGGTTCGTCGGCCAGCCCACGCTCAACAACTTCCCCGGCGAGCCCGGCACGTTCCTTCTCGGTCCGAACGAGTCGATTACGATTCAACCTGGCGACATTGCGGACGAGACGGGACTCGTCTCCTACTCGTTCGACGAGCACGAGTACGGCACGGACTACGTCTACTGCGTTTACGCGAATGCGGCGACGGGGTGGGACCAGAGCGGCTACTCGACGAACAGTTCCGCGACCACCAATGGTGCGGATGCGAACTGCACCTTTACGCAGGGCTACTGGAAGAACAAGCCGGAAGAGTGGCCGGTTTCGAGCTTGACGCTCGGCTCGGTCAGTTACACGGCTGCGCAGTTGATGTCGATTCTTCGGCAGTCCGTCCAAGGGAACGGCCTCGTTTCTATGTCGCGCCAACTGATCGCGACGAAGCTCAATCTCGCCATGGGTGCCGACCCGACCGACGTCGCCCCGACCGTCGTCGCTGCTGACGCGTTGATCGGCGCTCTCGTCGTTCCGCCGGTCGGCAGCGGCTATCTCGCCCCGGCCACCACGAGCGCGTTCACCGAAGTGCTCGACGACTTCAACAACGGCATCATCGGCCCAGGCCACTGCGGCGATCCCGTTGCGTGCTGCTACCCCGACGGCGATTGCAAGGATGTTCCGCCCGAGGATTGCACCAACGAGGGCGGGACGCCTCAGGGAGGCGGGACGAAGTGCGACACGACGACGTGCACGCCGCCGCGTCTCGGCGCCTGCTGCACGCCGACCTACGAATGCGTCGAAGAGATAAGCGAAACGGATTGCAGCGCGCGCGGCGGAGTCTGGTACGAAGCGAAGAAGTGCGAAGACATCATCTGCGTCAACCCGACCGAGCCGCAGAGCTGGGGCCACATCAAGGGGCTCTACCGCTAACTCGCCGGCGCTACGCTAGAAACGAATTCGGGCGGCTCTCGCAAGCCGCCCGTTTCGTTTTCATTCACGCGCTTCGCGCGCCGAAGACACCGCGCGCCGCGCTCGGCTAGTCGTACTCGACAAATCGGGGGTTAAGGATTCCGGCATCGAGTTTGCCGCGATCGACGGACTCCCGGCGCGTCATTTCTTCCTGCTTGTGGCGACGTATGGCGATGCGGGCGGCGCGGACCTCGCCACGCTCGCGCAGGTCGCGTAGCGCTGCAAGCGCACTGACGTGCTCACGCGTCTTAGGACGCTCGCGACCCCCGGCGACTTCCTCGCTCGTCTCGAGGAACGCAGCCAGGCCTCAGCACTCGCCCGACGGACAGAATTGCAGCCTCCTAGCCGCGCGCCGGCCCATCCGGCCCGTCCGGGATACCGCAGCCTCCCCACTTTCTGGAAACAAAGTCATTGAAAGCGCTCAAGTCCTCCCATACGATTTACTCGCGTTCGGACGCCCCGAGACGCTCACACCGTCCGCTCGGCCTTTGCGCAGGGATTGCCCGTTTCGGATGTCGTCGTGGCGGAACTAAACGACGACTCGCTTCGGGTTCACTCAGGGAGGTACGCCGCTTATGAATTCATTCGCTTCCGCTTTCGTTCGTCGCACGCGGGCTTCGGTGCTCGCGGCAGCGGTGTTCGTCGCCGTTGCAAGCTCCGTCGCGTTCGCCGCGCAGCTCGACGCACCGACCCTCACGTGGGTCGAGTCCGGTTTCGGGCGCGTCGAGTTTACGGTGACCGCCGGCCCGAGCGGCACGCCCGGGGGCTTCACGCTCTGGTGGATGAAGCTCGCTGACTTCAATGCCAATGGCGGGCAGTGGTACGAGTACGGCGATGCGGCGCAAGGCGATGTCTGGTTCGTCGGCGAGCCGACGCTCAACAACTTCCCTGGCGAGCCTGGCACCTTCCTCCTAGGTCCGAATGAGTCGATCACGATTCAGCCCGGCGACATCGCGGACGAGACGGGGGTCGTGACGTACTCGATGGACGAGCACGAGTACGGCACGGACTACGTTTATTGCGTCTTCGCCAACGCGGCAACGGGGTGGGACCAGAGCCCCTACTCGCAGAACATTTTCGCGGCCACCAACGGCGCGGACGCGAACTGCACCTTTACCCAGGGCTACTGGAAGAATCACGAGGACGAATGGCCGGTTTCGAGCCTGACGCTCGGCTCGGTCAATTACACGGCGGCGGAGTTGCTGTCCATCCTCAATCAGCCGGTTCAGGGCAACGGACTTGTTTCGCTCTCGCGCCAGCTCATCGCGACGAAGCTCAACCTTGCGATGGGCGCCGACCCGACGGACGTCGCCGCCGCCGTAGCCGCCGCCGACGCGCTGATCGGGGCTCTTGTTGTTCCGCCGGTGGGCGGCGGTTTCCTCGCCCCGGCGACGACGAGCGCGCTCACCGAAGTGCTCGACGACTTCAACAACGGCATCATCGGCCCAGGCCACTGCGACGATCCCGCGGCGTGCTGCTTCGCCGACGGTTCGTGCCAGATGCTCCCGCCCGAGGATTGCTCGGCGGCCGGCGGCACGCCGCAGGGCGGCGGGACCAACTGCGACACCGTCACGTGCACGCCGCCGCCGCCACGCGGCGCGTGCTGCACGCCGGAGTTCATCTGCGTCGACGATGTCACGCAGGCCGAATGCGAGGCGCTGGGCGGCACGTTCTACCTGGACGCGTTGTGCTCGGACGTCACTTGCGTCAACGCGAACGAGACGAAGAGCTGGGGCAACATCAAGGGGCTCTACCGCTAGCTCGCCAACGCAACGCTACAAACGAAATCGGGCGGCTCTCGCGAGCCGCCCATTTCATTTCCGTCCGCGCCCTCTGCGCGCCGAACGCGCCGCGCGTGATCCGCGCCGCTAGTCGTACTCGATAAACCCGGGGTTGAGGATTCCCTTCGGGTCGTACTTCTTCTTGAGGCGGCAGAGCTCCGGCCAGAGATCGCCGTAGTGCGCGCGCCAGCGTTCCTTGTCGAACTGAATGATGCCGGAGAGGTAACGCTTCGCGCCCATCATCATCGAGAGATCGCTCGCCTCGTTGAGCTTCGGAACGATCTGATCGACCACATCCTTCGGCAGGCCCGGCAAGAATCCGAAACCGACGACCCAGTCGCTCTGCGGGCGCATGAAGAACTTCGTCTTCGAGGTGCGGCCGCTCGAGCACCAGAGGAGCACGTGGCCGCCGCCCAGCGCCGCGGGCGGATACTGCGGGAGCACGGTGTTGATGTACGACTCGGCCGTCTCCCACGGAAGAATCGTTTCCATCCACGGGTGGGTGTTCGCCCAGTAGCCGCTGCGCCGCCACAGCACGAATAGCGGCTCGAGGCGGTTCGAGAAGTCGAACGTCGATTGCTCTTCCTTGTGGACGTTGCGGTACGGCTTCAGTCCCGAGAGGACTCGCGAGTCGGGCGCGGTCTCGCCCTCGGCAAGTTCGACGGTGGCGTGGATCGGGAAGAACCACTCGCCGAACGTGCGCTTCACGCCGTCCATCATGCGAAAGCCCATCGGAAGCGGCACGCACCACGATTCGACGTACGTCGTGCGATTCTCCTCCATGATCTTTCGGTTGTCCTCGAGGCACGCGCCGATGTTGTCGTAGAGGAGGAAGTAGGTCACGCAGCGCGGCTTGACGGGGCGGAGCTTCACCTTCGCACGCGTGATCACCGCGAGCTGGCCCAGCGTCGAGCGGATCGACTCGAAGATCTCGGCGTTCTGCGTCGCCGAGCATTCGAGGATCTCGCCCTCGCCCGTGACAGCCTGAATCTCGATGACGTTATCGACCTGTGCGCCCTCGCGGAACGACGCGATCCCAAGCCCGGCCATCGAGAGCGTGCCGCCGATCGTCACGCCGAGGTTGTTCGTGAGCACGGGCGGGATGAGTCCCTTCTCCATGACGCGCTCGACGAGTGTGCGCCACTTCACACCCGAGCCGACCGTTGCCGTCATCCCGATGGTGTCGATCTCGTGGATCCTGTCGAGGCCGCCCATGTCGAGGACGATGCCGTCCTGCACGAGCGATTGGCCTGTTTGCGTATGCGCTTCGCCGCGCGTGGAGACGTGGAGTCCGTTGCGGGCGGCGTAGCGGAGGACGGCGGCGACATCTTTCGCGGAGGCGGGCCGCACCACGAAGCGCGGCTTCTTGAAGATCATCCGGCCGAAGTCGCCGCTCTTCTCCGCGAGCACCTCGGGGTCCGTGATGACCTGTCCTTCGATTTCTTTCTCGAGATCGTGAACCAAGCTCATAACCGATTCTGCTCCTTGTTAGCGCATTCTTGGATGTTCCGTGTCTGGGAGAGCCGGCATTGTATCACGCGTCGCACGACGATCCAAAGCGCCGCACGGCGCGGAATTAGGCGCTCGCGTTGGAAACGTATCGACACGCGTTGCGCGAACGGTGAGCGCTTCTCGGGCGCGCGAGGTCCGCGCGGAGGGAACTACTTCTTCTTGCTGGGCTTCTTGCGGGGTTTCTTCGCGCGGCTCGCAGCCGCCGTCTTGCGCTTCGCGGGCGATTTCTTTGCCGGCTTCGACGGCTTCCCTCGCTTCGCTGACTTCGCCGCGGCGGGCTTGCCGCGCTTTGCGGCGGGTTTCGCACGCGCGGCGGTGCGCGCCTTCCGACTCGCGGCGCCGCCCTTCTTTTTCGCTGCCGGCTTCGCCGCTGCCACGGTTTTCCGCGACGGCTTCGGCGGTGCGGCGTCCTTCTTGGCGGCCTTCGCGGCGGCGGCGGCTTTCGCGGCCTCGGCGGCAGCGGCCGCGACGAGCTTCGCTGCGGCCTTCGCTTCCCGCGCTTCCTTCGCCGCTTTCGCGGCCGCCTTCTTCATCTCTTGCGGAGTCGGCGGCGGCGGCGGTGCCTTCATGATCGCGATGAGTTCGTCGCGCAGGCGCTCGGGAAGCCCCTCCATCGCCGCCATCATGAAAGCCTTCGACGCCTTCACGCGGTGCTGCTCGAGCATGCGCGCCAGGAGTTCAGGCGCCTCGCGTCCAATTTCGCGCGCCACCCAGGTCGTGGCCTTCATGACGAGCGGCTCCGTGTCGAACATCGCCGCCTCGATGACGCGGAGGGCTTGGCGGGTCGGAACGGCGACCTGCGTGCGGTCCTTCTCCTCGGGATCGTAGATCAGGAGCGAAACGACTGCGGCGCGCCGCACCCAGATATTCTCCGAGCCGCACCAGTTGATAAGCGCCGTCACGCGTTCGGGATAGCGCCGCAGAAGCCACGCGCGAACATGCGCGACCCAGTCCGCGAGCGACCAGTTCTCCGCGGTGTCGGCCCACTTCGAGAGTAGCCCCCACTCGCGCTCGCCGAGCAGCCCCTTAAACGCGAGCAGGAACCGGAGCGCGAGAAGGCGTTCCTCGTATGTGTTGCCGTTCCAGAGGCTTTCGAGTAGTGGATTGATTGGGGTGAGCGAGATGGCGTCCCGGTTCGCCTCGGTGAACTCGGCGAGAACCTTGTTGAAGACGCCCTTCTTGGTGCCTAGAAACGAAAGCTGCGAGGACAATGCTCGCTTTTGGGACTCGGCGAAGCTCTTATCCCTTGATTCCGAAAGCTTTTCGCGTAGGAGCTCGTAGGTTTCTGCCATACGTTCTTGGAGGCGGCATTCTAGCAGTCGCCGGGCCGCTGACAAGCAAAAAGTGCCGAAATATCAGCCGTTTCCGAAGAAACGCGAAAGAAACTGTTTCGGCGGGATCGGTGGGGTCAGCGCCACTTCGAGGTTTTCGGCCGCATGGGCTGCCTGGGCGCACCCGACGAGGGCCACCGTGACGCCTGGCGCCGACCGGACGAACTGGAGCGCGCGCTGGGCGTCGGTGCGGAGCCCGCCGATCGCGCGGGCGAACTCGGGCGGGACGCGGCGCGCGAGTCGCGCCTGGAAAAGGCTCGCGCTCGCCCACACGGTGAGGCCGAAGCGTTCGGCGGCCTCGATCGGAGTTACGGCCTCGAGCGTTTCGGCGGTCTCGTCCCACTCGCCGGCCTGGTTCCCGAGCGCGAGCGCTTCGAGCATGAGGAGGTTGAGCGGAAGCTGCACGACGCCGAAGTGGTGGTTCGCGCCGCCGACCTCGCGCGCGATCGCGACGGTCTCCGCCAGCGACACGTAGCCGCGATCCTCGGGCGAGATCCGCAGCCCGTGCCACGTCGAGATCCCGTAGCGCTGGATGCGCCCCGCCGCGCACTCGGACTCGAGGTGCGCGAAGGCTGCTCGCATGCGCCGAAGGAACTCGTCGCGCTCGACATCCGCAAGCTGCGCCTCGGGATTGTGGAGGAAGTAGACGTCGAGCGTGTCGAGCCCGGTCGACGCGAGGCTGCGGCTGATCTGGTTCGCGAGAAAGCGCGGCGCGATCGCGTGGTTGCCGCCGGCGATTTCATCGGCGCGAAGGATGCCGGGGCGGATGTAGATGTCTTCGATGGCGCGTGCGGGGTCGATGCCGACGCGCTGATCGGCCGCGATGTAGCCGCCCTTCGTCGCGACGATCACCTCGTCGCGCGCGATCGTCCCCGCACGCACGCGTGTCGCGAGTGCGGCGCCGGCCGCGCGCTCGCTGCGCCCGCTCCGGTACGACACCGCCAGGTCGATGACGTTTGCGCCCGCCGCCAGGGCCGCTTCGATCGCGAGTGTGTAGCTTGCATCGGTTGCGTCGTCGGACTTGCCGAGGTACGTGCCGATTCCGATCGACGATGCTCGCAGCTCAGCGTGGGCGCGGAAGTGACCCGCAACCGTGCGGCCCGCGCTCGACAGACGCGCCGCATAGCGTTGCGTTCCCTCGGGCGTCGCGCCTCCCGCCATCTTTCCCGCCGCACGTGTCGTCTCGCCGCCTTCATTCATGGGCGCGCATCTTAGCACGCGGCGCGACGCGCCTGTCGCGCAGGCGCAAGGCGGCCTATACTCGCGGGGCAGTCGCACGAACGTGCCTTACGAAGGAGCCGGATGCCCGCCAAATTCACTCTCGCCGAAGCGCTCTCGCGCCGCACGACCGAAGGCGAATTGTGGCGGCCGATCGGCAACGACTGGGTCCACTGCACGGCGTGCGGCCACAATTGCCGCATCCCGCCCGGCCGCCAGGGAATATGCCGCGTGCGCGAAAATCGCGGCGGCACGCTTTTCGTCCCGCGCAATTACGTCGGCGCGCTGCAAGTCGATCCCGTCGAGAAGAAGCCGTTCTACCACGCGCTCCCAGGGGCGACCGCGCTCTCGTTCGGGATGCTCGGCTGCGACTACCACTGCGGCTACTGCCAGAATTGGCTCACGTCGCAGGCGCTGCGCGACCCGAACGCGATCTCGACGCCCGACGACATCACCGCGCGCGAAGTCGCGCAGCTTGCGGTCGAACACGGCGCGCGCATCGTCACGAGCACCTACAACGAGCCGCTCATCACGAGCGAATGGGCCGTCGAAATCTTTCGCGAGGCTCGCGCGCTCGGGCTCGTCACGTCGTACGTCTCGAACGGGAACGCGACGCGCGAGGTCATCGACTACATCGAGCCATGGGTCGATCTCTACAAGGTCGATCTGAAAGGTTTCGACGACGCGCACTATCGAAAACTCGGCGGCGTGCTCGACACCGTGTTGCGCGCGATCGAGATGCTCGTCGCGCGAAAGTTTTGGGTCGAGGTCGTAACGCTCGTCATTCCGGGATGGAACGATTCGGACGATGAGCTGCGCGCGCTCGCGCGATTTCTCGCGGGAGTTTCGCGCGACATCCCGTGGCACGTGACGGCGTTTCACGACGACTACAAGATGCGGGAACGCGGCCGCACGCCGGAGCAGACTCTCGTGCGCGCCGCAGAGATCGGCAAAGCCGAGGGGCTGCGTTTCGTCTACGCGGGAAACCTTCCTGGGCGGGTCGGGAATCTCGAGAACACGTACTGCCCCGGGTGCGAGGCGCTGCTCATCGAGCGCTACGGCTACAAGGTCCTCGCGAACCGGCTTGCGCGCGGCGCGTGTCCCGACTGCGGGCGCGCGATCCCCGGCGTGTGGGAGATTCCGCAAGCGCGATAGCGCGTCTCCCCGCGGTCGGCCACACGCCCGCATTCGCGCTGCATCCGATCTGATTCCGGCGGCGTAGTGAGTGTGCACGCCGAAGAGTCCCCCCGAAGGATTCACGACGTCCCACACGGTTTTCCGGAACACCGCCGGAGAAAGGACAGCATTGTCATGCCGTCACGCCGAATGAAAACTGGAGTCGCGCTCGCGTTCTTGCTTGCCGCGGGCGCGACCCTCGGCCCGAGCGCGGTCCTCGCATCGAGCCACCGCGAGGCGCCGCTCATCAGCAACGATCCCGTCGCGGACAACACCGACACCTACTTCTTCGTAAGCCCCGAGAACGACGGCGCGGTGACGCTCGTCGGCTGCTGGTGGCCCCTCGAGGAAGCGTCGGGCGGGCCGAATTGGTTTCACTTCGCCGACAACGTCGCGTACGACTTCAACGTCGACAGCAACGGCGACGCGAGACCCGACATCACGTTTCGCTTCCGCTTTCAAACGCGGATCTACAACGAAGCGACGTTTCTCTACGCAACGGGACCGCTCTCGTCTCTCGACGACACGGATTGGAATTACCGCCAGACGTACAGCCTAACGCGCATCGACCACGGCCGCGGCAGCACGGAGATCGCGAAGGACCTCGTCGTTCCGCCGGTCAACATCGGGCCGCGCACGACGCCGGACTACGAGAACCTCGTCAAGCCCGCGTTCTATTCGCTGCCGAACGGCTACAAGACTTTCGCGGGCCAGCGCGACGATCCCTTCTTCGTCGATCTCGGCGCGGTCTTCGATCTTCTCGGCTTCCGCGCGATCCCCGGCAACGTCGGCGAAGGCGTCGACGGCCTGTCGGGATTCAACTGCCAAGCCATCGTGCTCGAGCTGCCGATCGAAGCGATCAGCTTCAACGGCTCGAACCCGACGGACCCGGCGGATCCGTTCGCGGTCATCGGTATGTGGTCGTCGACGAGTCGCTCGAACTCGCCCGTGCTTCTCGACGGCGGCTCCGCGCCGCGCGGCGCCGAGACCTTCACGCAGGTTTCGCGCCTCGGTATGCCGCTCGTCAACGAGGTCGTCATTCCGCTCGGCAAGAAGGATCTCTTCAATCGCTCGCGCCCGTTCGGCGATGCGCAGTTCCTAAGCCACGTCACCGATCCGGAGCTCGCGACGATCATCGAGAGCATCTACGGCATCACGAAGCCCCCGGCGCCGCGATGCGATCTCGTCGCCGCGTTTCTGACGGGTGTGCCGGGGCTCAACTCGCCGCCGAACGTCGTGCCCGGCGAGATGATTCGTCTCAACGTTGCGATCAAGCCGGATGATGTCTTCGACCGATTCGGCGTCCTCGCGGGCGATCTCGACGGCTTCCCGAACGGGCGGCGCCTCATCGACGATGTCGTCGACATCGAGGAGCGCGTCGTCGCGGGCGTGCTCTATCCCGTCTTTTGCGATCCGAACTTCGTGCCGCATCCGCTCGCGAGCCAGCTCGGCGACGGCGTCGACAAGAACGACCTTCCGTTCCTCGACGAGTTCCCGTATCTCGCGACGCCGACTCAGGGCTGGGAAATCGAGCACGGTCGCATCGAGCCGGCTCATCCGCCGCAGAGGACCGTTCCGTCGTCTGAGGTTGGCCGCGTGCTGAAGACCTCCTCCGCCGACGCGCCCTCCGAGGCGGCGGTGGGAACCGCGCGATTCGAGCTGGGTCTCTCGCGGCCGAATCCGACGAGCGCGGCGACCCAGATCGCGTTCAACCTCGCGAAGGAATCTGCCGTGAGCCTGCGCGTGTTCGATGTCTCGGGTCGCGAGGTGAAGCAGGTTGTCGACGCGCGGCTACCCGCGGGATCGCACTCCGCGCGCTGGGACGGCACCGATGCGGAAGGGCGCACGGTCGCGTCGGGCGTTTACGTCTATCGCCTGGAAACTCCGGGTGAGCGCGCCGAGCGCAAACTCACCGTGATGAAGTAGGCGCGACTGCTAGCGATGTGAGTGAACCGCGAAGCGCCGCGGGCGCCGGGAGAAGCCCTCCACCGTTCTGATCTCGGCGCCCAGCTTCCGGTTCACGATGAAGGTAGTGCAGGAAAGGAAGCGACGAAGGGTCGCGATGAAGGGGAAGCGATGATCGTTGAACGAGCGAGGCGTGCGCGAAAAGAAGCAGCGGCAAGGCTCGTCGCGATGAGCGCGTGCCTCGCGGCCGTTGTGCTCGCGTGCAGCGGTATGGCGAGCGCGCACGGCGGCGCGCGCGTGCAGCCAGGCGCGGGCACGCGGGACGCTGCGCACGCGCACCCCGAGCCTCGCGGCGATTCGCACGGGCACGCGGCGTCGAGTTCCGCGGCGCCAACGACGAACGACCTGCTCGTGCTCGGCACTCGTGCGCTCGTCGAGCACCGTTTCGCGGAGGCGCTCGCACACGGGAGCGCAGCACTCGCCGACGCGGGCGCGGGTGCGAACGAGGCGCATGCGCTCGCTGTCGTCACCGACGCGTGTGTCGAGCTGGGGCGCTACGACGATGCGGTCGGCTACGCGCAACGCCTCGTCGATCGCTATCCCGGGCTCGCGGCGCACGCACGCGTCTCGTACCTGCGCGAGCTGCACGGCGACGCCGCGGGTGCGCGCAATGCGATGAGAGACGCTGCCGGCGCCGGGCGCGACGGCGACGAGGTTGCGTGGTGCCGCGTCCGCGTCGCCGAACTCGAGTTGCTGCTCGGCGATCTCGGCGCGGCCGAACGCGAAGCGAACCTCGCGCTCGCGCTCGCGCCGCGCTGCGCCGAGGCGGTCGCGCTCCTCGGACGCGTGCGCGCCGCGCGCGGCGAGTGGCCGGAGGCCATCGCGCGTTATCGCACGGCGCTCGAGATGCGCGCGGATTCTGGATTCTTCATCGCGTTAGGTGAAGCGCTCGAGGCGAGCGGCGACACACCGGGCGCGCTCGACGCGTTCGAATCGGCGCGCAGCGTACTCGAAGAAGACGCCGCGGCAGGCACGGACGTCGAACTCGAACTGATCGCACTCGACCTCGATCTGCTCGACAAGCCGGAACGTTCGACCGCGGGTGAGGACGACGTTCACGTCGGAATCACGCGCGCCGAGGGTCATCTCGTCGAGCGTGCGCTCGCGCTCCGCGACCGCCGCCCGACGATCTTCGCCGACGCGCTCCTCGCCGAGGTACTCGCTCGTGCTGGCCGCATCGACGAGGCGATCGCCGCCGTGGAGCGCTGCCTCCGTCTGCGCTGCGGCAACCCGGTGCTTCTGTACCGGGCCGCGATCGCCCGCCGGGTGGCCGGCGACTCCGCCGGAACAGCGCCGCTCTTGCGCGCCGCGCTCGCGGCGGCGCCTGCGCTCGGGGCGCGCCACGCGGCCGCGGCCTCGCGCCTCCTCGCGGAGATCGCCGAGACGCCGTAGCCCGCGCCGCGCGTCGCGCGGCTCAGTCGCGGGTCGCGCTGCGGTAGCGTCCGGCGTTCACAACGTCGCCGGTCGCGGTGTAAAGCGCGGCGAGCCGCGCGCGCGACTCGGCCTTCCGTGCGGCCGACGTCGTGGACGACGCGGCGATCAACGCATCGCATCTCACGAGAAGGGACTCGGCTTCGCCGTAGCGTCGAAGCGCGGTTAGGCAACCGCCCAGGATGCTCTCGACCAACGCGCATCGGACGTCGTTGGCGCGCCCCTCTCCGAGGCACGCCGCGTGTGCCTCGCGAAGCAGCGGCTCCGCCTCCGCGGCGCGCCCGCGATCGACGAGAAACCCGCCGAGCGCTTGAAGCGACGAGGCGATGTCGGGATGGCCGGGCGCAAGCAAGCGGCGCCGCATCGCGAGCGCGTCCGAGAGCGCAGTGTCCGCCTCTTCATGCCGGCCCATGAGCGCGAGAACGAGCCCGAGATTGTTCAGGCCGCTGGCGACCACCGGCTGCTCGTCGCCGGCTGCGCGGCGCCATCCCTCGAGTGCCTTGCGGAGCAGCGGTTCCGCCTCGGCGTATTTGCCCTGCGTTCGCAGCACGCTCGCGAGGTTGTTGTGGCCGTCCGCCACCGACGAATGATCCGTCCCGTAGAGGCGCTCCTTCATTTCGAGCGACTCGCGAACCAGCGGTTCGGCGTCGGCGACTCGGCCGGAGCCCCAGAGCACGAGCGCGAGGTTGTCGATCGACGACGCGATTTCCGGGTGGTCCGGCCCCATCGCCTTCCGCCGAATCGCGAGCCCCTCGCGAATGACCGCTTCGGCCTCCTCGGCGCGCCCGAGTCTGTTCAGGCAGTGCCCGAGATTCGTGAGCGCGTGCGCGACCTTGGGGTGATCGTCGCCGAAGAGTTTCCGCTGGATCGGAAGCGCGGCGCGTTGAAGCGACTCCGCGGCGGCATAGCGGCCATCGAGACCCATCACGTTCGCGAGGTGGACCATCGCCTGCGCAACCGCCGAGTGATCCGCGCCGTGTGCGCGCCGCTCGATCGTGAGGATCTCTCGCCGGAGCGATTCCGCGGGAGCGAATCGCCCCTGGGCCTCGTACACCTCCGCGCGAATGATCAGCGCGCGGGCGATCTCGAGTTCGTTGCGCGGCGTTCGGCGCTCGTAGATCGCTTGGCCGGTGCGCGCGAGCGACTCGGCTTCGGCGAGCCGATCCTGCGCGCGATACACACCGGCAAGAAGCGTGAGTGCGTCGGCAACGACGGGATCCTCGTCGCCGAAGGCGCCGCGAGAAATTCCGAGCGCGCGCTGCGCGAGCGACTCGGCATCCGCGTAGGCGCCTTGGTACCAGCGAAGCCCCGCAAGATCGCGAAGACTCGCGGCGAACTCGGGGTGCGTCGGCCCGAGCAAACGCTCGCGCGCCGCCAACGCGGAGCGCAGGTGGTGCTCCGATTCCTCGAGTCGTCCGATCGATTGGTACGTCACGCCGATCGTCCGCTCGATGGCGGCCGCGACCGCCGGCTCGCTGGCGAGTCCGAGCGCGATCTCGCGCGACGCGCGTTCGAGCACCTCGCGCACCGTGACCTCGCGTCCCGCCGCTTGGTCCGGGTCGGCGGACGCGAGCATCTCTTGAAGGAAGACGCTGATCCGCTCCGCTTTCCGCGCCTCGAGGACGGCGTTCTCCCGCTCACGCCGCTGCGACTGGTAGAGCGCGGTCATCGTGATGGTCGCGCCGACGAGCACGACGAAGAGTGTCGCCAAGAGCGCCGTCGCGGCGCGGTGGCGCGCGGCGAGTTTTCGGAGGTGGTAGATCCCGCTCGCCGGCCGCGCGAGAATCGGCTGGTCGGACAGAAAACGCCGCACGTCTTCGGCGAACGCCATCACGCTCTGATACCGCCGCGCCGGCTCCTTCTCGAGCGCCTTCGCGAGAATCGTCTCCACGTCGCCGCGCAGGAGCGGCGCGATCGCGCCCGCACGGCGCGGAACCGTCTCCCGAATCGTGCGCACCGCCTCGAGGAGCGCATCGGCCCGCACGGCGTACGGCGGCTCGCCCGCGAGCATTCGATAGAGGATCACTCCGAGTGAGTAGACATCGCTGCGGAAGTCGATCTCGTCCGGATTCCCGAGCGTCTGCTCTGGGCTCATGTACGGAAGCGTTCCTTGCAGGGCGCGCGGCTCGCTCCGCGACGCGGCCAACGTCGCGTCGGCGTCGCTGATCCGCGCGAGCCCGAAGTCGACGACCTTCACGCGCGACGCGCGAGTCGTGGAGGCCGACGACGACGGCTCCGCGGCGCGGCTTGCGGCGCGCGCGCTCCATTCCGCGGAGACGAGGATGTTCGAAGGCTTCAGGTCGCGGTGGATGACACCTCGCTGATGCGCGTACGCGATCGCGTCGCAGATTTCGAGGAAGAGATCGAGGCGCTCGCGCAGATCGGCCTGATTCGCCGCGCCGCGCGTGGCGCCGAACGCCTCGTCCAGCGGAACGCCTCGGACCAGTTCCATCGCGAAGAACGGCTGGCCGTCGTCGGTGCGCCCCGCCTCGTGGATCGCCGCGATCCCGGGGTGTTGCAGCCGCGCGAGCATCTGCGCTTCGCGCCGGAAAAACCGCAACCCTTCGCTATCCGCGGCCCAGCCCCCGCGCATGAGCTTAAGCGCGACGCGCCGCCGCGGCTCTTCCTGCTCCGCCTCGTAGACGATCCCCATGCCGCCTTCGCCGAGCCGGCGCAGAACACGGAAGCGCCCGATCGTGCGTCCGACGAGAGGATCGCTGCTCGCGGCATCGCCGGCGAGATCGGCGCCGGTGCGCGCGTCATCGCCGGCAACGCGATCGCGCTCGGGGCCCGGGGGAACGGCGCCGGCGGGCGGATTCGCGCCGGGCTCGGCGGATTCGAAACTCGCCGCGTACTCGGCGACGGGTTCATCGAGGATGCTGCCTCCCGTGTCGGCCGCGACGAGATCGAGCACGAGTGCGCGAAGCGCGTCGTCTCCCGCGCAGGCTGCGGCGATGAAGGCGTCGCGCTCCGAAGCCGGCCGTTCCACCGCGTCTTGGAAGACGGCGTCGGCGCGCCGCCAGAGTTCGGGGTCGATCGATGCCATCAGTTCTCGTTTGCGGCGGCGATCTCTCGCTGCAAAAAGGCGCGCGCGCGCCGCCAGTCGCGCTTCACGGTGCGGTCCGTGACGCCGAGCATCGCCGCAGTTTCTTCGACGGAGAAACCCGCGAAGTACCGCAGATCGACGACGCGCGCGAGGCGATCGTCGAGCAGCGAAAGGCGCGACAGCGCGGAGTCGAGCGCGAGAACCTCGTCGTCGCGCGGCCCGCCGCCCGCGACGCTGTGCGATTCGATTTCATCGAGCGAGACGGGGCGCTCACGCCCGCCGCGCTTTCCCGCGGAGCGTCGTCGAGCGTGGTCGACGAGGATCTGACGCATCGCCCGTGCCGCGGTCGCGAAGAAGTGCGAGCGATCCTCCCAATCGATCTCGCGCGCCGCGACGAGCTTGAGGTACGCCTCGTGCACGACCACGGTCGTGTTCATCGTCTCCGATGGGGCGTGGCGCCGCGTCTCGAATCGCGCGCGGCGCCGCAGCTCCGCGTAGACGCGATCGAATACCGTGCTGACGGCGTCCGGGTTCCCCGCGCGGGCCGCGGAGAGAAGTCGCGTGATGTCTTGGTCGTCTCGCTTTGCGCGCTCGTCGCCATCGGACATCGTAACCCTCGATCCCACGTGGTGGCTCGTCTAACGATTTCGGCTCGCGAGCGATGTTAGCAGAGCGCGTAACGAAGTCGTAGGCCGGACGCCCAGGCCCGACGCCACTCGATAACACTGTGCAGGGTTTGCGGCGCTCGGGCCGCGCCCCTTCGCACGTCGCGCCGTGACCGCGGCCGCGCACGCGTCCCGCGCGACTCGCGCGCGCGGCTCCTGAGCGATTCGCCGGAGGTTAACGAGCGATGCCAGTGGCGTCTACCTCCGGCGCCTCGAATCGGGCGCCGAAACCGTGGTCCGCAAGGCGCTCATTGCGCGTTGGGCGCGCGCACTGGCCGCGCGTCGCGATCGCGGCCGAACTCCGATCGGCGTTCCGCGTAGGAGTTATTGGAGTCGCCGCTCCCAATCCGACGCGAACGCTCGGTAGCGATCGATATCTCTCCTGACCGCCGCAGCAAGCGCCACGACGACGTGATCCGTGCTCGCGCGCTCGATGGCCGACAGCGCGTCCAGCGCATCGTCACCAAACCACGGCCACAATCCCTGCATGCGTGTCGACTCTCCAATCCAACGAAGCCTCATCAGCGGATGAATACGCTTGGAGGTGACGAGGTGCAGCATTACATCCCGATTGGATTTTCGCCCTCGTAAGAAGCGAACGATCTCCTGTTGTCTATACCTCACGTCGAGATCGAGAAGGTCCTCGCTCGGGCCACCACGGGAATCTGAGGCGAGTCGTGCGGACACCGCGTCGCGATATTCCAGCGAGGCGACCCTCTCGTTCCACGCTGCCTCGGTGTATTCGAGAACGGGTTGGATTCCTTCCGCGGCGCCTAGCCGCGCGAACGCGTAAGCGATCTCGGCACGTAGCGCGAGGTCATACCGGGGACACTCGTCCCAGAGACGCAACAACCCTTCGACTGATTTGAGCTGCGCGAACGCGTATGCCACACCGCACGCGTGGGCGTTGTAGCTGACTCTAGTGTTTTCGGACCCGCCGCGTTGACTCACCGCGCACTCAATGTGGATCGCTCCAGGGCCGATTGCTCGCCTTGCAATGTCGAGGAGCAACTCGATATCTAGACTGTTGGGGGACGCGAGCCGTGACAGCAGATAGATCGTCCCGCCGTCCGGCGTCCGTGGGTCGCGCGCGACGTTTCGCAGGAAGGCATCTCGGAGTTCTGAACGAGGCTCGAGTATGCGGATTGCCGCCGCGATGCGTATGTTCTCCAGACACCTTTCTGGATACAACACGCACTGTCCTAGGAGGTAGCAACCGGGAAAGCCGTTGATTGAGCCGCCGCGCGAACTCGGGAAAATTGGGTCGCGCACCATGTTCTGCACTTCGATGATCAAGAAGTCATGAAGCGCCGCGAGCGCGCTGCTGTCGCCGCACGCGGCGAGTGCCGCGTACGGATTGAGTGCGGCTCCGTACGGCGCATCCAGGGCCAGTCCCCACTCACGATCTGGAAACGGGGCGACCATTTCTGTGAGTTCCGGAATGCACGTCGGGTCACCGAACGCGACTAAGTGTTCCCAACACGCCTGGCGTTCTGATGCTTCCCAACCGATCGGGCTGCGCTCTGCTCTCGGACGGCCGACGATTTCGAGAAAGAGCGGGAGGGCCTCGCTGCATCTCAGCCGCGCGAGCGACTCCAACGCTTCGAATCGGCATTCGATAACAGGGCTTCCGGCCCACTTGAGAAGCGCGCGCTGCGATGCTTCGCCGCCGAGTTCCCCGAGCGCCCAGATCGCGGCGATCGCGAGGGGCGCTCGCGGCTCGCACGTTCCAAGCACGTATATCACGCGCTCGACATCTTCGATTCGCCGCTGACGGCCAATCTCCGACACTGCTTCCGCACGCAGTTGTTCGTCGTCGTGATCGAGAACCTCGATCGGGTCGTATGGCCGAAACGTGACATCGACCGCGTCGTGCGGATTGACGAAGCTACGAAGTTTCGTGACCCGCGCGCGCGCAGCGTCCAACGCCGGGAAGTTCTCCTCGCCGCCGAACGTACGTGGCGCGTCGCGCATCTGCATGAGATGCGTGGACCATTCTTGGGACGATTCGACCGCAACGAGCGCGGTATCGCTCGCGACGCAGAGCGTGACATCGACCGGTTGTGTAAGAGCGGCGCAGATCCTGAGCGGATAGATGGGCTCTGGCGTTCGGAAGAGAAGCCGAACGAGTTGCGTCGTGCCTCGAAAAGTAGTCGCGCCAAGCTGAGAGCGAAGCGGTTTTCCAGAAACCTCGCTGGCGCGAACTCGCAGAGCCGCGAGATACCAGCCGCGATTCGAGTACTCATCGACAACCGTTCTGACGCGGTCGGGGATTTCGAACTGATGTTGATTGAGCCAGTCCGACAGAGCGTGCTTGTCCGAAGGCGGGATAACCATGGCGTCCAGGACGTCAACACCGGAGGCAGCGGAGCGCGACGATCCCAGGAGCGCGGCCACACGTCCGGTTCTCGGCGAGCGCGCAAATTCAGGTTCCCAGTCTTCGATACCGATGAAGACATGATTCCGTGATGCGCGGATCTCCGATTCCGCGGGCACCGGCACGATCCAACCGAACTCCACCGGGGCGTCCAGGAAGTCGACCTCAAGAAGAAGTTCCTCGAGTCCGTCATCGAACACGACCGCGGCGCGCATGCCCGTAACGTGCAGCGCCTCGCCGCCCGGGCGCGTGACGAAGCACCCTGCTGCGAGGACGCGTGAGTGGCACGACATGGCGAGCACGAATACGACCGCGAGATTGACTCCAGTTCGGAGCGAGTTTCTACCGACCATTAGGCCTCCCGTCGGTAAGACTGTCACAGCCGAGACGATTTCGCACCGAGGGACATCCGCGAGGCGCCAAACGCTTACTTTCGGTCGGATTCGCTCTCCCCCCTCAAGCCCGGAGCCCTTCCGCTCGATAATCCTATGCAGGGTTTGCGCCGTTCGGGCTGCGCCCTCCCGCGCGCCACGCCGCGAGCGTGGCCGCGACGCGTCCGGCGCGGCCCCATGCGCGCGGCTCTTGAGCGATTCACTGGAGGTTGACGAGCGATGGTCGTTTTCAACTACAGCGGCAAAGAGGTCAGCGCGAAGGTCGTCTACTACGGCCCGGGGCTCTCGGGGAAGACCACGAACCTCGAGCACATCTACGGCAAGGTGCCCGAGAAGCAGCGCGGCAAGATGGTCTCGATGAAGACGAAGACCGACCGCACGCTCTTCTTCGATTTCCTTCCGCTCTCGGCGGGCGAGATCAACGGCTTTAAGTCGCGATTCCTGCTCTACACGGTGCCGGGCCAGGTCTACTACAACGCGACGCGCAAACTCGTGCTGAAGGGCGCAGATGGCGTTGTGTTCGTTGCCGACTCGGATCCCGAGCTGCGGCAGGCGAACAAAGAGAGCTTCGCGAACCTCGAGAAGAACCTCGCCGAACATGGCATGAACATCGATTCGATTCCGTTGGTGCTGCAGTACAACAAGCGCGATGTGCCGAATGCGATGACGATCGAGGAACTCAACGCCGATCTGAATCGCGGAAACTGGCCCGTGCTCGAGGCGGTGGCGATTCACGGCGACGGTGTCTTCGAGACGTTCAAGGCGATCACGCGGGTCGTTTTCCAAAAGATGAACGAGCGGTTCACGAAGCCGGGCGCTGGGCCCGCGACGGCGTCGGCGCCGGCTGCGCCGGCGATGCCGAGCATGGCCATGGACGCTGGGATGCTCGCCGAGCCGATCGAGTTGCCAGCCGCGAGGCCGGCCCCCGCGACCGAATTCGACGCCACCGACCCCGCGCCGCTGCGTACGGCGATGGACGACGGCGATGTGATCCGCCTTTCGTCGATGGAGCGCATTCTCGGAGGGAGCGCGCCGCACATGACGACGTCCGCGTCGTCGCCGGCCGAATCGCCGGAGCCATCAGTTCCGGCATCGCCGGCGTCGTACTCGCAGCCGAACCCGCCTGCGCTCACGGCTCGAATCTCGATGCCGTCCGCGATGGCGAATAACGACGACGAGCCGTGGCACACGCACGAGGTCCGCATTCCGGTGACGGTCGCGAAACTTCAGCCGGGAAAGATTCGGCTCGTTCTCGAGATCGATGTGATCGAGTCGCCGCCGAAGCAGTACTCGCGGTCATCGTCGTCGAGCGCGAACGACTACGACACGAATTCGTAGAGCGCGTCCTGCGCCGCTCGCCTTGACAGAGGCCCGGGGGGCTCCCTACTATCGCCGCGTCGACCCCCGGAGGACGTGACGTGACTCGGATTGGTTCGCCGCTGCCTGGCGCGCGCTCGATATTCGCGATCGCGCTCGTGCTCGTTCTCACGCTGGCTCCCAGCTTCATCCGCGCGCAGGACGTCGACGAAGACCTTCCCGGGGCCCGCCTCGGGCTCTCCGGCCTCAACGCGAACTCCGGCAGCCTCCTCGGTTTCATCGATCGCGAGCGCCTCGATCACTCGCGCTCGCTCTCGCTCGGCTACGCCACGACCACCGGCTCCGTGAAATCGCAGAGCGCCGCCGCCGCGTACACCGACTTCTTCAGCTATCAGATGCGTCAAAATCTTCGCCTGGCGCTTGCGCTTCAATACCAGTTCGAGACGTCGTCGCGCACGCTGCGCACGGATAGCGGCGAGTTCTCCGTGTTGCCGTCGTTCGCGCTCGAATACAATCCGACCGAGAACAGCATCGTTCGGCTCTCGTACGGCCGCCTCGGCACTGCCTCGCCGTGGTATTCTCCGGCGGGTTTCGGTTCGCCGTTCGCCGTCGGCACCTCTCGCTTCACGGACTAGCGAGACGAGAGCCAGCCGGCGCGAGCGACGCTCACGCCGCTCGCCCGTTCCGATCCGCAACGCAACGACTCCACACGGAGGATGAATGGGATTCTTCAAACGCTCACCGAGCGTCCGCCACGATGCCGACCCGAAGAAGGCTCGGCGCCCGGCCCCGCCACCTGCCAGTGGCGAGGAGCGCCTGCGTTATATCGAAGCCGCGATCGATCAGGGACGCGCGAAGGAGGCGCTCGCGCTTCTCGCCGAGTCGACCGACGAGGGCGGCGCGCGGACGCGCGCGCATCTGTGGGCGCGCGCGCTGATCAAGGCGCGGCGCTGCGACGAGGCCGCCGCGAAGCTGCACGATACGATCGCGTCGGTCGGCGACTCGGTGGAGTCGCGAGTGTTGCTCGCCAAGGCGCTCACGGAGATGGACCGCTTCGCCGACGCGGAGGCTGAACTCGCGCGCGCCGCGGCGATCGACGCTACCGATCCGCTCGTGTCGTACGGCCGCGGCTGCTTGCGCACGCGCCAAGGCGAGTTCGAGAAGGCGATCACCGAGTTCGTCGAGACGCTTCGCCGCGATCCCAACTCCGATAAGGCGCACGGCGGGCTCGGCGATGTCTACGACCGCCTCGGGCAGCACGACCGCGCGATCCAGGAGTTCCGCAACGCGATCCGCAAGAAGCCGTCGTCGGCGGGATGGCACACGAACCTCGGCGCGGTGTACGGCGAGAAGGGGATGTACAAGGAGGCGATCGAGCAGTTTCGCCAGGCGATCGACAAGGATCCGCAGAGCGCCGAGGCGCACTACAACATGGCGGTCGCGCTCAACGATCAGAAGCACTACGACGAGGCGATCGAAGAGTTCGCGCTCGCGCTCGAGCAGGAGCCCGACAACGTGCAGGCGCGCTACTTCCTCGGGCGCACGTTCATTCGCCGCGGCATGTACGACAAGGCGATGCGCGAGCTGCGGCGCACGCTCGAACTCGATCCGAACAACGCGAAGGCGTTCTTCTATCTCGGCGTCGCGCAGAACAAGCGCGAGCTCGTCACGGATGCCGCCGAGTCTTTCGAGCGCGCGATCGAACTGAATCCCGAGGACGGCCGCGCGCATTTTTATCTCGGCATTGCGCTCGACAAGCTCGGGCACAAAGACAAGGCGCGCGCCGCGTATCGCGAGGCGGAGACGCTCAAGAACGCCGAGAAGCGCGAGCTTGGGCGCGTCTAGAGTTTCGCGGCTCGAGGCGCGGATCCGCGAGATTCGTGCCGGCGGGCGCGCCGCGTTCATCCCCTACATCACGGCCGGAGACCCGAGCCTCGACGCGACCGTCGCGCTGTGCGGCGCCCTCGGGCGCGCGGGCGCCGATGTGATCGAGATCGGGATTCCGTTCAGCGATCCGCTCGCCGACGGGCCGACGATTCAGCGTTCGTCGGAGCGCGCCCTCGCGAAGGGTGTCGCGCTGCGCGACGTGATCGCGCGCCTTCCCGCGATGCGTGCCCGGGCGGGCGTGCCGCTCGTACTCATGACGTACCTCAATCCCGTCATGCAGTACGGGATCGCGCCCTTCGCGCGCGCGGCCCGGCGCGGCGGCGCGGACGGCGTCATCGTCACCGACATGCCGGTCGAGGAATCGGCCGAGGTGCTCGCGGCGTGCGAGGCCGGCGGGATCGACCTCATCACGCTCGCGGCGCCGACTTCGGGCGATGCGCGACTGCGCAAGATCGCGCGCGCGGCGCGCGGCTTCATCTACTGCGTCACGCGCGCGGGGGTGACGGGCGCGCGTGCCGAGCTGCCGCGCGATTTGCGCGCGCTTGTCGCGAAGGTGCGCGCCGCCTCCGGCAAGCCGGTCGTCGTCGGCTTCGGTATCGCGACGCCCGAGCACGTGCGCGCGGCGGCGCGATTTGCGGATGGCGTCGTGGTCGGGAGCGCGATCGTCGAGCGCATTGCGCGCCACGGCCGCGACCGTGCGCGCATGCTCGCCGAGGTCGAGAGTTTCGCGGGCCGTCTCGCGGCGGCGCTCGGTTGATGCGGAGTTCGCCGGCGCAGACTTCAGCGGCGCGTGAGCGCGCGCACGCGAATCGTCGCGTGTTGCGAACCGCGGCGGCGCTCGTCGAACTCGCGCGGCCGCTCAACGTGGCGATCGCAGCCTCCGCGATCCTCCTGGGTGCGCGATTCGCGTTCGGCCGCGCGGACGGCGCCGCGGCGTTCGACGCGTCGCTCGCGTTGCTCCCCGCGGCGCTGTCGCTTCTTGCCGCCGGCTACGCCTGGAACGATGTCGAGGACGCCGCGCGCGACGCGACGAGCCACGCGCGGCGGCCGATTCCCTCGGGGCGCGTCTCGCCGCGCGCTGCGCGTTTTTTCGCGATTCTTCTCTTCGCTTGCGGCATCGCGCTTGTGTTCGCTCCGCGCGTTGGGCCGGCGGCGCGCGCGCTCTTGTTCGCGTGGGCGGTGCTGCTCCTGACGTACCGCCGTATCGCCGACCGCGCCCCCGCGCTGAAGGGGGTCGTCGCGAGCGCGCTCACCGCGTCGGCACTGTTGCTCGGCGCGTCGACCGGCCCATCGCCGCGCGCAGCGCTTTTCCCCGCGCTCTTCGCGTTTCTGCTCACGTGGCTGCGCGAGCTGGTGAAGGATCTCGCCGATCGCGATGGTGACCGCGCCGTGGGACGGCCGACGTGGGCGGACGCACTCGTACCGGCGCGTACCCGCGCGATCTTGCGCGCCGCCGCGGGCGCCCTCCTCGTGCTGATTCCACTCCCCGCGGTCTTTCTCGGTTACGGCTCGCTCTATCTCGCGATGGCCGCGGCCGGCGTCGGGGTCACGTTGCTCCTGCTTTGCATCGGCGCGCCGCGTCTTGTTCCCGATCGCGGCGACGCGGATCCCGCGACACTCGCTCGCGCGAGCCGCCTTCTGAAAGTGAGCATGGTCGCCGGGCTCTTCGCTCTTTACCTCGGAGGCAACACCCGATGACCGCACCGATCGCCGAGGCCGCGCATCTCGGATACGGATCCTCGGTGATCCTCGGCCTCGTGCAAGGACTGACGGAGTTTCTGCCGATCTCGTCGTCGGGGCACCTCGTGCTCGCGCAGGAGCTTCTGCACGTCAACGAGCCGGGCATTGTCGTCGAGATTGCGCTTCACGTCGGCACGCTCGTCGCGGTCTTCATCTACTTTTGGCGCGAGATCGCGGCGCTCGTTCGCGCGCTCCCGGCGACGATTGCGCAGCTTGCGCGCCTGCGAATGCCTTCCGATCCGCACGGGCGAATGACCATCGCGCTCGTCGTCGGAACGATTCCCGCGGCGGTCGCGGCCGTCCTTTGGGGCGATGCGATCGAGGCGAGCTTCGAGTCGGTGCGCGACACGCTGATTCAGCTCGCGATCACCGGCGCGATATTGCAGCTCTCGCGCATCAAGATCGCGGCACGGCACACGGCGGGCGCGCGCGAAGGCCTCATCGTCGGCATCGCGCAGGCGATCTCGATCATCCCCGGGATCTCGCGCTCGGCGTGCACGATCACCGCCGGCGTCTTCGCCGGAATGGACCGCGAAGCCGCCGCGCGATTCTCGATGCTCCTCGTTATCCCAGCGATTCTCGGCGCCACCGTGCTTGCGATTCCCGACATTCTCGAGCCGGCCGCCGGTGCGCAGCCCGGCGCGCCGGCTATCGGCGGGCCTCTTCTCGTCGGCGTCGCCGTCGCGTTCGTCTCCGGCCTGCTCGCGCTCCGCCTCCTCTTCCTCATCGCGCGCAAGAACCGCTTCGACGTCTTCTCCTGGTACCTCTGGATCGTCGCGGCGCTCGGGCTCGCGTTCATGCGCTAACGCGCCGCGCGGGGCTTCGGCATGTATCCACAACCATTCCGCGCACCATTCCGCGCATACGTTGACGCGTCTGGCGCGAGGCTTTAGTCTCGGGCACTCGCGCGGCCTGATTCGCGGCTCGCCCTCGCGACACGCATTGCGCGGCGCGCAACGCGAGCCGCCCTGCGACAACCACAACGACGACGGAAGTGAGAGCGACGATGGCGCATTCCCAACGGACGATGAGCGTTCGCCTCGCGGCGATGACGATCGTGCCGTTCTTGATCGCGTTCGGTGTTGCGGCCCATGCCGCGAAGCCGAAGAAGCCCGCGCCGCCTAAGCCCGCGGCCTCGGCGAAGGCCGCGTCCGCGAAGGCCGCGGCCGCCGCGCCCGGCGTTGCCGCGGCCCCAGCCGCCGCGCAGGCGGCGCACAGGAAGCGCCCGCTCATCAGCAAGCCGACTCCCGACGAGATCGCGGCGATCAAGGCCGAAGGGAAGAAGGTTGCCGTCATCGAGACGGCGCGCGGCACGATCAAGTTCGAGTTGTTCGACGACGACGCGCCGCTCACGGTCGCGAACTTCGTGAAGCTCTCGCGCGCGGGTTTCTACGACGGGCTCACGTTTCACCGTGTCGTGAAGGATCCGCGCCCATTCGTGATTCAAGGCGGCGACCCGCTCGGCAACGGCATGGGCAATCCCGGCTACACGATCGAAGGCGAATTCTCGCCGACGCGCCAGCATCTCGAGGGGACGGTCGCGATGGCGCGCTCGCGCGATCCGCATTCCGCCGGCTGCCAGTTCTACATCTGCCTCGCGCCCGCGCCGGAACTCGATACGCAGTACGCGATCTTCGGCCAGGTGCTCGAAGGGATGGACTTCGTACTGGCCACAATGCAAGGCGACATCATGTCGCGTGTCACCATCGAACCCGCAGAGGAGCCATGATCATTCGTCGCAGAAGTCATTCCATCGCGAATCGGATTGCCGCGCTCGCGGCGCTCGCGCTCTTTGCTCTTGTCTGCGTGCTCGCGCCGTCGTGCGCGCGCGCGCAGGAGAAGAAGCTCGAAGAGATTACTCGCCTGCCGCGGCACGAGCAGGAGGATCTTCTTCAAGCGTATGTCGCCGCGCACCCGGACGACGCCGAGGGTCACTTCGCTTTCGGCAACTGGCTCTACGACGAGTACCGCACGACCGACGCCGTCACGAGCTACGAAAAGGCGCTGGCGCTCAACCCGGATCACTTCCGCGCGCTCGTCAACGCGGCGCTCGTGCTCGAGAACGCGGGGCGCGGCGAGGAATCGCTCGAGATGTACGAGGAGTTCCTCGCGCGCCATCCGAACGACGCGCGCGCGCTCGCGCACTACGGCGAGACGCAGTGGACGCTCGGGCGGCGTTCGCAGGCGGTGGACTCGTTCCGCAAGGCGCTGTCGATCGATGCGCACTGCGCCGAGGCGCACTTTCACATGGGCGTCGCGTTCGCCGAGATGGGGATTCTGCGCGAGGCGATTCGCGAGTGGGAGCACGTCGTGAAGGCGGGCGAGCCGAAGGATCTCGCGGCGCGCTCGCGCGAAAACATCACGAAGGCGAAGGAGAAGCTGTAGTGAGTTCCGGGCGCGGCCGCGTTGCGGTCGCGATGTCGGGCGGCGTCGACTCCGCGGTCGCCGCGTATCTCCTCGCCCAGCAGGGCTACGATGTCCTCGGCGTCACGCTCAAGCTTTTCTGCTACGGCGAGGCCGACGCGCAAGCGACCGACAAGTCGTGCTGCTCGCTCGACGCGATCGACGACGCGCGCCGCAGCGCGCGCGCGATCGGCGCGCGCCACGTTGTTCTCGACTTCGCCGACGAGTTTCGCACCGCGGTTCTCGACCCATTCGTCGGCGACTACCTCGACGGCCGCACGCCGAGCCCGTGCGTCGCCTGCAATTCCGAGGTGAAGTTCAATCGCTTCCTCGTGCGCGCGCTGCGGCAGGGCGCCGACTTCATCGCAACGGGCCACTACGCGAAGGTCGTCGACGGCGACGGCGGGCGCCGCGAATTGCACGCGGGCGACGACGCGGCGAAGGACCAGTCGTACTTTCTCTGGGGGATCGAGCGCGAGGCGCTTGCGCGCGTGCTCCTGCCCGTGGGCGGGCTCACGAAGCCCGAGGTGCGCCAGATCGCGCGCCGCGCCGGGCTTTCGGTTGCCGAGAAGCGCGAGAGCATGGACATCTGCTTCGTGCCGCGCGGCGACTATGGCGAGTTCCTCGAGAAGCAGGGCGACGGCGACGAGCGTATGGCGGCGGCGCTCGCGCCGGGGCCGATCGTCGATCGCCAAGGCGTGCGCGTCGGGACACACGACGGCTACGCGCGCTTCACCGTCGGGCAGCGCAAGGGGCTCGGTCTCTCGGCGGGGCGTCCGCTCTACGTGACGGCGGTCGAGCCCGGGACGCGCAGCATCGTCGTCGGCGGCGGCGACGATCTCCTCGCGGACGGATGCGATGCGACGGGCGCGAACTTCCTCGCCGAGTTGCCGGCGAACGGCCGGGCGCGCGTTACGGCGCGCATTCGCCATCGCCACGCGCCGGTTCCCGGCACGCTCACGCACTCCGGCGACGGACGCGTGCGGGTTCTCTTCGACGAGCCGCAGCGCGCCGTCACGCCGGGGCAGTCGGTCGTCTTCTACGATGGCTCGCGCGTCCTCGGCGGCGCCGTCATCTCCGGAGCGATCCCGCGCGGCGCCTAGCGCGTCCGCGCAGACGGACTGCCGCGCGCTCCGCCGCACTCATCAACGCGTTGCGCGCCGCGGGTCTGGTCGCCGCTTGCGTCGCCGGCGTTCTGGCTAGCGTCGCGTCGTCTGCGCTGGCGGGACTCCGCTTCGAGTCCTCCGACGCGCTTGCGATCGAGCGCCGCGAAATCGAATCCGAGGTCACGCGCTCGCTTCCCTCGCTCGTCGAGTTCTTCGGCGACAGCCTCGCGGGCGACTACGTCATCGAACTGACCGGCACGCCCGCGGAGTTCGTCAATGCGACGTCGGGGCGCGCGCCGGTGTGGGCAGTCGGCGTCGCGATGCCGCGCGAGGGCCGTGTCGTTCTGCAGAGCGAGCGATTCACGCCCCCCGGAACGCGTGTGGGGCGCGTCGCGGTTCACGAGATCATTCATCTCTTCGTCGCCGAGGCCGCGGACGGCGGCGCGCCGCGATGGCTCGACGAAGGCATCGCCGTCTACCTTTCGGGCGAGGACCGCGGCGCGACGATCTACGATCTCGCGAAGGCGCTCTACACGGAAAACCTCCTCTTTCTCGACGAGATCGCGCGGCGCTTTCCCGAGAGCGGCGCGTCGGCGCGCCTGGCGTACTACGAAAGCCTGACGGCGGTGCAGTTCATCGCGCGGAATTGGGGCGCGGCGTCGCTGCGCGACCTGCTCGACGCGACGGCGCGTTACGGCTACGAAGATGCGCTGCGCGCGACGTATGGGATGACTTCGGACGAGCTGGAGTTCGAATGGTACCGCGATCTGCGCAAGCGGACGCGATGGGTCGGCTGGGTCGGCGAGGGGGTTCCGCTCGCGGCGCTCATGACGCTTCTCGTTGTTGCGGCGTGGGCGCGCAAGCGGGCGGTGGCGCGGCGGCGGCTTGCGCGTTGGGAGCGCGAAGAAGCGGCGGCGGACGCGGCTCTCGCGCGCGCGGAAGGCGAGGGGATGTCGGGCGCCGCGGGCGCGGAAACACGCGCCGGCGCAGCCGAGGACACGGGCGCAGAAGCAGGCGCGGACGCGGACGCGGATGCGCACCCGCACGCCGACCCCGACTCAGACTTGGACGCTGCAACGCGCGATCCAAAGAGAAAGCTCGATCGGAACGACGATCTGCGCTGAAATAGCGAGCGCGTAAAGGAGGCGCCGATGTCGAAACACAAAGAGAAGCGCACGCGCAGAGGCGGACGCTCGAAGCCGGCGAATCGTCCGGGTGCGTCGCCCGGTTTGCTCGCGGCGGATCCCGAGGCGCCGCATCCCGAAGTCCACGTGATCGCGTACGGCCCGGACAGCCTCGTCGAGGTTCCGATCGGCGATCTGGGGTCGATTCGCCAGCATCTGGGCGCGCAGCCCGTCACCTGGGTCAACGTCGACGGCCTCGGCGACGCCGCGACGATCGCGAAGCTCGGCGAGATCTTCGGACTTCACCGGCTCGCGCTCGAAGACGTAATCAACACGCACCAGCGGCCGAAGGTCGAGCAGTACGGCGATCACACGTACATCGTCGCGCGCGAGGTCACACTCGGCGAATGCCTCGAGACGGAACAGATCAGCATCTTTCTCGGGAAGAATTACGTGCTGACGTTTCAGGAGCGCGCGGGGGATTGCTTCGGCGCGGTGCGCGATCGGATTCGCCTCGTGGGCGGTCGCATTCGCGCCGCGGGCCCCGACTACCTCGCGTACGCGCTCCTCGACGCGATCGTCGACGCGTATTTCCCGGTGATCGAGCAGCACGGCGAGCGGCTCGAGGCGCTCGAGGACGAGATCCTCGCGAAGCCGTCGAGCGACGCGATCGCACGCGTCCACGCGATCAAACGCGAGCTGCAGACCTTCCGGCGGCTCTTGTGGCCGCAGCGCGACGCGCTCAACTCGCTCTTGCGCGACGAGCAGTGTTTCTTCACGGCCGACACGCGGATCTATCTGCGTGACTGCTACGATCACACGCTTCGAATCATCGAACTCGTCGAGATGCAGCGCGAACTCGGATCGGATCTCGTCGATCTTCATCTGTCGAGCGCGAGCAATCGCATGAACGAGATCATGAAGGTGCTCACGGTCATCACGACGATTTTCATTCCGCTCAGCTTTGTCGCGGGCATCTACGGGATGAATTTCGATCGTTCGGCCTCGATCTGGAACATGCCGGAGCTGGGGTGGCGCTACGGGTACCCGGTTTCGCTCGGGCTCATGGCGCTGATTGCGGTGGGGCTTGTCGCCTACTTCAAGCGGAAGGGTTGGATGTAACGGCCGGCGCGGAAGTGCGCGCTGTGACTCGCCTCGTCGCGCACCGCTCGGTCATAATCGCTCGCGCGCGAACGCCACCAGTGATTCGGCGCCGCTCGCAAGAACCGACGCGCGCGAGACGATCATGTAGCCGATTGCGACGCCGAATCCGATCGCAATCGCCGCTCGGCCCGCGCGCCGCAGAACGTCCATCGCGCGAAGCTCACGCCTGTACAGAAACGTCCCGAAGAGCGCGGCGATTGTCGCGGCGGTGCCGGCGATCTGGTACCCCGTCGCGGCGCCATCGACCGTGCCGTCGACGCGAACGACGATCGGCGAAGAGACGGCCTCGATCTGCGCGATGAAATCGGCGCGAAGAAAACGCGGGATCGCGGCGCCGGCGGAGTACGCGACCGCGAATGCGATCGGAATGCGGCGGAGCGCGTGCGCGCGGGCCGGCAGCGGCACCGAGAGGAGAAGGCCGAGCACGAGCGGCGCGACGAGCGAGAGATCGGCTTCACACTCCGGGACGGTCGGGAAGATCGCGCGCAAGAGCGGCGGGTAGATGCGGCCGAGAAGGTTGGGAACGATTGTCGACCAGAACGCCACGCTCATCCAATACGCCGCCGAGACGCCGACAAAGAGATGCTCGGCGAGTTTACAGAGCGGCGAGTCGCCCCAGAGCGCACTCAACGTCATGAGCGCCAGAAGCGCGCCGACCCACGCGACGACGGCGTCGGCGGAGATCATGAGCGATCGTCGCGGCGCCCGGGGCGCTGGCCCCGCCTGCGCGCGGCGGCGACCGCGCCGCTTGCGGTGAGTGCGACGATCGCGGCGTGGAGCGCGGACTGCGACGCCGCCCGCGAGCGCGACGGGCCGTTGTTTCGCGTTGCGTATCGCGCGGAGAGCGCGCTCTCGTGGCGCGCCGCGCCAAGAATGCCGATCGAGAGTGCCGCGATCTGGCCGGGCACATAGGGCAGAAGCGCCGGCGCGTCGATCGCGGCGACCGCGGCCGCCACGCGCGCGCCCGCGAGGCTTCCCGCGCACTGGGCCCACTCCTTCGCCCCCGGTTCGCCGGCGCTGATCGTGACGACGAGATCGAAATCCGCAAGGCGCGCAATTCCATTCGTCATCTCGAACTCGTCGATCACGGCGCCCGCCGCGTCCGCGGTGACGAACGCTCGCAAGTCGCGCGCGAGCGCGTTGATCGCCCCGACGCCGCCCGGTTTGAGCCCGAGCACGATGTAGTCGCGTGCGTATTGCTTCTGCGCGAGCCCGTCGGCGAGGACGCGCTCGAGCGTGCGCGCAGCCGCGTCCTCGCCCGCCGGCCAGAGCGTCATCAGGTACGCGCGGCATCCGCGCGCGAAGAGATGCCAGAGAATGGCGTCGGCCGCGGGCTGACACTCGGCCGCGAACGCCGGCGAGTAGTCGAACGAGACGAGGACGCGCGCGCCGGCGGGAAGCGCTTCGATGAGATCGAAGAGCGCGGAGGCGCGACTCGCGGTTTTCGGCGCGCGCGCGCCGAGGCCGTACGGCGCGAGCGCGGCCGCGGCGACGAAGAGCGCGATGGCGCGGCGCGATCGTGTCACGCCGGCCTGTCGAGGCGAAGCAGAACGCGGAGCGCGAGCGCGACGGCGCCGATCGCGATTCCGATCATGAGCGCGCGTTGGGCCCCGGTACCGATCGCCGCGAGCATTTCGTATGCGGCGCCCGCGAACGCTCGCGCGCGTGCGGGAGCGTGTGCGCCGTCGTCGCGGATGAGCGAAAGCGGCGTGTTCGCGGCGACGACGCAGAGCGCACACGCGAGCATCGGCCACAGCGCCCGCGCGCGCCGCCGCGCCGCGCGATGGAGCGCGAATATCAGCGCGAACGCGACGACGATGGCGAGCGCCGACTGCACGGGTGCGTACACGCCGTCGGTCAACGCGCGAAACCAGGTTCTCGCGTCGGAAAGCGGTGTCTCCCATGACGGCGCGCCGAGCTTGAACAGGCCGGCAGAAAGCGTGACGAGGAAAGCCGTGACGGCGATCGCGGAGTAACGCCACCCGGCTTCGCGGGCGGCGATCTTGACCGCGTGCCGCGCCACGATGCTGCGGCCACCCGCGACGAACGCGAACGCGGCGAGGATGTCGAACCAGATCGAGAGGCGCCCGTCGATGCTCGTGCGGGGCTCGCCAGGCCAGAGCCCGCCGGCGACGAGGACGGCGCCGACGCCCAACGCCATGAGCGACAGCGCCGAGGTCGTGGCGGAGCCGAACGACGGCTTCATATCCCGCCGCCAAAAGGGGACGCGAGCACGGCGGCAATCGAGCGAATCGTCGGGCTTCCCGTGACCGCGGCGAGCCAGTCGGCGAGAACGAGGACGACGATGATCGCGATCACCAGGGCGCGGCACGCGTCGTGTCCGTGCAGCATCGCACGGCGTCTGCGCGAATCGGGCACGATCGCGCTCGCCGCGTAGATCTCCTCGCCGACGAGAATCGCGTCGGTCGCGAGAATCAGCGCGGGCACCGCGACGAGATCGGCCGTTCCGCAGACGAGGTTCGTGTCCGACACGTCCGCCGCGTCCGCGATGAGAAGCGCCTCGCTGGAGAAGCCGCCCGAGGCAACGCAGAGCCCAGGGCGTTGCCGCCGAATCCGGCTCGCGGCGCTCATCGCGAATCCAAGGGGATCGCTCGACGAGAAAACGGCGTCGTCGCCGCACGAAAGCCAATCGCGCGACGCGGCCGCCACGAGCGGGTGCGAGGCCAGCATCGTCACCCGTGTTTCGCGAGCGGTATCGTGCGCCACGACCGATTCGAGGAGCGACAACCCGGCGAGCGTCTGCATGTCGTCGAGGTCGCGTGAGCCGGGAATGAAAACGGTAGCGCGGCCGCGCGTCGCGCGGAGCGCCGCGATCGCGGGATGATCGTGGAGTGCGAGTTGCCGCGCGCGCGCCGAGCGCCCGCGCGCGAGGAGTAGGATTGCGATGACGATCGACGCGAGAACGATGCGAGCCACGCGGCGCGGGACTGCACGATTCGTGCGCGCAGGCGTTCGTTGCGGGCGCGCGAGTTCGCGCTGCGCGCGCGCACGGTGTGCGTCAGCCGCGCGCGTGCGGAGTCAACGTGTGTTGGCGCGCGCCGCTTCCGGATCGCTTGCGGCACGCACGCGATCGTTGCGCCGTGTCGCTAGCCCGCCTCAAAAGCCGAGCGGCAGAGTTTCGCCCCGCTTGCCGGGTCTGCGAAACCGTGTCGTGTCGAGCGCGGGCTCGCCGCCGAAGCCGAGCCGCGCGCGCGCGGCGCCGAAGCGGCGCGCGATGAGCGCCGCGACGGGGCCGGTCCCCGTCATGCGCTCGCCGAACTTCGGCTGATAGAGTTCGCCGCCGCGCATTTCGCGAACGAGCCTCAGCACGTGCGCGGCCTTCTCCGGAAAATTCGCCGCGAGCCACTCCTCGAAAAGCTGCTTCAGCTCGAGCGGAAGCCGCAGAATCACGTACGCGGCCCACTGCGCACCGGCGCCCGCGCACGCTTCGAGAATCTTCTCGAGATCGCAATCGTTCAGCGCCGGAATGATGGGCGCGACGAGAACACCGGCGGGGATGCCCGCGTCGCGAAGTGCGCGAATCGCGGCGATGCGCCGCTCGGGTGTCGCCGCGCGCGGCTCCATCCGCCGCGCCAGCTCGCGATCGAGCGTCGTCACCGAAAGCGAAACCTCGGCAAGGTTCTCCGCTGCCATCTCGCGCAGGATGTCGATGTCGCGCAGCACGAGGTCCGACTTCGTGACGATCGACACCGGATTCCGGAAACGCGCGAGCGTCTCGAGAATCTGCCGCGTGATGCGGAGGCGTCGCTCGGTGGGTTGATATGGATCGGTGTTCGTTCCCATCGCGATGACGCGGCACGCGTATCGCGGCCGCCGCAACTCGGCGTCGAGCAGCTCCGCGGCCCGCGGTTTTGCGAGAAGCCTCGTCTCGAAGTCGAGCCCGGGCGACATCCCGAGGTACGCGTGCGACGGCCGCGCGAAGCAGTAGACACAACCGTGCTCGCAGCCGCGATACGGATTGATCGAAAGCTCGAACGGAACGTCGGGGGATTCGTTGCGGACGAGCACGCTTTTCGTGGCGTCGATGAGAACGGTCGTCGGGATTCGAGGCTCCGCGCCGCTCTCGTCGTCCCCGGGCGCCGTCCAGCCATCGTCGAATTCGGCGGTCTGGAACGGCTCGAAGCGCCCGGCAGGGTTCGAGACTGCGCCGCGCCCCTTCGTTACCGCCGGTCGGAGCCCCGCGTCTCGCTCGTCATCGGGTCGCATGGTCGGTGACTGTACATCGGTATAGCGGTTTGATGCAATCGCGACGCGGGCGCGACTACGTTGTTTGGAGGCGGCCCGTCTTTTTGAGGAAGCGCGCGGTGGCGTAGCCGGCGATGAGCGCGACCCACGCGGCCGCTATCGGCGCGACGAGCGGCCCGGCGCCCGCCGCGCCGCGCCACACGAAGCGCTCCCAGAGCAGAAGCGCGAACGCCGTCGTGATCCACGTAAACGTCGATCCGTATTCCTTACGAATCAGGCGCCTCCAATCGAACTTCATGCTGTGGATCGTCTCACCGAGACCGTCGAGCGTCGGCAGGTAGCGCGGCACGCGTGCGCGGTACGCCGCGTACTCGCCGCCGAACTTCCGTCCGAGAAAATCCTCCTCGGCGAGAACGATCGCGTAGTACGCGAAGAAGAAGAACGGAATGCCGACGAGATAACCGATCGTCGAGTTGAGCACGACGAAGAGGCCGAGGAAGACGAGGATGTTGCCGACGTAGAGCGGATTGCGCGAGTGCGCGAAGATGCCGTCCTGCACGAGCGTCTCCGCGTACACTTTCTTGTCCTTGCCGCCGCGGCCGATGTAGGCGAGGCCGATGACGAGGCCGCGCAGCGCCTGCCCCGAGAGCGCGATCGCAATGCCGAACGCGTCGAGCCACGGGTCGCGCGCCTCGCTCCCGAGAAACGGCAGCGGCCTGGTCGCGAGCGCGATCACGATGAACACGATCGGGAAGAGCGCGTTGCGGATCTTGAAGAAGAGGTTTCCGATTCGAACGATCGTATCCCGAAACGCGGTGTCATTCGTCGCGCCGCTCGCGACATCGCTGACGGCGCTCGGCGCCGCGTCCTGGGTCACGCCGACTTCATCGCGACGATTGCGCAGAAGTTGTACCACTTGAAGAAGACGTCGACGTGCTGGAAGCCTTCGCTGCGCAACAGCTCGCGGTTCTCTTCGAGCCGGTACGGCACGAGCACGTTCTCGAGCGCCTCGCGCTTCTGCGCGATCTCGAGTTCCGTGTACCCGTTCGCTTTCTTCATCTCGTAGTAGTGCTTGATGAAGAGACGATTGAACGTCGAGTTCTCGCCGAGAACCTTTTCGACGAGGATGAGGCAGCCGTTCTCGGTCATGCCCTCGCGGATGCTGCGAATCAGGCGCGCGCGGTAAAGCGGCCGAATGAACTGAAGCGTGAGCACCATGAGCACGACCGACGCGTTCTCGACGTTCACGCTTCCGTTGAGGTCGGCGCACACGAGTTCGTACGGCCTGTCGAATCCGCTCTCGGTGAGTTTGCTTCGCGCGATGTCGAGCATCTCGGTGGAGGAGTCGATGCCGACGAATCGCACGTCGGTCTCGCGCGGAATCGCGGCGCCGAGGTGAAGAAAACTCGTGCACGTCGAGCAGCCGAGATCGTAGATCGATGAGCCGCTGGTCGCGTAGTCGCCGGCCAACTCTCCGACCATCCGCTGAATCTCGTTGTAGAAAGGCACCGAGCGGCCGAGCATGTCGTCGAAGACCGCTGCCGTTTCCTTGCCGAAATTGAAGTCGTCGATGCGCCCCCGCGGTCGCGCGAAGATCGCGTCTCTCGGCGTCGCGCTCATCGGCGCGCCCCCCGCGAAGAAACGCGCTCCGTCGCAGCCACAGACGGCGAAACATCCGCGCTCGTTCCGATCCCAAGCTCCGCCGCGAACGCCGAGAATTCGTCGAGCGTGAATTGCTGAAGGCTATCGGAGAGCGCTTGGTCAGGCGCGTTGTGGATCTCGAGCATGAGGCCGTCGGCGCCGGCTGCGAGCGCGGCGCGCGCGCACGGCAGCGTGATGTCCTTGCGTCCGAGCGCGTGGCTTAAGTCGACGACGACCGGCAGCGACGTCGCCTGCTTCAGAAGCGGAATCGCCGAGATGTCGAGCGTGTTGCGCGTGGCGCGCTCGAACGTGCGGATGCCGCGCTCGCACAACACGACCGCGTCGTTGCCTTCCGAGAGAATGTATTCGGCGGAGAGCAAGAGCTCTTCGATCGTGGCCATGAACCCCCTCTTCAGAAGCACCGGCTTGCCCACGCCACCGAGCGCCTTGAGCAATTCCGTGTTGTACATGTTGCGCGCGCCGACTTGCAGCATGTCTGCGTAGCGCGCGACAAGATCGAGCGAAGACACATCGAGGACCTCGGTGACCACGGCGAGTCCGTGTCGATCGGCGGTCGCGCGGAGCAACTTGAGCCCCTCGTCGCGCAGCCCTTGGAACGCGTAGGGACTCGTGCGCGGTTTGTACGCGCCCGCGCGGAGAATCTTGCGGCCGGGCAGTCGCGCGACATATGCGGCGATCGCTTCGATCTGCTCCGGCGTCTCGACCGCGCAAGGCCCGACAAAGAGCACCGGCCCTCCGCCCAGACCGATCGCGACATCGCGCACGCGAATCCCGTCCGCGGGGACGAGGTCGCGGCGGCTCACGCGCAATCGCCGCTCGTTTTCACGGTCCTGAATATCGAGCGACGCTCGAAAGATCGCCTTGAAGATCGACTTCACGTCGGCGGCGGCGAGCGGCGCGTTCGATGCGGCGGTGAGGCGATGGAGCATCTCCTCTTCGCGACGCGGATCGTAACCCTCGACACCTTGCTCGCGCTTGAGCGCGGCGATCTCGATGACGACGCCCGCGCGCTCCTGCACGAGCTTGAGAATTTCGTTGTTGAGGCGATCGATCTCGCGGCGCAAATCTCCGAGGCGAGGGTGTGGCACGCGTGGGACTCCTTTCCGGGGCCGCGAGAGAGGGAAGCGAGGTCCGAGCTTCTCGCGGGGCGCGGGGGAGTGTCAAGCGGAACTCCGGCGCGCGAGGCGCTTGCGGCGTCGGTCAATCGGTTGTCACGACGTGCGCGGCGCGGATGGTATGCTCGCGCGTCCGCGCCGCGCATTCCGCGCGGCGAGAGGGAGAGTCGACGCCGCGATGGCGACGCGAACGCTGAAATCCGAACGCCGCGTACCGGGCGGCGCGCCCCGCTCCACCCGCACCAGCGCAAGTTTTCTGACCGGATCGGATCGCGCGTGGGCCGCGCTTCTCGTCGTCGCGACTTTCGTCGCGTATCTCCCCGCGATTCAGGCGGGTTTCATCTGGGACGACGACCGCTACGTCACCGAGAACGCGCTTCTTCAGTCCGCGGGCGGGCTCGCGAAAATTTGGTTTCAACCCGGCGCGACGGTGCAGTACTACCCGCTCGTCTTCACGAGCTTCTGGATCGAACGCGCGCTCTGGGGACTCAACCCTCTCGGCTATCACGCGACGAACGTGGCGCTCCATGCCGCCACCGCGGTTCTGTTGCTCGCGATTCTGCGCGGCTTCGCGCTCCCGGGCGCGCTCATCGCCGCGTTTCTGTTCGCGCTTCACCCGGTCCACGTCGAGTCGGTCGCGTGGGTCACCGAACGCAAGAACGTCCTCTCGGGGTTTTTCTATCTCACTTCCGCGCTTGTCTACTTTCGTGCGTCGGCGTGGTTCGCGCCGCGGGCCGCGCACGGCCCGAGCGCGCGCGCGTACGCTGTCGCGCTCGCACTTTTCGTCTGCGCGCTCCTCTCGAAAACCGTCACGTGTACGCTCCCGGCGGCTCTCCTCGTCGTGATGTGGTGGCGCCGCGGCACGCTCTCTCTTCGCGACGCGGTCCCCTTCGCGCCGATGCTCGTCCTCGGCGCCGCGCTCGGTGCGACGACGGCATCGCTCGAGAGAAGCAACGTCGGCGCCGTCGGATCCGACTGGGCGCTCTCGTTCGCCGATCGCATCCTGATCGCCGGACGCGCGCCGTGGTTCTACCTTTCAAAGCTCGTCGCGCCGGTCGATCTGACGTTTATCTACGCACGGTGGAAACCGGACACCTCCTCCGCGCTGCAGTGGGCGTATCCGCTGGCGACGCTCGCGGCGCTCGTCGCCCTCTGGCGCTTTCGCGCGCGCATCGGCCGCGCCCCGCTCGCGGCGGCGCTTTTCTTCTGCGGCACGCTCTTCCCTGCGCTCGGTTTCATCAACACGTATCCGATGCGTTACTCGTTCGTGGCGGATCACTTTCAGTATCTTGCGAGCCTCGGGCCGCTCGTGATTGCCGCCGCGGGGCTCGCGCGTCTCGTGCGCGCTCGCGGCGCGGCGCTCGCTGCCGGCGCCGCACTTCTCTTCGCGCTTGCGGCGCTCACGTCGCGCCAGGCGGGCATCTACGAGAGCCTCGACACGCTCTATACCGACACGCTGCGAAAGAACCCGGCCGCGTGGATGGCGCACAATAATCTCGGAGTCGTGCTTTTCGATCGCGGGCAAGTCGACGCGGCGGAGAATCACTACGCGGCGGCGCTCCGCGAGAAAGAGGACGCGTACGAGGTGCACAACAATATGGGGCGGCTTCACGCGCTGCGCGGACGCTCGGACGACGCGATCGCAAGCTTCCGTCGCGCCCTCGAGATCAAGCCGGACGTCGGGAGGATTTATTCCAACCTCGGCGAAGCGCTCGAGCAAAAGGGCCTCCGCGACGAGGCGTTCGCGCAATTCGACAAGGGCGCGGAAATCTGGCCGACGTCGGTCCCCGTGCTGACCGCGCGCGCGAACGCGCTTGTTCGCGCCGGACGCCTCGATGAAGCTGTGATCGAGTTCGAGCGCGCGCTTGCGCTCGCGCCGGGCAACGCGAGTTCGCGCAATAATCTCGCGAACGCGCTCGCGCAAAAGGGAAGGACGAACGAGGCGATTCCGCACTACGAAGAGGCGCTGCGTCTCGATCCGCGCTCAGCCGGGGCGCGAATCAACTTCGGGAACACGCTTCTCTCGGCGAATCGCATCGACGACGCGATCGCGCAGTTCCGCCACGCGTCGGAACTCGATCCGCGTTCGCCGCGGCCGCACTACTTCCTCGGGCGCGCCTACGGAATCGCCGGCCGCTTCGACGAGGCGATCGCGGAGTTTCGCAAGGTCGTCGCGATCACGCCGAACGACGCCGACGCGCACAGTTCGATCGGACTATTTCAGAGCCGCGCCGGTCGTCACGCGGAGGCGGCCGCCGCGTTCGAGGCTGCGCTTCGCATCGATCCGGCTCACGCCGTCGCGCTCCGCTCTCTTGCCGCCGAACGCGCCGCGCTCGCGAGCGGCGCTTCGCCGTAGCGCACCGCGCCCCGGCGGGCCACCGCGGGCCACGATCCTGTAGTTGCCACATAAAAATGTCCGCATAACTGCCACGTGAAAGTGTCCTCCCCCTAAGGCGTGTTGAGGTGATCGTGTCGCGGCGTTTGAACGCGGCGCCACGGGTGTGAGCGCGGGGGGATCCATGGGCGTCGCGTGAGCTTCGCGCCGGGTTTCTTTTTTGCGGAGGCCACGGTCTTTCTCCGAACCGCCGCAGCGGAGGAATGGGTTTTGCGGCCGCTCCGGGAGTGACCTCGCGGCGCGAGGATGAAGTCTTCGGGAGCGGGCTGAGCGGCGATGATGCGGCCGTTGTAGAGGGCGATGAGTCGTCCGTCGAGAAGTTCGCGGAGATCGACGCGGCACCTGGCGTAGGAGCGGCGCTTGGGTCCGGGCGGGATTTGGATCCAGCGAGCCGGTGTGGTGGGCCGGGGCACGGGGAGAAGTCCGTCGAGCGGGGTTCTCTGGCGCTCGTTTCGTCTGTGATCCGGCAGAGAGACCGTGTTGTCGAGTGCGACGACTCTGGGATAGCGGCACGAGAGAATGCAGTCGAGATCGCGCGGCGGCTTCCGCCACGCTGGCTTCGCCTCGCCGGGAGCACACGCGAAGCGTTGGTTGTAGTCCGCGATGAACTCGGGGAGGAACGCGTTCGCCTGTGCGAGGGTCGAGATCCCTCGAAGCCGGAGTTCGACGGGAAGCCGGTCTTGGAGAGTGCGCCAATGGTTTTCGATGCGGCCCTTCGCCTGCGGCGAGCGGGCTTGGATGTAACCGATGCTCAGATCCTTCAGGGCGCGGCCAAGATGCGTGGGGCTCTGCTCGCCGTCGAGTTGTTCCTCGATCGTCCAGTGATCGTCGTTGCGAACGAGGATGCTGGTTCCGTCGCCATAGATGCCGAGCGGCAGACCGTGGGCGGTGAAGACCTGCTGGAAAACGGTGGCGTAGCCGTGAAGATCCTCGTGGGGACGGAACGTGGCGCCGAGGATCTTGCCGGTGGCGTCATCGATCGCGTCGATGAGCGTCATGACGGGACCGCGGCCTTCCAGCCAGTCATGCGAGCTGCCATCGGTCTGCAGGAGCGCGCCTTCCCGCTGCTCGCGCTCGCGACGGATACGATGCTGTCGAGATCGTCGCGGTCGTTTCGTGGAGAGCCCGGCGGAATGCCGGAGCTTTCGCACGGTCTCGCGTCCGATCGAAAGACCCTCCTGCTCTCGGAGCTTCTCGGTGAGATGGGAGTCGTTGAGGCCGACGTACGTGCGCTGCATCAGGTCGATCACCTGCGTTCGGACACTCTCGCTCATCCGGCGTGAGGACGAGCGTCCTCGAGACTGGTGTGCCAGGGCCACCCCGCCTCCCTTCCGATAGCGCGCCTTCAGTCTGCGGAACTGCCTCACCGAAACGCTCAGAGCCTTGGCTCCTTCCGCGTTGGTCGCTTTCCCGTCGAGAGCCAGCTTCACAACGCCGCTCCGTTCCACTTCCTTCCTGCTCATCTGAAAGGTCTCCATGGGGAGGACACTTTCACGTGGCAGTTAGGGGAGGACACTTCTATATGGCAACTGCACCGCGGGCCACGATCCTTGCTCGCCGCGACGCGACTGTGTTACGTTACGCACCGCGTGTCGATCGCTCCGCGCCGGTTTATCGACGGGAGGGATGGCCGAGCGGCTTAAGGCGGCGGTCTTGAAAACCGCTGGGTGAAAGCCCCGTGGGTTCGAATCCTACTCCCTCCGCCAATGTTCATCTCGCCATCGGCGCCCGCGGCCGGCAATTACCGCGCGCCGGTGCTGTTCTTTGCGATCCGAAGAATCTTGGAGAGGTGGGTGAGATGGCTGAAACCAACCGCCTGCTAAGCGGTTGTCGAGGCGAAAACCTTGACCGGGGGTTCGAATCCCCCCCTCTCCGCCATGTGCAATAAAACAGGGGCGACCTCAAGCCGCCCCTGATTTTATTTCTCGCGTTGTCGAGTCGCGTCGCGGAATCGCTTTGTGGCCCGCGCCGATGTTAGCTTGCTGCGCTTGCCGCCTCGCGCGAGATGATGATGTAGCGGCTCGCGCGCCCGCTGCTGTCGAGAATCGCCAAAAGTTGCGCGGAAGCTTCGACGGTGCGGCCGCTTGTTGCGTTGAGCCAGTAGGTAAACGGCACCGGCTGTCCCGTATGCGCCGTTTCGAACGCGGCGAGGACCTCGGGGCGCGAGACCGGCGATACGAGCTCTTCGAACCCGCACCCGAGGAACGGTGCGGCACTGCTTACGCCGGCCAGCGCGCACGCAGCCGGGTTCAAATCGATCACGCGCCCCGCGGCATCGAGTGTGTGAACGCATTCGTGCGAAAGCTGGAGCACCGCTTCGCTGCAAGCCGCCGAAAGCGCGAGCTCGCTGCGAACGCGCAGTCGTTCCGTGACGTCCTGCACGTCGACGACGAGCCCGCGAACCTTGCCATCCGCGTTGCGCCACGGCAGCGCGCGGATCACAACGGAGGTGCGGCGGGGATGTCCCTCGATCTGGCGCGGAGGCGATTCGTAACAGTCGAGGCGGCCTTCGAGCAACCTCGCGCACGCCGAGGCGTAGCCCGACTGCGCGAGCCAGCCGACGTGTTCTTCGGGGCGCCGCGCGATCAGCGCGCTCGGCGCCATGTTGGTGAGGCGTTCCATCGCCGGGCTCCAGTGGATCACATCGCCGCGCCGATCGGTGACGAACGTTGCGTCCGGCAAGAGCGTCATGAGCGCGTCGACGATCTCGCGTCCCTCGCCTCGCTGACGTTCGGCCCTGCGTCTTTCCGTCGTGGGGAGTCCGATCGCGAGCCCGCCTTCGACCGCGCCCGCGCCGTCTCGCTTGAGTACGAACCGCCATGCGACAGAGCGCTCGTCTTGCGTGTCTGGAGAAAAGCACGATTCGAACTCGCCGCGGCTCTCGCGCCCGCTTGCGGCGAAGATCTCGCGCAACACGAACCGGAACTTCTCGCGCTCGTGCGTCGGGGCCGCAAGTTCGGCAAGTGGCCGCCCAATTGCCGACGTCTTGCTGATCGACGTGAATCGCTCGCACGCCTCGTTCCAGCTCACGATGTTTCCGAGGACGTCGAACCCGGCGAGCAGAATTTCACTGGTGCGCTGCACCTCTTCGATGAGGTCGACGCGCGCACGCGCCTCCTCGTCGATGCGACGCGCTTCGGAGATGTCGGATCCAACGGCGGAAATTGCGAACGGGTGTCCGTGTTGGTCGCGCAGAAGCCGCAGAGAAACCAGGGTGTTGACCCACGCTCCCCAGCGATCGCGCAGCCGGAGTTCGACGTTGCAGAGCGGCGTGCCTGCCACGACGCGCGTGAACGCGTCGCGAATGCAGACCCCCTCGTCGGGATGGACGATCTCGGAGAGGTCCATCGCGATCAGGTCGTCGGGCGAATAGGAGAGCGCAGCGGCGCACGCTCGGTTCGCGTAGAGGAGATGCCCGTCGATGTTCGCCGTGAAGACGAGCGCGTGCGAATCTTCGACGATCTGTTTCGTCAACTGAACATAGAGTGCGTCGGCGTTCACTGAGATCTCCGGGTGCGCCGCGTCGCCGCCGCGGGAGACGTCGCCCTCGCACGTGGCGAAGTCTCGCGCAGCGCTCGGCGCGCCGGCCGGAAACGCATCCACCACCTCGCGTTCGCTCTCGTTCAATTCGCATCTCCGCGCGACGTGGTCCGATGCAGCATCGCCCCGGGAGGGTCGCGGTCTCTCGTATGATCGGCACGCGAAACCGCAATCTTGACGCGATTTCCAGCTTGAACCGCAGCAGACGGGAGCCTATTCTCTGAGGCTCCAAAAAACGAGCGAGGCCGACCGTCCTCGCTCGCGCCGGAAGCGTCCTTGCTCCGGCGAATCAGTTGCGCCCGTAGCTCAATTGGATAGAGCGTCTGGCTACGGACCAGGAGGCTGGGGGTTCGACTCCCTCCGGGCGCACTTTCTTACCTCGCGAGTTCCGCAATCCCGATTCGATTCACGTATGACAAAAGGCAGCCCGCGAAGGCTGCCTTCTGGTTCGAGTCGAGGATCGAGCCTATTCGAAGCGTGTCAACGCATCAAAACGATGCGCTCGACGACCGACGAGTTGTCGCCGACGATCAGACGCGCGAAGTAGATCCCGGCCGCGACATCTCGGCCCGCCGCATCGCGTCCGTCCCACGCGGCGATGTGATTGCCTGCCGTTAGCCATCCGCTCTCGAGCGACCGCACACGGCGGCCATCGACCGAGAACAGCTCGAGCACGACCGGCGATCCCGTCGGAATCGAGTAGCGAATCGACGCCTGGTCGCGCGCCGGATTCGGCGTGATCGCGAGCGCCACAGTGGAGAGCGGCGCACTCGCGGGCGCCTCGACGAGCCGCTCCTGCTCGACAGGAACACCTTCAGCCGTCACCTCGCTGACGAAACTCACCGCGACAGGTTCCGGCGTCGCACTCTGGCCAGACGCAGAAGGAACACCCGTCAGAATGATATCGTCGACGTACGCGCCTTCGAGCGTGCCCGACGCGTTCGAAAAGAACATGAAGCGGAACTGGAGAGTCGTAAAACCGGTGAGCGCGAGCGTCACGTTCGTCCACTCCGACGACGCACCAGACCAACGCTGCTGCTCGACCCACGCAGTGCCGTTCCAGTATTCGAAGGCCAGATAGTCGCTCGCGTTGTAGGTCTCGTGCCACTTCCAGAACGAAAGCTGAACGTTCGAGTAGGGGCTCACCGGGATCGGGTTCACGAGAGCAAGCTGAGAACTCATGTGGCTGTCGTAGCGCTGACCGGTCACGCTCGAGTTGTCCGCCGCGTACGCGCTTCGCGTTCCACCGTACACGCGCGCCCCGGTGCCCGACGTCTGCTCTCCCCAGTAGTCGTTCCCATTCGTCGTGTTCGCGTCGTTCGCCGCCCACACGGCGCCGGGCACGATCACTCCTTCGAAGTTCTCGGAGAAGATCGTCACGGGCGGGATCGGATCGTCACCGCCGTTATTGCCGTCGTCATCGCCGCTGTCGTCGCCATCGTCGCCGCCGCTGCCGTCGCCGCCGGCGTTCTCCACGGCGCGCGCAGCATTGAGCCTTCCGTAGCCGGTTTGCACGTCGAGTCCGACGGCGCCGAGGTCATCGCACGTGTTCTGAAGAAGCGCGAGCAACTCCGTGTTCGAGAGCGCGGGATTGCGCGACATTACGAGCGCGCCGACTCCCGCGGCGAACGGAGCCGCTGCGGAGGTGCCATTGAACGTGGAGTAGTAGTCGCCCGACGCGAGCCCGGCGGCGCCACGAATGTCGGTCGTGTGGATGCGAACGCCCGGCGCGAGAAAATCGAGTCCGGCGCCGTAGTTGGATCCCCACCACCACTCGCAATCGCAGCTCACCGTGAACTTGCGCTGGCTGCAGGGCGCAAGCGCGCCGACGCCGATCGCGTTCGGCAGTGCCGCGGGGTGTTCGATCACGCGCCTGTTCGAGTTTCCGACCGCGCAAAACAGAGCGCAGCCCTTTGTGTTCGCCGCGTAGTCCACCGCGGCCTGCAACACCGCCGACGCCGGTCCTCCGAGTGAAAGCGAGAGGATGCGCGCGCCGCTATCGGCCGCGTATGTGATGCCGCTCGCGAGCTGCGAGTACGAGCCGGCTCCCGACGCGTTGAGCACCTTCACGGGTAGAATCTTCACGTTCCACGCGACGCCGGCGATCCCCACGCCGTTGTTGCCGGCCGCTGCGGCGATTCCAGCGCACGCCGTACCGTGTCCGTGATCGTCGTTGGGGTTCGCGTCGTTGTTGACGAAGTCGTAGCCCGGGAGCACGCGCCCAGCGAACTCAGGATGCCCCGCGTCGATTCCCGTGTCGAGAATCGCGAGGATGAGCGAGGCGCTTCCGGTCGTAAGATCCCACGCTTCCGGTGTGTCGGAGTCCCCGTCGGGGGTGCCGGTCGTGCCGCCGGTGTACTTGGTGGCTTGCCCGCCGTTGTCGTGCCCCCACTGAAGCGGAAACATCGGATCGTTCGGCGCGAAGGACGCGCGCGCGATGTAGTTCGGCTCCGCGAACGCGACACCCGGGACGCCGGCGAGGGACTGCGCGGCGATATCGGCGGCGATCTGCGCGTCGAAGCGTGCGACGTAGATGCGATCGAGTCCGGCTTCGCTGCGCTTCATCGCGTCGGCCGCGATATCGAAAAGGGGCGCGATGCTCGCCGCGCCGATCGCAGCGAGGCGCTCATCCACGCTTGCGAGGCCGGTGCGTCCGTCGGGCGGACTCTGCTTTTGCTGCGCGCTCGCACTCGCCGCTTCTTCGGTGAGCTGGAAAATGACCTCGCCTGGCACGAATTCGATCGGCGGCTCCGCGTAGGGGAGAGTGCCGACTGGCGCGAGCGCGGAGCCGAACGCGACTGAAGCGCTCGCGAGAAGGCACGCGACGGTCAGCGCGGGCGCCGAGAGACGCAACGGCAAGCGCGAGCGCAACACCTCACCAAAGTGGTGGTGCTCGATCATGGGAGAGTCCTCCTTCGTCATGCACAACTGGCCTGCGGCACGTCGTGCGGGGAGGACGGCCGTGGATCCGCGGGAGTGTATTCAGCCTGTGTATCGGCCGTTTTGGGCGCGGAGATTAGATGCGGAATTTTGCGCGGACCTGCGGGAGGGGGTAGGCGCGGCGGGCGCTACGAAGCGCTCGCGGATGGGGCGATTGCGCAAGTCTCGGCCGGAAGCGCGCGCGCTTCGCGGAGCTCTCGCGCCGAACGCGACACTGTGTCAGAACCCGCTTTTTGGGGCGTGGACAGAATGGCTCGCACGGCGCGGTTCGACGGGCGTCACAAGAACGCGCCCCCGGTAAACCCATGGCCTGCGAGCGCCTCGCGGTGAGCGCGCGGGGTGACCGCCGGGTCCGCTTCTTGCCGCATGCCGGTCCCGGAGGTGTGCGGAGATGCCGGGGATCCGGCGGCGTGAGTTCTTCCTCGCTGCGGGTGGCGCCCTCGGGGCGCTCACGGGCCTCTCTATATCGCGGCGCGCGTTCGCCTCGACGCCGCACGAAGCTGTCAATCCCGGCGCGTACGGCGTCCTCACCGATCTCTCCCAGTGCATCGGCTGCCGCAAGTGCGAATGGGCCTGCAACGCGGCGAATAATCTCCCGCAGCAATCGCTCGAATCGTTCGAGGACAAATCGGTCTTCGCGATCTCTCGGCGGCCCGACGCGAATCGATTCACGGTCGTCAACGAGGTTCCCGCCGACGGCGGCAATCCGACATGGGTGAAGGCGCAGTGCATGCACTGCCAGGATCCCGCGTGCGCGTCGGCGTGCATCGTGAGTGCGTTCAAGAAAGAGCAGAACGGCGCGGTGACCTACAACGCGTGGCGCTGCATGGGATGCCGCTACTGCATGGTCGCGTGCCCGTTTCAGATTCCCGCGTACGAGTACGAGAACGCGTTCGCTCCGACGGTGCGCAAGTGCACGTTGTGCTACGACCGTATCGCGAACGAACGGAAGGCGCCGGCGTGTGTCGAGATCTGCCCGCCGCAATGCCTCACGTTCGGAAAGCGGGGCGATCTGCTCGCGCTCGCGCACGAGAAGATCGCGCGCCACCCGGATCGCTACGTCGACCACGTCTACGGCGAGCACGAAGTCGGCGGCACCTCTTGGCTCTACGTGTCGCACCGTCCGTTCGAGGATCTCGGTCTTCCGAAGCTGCCCGAGGCCGCGCCGCCGCGGCTGACCGAATCGATTCAGCACGGCGTCTTCAAGAATTTCTTCCCGCCGGCGGCGCTTTTCACGGTGCTCGGCACGGCGTCGTGGCTCTTCCGGCCGCGCGAGGAGAGTTGCTCGGCGGACGCGAGCAGCGCGGTGCACGAAACGCCGCGCGAGTCGCATCACGAAGCGGCCGCTCCCGTCGCGACGCCCTTCTGGACGCGCGGCAGCCTGACGCTCCTCGCGCTCGCGGCGATCGGCGCGGTCTTCGCGGCGGTGCGCCTCGTGTTCGGCCTCGCGACGGTGACGAACCTCGACGACCAATACCCGTGGGGGATCTGGATCGCGATCGATGTCGCGACGGGCGTGGCGCTCGCCGCGGGCGGATTCACGACGGCCGCGATCGCGCACATCTTCCATCGAGGCAGTTACCATGCGATCGTGAGGCCCGCGCTCCTCTCCGCGCTCCTCGGCTACACGTTCGTCGTGCTCGGTCTTCTCTTCGACTTGGGCAAGTACTACAACGTGTGGCATCCGATGCTCCCGCCGATGTGGTCCGGTAATTCGGTGCTCTTCGAGGTCGGCATGTGCGTGATGTGTTATCTCACGGTTCTCTATTTGGAATTCGTGCCGATCGTGACCGAGCGGTGGATGGGGCGCGTGCGGCTGCCGGGCCTCTTCGCCCGCCTCGATCGCGCCGCCGAGACGATGCTCTCGCTCGCGAACCGCTTCGCGAACCGCGTCATGGGTGTGCTCATCATTTCGGGCGTCGTGCTCTCGTGCTTACACCAATCGTCGCTCGGTTCGCTCATGCTGATCGCGCCGTCCAAGATGCACACTCTCTGGTTCACTCCAATTTTGCCGCTTCTGTTTCTCCTCTCCGCGATCAGCGTCGGTTATCCGGTCGTGATCCTCGAATCGTTCCTCTCGGCGCGCGCGTTCCACCGCGAGCCGGAGATGCCGGTTCTCTCGCGCCTCGGGCGCATTCTCCCGGTGATTCTGGCGATCTACCTCGCATTCAAGATCGGCGACCTGCTCATTCGCGGCGCGGCGGGAGCGCTTCTCGCATTCGACCTCCCCGCGTTCATGTTTATCGCGGAGATCACGATCGGCGCGCTCGTGCCGATCGCGCTCCTCCTCTCGGAGCGCCGCCGCAATTCGCCGCGCGCGCTCTTCGTCGCGGCGCTCTGCGTGATCGCGGGCGTCGTGCTCAACCGCCTCAACGTCTTCCTGATCGCCTACACGCCCGTCTACGCGACGAAAGCGTATTTCCCGAGCGTCGGCGAGATCTCCGTGACCGTCGGGCTGTTCGCGGCGCTCATGCTTGCGTATCGCTGGGTTGTCTCGACGTTCCCGGTGCTCGCGGCGGAATCGGAGCACGCGCGGTGACACCCGAGGGCGATGAACGCGGGACGATCGCCGCCGCGCACGAGGCCTCCGCGCGGGAGCGGGGAGTCTGGCGCGCCGTCATCGGGGGCGCGCTCGTCATCGGCGTGTTGGGCGTCGCGATCGCCGCCTCCCGCGCGCCGTCGGCTGGCCCCGCGCCCGCGCGGAGCGTCCCCGACGAGGTGCTCGTCGCCCGAGAGACGCAGCGCTCGCCCCACGTTCCGGCGCCCGCGTCGTGCGGCGCATGCCACGCCTGCGAGAATCCGACGCACTCCGCGCCGTGCTTGCGCGAATGCCTGCGGCCGCGTGATGCGGCGTCGAAGCCGCCGGCGCGCGCTCCCGGCGCGGCCTCCGGCCCCGACGTCGTGATCCTCGACGAACTCGAAGATCTCTATGTCCCGGTACGCTTCGATCACAAGGCTCACGCGTCGATGACGCGATTCTCGGGGGACTGCACCACGTGCCACCACCACACTCCCGCGGGCGGCGAACATCCGTTGTGCAGCAGTTGTCACGCGAGGGAGGTCGTTCACGAGGATATCGCGCAACCTGGCCTCAAGGGCGCGTACCACCGGCAGTGTTTGGCCTGCCACACAGAATGGGATCATGCCGGGTCGTGCGAGGTGTGCCACGAGAAGAAAGCCGGCGGCGCGCTGCACGGAACCGCGACGGCGGCCGCCGTGCACAGCCACATCGCGCCGCTCTCGCTCGAGGAACTGATCGTCTTCAAGACGAGTTACGCCGAAGGCGACTCGGTACCGTTCCACCACAAGCTTCACTCGACCAAGTACGAGCCGAATTGCGCCGCATGCCACAGCGAGCAGAGCTGCACGCGCTGCCACGTGCAAGGAGAGCCCCCGCATCCGATGGGCGACCCGGGCGAGATCGACATGCACGAGACGTGCTTCCGCTGCCACTCGCCCGACGAGGATCCGTGCCATCCCGACGACGGCTGCGCGCACTGCCACGGACGCGGCTCGACGGATCTGTTCAGTCACGATGAGGTCGGTTGGGATCTCGCGCGTCACCATCGGCATCTCTCGTGCGATCGATGCCACGGCGATTGGCAGGCGCCCGCGAAACTCGATGCGCGCTGCGAAAGCTGCCACACGAAAGGCTGGTCACCGGGGACGTTCGAGCACAAGATCGTCGGCGTGACGCTCGACGAAATCCACCGCGAGATCGACTGCGCGAGCTGTCATGCCTCTGGCGTCGGCAAGCCCGCCGCCTGCGACGCGTGCCACGACGACGGTCGCTCCTACGATGCGAAGAAAGGATTCGGCGGTTAGCTCGACGCACGGGTTGTATTCGTGGCAGGGCGCCGCGCGAATCGCGCCGAGAAAGAGTCGCATGGCCTCAGTATTCACGACGCGGTCTGCGCTCTGTTTGGCGGCATTCACTCTGAGCGGATGCTTCCCGCCGATGGCAGGCGTGTAAACGGCCCGGCTCATCGACAAGGGGAGCGCACGACTGACGCCCTACTACGCGGCGATCAGCGAACGCGACGACGACGCTCCTGACACGGACGTCCGAACGAAGATCGACGAGTACGGCGCGCTCATTGGGGCGCGCGTGAGCGACGAAGCCGAGCTTCAGTTGCGCTACGACCACATCGAGTATTCCGACGGCGACGAGAATTCCGGTAAGCAGAACTTCGTTCGGCTTGGGCCATGATCCCGGAGATCGGTTACGCGTGGAGACTCGGTGGAGTCGATGCCGATCCGCTCTTCAGCGCCGGGGTTGGTCTCGCGCTTTTCCCTCGATAGATCCGCATCGCCGCCAGAGTTCGGCGCCAATGCCACTCGCGCTGCGGCGTTTGCTGCGCTAACGGCCGCCGCGTCCGCGAACCTCGAGGTCCGGGCCGCGGTGGCACTGCACGCACAGCTCGCGCTTCTTCTCGTGCGTGAGCAGCGGTTCGTGTTGGCTCGAGTGCGGCGAGTGGCACGACGAGCAGTTGAGCGTTTCGCCGGTTCGCGGATCCGTCATCGGCTCGCCGAACGGATGGAAGTGCGTCTTCGGCACGTCCTCGTGGCAACCGAGGCAGAGATCGACTTCCTTCTCGTTGAGGAGCGCGCCCTGCGTGGCGCCGTGCGGGTCGTGGCACGTCTCGCATCCGATGTCGGGATGTTTGGACGGCCCATCGAACGTGTTGCGCGCATGGCATGTGAAGCAGCCGTCGGCGACCGTCGATCGCGTCAGGAGCGCTTCGGTGCGCCCGGCGTGCGGCGCGTGGCAGTTGAGGCACTCGCGTCCTTCGCTCACCGCTGCGTGCGGCACCGCGCTCGCAACGTCGGTCTCGTGTTCGGTGTGGCAGCTCGCGCAGAGCGCTGCGCCCTCGGCCACGAGCCCCGTCGTCCCGGTGTGGCACGCTTCGCACGTTCCTTCTTCGTAGGGCGCGTGCGCGAACGCCGGCATGAGGTTCGGCTTCCCGGTGCCGTGCGGGTCGTGGCAGCTAACGCAGTTCGCTGAGTCCGCCGCGAAACCGCGGTGGCTCGCGCGGAACGCCGGCGTCTTCGCGTCGTGGCACGATTGGCAGAGCACGGTGGGTTCGCTCGCGATCAGCCCCTCGGCGGCGCCGATGTGCGGCACGTGGCACGTCGTGCACTTCCCATCCTTCGCCGGCTCGTGGCCGTGCAGCCCGCGGCTGCGCTCGACGACGTCGGCGTGACATGTCGCGCAGAGCTGCGGCGCGGCCGTGTTGAGGAGTCCGGGCATCGTTCCTTCGTGATCGCCGTGGCACGCGCCGCAGTCGCCCTCGGCGACCGGCTGATGCACGAGCGCCGCCGGCGCCGCGAGGATGCTATCGGCGAGGTCGGTGTGGCAGCTCGCGCAGAGGCGATCCTTCGGCGCGACGAGAAGACCCTTCGCGCTCGCGGCGTGCGGCGTGTGACACGCGCTGCACGCGCCGTCCTCGTACGGCGCGTGGAGCCCCTTCGGCGGCGCGGCCGCGTGCGGTTCGCCGTGGCAGGTCGCGCAGAGCTCTGCCTCGTCCGAGACGAGTTCGATCGGCGCGCCGGGCGCTTGCGGCGCATGGCAGACGCCGCACTCGCCGGCCGCGAATGGCTCGTGACGCTCGGCGCGCAAGAGCCCCGGCTCCGCGCTCCGGTGCGGGTCGTGGCAGCCGCCGCACGATCCTGCCTCGACGCGGAACTCGCTGTGCGCCTCGCGAATCTCGGGCGTGTCGAGCGCGTGACACGACTCGCACGATACCTTCGTTACGACCGATCCGCTCGCATCGCTCACGGTGTGGCCGTCGTGGCAGGTCGCGCAATCGCCGGCCTTGACCGGCGCGTGCACCACGCCCGTTGCGAGGCTGTCTTTCATCGCGACGTGACACGAGAAGCAGAGTTCGGCTCCGGTGGTGGTGAGCAGGTGTTGCGGCTCCGCGGTCGCGTGCGGCGAATGGCACGCGCCGCAGTCGCCGCTCGCGACCGGCGCGTGGAGCGTCGCAGGCGCGGCCGCGAGTTCGGGTAGCTCGTGGCATGTCGCGCAGAGATCGCTCTGCTTCGCCGTCAACAGAGAGTTCTCGTCGCTCGCGTGCGGCTCGTGGCAATCGACGCAGGCGCCTTCTGCGAACGGCGGATGCGGCGCGCCGAGACGTTTCTCTTCCAGCTCCGCGCGATGGCATGTCAGGCAGAGCTTGTCGTCGGCGCGCTTCAAGAGATGCGCCGCCTCCGAGCCGTGCGTCTCGTGGCACGCGCCGCAGTCGCCGTTTGCGAACGGAAGATGCGCGTGCGCCTTCTTCTGCTCGTCCGCGGTGTCGGTGTGGCAGCTCCCGCAGAGATCTGCCTGCGGCTCGGTGAGAAGGTGCGCCTCCGCGGAGGCGTGCGGCTCGTGGCACGTACGGCAATCCTCGGTCACCGGAGGGTGCTGCGTGGCGAGCGACTCCGCCGCCGCCGCGAGCCCGCCGTGACAGGTGCGGCAGAGATCCTGCGCGGGCGCCTTGAGCATCCCAGCCTCTCCGCCGCCGTGCGGCGTGTGGCATGCCATGCAGTCGAGGTCGTGGAACGGCTGATGGACCGACGCGAGCGCGCCTTCATCACGGAGATCCGAGTGGCACGTGATGCAAACCGCCTCCGCGTCGCCCTTCAGGAGCCCCGCGCGATCGGAGCGATGCGGCTCATGGCAGAAGAGGCACTGCCCCTCCGCGGCGGGCGGATGGCTGTTCTCCGCGGCGGCCACTTCCGCGACGTCCGAGTGGCACTCGAGGCAGAGCGTTTCTTCGGTCGCGACGAGCGCGCTCGGATTCGCCGGCAGATCGCTGTGGCAGACGGCGCACTCGCCCTCCGCGTACGGCGCGTGGATTCGCGCGGCGGTGTCGCTCGCGGGCGTCGCGTGAGGATTGTGGCAAGAAGAACAAGACGCGCCCGCCACTTCCGGTCTCACGTGGAGTTCCGGCAACTCCTCCGTAATCCCATGGCAGCGGGCGCACAATTCCTTTTCGGGCGCGATCAGTAGATTCGCGTTCGGCGCGTCGTGCGGCGCGTGGCACGCCGCGCAATTGCCCTCGGCAAACGGCGCGTGCTGGCGCTCGGTCGCGAGCGCCTCTCCGATCGTCGCGTGGCACGTCGCGCACGTCTTTGCCGGCGTGTCGATCAGCATTCCCTTCGTGTCCGACGCGTGCGAGTCGTGGCACGACGAACAGTTCACGCCCTCTTGGTGGAGGTGATCGGACACCGCTCCTTCGGCCGGCACGACCGCGGCATGGCAACTCGCGCAGAGTTCCTCGACCGGCTTCTGGAGGACGAGCTTCTGCGTGAATCCGTGCCGCTTGTGGCACGTCTCGCAGTTCTCCTCGGCGACGGGGCGATGAACGAACTTCTTCGCGAAATCGGAGCGCGAGTCCTCGTGGCACTCGTAGCAGGAGCGCCCTTGCGCGGGCTGCGCCTCCGGGCGCCGGGAGCGCAGGGGCAGCGCGACGGTCGCGAACGCCAACGCGAGAATCCCCGCGACGCGGAACGCGCGCGCGATCCAGAGCGAGATGGGGTCCGCGTCGCGCATCTTAGTGTTCGTGGCTCCCATGCGCCGCGTCAGCCGCGCTCGTGCCTTCGCCGCTCGGCGCCGCTACGCCGCCGGGCCCGAGACCGTTGATCGACAGCAGGCGAAACGTGAAGAATGCCTTCGGCGAAAAGTGCGGCGGAAAATTGAGAAACGCCCACGTGCTGTCGACGGCGGCGCCTTCCTTGTACGTCACGATCTTCGCCGCGGGGTTCTTCATCTCGCTCGAGGCGGAGACGGGGCGGCCGTCGACGAGGCGGAAATCGCTCAGGAAGCCGGTCACCGCCGCGGCGTACTCGGTGTCCCCGATGAAGACGCGGTCACCGATTCGCATTTTCTGTTCTTCTTTCCAGTCAGTGTAGAGCCGGCTCCCGATCTCGAGCGCGAAGACCATGCTCGTGTCTTGGACGATCGTCGTGTCCGGCGCGAAGTCGATGGTCGGGAAGAGCGTCGTGTCGATCTCGCTCGCCTGGGTGGGAAGCCACGCTGGCGCCTGCTCCGGCGGCTCCTTCGCGAACGCCGCCGAGCCGAAGACGATCACCGCCGCGCACCACGCCACGTAACGCACCGTTCGCCTCATCGAGAATCTCCTTCCGCGACCGCGGTTCGCCGCGATTCGCCCGCCGCGCTTCGCGCGGGAAACGTCGCGAGAGCGTCGTGAACGACGCACGCGGCGAGTTGTTCGAGGCTCCGCACCCGGCCGAATCCGAAGAGCCACTCCGAGTCCTCGCCGTCGCGGCTGTGCACGACGGTCCAGAGTACGCGGCTTCCCGGTGTTTCGATCAGGCGAAGAGAGATCGACACCTGCGGCACTTGTTCGCCGCCGATGTCGCGGTTTCCGAATCCGAGTACCGAGCCGACAAGGAGCGCGTCCGCGCCGAGGTCCTTCGCGAAACGGTCCGCGAGATCCGGCGGAATGCGGTCTGTCAAGAGCCACGGATCGTCGGCGAGCGCCGCGTCGACGACGCCCATGTCGATCACCTCGACCCCCGCGAGTCGCCCGAACTCCGCGGCGAGAATCGGCGCGAGCCGGTCGGGCGCGTCGCGGGTGGGCGTGTAATTCGCGAGCGGAAGGATCGCGATGCGCGAGGACGCCGGCCGGCGCCACGATGAGAATCCCTGCGGGGCGGGAGCGCAGCCCGCGAGGAACGCGGCGAGCGTGGCGGCCGCGATAGCGAAGTGCGCGCGCATCAGCGTCCCCCCGGCAGCGTCGCGATCAACTCGCGGCAGACCTCGGATGTGATCTCGCCGAGCGTGTGGATCTCGCCGCCGCCGAAGAGGCCGAAGATGATCCCGGCGAGCGGGATTCCCGGCCCGCCGCGCCGTGTGCGGTTGGCGCTCCAGACGACGCGTCCGGTCGCGGCGTCGACGAAGCGCGCGTCGACCGACACGACGGGAAACGCCTCCTGGCCCGAGCGCTCCATCTCGTAATCGCGCACGGTGCCGAAGAAGATGCCCTGCACGCCGGCTTCCTCGCCGAGCTTCGCCAGCTCCGCGGTCGACCATGGGTTTCCCGCTGGAGTGCCGCCGCGTACGCGCGTCATCGCCGCTGTGAATTGCCCCGGCTCGACGACCTCGAATTGGCTCGCCCGCAAAAGTTCGACGAAGAAGACAGCCGTCACCTTCTGGCCGCTCGTCGCGTCGGAGCCGAGCGCGGAGAACGGGACGATCGCGACGCGCTCGTAGAACGGGATGTCCGCTTCCTTGTCGATGAAACGCGCCGGGCCCGAGCAGGACGCGAGCGCGCACGCGGCGAACGCGACCACCGCGAGCGCGCCAGCGCTGCCGCGCGCCCCGGGCGGTAGCGCGCGCGACGCGGTGCGGCTCGGCTCAGGAGTGTTCGCGCGCATCAAAAGGTCCTTTCGAGATTGACCGAGTACGTGTCGCTCGACGGGCGGCTGTTGCCGGAGATCTCCCGCCAGGATCCCGTGTAGCGGATATCCCGCGCGATCCTGCCGCTCAAGTCGAGCCCGACGACAGTATCGGAGGATTCTCGCACAACGCGGAGCGTCTCGTCTCCCGTCGCGGCGACGACCGTGTAATCCGACTCCGAGAGCCGCCGCGACCAGCTCCCCGAGAGGTTCGCGCTCCGCGCGAGGCGCCATGTCGTCGTGAGACTCGCGAAGCGCTCGTCCCGCGCGATACGGCCGCTGCCGTCGAGCGCTCGGAGTGCGAGTACGAACGACATCGCGCGCGCCGGTTCGTACGATGTGACGATCTCCCACTGGTTGTCATTCTGCGAAACGCCGCGCACGACCGTAAGTGTGTCCGCCGCCGGCGCCGTCGTGTCGCCCGCGGCGCCGTCCGGGGCCTCGATCACCGCGATCGGCGTCGTCGTCCGCGTCCACGTTGCCTCGACGCGCATGCCGCGCGACGGCCGTGTCCGAAGCTGCGCGAGCCGCACCCACCGCGTGTCGTCGATCTCATCGGTGGCCGACTTCGACGCGCGTAGTTCGAAGCGCCCGTCGATGTGCTCGCGCAGCCGTCCGTCGATGAGCGCGTTCGCCGAGCGGTTGGGGATCTCGCCGCGGTCCGACGACGTCGCGACGGTGTGGCGGTACCCGCTCTGGAACTGAAGCCCCCTGCGGATCGGTTTGCGGAAACTGCTGTCGAATTGGAGGTAGTCGGTGTCGACGACGCTCGTCGCCGCGGCGCTTCGCCGGTGCTCGCGGAGTGCTGAAAGATCGAGGCTGTTCCACGGACGGTACTGCGCGCCGCCGCTCAGATAACGCTCTTCGATCTCCTCGCGCCCGGGGCGCGAGTTGTCGTCGCTGTGGCCCCAGCGGCCGACCGCGGAGGCGATCGCGGAGAAACGCGGGTGGATCGCCCACGCCGCGTTGCCGTGCGCGCCGTGCACCGATGTGTCGCGCCGCCGGTCCGCGGACTCGAAGTCCGTGAACGCCGCCTCGTAGTCGCCCGACAAAGAGACCGGACCGATGCGCGTCAGTCCGCTCATCCCGGCACGCACCTCGTCAGTGCGCGCGGGGACCTGAAGCGCGGGTTCGGCGCTGGCGTCGAGCCGCCGCACGGATGCCTGCGCGGTGAGGCCGCCGAGCGCGTACGAAATCCGCGCGCGGCGATCCTCCGACTCGGACACGACGCCGCTGCGCGCTCGGCGCTGGCGGTTGTAGCCGAAATCAAGCTGCGGCGCCTTGCGCGGCGTGAGCGCGAGGCCGAGTTGGAGGTTGTGCTCTTCGGGCCCACCCTCGCCGGACGTGATTTCTTGCCACGGAACGAAGTTTCCGTAGAAGCGAACCCCGGAGCGCCGCGCCTCGCCGAAGAACCGGCTTCGGAGGAGGTCGGAGTTCGACTCTCCAGGCCGCCGCGAGAATTGCAGCGACGTTCGCAGATCGAGGTCGAACCCCGCGGGGATCTGCTCGCGCGTTCCGATGTCATAACGCATGCGCAGCACGTCCTGCTCTTCCGCTCCGGTCGTGCGGTGGAAAGAGCCGACGAACTTGCCGTCGGCGCCGGTCGCCCCGCCCGCCGCCGCGGCGACCCACGCCATCGCTGCAAAGAGCGCGCGTATCGCGGCCGCTGCCTCGGAGCCTCGCTCGCGTCCTTCGTCTCGCGCATCGCTAGCACGCGTGGTTACACATCCCCTTCCGACGGGTTGTGAACGTTCTTGCCCGTTGGGCTCGAGTAGTCGCGCCCATGGCAGTCGTGGCAGCTCTCCGTGGCCGTCGACATGTGCTCGTCCTCGTCCGGGAGCGTGTTCATGACGATTCCCTCGACGGTCTGTGACCCCGGGATCCCATCCGAGGGGATATGGCAACCGAGGCAGAAGCGCCGCGCTTGCGCCGCGTCGTCGAGCGTATTCGTAAGCCCGCTCCAACCGGGGCGCTGGTCGCTGATCAGGAACGCGTTCGGTTCGACGCCGTTATTGCCGCGCGATCCGTGAGGGTTGTGGCAGTCGTAGCAGGGGAGCCGGTCGCCGACGCGCACGTTCGACGGCCACGAGAGCGCGATGTCGGGGTTCTTGCGGATCTGGTGTCCCGCGAACTCGCCGTTGAGCGCCGCGTCGTAGTAGTCCTCGATGTAGCGATTCTCGATTTCCATGCCCGGTGCGCCGTCGGCGCCGTGGCATGTGAAACAGAAACGGTACTCGGGGGGCGGGCCAACCGTCTGATAGCCGCCGATGCCGTCGTAGCGCGCTAACAACAGATCGCGCTGACCGGGCGTGTCGTGCGGGTCGTGGCAGTTGAGGCAAAGCCCCTCGCCGCCGGCGTCGCGCCGCGGCATGTCGGGGTCGAACGCGTGCGGCGAGATGAGCCGCCCCTCCGCGGTCGCCTCGCTATTCGTGTAGACAGCCTCGCCGGGCCAGCGCCCGCGAAGCTCGACGCCGACGAGGCGAGTGCCGCCGCTGTTCGCCTCGAAGTAGCCGGCGCCGGGCTCCGTCTCGGGGATGCGATCGCTCTCGCCGAGCGGGTAGTTGATCGGCATCCCAGGATGGCAGGGGCCGTCGCCCTCGAGGAAGAACGCGATCGCGTTCGCGTTTTCGTCGAAGAGCACCGGCGGAAAGCCGCTGATGTTGAGTTCGTCGCCGTGGGTGGGGTGGCACTGCTGGCACTCGCCGCGCGAGGGCGGGTCAGTCGTGATGCGCAGGACGCCGCTGGCCGGGTTGCCGTGCGGATCCGAGTCGATCGCGGTGGTCGCTGCCCACGCCGTCGCGGCGATGGTCGCGGCGAGCGCGATCCCCGGATGGAACCTCATCGACGTCTCCGCACGGCCACCGGGAATCCGGCCGAAGGGGCAACACGGCCGGGCGCTGCTACTGCACGTTCACCGGGGGTGGAGTGGGCTCCAGCCGTGGCCGGAGTGCTGGAGCCCAGATCCCCGATTCAGAAAACAGTCTACTCCGACAATTACCAGGCCGTGCTGCTCGTTCCTTGGCCGTGGCACTGGCGGCACATGTTGCGCGCGTCAACTCCGTTGTCGCCCTGCTCCGTGATCGTTCCGGTGCCGAGCATGTAGATCAAGCCGAACGCGTTCTGGTTGCCGTGACCCTTGTGGCAGCTCATGCACGACGCCGTGAGATCCGTGTCGGTCGTCGTGTACGTTCCGGCCTTCTTGCCCGCCGGCGACATGACCTGCACTTGATTCACCTTGCCCGCGAACCGGGTGAGGCTCGAGTGGCCTCCGCCGATCGCGCCGATGTTCGCCGTCGAAGACGGGTGCCGGATGAACTCTTCAGGAGGGCTCCCCACACCACCAATTTCCGCACCGCCCACATCACCGTGGAAGTCCGTGTGGCACGCCTTGCAGTACTGCGCGTATTGGGACTTCGTCTGGTCCGGCTCATTGAACGTAATCGCACCGACTCCGTAGTGATTCGCGCTCGCACCGCTCGAAGCGTCCTCGAAGACCCACTTCGTCAGGTCGTTCGTGATCTCCACATCGCCGCGCGAATACGACATCTCCACACCGCTTGCGGACCGCAGGTTACGGTAGCCGCCCGGTGCGGGCAAGCTCGTCCGTCCGTGGACGGCATGGCAATCCGCGCAGTTTAGTCCAGAAGCGTTGCTCCACGCCGGATTGGATCCCGGCGCCACGTCCGTCGAACCGAGCGTGTGACCCGACGCGTCTTCGTACGGCACACCGCCGCCAACCTCGTTCAATGCTCCCGCCTGCCGCACGTATCCGTTGCTGTGGGCTTGGAACACGTCCGGGGCCCACGACTGACCGTTGTGGCACGAAAGGCAAAGATCATTGACGTCGTTCCGAAGCAGGTACTCGTGCGGTCCGCCCGAGAGAGTCACTACGTTGCCTGACCCGTCGGGATTGTAGCCGTGCTGCTGGCTGTAGTGCATCACGTGGCAGTCGGAGCAAACAAGGTCGACACCATAGTGGTAGTCGCCCGCGAAGCTCCAAGATGCCAGCGCAATTAGCCCCACAACCACTCCAAAACTGACCAACAACGCCGCTTTCATCTGACTTACCTCCTCCCGCCAGTGATTTCCCCGAGCTCCGAAGCGGTCAGAGCAGGGGCTTCAGATGCAAGACGCGGCTCGCCGGAGGTTTCCACGTCTAGTCTCAGCATTTGCAAGCGGTCGCCCGCGCGCTCGAGAACAGCGATCAGGTCGTCCGCAAGGAATTCGCACGCGATCGGATAGTTGAATTGGCCGGGGCCGGCGCCGAAGCCGCCGATGCGGCCGATGAAGCGGCCATCGGGCTCGAACGCGCTCAACGAGTGCCGCACGGCGTCGACGACCCACACGGTTTCGCCGGGCCCAAACGCGACGTTCGCGGCGAGGGAGAACGTCCCCTCCCCTTCGCCATGCGAGCCGAAGCACGCGACGAGCGCGCCGTCGGCCGAGATCACGCGCACGCTGTTCTCAGCGCGCGGGTCGACCGTCGCGATCATCGTTTCGGAGGCGCTGACCGCAATCGCGACCGGACCGTTGAGACCGTCCGCGCTCGCGGCGAGGAATCCGATCTCCCGCGTAGTCCGTCCCTTCGCGTCGAGAACGAGGATTCCCGGCGTCGCGCCGGTGTAGAGCAAGTAGATCGAGCCGCTCGAGCCGATTGCGAGGTCTTGGAGCATCGTCCCCGAAGCCGCGGTCGAGGGGAGCACCGGGGCGAGCTCCGCGATGCGCGAGCCGGTCGGTGTGAGCACGTCGATCGTGCGGCGGATCTCGTCGAGCACGTAGATGCGGCCGCGGCGGTCGAGCGCGAGCGCGGACGGCGCGCCGACGGTGCCGCGCTCGTCGACCGGCGCCGAGCCGATGACGCCGCGGGCGCGGCCCGTGCGATCGAAGACCACCACGCGCCTGTTGCCCGTGTCAGCCACGAGAAGGACGCCGCGCAGCGGATCGGCCGCGAGAGCGAGCGGCCGGCGGAACGGATCAAGACCCGATGCGCCGATGACGATATTCTGTACGGATGTGATTTCGACTTTGTCAGCGTCGGCGGGGGACGAGGAGCCGAGTTGGAGGGCCGCGGCGAAGGCGAGTGCTGCTGTCGTGAACCGTGTATTCATTTCTGAAGCTCCCGCGATGGACCAGCGTCGTTGCCGTCCCCGCCCCCTTCCCGATCGTCTCCGAACCGCCTTGCTGTGACGCGCGAGCGCAACCGGAAGGGTTGCCCCGTCTTTTGGCAATTGCCGGACCAACGGGGCGGGATCATGATCTGTTGCGGCGATTGAAGATAGAGCTGCGGGTCGGTGGGGCGCGCCGCGCGAAGCTGACAAATGGACAGAGCGCGCCCATCTGCTCCGGACGAGTGGTCCAAACGACCGGCGCGGGCGCCGGGCCGCGCACGGGGCCGGCGCGCGTCGTACGCGGCCGCCGTGCCTGAACGCAAACTCACCAAATCAGACTAGGTCAGTACGAAATCGCAAAATGTGGTGCGATCTGCGACTGGGGAGTTTATGCGTGGCGCGCCGAGGCTGGATCGGCGTCTGCCGCCGCGTAGCGCGGCGCCGGCTGTGATTTCACGGCGTGGTATTCCTGAAGGCTGCGCACCTGGATGCCGGCGTCGGAGAGCGCCTTGATCCCGAGCACCGCGGCGGACGCGGCGGAGAGCGTTGTTATAAAAGGAATCTTTTTCACGATCGCGGCGCGCCGGATCGCGGCGTCGTCGGCGCGCGAACTCTTGCCGAGCGGTGTCGTCACGATCATGTCGATGGCGCCGTTGACGATGAGGTCGAGCACGTTCGGCCGCCCTTCCGTGAGCTTGGGCACCATCTTTACCGCGAGCCCGGCGGCTTCGAGCGCCGCCGCCGTGCCGCGTGTCGCGATGATGTGAAACCTGAGCGACGCCAGGTCGCGCGCGATCGGCAGCACGTTTTTCTGGTCGCGATCGTTCACCGAGATGAAAACCGTTCCGGCCATCGGCAGTTCGTCGCCCGCGGCCATCTGGCTCTTCGCGAACGCGCGCCCGAAGTTGTCGGAGATTCCCATCACCTCGCCGGTCGACTTCATCTCGGGGCCGAGGAATCCATCCGCGCCGAGGAATTTCGAGAACGGGAGAACCGCTTCCTTGACGGAAACGTGCGGCGGGATCGGCTCCTCGAGGAAACCGATCTCGGCGAGCGTGCGGCCCACCATGAGGCGGGCGGCGATGCGCGCGAGCGGCACGCCGATCGCCTTCGAGACGAACGGCACCGTGCGCGACGCGCGCGGATTCACCTCGAGAATGTAGACGACACCCTCCTTGATCGCGTACTGCGCGTTGAGCAGGCCGATCACGCCGAGTTCCAGCGCCACGCGTTTCGTCTGCTCGCGAATGATCTCGAGATGCTCGGGGCGAATCAGGTACGTGGGGAGCACGCACGCGGAATCGCCGGAGTGAATTCCCGCCTCTTCGATGTGCTGCATGATGCCGCCGATCACGCAGCGCTCGCGGTCGGCGACGGCGTCGACGTCGACCTCGTAGGCGTCCTCGAGAAAGCGGTCGATCAGCACCGGATGGCCGGGCGACACGTCCGCCGCCATGCGCATGTACTCCTCGAGCGCGAGTTCGTCGTAGACGATGCGCATCGCGCGACCGCCGAGCACGTACGACGGACGCACGAGAAGCGGGAAGCCGATTCGCTCCGCGACGCCGCGCGCTTCATCAATCGAAAGCGCGGTGCCGCTCGGCGGGGGCGTGAGCCCGCACCGCTCGGCGATCAGCCCGAACTTCTTGCGATCTTCCGCAACGTCGATGGCGCTCGGAGACGTTCCGATGATCGGCACCCCCGCGGCTTCCAGTGCGAGCGCGAGCTTCAGCGGCGTCTGCCCGCCGAATTGCACGACGACCCCATCGGGTTTCTCCGCGTCGACGACTTCGAGAATATCCTCGAGCGTGAGCGGTTCGAAGTAGAGCCGGTCGGCTGTGTCGTAGTCGGTCGAAACCGTCTCGGGATTCGAGTTCTGCAAGATCGTCTCGTAGCCTTCATCGCGCAGCGCCTGCACCGCGTGAACGCAGCAGTAGTCGAACTCGATTCCCTGGCCAATGCGGTTCGGGCCGCCGCCGAGGATCAGCACTTTTTTCTTCGTCGAGGGCTCGACCTCGGTTTCGTCCCAGTAGGTCGAGTAGTGGTACGGCGTGAACGCAGCGAACTCGGCCGCGCAGGTGTCGACGGTTTTCATGCTCGGGACCACACCGGCCTGGCGCCGCGTCTCGCGCATCTCTTGCTCTGTGCGGTCGAAGATATGCGCAAGCTGCACGTCGGAGAAGCCAGTGCGCTTCGCGCGCAGCAACATCTCTCGCGAAGGTTGGCCGCCCGCGCGCGCGAACGCCGCGAATTCCTCTTCGACCTCGACGATCTCGCGAATGTTGTCGAGGAACCACGGATCGATCTTCGTCAGATCGTGAATTTCCTCCGTCGAAAGCCCGAGCAGATACGCGTAGCGCAGATAGAAGATGTTGTCCCAGAGCGAAGAACGCAGCCGCGAGATGACGCTCTCCTTGAATGCCTCGCGCTCCTCGGGACGCAACGCGCGCAGATCGACGGGGTCCTTTCCGTCGGCGCCGAGCCCGAACCGCCCGATCTCGAGCGATCGAAGTCCCTTCTGCAGCGCTTCCTTGAACGTGCCGCCGATCGACATCGCTTCGCCGACCGATTTCATTTGCGTGCCGAGGCGCTCGTCGACGCCGGGAAATTTCTCGAAGTTCCAGCGCGGGATCTTCACGACGACGTAGTCGAGCACGGGCTCGAACGACGCGGGCGTCACGCGCGTGATGTCGTTCTTGATCTCGTCGAGCGTGTAGCCGACCGCGAGTTTCGCCGCGATCTTCGCGATCGGGAACCCCGTTGCCTTCGACGCGAGCGCTGAACTGCGCGACACGCGCGGGTTCACTTCGATGACGACCATGCGGCCTGTCTGCGGTTCCACGCCGAACTGGATGTTGCAGCCGCCCGTCTCGACGCCGATCTCGCGGATGATCTTGATCGCTGCGTCGCGCATCGCCTGGTACTCGCGGTCGGTCAGCGTTTGCGCGGGCGCGACCGTGATCGAGTCGCCGGTGTGCACGCCCATCGGATCGAAGTTTTCGATCGAGCAGACGATCACGACGTTGTCCTTCAGATCGCGCACGACTTCGAGTTCGAACTCTTTCCACCCGATGATCGATTGCTCGATGAGCAGCTCGCCGATCGGAGAACTCGCGAGCCCCCACGCGACGAATTCCTTGAATTCGTCGACGTTGTACGCGACCGAGCCGCCGGTGCCGCCGAGAGTGAAGGCGGGCCGAATGATCGCCGGGTAACCGACGTCGTCGATGACGCGCATCGCGTCGTCGAGGCTGCGCGCGAATCCGCCCTTCGGCAGGTCCATGCCGATCGACTCCATCGCGTTCTTGAAGAGTTCGCGGTCCTCGGCTTTCTTGATCGCTTCGAGTTTCGCGCCGATGAGTTCCACGCGGTAGCGATCGAGGACGCCGCGCTCCGCGAGCGTCACCGCGATGTTGAGCGCCGTCTGGCCGCCCATCGTCGGCAGAATGACGTCGGGGCGTTCGCGCGCGATGATGCGCTCCACGAACTCCGGCGTAATCGGCTCGATGTACGTGCGGTCCGCCATCTCGGGATCGGTCATGATCGTCGCCGGGTTCGAGTTCACCAGCACGACCTTGAATCCCTCTTGCCGGAGCGCCTTGCACGCCTGCGCGCCCGAGTAGTCGAATTCGCAACCCTGGCCGATCACGATCGGCCCGGATCCGATCAGGAGAATCTTCTCGATGTCGGTGCGTCTCGGCATGCGCTACCTCTCCGCCGCGCCGAGGAGCGCGAGGAATTCGTCCCAGAGATAGTGCGAGTCGTGCGGGCCGGGCGCGGCCTCCGGGTGGTACTGCACCGAGAAGAGCGGCAGTTCCTTGTGACGCATTCCCTCGACCGTTCCGTCGTAGAGATTCGTGTGCGTAATCTCGAATCCGGCGCTCGCGGCGCTTGCGGGCTCCACGGCGTAGTTGTGATTCTGCGTGGTGATCTCGATGCGCCCCGTCTCCGCGTGCAGCACCGGATGATTGCCGCCGTGATGGCCGAATTTGAGCTTGTACGTTTCGGCGCCGCTCGCGAGTGCGATGAGCTGGTGGCCGAGGCAGATCCCGAAGATCGGACACTCGCCCATAAGCGCGCGAATCGTTTCGATCGCGTACGGCGCCATGCGCGGATCGCCCGGGCCGTTCGAGAGAAAGACACCGTCGGGTTTGAGATCGAGCGCCTCCTGCGCGGTTGTCTTCGCGGGGAGGACGATCACGCGCGCGCCCATCGCGGTGAGGCTGCGCAGGATGTTGCGCTTTGCGCCGAAGTCGAAGGCCGCGATCGTCGGACCGCCGTAGGAGCGCGTGCCGCGCGCGCCTTCGCTCTTCCACTCGAAGCGCTTCGGCGTCGAGACCGCGAGCACCGAGTCGATCGTCGAGAGATCGGGAATCGCGCGCGCCGCGGCGACGAGCCGGTCGCGGTCGCGCGCGGCGCTCACGCCGCCGCCGCTTGCGATCACGCCGCGCATCGAGCCGCGTTCGCGCAGATGGCGCGTGAGCGACCGCGTGTCGATACGGTGAATCCCGACGATGCGATGCGTCTCCATGTACGCGTCGAGCGACATCTCGGCGCGATGCGACGACGTGATGCGCGAGAACTCGCGCGCGATGAAACCGCGCACATGCGGCTGCGACGACTCCGCGTCCGCCGCGTTCACGCCGTAGTTGCCGATCTGCGGGTACGTCATCGCGACGAGCTGCCCGTGATACGACGGGTCGGTGAGGATTTCCTGATAACCCGTCATCGAGGTGTTGAAGACGACCTCGCCGCCGGCTTCGCCGATGGCGCCGTGCGACTCGCCTTCGAACAGCCTGCCGTCCTCGAGAACCAATAGCGCAGTGCCGTGATCGAGCGCGTGAGGGATCGCAGGGTCGGGCATTCGGGGGATCCTCTCGTTAGGTCGTCGGGCGGATTCGCGAAGAACCACTCTGAGATTTCGAAGCGGCGCGGGCGCGACCGTGCGGAGCACGATCACCAATGCGAACGGCGCCTACAGTATCAGAGGCGCGCACGACGCGTCAACGCGGCGCGCCGCGTCAGGTGTCATCGCACCACGACGAACCTGCCCGTTCTCTCCGTCGAGCCCGCGCGAATCCGGTAGAAATAGACGGCCGTCGTGAGCGGGCGCCCGTGATCGTCGCGGACGTCCCAATCCACTCGATACCTCCCGGCTTGGAGCGCGCTTCGCGCGAGCGAGCGGACGACGCGTCCTCCCGCGTCGTAGATCGTCAGCTCGACCGCGGCCAGCCCGCCCGCCACGTCCTCGGCGCCGACCGCGAACTCGAAGGCCGCATGCGAAGAGACAGGATTGGGCATAACCACCGGTGCCAGCGATCGGCCGGCCGGCTCGTCCGCTCCGATAACGCTCACGATGAATTCGCAGTCGATCGCCGCGTTTTTCAGCGTTGGCGTCTTCGTCGGATCCGACGCTTCGAGATCGGCGCGGTATTGGATGTATCGGGAGTTTGCCGCCACGTCGCCGCCGTTCGCAATCGGCGCGAAGCCGGACCAGCTCCCATCCGGAATCGCCGTATCCCCGGTGCGGACGAACATCGCCAAGCTGGTGCCGGACGGGACGTCGGCGTTCCACGTGAAGGCGCCCCAGGTCGCGATGCCTTCCGCGTCGCCCACGCGCGACGTGAAGCTGCCCGAGACGGCGTACGGGGAGATTCGCATCCAGTTCACGACGAGGCTGCCGCCGCCGGGCGAAAAATCGCTCGCGAACAATCGCAGATTCGATGCGACGGCGAAGGGAATCGACGCGACCGGCGTGCCGTCGATCGAGAAGTTGAAGCCGCTGGCCTGCCAGTCGATGCGGTAGCGGTGCGAAGCCCCGAGCCACGCGCCGGGAATCAGCGTGCTGGTGCCGTCGCTCGTGCGGGCGTAGAGCGCGCCCCCGTTCCACGTACTGAAGAAGGCCCACGGCGCGTTCACGTCCGCGTCGAACGTGAGCCCTGCGTGCTGGAACGGAGCGCCACTGAAGTTGGCCGCGAACTCGAGCGATCGTCCTGGCCCGAATCCGGCGTCCGTGGTCACGCGCGCGCCGTCCGCCGCGAGCGAGCCGCCGAAGACCTGCGAGGTTCCTCCGCCCGACCAGGGCGCGCTCGACCAGCCGCCGGGCAGCGCGCCGCCGAAAAACTCGGCGCCCGCCGCGGGCGCGAGCATCACCTCGCCGTCATCCGTCTCGCCGAGGTACGTGCCGACTCCGAAGGAGCCGAACGCGAAGTCCGCGGAGGTCTCGTCCAGAGCGCACTGCAAGACGGGCGGCCCCGCGAGCGTGTCGAAGACCACGTCCACCCAGTAGTTCGTCGACTGGAACGAGTTCACGGGGAATCCGCCCGAGCCGTACACGTACACGCCGTTCGCGAAGCCGCCGCTCCCGTTCGGCGGCGCGTGGAGCGGCGGATTGTCTACGCCCTGCGAGGCGAAGTAGCCGTTCGTGGCGGCGTAGTTGCCCTGCGGCATCAGCACGGACGCCACGTAGAGCGTCCCCTCCTCGATCGGCACCTCGTTGCCGGCGCCGAAGCTGACTTCCTGCCAGCCCGAGGCGGTCTCATTTGCGAACGTCGCGCTGCGCAGGAGCGTTCCGGTGTTCGTCCACAAGCTGCCGACGTGCACGCCGCCCGTCGCGGGGCCTGGCTTGTAGAACCGGACGCCGCTGATGAGCCCGTCACGATCGGCGAAGAACCGCACGCCGACTTCTACCGACGCGGGGTCGTTGGCCGCCGGCCCGCCGGGCGCGGCCGTGAAGATGCGGCATGGACACGTCGCGGCACCCGGAGGTTCGATCGTTACGGTCACGCCGGCGCCTGGGCTTTCGAGATTCGCGGTATCGTCCACCGACCGGGAACGAATCGTCGCGATTCCCGGCGCACCCGGGGTCCACGCGTAGGTCCAGGACTCGCGTCCTACCGCGGGATGCCAGGTCGCACCGTTGTCGACGGAAACCTCGATGCCGCCGACGCGGCCGCCGACGTCGCTCGCGCTGCCAGAGACGATGGTCGGCACGCCGCTTTGCACGGAGCCACCGGCAGTCGGGGACGCGATGCTCGAGACCGGCGCCGTCGCATCGGTCGAAGCCGTCGCCGGGACGAGCCCGGGCTGAAGCGTGGCGGGCTGCACTCCCAGATCGGCGAACACGTTGACGGTCGCCTGTTGAATGCGCGGATCGGCGCCGGGACCGGCGTTGTCGTGCGCCGCATCGAGCCCCCAGGACCACTGCACGGTTCCCGCGCTGAAGACATACGCGCCGCTCGTGCGACGGTGCATCAGCACGTGATGGGTCGCGGTTCCCGACGCATACGTCGATCCGTAGTCCTGGAGGAGCGGCACGCCGCTCACGGTCGTCGTCGAGAGCCGAACCAGGCCGGGCGGCCGGAAACCGTTGTCGAGATCCTCGTCCCATTCGAAACCGAGCGTGCCGGCGGCGAACGTGGCGACCTGTCCGGGGAGAAGCGTCGCGACGCTCGTGTTGCGCCACAAGCGCATCTTGCCGTCCGCCTCGGGCACTTCGAGTGCGTCGTTGCGGATGCCGTTGACGGTGAAGATCGTTCCCAAGAGCGCGTTCTCCGGCCGCCCGCCGTCGGCCGGCGGACTGAAGCGCGGGTCGCGCCACGTTCCCGTCCACACGTTCGGCAGGGGGTCGATCTTCGCGTTGGCGTGCGTCTCCTTGTAGCAGACCAGCGTCCGATGCGGTGTCGACGAACCGTCGATGCTCGGTTCCCAACGGGTCTTCCAGAACACTTCGTTGCCGCTGAAGAACGCCAGATGCACCCCGGCGTCCCGCGCCGCTTCGACGTTCGCGCGTTGCGCTGCCGACCAGTACTCGTCGTGCCCGACCGAGACGAAGACGTCGTGCTCGAGGATCTCGGCGCCGAAGCGATCGGTGTCGACGCACGTCGTGTAGCTCACGTCGTAGCCGTTCGCTTCGAGCCACCGCACCATCGGGTACTGGGCGCCGAAGAACCCCGACACGATGGAGCCGTTCGGGAAATTGCAGCAGCGGCTGGTGAGGGGCCGGTTGTAGCTCACCTTGTATGCGCGCCCGGCTGGTGATCCGAGGTAGAGGCTGTTCCCGCCGTAGGTGTTGTACGCCTGCCAGGTGGCGTCGTTCGTTTGGAACACGAGGTCCGATTCGCCGTCGTCGTCGCGCACGACGAACATGACGTGGCTCGCCCGACCGTCGTCGGGGTCCTCGCGAACGAGCTTCGCGATGTAGACGCCTGAGACCGCGTTGGTGGGTACCGCCCAGACGGCCGAAGGCAACCAGTTGCCACAGTCGACGAGTCCGGTGGCGGGGTCCGTGAGCGGAGCTGGTGGCGTCTGCGGCAGCGGCACTGTCGGATCCACCGTGGCGACCTTGCGCGCGCCGAGCCCGCCGTAGTAGCCGATGCGGTAGATATCGATCCGGTAGTCGGTGGCGCCGGTGTCGATCTTGAAGACGACCGTCCCACCCTGATCGACGCTCATGTCGGTCGCGAACCCCTGGATGCTCGCGTCCCCCGCCCCGGATACGTCCCACTCGGTGGCGGGGTTGCCGGGCAGAGCGTTCTCGAGCGAGATCTCGTTCTGTGCGAGGGCCGTGCCCGAGGCGATGAGCAGGTTCAAAGTGGCGGCCGCGAGGAGGGTACCGATGTGACTTCCGTGGTGTCGATTCGTCGCGGTCATGGCGTCGTCTCCCGTTCTAGCGATGAGCGTTGCCCGCGCGTTCGCTACGGCCTATCCCGCGCGGCGAGAGCTTCAGGTTTTCTCGGAGTGGCGTCCGCTCAACGCGCAGCGTGTCGGCGTCGAGGACCGCATCCATCGTGCCAGGCTTGGACGCGTCGGGCTGGCGATCGGCCTCGTCGGATATGCGTCTACGGTAGCACGCGCTCCATGCCCCAACAACGCGACGGCGGGGGCGACTATTCGAGGATCCAGATCTCTGCGGTGCCGCTGCGGGTCGAGACGAACGCGATCTTCGATCCGGCGGGGGACCACGCGGGATCGAACGCGTCGGAGAAGCCGGCGCTTCCCGGGGCGACCTCGTACCGAACGCTGCCGTCACCTTCCACGGCGACGACGAACACCTTCTCCGCGCCCGTGATGCGCTCGGTGAACGCGACGAAGGTGCCGTGCGGCGAGAACGACGGCGCGTACTCTTCCTCGAGGAATTGATTCGTGCCGTTGACGACGCGCGCGCCTTGCGGTTGAAACGGATCGAGGAGCGTGACCGCGTGCGTGCCCGCGGAGCGGTTCGAGCTGACGCCAAGCGCTCCGCTCGCGGCCCACTGCGGCGCGACATCGTCGGAGTTGTTTGTGTCGGCGGGCAGGTCGGGCTGGCCGATCGGTTCGATGATCGTGACCGTGTCGGCGTCGACGGCGACTTTCACCATGTAGAGGTCGCGCCGCGACGCGCTCGCGGGCGAGCGATCCGTGTCGTACACGATCCACGAGTCGATCCCTTCCGTCTTGCCCCACGACGGCCGGCGCTGATTCGCGAAGCCGATGTTCGTCAGCGGCGACACCTCGCCTGACGCGAGGCCGAGCGCGAGGATCTGATAGAAACCGGTGCGATTCGATTCGAACGCGATCCACGCGCCGTCGGGGGAGAACGATGGATTGCCATCCTGCAGCGCGGAGTCGGTGACGCGCTGGCCGAGTCCATCCGTCGCGAGCGACGAAACGACGTAGACGTTTTTCGTGGTGTTGGCGCCGGTGCCGCCGCGCGCGTACGCGATCTGCACGGCTTGCGGGTGCCACGCGGGCTCCGTGTGGCGGATGCCCGCCTCGGGCGCGGTGAGGCGGCGGAAGGCGCGCGCGCTGACGCTGACGCTCACGATCGCATCGCGGAACGCATTCTGTTCGTCGAACGCACGAACACGCACCGGATAAGTCCCCGGCTGCACGCCGAGCGATGTGATGAACGCCTCGTACGGCGCTTCGTCGAGCGTCGCGACGACAACGCCGTCGAGCGAAATCTCGACGCGCCGCACGTCGCGGTCGTCCGTCGCCGTCGCCTGCACGATGAAGCCGACTCCCGAGACGGTATTCCCAGGTTGCGGAAACTGAATCGATACGATCGGAGGCTGATTGATTCCGACGACGCCGCCGTCACCGCATCCGGCCGCCAGCGCCAATGTCGCGAGGATCAGGGTCATCGGCGCGCGCGCGCGCGTCATGCGATTACTCATCGAAGCCGTCCTTCCCTCTGCGCGGGTCGCGTCCGAAACTCGCGTCTCCGCTTGTACGATCCGGCATGACTGCCCGGCATTGTAGCGCACCGCTGGCCGGAGTAGGCGCGGGCCGAGCCTCTATTCATCGGCACAAAGACACGCCGAGTTCAGGGTGCTACACTGTCGCCCCATTCGGGCTTGTTCGAACCTCGCTCATCTTGCCAAGAAAGGGCCGAAAGATGATTCGTGTGAGAGGAGTGTCTTCCACGTTGGGCTCGACCGCGCGCGCCGTCGCCGCTGCCGCTCTCGTCTCGGTGGCCGCCGCTCTGGGCGGCGTCGCCACGGCGTTCGCGATCGATCCGGCAGGCGGCGTCGGCGGCGGCGCGATCGCCGGCAGCGTCACGGTGACGGTGATCGATGCGCGCACGCTCGCGCCCGTCTCGGGGGCGTTCTGCCAGATCGGGCCCGCGCCCGGCGTCCCCTTCGCGAACAACCTCGTCCTGACGAACGCCTCGGGTGTGGCGACGTTCGCGAACGCTGCGCTCTACGGCCCGCAGACCGTTACCGTCGGCAAGGCGAACTACCACGCGCTGACGATCTTCAACGTCAACGCATCGCAGATGATTCTGCCGATCGGCCTTCGCGGCCAGCAGATTCCAAAGGCGCTCTACCAGGGAAGCATCAGCGGCTTCACGCTGACGAGTAACGACGGACAATTCGATGTCGCGATCACCATGCCGGCGCTCTCGATTTCCGATCTCACGTCGATCGCGAACTTTGGAGAGTTCGCGCCCGTCGTGGTCGAGGAGTTTCCCCTCGTCGGCGATCAGCCGATCTTGGGAAACATCTACCTGCCGCTTCAGGTCGAGTTCTTGTTCATTCCCGTCGAGCGCACTCCGTACTTCCTGTACCTCGAGAACCAGACGACGCAGGACATCTTCACGTTCTACGGCCGCATTCCGACGTCGACGCTCCTCGATGGACTCGGTTCCGACGACCCCAGCCTCCTGCCGCTCATTCAGGATTTCGAGATGCGGAAATACGGCATCGCGGAGAACGTTGTCGTCAACGGTCCCGCGACGCGGAATCTGACGCTTCCGAATAACGCCACGAACAATTTGCGCGTGCGCGTCGCGAACACCGCGCCCGGCACCGACGTCTTCGTCTTCGGCGCAGCGGATCTCGACGGGCTGGCCGGGCTCGGGCGCATCGTGCCGAGCGGTTTCGACGGGCTCGTCGGCGGCGGCGCGCCGTCGGTGTTGACCGTCGCGACGATCGTTTCGGGCGGCGATTTCGTCGGGCAGAACTATCTCGCTGGCGCGCTCCAGTCGGACACGGCCGCGGTCGCGCTCGCGAATTCGTTCGTCGTCGACCGCCGCGGACTCAGTCCCGGCGATACGGCGATCGCGCAGAGTTTCATGCGTCCGCCGATGATCGAGTCGGGAGGCGCATTCCTCTCGTGGACGTCGCTCGAGAATCCCGGCATCAGTCCCGCGGCCGATGCGCACTTCGCGTCGCTCGATCTCGTGAAGGTGATTCCCGATACGAACCCCGGCGCCGAGCCTGGCGATACGCTCGAAATTCCGACGTCGCAATGGCAGTTCATTCTCCCCGCGAGTGCGAACTCGTTCGCGATTCCGACGCTTGGCCCCGCCGCTCCGCAGCCGATCACGAACCCCGCGACGACGACGGACAACGACCGGCTCGACTGGGGGCTCTCGGGTGCGGCGCTCGAACTAGCGCCGAGCTTCAACTACAACAGTTGGGATCTCATCGATCGCGCGCGCCTCGGCACGAACATCGCGTGGAACGCAAAGCGAAACATTCCGTATCCGTACACGCCAACGACCGATGTGCCGATCGCCGATGCGCCGCCGGTCGAGCGCATGCTCGGAGAGCCGGCGCCGAATCCGTTCCGCGACGTGACGTCGATCGCGTTCGATCTTTCGCGCGTCACGGGCGCGGTGCGGCTCGAGGTGTTCGATGTCGCCGGCCGCCGCGTCCGGCTTCTCCTCGACGGCGTGCCGAGCGGTGAACGCGCCGAGGCGCAGTGGGACGGCGCGAACGATTTCGGCGAGCCGATGCCTGCGGGGAGCTACTTCTTCCGGCTCGACGCGAGCGGGCGCATCGACTCGAAGAAGGTCGTAAAGGCGAAGTAGCGCTGGCCCCGAAATGACCAGGCGCGACGCGGGAACGGCGGTCGCGGAGGCGCTGTTTCTCGCCGGCGTCGCCGCGCTCTACGCCGGCACGATGGCGCGCTCGATCGCGGTCGGCGACGCGGGAGAGCTTGCGCTCGCCGCCAGCGTCGTGGGCGTGCCGCATCCGCCGGGGTATCCGCTCTATACGCTGCTCGGCCGCCTTGCGTATCTCTTCCCGATCCAGCCTGTAGCGCTGCGGTTCAACTATCTCTCCGTCGCGTGCGCGCTCGCCGCGTTGTTTCTTCATCTGCGCATCGGCGCGGCGCTCGGGCTCCCGCTCGCGCCGCGGCTCGCAGCGACGGCGCTTCTTGCAGGCTCGTACACATTGTGGTCGCAATCGACGATCGCCGAGGTTTACGCGCTCCATCTTGTTCTCGTGCACGCGGTCCTTTTCGTTGGAACGCTCACGCTTCGCGACGGACGCGCGAGCGCGTCGCATCCGCGCATGATGTTGCTGCTCGCGTATCTGATCGGGATGGCGGCAGCGAACCACCCGTCCGGCGCACTCCTCGCGGTTGTCGGCGTCGTCGTGTGGGTTTTGGCGCGACCGGCGTCTTGGCGCGTGTCGGCACTCATGCCGCTCGCGCTTCTTGTGCCGGCGACGCTCTTCGCCGTGCTGATCGTGCGTTCGCGCCTGGATCCCGCGATCGACTGGGGAAATCCCGAAACCGTCGGCGCGTGTCTGGCGCACATCTCGCGCGCCCGCTACGGCGATCTGAACGACTTCGCGCGCCCGCTGTCGGTCTTCGCCGGACAGATCGCGGCGGTCGCGCGGTATCTCGGCGACGATCTCTCTTTGCCGTTCGCGTGCGCGGCTCCGGCCGGACTCGTGTTCCTCTTCGCGCGCGGCCCGCTCTACACGCGCCTGCCCCTGGCGTTTTTCATCGTTTCCGCGCTCGGCACGATTCTCCTCGTGAACTTTCCGCTCACCGATCTGGCGCTCTACGACAATCGCGTGTTCTTTCTGCCGGCGATTTCTCTAGCCGCTCTCGGGTGTGGAGCGGTCCTGCACTTGGCGAGCGCGCGCGTCGTCGCGCTTCTCGACGCGCGCGCGACGGCGAGCGCGCACTCCGCGCGGCGTGTTGCATCGATCGCTATCGCGCTCGTGATTCTCGCGGCTGCGGTGACGCCCGCCGTGCGGCGCATCCCGCGGCTCGACCGCCGCGATCACACCGCCGCCGAGGACCTCGGGCGCGCGCTCCTCATCGCCGTCGATCCTGGCGCGACTCTCCTCGCATCGGAAGGACAGGCCGTGCACTCGCTCGCGTATGTCTCCGGCGTGCTCGGCTATCGCGCCGACGTGAAGGTGCTCGATCGTCTCGGCGTGCTGGGAGGAGGGCGCGGCATTGGCGGAAAGGCTCTGACGGAAGGACGTGAGCGAAGCGACGCGATTTTCTCGAGCGATCCGCAGCCGCTCCGCGCGCGCGGACTCACGCCCGTTCCGTGGGGCCTCGCGTTTCGCGGCGGGTCGCCGGAGACGCGTGTCAGCGCGGGAATCTGGGAGAGCCTTACGTTTCGCCGGCCCGAGCGCGTCGAGGCGATCGACTTCGCCGAGCGCGATGTGCTCGTCGGCGCGTACGTCCGCATGGCCGAGCACGTCGCGTGGGCGGGCTTGCGCGTGCGCGGCCAAGACGCATTGAAGGAAGCGCGCCGAATCGCGGGCGTCGAAAGTTCGCGGCGTTTCGCGACGGATTTCGCGGTCGCGTACGAGAAGGTCGGGCTTTCCGATTCGGCACTCGCATATTGGAATCACGCCGTCGCCGCGTCGCCGAACGACGCGGGCGTCGCACGCGGCGCCGGGCTCGCCGCGGGACGCCTCGGTGACTGGAATGCCGCGCGGCGATTTCTTGAAAATGCCGTACGCGGATCCGCGGGCGACGCCGACGTTCTGGTCGAGCTGGGGAGCGCGTGTTTCGCGTTCGGCGATTCGGCGGCGGCGCGCGCTGCGTGGGAGCGCGCGCTTTCGCGCATGCCGGATCACCGCGAGGCGCGGCGAGGTCTCGCGCTTCTCGGAGCGGCGCCATGAGGCGATCGACGCCGATCCCTTCCCGATCTGCGCCGCGGCGGCGCCGGTCTTCGTGGCGTACGGTTTCTCGGCGCCTGCGCTCGCTGCGATTCCACGCGAATCGCTGTGATATACTGCCCAGCGTCACGCCCGGCTAAATCACCGCTGTCCGCAACTCTGGAGGATTCGATGCCGCGCCGTTCCCACTCGGTGATTGCCATGCTTCGCGCCCGTATTTTCGCGCCCGCGCCGCTCGGGCTTGCGCTCACGCTCGCGCTTTCCGCGTTCTCTCCCGCGCTCAATCACGCGGCGCAGCCGAACACGAACATGATCGAACTTGCGCACGTCGACAGTTACACGCAGTACAACGATTGCTGGGGCTACCGCGACCCGAACACGGGTGTCGAGTACGCGATTCTCGGAACGACGACCGGCACGTCGATTCTCAATATCACCGATCCGTTCAATCCGTACGAAACGGGCTTCATTCCGGGAGTGCAGAGCATCTGGCGCGATGTCGAGACCTACGGCGACAATCTCTACGTCGGAACGGAGGGGAGCGGCGGCGGCATTCAAGTGATCGACCTCTCGAATCCGGAGGCGCCTGTTCTCGTTCGCACGAAGGGAACATTTTCGTCGCACACGATCCGGATCGACGAGGACGCGGGCATTCTCTATTGCCACGGCGTCACCGGCGGCACGCCGGCTTCCGGGTTTCGCGCTTTCGATCTCACGGCTAGCCCCGATGATCCGACCGTTCTCGCGAACCGCGCGACTCCGTACTACCACGACGGCTTCACGAAGAACGGCCGCTTTTACGGCGCGTCGATCACCGGACCCGGACGGGTCGACGTTCTGCGCGTGACCGACATGCCCGCGTACAGCGTGATGGCGATAATCAACTATCCGCAGCAGTACCCGGGCACGCACAACGTTTGGACGTCCGAAGACGGCAACTGGCTCTATACCACGGACGAATTCCTCGGAGCGGGCACGGTGCGCGTGTGGGATGTCGCGGACACGTCGAGCATTCTGCAGCTCAACTCGTTTCCCGTCTGGCCGAACACGACGGTGCACAACGTCTACGTGAAGAACGACACGGCTTGGTGCGCGTGGTACGAAGAGGGCGTTCTTGCGTTCGATGTCACCGATCCGCTCAACGAGGTGCAGATCGCGTCGTTCGACACGGGGCCCGACACGATGGCGATCGGGCCGTACGCTGGCTGCTGGGCCGTCTATCCGTTTCTCCCGAGCGGTGTGATCGTCTCGTCGGACATTCTGCAGGGGCTGCATCTCACGTATTACTCGGAGCAGATCGGGACCGTCTCCGGGACGGTCACCAATGCGATGACGGGCGATCCAATCCCCAACGCGGAGGTTCGCGTACCCGGCTTCTTCAATCGAACGATTCTGACGGACGCGCTCGGAAACTACAGCGTCGTGCTTCCGGGTGGATCGCAGCAGTTCATCGCGAGCGCGACGAATTACGAGAGCGACACGTCGGCCGTCGTGGTTGTCGACGAGACCATCGTCGACTACGACATCGCGCTCATCTCGCAGGCGACCGGCGTCGGCGGGTCGAGGGAGTCGGAAAGCGCCCCGCCAGCCGCGATGCGAATCTCCGCGAGTCCGAATCCGGCGCACGGCGCGACGACGTTCGCACTCGATCTTCCCCGGAGCGAGCAAGTGTTGCTCGTCGTGTACGACGCGAGCGGGCGGCGAGTGCGCGCGCTCACGAATGGTGTGCTTGGCGCCGGGCGGCATTCGGTCGCGTGGGACGGGCGCGATGACGGCGGACGCGCCGTCGGCAGCGGAACATTTCTCACGCGGCTCATCGCCGGCGTGGAAGCGCGCTCGACGAAGGTTGTTCTCGCGCGCTAGCGACTGCGCGGATTCGCACGGCCGCTGAGGCAATTCGCGCAGGGCGCTTTCGTGCTTTCGGGCGCGGTGCTCACGCGCTGCGCAACGCACTCGCAGACTTCGTCGCGAAACCGCGCGGATTGGGACGCCGTGCGCGGTGACTGCACACCAATTCCGCGCCCGCGTACCTTGTGGCTGCGGCTTCGTTTGTGCTAGAGTGGCCGCGCCCCGAAAGCGGTTCATCGTCACGCGATATCAAAAACCCGGATGCAGGAGGCAAGTATGGCAGGGTTCTTGTCTCGTTTCGTCACTTCGTGCGCGCTCTTGCTCATTCTCGCCGACGCGAGCGCCGCGCAGAACAATAACTTCATCCACTTCAGCCAGACGCATCTTCCGCTGCCACGGATCCGCCAATACACGGACTGCTGGGGCTATCGCGACGACGTGACCGGCAAGGAGTACGCGATCCTCGGCTCGGTCGAGGGGATCTCGATCTGGAACATCACGGATCCGTTCAATCCGTATCAGACGGGATTCTTCTTTGGCGCGGTGCAGAGCGTCTATCGCGATGTCGAGGTCTTCGACAAACACATCTACGGCGTGTCGCAGGGCCCGACCAGCGGGATGCAGATCATCGACATCACCAATCCCGAGGCGCCGGTCTCACGGCCGACGTTCGGCTCGTTTACGGCGCGTAATTTTCACATCGACGCGGCGACGAGCACTGGGTACGCGATCGGTTGGCATCCGACTGTGGAGAGCGCGCCGAAAAGCGATCAGTCGGGCGCGGAAATGCTCTCGGCGGCGCGAGGGTTCCACGCGTGGGATCTCTCGTCGCCGGAGAGTCCGGATAGCCTCGGCGTTTTTGTCTTCCCGTATTTCCACGACGCGACGATTCGCAACGGGAAATTCTACGGCGGCGCGATCAACGAGTTCGGGCGACTCGACATCATACGCGTGTCGGATTTGCCGGCCACCAACACGGTGGCAAGCGTCACCTATCCGAGCGGCCAGAGCCACGGCACGGCCCTCTCCGACAACAGCGCATACTGCTATGTCGCCGACGAGCTTCCGAGCAACGGCACCGTGCGCGTGTTCGATGTCAGCGACACGAGCGATGTTTTGCAGGTCGCCAGTTTTCCGCCGGTCGCGGGGACGAGCGTGCACAACATCTCGACGCTCCGCGACACGGTGTATTGCGCGTGGTACGAAGCGGGCGTGCGAATGTTCGACTGCACGAATCCGGAGAGCCCGGTCCTCATCGGCACGTGGGATACGGGGCCCGACACCGCGGCGGTCGTCGCGGGCTACACCGGTTGCTGGGGCGTCTACCCGAAGCTGCCGAGCGGCGTGGTCATCGCGTCGGACATCTTGCAGGGGTTCGTGCTCTTGTATCACTCCGAGCTCAGCGGCACTGTCTCCGGTACGGTCACCGACTTCATCACGGGGATGCCGATCTCCGCGGCGCAGGTTGCCGTGCCTGCTTTCTTCAACGCGCGATCGACGACGAACGGGGCCGGAAACTACACCCGGATTCTCCCCGGCGGCACGCATACCGTGATCGCGACGAAGACGGGGTACTTGCCCGATACGCTCTCGGTCGACATTCTCGACGGCCAGACGACCGCACTTAACATTCAGCTCATTCCGCTCTCGGCGACGGGGCTCACGCCTGGCGGCGCCGTGGCGAACCTGGTGCTCGCCGACCCGTCACCGAATCCGGCGCGCGAATCGTCGACGCTCGCGTTCGAGCTTCCGCGCGCGGGCGCGGTCTCGCTCATCCTCTACGACACGAGTGGACGCCGCGTCCGCACGATCGCGTCGGGTGCGTTCCCCGTCGGCCGCCACTCTCTGCGATGGGATGGTCGCGACGATGCGGGGCGCGCCGTGGCAAGCGGCGCGTTTGTCGCGCGGCTCGAGGCCGCCGGCGAGGTGCGCTCGACAAAACTCCTCTTGTCGCGGTAGTCTCGCGCGCGAAACGTGACGGGGCTTGGTGCGGCTGCGCGCCAAGCCCCGCACGTTAGGAGACCCGCCACCAGATGCCGGATCTTTCGAACCCTGACGACGAACGCTGGATGCGCGAGGCGATCCGCGAGGCCGAAATCGCCTACGAAGAGGGCGAGGTCCCGGTCGGCGCGGTGATCGTGCGCGAAGGGCGGCTCGTCGCGCGCGGCCGCAACCAGATCGAGCGCCTGCAGGATGCGACCGCGCACGCGGAGATTCTCGCGCTCGGCGCCGCGTCGGCCGCGTTCGAATCGTGGCGGCTGCTCGGCGCGACGCTCTACGTAACGCTCGAGCCGTGCCCGATGTGCGCGGGCGCGATCCTGCTCGCACGCGTCGAGCGCGTCGTCTTCGGCGCCTACGATCCGGAGATCGGCGCTGCCGGGTCGATGATCGATCTGTTCTCCGAGCGCAAGATGCGCCACACGACCGTGGTGACCGGCGGCCAAGACGAACCGAAGTGCCGCGAATTGATAAAGAGCTTCTTCGTTGCGCGCCGCGCGGGACGCATCCCGGCGCGCGAGCCAAACTGACGGCGCGCGCACGCGCGCGGGCGTGGAGGCGATAGCGTGTCGAACGGTGAGAAGCCTCGAGACGACGAGCCGGCGCCAACGACCCTCGAGGCGACGGCCGAGCTTCTCCAGCGCGTCCGGTCGGGCGATGCGCCGGCGCGCGAGCGCCTCGTTGCGCGCTACCTTCCGATCCTGCGCCGGTGGGCGCACGGCCGACTTCCCGGTTACGCGCGCGATCTCTCCGACACCGACGACCTCGTTCAGGTAACGCTCATGCGCGCGCTCGATCGCGTCGCCGAGTTCGAGCCGCAGCGCGAGGGCGCGTTCTTCGCGTATCTGCGCCAGATCCTCATGAACTCCGTGCGGGACGAGATTCGGCGCGTGGCGCGGCGCCCCGCGCAAGAGGAGTGGGACGACGAGACCTCCAACGCCGCGCCGCTCCATGGCGCCGTGAGCCCGGAGGAGATGATCACGTACGAGAAATCGCTATCCCAGCTTCCTGAAATCCAGAAGGAGGCTGTGATTCTTCGCGTCGAGTTCGGATTCTCGTACGCGGAGATCGCGTCGGCGACGGGGAGCCCGTCGGCGAACGCAGCGCGCATGATGGTGACGCGCGCCCTCGTGCAACTCGCCGAACTCATGGAGAGCGGCGGCGCTCCGGGCGGCCGAAGCCCCGCGTAGCCGCGTCCCGTCGCACGACGCCTCACCCACGCCGGCATCGCGTTCTCTGCCTGACTTACCTTCCAGCGAAGGTGATTCCTGTCGGATCCTCTTCGACTTCGATCGATCTGACGACGAGTCGCGTCGCCACGTCGATAATAGCGACGTTCCCATCGGCGCCGCCCGCTTCCGATGGGTGATGCTGCGGGTAGAGCCCGTTCGTGTTCTCGTTCGTCACGAAGGCGTAGCGGCCGTCCGACGTGAAGGCCGCCGCGTGCGGCCGCGCGAAGATAGGCTCCGGCCGCCCGTCATTGGAGATCGTCGCCGCGAGCGTCCAGTCCTGCGTATCGATGACGTCCACTGCGTTCTTCCCCCAGTTCGCGACGTACAACCACCGCCCGTCTGGTGAGATCCCCTCCGAGATCGGGTTGCCCCCGATCGGAATCACGGCGACGACCGCGGCCGCTTCAATGTCGATCACCCGGACGTCGCCGGTCGCGTGACACGGCGCGTAGGCGAAGCGTCCTTCAGGATCCGGCATCACCATGAACGGCCGCAGTCGCGCCCCACCGGAACCCAACGGTATCCGAACCATGACCGCGTCGTCGGCGGTCTCGCCCGGCTCGACGCGAAACACTGCGTCGCCGCTCTCGTGCGCGCTAAGGAGGTAGCGGCCGTCGGCGGTGATGGTGAGCCCGTGGGGATTCGCGCCGATGCCCGGCGGAAACGCGAGCGAGTAGAGCGTCGTCATCGTCGCGGTATCGAGGACGAGCAAGCGGCTCGCGCTCCAGTCGGTGACGTAGACGCGGCTCCCGTCGGGTGAAGTGATCGGGTGCGCCGGCGCCGCGCCCGCGGCGCCGCGCGCCAGCACCGTGTCCGCGGCGACGTCGAACTTCACAAGTTCGCCGCTTGCGAGCATCGAGATATAGCCGTACCGCGCCTGGCGATCGACGTGGATGTTGTGCGGCGCCTCGATCGCCGGCGTGGTGCCGACGTCGAACAGGCGCGTCACGAGCATGGCGTCGGCGTCGATCACCGTTACGGCGTCGCTGCCCTGATTCACGAGATAGATCTTGTGGCGCGAATCCGCGTACGGGATCTCGCCGTTGTCGTCGCGCGCGCCGGTGGCGATCCATTCGCGTATCGTCTCCACCTCCGAATCGGGCAGCGGGTCGCGCGAGAGCGGCATCCTCGGGAGCGCCTCGCCGGTCATGTGTGTAATGAGGTGGCTCTCGTCGGGGCGGAACGGAATGAGCGCTTCGCCGAACCGGCTTCCCGTGATCGTCTTCTCCCAGGAGGTGAGTTCGAGATCCGAACCGGGATTCACCGAGCCGTGGCAGTCCGTCGCGTTGCAGCTTCGGGCAAGGATTGGCAAGACGTTTCCGGAGAACGTGACAGCGCCGGGAGGTGCGTTTGGCGACGCCGGATCGTCCCCTCCGCAGCCCGCGAAGGTGAGCGCGGCGAAAATCGTCACAAGAAGTGCTGCGGTACGCCGATCGTGCGTTTTCATCGGAGTATTTTCTCCTCTTCTCGAGGGTGGAGTGACATTCGCTGGCTTGATGGTCGCGGCCCGAGTCACGAGCCCGGCGGCGCCGGATCCGCCCCGGCAGGCTTCGAGCGCCGCGTATCACGCCGCCAAATCTCCGGGCTTGCAGGACGCGCCGCGGTCGTGTCAGAATAAAGGACCAATCGCTCTTTTATTGTAACAGACGCGACACTGTTGTCAACGGGCGGAAACGGCGCGGCGATCCGTCGCGACCGTGCGCCGATGGGAGGTCTTGTGCCGGCTCGGTCGATGTGTCGCGAATCGAGGTTCCTCCCGCCGCCGCAGTCTCGGGGACCGGCGGTCTCTTTCACCGAGACCGTGCGCGTCACGCTGATCGCGGCCTCGTTGGTCGTGATTCCGGTCGAGGCGCGATCGCAGGTCTCGGGCGTTGTGCGCGACGGGGCGACATCACTCCCCGTCGAAGGTGCCCTCGTCACACTCCGGGCCACGAGCGAGCGCGACACGACGGGGATCGACGGCGTGTTCGACCTTCCGGGCGCGTCGGGCGCCTCGCTCGTGATCGCGGGCGCCGCGCGGGGCTACTACAACAAGGGCGTGACGGTCGCGAGTCCCGCCGACTCCGTCGAGATCCTTCTCGCGCCGGCGCCCATCGGCGCCAACGCGGGTTACCCGTTCGCGGCGCCCGCCTCGTGCGGCGGCTGCCACCCGGATCAGCTCGCGCAGTGGACGGACTCGCCGATGGCGCGGGCCGGGACGAATACGTGGGTCTACGACACCTACGACGGAACGGGGACCGCGGGCGGAGCGGGTGGCTTCGTCTACACGCGCGACTCGATCCACTCCACGACGGAGCCCGAGTCGGATTGCGCGTCATGCCATCAGCCGGAGCCGTGGGTGGCCACACCGTTCTCGGGGCTCGAACCGATCGACAGCCTCTCGGTGGGGGCGATGCACGGCGTCGCGTGCGACCTGTGCCACAAGGTCGCCGATATCGACGAGGCGAAGACGAACTTCCCCGGAATCTATCCGGGCGTCGTGACGATGAACCGGCCCGCGGGGCCTCCGTATGTCGACCAAGTACAGTACGGCGTCCTCGGCGACGCCACGTACACGGCGCCCGGGCTCATGAGAGCGTCCTACCAGCCGCAGTTGACGGCGGCGGTGTGCGCGGCGTGCCACCAAGACAAGAACGATCCGGATGAAGATGGCGACTTCGAGGAGGAGAACGGTGTGATCTCGGAGCCGACATACCTCGAGTGGCTGGCGAGCCCGTACGGCGATCCCGGCTCGCCGCTCTACGCGACGTGCGCCGGCTGCCATATGCCGCAGTACGGAGCGACGCGGGTCTGCGCAGTGCTCAATCCACCACTCGAGCGAGATCCGGCGACCATTCGCAGCCATCGCATCGAGGGCACGACGGCCGCGTACCTCGAGAATGCGGTCGATTTAACCGTGGCCGCCGAGGTCGTCGACGACTCGCTCGTGGTCCGCGTGTCAGTCACGAACAGCCTCACCGGCCACCACGTGCCGACCGGCGTCACGATCCGCAACATGATCCTGCTCGTCGACGCTTGGCGCGAGGAGGGCTCCTCGCCGCTCACGTTCACCGGCGATCAAACGATCCACGCGCTCGGAGGCGTTGGGGATCCGGCGCAGGGCTACTACGCGGGGCTTCCCGGTAAGCTCTACGCGAAGGTGAGCCAGGACGCGAACGGCAATGGCCCGGTGTTCTTCACCGACGCGGCCTCGATCCAGTTCGACAACCGCATTCCCGCGCTCGCGACGGACGAGACACGATTCACATTCGACGTGCCGGTCAGCGGCGGCACGCTGCACGCCCGCGCGCGGCTCATCTATCGGCGAAGCTTTCGCGCGCTCGTCGACGCGAAGCAGTGGACGCTGGATGGACACGGCAACCCGCTCGAGGACGTCTCGCCGCCGCACTTCGGGCACCTGATGGAGGAAGCGGCCGACGTCGTGGCGGTCACGGCGGTCGCGAGCGGGGGCCGCGAAAACTCAGAGGCGGAGGCCGTTCTCAAGATCCACCCCAATCCAGCGCGCCCGGCGACCGTCATTGAGTTCGGCCTCGCTCGCGCGTCCGCGGTTCGCGTATCGCTCTACACGCTCGGCGGCCGGCGGGTCATGAGCCTCGTCGACGAGTTCCGTTCCGCCGGATGGCATCGCGTTCCGTGGGGCGGGTTCGACGATCGAGGACTCGCCGTCGCGAGCGGCGTTTATCTCTGCCGCGTCGAGTCGAACGGCGGAACGCAAACGAAGCGGTTCGTCGTGATCCGGTAGCCGCGGTGCGCTATCGGCACCGGCCGCGCCTGGAGCTGGGTCTCGCTAGGAGTTCGAGCGCGGCGCGCGACCGCGCGTTCGTCGAGAGTCCGGCCGCTGCGCGGGGGCTATCTCCGCGAGCGTCAACTCGTGCAGCTCTTGGCGCAGCGTTTCGCGCAGCGTCTTCCAGACTTCGTGCACAGCGCACGGCGACGCGTCGCTGCAGCGCTGCAGCCCGAGGAGGCAGCCGGTGAAGACACCGTTGCCGTCGACGGCATCGACGATTTGGGCGAGAGTGATCCGCGCCGCGCCCCGACGGAGTGCGACGCCGCCTCCCGGCCCCTTCCTCGACGCGACGAGCCCGCCGCGCGCGAGCGACTGCATGATCTTGGCGAGGTAGGGGAGGGGAACGCGCGTCGCGTTCGCGACGTCGCGGACGGCGACGTACGTTCCCGCGGGGATCGTCACGAGATGCGTGAGCGCGCGGATCGCGTGTTGTGTCGCTCGAGAGTAGAGCATCGGCGGACCTCCCCGCGGAGCGCGTGCGCACCCAGCGTGACGCATTGTAGCGTCGCGGCGTGGACTGTCAAACGAGCGGTCGCGCGCCTCTCCCGCCCGGCGTTCCCGGCGCGCCCCGGGCGCACGGCGGTTGCCGCTCCGGCGCCGCGCGTGATAGTGTCCCGGGCGTTCGCGCGAAACCCGAGCACGCCGCCGCGTGCGTGACGACGAGGCCTCGATCGCATCCATGTCCCAGAAGCCGCTCACGATTCTCTGCGTCGCCAGCTACAAGAAGGGCGAGGAGTTCCTGCGTCAATGCCGGCGCGAGGGATGCCGCGTCATCCTTCTCACGTCGAAAAGTCTCGAGAACGAAGACTGGCCGCGTGAGAGCATCGACGAACTGCACTTCATTCCCGATGTCGAGAAGGAATGGAACATGCACGACGTCATCTATGGCGTCAGCTTCATGGCGCGCACGGAGCAAATCGATCGCATCGTCGCGCTCGACGACTTCGACGTCGAAAAGGCCGCGTCGCTCCGCGAGCATCTGCGCGTTCCCGGGATGGGAGACACGACGGCGCGCTACTTCCGCGACAAGCTCGCGATGCGCACGCGCGCGGTCGAGGCCGAGATCGCCGTGCCGCGCTTCGTTCACGTTCTCAACTACGATCGGATTCGCGAGTTCATGTCGCGCGTGCCGCCGCCGTACGTGCTCAAGCCGCGTTTGCAGGCCGGGAGTCTCGGTATCAAGAAGACGGAAAGCGAAGAAGAGTTTTGGCGCGCGCTCGATCTGCTCGGCGACAAGCAGTCGTTCTACGTGCTCGAGGAGTTTCTCTCCGGCGACATCTTTCACGTCGATTCGATCGTCTACGAGAACGAGGTCGTCTTCGCGATCACGAGCAAGTACGCGACGCCGCCGCTCGAGGTCTCGCAGAAGGGACGCGTCTTCTCGACGCGCACGCTGACGCGCGGATCGTTCGAGGACGAATCGCTGCGCGACATGAACCGGCGCGTTCTATCGGCGATGGGCTTGCGGCACGGCGTTTCGCACACGGAGTTTCTGCGGGACAGCACCACGGGGAAGTTTCACTTCATCGAGACGTCGGCGCGCGTCGGCGGCGCGCACATCGTCGAACTCGTCGAGGCCGCGACGGGGCTCAATCTCTGGGCCGAGTGGGCAAAGATCGAGGTGCTCAAGGCGGGCGAGAAGTATCACGTTCGCGAGGAGCGCCGCGAGCACGCGGGCCTGATGATTTCGCTCGCGCGGCAAGAGTGGCCGGATCTTTCGGGTTTCGACGACGAGGAAGTCGTTTGGCGCTTGACGAAGGAGCACCACGCGGGGCTCATCGTCCGGTCGTCCAACTACGAACGCATCACTCAGCTTCTCGAGAGCTACACGCCGCGTTTCTACGAAGAGTTTTTCGCGTCGGCGCCGCCGAAGGAGAAGGCCGGCTAGCCGTGTTCGCCCCGTGCAACGAGGTCATCGGATGACACCGCTCTCCCCGACGGATTTCTTCGACGTCAATTCTCTCCTGACCGACGAGGAACGGAGCATCCGCGACGCGGTCGCGCGATGGGTCGACGATCGCGTGCTGCCGATCATCGGCGACGCGTTCGACGCGCACCGTTTCCCGGCGGAACTCGTCCCCGAGATCGCCGGAATGGGCCTCTTCGGCTGCAACATGGATGGCTATGGCTGCGCGGGTCTTTCCAACGTCGCGTACGGCCTCGTCTGCCAAGAGCTAGAGCGCGGCGACAGCGGCCTCCGCAGTTTCGTCTCCGTGCAGGGGAGCCTCTGCATGTACCCGATTCGCGAGTACGGCAGCGAGGCGCAACGCGAGCGATGGCTTCCGCGCCTTGCGAGCGGCGACGCGATCGCGTGTTTCGGATTGACCGAGGCGGACGGTGGTTCCGATCCGGGCGCGATGAAGACGCGGGCCGAGCGCAAAGGCGACGAGTGGGTTCTGCGCGGATCGAAGACGTGGATCACGAACGGCACGATCGCGGATCTCGCCATCGTGTGGGCCGCGACCGACGAGGGCATCCGCGGATTTCTCGTCGAGAAAGGGACGCGCGGCTATGACGCGCGCGACATCCACAAAAAGTATTCGCTGCGGGCGTCGATCACGTCGGAACTCTTCTTCGACGACGTGCGCGTGCCCGAGTCGAATCGCCTTCCGGGGGCGACGGCGCTGAAAGCGCCACTGTCGTGCCTGACGCAGGCGCGCTTCGGTATCGCGTGGGGGGTGATCGGCGCCGCGGTCGCGTGTTTCGAGGAGGCGCTTCAGTTCGCGAAGACGCGCGTCCTCTTCGGCCGGCCGCTCACGCACACGCAGACGATCCAGCGGCGCCTCGCCGACATGACGCGCCGTATCACGACGGCGCAACTCCTCGCGCTTCAGCTCGGCCGCATCAAGGACCGCGGCGAGCTGCACGCCACCCAAGTTTCGCTCGCGAAATGGAACAACGTGCGGATGGCGCTCGACGTCGCGCGCGATGCGCGCGACATTCTCGGAGCGGGCGGAATCAGCATCGAATACTCGCCGATCCGGCACATGTTGAACCTCGAATCGGTGATCACGTATGAAGGGACGGAGACGATCCATGAACTCGCTGTGGGCCGCGAGATCACGGGCGTCTCCGCCTTCTAGCCGCCGCCGCGTTCTGCGCTACTTCTTTTTCTTCGCGGAGCCCGACTTCTTCTTCGCGGGCTTCTTTGCGCTCTTCGGTTTCTTTGCGGCCTTCGGCTTCTTCCCGGGCTTCGATGCGGGTTTCGATTTCTTCGCGCTCGCGGCGCTTTTCTTTGCCGGCCGCGCGGCCTTCGTCAGCGTGTAGATGTAGCTGAACATCTTCGACTCGCCGTCCGGCGTGTCGCGGAACATCTCGAAGCGCCGCTGACCGCTCGCGAGGGTTTCCTCCGTCGTGCGATAGCGGATCATCTGCCCCGACATCATATCGCCGCCGAGCCCGCTCATCGTGAGCACCTTGCCGCTCGCGTCGTAGTCGCCTTCGAAGAGGAAGTAGAACGGCGCCATCGTGTCGATCCACGAGCCGACCCACTTGCGTCGCGCCGTGTCGTAGCCCATTTGCACGACGCCGGCGAAAGGCATCCCCATCATGGTCGAGACGAAACGCCCGATGGTCCAGAACTGCCCGAGCATCTCCACGGTCTCTTTCGCCTTCACCGTCATCGGGGGCTGGTCCGGGCCCATGAAGTAAGTGCACTCGACGTCCCAGACGCCGACGTTTTGCTTAAGCAGCGCGTGCTCGGGACCAGGTTTCGGGAGCCAGCTCTGATCGTCCATCGAACTTCTCCTTTCGCGGGTTGGATCTTTGCTGATCGCAGCGACAGAGCGCTGCGGTGACTACTTCGCGAAGCCGGTGAACTGAACCTCGCGGCTCGGCTCGCCGCGATCGTTCGTCGACACCACGATCGAACCCGCAAGCCGTCCGGGCGTCTTCGCGGCGCTCACCTTGCAGATCACGCGATACGCACGGCCTGCGCTCACCGTTTCGAGGCTCGTCGTGACATCCGGCGACGTGGACCGCGCTCCGACGATCGTGATCGGATGCTCGGCGGGCGCGGCGATGTCGAGCGTCACGACCTTCGCCGTCCCCGCGGCAAACGTGCCGAAGTTCAACGCATCGGTGCTGAACGTGAGGTACCCGCCGACGTTCGCGTAGATCGGCACTTCGATAACCGGCTTCGACGAGAGGTTCGTGTGCAGGAGAAGCTTGCGATTCATCGTCCCCGGCGGTGCGCCGGGCGAGAGCGCGACGCGAATCTCGAACTTCGGCCCGAATTCTGGCGCCGTCGACGGGGTTTCGCTGAAGCTCGCGCTCAGGTACGGCGCGTCGGTCTCCACCTTCGTCACGCGAAACCCAACGGATGCGTCGCCCTTCGCCTCGATCGTTCGCTCCGACGCCTCGTCGCGCGCGACCTTTCCGAACTGAACGAATTTGTGGATGTAGAGATCGGTGCGGATGAACGCCGTGACGGAGAGTTTCGTCTCCGCGTTATCGGCGTTCGAGCGCACGGTGACCGCCTTCGTGATTTCGCCGAACGCCTCGCGCGACTCGAACGTCACGGCGACCTCGCCGCGCCCGCCGGGAGGAATCGCGCCCTGCGTCGCCTGCGCGACGGTGCAGCCGCACGTCGTTTCGGTCTTCGTGACCGTCAGCGGCGCGTCGCCGGTGTTCGTGAAGAGAAACGTATGGCTCTTGGCGGAATGCTGCTCCATCTTTCCGAGGTGATACTCGGTCTCGAGGAATTCGATGTGGGGCGCCGCGATGGCGTCGCGTGGCCGGGCGGCATCGGCAGCGGCAATACACGAACCCGCGATCAACGTGGCAAAGGCGGCGCGTGTGACGCGCCTCGCGAATACGATCACGTGAAATCCTCCTAGTCGGGGTGAGTCGCCGGCTATTCTCGCTCAGGATGAAATCGGCGTAAAGTCTCGGTTCGCGACACGGCGCGGCGCAAGCGCGCGCTCGCCGCCCTCGAAAGGAGAATCCGATCATCGTTCGTCCGGCGCGTTGGCTCTTCATTCTCTTCGCGTCGCTCTACGCGCTGACGATGGGTGGGCGCACCTACTCGCCCGACGACACCGCGCGCTTCGACATGGCGGCGTCGATCGTGAAGCGGGGGAGCATCGAAATCCCCCCGAGCCCCTGCGCGTCGGCCGAGACCAACGACGGCCGCATCTACGCGAAGTCCGGAATCGGAAAGTCGCTCCTCATCGCGCCGTTCTTCGTGGCCGGGCGCGCCCTCGAGCGCGCCGGCGCGGCGCCCGGCATCATCACCGCGCCGATGTTCGCGTCGCTGCTCGACCAGTTACTCGCGGCGGCGGCGGTGGCCTTACTTTTTGCCGCTGCGCGCGGGCTCGGGTTCTCCGTGCGGCGCGCGACGCTCATCGCCGGCGTGTTCGGTGCGGCGACGATGCTCTGGCCGATGTCGAAGTTCGCGTTCGAGCACTCTCTGATCGCCGTCCTTCTCTTGGCGGCGTTCATCGCGCTCGGGCGCTTTCGCGATCGCGGCCTCGCGCGCGACGCGGCGACCGCGGGCGCCTGCCTCGGTGCGGCGCTTCTTGTGCGCGTTTCGGATTTCTCCCTCGCCGCGCCGGGGCTCGCCGCGTATGCGCTCGTCCGCCTGCGGCGATCGCCGCGGCCGGCGGTCGCGTTCGCCGCGCTCGCGCTCCCCATTTTCGCCGCGGCGGCGGGCGTACTGGCCTACAACTTCGTGCGCTTCGACGACTTCTTCGAGAACGGCTATGACGATCTCGACATCGGCATCGTGTTCCTGCCGAAGGGACTCCTCGGGCTTCTCGCGAGCCCCGGCAAGAGCGTGTTCCTCTGGAACCTTCCGCTCGTCGCCGCGCTTTTCGCATGGCGCGCGCACTGGTCGCGCCACCGCGCGGAGGCGATCCTCACGGCGTCGATGGCTCTCGCGTACCTGTTCGCCTCCGCGTCGTTCCGCAACTGGCACGGCGACTGGTGCGTCGGGCCGCGATACCTCTTTCCGGTCGTTCCGTTTCTGTTGCTCGCGCTCGGCGACGGGCTCGCTGCGCCCGAATCGCGGCGCCGCGTGGGGATCGCCCTCGCGGCGGCCATTCCGCTGGGCGTGGTGATTCAACTCGTCGGCGTCTCGATCGACTACTGGCCGTACTTCGAGCGATTCCGAAACGACGTCGACGGGCGCAACTTCACGCTCGCGAAAACGCAGCTCGTCGTCTACTGGGAGTACATCCTCGACGGAAGGTTCGACTTCTTTTGGGCGCGCGTGATCCAGCGCGATGCGTCGCCGATTTGGTTGAAGCTCGCGATTGTGCTGCCGATCGCCGGCGTCGTGGCGGGCGTGCGCGGCGTCATGAAGGCTTTGCGTGCCGAGGCAACTCTCGCGCACGACGACGCTCCGGCGGATGGGTCCGCGTCGGAATCGACTGCGACGCCGATGGAGTCGTCCGCTTCCGCGCTCCGCGCGAGCACGCGGATCCCGCGGGCGGCAGCCGCCGTCGCGGTCGCGGCGCTCGTGGCGATTGTCGCGGCGCGCGCGATCTCGAATGATCGGGCGCGCGACGCGCGCGCGGCCGTGAGCGCGACCGCGGAGCACGGGCTGAGTGCGCGCTACTTCGCCAACACGAATTGCGCCGGTGAACCGGTTATCGAACGCGTCGACCGCAACCTGTGCTTCGACTGGCGCGGCGCGCGCCGTCCGATCGACGGCGAGTTCAGCGTCGAATGGGACGGCACGCTCAACGTGCCCGCAAGCGGCGCGTACAAGTTCTTCCTCCGCTCACGCGACGGAAGCTGGCTTTCGATCGACGACAGTCTCTTCATCGACAACGGAGGGCTTCACGGCGTGCGGCAGATCGCGAGGTCGATCGCGTTGGACGCCGGACCGCATCGGATTCGACTTCGCGCGTTCGATTCCGATTTCGGAGAGGCCGAGCTGCGCCTTGCGTGGAAGCCGAAGGGCGCACTCTTCCACGCCGTCGTCGGCGGTACGGCGCTTTCCCCCGCGGTATCCGCTTCGGACGCGAGGTGAAACACGCGCTCGGCGAGGAGCTTTCGCTCGCCGCGCGGTCGCCGCGCGCGAGGCCGTGCGGTCCGGCTCTATAGCATTTCATTGGGGAGCCTCGGCTATAATCGGCGCCTTCATCACCATCGACCGGCGAATCGAAACCGCTCGCGCACTTCGGAGGATCGCATCTGACGCACACACAATTCGGTCACCGCATGCTCGACGCCTGGGCGATCGATCCTGAGATCACGTACCTCAATCACGGAACGGTCGGGGCGCCGCCGCGGCGCGTGCTCGCGACGCAGCAGCGCATCCGCGACGAGATCGAGCGCCATCCCTCGAAGTTCTTGCTGCGCGAGCTGACGGGTATCGGCGTGGGCGCGCCGCGTGCGCAGAAGCCGCGAATGCGCGCCGCAGCGGACGCGGTCGGCGAATTCCTCGGCGCGCGCGGCGACGACATCGTCTTCGTCGACAACGTGACGGCGGGAATCAACGCCGTGCTGCGCTCATTCGATTTCCGCGCGGACGATGAGATTCTCATCGGCAGTCTCGCGTACGGCGCAATCGTGAACGCGGCTAGGTACGCGGCGCGCGAGCGTGGCGCTCACGTGCGCGTCGTCGAGCTTCCGTATCCGGCGACAAGTTCGGCGGCGATCGCCGACGCGTACATCGGCGCAATCGGTCCGCGCACACGCATGGCGATCGTCGATCACATCACGTCGGAGAGCGCGCTGATATTCCCGCTCGCTCAGATCGCTGCGGCGTGCCGCGCGCGCGGCGTCGCGGTTCTCGCCGACGGCGCGCACGCGCCGGGCGCGATCGCGCTCGACATCCCCGCGCTCGGCGTCGATTGGTACAGCGCGAACCTGCACAAGTGGCTCTACACGCCGCGTAGCTGCGGGATTCTCTGGGCCGCGCCCGAGCGACAGCAGGGACTTCATCCGACGGTGATCTCGTGGGGTCTCGACCAGGGCTTTGCCGCGGAGTTCGATCTCGTCGGCACGCGCGATCCGTCGCCTCACCTTGCCGCGCCGGACGGGATCGCGTTTCTGCGCGAGCTCGGCGCCGACGCGGTGCGCGCGTACAACCACGATCTCGTGTGGGAGGCCGCGCGATTCCTCAGCGCTCGCTGGGGTGCGGCGCTCGGCGTGCCCGAGTCGATGATCGGCACGATGGCGACGTTCGCGCTGCCAGCGCAACTCGGCGCGAGCGCAGCCGACGCCGCGCGCCTGCGAGACGCCCTCCTCTTCGAGGATCGCATCGAGGCGCAGATCCACGCCGCGCGCGGAGGTCTCTGGGTGCGGCTCTCCGCGCAGGTCTACAACGAGATGAGCGACTACGCGCGGCTCGGCGACGTGATCGTCGCGCGCGCGTGACGGCGGCTTCGCGATAGCGCCGCCGCGCTGCCGCCGGCCCCGTTCGCCCGCGCTCACGGCGGCCGCGGCGCGCCGGATCCGCTACTGCTTTACGATCTCGTCGAGGAAGACGCTATTCGCGATCGATATCGTCTGACCGTTTTCCTCGAGCAGGACGTACGCCGGAGTGATTGCTTTGAGCACGCCGCTTTGGCCGCGGACCTCGATCCGTTCTCCCGGCTCGAACAGTTTCCGCGCGTAGTAGCCGGCGATGATGTTGCGCGTGAACTCACGCGTCCCGAGTCCGAATGAGAGCCCGAACGCGATCGCGATGCCCGCGAGGAGGCCGCCCGTGACGATGTGGACCATGCCGGTCTCGATCTGAAGCTGCGCGATCGCCATCATTCCGATGACGAAGAGAACGAGACTGGAGACGATGCGTCCGAGCGTCGGGCCGAACTCCATGCCCGAGTCGAGCGCGACGCGCGTGACGGCGCCGCCCGCGAATTGCGCGGCCATGCTTCCGAAAAGAAGGAGCAGAAACGCCGCGCAGAGGTTCGGCAGAAACGCGAAGAAGCCACCGATGGCCCCCGAAATCGGCTTCAGCCCCAGAGAATCGGCGACGGTCTGAAAGAGGAGGAGGACGAGCACATAGAACGTGAGCTTCGGGAGGAACTGACTCGCCGGCTGCTGAACTCCGAGCTTCTTCAGCGGCGCCGTGATACCGAGTTTTTCCAGAAGCGCATCGAAGCGTGCGCGAACGAGCACCTGCCGGAACGAGAACGCGACGAGCTTCGAGGCGAGCAATCCGAGCGCGACCACAACCACGCCGGCGACGATCTTCGGCGTGGCGGTCACGACGGAATTCACCATGTTCGTTCCGATCAGCGCGAGCTGACCGTGCAGGTCGAGCGGTGCCTCACCCATTCAAAACCTCCTCTAGCTGCGATCGCGTTTCTTTGTGCCCGCAACCGCCGCGAACAGCGCCGTCAAGAATTCGACGAAGACGGTTGAAACGGGACCAAAAGAGAGTTCGGCGAGCTGATTGCCGAGAACGCGCCGGTGAATTCGATCGCGGATCCTCGTCAGGAAGCGCGGAGAGGGTGATTCCACGAGCGACGCGATCTCGCTGAGGGGTTCATCGTCGTCCGTCGGGCTCATCGGATCCCGTTCGTCCATCGTCTCTCCTAGGCCCGCTCGTACGAAGTGCTACGCGCCGCCGGGTTCCCGCGCGTGGCTCGCGGAGACGAACCGTGTTCGGAACTCCTCGCGCGCCCGCTTGATCCGCATCTTGACCGCGGAAAGTTGGATTCCCAACTCCGCTGCGATCTCCTCGTAGGTCAGGCCATCCATGTCGCGCAGTACGAGCGGAATGCGCAGCGTGTTCGACATCGCGCCGAGCACGGCGCGGATCTGCTCTCGCTCATCGGCTGCCGCGTGTTCGCGCTGCGCCGCGGGCTCCACCCGCATCTGGGGCGCCTCCGCGACGGCCGGATCGTCGGCGTCGACGAACGATTTCCCCGAGACTTTCCGCATGAAATTCAAACAGTGGTTCACCTTGATCCTCCGCGACCACGTTCGAAAACTAGAGCGCCCTTCGAAGCTGCCGAGGCGGAAGTAGAGCTTCACGAAGACTTCCTGCGCGAGATCTTCCGCGTCATCGGCGGATCCCGTGAGATACCGGCAGTTGGCCAGAACCCCCTGCTCGTGGCGCGCAACGAGGGCTTCGAACGCTCGCAGGTCGCCGGGGGGCGCGCTGCGAACCTGCTCCACGAGTTGCTCGTCTGATTCCGTTGTCGCCGATGCTCGCAACGATCTCCTCACGCATGGACGCGTCGAGCGCGCCAAAAGTCACTTCCCGCCGCTCCTGAACAGTCGCCGACTGTAGCAGCCGAGTGTGCCAAGTCAAGGTTCCAGCCAAGCCGCGCCCTTGCCGCGAATGAAGTTGCGGCCCTCGCGACGCCGCCACACCGCCAGTGTGACTTTTTCGGCCGGGACCGGGTCTAGGGACCTGTCGGAGGCAGTGGCTTCCGCTCACCGTCGCGTCGATCGACCGTCGCGGCACTCTGGAACCCAAGCAAGGAGGCACGTCGTCGTGAAGATTTCCCTTCGCACTCTGCTCGTTCTTTCGGGCGCGTTCGTCAGCGCGGCTCTGATCGCCCTGAGCTACACCGCGGCTGGCGCGGAAGACGATCTCTTCCCGCCCAACGCGAAGGCAGGGGAGTGTTATGCGCGCGTCTACGTTCCGCCGACCTACAAGACCGAGACGACTCAGGTTCTCAAACGCGAGGCTTCGGATCGCGTGAGCGTGACGCCCGAACGATACGAGATGGTCGATGAGCAGGTGCTCGTGAAGGCGGCCTCGCAGCGCCTCGAGATCGTCCCCGCCGAGTACGCGATAGAAGAGGAGACCGTCCTCGTGAAGCCGGCCGCGAAGCAACTCGTCGAGGTTCCGGCGGTGTACGAGACGACGACCGAGCAGGTTCTCGAAGAGGCGGCGCACACGACGTGGAAGAAGGGGCGGAGCCCGGTCACCAGGATCAACGGTCACACGGGCGAGATCATGTGCCTCGTCGAAGTGCCCGCGCGCTACAAGACGATTTCCAAGCGGGTTCTCAAGACGCCGGCGACGACGCGCGAGATCGAGATCCCGGCGGAGTACAAGACGGTTTCGCGCCGGGTGATGAAGACGCCGCCGACGACGCGCGTCATCGAGATTCCGGCCGAGTACAAGACGATCCACGTGAAGAAGCTCGTCGCGCCGGCAGAAGTGCACCGGACAGAAATTCCCGCCGAGTACCAGACCGTCACGAACACGGCTCAGGTCACCGAAGGCTACATGGAATGGCAGCCGGTTCTCTGCGAGACGAACATGAGCAACTCGCTCATCTATCAGATCCAGCGCGCGCTCCAGGACGCCGGCCACTCGCCCGGCTCGATCGACGGCGTTCTCGGCTCGCAGACGATGACCGCGGTCCACTCGTTCCAGGTCGCGAACTCGCTTCCGACCGGCGGTCTTACGCTCGACACTCTGGCCAAGCTCGGCGTCACGGTGGGCGGCTAGTCACGCGGCTTTTCCACCCAGCGTCTCACTGAATCGAAAGGAGCGAATTTGCAGAGGAACTTCCGGATTGTCTGTTCGCTCGCGGCCGCCGCGTTGATGGCGGCCACGAGTGTCCGCGCCCAGGAGGCGACGGAGAAGAAGTCTCACGAGCCAGGCCCGTGGAAGCTCTCGGTCTCGTCGAACCTCAACCTCGCCGAGAGCGCGTTCAGCGACAACTGGTCGGGCGGCGACAAGGGCTCGGTGACGTGGGTGCTCGGATCGAATCTTGGCGCCGAGCGCCAGTTCACGAAGAAATACAACTGGTCGAACGCGCTTCAGCTCGCGTACGGGCAGACGCTGCGCCAGGTCGAGGAGACGGCGGGCTCCGGAAAGCGGAAGTGGGACTCGCCGGAGAAGACGACCGATCTCATCCAGTTCGAATCGGTCGGGCGCTTTACGCTCGACAAGTTCGCGGACCCGTACGTCGCGTTCCGTCTCGACTCGCAGTTCGCGGACGAGAGCAATCCGATCGGACGGATCGGGTTCAATCCGATCCGCCTCAAGGAGACCGCGGGTATCGCGCGCGTTCTCGAGAAGACGGACTCGCGCGAGGCGATCACTCGGCTCGGATTCGGTTTCCGCCAGAACATCAGCCGGTTCTTCACTGATGACACCGGTATGACGAAGGAGAGTGTCACGACGAACGATGGCGGCTTCGAGTGGCAGACCGACGTGAAGCGCCCGATCCTCGACAATCGTGTCACCTACACGGGAAAGCTCCTCGCGTTTATGCCGGTCTTCCTGAGTAGCTCCGGGGATCTCGAGGACTTCGACAAGATCGCGCAGGCGGCTGCTCCCGGCCGTGAAGCCGTCGCGGATTTCTGGAAGTCGCCCGACGTGAACTTTCAGAACACGTTCACGTCGCAGATCACGAAGCTGGTCAGCGTCAACCTCTACCTCCAGTGGGTCTACAACAAGTTCGACGAGGCGACGAACGTCGACACGGCCCTGCCGGCGGAGATCCTGATCGAGCAAGTCGACCGCGGGATACGCAAGGGCGGGCAATTCAAACAGACGCTCGCGATCGGCCTGACCTACAACTTCCTCTAATTCGCAAGAGGCCACGATTCGCGGTTGCCGCGAGTCTGGCGGGTGGTGGTGGCGGCGACGCAACGTCTCGCTCGTTGCGCGCGTTCTCGATTCAAAGGGGCGCGCGCTGACGAGCTTCCAATGGAATCGTAGCTGGAGGATCAATTCGTGCTGAAGGACTTCAAGGCTTTCGCAATGCGCGGGAACGTCGTGGACATGGCCGTCGGCATCATCATCGGGGCGGCGTTCGGCAAGATCGTCTCGTCGTTCGTGGGCGACGTCGTCATGCCGCCGATCGGAATGCTCATGGGGAACGTCGACTTCTCACAGCTCTTCATCAATCTCAGCAAGACGGCCTATCCGACCCTCGCGGCGGCGCAAGAAGCGTCTGCGCCGGTCATCAAGTATGGCGCGTTCATCAACACGGTGATCGACTTCGTGATCATCGCGTTTGTGATCTTCATGATCGTGAGCCAGATGAACAAGCTGAAGGCGCCCGCGCCCGTGGCGGCGCCGACGACGAAGGATTGCCCGATGTGCGCGACGGCGATCCCGTTGAAGGCGAGCCGCTGCCCGCACTGCACGTCGGAGTTGCGCGCCGCGTAACAGCGACGCGACGGCGCGCCGATCGTGGCGCGTCGGCAGGCGAGTGCGATCGAGAACGTGAAAGGGCCCCGCGGCTGCGTGCCGCGGGGCCCGCGTTCATTCGAGTCGAGCGTCGCCGGCGAGCGGAAACACGGGCACGCGCCAGCGAGGCGCCATCGAATCCGTCCCTACTGAAGGTTGACGAGCACGAGCACGAGTCCGGTTTCGCCGTCGAGAGCGGACATCGCCTTCCCGATAACGGCGCCGGCGCGGCGCTCGCTGTCGGTGGCGCGCATCGCATGGCCGGTCGTGGACGATGTCGTGAGGAGATCGCCCGGCCGAATCGGCCCGTTCTCAGACGAGCATTTCGCGTAGACGCGACCTGTCATCGCCACGGGCGTTTCTCCGTCGAGCGCGCCTTCCTGCGCGAGGCGAATTCCAGCCGCGACCCCGCCCGCGCCCGAGACGACCCCCGCGACCTTCGTGTCGTACGGATCGCGCGACGCGCGCAGGTGCCCGGCGTGTTTGTCATCGATCACGACGACGGTCCCCGGCGCATGTGTCTCCTCGTCGCTCGTGTCGAAGCCTTCGACGATGTCGGCGCCGCCGATAATCTGGAGCGTCTTTACCTTCGCGAGTCCTTCCGCGTAGAGCGCCGGTCCGCCGGCGGTGTTCACGAAGTGGCCGCCTGCCGCGAACGAATTCGCGGTCGTTCCGTACACGCCGTCGCTGCCTTGGCAATCGCCGCGCACGCCGTAGCCGAACAGGCTCGTTCCCCACACACCCACGCCGCTCGTGTCGAACGAGTAGCTGATGCCGAGAACGCCGGCGTTGCCGTTGCCGAACTGGCCGTTGTACTCGCCGCGGATCGCCGCCGCGTCTGTCGTGGTCACCGAGTGAAGCTTCGCCGCCGGTGCGGTCGTTCCGACGCCGACGCGTCCGCCCGGCGTATTGAGCGCGAGTGTCTGCGGCGTCGCGGTGCTGTAGTCGTACGCAAAGATGTTAGCCCAACCGGGAAGCCCGCCCTCGAGGAAGACGCCCTTGCCCGACGCGAATGGCGACGACGAGCCCGTGATCCCGACACCGCCGCCCGGGTACGTCAGATCCGCGCCATCCGAAACCCACTGGCTCGTGCCGGTCCAGGCGACCTGCGCGTAACTCGAATAGATCGAGTGGGGTGCCGCGGTGACTTCCTGCCGCGGCGAGAGGATCGTCCAATCGGCGTCGCCTTCGAATCGAACGTGAATCTCGAGCCACTTCGGCGTGCCGTCCCACGGATCGGGGCCGTAGTTGAGCGTCGTCGTGAAGAGGCCGTCCTCGACGTTGATGCCGGGGTTCTCGTGGCAGTTGAAGAGGTTTCCGGCAACGGGATCGTCATAGAGGCAGAAACTGAAATCGCAGAGACCTGTCGGCGGAACGTCGAGCTGTTTGAGACGACCCTGATACGTGAACGACCAGAGGTCGGCGGATGAGTGGGTCGGGCAGCTCGCTATGGTTGCCACCGCGAGCGCGACGAGGCAGATGCAGCGGGAAAGACGGCGCATGAACGAAACTCCTTTCGATGGGACGGCGCGCGCGGCGCGTCCGGTTCAGCGAGTCAGAACGAGTTTGCGCGTTGCGACGGCCGCCCCGGCCTCGAGGCGCATCAAGTAGATGCCTTGCGCCACGTGCTGGCCGGCGTCGTTGATTCCGGTCCAAGAAATTCGGTGATGGCCCGCGGCGGCGAGACCGTCGGCGAGTGTGCGCACGAGCGCGCCGCTCGAGTTGTAGATGCGCGCCGTCGCGATCGCGGGATGCGGCAAGTCGAAGGCGATCGTTGTTTGGCCGCCGAACGGATTCGGCGCGGCAGGATAGAGGCGGAACGCGATGGGCGGTGCGGCGCCGATCGGATCGCCGGGGCCGCCGACGCTCGTGATGTTCGCGTCCCCGATCACCCAGAATCCGCTCGCGAGCGTGTAGTCGCCGCCGCTGTGTTCGCCCGCCGCGATCTGGCCGACGGCGCCGCCGAGGCTGTAGACGCCCCCCGCGCTTTCGGTCGCGCCGCCGGCGGCGATCGTGTTCCAGGAGAGATCGTAGGCGCCGCCGACTTGGGCGAGCGGCGCGTCGGGATTCGTGAACGCGAAGAGCGCGCCGAGGATCGGCAGCGCGAGTGCGTTCGTGATCGATCGGGCGCGAGCCATGCGCGTGTGCCCCCCTTCGGCGCGGAGCCGCGGCCGGATCGCCACGATCATCGCCGTCGAAACTGCTGACGAACGCGGGGCGGCAGTTGCACACGCAAATCAAAGAAAGGCGAGTCGGCGCTCTTGCGCTAAAATGCGCCGATGCCGCTCGCCCCCGGAAGCAAGCTCGGCCCCTACGAAATCCTCGCGCCGCTCGGCGCCGGCGGCATGGGCGAGGTCTATCGCGCGAAGGATACGCGCCTCGGCCGCGACGTCGCGGTGAAGGTGCTGCCGGAACATCTCTCGGCGTCGCCCGAAGTGCGAGCGCGCTTCGAGCGCGAGGCGAAGTCGATCTCGTCGCTCAACCATCCGCACATCTGCACGCTCTTCGACATCGGCCGCGAGGGCGACACCGACTTCCTCGTGATGGAACTCGTCGAAGGGGAGACGCTTGCGGCGCGGCTCGAACGCGGCGCGCTTCCGACGAGCGAGGTGCTGCGCCTCGGCGCGCAGATCGCGGACGCGCTCGATCGCGCGCATCGCGCGGGGATCGTGCACCGCGATCTGAAGCCCGCGAACGTGATGCTGACGAAGAGCGGCGCGAAGCTCATGGACTTCGGGCTCGCGCGCGCGACCGGCGTCATGGGATCGGGGAGCGGGACGAGTGTCACGCTCGCCGCGCTCTCGCAATCGCCGACGGTGTCGCGCCCTCTCACCGCCGAGGGGACGATCGTCGGCACGTTCCAGTACATGTCGCCGGAGCAACTCGAAGGAGGGGAATCCGACGCGCGCAGCGATCTCTGGGCGCTCGGCTGCGTGCTCTACGAGATGGCGACCGGGAGGCGCGCCTTCCAGGGGAAGAGTCAGGCGTCGCTCATCTCGTCGATCATGAAGGACGAGCCGCCGCCGGTGACGCAGATCGCGCCGATGAATCCGCCCGCGCTCGAGCGGCTCGTGCAGGCTTGCCTCGCGAAAGAATCGGCGGAGCGCATTCAGAGCGCGCACGATGTGAAGCTGCAGCTTTCGTGGATCGCGGAGGGCGCGTCGCAGGCAGGCGCGGCGGCGCCGGGCGCCGCGCTCGCATCGACGGCGCGGCGCAGCGGTCGCGAACGCCTCGCGTGGGCGCTTGCCGCCGTGGGCCTCGTTGCGGCCGTCGCCTTGTTCTTCGCGCTCGTCTCGCGCCCGAATGAACCCGAGCTGATTCACGCCTCGATCGCCCCCGCGGCGGGAACGGCGCTCACGGGGTTCTGGTCCTCCATAATGCTCTCGCCGGATGGACGGACCGTCGCTTTCTTCGCGATCGATTCCACCGGAGGGGGCATCTGGACCCGGCCGCTCGAATCCGCAACGCCGACGCAGATTCCGGACACACGCGACCTCGCGTTCTACTTATTCTGGTCGCACGACGGCCGCTCGATTGCGTACTTCACCTACGACGGGAAACTCAAGAAGGTCGCCATCGACGGCGGTTCGCCGGTGACTCTGTGTAGCGCGCCGGGAGGTCGCGGCGGCACCTGGAATCGCGATGGCGTGATCGTTTTCGCGCCCGCGCCCGAGGGCCCGCTCATGCGTGTCTCCTCCGGGGGCGGCGAAGCGACGCCGGTCACGACGCTCGACACCGCGCGCCACGAAACCTCGCACCGTTTCCCGAATTTTCTTCCCGACGGCGATCACTTCCTCTTCGTCTCGCTGCCGTCGGGCCCGAATGGTTGGGACACGTGCGTCGGATCGTTGAAATCGAAATCGGTGAAGAAGGTCGTGACCGCGGGATCGGCCGCGGTGTTCGCGGAGTCCGGCCATCTCGTCTTCGAGCGCGATGGCCGGGTGATGGCGCAGGGATTCGATGCGCGCCGCCTCGAACTCGTCGGCGACGCCGTCGTGATCGGCAACGCGCCCGAGCCGACCGAGTTGGACGCGGAACCCGTCGCTTCCGTCTCGAGGAACGGGCGCATGGCCATCCTCCAAAGCGAGGCGCGGCACACGCAGCTGCGATGGCTCGATCGTGCTGGTGCGGAGCGCGGCGTGATTCCGCTCCCACTCGCGTCGTGGAGCGTTCGGGGACTCTCTCCCGACGAGCGGCGCGCTGCCGTCATGAACGGCACCGACATCTGGATCGTGGACCTGGAGCGCGCGATGCCCACGCGATTCGCCGCAACGCTCTCGAACGAACCGAGTCTCGCGTGGTCTCCCGACGGAACGCGCATGGCCTTCGTATCGAAGAAGACGGGGAAACTCGAGATTTACGTCGGCAATTCGAGCGGCGCGGGCGAACCGGAAATGCTCGTGACGAATGACGCGTTGTTCAAGGCTGTTCACGGGTGGTCCCCCGACGGCCGCCTTCTCGTTTTTGGCGCGCTCGACGCCGCGACGGGGTGGGATCTCTGGCTTCTGCCGATGGAAGGCGACCGAAAGCCCGTCCCGTTCGCGACGGGCGCGTTCTACGAGGGCTTTGCGCGCGTGTCGCCCGACGGCCGTTGGCTCGCCTACGAGTCGGATGAATCCGGCGCCCGGGAGATCTACATCCAGTCGTTCCCCGCGCCCGGCAAAAAGGTGCGCGTCTCCAGAGATGGCGGGCGCGCCCCGGCGTGGTCGCGCGCGGGCGAAGAACTCATCTACAGGCGCGGTGCTGCGGTGATGGCTGTTCCGATCGTCGGCGACGCCGATTTGCGACTCGGCGAACCGCAGCCTCTCTTCACGTTGCCCGATGGCGTCACCGGCGGGAGCGTCTCGGCGGACGGAGATCGCTTCTTGGTGAGCGTGGCCGACGATGTCCGGCGCCGCGACATCCGCCTCGTCCTCGACTGGGCCGCGGCGATCGCGCGTTAACTCGCAGGGCCGAACCGAGCCGCACCGCGCGGACACTAGACAAACGTACAGCACGTGGCCTATCGTCGCCCCCGTGGCGGCGAGCGGGCGATTCGAGAAGCTCAACGAGCGGCAGCGCGAAGCGGCGACGTTCGGCGCGCGCGAGGCTGGCGGAGCGTTTCGCGCGGGGCCGCTCCTCATCATCGCGGGCGCGGGCACCGGGAAGACGAATACGCTCGCGCACCGCGTCGCGCATCTGATCGTCGAGGGCGCGAGCCCCGAGCGGATTCTGCTGCTGACGTTCACGAGGCGCGCCGCCGCCGAGATGGGGAGGCGCGCGCAGCGGATCGTCGCGGAGGTGCTCGACGCGACGCGCGGCGCGGGCGCCGATGCGGGCGCGCGCGCCGGCGCGAGCTTCAGCGGCTTCGGCGGCGACGTGCGGCTCCCGTGGTCCGGCACGTTCCACGCGATCGCGAACCGCCTCATCCGCCGCCACTGCCACCGCCTCGGGTTGGCGGAGTGCTTCAGCGTTCTCGACCGCGGCGACGCGGCGGACCTGATGGATGTCGCGCGCCACGAGCGCGGCCTCTCGAAGACCGAGAAGCGTTTCCCGCGCAAGGACACCTGCCTCGCCATCTACTCGCACCGCGTCAACACGCAGCGCCCGCTCGCCGAGACGCTCGAAAGCCTCTTCCCCTGGTGCGCGGATTGGGAGGAGGCGCTGACCGGTCTCTTCCGCGAGTACGTCGAGCGCAAACTCGCCAACCAGGCGCTCGACTACGACGACCTGCTCCTCTACTGGCACGCGATGATGCACGACGCGGACCTCGCGCCGGAGATCGGCGGGCTGTTCGATCACATCCTCGTCGACGAGTACCAGGACACGAACGCGTTGCAGTCGGAGATTCTCAAGGCGCTGCGCCCGTCGGGTGAAGGCGTGACCGTCGTCGGCGACGACGCGCAGTCGATCTACTCGTTTCGCGCGGCGACGGTGGAGAACATTCTGCGCTTTCCCGAGCAGTACGCGCCGCCCGCGACGGTCGTGACGCTCGAGGAGAACTACCGCTCGACGCAAGGGATCCTCGACGCGGCGAACGCGCTCATCGGCGAGGGCGCGCGGCAATACCGGAAGACGCTGCGCGCGCGGCGCGGATCGGGCGCGCGGCCGAACTACGTGACGGTGCCCGACGACGCGGCGCAAGCGCGCTATATCGTCGAGCACGTCCTGGCGGCGCGCGAGAACGGCGTGATGCTGCGTCGCCAGGCGGTTCTCTTTCGCACGTCGCATCACTCTGATGTGCTCGAGCTCGAACTGATGCGCCGCAACATCCCCTACGTGAAGTATGGCGGGCTTAAGTTTCTCGAGGCGGCGCACGTGAAGGACCTGCTCGCGGTGCTGCGCTGGGCGGACAACCCGCGCAACCGCGTCGCGGCGTGGCGCGCGCTGCAGATCCAGCCGGGGATCGGGCCGGGGATCTCGAGCCGCGTGCTCGCGCGGTTCGAGGCGAGCGCGTTCGCGTGGAGCACGCTTCGCACCACGCCCGAGTTCGACGCGCTCATGATCGCGCTCGGCGACCCGCGCACGCCGTGGCCGGGGCAGGTACACCGCGCGCGCGAATGGTACGAGCCGCAGCTCGAGCGCCTCTACGACGCCGCGCAAGCGCGCGCCGGCGACCTGCAGCAGCTCGAGAGGATCTCCGCCGGCTTCGAGACGCGCGAGCGATTCCTCACGGAGCTAGCGCTCGACCCGCCGGACGCGACCGGCGATCTCTCCGGCGCGCCGCATCGCGACGAGGACTACCTCGTTCTCTCGACGGTGCACTCGGCGAAGGGGCAGGAGTGGGACGCGGTGTACGTGCTCAACGTCGCCGACGGCAACTTCCCGAACGAGCACGCCACCGGCAGCGCGGAGTTGACCGAGGAGGAGCGGCGCCTGCTCTACGTCGCGATGACGCGCGCGAAGAACGAGCTTCACCTGATCGCGCCGCTCAAGTACTACGTCACGCAGCAGTCGCGCGTGGGCGATCGCCACGTCTACGGCGCGAAGAGCCGCTTCCTGACGAAGAACGTGACGGCGTGCCTCGACGCTGTCACGTGGGGGGAATCCGTGCCCGGCGCGGCGGGTCGGGACGGCGGCGCTCCCGGCTCGACGAGGCCACCGATCGACGTGGCGACGAAGCTTCGCGAAATGTGGTCTTAGGCGGCGGGCTGCTCTCCGCGCGAACTCCTTACCCGCCCCGCTTTCGTCGCTCGATTTCTCGCAGCGCCTCGACGTCCGCGAGATCCTGCTCGCGGCCCGTCTCTTTGCTGCGGATCAGATCCTCAAAGCCGACGAATGGAATCGTCGCGCCGCTCCACTCGATCTCGCGCCGCTCTTGCCAACAGCGATCGAAGTCGGAGAGGCCCCAGGGGCGAGTGAAGAGATCGACTCGAATCTGATCGGAGAATAGGAAGACGCGGTGGTCGAGGATGGCGGTTGGTTCGAGCTCGTTCGCGATCCCGAATCCGATGTCAGACAGCGCGCCGATGAGTCTGTCGATATTCTCGCGCGTGGGGCGAACGAAGAGATCGACGTCGACTGTTGTCCGCGGGAGTCCGTGCGCAATGGCGGCCCAGCCTCCGATGACGAGAAAATCCACGCCGCGCGATCGCAGGTGATCGCACAGCCTCGGAAAATCGGGATGGAAAAGGTCAGCGGGGAAGGCTCTCCTCCTCTTCGAACCGCACGAACTCCTCGAGCGTCTCGAACGCCCTCACGAACGGCTTCGCGAACGGATGATGAAGATCGTGATAGAGGCGGAACGCGCAGTTCGCCAGCTCGAGGCGCGCTTCGGGTGTCATGCGCGCCGCCCATTCGAGATCCTCAGCTTTGAATCGGATCACCCGCTTCATGGCGGCAGAGTAGCAGAGTCGCGCGCGCTCGGCGAGGCGAGACTGCGGCGTCCGAATCCAATGAGTCGGGCGGGCAGCGTTGCGAATCGGCGTCTCCGCCGAGGACTCTGTTCGCGCGCGGCGCGCGTCTCGGCTACACTCGCCGCGCGATGGCGCTCGCTTCTGGGACGAAGCTCGGATCGTACGAAATCCTCTCGCCGCTCGGAGCAGGCGGCATGGGTGAGGTGTATCGCGCGCGCGACACGCGGCTCGATCGCGATATCGCGCTGAAGGTCTTGCCTGCCGATGCCGCGCACGATCCCGAGCGTCTCGCGCGCTTCGAGCGCGAGGCGAAAGCGGTCGCCGCGCTGCAACATCCGAATATCGTGACGATCTACTCCATCGAGGTGGCGGGAGAGGTTCACTTCATCACGATGGAGTTGGTAGAGGGCCGGTCGCTCGCCGAGCTCATATCTCCCGCGGGGCTTTCGCTCGAGCGATTCCTCGAGGTCGCGATTCCGCTCGCGGACGCGGTTGCGAGCGCGCACGCGAAGGGCGTCGTTCATCGCGACCTGAAACCGGCAAACGTCATGCTCGACGATGGCGGGCGGATCAAGGTGCTCGACTTCGGGCTCGCGAAATTGTCGGCGCGGTCGCCGGAGGCTCGCGACGCGACGGCGTCGCTCGAAACGCCGCTCACGCAGGATGGCTCGCTCCTCGGAACGCTCGCGTACATGTCGCCGGAGCAGATTACGCGCGGCGAAGTCGACGGGCGCTCGGACATTTTTTCGCTCGGCACGATGTTTCACGAGTTGCTCGCGGGCGCGCGGCCGTTCCGCGGCGAACATCCCGCAGCGACCCTCTACAGCATCGTGAACGAGCATGCGCCGCGATTGCCCGCGCGCGTCCACGCCGCGCTCGGCGAGGTCGTCGATCGCTGTCTGCGCAAGTCGCCGCACGAGCGATTCGCCAGCGCCGCAGAGTTGCGCGCTGCGCTTCAGCGTGTGCGCGACACCGCGGGGACTGGCGCGGGTGGCGCCGCCGCCGCGAGGGGCGCGAGCAGCGCGGCCGGCTCGCGCAGCACGAGCGCGGCGCCGCCCGTTGCACCCGCCGCGTCCCACGAAAAATCAATCGCCGTGCTTCCCTTCAGCAACGTGAGCGCGGATCCCGAGAACGAATACTTCGCCGACGGCATGACGGAGGAGATCATCAGCGCGCTTAGCCGCGTCGCGTCTCTGCGCGTCGCCGCGCGCACATCCTGCTTCTCGTTCAAGAACAAAAGCCCCGACATCAAGCATGTCGGCGATGCGCTGCGCGTCGGCTCGGTTCTCGAAGGAAGCGTGCGGCGCTCGGGAAATCGCGTGCGCATCACCGCGCAGCTCGTCAATGTCGCGGACGGCTACCAGATTTGGTCCGAGCGCTACGACCGCGAACTCACCGACATCTTCGAGTTGCAAGACGAGATCGCGGGGGAGATCGCGCGAAAACTTCAGGTGAGCCTCGTGGGACCGCCGGCGCGCGAGCGGCGCACGAAAAATATCGAGGCGTACGATCTCTATCTCAAAGGCCGCTTTTACTGGGAGCAGCGCGGAGAGAGTTGCCGCCGCGCGCTCGAGTGTTTCGAGGCGGCGATCGCGCTCGATCCCGAATTTGCGCTCGCGCACACCGGCGTCGCGGACACGCACACCGCGATGACGATCTGGGGCCTCACGCGCTCGGACGACGCGCTGCCGCGCGCAAAGCGAGCGGCAACGCTCGCCGTCGCGCTCGACCCGTCGCTCGCCGAGGCGCACTCTGCGCTCGCCCAGGTTCGCGTCCTCTGGGATCGCGACTGGGCCGGCGGCGAGGCGTCGTTCCGGCGCGCCCTCGAACTCGATCCGCGCTACTCGCCCGCGCGATACTGGTACGCCGCGTACGTTCTCCATTTCGCGCTCGGCCGCACCGACGATGCGATCGCTGAGATGCGCCGCGCACTCGAGTTCGATCCGCTATCGCTCATCACACTCTGGAATTTCTGCTTCGTCTTGTACGGCGCCGGGCGAAGCGAACAAATTCTCACCGAGATGGGCGACGCCGCGACGCGTGCGCCGGATGCGCTTTTCCCGCGCGTCATGGCCGGCTGGGGCTACCTCGGGAAGGGCGACACGCGCCGCGCGATCGAAGAACTCGAGCGGGCCGTTCACATGTGGGGGAGGAACCACTGGGTGCTCGGGTGGTACTCCGAGGCGCTCATCGCCGATGGCCGCGTGAGCGAGGCGCAGGCGATTCACGACGAACTCGTCGAGCGCTCGCGTACGATGCACGTGCCGCGCGTGAGCCTCGCCGCGGTTCCGGCCATGTTGGGCGACGCCGATCGCGTCGTCGAACTTCTGCGCGCCGCCGTCGCCGAGCGCGAGTGGAGCACGGTGCTCCTCGCGCGCTGGCCGTGGTTCGATCGCGTCCGCTCCGATCCGCGGTTCACGGAAATCCTGCGCGACGCCGGCCTCGCCTAAGCGCCGCGCTTCCGCCGGTCGATTTCTCGCAGCGCCTCGACGTCCGCGCGATCCTGTTCGCGGCCCGTTTCTTTGCTACGAATCAGATCATCGAAACCGACGAACGGGATTCTCGCTCCGCTCCACTCGACCTCGCGCCGCTATTGCGGGCAGTCATCGAAGATGGCCAGACCTCACGGACGCATGAAGAGATCGACGCGGATCGGAACTCGGAGGTTTGCGGCGTCCCACGCGCTTTCCAGTTGGCCAAACTCCTCGATCCCGCCGCAAAACGCGATGGCGCGCGGTCGCGGCGCTGTGCGCTAGAATGCACCGATGCCGCTCACCGCTGGAACCAAACTCGGCCCCTACGAGATTGTCGCGCCGCTCGGCGCGGGCGGCATGGGCGAGGTCTATCGCGCGCGCGACACGCGGCTCGGTCGCGACGTCGCGATCAAGGTGTTGCCCGAGCATCTCTCCGCGGAGCCCGAGGTGCGCGCGCGGTTCGAGCGCGAGGCGCGCGCGGTCTCGTCGCTCAATCATCCGCAC
>JBJXGV010000071.1:0-87335 GCA_046160485.1 bacterium | reverse complement strand
GCTTCGCGCGCACGACCAGATGGAACTCCTAACACGCAGCCTCATCAGGCTGGCTCGAACCGGAACGACCAATTCGCATTTCTCTCTATGCTTCGCCTACGAGTCGTGCCTCGTGCCGCGGGCGCTGCGGCGGAGCGGTTCAAAAACTCGCTCGGATCGAAAGTCTCCACGACGGGGTCGCGGAGGCGATTGGGTCGCGCGTGCGGCCGGTGTTGTCACGGCCAGCGCGGGAAACAATAACACGGGATCGATCCGTGCAAGGAAAAAGAAATCGCCGTTTAACGCTTCGCCGGTTTTCGTGCGATCAGATCGACCACGGGCGGCGTCATGAAGAACGACCCCGGGTCGGCGGTGCGGGCGTCCCACTCCGCGCGATAATCGGCCTCGTCTTGCGCGGTGATGAACTCGCCCGCGACGAGCGCCGGGGCAAAGCCATGAAAGAAGACCTCGGGCCATTTCCAGAGGAGCGTGCCGGGCCGTGCGACGCGCACGTGCGTGCGAATCTCCTCGATCTCGAGTCCGTGCTTTAGGCAGTACGCGGGGATTCGCGACATGATGTCGCAGTCGCCGCCGCGCGCGCGCCAACTCTTCTCGACCGCGTCGACGACGCGCGCCAACGCGGGGCCGCGCGGGGCGAGCGTGAGCGACGTGTAGTTGAAATAGTCCTGGATCGCGAACGCGGCGCCAGGCGCGAGTGCGCGCGCGACGCCCGCGATCACCGCCTCGGGATCCGGCACGAAGCAGAGCACCCAGCGCGTGTACGCGCCTTGCACGCTCGCCGCCGGAATGTCGAGCCGCTGAATATCGCCGTGTCGAAGATCGATCATGCTGGCGTCGAATGGCGTCAAACGCTCGCGGAGGATATCGAGAAACTTGCGCGACTCGTCGATCGCGATCACGCGGCCGTTCGGGCTGACGACGTGCGCGAGATCGATGGTGCCGTATCCCGGACCGCAGCCGACGTCGAGCACGACGTCGCCGGGCGCGAAGCCCGCGCGCCGCCAGATCTCGAACGCCTCGGCGCCCCACACGCGATGCTGAAAGCCGAGGCGCCAAACCTCGTCGTCACTCGTGCCGAGGACGTAGTCTCGTTCGCCAGGCGCTGCCATACGCCGGCGAGTCTATACCATGCGGCGCCGATGCCCTAGCGCGCAGCGATGTCTTACGTGGAGCGCGGACGCACGATCCACGCGCAGAGCAAGAGCGCCATACCGACGCAGCCAGGCAGGATGCTGACCGCCCAATGATTGTCGTGCGGTTCCGTTACGCGCGCGATGAAGAAGATGCCGAACGCGATCGACATGAGAATGATCCCCGCGATCATTAGCCCCTGCGACCGCCTCTGGGCGCGCTGCTCGGGGGTCCCGAACACATCCACAGTGTCGATCGATGGAATCGGCGGCAACTTCGTCGGGTCGATGCCGCGCTCGATCGCGGCGATGCGCTCGCGCTGCGCAAGCTCGATCGTTTTCTGGCGGCTGACGGTGCGAACGATTCCGGCCGTGATTCCGCCGATGATCGCGACGATCGGAATGAGCATCGCGAAGATCGGGGCAATGTCATGAAACATGATTGTCGCCTCCTAGAGAGTGGTCGGTCGTACGACAGCGGTTCGACGAGTCGGCGCGCCGCGGATTCCGGCCGCCACAACGATAGACCGCGCCACGAGCCGCCCGGTTTCGCATGGCGCAAAAAAAGTTTCGAGCGCGAATTCTCTTGAAACCGGGCCGCGCCCCTGTCTGTCTGATGAAATGATGGCGGACCTCCCCGAGTCCCCGCGGCGGCTTGCGCTGGCGCAGGAGGATGAAGACGCGCTGGTAGCGCGAGCGCGCACCGGAGACGTGGAGGCCTTTAGGAAGCTCGTCGACGCGCACCGCGACCGCGTCTTCGGCCTCGCGCTTCGGGTCGTTCGATCGGCGCATGACGCCGAGGAGGTCTCGCAGGATGCGTTCGTTCGGGCGTGGCGCGCTCTGCCGCAGTTTCGCGGGGATGCTCGCTTCTCGACGTGGCTCTACCGGATCGCAATGCGGCGCGCGCTCGACGTGGCGGCGACGCTCAAGCGGCGCGGCGCCCGCGAGGTGGGCCTCGACGCGATCGAGTCGATGCCCGAACCGCACGGCGGCTCATCGCACGATTCGCGCGGTGTGACTCGGAGGCTCGACGCGATGATCGCCGCGCTGCCGGAGGGTTATCGGATGGTCGTCACGCTTCACTACTATGAGGAGCAGTCAATTGAAGAGATCGCGCAGATCCTCGATACTCCTCTTGGCACGGTGAAGACGCATCTGTTTCGAGCGCGCGCGCGTCTCCGCGAATTGTGGCGCACGACGGAAGGCATGCCCCTAAGCGGCGGTAACCAACAATGAAGTGTTCGGAGTTCGAATCGTGGCTCGATGAGGCAATGCCGGCGGCGGTCGCCCAGCGCGCACGCGACCATGCGCGCGGGTGCGCACGCTGCGCCACAAGCCTCGAGGCCGCGCGCGCGATCGAATCGCTTCTGGCCGCCGGCGGCGCGCCGGTTTTGCCGAGCGCAAACTTCACCGATCGCGTCATGACGCGCGTCGGCGCCATCGAGGCGCTGCACGCCCGATCGCGCGCCGTCCTTCCGAGTGATCCGTTCGCGTGGTGGGTGCGCGCCGCGATGGACCCCGCGTCCGTCTTGAGCCTCTTCCTCGCGGCGCTTCTTGTTTGGCAGTGGGATTCGGCCATCGTGTTCGCGCGGAGCGCCACAAGCACGATGACGTCGATCAACTTCACCGCCGCGCTGCTCTCGCTCACTCAGATCGGCGGCGTCGTCGGCCACCCCGCGCTCCAAGCATCGATCGTCGTCGTGCTCGTGCCCGCGGGCCTCTTGCTTTCGTTTGCGCTCTACCGTTTGTCGGAGCGCCTTCTGACGCTCGGCGCCCGCTAGCCGATGAAGCGGACCGTGGCCATCGTCCTCGTCGCGCTCGTCGCCGTGTTTCTTGGCGCGCGCGCACCCGCGGCGGCATCGCTTCGCTTCTACGGCAACGGCGTCGACGACATCGACCGCGTCAAGATCCGCGTCGACGATCCCGAGAACTCGCTTCCCGGCCCGCCGGCGGACGTCGGCGCCGCCGACTTCACGATCGAATTCTGGATGCGCGCGCTCGCCGCGGAGAACACGGCCCCCGCCGTCGCGTGCGGCGCGAACATCAATTGGATTCTCGGCAACATCGTCATCGATCGCGACCGCTACAACCAGGATCGCAAGTTCGGGCTCTCGATCGCGGGGGGCGTTCTCGTATTTGGCGTGAGCGGCAACGGAACGGGCGATCGCACGCTGTGCGGAACGACAGACGTGTTCAACGGCGTGTGGCGCCACGTCGCGATCCAGCGGAGGCGCTCGGACGGACAGATGTGGCTCTTCGTGGACGGCGCGCTGCAAGGAAGCGTCAATGGTCCCGACGGCGATATCTCGTACCCGGATAATGGCGTGCCGGGCGATTACTGCGGCGGACCGTGCGTCAACAGCGATCCGTTCCTTGTTCTGGCCGCCGAGAAACACGATGCGGGCGCGCAATACCCGTCGTACAGCGGCTGGCTCGACGAGATGCGCATCTCGAACTCGATCCGATACACGGCGAATTTCACGGCCCCGGTGGCGCCGTTCGTAGCGGACGCGAATACCGTTGCGCTCTACCACTTCGACGAGGGGAGCGGCGCGGTTTTGGGCGATGCGTCGGGCGCCGCGGGTGGCCCGAGCGACGGTGATGTGCGTTTCGGAGGCTCCCCCGCGGGCCCGGTGTGGTCGTCGGAGAGTCCGTTCGGCACGCCAACGGCCGTGCCGCCGGGAGGTGCGCCCGCGTCGCGAGCCGTCACGCTGGTCGCTACGCCGAATCCGTTTGGTGCGAGCACCGTCATCGCGGCGCGCCTCACCGAGGCCGGCACGCGCGCGCCACGCCTCACGATTCTCGACGCGAGTGGACGCCGCGTTGCCGAATTATTGCCGACCGCGGTTTCCGGCGGCGTCGAGTTCGTTTGGAACCGCGGAACGGAAGCGCGAGGTGCGGCGCCAGGGGTTTACTTCGCGCGGCTCGATACCGGCGCCGCCCGGCTCACACGAAAACTCGTGGCTCGATAGAGGAAGGGCGCGCGTAGCACTGCCGGCGGCGCGCCCCCAGTCTCGCACGCACTACTTGTTCTTCGCTTTGATCTTTCCCCACGACGTGGCTTCGTTCGCCGTCGGCGCCGACGCCGACGCTTCGCCCACCTTGATCTGAAACGCGAGCTTCGACTGCGTTGGCGCGGTGCCCTGCCACGACAGCGTCGCGAATCCCGTCATCAAGAATCCGTCTTGGAGCGACGCGCCGCGAATCAAAAGGATGTCGAGGCCGTTCGCGCCGTACGCCATCGACGAATCGGGAATGCCGCGGCTGCCGATGATAAGGTCGGCGACGCCGACCGACGCCTTCGCGTCGAGCGCCTGCGCGCGAATCGCGATGTCGACCATCTCGGCGCCCTTCTTCGGCGCGAACGTCAGCGTGTTGTTGCCGAGCGCGAAGACAACGAGGTTGCGGTCCTTGCTGAACGCGATCGTGAACGGCTCGCGGACGCCGCGCTGCCAGTCGTGATGTCCCGACGCGGCGGCTGACGCCGCCGTTTCGCCGAGGCCGGCCTCGAACGCGGTGCTGCCGCTGCGATCGCCGATGCGTCCTTCGGCAACGAACGCGTTCCGCGAATCCGGAAATACGTCGTCCAGCTCGGAGTCGGACGTGAGATGGAACGTGGTGACACTATTCGACGCGTGCGACGCCGCCGGTAGGATCGTGAAAGCAGCGACCGCGATACCTGCGGCCAGTGTTCGCAAGGTGTTCATGAGTCCCCCCCGTTGTTCCCGCTTGGCTCAACCCGAGTTCGCTAACTCACTATCGGCACCGCCGAGGAACTGCGTGACCATGGCGCGCGGAAAGAGCGCGGGAGCCGATGTGCGGCGCCGAAGCGAACGCCGACAAAATCACGCCAATGTGAGCGGGGGTTGAACAAAACGCGTGAACGGTCGCGAATCGCGCGCTAGACGAGGAGCGTCTGCGCCTCGCGCGCGGCGGCGAGGCCGGCGTCGATCGCGGTCTCGATCGCGGGGACGCCGTAGCGATCTTGGTGCGCGAACGTGATCGCTCCGAGCGGCGCCGAGAGCGCTTCGAGCCGGCCGCTCGAGAGCTGGCCCGGCTGCGCGACGACGAGCGGGTGTCCCCAACGCGCGAGGTTGACGTCGAAGACATCGCTCGCGCTCAGCCCAAGCGCGGGAAGCCACTTCGCGATATCGCGCCGCACCGCCGCCTGATGCTGCGCGTACGACTCCGGGAGAATCAGCTCCGCGCGACCCATATCGTACGGGAGCGCACGGTAGGCAGTGAGCACCGCCGTTCCCTCCTTCTCCGATGCGACGTAGTCCGCGAGAATCAGATCGGTCCAGCCGCACGTCTTGGGATCGAGCGCGTCGAGACGATACGCGTCGTACCAAACCGGTGCGGGCCGCTTCGCGAGCAAGATGTTCGCGACCACGTACGCGCGCCACTTCATCTGCTCGATGAGCGTGACGCGTTCCTTGGGGAAGTTGCCGATGAGGTACGGCGACATGAAGCGCGGCGTCGCGATCACGCACGCGCGACACGGGAAGCGAAGCGTTGCCTGACCGCGCCGCGCGACCACCTCGACGCCGCCCGCGCGCCGCGTCACCGCGAGCACAATCGTCATCGGATGAAGCGCGACGCGGCGCGCCGTCAGATCATCCGCGAGCAGCTTCGCAACACCCGCGTTGCCGCCCGGCATCGCAAGGATCTCGCCGAACTCCGCCGTGATGAAGTTGAGCGCCGCGTACGTGGAGATCTCGGCTGCCGAGGCGCCGAACGACGACCAGCAGTAGTACTCGCAGAACGTGCGCACGAGCGGAGGCGCGCCGATCTCATCGAGGTAGCGCGCGAACGGTTTCGCGTCAGCCGCTTCGTACTCGGCTCGCGTCCACGCCGACTCGCCCTCGACCCACGGGATCGCCGGATAGCGCTCTTCGTAGATCGCGCGCCACTCGTCGCGCACGCGCCGCGTCGCCGCCGCGTTCGCGGGATCGAGCGTCCCCTCCCAGAATCCTTCGAGCAGCTTCCCGTCGAAAAGCGCCTCGCCCTTCTTCACCTTCACGCCGCGGTCGAGCGCGCCGATCTCGCGATAGAGCGTCTCGAGTTCGCTCCCCGCATCGGGCCGGCAGAAATACGCGGCGCCGATTGCGTACTCCGTCTCGCCCCAGCGCACCGACTTCGCGTTGCCGCCGAGCGCGGACGCTTGCTCGACAAGCCGCACCACGCGCCCCGCCTTCGCGAGCGCGCGCGCCGCAACGAGTCCGCTGATGCCGCCGCCGACGACGACGACATCGACAGCCGGCGCCGGCGCAACGCGATCGACATCGCCGAGCAAGAGCGCCGCGTCGCGCATGCGATGACCGCTATCGAAGTCGTCACCGAGCCAGAGGCCTTCGAACGGATTCGACGGAATGCGTACGGGCTTCGCGGCAGCGGCCGCGCCGGTTGCGGCGCCCGTTCCCGCAGCGCCACCCGCGCCCGCGCCGTCACGCGCCGCCTCACGCTTCCCGCACCCCAGCGACCAAGCCGCCGCCTGAATCGCGAGGATGCGAACGAAATCTCTGCGATCGATGAGAATGCTCCTTGGTCCGCGCGGCGCCGCATTGCGCGCACCGGGACGCGTTGCACTACGCACCGCGCCACGACTCGCATCGCGCGGCGGACATTCTACAGTCGGCCCGACGATCTGTCTCTCCGTTCGATGCGGCCGCGTGCGTTGACGGAGTTCGCATTCGCGGCGTACAATCGCCGCGTTTCGTTGGGCTCGCGAAGCGGACGCGTTCCGCACACGCGAGCGCCCCGGCCTCGCGCCCCAGTTTGCGATTCCCTTTCCCGCGAGCGGAAACCCGAATGGTTGTGAGCACTTCTCGAGCGATCGTCTCTTCGACGGCGCGGCGTCCGCGTGGCGCGTCGCTTGTCGCTATCGCGGCGGCGGTGCTGGCAACGGCGGCTCTCCTCGTGTTCGCCGCGACGACCGTGCACGCCGCCACGCCATTCATCTACGAAACCGTCGAATCGTCCGCCACCGTCGGGCTGCACACGTCGCTCGCGCTCGACTCGCAGGGGAATCCGCGCATCACATATTGGGACGCCGGCAACGGCGACCTGAAATACGCTGCGCGGCGCGGCGGCACGTGGACGATCGAAACCATCGACGCGACGGGCATCACGGGGCTCTACACGTCCCTCGCTCTCGACGCGCAGGGAATTCCGCACGTGAGCTACTACGACGACACGGCGGATGATCTTCGCTACGCGTTCAAATCCGGCGCAACGTGGACGCGCGAAACAGTCGACGCGGGCGGCAACGTCGGCGAGAACTCTTCGATCGCGCTCGATGCGTTGGGCGCTCCGCGCATCAGCTATCGCGACGGCTCGAACCTCGATCTGAAATACGCGTCGAAGTTGGGCGGCGTCTGGACACGCGAAACGGTCGATGGCGTCGGCTCCGTCGGGCAGTACACCTCGATCGCGCTCGACGGCGGCGGCAATCCGCATGTGAGCTACCTCGACAACACGAACTTCGACGTGAAGTACGCCAAGCGCATCGCGGGGGTTTGGACGAAGGAAGTGGCCGACCCTGTCGGCACCGTCGGCCAGTACACGTCGCTCGCTCTCGACGCGCAGGCGAATCCGCGAATCGCCTATCACGAGTTTTCGGTTATTGATCTGAAGTACGCGGCGAAGAACGGGGGCGTTTGGGCGGCGGAAACGGTCGACGCGACGGGAAGCGTGGGAACGTACGCGTCGCTTTCGCTCGACGGCGCGGGCAATCCGGGCATCGCTTACTACGACGTGACGAATAGCCGGCTGAAGTTCGCATCCAAGAGCGGCAGCGTGTGGCTCCTCGAGGTCGTCGATCCGTCGGGTCTCGTCGGCGAGCTGTGCTCGATCGCGCGCGACGGCCAGGGCAACCCGAAGATCAGCTACTTCGACGGCGGCAACGGCGACCTGAAGTTCGCCGATTCCGGACTGCGCGTCGTCACGCCGGGCGGCGGCGCGTCGTGGGCCGTCGGCAGCGCGCAGCAGATCGCATGGAGCGGCATCGGAAGCGTCTCGCTCTCGCTCTCGTTGGACGGCGGGCTCACGTTCGCGCCGCTCTCGGGACCGACGAACGACAACGCGTACGGACTGCGCGTACCGCACGCGCCGACGCGCTTCGCGCGCGTGAAGGTCGAGCGCGCCGCGCCGTTCGCGTTCGCGATCTCCGATTCGTTCTTCGCGATCAACGCGACGATCTCGCTGGCGAAGTTCGACGCGCAAACCGAAGCGGACTCGCGCAACGTGCGGCTCGCGTGGGAAACGACGCCCGGGCTCGAGGCCGACATCCGGTATCGCATCGAGAAGTCGGCTGGCGGCGCGAGCGGCGGCGAGTTCGAGCCCGCGCACGCGGGAGTGCTCAACAGCACGCAGCACGTCGATCTCGGCGCGGCCGAATCGGCGGCGCGCTACCGGCTCGTCGCGGTCAACGGCCTCGGCGGAGAGTACATCCTCGGCGAGACGCGCATCGCGCCTGCGCTTGCCCGCGGCCGCGATCTGGCGATCGCGCCCAACCCGGCGCGCGACGGCCGCGCGCAAGTCGTCTTTCGCGCGCCCGCCGATCGCCCGCTCGGCGCCATCGATGGCGCGCTCGACCTCGCGATCTTCGACACAAGCGGGCGGCGCGTCCGCACGCTCGCCGACCGCGTCGCCGGCGCCGGGACCCGCTCCGTCGAGTGGGACGGCCGCGACGACGCCGGACGCGACCTCCCCTCCGGCCGCTACCTCGTGCGCCTCTCGTGGGGCGGCGGTGCGTCGGTTTCCGAGCGCGTGACCCTCGTCCGATAGACCGCCGCCCCGCGGCGCCGCGCGTTTCTACACGTTGTTACCAAAATTGTCGCGTGGTACACTGGCCCCACTTCGGATCGATCTCGACCCCAACGCGTGGAGGGCATCGCGATGCGTACACGGAATCGCAGTCATGCCGAACCAGCATCCTCCTTCGTGATCTTGCTCGCCGCCTCACTCATCGCCACGACTCTCTTCGCGACACCCGCATTCGCCGAGCTCTTCGCCGTCACCGACGCCGGCCAGGTCTTCGCGTCGTCCAACGGCGGCGTCACGTGGTCCACGCGCGGCGTTGTCACCGAGCCGGAAATCGCGGGCCTCACCCCGGGGCTCTCGCAGGGAACGCTCTTTTTGATCGGCGAAGCGGGCGACGTCTACACATCGGGCAACGCGGGCGTTTCGTGGACCGTCGTCGGCAATGCCGGCGCATCGGACTGCGCGGATCTCTGCATCGATCGCGGCGGCGACCTTCTCGCGCTCACACGCACGGGCGATTTCATGCGCTCGGCGAGCAACGGCGCAACTTGGACAGTGGTCTCCAACGCGGGCTTCTCGGATGGCGCGGCACTCGCCGTCGGCCGTGCGATCGCAGCCACCGATAGCCTCTTCGCGATCACCGCGTCGGGAGACGTGGCCGTCAGCGTCGACGGCGCGTCGTGGACAGTCGTCGGCAACACAGGGTACACGCCCGTCGTCGATCTCGTCTGGGCGGACGGCGTGCTTCGCGCGATCACCGACGCCGGCGAAATCCTCGTGTCGAACAACTCGGGCGCAAGCTGGAGCGCGGTCGGCGCGATCTCGCAGGTCGGGATGCGCGCGCTCACCGTGGCCGAGGGCGATCTCCTCGCGATCACGAAGGAAGGCGATGTCGCGCAGAGCACGAACGGCGTGACCTGGAGCTGGGTCGGCACGGTCAACCAGGTGTTCGTCGTCGCGCTCGCGCCGAGCGCGCCGGAATTCACGACGAGTGTCGGCGGCCCGTCGAACCCAGGTCCCGGCGTCACGGTGCGCGCGTTCCCGAACCCATTCACCAAGGAGATTCGTTTCGCGCTTTCTGGCGTCGATGCGCAGTCCAAACTCGATGTCGCGATCTTCGACACCGCGGGCCGGCGCGTCGCGCAGGTGCATTCGGGTGCGCTCGGCAATCAAGAAGGCGAACTTTTCTGGCGGCCGCGAACCGTCGCCGCGGGCGTTTACTTTCTCCGCGTGAACTCCGATCGCTTCAGCGACACTCAGCGCCTCGTTCTTATTCGCTAGTCGCCGCCTCCCCGCGGCCTCGCGTCGAATACACGCCGCGCGTTCGCGGCGCGGCTCGTCTTCGTTCATCCGTCATTCACAACTCGATACGGCGTCGTGATTCGTTCTCGACGCGGAGGATCACGATGAGGCTTTGGCTTCTTGCGTGCGTGTGCGCGTTGTCGGCGCTCGGTGTCGTTCGCGGTGATGCGGCGTTCGCCGCGGAGCCGCCGTTTTTTCCCGGCGGAACGTACGACCCCGCGATCCCGACGCCGGAGTCGGTGCTCGGGTTCGCGGTTGCGTCGCGGCCCGCGCGTCATGACGAGGTGGTTCGCTACTTCGAGGCCGTCGCGGCCGCGACGCCGCGCGTCGTCGTTGCCGAATACGCGCGCAGCCACGAAAAGCGCGCCCTCATCTACGCGATCGTCTCGAGCGAGAAGAACATGGCGCGGCGCGAAGAGATTCAGAAGGCGACGGCGCGGCTCGCGGACCCGCGCGGCCTCTCCGCCGGCGACGAGTCGTCGATCGTCGCTCAGACTCCGGCGACGGTGTGGCTCGCCTATGGAATTCACGGCGACGAGATCTCCTCGACCGACGCGGCGATCCAGTTCCTCTATCAGCTCGCCGCCGGCACCGACACGCTCACCGTGCGGCTGCGCGACGAACTGTTGATCGGGATCGATCCGATGGAGAACACCGACGGGCGCGAGCGCTATCTCTCGATGCTCACCGCGGTGGGCGGCGCCGTGCCGAATGCGGACGTGCAGAGCCTCCAGCATCGCGGCTACTGGCCGTGGGGCCGCGGCAATCACTACCTCTTCGACCTGAATCGCGACTGGTTCTACCTCGTGCATCCGGAGTCGCGCGGCCGCGTCGCGACGATTCTCGATTGGCATCCGGTGATGCTCGTCGACTCGCACGAGATGGGCGCGCTCGACACGTACCTCTTCTCGCCGGCTCGCGCGCCGTTCAATCCGAACATCCGCGAGGAGCATCACGAGTGGTGGAAGGTATTCGCGGCCGACCAGGCGCGCGCGTTCGACCGCTACGGCTGGCCGTACTACACGCGCGAGTGGAGCGAGGACTGGTTTCCGGGATACGGCTCGTCGTGGCCGATCTATACAGGGCTCGTCGGCATTCTCTACGAGCAGGCGGGCGCCGACGGTTCGCCCGTGCGGCAGCGCGATGGCACGGTGCTGACGTATCGCGAAACGGTGCATCACCAGTTCGTCTCGTCGATCGCGAACTGCGAAACGGCCGCCCGCCACCGCGAGCCGCTGCTGCGCGAGTATGTCGCGCTGAAGCGCCGCGGCATCGCGGAGGGCGTCAGCGGCCCCGTGCGAGCGTACATCGTCGACGCGTCGAAGAGCCCCGATCGCGCGGCGACTTTCATCGAGCGGATGCTCTTGCAGGACATCGAGGTGCTCGCGGCCGACGACGCGTTTCGCGCGTCGGGCCTGCGCGACACGTGGGGCCGCACCGGCGTCGCGCGCGATTTCCCCAAGGGGACACTCATCGTGCGCCTCGACCAGCCGATGAAGGCGTTCATCCACGCGATTCTCGAGTTCGATCCGACGCTACCCGATTCGTTCTTGAAGGAAGAGCGGCACTACCTCGAAAAGTTTTCGGAGTCGCGGCTCTACGAAACGACCTCTTGGTCTTTGCCGCTCACTTACGGGCTCGATGCGTACATGGCGGGTGCGGCGCCCGGCGTGGCCACGACGCGCGTCACCGCGGCGGTGCGCCCCCCCGGCGCGATCGTCGGCGGCGCGTCGAACTACGGTTATCTCATCGACGCGGCGGAGGACGCGGCGGGGCTCGCGCTTGCGCACGCGCACGAAGCGGGGCTCGTCACGCGCGCCTCCGACAAGGAATTCACCGTCAGCGGCCGGCGCTACGCTCGCGGGACGTTGCTCTTCACGTCACGCGCGAACCCCGACAGTCTCGAAGCGAAGCTTGCGCGCATCGCGCGCGACACGGGCGTCACCGTGCACCCCGCGTCGACGGCGCTCGCGGAGAGCGGCCCCGATCTCGGCGGCAACGAGTTTCATCTCCTCACGCAGCCGCGCATCGGCCTCGTCGGCGGCAGCGGCGTCGATTTCACGCAGTACGGCGCGCTCTGGCACCTGCTCGACAAGCAGTACGGAATGCGCATCTCGAACCTCGACATCGCGTCGGTCGGCGACATCGACCTTTCGAAGTACAACGTGCTGATCTTCCCGAACGCGTATGGCGGCGGCGGCGCGTACCGCGGCGCGTTGCGCGAGGGCGGCATCGCGCGCGTGCGCGACTGGATCGAGGCGGGCGGCACGTTTGTCGGCATCTCGGCCGGCGCCACGTTCGCGGCGGATTCGACGGTCGCGCTCTCGAGCGTGCGCCCAAGATGGCACGCGCTCTCCGCGGAAATTCCCGAGTGGCCGTGGGAAAAGCGCGCTCGCGAAGCGGCGGCGAAGAAGAGCGCAGCGAGCAAGAAGGACGACGGCGGCGACAAACCCGCGGGCGGCGGAGAAAAAGATTCGAAGGCGCTCGAAGCGAAGGAAGAGATGGCGCGGCGGTTCGCGCCGCAGGGCGCGTTCCTGCGCGTCGACCTCGATACGGAGCACTGGCTCACGTCGGGCTACGGCGAGAAGGTCGCCGCGCACTACGGCTCGCAGAACGCGTTCATCGCCGAGGAGCCCGAACATGTCGTCGGACGATTCGCGCAGGCGGAGAGTTTGCGCGTCGCGGGGCTGCTGTGGCCTGAGGCGCGCGAGCGGCTCGCCCGCACCGCGTGGCTGACGCGCGAGGGGCTCGGCAAGGGTCAGGTCATTCTCTTCGCCGACTCGCCCGTGTTTCGCGGCGCGGCGCGCGGGCTCGAGCGGCTGCTGACGAACGCGCTCTTCATCGCGCCCGGCGCGGGAGCGAGCCGCCCGACGCCCTGGTAGCGAGACGGAACGCGCGCGTTCACACGGCGCGCACCGCGCGCTGGCGTACGGACGCGCGCCCCTAGGCTCTCCCGTGCGCGCGCACACGCGCACACGCGAAAAAAAAGTGGCGGGCCACACGAAGTGGCCCGCCGAGCGAGGATGTCGCGTCCCGCCGTAGCGCCGACGCGCATCATGCCGGACCGTGCGCCCATTGCAAGCGCCGGCCGCACGATTGCTGTACTACTGGCTGCAACTCATGTTGACATGCTGTGCATCCCAGCAAGCCTCGCTTCCACCATTGAACAACGGCATGCGAACACTCCCCGCCGTCGTTTGAACATTCCATCGCAAATCGGAGCTGTAGGAACCGCCCGACTTGGAGAACTCGATCGCCGCCTCGGTCTGATTGAGCGAATAGGTGAGGAAATCACCGTATGCCGGATGTCCGACGCGATTGTTCAGCCAGAACGACGTGATGCCGCCCACCGAGTTGCGCGTCCATTCGACACGGACGAGAGTCGTGGAGGCGGACGGGGCGTCCATGTCATAGACCTGCCAAAAACCAGAGAGACCATTCGCCGCGGTCGTGCCGGTCATCCAAAGGAAGTTCGACACGTTGCGCGTGCGTCCCGTCGTGCTGACGTTCATCGCCCATTCCGTCGCGCCGTTGACGAGACGACCCGTGAGCGTGACGTCGTACTTGAGCCAGCCGTCAGGCACGGAGTACGACCAGAGCCAGCTTCCGTCCGCCTGCGCGAGCGGCGCCGTCGCGAACGCACCGGAGAACACGTACGCGGGCAATATCGCCAAACCCGCGACCGACGAGTTTATCGTCGAGAACGCGCTCCGGCCCGCGTTGTAGTTGCTCGAACTCGCTGAGTCGGCGAACACCGCTTCTTCGCCATCCACCCACTTCCCGGATGCACCAGGAATCGAATGATCGACGACGACAGCGTCGCGCGTTCCGTCGCCCACGCGCGAACCGGGAACGTACGCTTCGAAACCGACCTGGATCGAAAGCGACTGCGCGTCGGGTAGCGACAGTGTGTTGTCGCCGCCCGGTGTAAGCGGCGAGTCATCGTCACCGCATCCGGCGGCGAAGATGAGAATCGGAATTGTCGTCAGTGCCGTTGCCAATTTCTTTCGTGCGAAGCCATCCATCGTTACTTCCTCCCTCGTGTCATTTGCTGAGTCTGGCGGGCGGGCCACACTGTGTATCGGCAGTCGCGCGCGCGTTGTGAGGGCTCAGACGAGAGATGAGCGGTGTTGCACGAACCTTCGAACACGTTGTTTCAGTTTGTGCAACGATGTGAAGGGAACGCGAGGATCGCGCGCGGGGCGCGAGCGTTCGCTTGCGATGGCGAGCTTCGCGAAAAACGCGTTACGGCGCGACAGCCTCGCGCACCTCTTGGAAGGCGAGAAGCGCGAGGAGAAGGAGCGCCGCTGTGAGAACGGCCGTCACAGAGACGCCGTTTCGTAGACCGCCGACGAGCGCGCGACGCGAGTTGAGCCAGAGCAAGCTCCCCGCAAGCAGCGGCATGAACGCGCTGCTGACGACCGTGTACGCGAGGATGAGCCACACGGGGCGGCCGAGAGTCAGAAGCACCATGGGCACGAACGCGATGTAGATGAGATAGCCGCGGTACGCGCGGCCGCGCGTATCGACGCGTTCGCCGAAGCGTCCCGCGAACGCGGCGCGAAAATCGGCGAAGAGATATGGGATTCCCTGCCACACGCCGAGAACGCTCGTGAAGACGGTTGCCCACACGCCGAGAAGAAACGTAGTGCGCGCGACACCGCCCGCGTGCGGGCCGAGACGCTCGGCGAGCGCGTCGCGCAGCGTATCGGCGAGCGCGATCAGCCCCTTGCTTCCCGCCGGGATGCTGTCGATCGCCCCACCGCTGCGTGCGCCGAGCGATTGCGACGCGAGCACGAGCACCGCCATCCCGAAGAGGCCCGTGAGCGCGTACGCGATCGCGAGGTCGACGCGCACGCGGCGCACGTTCGCCGCGCCGATCCAGCCGCGCTCGCGAATCCAATAGCCGTAAGCAAGAAGCGAGACGGAGCCACCGATGCCGCCGACAAGACCGAGTACCGCGGTGGCCGATCCGAGAGGAAGCGACGGGACGAAGAGGCCGCGCGCGACGGCGCCGAAGTCGCGCACGAAAAACGCGGCGCTGAGGAGAAGCGAGGCGACCATGAACGCGGCGAGGATCGACATCACGCGTTCGAAGAGCGCGTACCGCCCGCCGAGCACGAGCGCGAACGCGACGAGCGAGTGAAGCGCGCCCCACGCGCCGATCGAAAGCGACGGAACGAGCGCGTGCGCCGCGACGCCGCACGCGCTCATGAGCGCTCCGCCGACGACGAAACTCCAGAAGACGAGGTACGCGAGGAAGTAGTAACGAAACGGGCGGCCGAGGTGGCGGCACCAGCCTTCAAGAAGCGGCGTGCCGGTCGCGAGCTGCCAGCGCGCGATGCCCTCGTTGAGAGCGAATTTCACGCAGGCGCCGAGAGCGATCGCCCAGAGAAGCGCCTCGCCGAAACGCGCGCCCGCGAACATGGCGGCGGCGAGGTCGCCGGCGCCGACGCCGGTCGCGGCCATCGCAAGACCGGGGCCGAGATCGGCGAGCCGGGCGAGCGGGCCGCGGCGCTCGCCGCCCGCGCTCATCTCACGCGTGCGCGCCGCGACCGCGGAGCGCCGCGAGCATCCGCTTCAATGCGACCGTGCGGTAGCTCGCAACGATCAGATCCTCGACCTCGCCCCAGTCGATCGCACCCGACATTCGAAGACTCACCCAGCCGTGTTGGCCGACGTAGGGCGTCGCGAAGAAGCGCGGATCGTGGAGCAGGACGTCTTGATCGGATGGCGTCACCTTCAGGGCGAGCGTCAACTCGCCGCGATGCTCCTCGAAGACGGCGAAGGTTTTCTTGCCGGCGCGAAACGTGGGATGGCCGAACGTCGTGACTTCGTCCGTCTCGGGAAGCCCAATACAGATCGCGCGTATCCGCGCGACCATGATCTCTTCGCGAGTCGGTTTTCTCATGTCTCGCCGCCGTCGTTGCCGCTGTGGCGCAAGAGAGAAGCGCGCCGATGTTCGTTGGTTTCTCGAGGAGTGCGCATCGCGGGCGATGATAACATGCCGCGCATGCCGGAGCTTCCCGACGTCACGGTCTACGTCGAATGCCTCGCGGCCCGCGTGCGCGGTAAACGGCTCGAACGCGTCCGCCTCGTGACGCCGTTTCTTCTTCGCTCCGTGGCGCCGCCGCTCTCCGCCGCGGAGGGAAAGCGCGTCGAATCGGTTCGGCGAATCGGCAAGCGTGTCGTCATCGAATTCGAGCAGGCGATCTTCCTCGTCATTCATCTGATGATCGCGGGGCGGCTGCGCTGGCGTGACGCCGGTGCGAAGCTGCCAGGCCGGATCGGCCTCGCCGTCTTCGAGTTCGAGAACGGCGCGCTCCTCTTCACGGAGGCGGGGACGAAACGGCGCGCGTCGTTGCACGTCGTCGCGGGTGAAGCGGCGCTTCGCGAATTCGATCGCGGCGGCATCGAGCCGCTCGAGGCGAGCGCGGCCGCGTTTCGCGATGCGCTCACGCGCGAGAATCACACGCTCAAGCGCGCGCTCACCGACCCGCGCCTCGTGAGCGGCATCGGCAACGCGTACTCGGACGAGATCCTGCACCGCGCGCGCCTCTCGCCGATGCGGCAGACGCGCCAGCTCGACGACGACGAGTTCGCGCGTCTACACGACGCCGTGCGACGCACTCTCATCGACTGGACCGAGCGGCTGCGCGCGGAGGCCGCGGCCGGCGGCGGGTTTCCCGAAAGCGTGACGGCGTTTCGCGAGGGGATGGCGGTGCACGGCCGCTTCGGTAAAGCGTGCCCCGAGTGCGGCGCGCCCGTGCAGCGCATCGTCTACTCCGACAACGAAACGAATTACTGCGCGCGATGCCAAACGGAGGGGCGCCTTCTCGCCGACCGCGCGCTCTCGCGCCTGCTCAAAGACGATTGGCCGCGATCGCTCGACGAACTCGACGCGTAGCGCGACCGCCTCCGCCCGCAGCGCAGGCCAGGCTCGCTCGCGCGGCACGGCTCTCGCTAGCTCCTCCCCGCGCCGCTCGCGCGCACACACGGAGGTCCCCTGATGCTGACAACACGCGCACAACGCGCGCTGGCTCTCGCCGTCTTGGCGCAACTTCTCTCATCGTGCAACACGTCGAACGCGCCGACACAAGCCCCGGAGCTGAACCCGCCTGTTCACGAGTCGATCAGCGGCAACGTGGTCCTCAATGAAGACTTCACGAGCCGCCAGATCTTTCCGCCGGACAATTGGTGGAACCTCGACATCTCGAACGCGCCCGTCGACGCGAACTCGCAGGCGTTCATCGATTGGATTAGCGGCGTCACGCCGGAGGATCCAAACGCGCGTCAGCGGCTGCATCCCGATTTCGGGCCGCCGCCCTATGGCATTCCGTACGTCGGTGTGTCGGCCGGGCAGCCACTTCTTCCTGTCACGTTCGTCTCGTATCCGGGCGAAAGCGACGCCGGCGCACCCGGGCAACCTCCCGGTTATCCGATACCGAGCGAAGCGCGCGACTTCCCCAATTACATCGAAGGCGGCGTTCCCGGCGGCGGCACGAGCGGCGATCGTCATCTCTTGATCATCGATCGCGACAACTGGCTCCTCTTCGAAACGTGGGCGACGCGTTGGAACACGGCGCTCGCGCGCTGGCAAGCCGGAAGCGGCGCGACGTTCGACATGAACACGAACGATCGGCGCCCCGAAGGGTGGACATCGGCCGACGCGGCAGGGCTCGCTGTTTTCCCGGGCCTCGTGAAGGTCGACGAAGCGTTCGGCGCGCAGCCGATCCGGCACGCGTTCCGGTTTACGACGCGCGACACGAACGGCTACGTATGGCCCGCGTCGCACGACGCCGGCAGCGACCCCGACGCGCCGCCGATGGGAACGCGCCTCCGTCTCAAAGCGAGCAAGAACATCTCCGGTTACGCGCCGCAGATCCAACGCATCTTCCAAGCGATGAAGACTTACGGCCTCATCCTCGCAGACAACGGCACCGACATGTACATCCAGGGCACGATGGATTCGCGATGGGACAACGACATCTTGAATCCCGCGTTTCATTCGCTCTACGCCGACGACTTCGAGGTGATCGAGTTGGGATGGAACCCCGAGCCGGCGACGGGAGTCGACTTGCCAGTCAACTGATCTCGGCATGGGACGCGAGGCGAGCGCGAGGCAGGTAAGTGAAGGGCCGCGGCGTTGACCGCGGCCCCCGTTCTTCGCGCGAATGGCTACGCGCTACGCACTACTGCTGATGATCGTCTTCGCTTTCGGGGCGAAGCGACATCTCTTCCGTGTCGCCGCAATCGACGCTGGCGCGACGATCGTTGATCGCGATCCGGTCCTCGATGCGCGCAAGGCTCACCGATGCGTTGGCGTGCCCCGCGCCGGCGGCGTGCCGGTACGCATCCGCCGATTCTTCGAGCGCGCCCGTCGACTCGAGCGCAACACCCAGGTTGTTGTAGACGTACGCGGGCAGATCGATTCCGAGACGCTCCGCGACTTCGCGCGCCGCACGAAGCGGCGCGACTGCCGCCGCCGATTCGCCGCGCAGGATGCGCGCGTAGCCGAGATTGTTTTGCGCGTAGACGTTGTTCGGATTCAGCAGGACGGCGCGCTCGAACGCCGCCACGGCCTCGGAACCGCGCTTCGCATCCAGAAGCGCAAGGCCGCGCACGTTCCACGCCGAGTCGGACGTCTCCTGCAGCGCAATCGCCTCCTCCGTCAGCACGATCGCACGCCGGCTGTTCGCCAGCGCAAGCTCGGCCCGCGCGAGATTGATGCGCACCTTCGCCCGTGCAACGGGATCGTTGCGGAACTCGTCGAGCAGCGGCTCGAGCCCGCGCGCGGCGGCCGCGTGATCGCCGTTCGTCAGCGCGGCGATGGCGATCGAGTATTGCTCCGCCGGGTTCGATGCCGACTCGATCTCCTCTCGCTCAAGCTCCGATGTGCCGGACTCCACGATGCGCTCCTCATCCTGAACGGCTTCACCGAGCGAGTCCGTGCCCGGTGTGCCGGCGTTCGCCGTCATCGAATCGATGCGTGTCACGAACCCGCCGCTCGCGTTCGCGGAGTCTTCCCTCTGCGTCAACACGCTCGTGCGCTCGGGCCGCGGGCCGATCAGCACCGCCACGATCAGGACCGCAATCACGCCCGCACCGATGACCAACGCCCACATGATCCCTCTGCTTGCGCCACGCATTTCACTTTCTCCTTCGTTACCGACCTGTTTGTTTTCTTGCTGCTACCGTGCATGAACGAGCCGTTTGATCTCTCACCCGGGCCCGGGTTCACGACACACATCACAAGCTTCGTGCCACGCGGACGCGGCGCGGCGCGGCGCGATAGTTGACAGCCGTGCGCGGTGTTACGTTTGCCGAGGCCATGCGGCTGCGCCGCGCGCGGCGTGCACGGCCATTACGAAACTTCAGACCGTGTTACCTTCTTTCACGCTCACGTCGGGCGGCGCGGCGCGGCGTGTCGCCGCGTGTCGCGGCGAAGGATGCCGCTCGGGCTGTCGCGCTTCGGCCGGCAGAGAGGAGATGCGAAGTGGGTTCGGGTTCGGAGTCAGCGAGCGCGCGCGAAGGCGGCGACGGCGAGCGCCTGGCCGCGAGCGGGGAGCACGCGGCGCGGACGCTCGGAACCCGGCGGCGCATCCTCGTCGTCGACGACGACGACGCAATCCGGCGCGGCGTTTCGCGAATGCTCTCGGAGATGGGGCACGACGTCGATGTCGCGGCCGACGCGGAATCCGCGATCGAGATCGCGCGCAACACGCCGCCCGATCTCGTCCTGACCGACCTCAATCTGCCGCGCCGCAGCGGAATGGATCTCATCGTCGATCTGCAGGAGCGCGGCATCGAAGCGACACTCGTCGTGCTCACCGGGCACGGATCGATCGACAGCGCGGTCGAGGCGACACGGCGCGGGGTTTACGACTACCTCGTCAAGCCGATCGATCGCGAGCGGCTGATCGCCGTCGTCAGGAAAGGGCTCGAGCGCGCCGTCTTGCGGCAAGAGGTTCTGCACCTGCACCGCGAACTCGCGCGCAGCGGGCGGCTCGAAGAGTTCGTGGGGAAGAGCCCCGCGATGCTCGAGGTGTACCGGCTCGTCGAGCAGGTCGCGCCGTCGAGTGCGCCGGTGCTGATCACCGGCGAGAGCGGTACAGGCAAGGAGGTGATCGCGCGTGCGATTCACCGGCTCAGCCCGCGCGCGGCGGCGCGCCTCGTCGCAATCAATTGCGCCGCGATTCCCGACAATCTTCTCGAGAGCGAAATCTTCGGCCACGAAAAGGGCGCGTTTACGGGCGCCACGGGAACGCGGGCCGGTTGCTTCGAACTCGCCGATGGCGGCACGCTTTTTCTCGACGAAATCGGCGAGATGCCGGTCGAGTTGCAAAGCAAGCTTCTGCGCGTTCTCGAGGACGGCGTTGTGCGGCGCGTCGGAGGCACGCGCGAAACGAAGGTCAACGTACGCGTCGTCGCCGCAACGAACGTGGCGATCGACACGTTGCTTGCGCGCGGCGCGTTTCGCGAGGATCTCTACTACCGCTTGAATGTTTTCACGGTAGCGCTGCCGCCGCTTCGCGATCGCCGCGACGACATCCCGCTCTTGGCGGAGCGTTTCCTCGCGGCTTACGCGAAAGAGAACAACCGCGCGCTCTCGGGTTTCTCCGACGAAGCGCTAGCGCTTCTGACGAACTATCGATGGCCAGGCAACGTGCGCGAGTTGCGAAATGTCGTGCAGCGCGCCGTCATCCTTTGCCGCGAGGGGGAGATTGCGGCGCACCACCTTCCGAGCACGGTGCGCGACGCAGCGCGCACGCCAGGCGCACCCGCCGACTCGGCCGCGACGCGCACCGTCAACATTCCGATCGGCACGACTATCGACGACGCGGAACGCGTGCTCATTCTGGAAACGCTCGCTGCGTGTGGAGGCAACAAGACGCGAGCCGCCGCGCACCTCGCGATCAGCGCGAAAACGCTCTACGCCAAGCTCCACAAGTACGACACGAACGCCGGCGACGAACCGTGAGTCCGCCGCGATGAATCCGGCCTTTGTCGGCCGCCGGGTTCAGTCGGTCGCAATCCTCGCCACCCTGCTCGTGGTCGTCGCGGGACTTCTCGAACTTGCCAGCGTCGTTCGTCTCGCCACTGAACGCGCGGCTACCGAGTGCGACCTCGTCACGCACGTTGTACGGCGGCAACTCGACTTCATCGCTGTCGAGGAACCCGCGGCCGATTTGCGCGCGATCGCGCGTGACTCGCGCCTCGCGACGGTTCTCTCCGACGCGATCGCGCACGCGCCCTCGGCGCTTCATGTCGCCGTCTGCGACACATCGGGCACCGCCGTCGCGCACAGCCTCGTCTCCGAGATCGGGCGGCCCATTGCGCGCCTCGCACCGCTGCCGCGCGCGCGCAATCTCGCCGACGCCTTCCGCGTGTTGTGGCAACTTCGCGAGGGGCGCAGTCTCTACGAATCGTTCACGCCGCTCGCGCGCAACGATGAACCGTTCGCATCGATCCGCGTCATCGTGCCGCGCGCTTTTCTTTGGGATAGCGTCAAGTCGTTCTTCTGGCGCGGCGTTGTCGTCGCCGTCGCGTTCGTCGCGCTCGCGATCGGCGGCGGTGTCATCGTATCGCGCCTCGTCATCGGAAGGCTTCGCGTTTTCGAAGCGGGCGTGACCGCGATTCGCGAGGGCCGGTTCGACGGGCTCCTTCCCGAGAGCGGAGCCGACGAGTTCAGCCGCCTCGCGCGCGAACTCAATCTGCTCGCCAAACAGTTCGAGCGCGAGCGACGGGCGTTTGGCGCCGGGCAGGATGCGCTCAACGCGCTCGCGGATCAGACACGCGTTCTGACGCGACTCGGCGAGATGGCGACGGGTGTCGCGCACGAGCTGCGCGATCCGCTTCAGGCGCTCTCGCTCGATCTCGACGCGGCGGCACGCGCGGCGCGCCGCGATCCCGCTGAGGTCGAGGCGCACGTGCGCAGCGCCGCGGAGAAGATCGGACGTCTCGATCGCGCCATCAGCGGATTCCTGAAGATCGCGCGGCTTCGTCCCACCGCGGTGCAGAGAATTCGCGTGAACGACTTCGTCGCGGAGATACACGCGACTCTCGAAAGCGATGCGAACCTCGCCGGACTCGATCTCGAACTCGACCTCGCGCCCTCCGCGCCCGACATCGTCGCCGACCCGCAGGTGTTGCGGCAGGCTGTGTACAATCTCGTGCGCAACGCGATTCAAGCAGGGCCGTCGCGAGACAAACGGATCGTGCTGCGAACGTGGCGAGAAACTCTCGGAGCGCCGGAGAGCGGCGGCGGTGCGGGTCTCGCCGCGAACGCGCCGGGCACCGTGTCGCGGGCGTGCATCGCGGTGGCCGACACGGGTCCCGGCATTCCTCCCGAGCTTCGCGAACGCGTCCTCGAACTTTTCTTCACGACGAAGCCCGATGGTACGGGCGTAGGTTTGTCGCTCGCGCGGCAGGCCGCGGAGATGCATGGCGGTGAACTCGAAATCGAGTCGGCTACGGGAGTGGGCACGGTGGTGACGATCAAGCTGCCCGCTGCGGAGACGGCGATCGCGATGGCGACCGGCGGCGAGCGAGGTGCGCGGTGAATTGGCTCGAGCTGCGCGTCGGCGGCGCTTTGATCTTCGCATCGGTCGCGGCGGGAGGTTGCTCGCTCGTTCCGCAATTCGGCGGCGAGCCGGCGAGCGATGTCACCGCGGAACGCACGGCGCCGGCGGACACCGCGGCCGTGGCGGCGCCTTCCGATTCGGCGGCGAGTCCCGCCAAGGCCGACTCGGTGCGTTCCGCAAGTACGACGGAAACTCGCGACGCCGGCGCCGCCGCGAGCGCGCCGCGTCCGGGGGAGGACCGCGACGCCGCGGTCACGGTGGAGCTCGGCGGTGTCGAACGCACGCGCCTCGCGTCCGAGACACGCCGCGATCTCGCCGAGGCCGAGCGCGCGCTGGGCACCGCGCGCGAGAAATCGCGCAAGCCCGACGCTCTCGAGCGAATGAAGACCGTCGAGGGGCTGATCGCACAGGCGCGCTCCTCCTACGACGCGAACGATATCGAGGGCGCGTCGCGCTTAGCGCATAAGGCGCGGCTTCTCGCGCTCGAGCTTGCGAGAATGCGACCCTAGTCGAAGCGCGTCGCGATCGGCGCAAGAGCGGGCGCGGGTGTGGGCGCGGGACGTGGCAGCGCGCGCAGGTGTCGAGCGCAACGCGAGTGCAAGCGCGGCTCTCGCCGCGTCGCGCGCGCTACTCGTAGCGCAGCGCGGCGATCGCGTCGAGCGACGCGGCGCGGCGCGCGGGCCACACGCCGAATAGAATCCCGACCGCCGCCGCGAAGCAGAACGAGATCGCGACCGAGTCGAGCCCGACGGCCGTGTTCCAGCCGAATGATTCGCGCATTACGACCGCCGTCCCCGCTCCGAGCGCGATTCCGACGGCACCGCCGAGGAGACACAACACGACCGCCTCGATGAGAAATTGCATCAGGATGTTGTGCCGCGTCGCGCCGAGCGCCTTGCGAACTCCGATCTCGCGCGTCCGCTCCGTCACGGAGACGAGCATGATGTTCATGATGCCGATGCCGCCGACGATCAGGCTGACGGTGGCGATGCCCGCAAGCAAGAGCGTGAACACCTGCGTCGTCTCCCCGAGCGTCGCCAGAAAATCCGCCTGGCTGCGGATGTTGAAGTCGTCGGTCTGCCCCGTTCGAAGCGCGTGTTCCCGCCGCAGAATGCGCGCGACCTCCGCCATCGTCGCGGGAATCTGCTCCTCGGATGGCGCGAGCACGTTCACCGCGCGCAGGTTTTGTGTGCCGAAGACGCGGTAGCGCGCCGTTTGCAGAGGAATGAGGACTTGATCGTCCGGATTCGAGAAGCCCGCGCCTTGCCCCTTCGAGTTGAGCACGCCAACTACTTGGAACTGGATCCCGCCGATCCGAATCGTCTCGCCGACGATCGCGTCTGCCGACGGCACGCCGAGGTTCGTAAGCACCTGCGAACCGAGGACGGCGACGCGCTGTCGCGCCGCATCCTCGCCGGCGGAGAACATGCGCCCTGCCGCGAGCGAAAAATTGCGAACGCTGAGGTAGTTTGCGGTGGTGCCTGTGATCGAGGTGTTCGCGTTCTTGTTGCCGAACTGGAGTTGAAGCTGCCGTGACATCTCGGGCTGGATGTCCGTGAAGAGAGTGCCGCGCTCGGCAAGCGCCGCAGCGTCGTCGATGTCGAGGCGCGCGCGATCGGTGCCGGACGCGACGCCGCCGAATCCGCGCGCCTGTCCCGGCATGACCGTCAGCAGCGTCGTGCCGAGCGAGGCGATGCGCGCGTTCACCGATTGCTGCGCGCCGCGCCCGAGCGCGACCATCGCGATGACCGCCGCGACGCCGATGATGACGCCGAGCATCGTCAGAAAGGAGCGAAGCTTGTTCGCGGCAAGCGCCGCGAAGGCGACGCGAATCGTCTCGCCGAAAAACACGCCGCTATCCGCCGGGGCGCGAGCCGGTCGCGCCGGTCGACTGGCGCTGCATCCCCGGCATCGCGCCGCCCATGCGCTGGCGCATCCTCTCGACCGTCTCGACGCGGCTGCGCTGTAGCTCGGCCGCCGACAAGAGCGCGACTTCTTCGCCCTCTTCGAGGCCGCTGACGACCTGCGCATCATCAAAGTTGGTGATGCCAAGACGCACGATGCGCGCATCGAATCCGCCTTGCGTCTTCACGAAGACGAGCCGCGCCTGCCCGTTGCCTCGCGGCTCGCCTTGACCACCACGCTCGCCGCGCTCAGCCGTGCCCCCGCGCATCGCGACGCGCAGCGAGTCCGCGTTGAGCCCGAGCGCCGCCGCCGCGGCGGGCAACTCGCTCATGCCGCGCACCGCGTCCATCGGAACCGAGAGCACATTCTCCTGCCGCTCGACGACAAGCGTCACCTCGCCGTTCATCCCCGGCATGAGGAGGCCCTCGTCGTTCGAGAGCGAAATCAAAACAGGGAACATCGTGACCGACTGCTCGACGACGGCGCGCGGCTCGACCTTCTCGACGACGCCCGCGAACTCGCGATTCGCGTACGCGTCGACGGCGACCGCTGCGACTTGTCCTGGCTTCACGTTGCCGATGTCGATCTCGTTGACGAGCGCACGCATGCGAATCTTCTTCAGGTCGGCCATCATGAGCAGCGTCGTTCCGCCGCTCACCGACGATGTCGCCGACGAAATGACTTGCCCCACGGTGACGGGCTTCTCGATGACGGTTCCCGCGATCGGCGCGCGCACCGTCGCGTCTTCGAGCCGCTGCCGCGCAAGATCGAGATCCGTGCGCGCCGTCACGAACGCCGACTGCCCGTTCGCGTACTCGAGGATCGCCGCCTCATGTTCCTCGACGGTGATGGCCTGTGCGGCGAAGAGGTCGTCGGCGCGTTTGCGCTTTGCCGCCGACACGTCGACGCGCGCCTTCGCTGCGTCGAGAACCGCCGACGCCTGATCGTATTGGTTCTGCACGTCGCGCGTGTCGATCTGCACGAGCAAGTCGCCGGCCCCCACAAGCGATCCGATCTCCACCGGCATCCGCACGATCTGCCCCGAGGCCTTCGACTTCACGTCGACGATGCTGACCGGTTCGACGACGCCATTCGCCTCGACCGATACGCTGATCTCCTGCCGGTCGACCGTTGCGGTGGGCACGACCGCGGCGCTTCTCTTCGGCTTCGCGGCCTTCTTCGCGGACACGCCCGCGGCAACGAGCGCCGCAACCACAATGAGGATGCCGAGCATCCAGCCAATCGACCGCGTCCGCTCTCTTACCGTCACGAAGGTCTCCTTTTCCGAGTCGAAGCGGATACTTATACCCGGCAGCATAGTCCCCGGTCTACATGGCGTCGAGATTCCTCGGCGGAGCCTATCGCGCCGACAATCGCCTCTCGCGTATACTGCCGCGCGTGCCGCCCCACGCCCCGAGCGAGATCCAGCTCCCCTCGATCCCGGTTCCGCGCACGGCGATGCCACGCACGGCGTTCGGCCGCTGGATTCGCGGCGGCGCGACCGAGCACGCGTCCCACGCCGATGAGCACACGTACCCGTGGCACCGCGTCCTCTGGCTGACCGGCGTCGACTATTTCTCGACGCTCGGTTATCAACCCGGCATCGCGCTCCTTGCCGCGGGCGCACTCTCGCCGGTCGCCACCGCGGTCCTCCTCGCCGTGACGCTCTTCGGCGCCGTTCCGGTCTACAAGGAAGTCGCGGCGCGTTCGTACGCCGGACAAGGTTCGATCGCGATGCTCGAAAGCTTGATCCCCGGATGGTGGGGGCGCGTCTTCGTGCTCGTGCTCCTCGGTTTCGCCGCCACCGACTTCGTCATCACGATGACGCTCTCGGCGGCCGACGCCGGACAACACGCCGCCGAGAATCCGTTTCTGCATCCGTACATCGGCGACCATCAGTTCGCGATCACGATCGGGCTTCTTGCGCTTCTCGCCGCGGTCTTTCTCAAAGGCTTTCGCGAGGCGATCGGCGTCGCGACGTTCATCGCGATCCCCTACCTCCTGCTGAACGTGGTCGTGATCGGCGAGGGACTCGCAGCGATCGCGGCGAATCCGGCTCTCCTCGAGCAGTGGAGATGGGATCTCTCGGCGCGCGGAGATTGGGGCGTCATTCTCGCCGCCGCGCTCATGACGTTTCCGAAACTCGCGCTCGGCCTTTCCGGGTTCGAGACGGGCGTTTCGGTGATGCCGCTCGTGCGCGGCGAACCGGGCGACGCCGCCGCGCACGCAAGCGGCGCACCGCCGCTCGGCCGCGTGCGCGCGACACGCCGCATGCTCACTGCCGCCGCGATCATCATGAGTGTGCTCCTACTCTCGTCGAGCGTCGTGACGACGCTTCTGATCCCGCACGCCGCCGTCCAACACGGAGGAGAAGCCTCGGGCCGCGCGATCGCCTACCTCGCGCACGAGCGCCTCGGGCACGGCTTCGGCACCGTGTACGACGTCGCGACGATCGTCATTCTTTGGTTCGCCGGTGCGTCGGCGATGGCGGGCCTCTTGCACCTGATTCCGCGGTACCTGCCGCACTTCGGAATGGCGCCGCATTGGGCGGCGCGCACACGCGCGCTCGTCTTGGTGCTGCTCGTGGCGTGCGTCGTCGTCACGTGCATCTTCCGCGCGGACGTCGAGGCGCAGGCCGGCGCCTACGCGACCGGCGTGCTCGTGCTCATGCTCTCCGCGGCGACGGCCGTGACGCTCGCTCTGTGGCACGAACGCCCGCGCCGCCTCGGCCGTTGCATCTACTTCGCGATCGTCACCGGTGTCTTTCTCTTCACGCTCGGCGACAACATCGTCGAGCGCACCGACGGCATCATCATCGCCTCGGTCTTCGTCTTCGTTATTCTGACCATCGGGGCGATCAGCCGGTTCTTCCGCGCGACCGAGATGCGTGTTCTCGACGCGGTCTTCGAGGATGAAGAATCGGCGCGCGTTTGGGCGTCGATCGTCGGGAAGAAGGTGAGCATCGTTCCGCTCAAGACGACCTCGCACGACGCGCGGAGAACCAAGGCGGCGGAGATTCGCGCGCACTACGCCGTGCCGGGGCGGCTCGCGTTTCTGCACGTCGACCTCGTCGACAACCGAAGCGATTTCCTCGCGAAAATTCGCGTCCGCGCCCGCGAGGAAGAGTCCGGCGATGTCACGATCGAGGCGCGCGGCGCCGTGGCGATCGCGAATTCGATCGCGTACTTGAGCGAAGTCGCCGATCCCGTCAGCATTTTCCTCGGGCTTACGCGCGAGAGCCTCATGAAGCAAGCGCTCCGATACATCATCTGGGGCGAAGGCGAGACCGGCCTCATGGTGTATACGATTTTGATTCGCTATTGGGACTGGACGCCCGAAGACGACGTGCGGCCGCTCATCTTCATGATGAGCGAGTAGCGCCGCGTCGCTCGCACTCACTCGTTCGAAATCTCAGGAGGACGCCGCCGTGCGCAAACAACCGCAACGATCGCAACGCTTCGCTTTCGCCATGTTCGCCGTCCTCGCCGCGACGACCGCGGGGTGCGTCGCATCGAATCCGCCGCCGAACACGGCTGGCGATGCCATGCGTGACGCGACGCACGAATCGGCACGCGCGACGGCAGCGCCTCTTGCGCCGCTCTACGGAAACCTCGGCGATCACACGCGAACGATCTCGACGGAGTCTCCCGAAGCGCAGCGCTACTTCGATCAAGGCCTCACGCTCGCGTTCTCGTTCAATCACGACGAGGCGATTCGATCTTTCAAGCAGGCGGCCGCGCACGACCCCGATTGCGCGATGGCGTGGTGGGGCGTTGCGCTCGCGAACGGGCCGCACATCAACAATCCGGTGATGGACGCGGCGCAGGCGGCGGCGGCGTGGGACGCGATGGTCAACGCGCGCGCGCGCGCGGAGCACGCGACCGCGCTCGAGCGCGAGCTGATCGACGCGGTTGGGGCGCGCTACGCGCATCCCGCTCCGGCGGATCGCCGCGCGCTCGACGAGGCGTTCGCCGACGCGATGCGCCGCCTCTGGCGCGCGCACCCCGACGACGCGGACATCGGCTGCCTCACCGCGGAGGCGCTCATGGATCTTCAGCCGTGGGATCTCTGGACGCGCGATGGCGCGCCGAAACTCGCGACGAACGAAATCCTCTCGACGCTCGAAGCCGTGATGAAGCTCGATCCCTCGCACCCTGGCGCGAATCATCTCTACGTTCACGCGGTCGAAGCCTCGCCGCAGCCGGAGCGCGGCGTCCCGCCCGCCGACAGATTGCGTACGCTCGTGCCGGGCGCCGGCCACATGGTGCACATGCCCGCGCACATCTACTCGCGCGTCGGGCGCTGGGCCGACGCGTCCGAATCGAACGTCCGCGCGATCGAAGCCGACCGCGCGTACCGCGCACGTTCTCCCGAGCAAGGCTTCTATCGAATCTACATGGCACACAATCATCACTTTCTTTCATGGTCGTCGATGATGGAGGGGCGCAGCGTGACGGCGATCGGCGCCGCACGCGACATGCTCGCGGGAATGCCGGCGGACTTCATCGAGGCGTTCGCGTTCTTCGCGGACGGCTACACGACGATCGCGCTCGAAGCGCTCATGCGATTCGGCAGGTGGGAGGAGATTCTCGCGGAGCCGCAGCCGCCGGCATACCTGCCGATCGCGACGGCGCACCGGCGCTTCGCCCGCGCGATCGCGCTCGGGGCGCTCGGCCGCCTCGACGAAGCGCGCGCCGAGCAGATCGCGTTCGCCGCCGCGTCCGCGCACGTCACCGACGCGATGATCGTCGGCAACAACAGCGCCAAACACGTCCTCGCGATCGCCGATCACATGCTCGCTGGCGAGATCTTCTTCTTCGAAGGACGCATCGACGAATCGATCGAGCGCTTGCGCGAAGGCGTACGGCTCGAAGACGAGTTGAAGTACAACGAATCACCCGACTGGATTCAGCCCGTGCGCCACACGCTCGGCGCGGTGCTTCTCGAGGCCGGCCGGCCAGCCGAGGCTGCCGAAGTGTATCGCGCGGATCTCGTGAAGAACCCGAACAACGGCTGGTCGCTCTACGGGCTCGCGCAATGCGCGCGGGCGCGGGTGCGCGAGGCACAAAGCATCGGCAACGCGCCGGGCGCGCGCGCCGCGGAGCGCGACGCGCTCTATGCGGAGGCGCGCTTCGAGCAAGCGTGGTCGCGCGCCGACGTGAGACTGCACGCGACCTGCTTCTGCGTGCCGAAGGGTTAGCCACCCGCTCGACTCGCGCGCAAGCGCAAGACGAGCGCGCCGCACGAGCGCAATCGCGGCCGCGCGCCCGCGATCGTCAGCGCGCGCGAATGAACGTCAGCCGCTCCGTCGCATCGACGCCGCCCGCGCGAAGGCGCGCGAAGTAGACGCCTGACGCGGCGCGCGTGCCGTCGTCCACGCGGCCGTCCCACGACGCGGCGTGCTCGCCCGCGCGCTCCGCGGCGCGATCGCGCAGCGTGCGAACGCGGCGGCCCGACGCGTCGATGATCGACAGCGTCACGAGCGATGGCGCGTCGAGGCGGTAGCGGATGAGCGCGGACTCCGTCGCGGGATTCGGCGCGGGCAGCTCGAGCGCGGCGAGTGCGCGCGAGGCGGGCGCGGGCGCCGGCTCGCCGCCATCGACGGCCGTCGCGACCGCACGCGTGTACGCCGCGTACGCGTCGATGCGCCCGTAGCCGAACGTGTTGTTCGGAATCTCCGTCCCCGGAGTTCCGCCGCACGTCTGCGCCGCCGTGCGCGGCACGGCCGAGTCGCGAATAATCTGCTCGATTAGATCGACGTTCCCTGCGAGCGCGGGGTTCGCGGAGACAAGGAGCGCGACGAGTCCCGCGACGTGCGGCCCCGCCATGCTCGTGCCGTCCCATGTGGCATAGGTGCCGTTGAGCGTCGAGGAGCGAATGCCGACGCCGGGCGCGCCGATGTCGGGCTTGATGCGATTGCTCCCGTCGACGGTGACGGGTCCGCGGCTCGAGAACGACGCCGCCGTATCGTTGTTCTTCGTCGCGCCGACGGTGAACGTCGCGTCGTAGATCGCCGGCGGGTACCAAATCGTGCTGCATCCCTGGCCGTCGTTCCCGGCGGAGGCGACGACCATCACGCCCGCGGCGCGCAAGTTCTCGACGGCGGGGCGCAAGATCTCGACGTCGGTGCAGCCTTCCACCGGTTCGCACATCCACGAATTGTTGATGACGTGCGGCGCCTTCGACGGATCGGGATTCTGGTTGCTCATGTCGGTGGGCGCGAGCATCCACTCGAAACACTCGAGGCAGTAGCTCGCGTACGTGCGCAGCGCCGGCTCCCACAAGCGGCAGCCGATCCACTTCGCGTCCGGCGCCATGCCGACCTGGTTCGCTCCGCCGTCGTCGCCGACCATCGTGCCGGTCACGTGTGTGCCGTGGCCATCGTTGTCGCACGGCTCGGGCGAGTCGCCGTCGCACGCGCCCTGGATCGGGCCGTGAATCGCATCGTGCCAGTTGTAGTTGTGATCGGCGGAGGCGCCGTCCCAGCCGCGGTAGTGATCGCGAATCGCCGGGTGCTGCCATTCGGCCCCGGTGTCGAGCGTGCCGACAACCGCGCCTGCGCCCGTCACACCGTCGGCCCACACGCTCGGCGCGTTCACCCACGCGAGATTCCATTCGATAGCGGATGCGGAGCCGAGCGCGGGCGATGAAGACACACGCGTTCGCGACGACGTTCCGCGCGCGTCTGTCGATTGCTCGTTCGCGTCCGCGACTTCCACGCCGCCTCGCGCAGCGCTCTCCTCTGTGGGCCACGCCGAGACGATCGTGCCGCGCGCGTCGTGAACGATGCGCGCGACGTCGCCGCGGCGCGCCATGCGCTCGACGTCGTCGAGGCCGCCGCGCACCCACACCGCGTTGACGAGCCAGAGACTCCGGTGCTCGACACCGCGCGCTTCGAGATCGCGCAGAATCGGCGCCTGCGTGCGATCCGCGACCTCGCGCAGCGTCGCAAAAACGAACGCGCCTTTCGACTCCTTCGTCGGAAGCGCGTCGGCCGCGCGGACGTCCGCCTGCTCGCCGAGCCACACGAAGAAAGCCGCGGGCTCCGCGGACGCGCGATCGAGAACCGCGGGCGAAACTTTCGCGCGCCACGCGTCGGGCGCTTCGTACAACGGTGCGGTCGGCGGTTCAGCCGCGCACGCGAATCGCAGGGGCGCGGCGATCGTAGCGAGGGCGGCGAAGGCGGCCACCGCGGCACGAGCAGCGAGCGCTCGCGCGAGCGCGGCGAGCGAAACCGGCCGGGCGATCCGACGGACGGGACGAACGCATCGGCGAGTAGCGAATCTATGCAGTAAGCGCGCGATCATGAAGCTCTCCGCGGGGCGCGGCGTCTTCGGGGGGTGCTGCAATGTTAGCACGCGCGCGCGCCGCGCGTAACCCTGCGTATTGCGCGGTGCTGGCTTCGCGGCGCCTACTTCGCCGCGGCCTCGAGCACCATGCGCATGATCGTCTCGCCATCCTCGCGCCAAACGCGCATCTGCTTCCCGTTCACGAAAATCGTCGGGACGCCGGTGAGCCCGATGGCCTTCCCGGCGCGTGCATCCTCGGTGATCGCGTTGCCGACATCCGCCGTCGTCATGGCGGGAAGAATTTCGTCGTGCTCGAGACCGCACGCGCGCGCCGCGCCCATGATCGTGGCGTCGTCGAGCGTCTTGCCGCCCGACCACGACTTCTGATTGCGGAACAACCAGTCCTGCATCTTCCAAAAGCCGTCGGCTCCGGCGATCGTTCCCGCGGCCTCGGCCAACTTCGACGCCGCGCATGTTTGGTCGTGCAGCGTGCGGGCCGCGACCGGGTTGCACTCTTGGTTGATCGGGTAGTGGCGATACGTGTAGCCGACGTTCGGCATCGAGCGCAGAAGTCCGCGAATGATGCCGTCGGCCTCCGCGCTGCGCGGCTCCTGCAAATCGCCCCACACGACGACCTGCACCGCGCCGTCGGGCGAGCCGAGCTCCCACGCGCGCGTGTCGGGCGCGAACGCGCGCACGGGAGACTTGCGCCAATCGTTCACGATTTTCTCCGCGGCGTTCGGCGGTTTGTCGGCGGCGGCGTCGCGCGCAACGGGCTTCGTCGCGGCGACGTTCGCGAGCGAGCGCGCCAACCCGCCCGGCGTCTGTGTTCCGACAAGTTCGATGCCGTTGACGAATACCATCGGCGTTTGCTGCAACCCGAGCGTCATCGCTTCGTCGATGTCGGCCTGCACGCGGCGCAACGTCTCATCCCCCATCATGAGCGCGCGAAACTCCTCGGCGTCGTACTTCTCCTCGCCGAGGTACGCGTACAGCTCGGCATCGGTGAAACTCCCGTCGCGCGCGAAGAGCCACTCGTGCATCTTCCAGAAACCGGCGTTGCCGCGCAGCATCCCGGCCGTCTCGGCGGCACGCGCGGCCCAGCACGCGTTCGGATGCGGATTGAAGTTGTTCTTGCGCGCATGCAGGTTGCAGTCGCTGCACATCGGAAAGTGCTTCGCGGAGAGCGACACGTCGGTGCGCGTCGCGAAAATTTGTTTCATCTCGCCTTCGATGCGCTTGCAATCTTCGCATTGGTAGTCGGAGATGATGACGACGCGCATCGGCGCGACATCGGGGCCCTGGTAGAAGCGGCCCGTGAAACCGCGCCGCGCGGGCGGCGTGCGATCCTTCGTCGTCGCGGCGGGCGTGACCGGCGGCGGCGGAGTCGGCTCGGTCGTCGCCGGCGTCGCATCGCCCGTGGATCCCGTCGACGTCGCGGCGAGGTTTGTCGGCGCGTCCGGCGTGCCTGCGCCTGCGCCCGCGCCCGTGCTCGTACCCGTGCCTGCGTCCGGGCCCGCTTGCGCGCCCATCGTTGTGCGACTCGTGTCGGCGTTCGCGCCGGTCGTCGCAGCGTCCGGTGTGTTCGCCGCGTCGCGCGCAGCATCGCGCGCGCGCGCCGCCTCCGCGTCGATGATCCGCTGCGTCGATTGCTCGAGCTGCGCCGCCGCGTTTTTCGCAGCGTCGCTCTTCTGCCAGACGTCGGCGACGCCGAGCAGAAGCGTGACGCCCGCGAAGACGCCCGCGGTCATCGCGAGCGGATTTGCCCATGGCCCGCCCTTGAGCGCTCCTGCGCCGCCCGGCGCGCGGCCGCGCGTGGCACGCGTAGCACCTGCGTGCGCGCGCTCGACGACGAACCAGAAGAGGAGATTCGCCGCGTGTGTCACGAGACAGTAGATGCAGAAATGGCCTTCGACGAAGAGCACGACGGTGAAGAGGAGCGACGCCGCGGCGCCCGCGCGCACGAGCATGACCGCGCGCGAATCGCCGGCGAGCGCGCCGCGCGTCGCGCCCCACGCGACGAGCATCGCGAGGAAATACGCGAAGCCGAGATACGAGACGGGCCATCCGACGCCCGGCACTTTTCCCCACGCGCTCGCCGCCGCCTGCGCGCACGGGCTACCGATGCCGCAGCCAGGAAGATGCAGCCCCGCGAGCCGCTCGAAGACGAGCATTCCAGACGTGACGCACGCCACGCCGAGCAAGGCAAACCCGGCGAGCAGCATCGTTGAATTTTTCCGCGCAGTGTTCGACACGTTGGAGCCTCGCTATGGGGGTGATCGGCTGACTGGCGGCGTAGCGCGCGACCCGTGAAACCGCCCGCGCGAAGCCGGACCGTGAAATCGCGCCGATGATAGAAGGAAGCTCGGCCGCGGTAAAGGGCTCGCGGATTCTCCGCCGCATCTTGACGCGTCGAACTCGGCGGTTAGATTGGCCGCATGATTTCTCCGGCGCACGCACTCGCTTCGGCCCGTCCCTCCGACGACTCGCAGCTTCTCGACGCATACTCCAACGCCGTCGCCGGAGTCGTCGACAGCGCGGGCGCGGCCGTCGTCAGCGTCGCGGTGAGCGGCCGGCGCGGTAAAGGCGCGCGGCGCGCGAGCGGCGGCAGCGGCTCCGGCGTTCTCTTCACTCCCGACGGCTACATCCTCACGAACGCGCACGTCGTGCGCGACGCCGCGGCGCTACGCGTCAGCATGACCGACGGCACCGTGCACGAGGCCGACATCATCGGCGTCGACGTCCCGACCGATCTCGCTGTCATCCGCATCGACGGGCGGCACGCGCCGTACGCGGAACTCGGCGATTCGTCGGCGCTACGCGTGGGGCAAATCGCGATCGCCATCGGCAACCCGCTCGGCTTTAGCTCGAGCGTCTCCGCCGGCGTCGTGAGCGCACTCGGCCGCACGATGCGCTCGCAAGACGGCCGCCTCATGGAGAACATCATTCAGAGCGACGTGGCGCTGAACCCCGGCAACTCGGGCGGGCCGCTCGTCGATTCGCGCGGGCGCGTCGTCGGCATCAACACGGCGATGATCATGGGCGCGCAGGGAATCAGCTTCAGCGTTCCGTCGAACACGGCGCATTGGGTGCTGACGCAGCTCATGACGCGCGGGCGCGTGGAGCGCGGCTACCTCGGCTTTGCCGCCGAGAACCGGCCGATCGGGCGGCGCTTCGCGCGCGGCCTCGGCATCGAGAACGCGAGCGGCGTGCAGATCGCGAGCATCGTGCGCGGCGCGCCGGCCGATCGCGCGGGCCTCGAGGCCGGCGACATCATCGTGCGCATCGAGGAGCAGCGCGCGACATCGATCGACGACGTGCACCGCATCCTGAACGACTGGCCGCTCGGCCGCGAACTCGGGATCACGGTGATCCGCGGGCGCGCGATCATCGAGCACCGCGCCACGCCCGTCGCGATGCCCGAATAGTTACGCAAGCGCCGCGCGCGGCTCGTGCGCCGCGCTACGCGATCGCCGGCCCGGGCTCGCGCGCATCGCCATGTGCGATCTCGCCGGCGTCCTCGGCTGCGTCGGCGGCGTCCGCGTGCGCGCGCACCTTCGTGAAGCGCGCAAGCAGCGTATAGACGACCGGCACGAGAAGCAGCGTGAGGAACGTCGAGAAGAGCATCCCGCCGACGACGGCGACGCCGAGCGGCTGCCGCGCCTCGCCGCCCGCGCCGAGCCCCATCGCAATCGGAAGCACGCCGAAGATCGTCGAGAACGACGTCATGAGAATCGGGCGCAGACGAATGCGCGACGCCTCCATCACCGCCTCGATGACGCCCATGCCGCGCTCGCGTAGCTGGTTCGAGAACTCGACGATGAGGATCGCGTTCTTCGTGACGAGCCCCACGAGCATGATGAGCCCGATCTGCGAGTAGATGTTGATCGAAAGCTTCAGCGCGAAGAGCGACGCCAGCGCGCCGACGACCGCGAGCGGCACCGAGAGCAGAATCGTGAACGGGTGCACGAAGCTCTCGAACTGCGCGGCGAGCACGAGGAAGATGAAGAGCACCGCGAAGAGGAAGAGGAAGTAGAGCTTGGAACTCGACTCGCGGAATTCGCGCGACTGCCCCGAGAGCGCCGTGCGCACGCCTTCCGGCAAATCCTCGCGCGCGATGCGGTCGAGATCGTCGAGCGCCTTGCCGAGCGGCACGCCGGGCGGCAGCGCCGCAGAGATCGTCGCCGAACGAATCCGGTTGAAGTGGTTGAGTTCCTTCGGCGCGACCGTTTCGCGCACGCTCACCACGTTCGCGAGGCGGATCAGCTCGCCGCTGCCGCCGCGCAGGTACGCCCCCTCGATGATGTCGGGCGTTGAGCGATCGCTTGGCCGAAGCTGCGCGATCACGTCGTACTTCTTCGACCCGCGCTTAAACTCCGTGACGACGCGCCCGCCCAAAAGCGTCTCGAGCGTCGTGCCGATGTCGGTCACCGACACGCCGAGCTGCGCCGCGCGCTCGCGATCGATCGCGATGTCGAGCTGCGGCTTGTTGAGGCGCAGGTCCGAGTCGAGGTTCACGAGATAGCCGAGCTGCGACGCCTTCCCCATCATGATCCCCACCGCGCCCGCGAGTTCCTCGTAGCTCGACGCCTGCAGCACGTACTCGACGGGATTCGATCCGAAGTCCGCGCCGAGACTCGGCGGGTTGATGAGGAACGCGAGCACGCCCGGGATGGAGAACGTCTGCGGAAACAGCTCCTGCACGATCTCTTGCTGCGACTTCTCGCGCTCGTGGCGTTCCTTGAGATTGAGGAAGACGAAGCCGTTCGTCACGCGCCCCGGGCCGCCGAAGCCAAGGCCGGTCGCGGTGAAGACGCCCTCGCGCTCCGGCATCGGCACGAGGATCCCTTCGAGCTGCCGCATGTAGCGATCGGTGTAGTCGAGCGTCGAACCCTCGGGCGCGAGCACGATGCCGAACGCGATCGAGCGATCTTCCGTCGGCACGAGTTCGCGCGGCATGGCGCGGAAGAGGAAGACGCTCGCGACGACGGCCGCGAGCGTGCCGCCGATGACGAGCAGCCGGTGGTGCAGCACGAAGCGGAGCGTGCCGGCGTACGTGCGATCGAGCCACTCGAAGAACGCGTCGAAGGCGCGCGTCGCCCAGCCCGCGCGCTTGCGCGCTGCGGTGTCGCCGGGCGTCGCGTGTAGCGGCTTGAGCAGTTTCGAACACATCATCGGCGTGAGCGTGAGTGCGACGAAGCCCGACAAGAACACCGCCGCCGCGACGCAGACGCCGAACTCGTTGAAGAGGCGGCCGACCGTTCCCGTGAGAAACGCCACCGGCACGAACACCGCGACGAGCGCGACCGTCGTCGCCACGACCGCGAAGCCGATCTCGCGCGAGCCGTCGAGCGCCGCCCGCCGCCGCGACTTCCCCATCTCCATGTGGCGGTAAACATTCTCGAGGACGACGATCGCGTCGTCGACAACGAGCCCGATCGAAAGCACGAGCGCGAGTAGCGTGAGGATGTTGATCGTAAAGCCAGCGAAGTACGCGACCGCGAACGCGCCGACAATCGACACCGGAATCGCCACCGACGGAATGAGCGTAGCGCGCATGCTCTTGAGGAAGACGAGAATGACGAGCACCACGAGTCCGAACGAAATCAGAAGCGTCTCGGCGACCTCGCGAACCGACTCTTTGATGAAGAGCGACGAATCGTACGCCGTCTCGAGCCGCATTCCTTCCGGCAGCGCCGCCTCGAGGCTCGGGAGGTTCTTGTGGATTTCGTTGCCGACGTCGATCGTGCTCGCCTGCGCTTGCTTGACGATGCCGAGTCCGATCGCGGGGACGCCGTTGTAGCGCGTGATCGTGCGGTCGTCCTCGGCGCCGACCTCGACTTCGGCGACGTCGGCGAGCCGCACGCGTTCGTCGCCCGCCTGCTTCACGACGATCGCCGCGAACTCCTCCGCCGTCGCCAGTTCGCCGCGCGTGCGCACCGCGAACTCGCGCCCCGTGCCCTCGACGCGCCCAGCGGGAATCTCCGCGTTCTCTTGCCGGATCGCCGCCTCGACGTCTTGCGTCGTGAGCCCGCGCGCCGCCATCCGCACCGGGTCGAGCCACACGCGCATCGCGTAGCGCCGCTCGCCGCCGATGAAGACCGAGCCGACGCCAGGCAAGCGCTGCAGCCGCTCCTTGAGTACGAGGTCGGCGACCTCCGTCAGCTCGAGTGTCGAATGGCGGTCGCTCATGAGCGCGATCCAGTAGATCGGCTGCGCGTTCACGTCGACTTTCTCGATGATCGGATCGTCGACCTCGCGCGGAAGCTGCCCGCGGATGCGCGAGACCTTGTCGCGCACGTCGTTCGTCGCCTCGTTCGGATCGCGCGACAACTCGAACTCGATCGTGATCGACGAGCCCTGCTCTTGACTCGACGAGCGGATCGTCTTGACGCCTTCGAGGGTGGCGAGTTCCTCCTCGAGCACGTCGGTGATCTCCGTCTCGACGACGTTCGGGCTCGCGCCGCGGTAGAACGTGACGATCGAGACGACAGGCGGATCGACGTCGGGATACTCGCGTACGGGGAGGCGCGAGAGCGCCACGATCCCGAAGAGCAGGATCGCGAGGCTCATCACCGTCGCGAAGACGGGGCGCTGGATCGAGATTTCGGAGAGCTTCACTGCGTGCCGCCCGCTGCCGCCGGCGCGCCGCCTTCCGGCGCGGGCTCCGCCTGCGCGCCCGCCTGCGCACTCGCCGCGTGGCTGTCGACCGGCATCACCTTCGCGCCGTCGAAGAGCTTCTGGTGGCCGGCGCGCACGACGCGCGCGCCCGCGTCGAGCCCCGCGACGACCTCGACCGAGCCCGCGAGCCGCGTGCCGAGCGTGAGCGGGGCGCGCGCCACCGACGAATCCGCGCCGACGACGAAGACGAAGAACTTGTCGCCCTCGGCGAAGACCGCTTCGTCGGGAACGGTGATCGCGTTCGCGCGCTCGCCGAGCGTGGCCGTCACGTTCGCGGACATCCCGGGCCGCAGGCGCCCCTCGGGGTTCGGCGTGCGCGCGATGATGCGCACGCTGCGCGTCGCCGGATCGACCGTCGCGTCGACGACGTCGATCGTCCCCGCGACGACTTGGTCCGCGAACGCGAGCGTGGTGATCGACACCGGCGTGCCGCGCACGAGACGGCCGATGTAACGCTCGGGCGCCGAGAACTCGACCTTCAACTCCGCCGTCTGCACGAGATCGGTGATCACGTCGCCGGGACGCACGTATGCGCCGGGGCTCACGCGGCGAATGCCCGTCGCGCCGGAAAACGGCGCGACGATGCGCGTCTTCGAGAGGCGCGTCTGCGCGAGCACGAGGTCGGCCTCCGCCATGTCGAGCGCGGCGCGCGCGTCGTCGAGCGCTTGCGGCGAGCCCGCGTTCTTCTCGACGATCGTTTTCACGCGATCGAAGGAAACCTTCGTCTGATCGCGCCACGCTTGCGCGCGCGACGCGGCGGCCGCCAACTCGCGATCGTCGATCTGCGCGATGAGCGAGCCCTTGCCGATCGGCGCGCCCTCGCGGAACGGAACGCTCGACAGCGTCCCCTCGATCTCCGCGACGATCGTCACCGCTTCGCTCGCCTCGATCGTGCCGATCGCCTCGAACCTGTCGGCGACGGTCTGCGGCGCGGCGACCGCGACCTCGACGGGCGTCGGCGGCATCTGAAAGCCGCCCGCCGCCGGGCCGCCGCCCGCGCCCTCTTTCTTGCCGCACGATGCGCACGCCAGGGCCAGCGCGAGCGCGAGCGCGAATGCGAGCGCGAGGGCCGTCGCGGCGCCTGCGCGCGCGCGCCGCTCGATTCGATTCGTGATCGTTCGATTCGTCGTCATTGCGAGGGTCCCTTCTGAGCGGAGGCTGCGTCCGCGAAACCGGTCGTTGTGAGGCGCTTCAGTTCGGCGGAGGCGCGCGCGGTTCGCACGAGCGCGAGCGAAAGCCGCTGCTGCGCGCGCGGAAGGTCGGCGCCGACACGCACGACCTCGAACGCGGTCGTCCGCCCGTTCTGGTATTCGATGAGCGCGATACGAATCTCTTCCATCGCCGCGGCGACGCCGTCGCGCGCGATCGTCATGCGGCGCGTTCCGTTCGCCAGCTCGCGGTAGTTCGCGCGCACGCGCGCCTCGACGTCGCGCTGCACGGCGATGAGCTGCTGCTCGGCGCGCTCTACCTCGCCGCGAAGGCGGTCGCGCTCGCCGCGCCCCTCGCGCATAAAGATCGGAAGCGACACGTCGATGCCCACACTCCACGTCGGGAAATCGCGCCCCGTCACCTGCGACCACGAATCGCCGAAGTCGCTCTTGTCGATGGTGGAGCGGAGCGTATCGCCGTCGAAGACGACGTCTCGCGGCGTTCCCGCGAGGCCGTTGCCGCCGATCGAGCCGATCAGGTCGACCGCGGGGAGCGCGTCCCACGCGGCCCCGCGCGACTCGGCGCGGAGCGCGGCGAGCACGCGCTCCGCCGCGCGCACGCTGTGGTTCGCGCGCAGCGCCTGCGCCACGAGCGAGTCCTGCGGCTCCGTCGCGAAGTCGTCGGTGGGCTCGTCCACCGAGCGGAAGCGCGAAAGCCCCGCGCCCGGGCGGCGCCCCATGAGTGTCGCGAGCCGGTCCGAGATTCCGTCGAGCAGCTCCTCGTTGTCGATGAGATCGAGTTCTTGCTCCGCGAGGAAGACGCGCGCGTTCGCGACCTGGTTCGGCCCGACGAGCCCCGCCGCCTCGCGCACGCGCGCCTCGGCGAGGAACGTGCGCGCGCGATCGACGACGAGCCTCTGTACGCCGAACGCGCGCTCGGCCGCGTAGAGCGCCCAGTAAGTCGTTTCGAGTTCGGCGCGCACGGCGAGAACCGCGTCGTCGCGACTCGCGCGGCTCGATTCGAGGAGACGCTCGGCGGAGGCGCGCGCGCTCCACGCCGCGGGCCCGAAGCCGCGCAGAAGCGGTTGGCGGAACGCGAGCCGCCCCGACGCGTCGTACTGCGGCACAAGCGACGCGAACGCCGAGTTCGTCTCGAGGCGCGTCGCGTCGAGCGACGCCTCGATCTCGGCGCCGAACGGAAGCCGCATGCGCGCGCCAGCGCGCGTGAAAGTCTCCTCCGTCTCGAGCACGTCGGCGCCCGCGAAGGGCGACGCCGTCGGCGCTTCTTCGTTGCGCTTCTCGATTGCGAGGAAGAGTTCGGGATCGAACGCGCCGCGCGCGTTGCGCGCCTCGCCTCCCGCCGCGCGCACCGCGGCCTCCGCCTCGCGCGCCGCCGTCGCGTGCGCGAGCGCCGCCGCCGCTGCATCCGCAAGCGCGAGCGGCTCCCCCTCGATGCGCGAGATCTCGTAGGCGAGCGCGCTGTCGGGATTCGCGGCCGACGCTTCGAAGCTCGCTCGCCGCGCCTCGTCGGCGAGTGCGGGGAACGCCGCAAGCGCCCCGGCGAGCGCGAACGCCGCTGCGGCTCGCGTAACGCGCGCCGGCACGCCATATCGAGGTTCTCTCACGTGCATTCCTTTACACGGTTGCTGCGAGTTCATTTCGGAGGGGTCGGAACGGTGTCCGATCCGCGAATCCTACCGTATGCAGCACGGACCGGGCGATGACTTTTCTTCCTGACGCGTGTCGCCGCAAGCCGTTCCATGCGCGTTCATCTTGCCGCGGCCTCGCACCGCCGGACGAGGTGGAGATTCGCGAATTCGCAACGAGCTTGGCGGTGCGCGATCGCGTGAGCGCGTCGACGCAGAACCAAGCGATCAGCGCGGTCCTCTTCCTTTACCGCGATATGCTCGGTGTCGATCTCGGTTGGGTGCACGACGTATCGCGCGCGCAAACCCGCCGGCGGGTGCCGCTCGTGCTCAACCGCGATGAGGCGCGCGCGGTCATTTCGCGGATGCACGGCGCCCCGCGGCTCATTGCGTTGCTTCTGTACGGCTATGGGCTGCGGCTCCTGGAATCGCTGCGGCTGCGCATGAAAGACGTCGACTTCCAGCGCCAGGAGATTACCGTCCGCGGCGGCAAGGGCGACAAAGATTGCGTGACGATGTTGCCCGCGACGCTTGCGGCGGACTTGCACACGCACATCGCACGCGTCGCGCGGCAGCACGCGCTCGACCTGGCGCAAGATGCCGGCTGGGTCGAACTGCCGCACGCGCTCTCCAGAAAGTACCCGAACGCGGGGCGCGAATGGGCTTGGCAGTGGATCTTCCCGGCCTCGCGTCACTACGTGGAGGCGGAAAGCCGGCAGCGCCGCCGCCACCACCTTCACGAGACGGTCGTTCAGCGCGCGGTCAAGGACGCGGTGCGCGAGGCCGGCGCCGCAAAGCGGGCGAGCTGCCACACGTTCCGCCACTCGTTCGCGACGCATCTCCTCGAAAGCGGCTACGACATCCGCACCATCCAAGAACTGCTCGGCCACTCCGACGTCAGCACCGCGATGATCTACACGCACGTCCTCAACCGCGGAGGCCACGGAGTGCGGAGCCCGATCGACGCCTTGTGAAGGGGTGAGGCAAGCAACCTCCCCCGGCGTGAACTCGCGTTGACGCCGCTCGATCGGAGCGCAGCCCGGGGCGGCGCGTCGCTCCCGTCCGCAGCCTCCGGTGACTTAGACTGCGGCGAGATAGGCTGCGAGGAGCGCAGTCTATTTCCGGCACCCGAATTACGGGCGAGGCCGCCCGACTTCCCGCGGGACACTGGCGGCGCCGGATGATAGCATCGCAACTCAGCGCGCGATCCGCGGCAACCTCAGCCTGCGAACCCAGCATCCTCCGCCGCGTTCAGCGCCTTCACGAGAACTGTCTACTATGAGTTAGCTGGACCAACGCACGCCCTACCTCGAGAGCCTGATGAGCCATACGATACGCATCGCTGCTGTTCAGGCTTGCCCCGTTTATTTGGATCGAGAGGCAACGATCGCGAAGGCCTGCCGTCTGATTGCGGAGGTCGGCGCCGCTGGCGGCGAGCTTGCTGTGTTCCCTGAGGCGTTTGTCCCGGGCTATCCGCTCTGGGTCTGGTTCATCCCTGCCGGTCATACGTACCCGCTGCGCGAGGTATACGCAGACTTCTTGGCGAACGCGGTGACGGTTCCCAGCGACGCGACAGCGCAACTCTGCACGGCAGCCAGGAAGGCCGGCGTCGCCGTAGCAATCGGAATCAACGAGGTGAATGCCGAGGGGAGCGGTACGACGATCTACAACACCCTATTGTATATCGGGCCGAATGGAGAAATCCTGGGTAAGCATCGCAAGTTGATACCCACAGGTGGCGAACGACTCGTGTGGGCGCTAGGAGATGGAAGTGATTTGGAGGTGTATCAACTGCCCTTCGGCCGTGTGGGTGGCCTGCTTTGTTGGGAAAACTACATGCCGTTGGCGCGTTACGCGATGTCGGTTTGGGGGACAGAGATCTTCGTCGCGCCAACGTGGGACCGTGGTGAGCCTTGGCTCTCGACCATGCGCCACGTGGCAAAGGAAGGACGCTGCTACGTGGTCAGCTGCTGCACGCCGATGCGCAAGGACGACATTCCCGATCGCTTGGCATTTAAGGGGCAGTATTTGGCGGCCGTCGAGGGATGGATCAATCCCGGCGACAGCGTGATTGTGGATCCGGATGGCAAGATTGTCGCGGGCCCCGCACGCGAAGAGGAGACTATCCTCTATGCCGAGCTGGATCGAGCCAAGATCACTGGTCCTCGATGGCAACTTGATGTTGCCGGCCACTACGCACGTCCCGACATCTTCGAATTGATCGTGCATCGCCGCCCCAAGCCGTTGCTCACTGTGTCAGTGGATCGAGACGAGCGTGCACAACACCGAACGAAACCGAGTGACACGGCCTAGGCCAGCTAACAAGCCGATGAAGCTGCCGGTCGCCTGCGGCGCCCGCAGCTTATCGGCAGGTCGTTAGCCAGCCGCAACGGAACCAGGACGCCGCCCGGAGACCGGATTGATCGGCCAGAGACTCAACCACTACAGGATCGTCGCCGAGCTCGGCCGGGGCGGCATGGGACAGGTCTACCTCGCCGAGGATACCCGTCTCAAGCGCCAGGTCGCGCTGAAGACGCTCCCGCCCGAGATGGCCTCCGATCCCGATCGTCGCGCGCGGTTCGAGCGCGAGGCCAGGATGGTCGCGGCTCTCAACCATCCGAACATCGTGACGATCTACTCGGTCGAGGAGTGCGACGGGACGAGCTTCATCACGATGGAGCTGGTCGAAGGCAAGCCGCTGACGGACCTGATTCCGAAGGACGGCCTGCCCCTGTCTCGCCTGCTGGAGATCGCCGTGCCCCTGGCCGACGCGATTGCCGTGGCGCACCGCAAGGGCATCACGCATCGCGACCTCAAGCCGGCCAACGTGATGGTCACCGGCGAAGGCCGGGTCAAGGTGCTGGATTTCGGTCTCGCCAAGCTGACCGACGTCGAGCCCGCCGGGCCCGCGGCTACGCAAGGGGAGACGGCGACGATGGCCGCGACGACGGAGGGCAAGATCGTCGGCACCGTGGCCTACATGTCCCCGGAGCAGGCCGCGGGCAAGCCGGTGGACGCGCGCTCCGACGTGTTCTCGCTGGGCATCGTCCTGTACGAGATGGCCACCGGCCGCCGGCCGTTCGAGGGCGACAGCGCCGCGTCGACGATCGCCGCGATCCTGCGCGACACGCCGCGGGATGTCGGCGAGCTGAAGCCCGGGCTGTCGCGCGACCTCGGACGGATCGTCGGGCGCTGTCTGGCCAAGGCGCCGGACCGCCGCTACCAGACCGCCCTCGACATCCGCAACGAGCTGGACGGATTGAAGACCGAGATCGAGTCGGGTAAGCAAGGCGTACCCGCGCCGGGGGTCGTCGTCGAGCGCCCGACGCGGCGAAGGGCGTGGCTCGTCCCGGGGCTGGTCGCGATGGCGCTCCTGGTCGCCGCGGGGGCCGTGATGCTCTGGCCGAAGCTCCGCTCCTCCTCGGCCCCGGGTGCACCCGGATCGGCGACCGCCGAGGGCGTGAAGTCCATCGCCGTGCTTCCGTTCGCCAACATGAGCGGCAACCCGGACAACGAGTACTTCTCGGACGGGCTGGCCGAGGAGCTGCTGAGCGTCCTGGCCAAGGTCCAGGGGCTACGCGTGGCGGCGCGCACGTCGTCGTTCCACTTCAAGGGGCACACCGGCGACATCGCCGAGGTCGGCAAGCAGCTCAAGGTCGCCACGATCCTCGAGGGCAGCGTGCGCCGCGCAGGCGACAAGGTCCGAGTCACCGCGCAGTTGATCAACGCCGCGGACGGCTTCCATCTCTGGTCGGAAACGTACGACCGCCAGCTCGACGACGTCTTCGCCATCCAGGCGGACATCGCCTCGCAGGTCGTGGGCGCGCTCAAGGTCACACTGCTCGGCGGAGAGGCCGAGCGCCTGGCCAAGCGGCCCACGGAGAATCTGGAGGCCTACGACGCCTACCTGCTGGGCCAGCAGCGGATCGGACGCCGGCGCAGCGACTCGATCGTCGAGTCCATGGAGTATTTCCAGAAGGCGATCGACCTCGATCCGGACTTCGCCCTCGCGTACGTCGGACTGGCCAATGCGATCGTGCTGCAGACGGACTACTTCGGTTTCGGCGCGCTCGACCCCAAGGACGCGTTGTCACGCGGCGAAGCGTTGATCAACAAGACCCTGGCGCTGGACAGTCAGCTCGGCGAGGCCTACGCGACACTGGGTTCGATCCGGATGGCCAGCGCGAACCTGGAGGAAGCAGAGCAGGCTTTCCGCCGGGCGATTGAGCTCAACCCGAGCTACGCGCCAACCTACGTGCTGTACAGCGAACTCGCGTCATGGCAGGACGAGGATCGCGCCCTAGATTTGGCTCGAAAGGCCTTCGAGCTCGATCCACTGTCCCCGTCCGCCAACAACTCCCTCGCCAGCGCTCTGAAGCGAAAGAAGAATTTCGATGAAGCGCTGGTTCGGTTCCGTCACGCGATCGAAATCGACCCGGGATTCGTACGAGCCTACTCGGGTATCGCCGACATCTACACGAACGATCTGGAGCAACCGGAGGAAGGCGCAAAGTGGCTCGAGAAGGCGATCGAGCTGGACCCTCGCAATCCGCGCTCGAGAGACGACCTCGCCGCGATCTATCAGTCCCTCGGGCGCATCGATGACGCGATCGGCGTGTGGCTTCGCATGATCGAGGTCGACCCGGCGTTGGCGCAGGCCGATTTCGTTTCCAACGGTCTGGTGGCTGTCTATCTGCACGCGGGTCGTTTCGAGGACGCCGAGGCGACGATACGCAAGGCGATCGACGACCATCCTCGATCGCCCCAGCCCTACGGCAACCTCGCCAAACTCTACCTCACGCTCGGCCGAGTGGACGAAGCGGTGCGCTCCTGCCACGAGGCGTTGGAACGGGACGACACTTGGATGTACGGGCCCTATTTCCTGGGCGAGCTGTATCTCAGCCTCGACGACGAGCCGCTGGCCCACAAGTGGTGGGATCGCTTCCTGGCAGCGGCACCGGGGAATCCCTTTGCGTGGCAGCTCGAGCTGGGTCTGCACCTCCGACGATCGGAGCTCGCGGAAGCAGAGGCCGTCGTGCGAAAGTGGCAGGACGCGCCCCAGTTTCCCCTGGGCCTGATCTGGCTCTTCGACATGCGCGCCGGCCGATACGAAGACGCGCGCAAGCGCTACGAGGCGGAGTTTCCAGGTCTCACGAAAGATCTGCCGAAGATCGACGCGAATGACCTCGAGCCTGCCATCCACGTCGCCGCCTCGCTGCTGAAGTCCGGAGAACGTCCGCGCGCAGAGCAGCTGCTGCGGCAGTGCGAGGCGTTTCTCGACGCGCAGCCGGGAGGCGTGCGCGTGGCAAACTTCCAGACTCATCCGATGTACGTCTATGCCCTGCAGGGCCGGAAGGAGGACGCGCTGGCCGCCCTCCGCCGCGCCGTGGAGGAGCAGCATTGGCGTGGTGAGTGGTGGTCGCTGCAACTCGACCCGACGCTGGAATCCGTGGCCGGTGACCCGCGCTTCGAGGCGCTGATCGCCCAGGTGCGCGAGGATCTGGCGCGTCAGCGCAAGCGCCTCGCATCCGAGGGCTTGGCCACGAAGTGACAGCGAGCATCAGACTATGGAGGCCGGCTGGCTAACAACAGCATGCAGCGGACGGCGCTGCGCGCCGCCGCTTATGCTGACCGTTGGACGTCAAACCTGCCGGAGGTACGTCATGACGTTCTCTAGAAGCTTCCTTCGCGTCACAGCCATCTGCTCGTTTCTGTCGGTCGCGACGACGCTTGCCCTCATCTTCCTGCCCCGCCTCTACGGCCCGGTTGACTCTTTCGATAAGCGGATCGCATTAGTAGAGAATCCTTTCTATACGCTCAGGGCATGGGTTTACCTACTACATCCGTTCGTCGTGCTCCCCGCAGCATTAGGGATCGCCGTGGTCCTACGACGAGTTGCGTCCGGGGCGATAGCGGTCGGATTTCTGGGCTTTCTGTTGTGGGCGTTCACTGAAGCGGCGCAACAGGTGCTTACGCTGGTAGTGTTTGGTCGCTGGGCGCGCGCGTTTCTTTCGGCAGATGCTGCGGCTCAGGACGTCCTACGCACGCAGATTGCGACCTATGATGCAGTCTGGGACGCGATGTTCTTGCTCCTGCTGATCGGTTTCCTTATCGGCAACGTTCTTTACGGCATCGCCATGATCAAGCGCGCTCGATTCGATCGCGTCCTTGGAATGTTCTTCCTCGCAATCGCGTTCCTAACTGCGGCGAGCATATCCAGCGAATTGGGTGGGCCATCCTTGCCAGCCGCCTTTAGCATGTGGCTCTATCCGATCGTGCAGCCGCTCGCACGTTTTTTGATCGGGCTGTGGCTCTTGAGAGCACAGGATTCGCGGGCCGACGTGACTTCCAGTTCTCAGAATCATCGATGACGTCCCGGTGGCCAGACGTCCAACTCCGCGTTGCAGCCGACGCCGCGAAGCGGCGCGGCTGAACGCAGGCGTTGGGCACTCTGCTGCTGTTTCGCCACGTTCAACCGTGGCTACTCAGCAGGAGTTCATTGAATAGGGAGTTGCTATGGCACCCAAAGTTGTAATCTATGGCGGTTCTGGCGGCATCGGTTTAGCCACGGGCCGCATCCTTAGAGCGCGTGGCTATGATCTTCACTTGGTCGCGCGTAGCGAGGACAAGTTGTCCGCCATTGCGGCGGAGTTAGAGGCCACCTTTACGACGGGGGACGTAATTGATGGGCACCTCTTTTCCCGTGTGGCGGCCGATGCCGGAGTTCCATTGAATGGGCTTGTCAATGCTGTGGGTACCATCACTCTGCGCAGTTTCCAACGCCTGACCGAAGCTGATTGCTTGAAAGATTTCCGGGTCAATGCGATAGGCGCCGCGCTTGCCATTCAAGCGGTGCTGCCGGCGCTCAAGGCAAGTACAGGGATCGCCTCTGTCGTGCTATTCTCCAGCGTCGCGGCTCTTCAGGGCTTTGCGTTTCATGGGTCGATAGGGATGGCAAAGGGGGCTGTGAACGGATTGACCCTATCCTTGGCAAGTGAACTTGCACCACGAGTGCGCGTCAATGCCATCGCCCCTTCCCTCACGCGCACGCAGCTGGCCAAGGACATCCTGTCGAACGTGCAGATGACAACGTCTATTGCTGAACTGCATGCGCTACAGCGGCTGGGCACCCCCGAAGATATTGCGGCGCTCACTGCCTTTCTGCTCTCTCCGGAAGCAGACTGGATCACGGGCCAGATCATTGGTGTCGACGGTGGTCGCTCAACACTGCGAACCAAGGGCTGAGAGGGGTGCCCATTAGGACACTTCGACTCGTTTTGGGCGACCAGCTGTGCCGTGGAATCAGCGCACTGCGCGACGTGGATCGCACCCGCGATGTGGTGTTCATGGCCGAGGTGCACGATGAAACCACGTATGTGCGGCATCACAAGCAGAAGCTTGTCCTGGTGCTCGCGGCGATGCGTCATTTTGCCGAGTCGCTTCGTGCTGAAGGTATCTGCGTCGACTACGTCCAACTTGACGACGAGGGCAATTCGGGCTCGTTCTCCGGCGAACTGGAGCGGGCGCTCTCACGTCATCAGGTGGACCGTATCGTCGTCACGCAGCCGGGGGAGTGGCGCGTGTGGGCAATGATGCAGACGTGGGGCGAGCTGTTCGACGCGCCGGTTGAGTTTCGTGAAGACGACCGGTTTCTCTGCTCACAAGCTGAATTCGCAGACTGGGCGAAGGGAGGCAATAGCCTTCGGCTGGAGTACTTCTACCGTCACATGCGGCGCAAGACCGGCTGGCTCATGGCTGGTGACAAGCCCGAGGGCGGTCGTTGGAACTACGACGCGGAGAATCGCAAGAAACTGCCCCGGAGCTTTGCTGTACCGCCTGCTTATCGCTTTGTTCCGGACGCCACGACACGCGATGTGATGACACTGGTCCGGGAGCGCTTTGCCGATCATTTCGGTGATTTGGAGCCCTTCAACTGGGCCGTAACGCGTGACGACGCGCTGGAAGCCTTGCGACATTTCATGACGAGCCTTCTGCCTCAGTTTGGGGATTACCAGGATGCGATGAAAGCAGGGGAGGATTTCCTGTTCCATTCGGTTGTGTCGCCCTACATCAACATCGGGCTGCTGAGTCCCCGAGAGGTATGCGAGGCCGCACTGGTTGCCTTTCATCATGGCTCGGCGCCACTCTCAGCAGTCGAGGGGTTTGTTCGGCAGATTCTGGGCTGGCGCGAGTTTGTGCGCGGCGTCTACTGGATGAAGATGCCCGACTATGCACAGACCAACTTCTTGGACGCGGAGCGGCCGCTTCCGGACTTCTATTGGACAGGGGAGACCGAAATGAGGTGCCTGCGGGAGGTGATCGAGGCCACCCGCCGCAACGCATACGCGCACCACATCCAGCGGTTGATGATCACCGGCAATTTCGCCCTGCTGACCGGCGTTGCGCCCGCTGAAGTGGAGGAATGGTTCCTGAGCGTCTATGCCGATGCGTTCGAATGGGTCGAACTGCCGAATACACACGGCATGGCGTTACACGCCGATGGAGGTTTGTTAGGCTCGAAACCCTATGCGGCTTCCGGCGCCTACATCGACCGCATGTCGGACTATTGTGGTGGCTGCGCGTACGATCCGAACATCAAACTCGGGGCGAAGGCCTGCCCGTTCAACTTCCTGTATTGGCATTTCTTAATTCTCAACGAGGAGCGACTCAAGTCCAACCTGCGAATGGCCATGCCCTACCGGTCTCTGGCACGCATGGCGGCCGAGCGCCGGCAACAGATCACTCAGCAGGCCGAACAGTTCCTGGCTCAGCTGGAAAGCCGGTACAAATGAAGCTTCACACCGCTCTGTTAACGCGGCTGGCCACGAAGAATGACTGCCTAACAACCGGTTGCGGCGGACGGCGCTGCGCGCCGCCGCTGATGCCGATCGTTAGGCCCTACAGCGGCGCGCGTTGACGCCGGCTGGGAGAAATCACGGAGACGCTATGGATCTCAACCAGCTACCGCTAGAGACCCGGTCGCTTCGGCTTCGGCAATTCGTTCCGAGCGATGCCGCGACCGCTCTCATTCTGAGCAATGAAGAGAGCGCTCGGGCGGGGCTTCCAAGCCAGGTGTACAGAGACTACGGTCACGCGCTCTCGGCGATCGAGTTTCTCATGAGTCAGTATTCGATGCCGGGGCACCCCAGGCAAGGTCCCTATGTTCTCGCAATCGAGCACCGCGCCAGTTCCACCTTGATCGGCCACGTTGGATTCAGCCCTCTGGATGAGGAGGTCGAGATCGGCTTTTCCGTTGCAGAGAAATACCAAAGGCAAGGGTTTGCGAGCGAGGCGATAGTTGCCGCATCGCGTTGGGCCTTTGAGGCGTTCAAGCTCAACCGGATACTGGCCCTCACATCCGCGACCAACCTCGCATCAAGACGCACGCTTCTGAGAGCACGATTCGCCTACGAGGGTGACCAGACCATGCGCTTCCAAGGCGCAGAGAGGCAGGTCAGTGTCTACGCCCTATCCTGCAATCCGGGTTCGAAGTGTGGAGCCTAATACGAGTTGGCCAGCCAGAGCGCATGATCGGTTTCGAAATCAGCGGGAGGCCGGGTCGATCGGTCGTACGCTCAACCACTACAAGATCGTCGCTGAGATCGGCAAGGGCGGCATGGGGCAGGTCTACCGCGCCGAGGACACCCGCTGGCCTGCCCCCATTCGTTGTACGAACGGTTATGATCATTCGACCGCCGTCTTGAACTCGATTGCGTCGGGTGCGAGAGGACTCGTGCGCATGATCACGCGGCGTCGCCGCGACTTGCCGGTGCCGTGCACGTGATATCGCAGAACGCTGAACGCGAGGAGCGCACTCAATGAAAGTCTGCGTCGTCGGCGCCTCCGGAAAACTCGGCCGGTACATGGTGCAGCACGCGCTCGAGCGCGGCTACGAGGTCGTCGGCGTTTGCCGGGCGCGTAGCGTCGCCAAGCTCGACGCGTTCGCGCAGCGCATCACGATCATTCCCGGCGCAACGAACGACCGCGCGCTCATCGCGAAGGCGGTCGCGGGGTGTGACGCGGTGCTCACGGTGTTGGTGCCTTGGGGTGTGCAGCAGTACTCGACGGGAACGGCGCAGGCGGTGCTCGACTTCGCGCGTCCGGGCGCGCGCCTCATCTTCTCGTGCGGGTGGCACATTACGCGGGACGGCAAGGACGCGTACTCGCTCTCGCTCAAGCTCCTCGTGAAGGTCTTCGGCCGGATCGCGCGGCTGACTCGCTTCGCGGACCTCGACGACCAAGTGGAAGCGTGCCGGCGCGTCTTCGCGAGCGGCACGCGTTGGACGGTCGTTCGCGGAAGCGACCTCGAAGAGGGACCAAGCCAGGGCCTGCCGGTGTGGAGCCGGCACGTTGGCGACTCGGTCCTCGCGAGCAACAGGACGCGCCGCGTCGACTACGCGCTCTTCATGGTCGCGGCCATCGAGGACGACGCGCTCGTTCGCGAGGCGCCGGCAATCGTCGGCTGCCAAACGCCGTCGGCGCTCGCGCACGACGCAAACAAAACGGATTCCAGGAGGTCGACGAAATCTCAATGACGACGACCCTCGACCTGCTCTACGTGGCGCTGTTCGCGATCGGTGTTCCGCTGTGGGACTACTTCGTCTTTTGGCCCGCGTTTCATCGCCGATTGCAAGTCGATCCGGCTCGGGCTCGGATGTGGCTCTGCAGGCTGTCCATCGCTACCGCGTGGCCGCTGATCGCTGTCGGGGCAGCGCTGTGGGTAGGGAGCGATCGATCCTGGGCGTCATTCGGATTCTCCGTGCCGGACGGGTGGCGGCTGTGGATGGCCATCGCAGTGGTTCTGCTGCTCGCGGCCTACCAGGTCTATGGGGTCGCGACCGTCGCCCGCAACGCCGATGTGCGGGCAGGAGTGCGGAAGCAGTTTTCTGGAGAACTCGCCAATGTACTGCCGCACACGCGGACGGAGCTGTATTGGTTCGGCGGAGTGGCGCTGACCGCGGGGTTCTGCGAAGAGTTTCTGTATCGCGGCTACTTTGTCTACGCCTTCTCGCCGTGGCTCGGCTGGTGGGGCGCCGCGGCGCTGTCCCTGCCATTCTTCGCGATTGGGCATCTGTACCAGGGATGGAACGGCGTCCTTCGCACTGGAATTGTCGGCGCTCTCTTCACGCTGTTAGTAGCAATCTTCGGCTCGCTCTGGCCGGCGATCGCGCTGCACGCGATCCTCGATCTCGGCCAGGGAACTATTGCGTGGTTGGCGCTGCGCGAGGGCTCGGACCGAGACGACGCGGTGGAAGGGAATCCACCACCGGAGCCGCACACGCCGCACTGATCCTCGCGGCCTACTCGATCGCCGGCCCCGCTCGCGCGCCGTCTTCGTGGTCGCGCGGCTCGGGCGTCGCGTGAAGAAACACTCTCAGCGCTCGCACGACTCTGCGCTCGTACCACGCGAGGATCGCGTCGCGAAGAGGCTCGTCATTGCCCGGCATCTCTTCCTCGCGTGTGCCGCTCGCTGCTTTATCGATAGCGAGCTTGGTGTCTTCTACCATCTCGTTTCGTCGCGCTCCCGCTCAAAGGCGCACGTGTGATTTCGGTGGCGGCCGGATGGCGTGTCGAGAGCCGCGCCTAACCCTAAGAACGTCGAACGCGACGCAGTTCCGTCATGGGCCCGACTGAGGGTTGTGTGTCGCATGGCTTGCGCGGGACGGAACTCCGTCATGGGCCCGACTGAGGGTTGCGCGCCGCATCGCTTACGCGCTTCAGAAGGGCGTCGGCTGCGGCGATATCCGGATGACCGGCGGGCAGAACGCCGCGACGGGTTGCCAGCGCACTCTCCAGAAGTGCCTGAGCCTCGGCGTTCTTGCCCTGAGCGGCAAGCAGTTCGCCCAGAACGAACTGCGCGCGCGCGATCGTGAGGTGCCTCGGGCCGAGCGATCCGTTGAGCACCGCGATCGCGGCGCGCACGTGGGGCTCGGCGTCGGCGGGCGCGTCGCCCCGCGCGCGGCCGGCGTGCGCGAAACCGATCTGGACGGCCGCCGTCCGAGGATGCGCGTCGCCCAGCTTGGCGCGGAGGATCGCAAGGGCGCGCTCGTAAAGGGCGCACGCCTCGTCGAGATCGCCGCTCGACGTGCGTGCGCGTGCGAGTTCCGAGAGAGTCGACGCGACGCTCGTGTGACTCTCGCCGAACTGCGCAATTCGCATCTCGAGCGCGTGCGTCAGCTCGCGTTCGGCCTCGGCAGTTCGTCCTTCGGCGTTGAGGAGCGCGCCGAGACGGTGTGTGTCGCTCGCGATGAGGTAGTGCGTGGGCCCGAGCGCCTCGCGCCGAATCGTCCGGCACTCGGTGAGCGCTTCCGCCGCCTCGGCGTAACGCCCCTGCGACTCGAGGTTGACGCCGAGGTTGTTGAGCCACGTCGCGATATCCGGGTGCTTGCTCCCCTTCACCGCGCGCCCGATGGCAACCGCGCGCCGGTAGAGCGCCTCCGCTTCACGATATTCGCCGCGGTTCTCGACGAGAAACGCCAGATTGTTGATCGTCGTCGCCGTGCCGGGGTGGTCCTCGCCGAGCACCGCGACCTTGACGGCGAGCGCCTCGCGGTGAAGCCGCTCCGCCTCGGAATAATCGCCCTGCTCCTCTCGCGAACTCGCGAGGTTCGACAGCGCCTCCGCGAGCCGTGCGTCGTCCCGCGGCTCCTGCGCCTGCCGCGCCGCGAGCGCCCGCCGCAAGAGCGCCTCCGACTCTTGGTATCGCGCCTGCTGGTGCAGGAGCACGCCGAGATTCGTCGCGCTGTCGTTCGTGAGCGGATGCGATTCCCCGAGGATGCGCTCGCGCGATTCGAGCGCGCGGCAGAAGAGCGTTTCAGCGGTCGCGAGGTCCCCTTCCTCCTGTGCGACCGAGGCCAGGTTGTCGAGGCTCGCCGCGACCGACTCATGCGTCTCACCGTAGACCTCGCGCCGGAGGTCGAGAGCCTTCGCCACAAGCGGCTTCGCGTCCGCGTACAAACCGAGCGCCCGATAGACCATCCCCATCGTGTCCATCAGGTCGGCGCGCTGCGCGGGATCCATCTTCGCGTCCGCCGTGATGCGATCCCTCGCCTGGTCGAGAATCTCGCGCGCGGTGACCGTGTTCCCGCGCGACTCGCTCGGATCCGCGATGCGGAAGATGTCGACGAGGAAGCCGGCCATCACGCTGGCGCGGTCGCGCTCGCGCGCAGTGCTCTCGGCGGCGCGCCAAAGCGAGACCGCCGATACGAGAAGGGTGACGACGATCGCCGCGCCTGCGAGGAGGCTTCTCCAATGACGGTGCGCGAACTTGCCGGTGCGGTACGTCCAGCCGTCGGGCCGCGCGACAACCGGGTAGCCGTCGAGATGGCGGCGAATGTCCGAGGCGAACTGTTCGACGGACAAGTACCGCCGCGCGGGATCTTTCTGAAGCGCGTGGAGGACGATGCGGTCGAGGTCGCCGCGGAGCTGCCGGTTCGTCTCCGACGGTCGCGGCGGATCGATCTCGCAGATGAGCCGCTCCATCTCGCCCGGTCGCACGGCCGACACGCGGTACGGCGGCGCGCCGGCGAGCATCTCGTACAGAATGACGCCCAGCGAGTAGACGTCGGTCGCCGTCGTCGTCGCCTGGCCGCGGACCTGTTCGGGGCTCGCGTACGCCGGCGTGAAGAGCCGGTCGGCGTGCTGCGTGAGCGTGGCGCCCGCGGCGGAGAGCTCGTGATCGTCGCCGCTTAAGAGTTTCGCGATTCCGAAATCGAGCAGCATCGGCACGCCGCCGGGCGTGACGAGGATGTTCCCCGGCTTGAGGTCGCGGTGCGCCACGAGGCGCGCGTGCGCGTACTCCACCGCGCGGCAAACATCGAGAAAGATCGTCAGCCGTTCTTTCACGGAGGGTCGCGCGGCTTTGCAGTACTCCGTGATCGCGACGCCGTCGACGAACTCCATGACGAGGAACGGGTACCCCTCGGCGCTGACGCCGCCGTCGAGAAGCCGCGCGATGTTGGGGTGCTCGAGGGCCGCGAGAATCTGGCGTTCGCGGCGAAACCGAAAAAGGGCGCGCGGCTCCGCGAAGCTCGCGGTGACGACCTTGATCGCGACCTGCTTCTCGAACTGTTCGTCGGCGCGCGCCGCGAGGTAGACGCGCCCCATGCCGCCGGACGCGATTTCACGAATGATTCGATACGCGCCGATCGGATCGCCGCCGCGAAGCGGCTCCTCATCGACGAGGTCTTCATACGCCCGGTCGACGCGACGTTGGATCGTCTCGCCGTCAGGCGTCGCCGCGTGGGCCTCGCCGTCGAGCAGCGCCTCGACGTGGCGCCGCAGCGCGTCGTCGTCGCCACAGGCCTCGCGGAGGTACTCGTCGCGCTCGGCGTGGGGGCGTTCCGCCGCGGATAAGTAGACGCGCCGGATCTTCCGCCACCTGTCGTCGTCCGTCACGCCGTCTCGTCTCCCGAGGCGTCGGAGGAATCGGCGTAGCCGAGTTGGTGCCGAAGCCACCGCTTCGCGAAACGCAGCTCGCGTTCCACGGTCGAGGCAGAGACGCCGAGCACCTCGGCGACCTCGGACTGCGTGAGCCCGCCGAAGAAAACCATCTCGATCACCTGCGCGGGCCGCGTCTCGACTGTGCGAAGTTTCTCGAGGGCCCGATCGAGATCGATCAGGAACGGGTCGGATGTGACCTCGACCTCCGCGGCGCTATCGAGGCTCTCGACGATGGCGTGGCCGCCGCGCTTCCCCCGCCCGCGCGCGCGCGCGCGATCGACGAGGATCTGCCGCATGATGCGCGCCGCGAGTGCGAAGAAATGGATGCGGTCGGCGATCACCACGTTGGGGCCGGCGAGCCGGATGTATGCCTCGTGAACCAGCTCGGTCGTATTGACCGTTTGTCCTTCGCGATTGGCGCGCAGCCTGCGCCGTGCGACGGCCTTGAGCTCCTCGAACACGATCGGGATGAGCTGATCGAGCGCGTGTCTCTGACCGGCGTTCGCGCCGCGAAGCAATTCCGCGAATGACTCGGACGCTGAATCCAACGACACGGTCCCCTTCTGCGGGCTCGACGTGCGATCACGAGAGTCGTCGAGCGAGGTCGACGCGCGCAGTATAACCGCTGCTCGCAAGAATTGGGACCGCGACGTCACACAGCGTGCAACGACCGACTCGCGCGCCGATCCATATCAGCGCACGATGACCGCTCGCAGCGTGCGATCACCGAGCGGTGTCGTAAGCCGCGCGAAGTAGACGCCGGACGCGGCACGCTTCCCATCGTCACCATGCGCGTTCCATGAGAGCCGGTGGTGACCCGCCTGCAGTGTCCCGCGATGCGGTTCCGCAAGACGCCGGCCTTGCGCGTCGAAGACCGTCAGCGTCGCGTCGGTCGCGATCGGCAACGCGAGGTCGAACATCCATCCGGCGTCGCCACGCACGACCGTGCCCGCGGTGATCGCAAGCGACGGCGACGGCGACGGCTCCGAGATCGGCAGGTCGAAGGGTCCGAAGCGCTCGATCTCGCCGTCGTCGTCGGAGGCGACGATCCAGTAGCGGAAACGATCCGGTGAATCGGAAGGAAGCGATCGGTCGACGACTTCGAGAAGAGCGTCGGACGCGATCGGTGAGTCGTTGATCTTCACGAGCGGCGACCCGGCGCCCGCGTCGCGGTGCACGTCGAACCATGCTCCGTCGTTCGGCGAGTCCAGCGCCCACGACACGCGCGCAACACCGGGCGCGGCGAAATCCTCGCGCGACGCGACCGCGGCCAGCGCGTTACTCGCGGACGCCGTCCGCGCGGTCGGCGCTCCTCCTCGCCGAGTCACCTCGACGTCGCGCACCGCAACCACTGCGAGCGTCAAAGCGCAGCGAGGCGTGGTGAGTGCGCTCTCGTTTCCCGACAGATCGAGAGTTCCGACTCGATAGCAATAGCGGCCCGGCCCCGGAACATTGTCGACGAAGCTCGTGTCCGCGGGCTCGCCGACGACCTGCGCCGACTCCGGTCGAGCGGCGCGGTAGCGGTAAAGGCGGTAGCGATCCAAGTCTGGCGCGCCGCTGGGCGACCAATCGACGCGCAGCGTGTTCTGCGCGACGCGCCTCACAGTCACTCCTTCGACCGTCGCCGGGGCGGTCGTGTCGGTCACCGTCACGAAGGCCGTGCGGGTGAGCGAACTGGGCCCGCAGTCCGTATCGATCGCGAGCGTGACGTCGAAGGTGCCCGCGCGGAGGTACACGTGTGCTGGGTTCTGCGCGGCGCTCGAATCACCGTCTCCGAACGTCCAACGCCACGCGCTCGGCGCGCCCTCCGACTCATCCGCGAACTGGATCGCGAAGGGAACTTCGCCGGCGAGCACCGGCCCGCCGCTCCACGCCGCGTTCGGCAGCGCCAATCCCGTGCCCGTGCGCGGCGCGGACGGCGGTGACCACGCGCCGCCGACGAACGCCTCGACAACGTACGTGTGTTCGCCTGTCGCCGCATCGATAAAGGTGCGCTCGGCTCCCTCGTAGACCGCAGCGCCGTCGCGCGAGAGCCGGTAGGAAGTCGCACCCGGTATCGCGCACCACGTGACGCGAATCGTTCCGCATTCGTTCTCGCTCGCGGCGAGGCAATCGTTCGACCCGCCGCCGGCGGCCCAGAACCCCGCATCGACTCGAAGCGTCGTTGCGCCGCCGCCCGCCGCGCTCCCGGCGCCCGCTTCGCCGATCGTTCCCTCCGCGCGAAGCGTCCCCGCGACGCTCGCGCCGCCCCCGCCGGCGGCGACGCCGGACACCAGCTCGATCGCCTCCGAACCCGACCACCCTCCCCCAAGGAAACCAATCACAGCGGCGAACACCGCGCTTCGTGCCAGACGGACTCGCACCTGCTGGATGTATGCAATCATCGCAGTCACCTCAGCGAATGATCACGGCGCCGCCGCGCGCGCCGATTCTCATGCTGCCCGAGATTGTGTAGGGCGCGGCCTCCACGCCGTAGTCGCCCGCTTCCACCGAGACGAAGACCTGGTTCGTCGCGCGCCGCAGCGAGCCGATTAGCCCCTCGCCGTCCCCGTTGCCGACGCTGTAGAACTGGTACCCCAGCGTCCCCCACTCGCGGTTGTCGTCACCGCTCGTGCGATCGACCCAGATCGGCTGCGGCGGATGGACTCTCCAATCCGTCATCGTGTACGTGTTCGAGATGCAATTGGTGGCGACGAGGTTGAATCCTTTCCCGACCGCGTCGTTCCAGTAGTTTTGGTTCTCTGAGTCGTTGCTGCAGAAATATGGGGGCCATGATCGCGAGAGCCAGAAGTCTCCGCGCTCCGCGGAGCTGAGCGCCTCCCCCTGGGCGTAGCGATCGTTCCACAACACCACGTTGCTCGGCGTCTGCGGCGGCGCCAAAGGCCGTGACGAACGCGTCGCGAAAAACTTGGGATGGCCCGGGGCGCCCGGGCCCTGAAGGAACAGGATGTAGTGCTTGCCACGCCGGTCAAGCTCCGCCCAGGAGGGCCAGCGCGCGCTGTCACCCGGGGTGGAGAGAAACTCCGTCGGCGTATAAACCCACGACTCCGGGAACACGAGAACGAACGCGTTCCACACGGCCTGCGCGATGTCGAACCCCGCGGGGAAATCCCCCTCGCACTTCACCTCGAACATGATGAACGTAATCTTGAATTCGTCCGTCCGTGCGCCGTTCAAATCTTGCAGCTCCTCGAGAATCGTCTCGCGGTTCGCGTCACACCCGTCGCCCGCGGCGGCGTCGCAGTGGTCGACGTGAATCTGGCCGCCGGACCAACACATGTCGAACTCGATGCCCCAGCAGTTGAAGTCGTCGATCTGTGCAGCGAACGATTCGTTGCGATCCTGCGAGTTGTGGCTCGCCTTGAAGATGCTCTGATTGAGCCGCACCTCGCCTCCGCGCGGCGTGTACTCCCACTGATACGCGGCGTGCGCCACTGCGGCGTGAAACGTCGACGCGAACGCCGCGACGAGCGCGGCGGTGACGGCGCCACGGAGCACGGGCCGCCTCCCATTCATTGCGCGCGGCGCGGTCACTGTAGGCTCACGAGGACGAGAACGAGTCCGCGACCGCTCGAAAGACCAGTCATCGCCTTGCCCAGGATCGCGCCGCGCGAGCGCCCATCGTCCGTCGCCTTCATCGCGTGCCCGGGCGTCGACGACGTCGTCAAGAGATCGCCTGGAAAGATCGCGCCGAACGTCGCGTCGACCCTCGTGTAGACGCGGCCCGAAAGCGCGATGCGATGCGCGCCGTCCGCGAGTGTTCCCTCCTGCCCGAGCGTCAGCGCGGTGCGCACGCCCCCGGCGCCGCTCACGATCCCGGCCACCCTGTGGTCGTACGCCTCCTGCGCGACGCGAAGCTTGCCCGGCTCGTCGGGGTCGATCGTCACGACTGTCCCCGGTTCGGCCTCGCCGCCGTTCACGTCGAAGCGCTCCGAGAAGTCGGCGCCAAGGAGCGTGAGCTCGCCGGTGATGGTGACTCCGCCGTCGGCCCACAACATCACTTTCCGGTTCGGGCCTGCCGTACCGGCCCCGACGATATCCAACGCGTCCGTCGAGAACACCTGGTACCCGATAGTTCCCGAGGCGGCTTCCTTGGTCAGCCCGCCGCCGAGCTCGATGACCTTCCTGCCGTTCACCGTGATGTTGCCGTCTACGGTGGTCCCACCTTCCGCCCACAACCTCAACTTACGGTTGGTACCGCTGGTCCCAGCTCCAACGATGTCCAACGCGTCCGACGAGAACGCCTGGTACCCGATTTTTCCCGCGTCGGCTTGCTTGGTAAGCCCGCCGCCGAGCTCGATGACCTTCGTGCCGTTCAACGTGACGTTGCCGTCGACGGTGGTTCCGCCTTGCGCATACAGCTTCACTTTGCGGTTGGTCGTGTTGCTCCCAGCTCCGACGATATCCAACGCATCCGTCGAGAAAGTCTGATACCCGATTTTCCCCGCGTTGACTTCCTTGGCCAACCCGGCGCCGAGCTCGATCGCATTCTCCCCGTCGACTTTGACGTCGCCAGCGACATGCAACCGCGACAACGGAGTCGTCGTACCAAGCCCTACGCGACCTAGGTTGTCCACTACGATACCGCGCGTGTTGAGGCTGAACGGCGTCGGCGCGAGCGGCTGACGCGGAAGAAGCGTCGATCCGGAAACTGCGATTTCCAGCCACCGCGCCTCGTTCGCAAGGTACGGGTTCGCGCCAAAGTCGAGCCACACCGTGAAGACGCCGTTGCTCACGGCGACGGGCGGTGCGCTGCCCTCGCTTCCGTCGAACGCCAGAGTCGGGCCGGTCTGCGCGCCACCCGCTGCTGCGTTCCACAGACTGAAGGACATCGAAAAGTCCCCGTCTAAGAGAGCACCGGCGTCGGTGAGCCGTCCTTGATACGTAAACCCTGTTCCCGTCGGTTCGCAGTTCGCCGCATCGCCGATCAGAAGGACGCCAACGGCGACAAGTAGAGCGAATGCGAACCTCGAAAGTCGCGATTGTCTACAAGACATCTGGTTTCCCCTTTCGATTCGGATGACATCGTGCGCACTGTGGTTCACGCGCTCTATCAGGGAGAACGACATTTGCCCCTGGGTTCCGTCACCCAACGTGCGCCCAGAGGCACGATCGGGACAAAACACAGCGAGCCAGCGGCGCGAGCGCCCGAAACCTCCAAGAATCGGCAGGATTGTCTGTTTCGAGGCACGCTCCTCAAGCGGGGAACGTGATTGAGCTGCTGTCACAGTCGAAATAGAATGCTCCAAAGGAAACTGGAGCCAGCTCGCGGGGCAGTGGTCGCAACCCGCGCGCCGGTGGTCGCGACCGTTCCGCCGACAGATCACGCGCCTCGGCGCATTCCAAGTGCTGGTCTATCCCCGGCACGCGAGAAGGAGAAATCCATGACGCGGTCCATCATCGGAATGCTTGCGCTCTACTTGGCCGGGCTCGTTACGGCTCGGATCATCGACCCGCCCGCCAGCCAGGCATCGGAAGAGCCACCGCTTCGGCTCGGCAACTTTTCGGTGAGCCTTGCGGTGAAGGACATCAGCGCGTCGCGCGCGTTCTACGAGAAGCTCGGTTTTCGCGTGTTTGGCGGAGACCAGAAGCAAAACTGGCTGATCCTCCAGAACGACACATCGACCATCGGGCTCTTTCAGGGGATGTTCGAAAAGAACCTCATGACGTTCAATCCAGGCTGGGACCGTTCTGCCAACACACTGCCGGACTTCGACGACGTCCGGGACATCCAGAAGACTCTCAAGAGCCGCGGCCTCGCACCGGCGCCAGAGGCGGACGAGACGACGTCGGGACCGGCGAGCATCATGCTGATGGATCCCGATGGGAACCCAATCCTGATCGACCAACACGTGCCCAGCCCAAAGAAGAAGTGATTGTTGGTACAGAGTCCGTGCGGCACTTGCGGCGCTCCGCTTTCCATCACGGGGAGAAAAATGCGCCACATCTGGCACGGGTCATTTTCGGCACAACTTGCAACTCTCGAAGGACCGTGCCGCGGAGGTTGGTGCGGCGCTCGTCAACGATTACAAGATCGCGCCGGAGCGACTTGCTGGGCATGGCGTCGCTCCACTCTCTCCTGCCCGCACGAACAAGAGCGACGCCGGGCGAACGGAAAACCGCCGTGTCAAGTTGGTCGAGAGGTAGATAGCATGAGCACGAAGAAGAGGAGCCAATCGAAGGGAAGCGAGTCGGCGTCGAAGCTCATCGACGCGAGAATCGCGGAGTTGGGCGATTGGAGAGGCGAGATGCTCTCGCGAATCCGCGCTGTGATCAAGGCGGCGGATCCCGAGGTGACCGAGGAGTGGAAGTGGGAGAATCCCGTCTGGTCGCACGACGGGTTGATCTGCACCGGCGAGTCGTACAAGAAGGTCGTGAAAATGACCTTCGCGAAGGGCGCGTCGCTTCCGGACCCTTCGAACCTTTTCAATTCCAGTCTCGAAGGCAATGTCCGGCGCGCGATCGACATCAGCGAAGGCGAGAAGCTCGACGAGAAGGCGCTGAAGGCTCTCATTCGCGCCGCCGTGGCGCTGAACACGTCGGCCGCCCGCGGCTGATCGGCAACGACATGGCAAGCAAGCGTCCGACGACGATCGCGGAGTACTCGCTCCGCACCGTGCGCGCACGCAAAGACGACGGCTTCTGGTAACTTCATCCTGGCAGACATGGATGCCCATCACCCCGCGAGGCTCCGATGAAGATGACGCGCCTGATTCCGATGCTGCCGGTGAGCAGCATGCCCGCGAGCGTCGGGTTCTATCAGAAGCTCGGCTTCAGCATCGAGAAGCGAAACGATGCGTGGCATTGGGCGATGCTGTGCTTTGGTGAGTGCCGCCTGATGGTGGACGAGTCGATCAACGCGCACGCTGGGCTCCGTCGCCATTGCGTGATCTACCTGTATCCCGACGACATCGCCGAGTATCACGCGCAGGTGCGCAAGAACGGATTGGATGTCCCCGATTTGGAAGTCACGTTCTACGGCATGACCGAGTTTCGCATCGACGATCCGGACGGAAATCGGTTGTGGATCGGGCAAGACACTTCGACGGGCACCTAGCGCTTCTGGATTTTTGATGGCTCAATGAAGGCTCTAGCCAACGAAAACCCGCTCGCGTCAATCGCGAAATGAAAAGGAGATCTGCGGTGAAGCTAAAGGCAGTTGTCCTCGGCGCAGGGTTCGGCGGTCTCGAACTCAGCACGATTCTGTCGGACGCGCTCGGGGATCGACTCGATCTCACGCTGATCGACAAGCACGACTCGTTCTTCTTCGGCTTTTCGAAGCTCGACGTGATGTTCGGCCGCAAGAAGTCCGACGCGGTACGAATCCCCTACAGCAGCATCGCGAAGCCGGGCGTGGTCTTTCGGCAGGAAACCGTCACCGCGATCGACCCGGTGGCGCGGCACGTGACGACGAATGCGCGGACGTATGAGGCCGACGCGCTGGTGGTCGCGCTAGGCGCCGACTACGACTTCGCCGCAACACCGGGGCTTGTCGAAGGCGGCAACGAGTTCTATTCGTTCGCCGGCGCGGAGCGCTTGCGGGAGGTGCTGCCCACGTTCACGAAGGGCCACGCGATCGTCGGCGTCGCGGCGGCGCCGTTTAAGTGTCCGCCCGCGCCGAGCGAAGCCGCGCTGCTTTTGCACGACCATCTCACGCGCGCGGGTGTGCGCGACGCCTGCACGATCAGCCTCGTGATGCCGTTCGGCGCGCCGATCCCTCCGTCGCCCGCGACGTCGCGCGCGCTGCTCGTCGCGTTCGCCGAGCGCGGGATCACGTTCGTCCCCAATCGTCGCGTGAGCGCGCTCGATCCGGCGCGCCGCGTCGCGATTCTCGACGATGCGAGCGAGATGCCTTACGACCTGTTCCTCGGCATCCCGAAGCACCGCGTCCCGGAGGTGGTCGCGTCGAGCGGCATGACCGAGAACGGGTGGATCCCTGTCAGCCCGAAGAACCTCATCACGCGCTTTCCCGGCGTATATGCGGTCGGCGATGTGACGAGCGTCGGGACGGCGAAGGCGGGCGTGTTCGCCGAAGGCGCGGCGCGCGTCGTCGCGGCGTCGTTGATTGCGCAGATCGAGGGTGGCGATGAGCCTGCGCCTTACACCGGAGCGGCCGCGTGCTACATCGAGTTTGGGGCGGGAGAGGTCGCGCGTGTGGACGTGGACTTTCTTTCGGGACCGAAGCCGACGGGAAGTTTCGTCGAACCCTCCGTCGCGCTCGTCGGCGAGAAGCAACACTTCGGCGCCAGTCGCCGCGCGCGCTGGTTCGGACTCTAGCCTCTCGAGGAGGCGCGGATGCGCTGCCACAGCTTGCCGCCGATCGCGAGCCGGGACGCGTGGGTGCTCGTTCTCGGGACGATGCCGGGGAGAGTGTCGCTTCGGGAGCGGCAATACTATGCGCACCCGCAGAACGCCTTTTGGAAAATCGCGGCCGAGATCTTTGGGTTCGACGCGTCGAGCGACTACTCCGCTCGCGTTGCATCGCTCGAGGTTCACGGGGTCGCGGTGTGGGACGTGCTGAAGTCGTGCACTCGCGCGAGCAGTCTCGACTCGGACATCGACATGTCGACGATCGTGCCCAACGATTTCAAGCGCTTCTTCGCCAGGCAGCCGCGGATCCGGCGAGTGTGCTTCAATGGAGCCAAGGCGGCGGCGCTCTACCTCCGGCACGTGCAGCCGCATCTTCGTGAGGCGCTGGCGCTCGAGCACGTGCGGCTTCCGTCCACGAGCCCGGCGAACGCCAGTATTTCGCGCGCCGAGAAGCTTCGCGAATGGCGGGCGATCGAACGCCCGAAACAACTCAGAGGAGAGCCATGCGGCCACGCATCGATTCCGTGCAGCCGGTTCTGATGTCGCGCGATGTTGCGGCGTCGATTCAATTCTATGAGCAGTTGGGATTCGTGCGCGTCTTCGGCGGGCCGCCGGAGATGCCGCGCTACGCGGGCATTCGGCGCGACGGCGCGGAGCTGCACTTGCAATGGCACGCCGCCGCGGAGATGGATGTCGACGGCGACCGTCCGACGTTTCGCTTCGTCGTCGCGGATGTCGACGGGCTCCATCGCGAGTTCCTCGACGCCGGCGTGACGAAAGACATCAAACCGGTGGCGGACACACCGTGGGGCACGCGTGAGTTTCACGTGCGCGATCCGGATGGAAACGGGCTGCAGTTCTACCGGGATCGAAGCTGATAAGTTGACTGCATCGCATCGCGGGTTTGGAGCTGGCGATTCTCACCGGCGGCGCCTCGATGTGCCGAGAGGGAGTTGAGATGGCAGAACAGCACGCGGAAATCTCGCCGCGCGCGCTCGCGAGAATCGGCGGCGCGCTCTATCTGCTCATCATCGCGATCGGCCTTTACGGCGAGATGTTCATCCGGAGCAAGATCATCGTCTCGGGCGACGCGGCCGCCACCGCCGCCAACATCCGCTCGATGGAGTCGCTCTGGCGCTTCGGCATCGCCGCCGAACTCGTCCTGCTCGTCTCCGCCGTCGCACTCACGGTGATCCTCTACATCTTGCTGCGTCCGGCCGGCCGAGACCTCGCGTTGCTGGCGGTGTGCTTCAACCTCGTGTCGATCGCGGTCGAAGCCGTTGCCGCGCTGAATCTCGTCGCGGCGACGTTTCCGCTCGGGAAGGCCGCGTACCTCACCGCATTCGAGCCGGAACAACTCCACGCGATGGCGATGCTAGCCGCCAGATCGCACGGCTTCGGCTTCGGTGTTGGGCTGATCTTTTTCGGCTGCGAGTGCATCGTCCTCGGCTATCTGATCTTCAAGTCGGGCTATTTCCCGAAGGCGATCGGCATTCTGATGCAGATCGCCGGCATCGCATACCTCGTGAATAGCTTCGCGCTGATCCTGGCGCCCGCGTTGTCGAGCCAGCTGTTCCCTGCGATTCTCGTTCCCGCATTCGTCGGAGAGGCGTCGCTCTGCCTGTGGCTTCTGCTGAAGGGCGTGTGCACGGAAACGTGGAATCAGCGAGTGGGCGCGTAGACGATGCGCGCGATGATCGCGTCTTGCCTGATCTTGCTCGGCCTATCCGGGTGCGTCGCGAAAGAAGCGCCGCCTTGGAGACCGGAGGCAGCGGACCTTCTCTTCACCTCGGCGCGCGACGGCGACGGAGAGATCTACTTGCGGCGAGCGGGCGCAGAGGAATGGACCAACCTGACCGACCACGACTCGAGCGACAACTGGCCGATCTGGTCGAGCGAGGGAACCCGGGTCGTCTTTCAGAGCCGCCGCACGGGCAACCTCGACATCTGGGTCATGTCGGCTGACGGATCGAACCCCGTGCAGCTCACGACCGATGCCGAGCCCGACTACCTGCCGGCTTGGTCGCCCGACGGCGAGACGATACTCTTCACGTCGTGGCGGAAAGAAGAGGGCGACCTCGAGCGCGCGCCGCACATCTACCGCATGAACCCCGACGGCTCGGACCAACGCCGGCTCGTCGCGACATCGCTCAGCACATCGGAGGGCGCCGCGTGGGCGAGCGACGGCAAGCTGATCGTCTTCTCGCGTAAGGTGGCGGAGAACGGAGCGGACATCTTCGTTGCGGACAGCGACGGCAAAAACGAGCGGCGCATCACGAACGACGCCGAGAAGGGCGTCTACAATGGCTCGCCATCATTCTCGCCCGACGGCAAGCTCATCGCGTTCTACTCGGACGACGGGAGCGCCGCGGCGTTGGTGATCGTCGGCATCGATGGCGCCGGGCGGCGAACGATTTTGGCCGAGGGTCACAACTGGTATCCGCGATGGTCTCCCGATGGGCGCTGGATCGTCTACACGGCCAGCGTGGAGAGCGGCGATAAGGGAAACGTCGATATCTTCGCCGTGCCGGTGGCGGGCGACGGCCAGCCGACGTTGCTTGTCGGAAGCGACAAGCGCGACTTGGAAGCAAGCTGGAGGAGGTGACGTATCGTGTCTGATCGCATCGAGATCTTCGGCAGCACCTGCGGCCGCGGCACCGAGCGGGTGATGGCCGAGGCGCCGCGATGAGCGTGCGGATCGTGCGCCTCGGCTCGCCGCGCGCGCCGGGCGAGGGCATTCGCATCGGCACCGTCCGCCGCCCGCCGCGCGGCGTGCCGAAGACGCAGTTCGCGGCGCAGAACTGGTACGACGTGTGGTTCCCGAACCTCGCGCCGAGCCTGCCGGCGATGAAGCTCGGCCTCGCGGCGAAGACGCCCGCGCAGTGGGCGGCGTTCGCGCGGAAGTACGCGGCCGAGATGTCGGCGCCCGCGGCGCAGCACGACCTCGCGCTCCTTGCCGCGCTCTCGCACTCAACGAACTTTTCCGTCGGCTGCTACTGTGAACACGAAAACCGCTGTCACCGATCGATCTTGAGAAAACTTCTCGTCGAGAACGGAGCGAGGCTCGAGTAGATGGCCGCGACGACTCACAACGTGCTCGGCGCAATCGGCAACACGCCGCTCGTGCAGCTTCGGAAGGTCGTGCCACCGGGCGCGGGACGCGTCGTGGTGAAGCTCGAGTGGGCGAATCCGACCGGCAGCATGAAAGACCGCATGGCGAAGGCCGCGATCGAGTGCGCCGAGGCGAGCGGACGCCTCGTTGCGGGCGGGACCGTCGTCGAATACACGGGCGGATCGACCGGCGTTTCGCTCGCGCTCGTCTGCGCGGCGCGCGGGTACGCGATCGAGATCGTCTCATCCGATGCGTTTAGCGAGGAGAAGCTGCAAACGATGCGCGCGTTCGGCGCGAACGTGACCGTCGTGCCGAGCGACGACAAGAGGCTCACCCAAGCGCTGTTCCAGTCGATGATCCGCACCGCGGCCGAGATCAGCCAACGCCCGCGCCATTGGTACTGCGATCAACTCTGTAACCGCGACGCTGCCGCGGGGTACGCTCCGCTCGGGGAAGAGATCTGGCGGCAGACCGGAGGCGAGGTGAGCGCGTTCGTGCAATCGGTCGGCACATCGCACTCGCTCCACGGCGTCACGCGCGCGTTGTGGGCGCACAACGATCGAATTCGAATCGTCGCGGTCGAGCCCGCGGAATCCGCGGTGCTTGCGGGCAATCCCTCGGGCGCGCACAAGATCGAAGGCATCGGCATCGGGTTCATCCCGCCGCTTTGGGACCGGGCACTCGTCAACGCGCTCGACGCCGTCCCGACCGACGAGGCGAAGGAAATGGCTAGGCGATTGGCGCGCGAAGAGGGAATCTTCGCCGGCACGTCGTCGGGCGCGAACGTCGTCGCCGCGATCCGCGTGGCTCAAGAACTCGGGCCCAGCTCGAGCGTCGCCACTCTCATGATCGACTCCGGATACCGATACCTCAGCACGGACGTTTATCGCGGCGCGCCCATGGCCGCGTCCAACGAAAGGGAGTGACAGTGAAGGCGATCGATTTGGCGAACGGTATCTCGCTCGCGTCGGACGGCACGCGAGCCCACGATGCGATGCGCGCTGCCGCCAGGCTGCGACTGGGCGCGCTCATCATACTTGCGGCGTGCTCTCTGTTCGGCTGCGACGACGGCTCGATGAATAACGTCGTGATCGTGCCGCCCGCTTGGAGCGCGCCGGTGCGGCTCTTCGCGAACGACTTGCGTCTCGCCGCGGGCACCAGGCTTCACGCGGTCGGCTTCACGGGTTCCGCCATCGCGCATCGCTCTTCGACGGACGAAGGCGTGAGCTGGTCGGACCCCGTGGCGATCGCCGGCGCGGGCCAGCTCCCGATCTACGGGCCGCTCGCCGCCGAGGGTTCGAACCTCTATGTGTTGACGCGCGCGGGGAGCGCGTTGCGCGTGCAGCGCTCGACCGACGACGGACTCACCTGGTCCGCGCCCGTCGCGCTTCTCGGCTACGCAGCCGACCCGGTGGACCGCGTGCAAATGGACGCCGAGGATGACAATCTCCACATCTTCGTCGGACGCGCGGGCTCTACGCCGAACGCAACGTTTAAGGTCTACTACTGGCGCAGCACCGACGCCGGCGCGTCGTTCGGCGTCGTTGCGACACCCGACGCGAGCCTCACGGAGCCGCCGTCGCCCGGTGGAATCGCCGTCGAGAACGGCGTCGTTCACATCGCGTACGCGGCGATCACGGACCTCGGCACGCTGGGGCACCGCGCGCGTTACCTCCGTTCGCTCGACAACGGCGCGACGTGGCTGCCGCCGGTCGACGTCAGCGGACCCGGAACGAATCCGCAGATCCGCCCGCGCCCGCGCGTGCTCGACGGGCGCGTTCTCATTCTTTGGGAGGAGCCGCTCGATCACAATCAGTCGCAGCCGTATCCGAACGCGACGAAGTCCGACATTCGCGCGACGATCTCGCGCGACAACGGTGCGACGTGGGAAGCACCGCAAGCCGTCACCGCGCTCCCAACCGTCTACGCGAATCACCCCGAGGTCGCAGTGGGGCCCGACGGTTTCTTCCACGTGATCTATCGCATTTCGGTGGATCAGAAGACGCTCACGACCGCCGATCCGATGGGTTATCGCAACTCGATGGACTACGGCGCCACGTGGGGCGAGCACAGTATCGCGATCGACGACCCGACGCAGGAGACGCATCCGATCAACGTCGTCGCCACGAGCAACGCCGTACACATCGCGTCGGCGAACGGCGTCTACGCGCGCCGGCCGCTTCGGTAGCCCGCGCGCGGCTGAAGCGGCTTCATACACATCGCCCGAGTCGCACCACCAACCGTTCGGCGTCCTGGGCGGAAAGCTCGCTTCGCGCCGCGAGTATCTCGCGCTCTGTGACAAGACCCGACCGCACCAGACCACGAACGTAATCGAAGTCTCGCGTGCGACCCGCGAGAAGTTTGCTCACCGCAAGATCGACGGGCGACAGACACCAGCCGACAATTCCGCCGGTATTCGCGGACTCGACGCGGACGAGGCGTGTGCTCCATGCGGCCGGAAGAACCGCCGTCTCCGGGCCGACACCATGCGCGTAGTACCCGAACGTCGCGTGAAACGGTGAAAGTTCGCCGATGCTGCCGTCGATGAGATCCGCCTTCTCCGGCGCATCGCGCGGAAACAAGTCGACTTCCATAGAACGCAGGAGTTCTGCCGGGGCGTCCGGATGGGAACCAAGGATCGCCTGGCTCCCAATGACAACCAGGTCGCGACAGCCGGAGATGCTGCCGCTTGCTCTCAAGACATGTTCAAGCTGAGCGCGAGTCATCGGTCCCGAAGCGTTCGTAGATTGCCCACCGCTCCCGAGGCGAGATCGCGCCGCAGAACGGGCTGCTCTGACGCAAGCGTCGCGCGTTCTCGTCGTCGTCGAGCAAGACGCGCCGAATCTCGGCCCAATCACGATCGAGGATCGCGAGCCATTCCTCAATCGCCGGCGAAGGACTCGTGGCGCGCCATCGCTGACAGGTTTCGCGGGCACGCTGGAGACCCGCGCGCGCCGGATCGCTGTCGATTGCGGACACGATTGCGCGCGCGAGCTCCAAGCTCCGCCGATCGATCTGCTGATGCGTTCGCACGAACGCGAGGCTAGCAGGGCGGCACACGTTTTTCAACGCGAGCCGCCCGAACCCCCTCACGTGTGTGTTCAGTGCCCCAGGCGCTACCGCGTCTTCACCGGATTCGCCGGCCGCGGCGGGAAGACCTTCGGCGACGACTCGATCGCGCGCATCACCTCGGCGACGCCGCGTTCGAGCTGCGGATCGCGGCCCGCGAGAATATCCTCCGGACGGTTCTGCACCTGGATGTCGGGATCGACGCCGTGGCCTTCGATCATGTACTCGCCTGTGCGCCGGTTGTTCGTGCCGAACTGCGGCACGCTCACCGCGCCGCCGTCGAGCAACGGCCCGTGATCCGTGATGCCGACGACGCCGCCCCACGAGCGCATCCCAATGAGCGGCCCGAGCCCGGCCTCGCGGAACATCGCGGGGAAGATGTCGCCGTCCGACGCGGAGGTTTCGTTGAGGATGCACACGAGATGCCCGTTGAAAACTACCGTCGGGTACGTGAGCGGATCGTCGAACGTGCGAACGAAGCGAACGCGCAGCATCTCGCGCCGCAGCCGCTCGATGAGCATCTGCGAAACGTTGCCGCCGCCGTTGCCGCGCACGTCGATCACGAGCCCCTCTTTGCGAATCTGCCCGTAGAAATGCTTGATGAACTCGCGGATTCCGTCGCCGCCCATATCGGGAACATGAATGTAGCCGACGCGGCCGTTCGTCATCTCGGCGACGCGCGCGGCGTTGCGCGTGATCCACGCGAGGTAAATGAGATCGCCCTCGGAGGTGATCGGGTTGTACGTGACTTCGCGCGCGCCCTTCGTGTCGGGCCGCGTGTTGAGCGTCAGCGTCACCGGCCGGTGCGCCTTGTTCTTCAGCATGCGATACGGATTGTCTGTCGCGACGAGATCCTCGCCGTCGATCGCGAGCACGTAGTCGCCGACGCGCGCATCGACGCCGATCTCGGTGAGCGGCGAACGGTAGCGGCCTTCCTCGTTCTGCCCGGCGAAAATCTTCGCGATCTTGTAGCGGCCCGCGGCGCGGTCGACCTCGAAGCGGCAGCCGGGTAGCGCGACGCGCGGGCGCTCGGGAATCTCGTAGTCGCCGCCGGAGATGTACGCGTGCGACACGTTGAGTTCCGCGACCATCTCGCCGAGCACGTAGTTGAGGTCGGCGCGATGCGCGACGTCGCCGAGTAGCGCGCGGTAGCGCGCGCCGAGCGCCTCCCAATCGTAGCCATTCATGTTCTCGACGTAGAAGAAGTCGCGAAAGCGCCGCCATACCTCGTCGAAGATCTGCGCCCACTCTTCCGCGGGCACGCGATCGACTTCGAGATCTGCCGTCGACACGGCCTTCTTCGAGTCCTTCGCCTTCGTCGACGCATCGTAGAGGTTGTAGTCGCTTCCCTCTTGCACGAGCACCTTCGAGCCGTCGGGCGAGAGCGCGTAGCCGTTCGCCTTCTCGGAAATCGTCGACGACTCACGCTTCTCGAAATCGAAAATCGAAAGCGTAGGTTTGCGCTCGCCCTGGCGCCCGTAGTACGCGGGCGGCCCGCTCACGTAGAGAAGATGTCCTTCGATCGCGGCGAGTCCGTTCGTGTTGCCCGCGTCGATCGGGACGCGCGCGACGCGCGACGCGAGCCCATCCCAATCGATCGTGATCGGCTTGGCAGGCTCCTTCTTCTTCGCGTCGCCCTTCTCGTCGTCGTCGCCGTTCGACTTGTCGCTCTTCTTCTTCTTCGCGTCCTTGTCGCCGGCCTTCGCATCGTCGCCGTCCGTCTCGACCTCGTCGCTCTCGGGCGGGAACGGATGCGCGACATCCTTGCGTAGCGCGAGCGCGAAGACCTCAGTCTCGCGATCGACCGCGAAGTTGAACTCGACCGAGCAGAGCAGCGGCGCGAACTCGCGATCGCTGAGATAGAAGAGATACTCGCCGTCGGGATCCCACGCCGGGTTGTACTCGTTCCACATTTCGCTCGTGACGCGGCGAAGCTGGCCGTCGGCCGCGCTCCAAATGTGGATCGACGAGGAGGCGTTGGGCTCGGAGAGCGCGACCGCCAGGTACGCGCCGTCGGGCGACCACGCGTAGTCGGAGGTGCGGCCCTGCCGCTCGTTCGCGACCTCGACGAGCGCCTTCGTCGCGACAGTGAGCGCGTAGACGCGCCCCTCCTTGTCGCAGAACGCGAGCCGCTTCCCATCGGGCGCCCACTGCAGCGCGAATCGCATCCCCGTGCCGCCGCTCGTCAGCGCCTCCGCCTCGCCCGATCCATCTTGATCGATGACGTAGATCTCATCCTCGCCGCTCTTGTCGGATATGAACGCGATCTTCGCGCCGTCGGGCGACCACACCGCCGACTTGTCGTGCGCGTTCGACGAGTTGGTGAGATTGCGCGTCGGCCCCTTCTCGATCGGCGCGGTGAAGATGTCGCCGCGCGCGACGAAGAGCGCGCGCTTCCCCTTCGGCGAGAGCGCGTAATCCTCGATCTGCTTCGCTGCCGACACGTGCGCGGGGCGCATCGCGGTCCCGTCGTTCGGCACCCAAATCGAAATCGCCGTCGACGCGCCGCTCTTCGTGTCGAGGATGTGCAGCTCGCCGTTCATTTCGTAGACGACGCGCGCGGTCGCGTGATCGGCGCTCGGCCAGCGCACGTCCCACGTCGTGCTGCGCGTGAGCTGCTTGACGTCCTTCGGATTCGCCGGATCGAACGAGTAGATGTTGAGCGTGCCGTCGCGATCCGAGGCGAAGACGATACGGTCGCCGATCCACATCGGATCGCGATCCGTGCGTTCGTGATTCGTGACGTTCGTCGCCGCGCCGGTGGCGATGTCGTAGATGTAGAGGTCCTGCGCCCAGCCGCCCTGGTAGCGCTTCCACGTGCGGAAGTCGCGCGCGAGCGGTGAGTAGACGACGCGCTTGCCGTCGGGCGAGATGTCGCCGCCGCCCGAGTACGGCATCGGCAGCGCCTCGGGCGCGCCGCCCTCGACCGACACCGTGTAGAGCCGCGTGTCGCCGAGATCGAAGTGGTCCTGGAACGAGCGGAAGAGAACCGAGCGCCCGTCGCTGGTCCAACCGTAGACCTGATGATCGTAGCCCCAGCGCGGCGAGAGCGGCCCGCGCGCCGGATAGTACGTGAGTTGCTTCGGCACGCCGCCCGCAGCGGGAATCACGTAGACCTGATCGTCGCCGTCGTACTGCCCCGTGAACGCGATCCATTTTCCGTCGGGCGAGAAGCGCGGGAAGACCTCCTGCCCCGCGTGCGTCGTGAGCCGCGTCGCCGAGCCCCCGTTCGCGCTCGCAACCCAGATGTCGCCCGCGTGGCAGAACGCGACGCGGTCGGCGTGGAGGTCGGCGTAGCGGAGGAGTTTCGTTTGCGCGTGCGCCGCGCCTGGCGCGAGGGACGCGACTGCAAGAGCGACGATCGCGGCCGCGAACACGGCGCGTGCGCCGCGCGGCAGACGAATGATTCGCGATGTGCGCGCTGCAAGGGTGGCGCCGGAGGCATTCGCGCCAGCGTTCGCGCAATGCGGGACGGGAGACTTCGATGCTTGGGTCATTGGCATCTCTCGATCGTGGGAATGGGTTGAATGTGGCTGCGATGAAGTCGGGCGTGCGCAGGAATGGACTTCGTTAACGGGGTCCTCGGCGGCTCCGCCGAACGCCGGGGGGGGATTCCCGACGCGCGCCGCGCCGCATACGCCGCGGCACCCGCCGCGGCTGCGGGCGCGATTCTAGCGCGCGGGTCGCGCCGCGGGCAACACGAGATCGCGGCGATCCGGCGGCGTCGCACCGCAAGCGCTGCAGCCCGTCGACGACGACGGTGATCAGCGCGGACGACTGCTTCTCGGATTCGGAGGCGACGCGGAAGCGCTGGCCGGCGGCGCGATGATTTTGTCGGGGCCAAGGCGGTGCCCCGCCGCAAGAGTCACGTTTTCCAACTCCTGTGTGAGCGTGAACCGCGAACGCGGCGTGTTGCGCGCGTGTGCTGCGTGTGCTGCGTGCGTCGCGTGCGTCGCGTGCGTCGGGCGCGTCGCGCGTCGCGTTGCCGCGAAGTGAATGGCATTGCGACAGGAGCGACAACTCGGAAGCCGCGCGCGGCGCGGCGCGTGACACCGCGCGGTGACGCTTACGCGCACTGAATAGCGGATCCGCAGCGAGCGATCCGGCGACGCGGCGTGTAACGCGCGTGCGATGGCGCATGCGATCACGCGAATGGAAGGCCCGCCTCGCGCGCGATCGAAGCACGCGCCGCATCGCCGCACACGATTCATCATCCGCGTCAACCGCGCCGCTGTTACGTCGCTCGCTCGCTCTTCGCTTTGCGCCACCTAGCGTTGAACGCTTCCCGAACGCGACACGGCCGCGGGTCGGCGGCGCCGCGGGTCTTCGCAATTTGAAGCCGAGCAAACGCAGCCGCGCCCATCACGGCACGCGCCAGCGCGCTGGTTCGCTAGTTGCAGTCGGCGCAGCGTCCGCGCGAAGAGATCGCGCGGCAATGAAAGGAGGCGCCATGCACAGTGTGATATCCCGCCGGTTCGCGTACGCCGCGGCAACGTTTGGGTCTTCGTTGGCTCTCGCCGGAGCCATCGCGCTCGCGGCTCTCGCGGCGCGAGCCGACGGAGGCGCGAGGGGCTCCGAGCCGCGATTCCCGTACGACATCGAACTCGACGAGTCGCATCGCTTTTTTCTATTCGGGGAAGAGGTGCTCGGTCCGTTGCGCTTCGACTACTCGCATGGCGTGTTGTCCGTCAACGCGCGAGCGATCGATCCGCCGCCGGAACAACCGCCGCGCGAGCCGAAGGCGCATCCCGACAGCACACTGCGAATTCTCTTCGGCGGCATCCCGCTCGTGCGCGAGTGCGTCGCGCGCGGCGAACCGTGGAACGACTGCGTGCGCGCGTTCTCGGCACGGCAAGACTCCATGGTGATGCGCGTCGCGGACCGGTGGCGATCGCTTCGCGTCTCGGGCGCGCGCGACCCGGCCTCAGCGTCCGCCGCGGAGCAACACGCGTGGAGCGATTCCGCTCTTGCGCTCCTCGATGCCGAGATCGTCGGCGACCTCACCGCGGCGCGCGCGCAGTCGAGCATCAGCGCCGAAGGTTTGCTTCAATTCCCGGTTCCAGGGTCGGCGATGCAGATGCTCACCGTGTTTCTCGACCACCGCTCGAGCGGCCGCCGCGACTTTGCCGGGCCGCTGACGCGCGAGCAGGCGTTCGACCGCGTCATTCGCTGCTCTCGCTTCCTGGCGCATCGCCGCCCCGCAATCTACATCATCTCGCGCGGCGGAGATGTGGGAGCCACTGGCGAGAACGCCGCGCAAATACTCCAAGAGATCGCCGCCGTGCAGGCCGATCCGAATCTAACGCCCAAGAGGTTGTCAGGAGGACAGGCCTATGAGTTCCGCGCGTTCGTATCGCGCTGAGGGAGCGGCGCGCCGCGCACTCGGCTCGCGCCTCGTCGTCGTGACGTGCGTCATCGCAATCCTCGCATCGTTTGCGGCGTCCACGTCACGCAGCAATGCCATGACGAGTCCGTCGAGCAAAGCGGCCATCGTCTACTTCTACCAGACCGTCATTGGAGATTGCCCGAACACGACGGATAGCCTCGTTGTCCTCTGCCTCGAAGCGTGGGATTTCGACGCGACCGTTCGATTCGATTACTACGGACCGATCGACCCTGAACCCGAGATCACGCTCGAGATGCTCAAGGCCGAAATCGAGAGCGCCGGGTTCGCGTACATTGCGTCGCGCGGGTCCGGCCCACGCGGCGCCGAGCTTGCGCCGCCGTACGATCTCGATCCTCCCGTCTACTTGCCGCCATCCGCGGGTGGCGAACTCGGTTGCGAGTGGTACGCGCAGGTTGGGGACGCGATCGCCGGGGCATACGAGTATTTGCAGAACCCGCAGTTCGAGTTCGAGCCGGGCGATTTGTGGGTGAGCGGCGTCAACGAGGGCCCTTGGTACTATTGGGCGATCACACTCAGCCCCCTCGGTATGCAGCGACACATCAATACGCTCGCGAGCGGCGCGATCGTTCATGCGCAGTTTGATTTGAGTGCACACGAGGCACGTTTCGCGCTGACCTCCGCGAAAACTTTCGTCGGCTACGGAGGCTCGCTGGTCGACGTGTACGAGTGCGAAGACGCCGCGACATTCTATTCGCGGCTTTGCTGTCAGGACTATCCGCTGTACGAGTCGCGAATTGGCTCCGCGGCGGCGGGCCTCGGCCTCGCGCTCTATGGCGATCCCGACAACTGGATGGATGCGGGCCGGAGCTGCGAGAACCTCGCGACGCATTACACGCATCTGCGCGCGTCGCCGGCTTCGGGGGACGGCGGCGTGCGCGTCGAGTTTCGAGCCGAGTCGGGGGCCGGCACACGCGCCCATCGCGTGCGCGGGTATCGCGCGCTGCGCGACTACCCGGATCGGCCCGAGGTGTTGGCGACAATCCCGGCGAGCGCTGCCCGCGCGTCTGGATTCGGCGCGCTCTACAACGCCGACGTCTCTGCGGGCTACACGCTGTACGACGTCGTCGAGGAGAGTGACGGCCCGCGGGACTCGTGGTCGGAGCCGGTGTGCGTGACCACGCGCGCATGGCCAGAACCCGCTGCCGGCTTCGATCGCGCGCTCTTCCGCGATTTCGAAGCGCCGCGAACTACCGACATCGACGATTCGGTCTACGTACTCGAAGGGAACGATTGGCTTCCGTGGCACGCCGAAGCGCAGCGCGCACACGCGGCCGCATCGAGCGCGTCGAGCGAATGCGCTGGCTGCGCCGACTACGTCGTCTACGTGAACAGCGCCTACCCGTCTTGGGCGACTCCCGTGCGAGACTCGCTGGTGGCACTCGGCTTCGACGTCGCCGTTTTCTCGGGTTCGTCTTCGCTCCTCTCGGCGCGTGCGCCGCTTGCGACGACGCGCATTGCGAACGCCGCGTGGAACGCAGACTGCGAGTTGAACGCGCCGTGCGCGAAAACATACCCGGTCGACCCGGGCCCGACGCTCGTCGTGGTCGGCGACGCGAGCCCAGTCATCGTTTCACCGATGAGCTACGCGAATCCCGTGCAGTGTCTCGGCTCGAATTGCCGCAGCTACGTGCTCGTGGCCGACCTCGACTCGGACTCAATCCCCGACTGCCCCGTCGAGGTCATCCCCGCGAGCGACTTCGACGAAGTGCGCTTGGCCGCCATCGCGGCGGCGGATCTTTGTCGCGGGCGATTCGTGGACGCGGGCCGCCGGGTCGTTTCCGTCGGCGGCGATCGCGATGCCGGTGCGGCGTCGCCGTGGGTAGGCGAATTCCTCGACGAAACCGCGGCGCTCTATTCCGCTGGCGGGGCCACGGCCGTGGCGCCGATTCTAGAATCCGACTTCCCGGTCGGCGACAACTACTCGGGAATTCAAACCGCCACGCGAGACGCGCTCAACGAGGGAGCCGCCGAGGCGTGGTTCTTCGGGCTGCGCACGGACGAACTCAAATTCCCCGCGTGGTGCGTGAGTTCCATCAGCGATCCGGCGAACCTGACGCGCGGACAGCGACTAATCGTCTGGGCGCCCGGATGCCGAATGGGAGCGGTGCAGTCGTACGACGCGGCAAACTTCGGGCAGCCGCCGACGTCGGAAAAACTGGCGTTCAACAGCAGCGCGAAAACGGTGATGGCCGGCGGCGTCTTCCATCTCGATGCGGGCTACGGCGTGAAGCACTACACGTGGTCCCGCATACTGCGCGATGCGCGCATCAACGCGCCGCCGGGCACCTCCGTTTCGCGGATTCACTACGACGCGATGCGGTCGTGGTACAACCAGTTTCCGGGCGACCATTACGCGCTGAGCACGGTGACGCTCGGTGGCCGCGCTACGCTTTCCGATGCGGCAACGGCAGTCTCGCTCGGAGGGGCCGCCGCCACTCGCGACGCGGGCGGCGGCGAACTGTCGGCAACGAACAACGTCGGCGCGCAGCCGACATTTCGGTTCGCGCTCGACGCGCCGACGCGCGGAACGCTCCGCGTCGTCGACGCGAGCGGCCGAATCGTGACGACGCTCCGCGACGACGTCATGCCGGCTGGCGCGCAGCAGTACACGTGGTTCGGGAAGCGTCGCGACGGGCGTGATGTGGCGGCGGGTATCTACTTCGGAGTTCTGCGGACCGCGAGCGGGCGCGACGATGTCGCGAAGGTACACATTGTGCGGTGATCCCTCCGACGCGCGCCGCGCACGTACGCGTTGTGGGCTGCTGCTTCCGCCGCGCGCGGGCGTGCGGCTCGCGAGCGCGCGATGTTCGGGCGGCGGAGGGCTAGCGGGTGGGCGCGGCGTGAAGCGTGACGATCGTCGCGCCCCAACTGCTGGCATCCTCCGCGGCGAGACGAAACGACTCGACCTCGGGGATGCGCGCGAGAATCGAGTGTACCGTGCGGCGCAGCGCGCCGGTCCCCTTGCCGTGGATGATGCGAACGCGCGTGATGCCGCGCTCGCGGCACGCCGCGACGTAATCGGGAATCAGATCCTTCACCTCGCGCGCGGGGAAGGTATGGAGGTCGAGCGTACCGTCGATCGGCATCGCGACGGTCTCGGCGGGCGCCGTCGCCGGAAAGAGAAACTTCAACACATCGCCGACGCGCTCGCCCCACGCGGTCTCGTTATGCTGGCCGCCGTCGGCTTCGAGATAGTGAAGGCTTTCGCCGAGCACCCATCCGCACTGCGTCAGCGAATCGCGAAGCGAGCGCACGCCCTTAAGCAGCCGCTCGTTCGCGCCGGCCGTGCGTCCTTCCGCGGTTCCCATATCGAGCCAGATCCGCGACTGAGGCGAGCGGGGGGCGCGCACCCAGTTGAAGATCTCGGCGCTCGCCCACCAGACGGCGGGCGACACGACACCAATGCGCGAGAAGTTGTCCGAATACGCCATGCCAAAGTAGAACGACACGAGCCCGCCGAGAGACGAGCCCGCCACGCCGGTGTTGTCGCGATCCGGCAGCGTGCGGTACGTCGAGTCGATCATCGGCTTGAGGTCCTCGAGAACAAAGCGCGCGTACGTGTCCGCACCACCGCCGCCCATCGAGGGATCCGCGACCTGCGTGTACTCGCCGACGCGATCCGGCGTGTTGTAAATCCCGACAATAATGAGGGGCGCCAGTTCGCCGGAGCGGATCAGCCGCTCGGCGGCCTCGTCCATGCCCCATTCCACTCCCGCGAACGCGGTCGATGCTTCGAATATGTTCTGGCCGTCCTGAACGTAGAGCACCGGGTAGCGTCGCGCGCGGTCGGCGTCGTAGTCCGGGGGCAGATACACGACGATGGTGCGGGGGTGGCCCGCGAACTGGCCGGCGCTGATTCGGTGATGCCGGATCTTAGGGTCGAGGACCGGCTCGGCGGCGCTGGCGCCGCGGTTCATTGCCTGCGCGAGCGACACGCGGTTCCAGCGCCGGCGCACGCGCGGACCTCCTCGGTCTTTTGAATGCCGATCGCGCGATTCGCGTGGTGTCATCGTTCCGCTCTCGTATCCGCTGTTGTCCGCATCGATGCGTGTATTGGGTAGCCCTGGCTTTGCCGGCGCGCTCGACGGGAGCGGCCACGGCGTCCTCGCGGAGCATTCTCATCTACCGCGCGCGCCGGGTCTAGGCTGAGTTTTCCGGCGCGAAGGTTACGCGCCTGTCGCGATGAGGAACGCCCAGTTCGCGAGGATGGCCGCGACGATCACCGCGCGCGCAGCGAGAGGAAGCCGCGATGGCGGCTCGGGGAGCCCGCGCCCCGCAACCGCGAGCGCGCCGGCCGCGAGGCCGCCTGCGATGAATACGATCCACGCGATCGCCGCGAGCGGACTCACCCGAATCGCGGCGACCGGATCGAGCCGCGCGAGTGCGACGGCCGCGCGCAATGTGCCGCACGTGGGACACGGCGCGTGCGCCACGACCTTGAAGGGACACGCAAGCGCCGCTTCCGCCAGACGCGAGCCGAACGGCGCGAGCGCGAGCGTCGCGATCGCCGACGCGCCCCAGAACAGCGCGAAGCCGCGCTCACGACGTTCACGGCGCTCTTGGCGCACGCCGATCCGCACGAAAAACCGCTACGCCCCGACGCCCGCGAAAGCGGCGCCGAGAATCGTGACGATCGCGCCGACGAAGAGGAAAATGCAGGCGCAGCAAAGGATGACCGGAATCAGGATCGCGAAGAGCGCGCGGCCTTTCCCCGTCTCATGAAGCGTCGAGGCGCCGATCGTCTGGAGGACGATCGCCCAAAAGAATGCGATGAACGACCCGGCGAACGGGATGACGTTGGCGAGCGTCGCCACCGACGAATACGCGAGCACGCGGACGGTCCCCTCGAAGCCCGCGCGCGACTTGCTCGTCGCGCCCAGTAGCATGAGGAAGAGGTGCAGAACCGCGGCGGAAATGAACAAGCCGACGAGCGCCGCGAACGGGAATAATGCGAATCCCATCACGAATCCGACGATGGATCCGCCGAGCGTTCGCTCCGTCACCCAGCCGAGCTGATCGCGTATCGACTCCGGCAGGAAGAGCAGATACGTGGACTGAAAGACGAGACTCCAGCACTGCTCGGCGAGAAAGCCGACCCAGCCGACGATGAGCGCGAAGACGATCGGGCTGAGATAGTCGCCGCGCCTGCGCGTCATCGCGAACGCCTTCGACGGCGACGTCATGAACAAACCGATCGTCTTAATGAGCGCCGCCACCGCGCCGTACCGCGCGCGTTCCTCCCAGGGAATGCGCGGACCATCGTCGGCGCTCTCCGCATCGCTCGGACTCGATCCCGGGCGCGGACCCCAATTCCGCGAGACCCCATACTCGGCGCGTGACGGCGGCGGTGGCGGCGACGACGGCGGTGCGGCGTCGGGCGGCGGCGGCGGCAGTGGCGCTCCCGTTGCGCCCCAAGCTCCGCGTTCACCGAGTTCTTGCGACGGCGGAAGCGGCGGTCGGGGTGTGGGCGATTCGCCTGGCGGAAGCGGCGATCGGGGTGTGGGCGATTCGCCGGGCGGAAGCGGCGATCGGGGTGGCGGCGATTCGCCGGGCAGAAGCGGCAGTCGGGGTGGCGGCGATTCGCCGGGCGGAAGCGGCGGACGCGACGGCGAACCTGGCGCGCGCGCGCCGCTCTCGTCGCCGCCCGCGGGACCTGGGTTTACGGGATCTTCGGTCATGAAATCAGGCCTCCTGCACCGCTGTGCCGCGGGGCAGTGTAGGCGCGGGTTCCGGCAAAGGGAAGCGTAGAATCACCGCAGCGGGCCGCGATTAGCCGCTCTCGACGCTCGGCATACACGCTCCTCGTTCCGCGCGCGCGTCTACCCGGCGATTCGCGTCGCGTTGAGGATCGCGTCGTGCTCGGTCATCGTGAACGAATGCGCCGCGCCGTCGCGCACTTCGAATCGAATACGCACGCTCGGAACGCCCGCGGGGAAGAACTCGTCGCCGCCGAGGTGGTGAAGCCGGCGCGGACCCGTGTCGCCCGTGCCGATGCTGAGCTGGCCCTTCGCGTCGAGGGTGACGTCGAGCCGTTCCTGCGCCGCGCCATCGATGCCGTAGGTTCCGACGAATGCCGGCTTGCGCTCGTCGGCGAGCGGTTCGACGCGCGGCCCGTTGCCCGCGTCGCCGAGGCCCTCGAGATACGCGAACGTCTCCGCTGCGGCGTCGCCACCCGCCCGCGCGTGCGCGAGCAGAGGGATGCCATGCGGCCCGAGCGCGCGCTGAACTCCGGGATGCGCCGCGACGAACGCGGCGACTACTGCGGTCTGTCCCAGCATCGCGGCGGCGAAAATGTCGATCCGCGCACCGTTATCGATCAGGAACTCGGCGATCGCGCGACTTCCGACGTGTGAAGCCGCGCCGAGCGGAGACTCCCAATCGCCGAAGCCCCAATCCCACCACGCGTTCACGAGCGCGGGCTTCGCGGCGACCAGCGCGCGGACCTCGTCTTCCTTAAAGTGCGAGGCGCCCACCATCTGCCGGACGAGGTTCGCGTCTTGACGCGGGAAGCCCGGCCAAAGCGTTAACCCAGCGCCCGCTGTCGCATCCGGCGTGTCGCCATCGCCGGCAGCGCGCGCCATGCCGACAAGCGGAACGCCGAGCAGCATCGCCGCCGCCAGGCCAGCCTTCGTGCCGGTCGAAAAAAACTCGCGGCGCGAAACCGGTAGCACGGTGCCGCCGCCATCGACGCGGGTATCGCGTCGCGTCGCGCCTTCCGTTGCGCTGCTCGCTGCGTCGCGCATCACGCGCGCCACCTAGTACTCCACCTGGACGATCTTCGCCGTCATCTTCGCTTCGGTGAGCGCTCCGTTTGCATACGCGCGCAGGTCGCCGGCCTTTGCACGGACCGAGAAGTGCGAGAAATCGCGCGCGGCGAAATACTCGTGCTCGCGGAAGTACGCGACGAACTCGATGACGTGGTCGTCGCGGAGTCCGTCGATCGCATCGCCATAGTCGAGCAGGAAGTCGACCATCTCCTGCTTTCCGCGCTCGTAGAGCTTCTCGTCGCGATTCTTCGCGATCTTGCGCGCGTTGCGCCGCGCGTGCGCGATCTCGTCCCGCTCGCGCTCCGCCTTCTCGCGATCGCGCTCGGCGAGCGCCCGCGCCTTGGGATCCACTGGTGCTTCGGGCGCTTCGGGCGCTTCTGGCGCCTCCGCGTCCTCGCTATCCTCCCAGACGATCTCGGGCCCGCGCTTCGTCTCCGTCAGCTTCTTCCTGTCTTTCCCCTTGCCGCGATAGATGACGATCTTGTCGCCTTCGTCCTTCACCTCGAAGTCGAACTTGCCCCAGTCCTCGTCGAAGTCGAAGTCGAAATCCCAGTCTTTGTTGATGAGCGACGCGTCGAACGTGAAGAGCGCGCCGTAGCTTTCGATATAGGTGCCGCGCGCGTTTTCGCGCCCGCTGACGAGGAAGTTCGGGCTATCGACGAGCATTTCGTCGAGCGCCCGCTCCATCACGGCGATGCCGCGGTGAATGCGCCGGTTCGGATCGGCCGGCGACTGCGCCGCCGGCTGCGCGAACGCCGACGCGACCGCGAAGATGAACGCGAGCACGAGCGCGAGCACGCACACGGCGAGCGCCGCCGGCCCGAGCGCACGCAGCGCACTCGTCGCTGCAATCGCGCGGGGCCTGCGCGTGCCTTCGCCCGGCCGCTCATGACGCGTGCCGCGCCCATCGTGAAGATGTCTGGTCATTGCTGCTTTTCCTCCGTCCGGGGTGATGATGTTCCTCGGGGTTCGAGAGAAACGCCCGCCCCGTTCTCATCGAGCACTTCGTGCAACCTCGCATCGCCCGCGACGCCCTCCCCCGCGAGCCCGACATGAATCGCTTCAATCCTCTTGCGAAGCTCCTGATAATCCTTGAACTGCTGATCCGTGAATCCTTCGGACATCGCCTGCATCGCCTCGGCGAGTTTCGCGTCGCGGCTCGCGCCGTAATCCTTCAAGAGCGCGATGAACATCTTCGACATGCCTTCCGAGTACGACTCGAACTCTTGGCGCGTCATATAGGGAGTCTGGCCTCCCGCCGGCGCCGCGCCGGAAACCGGCGCGACGATCTGATTCGATGCCGTGACAAGCTCTCCTGCAGGATTGGGCCGTGAATCTGCGAGCAGATTGTCGGACCCGGAGCGCGAGGCGACGTTATCGAACGCGGTGAGGCCAGACTCGAGACCGGATTCTGTTGAGAGCGCGACGTCGGTGGCGACGCCCGACGAAAGGCCGCTCGACGGCGGCTCGCCGAAGCGAAACGCGACGCCGCCGTCGAGGCGCTGCACGCGAAGGCCGCTCGCGCCGGCCACGAGGAGCAAACACGCGGCGGCCGCGAGGCCCCACCACGCGCGCGACGCGGCGACGCGCGCGAAGACGCCGCGCCGTCCCGCGTCGAACGCCGGCCCCTCGAACACGTTCGCCCCGCGTCCACGCGAGGCGCCCGCCGCGGCGGTGCCGACGAGCACGAAGCTCGGCTCCTTCTCCTCGACATCCCACTCGCCGAGGAAGCCCTTTATCTCGCGCAACTCTTCGAATTCGCCGCGCAGGTCGAGATCGTTCGCGAGCATCTGCTCGATCTCGCGCGCTTCGGCGTCGGGAAGCTCGCCGTAGAGAAACGCGATCAGCTTCTCTTTGCGAGGATCGATCGGATCGTCATGCATCGCTTGGTCTCCTATCGAATCGTGATCGCCATCGCGCGCGATCAGCCGATGTCGTGTTTGCCCACGCCGCGCTCGTGAAGATGCTTTCGCATCGCGCGCAAGCCGTAGTAGATCCGCGTGCGAACCGTCGCCGCAGGCACGCCCGTCATCTCGGCGATCTCTTCCGATGTGAATCCGTGATATTCGCGAAGCAGGATCGAGCGCCGCTGCTCGTCGGGAAGCTGCTTGAGCGCGCGCCCGAGAAGGCCGCGCAGCTTTGCGTTCTGCGCGTGCCCCTCGGTGATCCCGACCGCCCCGCGTCCCTCAATCTCGGCCTCCTCATCCTGATCCCACTCTTCGTACGAGTGCATCACACGCCGTGCGTCGCCGGACCGGAAACGGTCGCGGCAGAGGTTGTACGCGATGTGGTGAACCCACGCCTTGAACTTCGTCCCCTCGCGCAGCCGGGCGATGTTCTGGTACGCCTTCACGAGCGCTTCCTGGCAGACGTCGCTCGCGTCTTCGGCATTGCCGAGCTGCCGCCGCGCGAAGCCGTAGAGGCTTTTCTCCCAGCGCTGCGCGAGGCGATTGAAAGCTGCCAGATCGCCACCCTGCGTGAGGGCAACGAGTTGTTCGTCACTCATGGGGTCCAACCGCGTTCCCTCGAGGTTCCGTTTGCGATTCATTGAGGTTCGACGCATCCGGCCGGGAAAACGTTCAACGAGACTTCGCCTTTCGGCGGCGCGAGTTAGGCCGCCTTCGAGACCCGGGCGAGAAAGCCCTCGGAGTCGCGGACGTAGAAAACGAAGATCAGGATCGACGCGACGGCGATCGCGACACCGAGAATCGAATCGCTGAAGGTGTCGTAGAGGCCGTGCAAGACGACGGCGAGGGTGATGCCGGCGAGCGCGAGGCCGCTTCGCGCGCGCGGCGTGTAGAGGCTCGCAGCGATGAAGAAGCCGAGCGTCCCCGCCCACACCGCGTGCAAGAGCGGCAGCGTGATAAGGCGCGTGAACTGCAGGATCAGGTACTCGCCGAGCGCCCAGTCGCCCGCCTGAAGATTGAACGCGTAGTCGATCGAGTAGTCGGCCGCCTCCGAGATGCCGAACGCGAAACCGGAGACGCACGCGATGAAGACGATCGTGTTGAGCGAGGCCGGCTTGCGGTGGCGGATGTAGAGCCAAAAAACGGGAAGCGCCTTCGCGAGTTCTTCGACGAGGCCGACGCCGAGCGTGAATCCGATGAGGCGGCCGATGCGCGAGTTCGCCTCGGCATAGTCGTAGAGATCGCGAATGACCGGCGCGCGCTGAATCATGAGCACGAGGAAGATGCCGACGACGGCGGTGAACGCGCCGACGGAGAGCGCCTCGCGCAAGACGAGCGCGGGCCGCAGAAACGCGGAGAACGCGATCCCCCAAATCAGCGCGAAGTAGATCGCGAACGCGATCGCGATCTGGCGGAAGTCGAGGTGCGACGCCTGAATCCAATAGACCATGAGAAGCGGGAAGAGCGCCAGGCCGATGAACCAGCGCACCCAAATCAAGTTCCACGGCTTCGCGGCGATCCACTCCGCGGTCGGCAGGAGCGTGCGCCAGCCGAGCGCCCGCAACTCGCCGAGCGCATGCGGGAGATGGAAGCGGAAGCGGTCGTGCTCGCGCGGCGCGGCGTGCGGCGCATCCGGCGCGGCGGCTGCGTGCGCGTCCGCGTTCGGCGCGGGAGACGAGGCCGGCGCCGTCATCGCGGCGGCGGCACCCGGCGCACTGGGCGCGACGAGTCCGCCCTCGAGATTCGGCGGCGCGTTGCCGCCCTCGAACAACGTCATCCGAAGCCCTCTCTACTCGTGTGTGGAACGCGGCTTGTGTCGGGATTGCGTGTGGCGCAATCTGTCGGGCAAAGTATAGCCTCTCCCCCGAGAGCGCGACAGGCGAGAGTCCGCGCCGCGAAACGAGCGACCTTTACAGGAGAAATGGAGTCGAAAATGAAATCGATACGTCAGTCTGGACGCCGGTTCGCGGCGGCGGCGATCGCGGCCATCGCGATCACCGGGGCGAGCGCGTTCGCGTGCGCATGGATGCAGGCGCCCGCCTCGGCGTCGGAGGCGACGGAGGCGAACGCGCGTATCGTCCGCGAGTTCGTCGAAAAGGTCTACAACGAGGGAAAGCTCGAGCTGATCGAGAAGTACATCGCGCCCGATTTCATCGACAGCTCGCCGGGCGCGCCGCCCGACGCGCGCGGTCCCGCGTTCGTGCGCGAGCAAGCCATCGGCACGTTCGCGCTCTTCCCGGATCTGAAGTTCAAGAATGAAGACGTGATCGCCGAGGGTGATCGCGTCGTCGTGCGCTGGTCGTCGACGAGTTCATTCACGGGTACGGCGGGAGGCGTGAAGGGCGACGGCCGCCCCGTGACCGTGTCGGGGATATCGATCATGCGCATCGCGGACGGGATGATCGCCGAGTCGTGGGACATCGTCGACCGCATGGCGATGTTCACGCAGATGGGTTTCACGCTCGAGCCGCCGAAGGAAGGCGCGGAGTGAGCGACGTGAGCGGCGGGATCGCGATGCGGAGCGCGACGGCGGCGTGGCGCGAGCGGGCGTAACCGGCTTCGCGCGAGCGTTTCCGCTCGCGTTTACGGCGCTGGTTGCGTGCGTCGTGTGCGTGTGTGCGTCCTCGTGCGCGCGCCGCGAAGCACCGGTGCGCGAGCCGGTTTACCGCTTCGTCGACCACCTCGAGGAGGCGCGCGTCGAAGGGAACATTCGCGAGCAAGCGACGCGCGAGATCGAGGTGTTCGCATCGCCGCTCGAGGCGGATGCCGTGCGCGTTCTGCAGAGCGAGAGTGCCGCGCCCGGAGCGCTCGTGCCTTTCGCGGGCTTCGCGACGCCGCCCGAGGCGGGCGCCGGCGCGCGCGCGGCGTGGCG
>JBJXGV010000070.1:0-77400 GCA_046160485.1 bacterium | reverse complement strand
GGCCGCGCCGTACCGGCGGCTCGTCGACGTGCTCGACGAACTTCAGTCCGCGAAACTCTCGCGCGTCTGTGCGCTCGTGCTCGAGGGCGCAGAGCGCGACGAGTTGGAGGCGATCCTATGAGCCGCGTCGCGATCGAGCGGGAGTGGATTCGCGGTGCGTATCGCGTCGAGACGCCGACCACTGCCAAGCGCGGGTTCGTCGCGGCGCTCGTCGTTCACGCGCTCGCGTGCGCAGTCGTGCTTGCGACTGGGGCCGGCGGTCTCGATGCGCCGGGCAAACTCGCACGTGAAGATGCGACGCCGGTCGTTGTCGAGTTGCCGCGAATCGAGCCCGAGGCGCGCATCGCCGCGCGAATCGAAACCCCCGAGCCTCCGGCGCCGGGACCGGTCGCATTGCCCGCGCGCGTCGAGGCGCCGCCGACCGCGGCACCGGCGCCGGCGCGCGCCGTGCGCGAAGCACCCGCGCCGGTGGTCGTGGCCGAAGTTTCCGCGGAAGACGCTCGCGCCGCGCAGGCCGCGCTGGCCGAGGCCGCCGCCGCGCGCGCGCAAGCGGCACGAGACGCGGAGGCGAGCGCCGCCCGCGCGAAGGTCTCGGAATCGCTCGCCGGAATCACGTCGTCGCTCGACGATGTTCTCGGCGGCCTCGCCTCCGCGACGGAAACGCGAACGACGAGTTCCGCGCCGTCATCGCGAAGCACCGCGAGCGCGCGCGGCGCGAGCGTGCGCTCCGCGCGCACGGGCGACGAGATCGGCGCGATGCCCGCCGCGGCGCATAGCGCGAGCGGTGGCGCGGGGGCCGGCAGCGCGCCGCTCCTCGCGTCGGCGGAATTGGCGCCCGTGGGCGGCGGCGGGGAGGCGGGTTCGCGCGGACGCGGCGTTCGCGGCGGCTCCGCCGGCGGCGCGATCTGGGACGGCGTAGCGGGAGAAGGCGTCGCGACGGGGGATCGCATCGCGCTCGCGTCGGATGCGCGCAGCAACGCGTCGCTCCTCGCTGTGATACGCCGCTACGCCACAGGCATTCAGTTCTGCTACGAGAACGAACTGGCAAAAAGCGGTGGGCTCGGCGGGCGGCTCGTCGTGAGCATGACCGTTGCGCCGGGCGGCGAAGTGACCGACGCGAAGATCATGCAGGACACGGTCGGCTCGCCGGTCCTCGCGACGTGTGTGCTGACTCAAGTGCGCGGCTGGAAGTTCCCCGCCATCCCGGAAGGCAGCGTGACGTTCAAGACGCCGTTTCTATTCACCCCGCCGTCTTAGGCGCGGGGCGTCATCGCATGATGACGAGTTTGTGCGCGCGCTCCGCGCCGAGGAACCGGACGCGGCCGACGTAGACGCCGGCAGCCGCTTGCCGGCCATCGGCGCCGCGGCCATCCCAGGTCGCCACATGCGCGCCCGCACCGCGCACGCCATCCTCGACCGTGGCGACGAGCCGCCCCGACGTATCGTGCACCGTGACCGTCACCGGCCCCGTCGAGGGAATCGTGTAGTGAATGCGCGCGGTGTCGCGCGCCGGGTTGGGCTCGATCGATCGGATCGCGAGCGCACCCGCGCCGCGCACCGGCGCGGCGACTCCGGTCATCGCGTCTTTGACGATCGTGAACTCGTCGAGGATCGCGCCTGTGTCGCTGAGGAAGATCGCGTCGAGTTGATTGCCGTTCACGTCGACGACCATCGATCCGAGAATGTTGAGCGACGTAATCATGACCGGATGATCGAGCGAGCCGCCGCTGATTGTCGCTGAACTTCCCGCGACCGCGAAGATCGAGCCCTCGTGCGCACCCGGTCCGAGCGTCGGCTTCGTGTACGCGCCATCGCCGAGGATGCTTCCGTCGCCGCCGTCGATCGTCATCGAGTCCGCGAACGTGTCCGATGTCCCGTAGTGTCCGTCGATGAGGAACGATCGCTCGTAGGAATGGCTGTGCCCGGTCAGGACGAGATCGACTCCGTGCTCCTCGAGAATCGGCAGTGCGTTCTCGCGCATGTCTTTCATTCGTCCGGCGCTGTCGAACGGGTTGTCGGAATCGTGAGAGCCCTTCGTGTAGGGCGGGTGATGCCAGAACGCGACCGTCCAGTCTTGCGTGTTCGCGGCGAGGTCCGCATCGAGCCACGTGAGCATCGCCCCGCTCGGAGAACGGTCGGAGCCCTCGGAGTCGAGGCACACGAAGTGGACGCGTCCGAAGTCGAACGAGTAGTACGCCTCGCTTCCGGATGGCACGCCGCCGGCTTCGGCGCCTGTCGGCATCGAAAAGATGTCGTAGTAGTCGTTGTTCGGGCCGGGGTAGACGCCGTCGTGATTGCCGCGCGTCGGCCAGAGCACCGAGTTGCGCAGAATATCGCCGTAGACGTCGAAGACGCCCGCTTGGTACTCGGCATCGGTCCCGCTGTTGTAGGCGTTGTCGCCGAGCATGAGCCATAGATCCGTGTCGCGATCCGCCGCGAAATCGAAATACGCATCGCGCACGGCGCGCGCACCGGCGTTGCCGCGCCCGGAGTCGCCGATGACCCAGATGCGCGCGCTCCGCGCGGCGCCGGGCGCGGGCGGCGTCACGACGAAGTGATCGGCGTCGCCGCCCGCGTGGATTTCATTTCCCGTTCCGACGGCGTAGTACACCTTGGTGTCGGGGGAGAGGTTGGCGAGCGTGACGATGTGCTCCGTCGTCGCGCCCGCCTCCTCGACGAAAGCATCGAGTGCGTTCGGGCTTGCGCCGTATCGCACGCGTCCGACGACCGCCGCATCCGTGCGCCAGCGAACCGCGACGCTCGTCGGGGTGCCGACTTGCAGATACGGGCCGCGCGTGACGACCGCCGATTCCGTCGAACCCGAGAGTTCGATGTCCATCACCAGATCGCTGCTCGTCGCGTTGACCTGGTGCGCTTCGACCGCGAGGACGTTCGTTCCGGCGGAGAGGTATCCGACGAACTGCGAGAGGTCGTAAGTCTCGAGAGCGCCGCCCTCGTGTTGGCCCGCCGCGAACGTCGCGTAGGTGATCTCCCCATCCGGCATCATGCGCCGGAGAATCTCGCGGCCGTTGAGGTACGCGACGAAGCCGTCGTCGTAGTTCGCGCGCAGCGTCAACCGGCCGACGTCGATGGTCGCGTTGAGGAGCGTGAATTCGGTGCGGAAGTAACTCGTCGGATAGCGCGCCGGCGAGCCGGAGGGGATGGTCGTAACGATGTAGGGCTCGCCGTATCCGAGCGGCGCGGCGCCCGCGGGCAACGCGGCGTCATCGTACGCAGGATCGCGCCACGCGATGCCGAGGTCGGTGCCGGTCGCGTTGTAGCGCCACACGGCGCCCGCGGGCACGAAGACCGGGTCGGCGGCGGAGGATTGCGCCCCGGGGGCGGCGACGGACACGCTCGACGCGTCCATTCGCGATCCCGCGGAAACGGCGCGCGACGGTGCCTCGTCGAGCCGATCGGCGCGCCGGCGCGCCGCCGCCGTGTCGCCGCGCGCGAGTTCGATTTCGATCGCACGAAGTGACAACGGAGCGCTGACACCGAGACGTTCCTCGCCTTCGTCGAGCGTTCGAAGAGCGTCGTGCGCGTCGTTCGCATCTGCGGTGAGGATCGCGTTCGCGCGCTCGATGTAGATCTCGGGCGCCGGCCGAGGCGACGCGTCGATCGCGGCGCCCAGATCGCGCACCGCCGCGTTCGCGTCGCCGAGCGCCAGGTGCGCACGGGCGCGCAGCCGCAGTGCTTCGGCACTCCCGGGGTGACGCGCAAGGTGCTGATTCGCGCTCGCAACCGCCCGCGCGGGGTCGCCGGTGCCGAGGTGAAGCTGGGCGCGCGCAACCGCGACCCCGTCGAGCCCAGGAGCGATCCGCTCCGCGCGATCGAGATCGATTCCGGCCGCGTCCCACTCATGATCGAGGAGGTAGAGCGCGGCGCGGCGGAGGAGGAGCCCGGCGTCCCCGGGGCTGCTTGCGATCGCTTCCGAGAGCGCGTGAACTTGCGCGCCTGGTTCTTCGTGCGCTAACGCGGGGCCGGCGAATGAGAGAAGAAGCGATGCCGACACGGAAATCGCGGCGAGGCCCGCGGCGTGTCTGCGTGTGCGAAGCCGGGTTAGGACACGGTGTGCTTCGTGATGGTCACGTTGCAGTGTCACGCCGCGATTATAGCCCGCGGAGGATTCAGCACGGCGGACGAGTTTCGGCGCGGCGCGATCTACAGTCGCTGAACGATGAGAATCGTCAGGTCGTCGGCAACGGGCGACGCACCGCGAAACGCCTCGACGTCGGCGAGCAGTCCTCGCCCGAGAACTTCGGCACTCTCGCCCCGGTGTGCGCCGACGAAATCGCCCAGCCGCTTTTCGTCGTATTGCTCGTCCGTTTCGGAGGCCTCGCTGAGTCCGTCGCTGAAGATCACGATCGTCTCGTTCGGCGCGAGAACGATCTCTGCGACCTCGGGCACGATCGACGGCACGAGCGCGACGGGCGGCGCCGTCGAGGCCAGCGACTCGCAAGAATCGACGCCGATCCAGAGCGGCGGTGCGTGCCCCGCGTTGACGTACGTGAGCCGCCCCGTCGCCGGGTCGAGCAGCCCAACGAATAGCGTGAGGAACTGCCCGATGTCGAGGTTCTGCAGGAGCCGCGCCTGCAGCCGGTCGACGAGGACGAGCACATCGTCGACGTCGTCCTCGAGAAAGCGGAGCGCGGCCATCACGTTCGACATGAGAAGCGCCGCGGCGACGCCTTTCCCCGTGACATCGCCGACCGCCAGCCAAACGCGTCCGTCCGAGCGCGGCCGTATGTCGAAAAGGTCGCCGCCGATTTCGTGGCACGGCGTCATCTCCGCGAAAACGGTGTAGCCGGGAATGTGCGGAATTTCGTCGGGCACGAGGCGCCGCTGGATCCGCGACGCGAGATCGAGTTCGCCGCGTAGCCGTGCGCGCTCCTTCTCGACCTCGTCGAGACGGCACGTCGTCGCTTTCACCGCGGTCATGTTGGCAAGCAGCGTCAGGAGGCGCAGCTCGTCGTGCGAGTAGACGATCGCGCGCCGCAGCGAGTCGAGGTAGATCATTCCGAGGATGACGCCCTTGTCGAGAAGCGGCGCGGCCATCGCGGAGTGAATGCCCGACATGATGATGCTTTGATGGCCCGCGAATCGATCGTCCGCTGCTGCATCTTCGGTCAGAAGGGAGCGGCCCTTGACGAGCACTTCTTGAAGCAGGGTTTGGCTGAGGTGAAGCGGGTCCGTCGCGGATCGCCCCTGAAGATGCGACGCGACGACGACCGGTTCGCTCCCGGCGACGCCGTGCGTGAGGATGAGAATGCGATCGGCCGTGAAATGGCGCGCCAAGAGCGCGAGCACGCTTTCGTAGAGGCCGTCGAGCGTCAGCGTCTGCGCGAGCGTTTGCCCCGCCTCGTGCACGGCCTCGAGCGCGCGCTTCGGTTGGCGCGACTCCATCGCCGTCCACGCCTCGACGAACGACGTGCTGTAGGGCGTGCGGACGTTGTCCTCGGGTGTGAGCCGCGTGGAGGGGCGATCCTGGTTGTCGACGAGCTGAAGCTGGAGGCTGCCGAGCGCGAGCGAGTCGCCGTGCACGAGCGGGGTGGTCTTGTTGACCGGCGTCTTGTTGACGAACGTTCCGTTCTTGCTGCCGAGGTCGCGAACGACGACATCCATGCCGGAGACGTCGATCTCGGCGTGGCGTTTCGACACCGAGGAACTCGCGAGGGTAATGTCGCAATCGGAGGCGCGGCCGATCGTCTGCGGGCCTTCGCGCAGTGCGAAACGCATCGGGACGTCGCGCTCGGCTCCAACGAGAAAGAACCGCGTCATCGCCGGCCGTCGTGGCGCGCGCGCGTCACCGCGACTTGAAGACGACCCGGCACGACGGAACTGCCGCGTCGGGCTTTGGCTCGAGAATGACTTGTTGAATGCGGATCGAGTCGTCGCCGTACTCGATGCTCTCGATCTTGTATCGCTCGAAGTCGAGCCCGGCGTCGGAGCCGCGGTAGTTCGCGACCGCGCTCTGCAACGCGTCGAGTTCCTTGTCGAGCACGAAGAACGAGTCTTCGTCGCGAACGTCGAAGGCACGCACGAGTTCCTCGAGTCGAAGCGACGCGAGCGCGTCGAGCGTCATCCCCTTACAGTGGGCCTGTAGCGTTTGCGAGAGGGGGATGATCTTCCCGCACGTGATTTTTTCGAACGTGTAGTAGCGCAGGCGCTCGTCCTTGTCGAGAACGACGGTCACGACGGCGCTGATCTCTTCGCAGGGCATCGCACTCCTCTTCGGTCAGCTTTCGCGGCGCGTGCGGCGGTACGACGGCGCGCATTCCGTGTCGAGCGTAGAGGATAACGTGCCGTGCGGGCGCGGTCCAGGGCGCATACGCGACGCGGGGCCGGGTGCTCGTCGAGCGAAGGACGCGGCGACCGGCGCGGCTCTTGCGGCGCCCTTTTCTTTTTCGCCCGCTCTGCTAGATTGGCGGGGCTCGGGTTCGCAAACTCTACGTTCTTCCACGATCACATCACGACAAATCACACGCGGGGCAACGCTCCCAGTATGGAGGCAGTCTTCATGTCAGCCATCGAACGCGCCAATGCTTTTACGCTGCGTGGCAAACAGTTCACTCTCGTCGGGCCGGAACTGAAGGCCGGCGATCGCGCACCGGACTTCACCGTCCTCGACCAGACTTTTTCGCCCGTAAATCTCGCAGCGACCGGGAACCGCGTGCGGCTCTTCTCCGTCGTGCCGTCGCTCGATACCGGCGTCTGCTCCGCGCAGACGAAGCGCTTCAATGACGAGGCGGTGAAGTTCGAAGACCGGGTCGCGTTCTACACGTTCAGCCGTGATTTGCCGTACGCCGCGAAGCGCTGGTGCGCCGATGCGGGTCTTACGACCGTGACGACGCTCCACGACCACGTCGACGCCAACTTCGGGCGCGCGTACGGAGCGTACGTCAAGGAGTTGGGAGTCGACTCGCGCGCGGTCTTCGTAGTCGACGCAGGCGGCGTGATTCGGCACGTCGAGTACGTACTGGACATGCCGGACCAGCCGAACTACGACGCGGTGATCGCGGCGCTTAAGAAGCTCGTTTCGTAGAGAACGCCGCGGTCGGTTTGCGAGTGCCGGCTATTCGCAGCGAACGGGGAACGCGCCGACGAGGCCGCACGCTCCGGAGTTTTCGGACGCGCACGGGGAATCGGCGCGGAGCGAGTAGTCGCGCGTGTCGAGATTACAAAACGATGGATTGATCGCGAAGGTGCCGTTGGTTCCAGGGGCCGAGCAATCGGCCCCTCCGTCACCGCCGAGGTTCTCCCACAAATCGCAGCACGAGAGCGTTACGGCGCCTTGGCGATTGCGCACCGCGCACCCGCCGGAATACGCGATGATGACGCGCTCCGCGTTGAGCACCGACGAAACTCCCGTCACGCTGATAGCGTCGCGAAACGCGCCGATCGCCGGGCGGCCGTTGGAGACGAGAGTGCTTTCGCGAATCGACAGGCGCGAGTCGGTCAGGTCGCACGCGGGTCCAGCAGAATGCGAGATGAGCGCGCGCTCGACCGTCGCGCCCGAGAGCGCGAGCACGATCCCCGTCGCGCCGCTTGCGCGAATCGTGTCGCCTCGCAGCGTCGCGGTCGTCGCGGAGATCAGCACGATGCCGTCGCTCGTGTTTTCATCGAAGAGATTTTCGATCGTCGTAATCGTCGATGCGTTCGCCTCGAGGCCGGTCTGGTTCTCGATGATGTGATTCGAGCGCAGCGTGATCTCGCTCTCCTCGGCGCGGACGGCGAACGTCGAGCCCGTGATGCGATTGCGCGTGAGCGTCGCGTCGGCCCGGTATAGAAACACGCCGCGGTTACCGCCGCCGCGGATCTCGAATCCTTCGATCGTGACGCCGGGCGTGTTCTGGAGTACGACGGCGAAGTCGACGATCGTTTCGTCGCCGATGATCGTGGAGTCGGGCCCCGCTTCCGAGCGAATCGTCAGCGACTTCGCGTTCGAACGCGTGGACGCGCCGATGTGGAGTGCGTAGACGCGAGGGATGCCGCCGACGATGCGTTGTCCAATCGTCGCGTAGCGGCCCGGGCCCACGATCACGGTGTCGCCGTCGCCCGCTGCGTTGATCCCCTCTTGCAAGTCGGTGAAGTCTCCGCCGCCGTTCGCGCGTACGGTCCAGAGCGATTTCGTGTCGGGGGGCGGCGTGTCGATCGGGTCTTGGTCGGAACAACCGGCAAACGCGGCGAGAAGAATCGCGGCGACGAAGGCAGTTCTCATGAATGTGGCGATGGGCCGCGGCACGAGCGCAACCTTATCGGCGCGAGCGGACAATTGCAATGGCGCGTGCGCTCCGGTATACCTAAGCGGCGAACACGCTCCCCGCCAGACTCGTCACGGAGAAAACATGGCTCATGAAGAAGCGATGCGGCTCATCGTCCTCCGCGGTCTCGAGGGGCGCCGCGAGTACGTCTTGAAAGGCGATTCGCTCGTGGTGGGGCGACCGAGCGCCGGCGCGGCTCCGGACATTGCGATCGATGCTCCCGATATTCTCGAGCGCCACGCGGAGCTGCGGCGCGAGGGGGCCACGTTCCGTCTTGCGCCGATGCCGGGGGCGCGAGTCGTCGTCAACCGCCGAGACTTCCCGGGCGGGTTGCTCAACGACGGCGACCAGGTCGCATTCGGCGGTGCGCTTTTCCAATTCTGGGCGGGCGGATTGAAGGGTGAGGCGCCGCGTCCCTACGCCGCCCCGGGCGCGAGCCATCAGGCGCCTTCGCCTTCGTCCGCGCCTCCGATGCAGCCGCCGCACGCTTCGCCGTCCGCTCGCGGCCGGTTTGGCGTCTTCGCGATCGTCATCGTCGTGGTCGCTGCCGCGATCGCGCTCGCGGCGCGCCAGCTCGCTCAGCGCCCGCTTCCTTGACGCGCACGGAGGCGTCTGCTACTTTGCGCGAACTTCGCTCGTGACGCCAACGAGTGCAGCGGCCACGGACACCCTCCTATGATTTCGTTTCACATCACATCGGGCACGATCGCATCCGGCGGGCTCGCCGAACATCGAATCCGCGAAGAACTGCTCGCGCTGCGCGACGCTGGGCATCCGTCGCTTGTTTTCGGCGCGCCTGGGCTCGCCGAGTTCGGCGGCGCCGACGCCGGCCCTGCGCGCGGCCGTGGGCCGCTCGCCGTGTTTTCCGGCGCGAGTCTGGCGGATCGCGTCATGTCCGCGGCGTCGAAGGCCCGGCCTTCCGTGATTCACGCGCACGGGTGGGATGCGATTCGCACCGGCCACGCGGTCGCGAAGGATATCGGCGCGCCGCTTGTCGTCGAAGTGATCGAGCCGTTTGCGCGCGGACGTCATGATGCGAACGTGCTCTCCCTTGCGGATCGTATCGTTACGCCGGCCGCATCGGTTGCCGCGCAGCTCGCCACACTCGGCGGCGACACGCGACGCATCGTTCACCTCCGCGGATCGCTCGATCACGACGACCTCGCCCCGGCGCCGGGGGAGACGATCATGCTTCCCGCGGATCGCGATTTTCTCCTCGTCTTCGCGCCGCTCGCGGAGGGAAACCTCGACGCGTGCCTGGCGGGCCTCGATACCGCGATCGCCTCCAACGCGCGGCTCCACCTGCTCATCATGGGACACCCGATCGGGAAGGATGCCCTCAAGGCGGTTTCGGCGCGCGGACTCGTGCCGCGCGTCACGTTCGGCGGCCATCCTCCGGTTGCGTTTCTCGCCGAGCAGATGGATCGCGCGCGCGGGGCGTTCTTCGCGGTGCCCGACCCCGGCGCGATCGAGCCGTACGCGCTTCTGGCTCTTGCGTCGCGCACTCGCCTCGTCGCGGTCGAGAGCGAGTACGCGCGCGCGCTGTTCGCGGACGCGGCGCACTACGTCGGCGCGACCGATGCGATCGGCCTCGGAGCCGCGCTTCTCTACGCGATGAAGTCGCCGAAGCGAGTCGGCGGGATTGCCGGCGAAGATTCCGGGCGCGCAGCTCTCGGCGAGCGTCTTTCCGCGATCTACGCCGAGATCGCGCGCGTCTAGCGGCGCAACGGACGCGCGCTACGCGGACGCGAGCCGCTGCTTCACGGATCCCGCGACGAGCGTGGTGAACTCGCGCGTCGTCAGCGTTCCTCCGAGATCGGGCGTGAGCCGCCCCGACGCGAGGAGCCCGAGCGTCGACTCCCGCACGGCGGCCGACTCGGCGACGAGGTCCATCTGCGCCAAGAGAAGCGAGAACGACAGGAACGTCGCGGTCGGATTCGCGACGCCTTTGCCGGCGATGTCGGGCGCCGAGCCGCCGACGGGGTCGAACAACCCGAGCGTAATCTCGTGATTCTCATCGAACGCGTACGACGCGCTTGCGCCGATGCCGATCGAGCCGACGAGGCCGCACGCCATGTCGGAGAGGAAGTCGCCGTACTCGTTCAACACGAGCACGACCTGAAACCGCTCCGGATGCATCACGAGCTTCGCCAGTAGCGCGTCGAACAATTCCTTGTGGTGCGCGACGTCTTTATACGACTGGCTGATGTCGTTGACGATCCCTTCGAACAAACCGTCGGTGACCTTTTGGATCGTGTACTTCGACGACGAGGTCACGGATCTGCCGAGTTTTCGAGCGAGTTCGAACGCGAAGATCGCCGCGTCGCGGCTGGGGCGGCGCTCGACGATGCGCAGCGACACCGCCGCCTCGTGACCGATCATGCGGCCCGGATCATCGTACGTCCCGCCGGTCGCGATGCGAACGATGTCGAGATCGACGTGTGCGTTGAAATTCGTGCGCACGCCCGGTATCGAGACGACCGGACGGTGAATGACGCTGAACTTGCAGAGACCGCGGAGCACGGCGTTCGGGCTCTCCTCGGCCGTCACGGTCGGATGTTTGACGGCGTAACGCGTCGCGCGGATCGACGCGAGCGCCTCGTTGTAGACGGCGTGTCCGGTGCTTCGGCGGCCTTCGAGCGAGAGATCGACCGGGACGAACTCGATCCGCACCGGCAGCGCCGACGCGAGCGTGTGAAGCGCGTCCGAAAGCTCCGGCCCGATGCCATCGCCCAAGAGCTCCGTAATTCGATGTGTTACAGCCTGTGTCATCGAGCCTCTCCTAATTCTGCTATCCGGATGTGAACGGATCGCGATATTTGTAGATGAGCGGCACCTTCTGCTTGTAGTTCGAGATGTCGCGCGGTGAAAGTCCCTCGCGCGTGATCGGCTCGTACTTCCACGGATCGACGACGACCCAGACAAAGCCCTCGTCGTCGACCGCGACCGCCTCGGCGGAGGGGATCAGGTACGCGACGCCTCCCACGCCGGGCATCGAAAGCGGAATCGATTGCAGATGCGACAGCGTGCCGTGTTCGATGCGGAAGGCGAAGAGTCGGTAACTATTTCGATCGATTCCGAAGTAGCGCCCGTCGGCCGCCCGTGCAAACCCGGTCGCCGTCATGATCGAGAGGCCGTGCGTGCTGATCTCGCGCCGTGTTCCGCGTGCGATGTCGTAAACCTCGAAGAGCGTCGAGTCGGCGAAGAGCCCCTCGCCGCTCGAGACGCCTTCGAGGCCGAGTAGGAGAGTGTCGCCGCAGAGCGAAGCGGCCTCGAAGCCCACGTTCTTGGTCGCAAGGCGCGTGGCCGCCGCCCACTCCGGCAGATCGAGCCGGGCGATCGACGTCACGCGCGTCGCGGTGAGCGCGTCGGGCGCCATGGCGAGCTCGAAGACTCCGAGCCACTCGCGAAACGTCGTGTCCGCCGGGTCTTCCTTCGGGCCGTTCCCCTCGATCGACAGGATCACGCGGTGCGTGATCGGGCAGAACGAAATCTCTTCGAGGTCGCTCTTTGGGAATCGCGCGAGCGTTTCCGCCGCGGCGCCTTCGAACGCGATCGGGCTGAGTGCGAAGGAGTCTGCGGAGCCGAAGACGCGAAGCCGCCAGAGATCGCCGACATCGTCCGCGACGAGGAAGACGCGCGCTCCGGAGGCGTCGCGGCCGACGAATGCGAGCCCGGAGGTTTGGTCCGCGTGACGGTCTCGCGCTTCGAGCCAGCGCGGCCAACCGGGTTCGGGCTCGAGTGCGGAGCCCGGTGCGCGCGGCGCTACGGGCGCAGGCGCGCGCGCTGGCGCCGGAGGCGCGGACTCCACGGCGGCGCCCGATGTGGCTGCCGCGGAGCCCGGTCGCGTCGTGTTCGCGCTCGCCGCGCCGCGCGGCGTGTCGGCGCATCCGACGGCGGCGGCGAACGTGGCGAGGATCGCGAAGACGCGGCGGAGATGGCGCGCGGAGCGCACGATCGAGTTCTCGATCGCGAGCGAATCTCCTCTTGCGCCGTTGCCGCCGCGGATCACGCGCGGCCGGTTTCGGTCGCGGCCGCAGCATTCGGCGGCCGCAAGATCGCGAGGTGATGAAACGCGGCGACGACGAGCGCGTGCGTGATCTCGCCGTCGCGAATGCGGCGCGGAATATCCGCAAGCGGGATGAGTTGCGTCTCGAGTTCTTCCGACGGATCGGGCGTCGGATCCGCGACGCGGCGCGCGCCCTCGACCAGCACGGTGTGGCAGATGTTGTTCTGGATCGCCGGGTTCGGGTAGACGCTACCGATGCTCACGACGCGGTCTCCGCGGAAGCCGGTTTCCTCGAGCAACTCGCGCGCGCCCGCCTCCTCCGGCGTTTCGCCGCGATGGGCCATGCCGCCCGGAATCTCGAGCGTCACGCTTCGCGTCCCCTGACGGTGCTGGCGCACGAACACCACGTCGTCTTCCGGCGTGATCGGAATCACGTTCACCCACGTCGGCGCCTCGATCACGATAAACTCGTGCGAGACTCCGCTCGTCTGCGAGACCGCCGTCTCCCGCCGCACCGAAAAGATGCGGTACGACTCGCGCTCGCTCTGGTGAATCGTCTTCCACGGCTCGATGGCCATTCCGGATTACCCTCTTGCGGTGCCTCGCTGCGGCACGCTTCTCGTTCTCGCGAGCGCGTGGCGCATCGCTCGCGGGCCGCATCTTACTCGACGCCCTCAAGGCGCGGCAAGCGCGCGAACGCCGCGCGGGGCGCCCGCCGCACTTGTCGCGTCGCGGAGCGAGGTTTATCCTTGTCGCCGTCGTCATTGGTCAACGCCCCGACGCGACGGATCGAAGTGGAGGGCATCGATGAAAGCCGTTTCGGAAAGCGCGCTGAAGGCGCTGGTCTCTCTCCTCGACGACGAGAATCAGAAGGTCGCTCGCATCGTTCGCGAACGAATTCTCGAGGCCGGCCCCGAGGCGAAGCCGTTTCTGGCCGTCGCGCTCGAGAGTCAGATCGAGCCGGTCCGCGTGCGCGCCCGCTCGATTCTCGACGAGATCACGATGGACGAAGCGGAAGCCGCCATCGAAGTCTTCGCGCGCTCGCCGATCGACGCGGCGGGCCTCGAGACGGGCGCGTTCCTGATATCGCGCATCGGGTATCCCGATCTCGATCGCGAGCACTGCGACCGCCTTCTCGCCGAGATGGCGGCGACGTTGCGCGAACGGCTCGCCGGGCTGCGGCGCGGCCGCGATATCCTCGGCGCGTTCGCGCAAACCCTCTTCGACGAGTTCGGATTCTCCGGCAACAGTCTCGACTACTACGACGCGGACAACTCGTACATGAACCGCGTGCTCGATCGCCGCACGGGAATTCCGATTACGCTGTCGCTCGTCTACTTGTTCCTCGCTCGGCGAGTTGGGCTCAAGATGGAAGGCGTCGGTTTCCCCGGGCATTTCGTCGTGCGTTTCTCGTGCTCCGACGAAGAGCATTTCGTCGACGCGTTCAGCCGCGGCCGCATTCTTTCGCGGAGTGACTGTGCGCGGTTTCTTACGGCGGCGGGATTCGAGCCGCGCCCCGAACATTTCGTTCCGTCGCCGCCGCGGGAAATCCTCTGCCGCATGCTCCGCAACCTCGTGCACATCTGCCGCGAAGGGAACGACAAGGGGCGCGCCGATCGACTCACGCGGCTCATCAGCGTCGTCGAGACGCCGCCGCGCGCGCGCGCATAACGCCTCGCCCGCCGCGCGCGGTGGGGCACCGCGATCAATCGTCGTAGATAAACGTCGGCTCGTTGTAGAGGCGGATCGAACTCGTGCGCGCCTTGCGCGCGATGAACGCATCGAGGATACGATTCTTCTCGGTGAGCGGCTTCGACGAGCGGAGCACCGACAGCGGGAGATTCACACGCAGCGCGCGCAGCGGAATCGTGTGGCGCGAAATGCCGGTCGGGAGGCGGTCGTCCGGACGCACCGCGCAGCGCACGATGTCCGCCTTCGAGAACGTCGGAAACGCGACCACGAATCCGTCGTACACGGCCAGGTCTTTCGCGTTTTCCGCCGTGAGCGGGATTCTGACGATCGACGCGCGGTCCTTGTAGATTCCCGTGATGTCGCGAAGGGCTTTCACCTCGGTGGCATCCGAGCCACGCGTCGTGACGCGGCGCAGCACGAACGTGCCGCGATCTTTGTGATGGAAGAAGCACGAAATGCGGCGATTCGCCAGTTCGCGGCGCGCGTCGGCGAAGGGTGCGGCGTCGATTCGCGCGCCGTAGAGCGCCTGCGCCTCGCTGAAAAACTTCGCCGCGGGAAATCCCCTCACGACGTGCGCCCAATTCGAGAGCACGATCTCCGCGTCGTCGTAGTCGACGAGTTGAACGAGCAAGGTCGGCAGGCGGATTCGCGCCGCCGCCGTCACGCGGTTCGCGCCGTCGAGCACGACATACTCGCGTTTACGCGGAATCGCCGCGACGATCGGCGGATTCGTCAGGATGCCGGCCTTTCGCATCTTGGCGCCGAGTCCGACGGCGCGCTGTTCGTCGAACTCCTCGTGCAAGTGAATGCTCGCCGTCGGAACGATTTTCAGATTGGGCAGATCAGCCAGCACGGTTAGCGGCTCCCGGAACGCGCCAGGCGCCGAGAGCGCCTCGCACGCGGTTGTGACGAGATCGAGGAGTGGAACGGTTCCCGAGCTGGTACGCCCAGTTCGATGATCTCGCGCAGCGCGTCGTGCGAACTCGAGAATCCGATTTCATCCCACGGGATTTCGTCGAACGCGAAATAACGCACCTCGAGAGTCTCGTCGAGCGCCTCAGGGGGTTTGTCGTTTGTGGGCTCGGCGACGAACACGACAAGCACGACGCCGACGCCGTGATACGAATAGACGTTCAGGAGCGCAACGAGGTTGACGTCGAGCCCTGTCTCCTCGCGCGTTTCGCGGACGGCTGCAGTCTCGACCGTCTCACCGCGCTCGACAAACCCGCCCGGGATCACCCACTTGCCGATCGATGGCTCGATGCCGCGCCGCGCGAGAAGCACGCGGCCGCCGAGGATAACGACCGCGCACGCCGCCAACTTGGGCTCGCTCCAGTGGACGAATCCGCACGCTTTGCACGTCGGCCGCGACGGCCCGGTCGTTTTCGCGGTCGCAGACGCGGATGCGGTCGCCATCGTCAGACGCCCGCCGCAAGCGGGGCAGAAGCGATAGTCGCCGGCCCAAGCGTCGGACGAGGGCTCGCTGCCGGACGAGCGAACCCAGCCCTTACGCTTCGCCGAGTTCCGCGAAGAGGATGGCTGAGGTTTCGATCGCTTTTTGGAAGTCGCCAAGGTGAAATTTCTCGTTCGGTGAGTGGCAGTTGTCATCTGGCCGGCCCCACCCGACGAGCAGCGAGTCGGCGCCCAGGGTTTCTTTGAAGCTCGCGACCACGGGGATCGAGCCACCCGTTCGAATGAGGACGGGTTTCTTTCCGAAGCCGCGTTCGATCGCGCGGCTTGCGGCGCGCATTTCGGCGCTGTCGACCGCGACCAACACTGGCTTGCCCCCCGAGAGGCGTGTCGTCGACACGCGCGCGCCCTCCGGACAACGATCCGCGACGGCGCGCTCGAAAAGCTCCGCGATCCGCGTCGGGTCTTGATTCGGAACGAGCCGCATGCTGATCTTCGCGCCGGCCCAAGCGGGGATCACTGTCTTCGCGCCTTCGCCCTGGTAACCGCCGTAGATCCCGTTGATCTCGAGCGTCGGCCGCGCCCAGCGCCGCTCGAGCGTCGAGTACCCCGTTTCGCCCGTGAGCCGCGGCGAACCGGCGATCTTCCGAAACTCCTCTTCGTCGAACGGAAGCGTGGCCCACATCTCGCGCTCCCACTTCGCGAGCGGCACGATGTCGTCGTGGAAGCCGGGAATCAGAATGCGGCCCCCTGCGTCTTTGAGCGACGTGAGTATCGCGGCGAGTGCCGTCGCGGGGTTGACGAGCGCCCCGCCGAACGCGCCGGAGTGAAGATCTCTCTCGGGGCCGTCGACGCGCATCTCCATGTACGTCAGGCCGCGGAGCCCGTAGGTGATCGCGGGAATACCCGGCGCGAACTGATTGGTGTCGGAGATGACGACGACATCACAAGCCAGCCGCTTCTTTTCGCGCTCGAGGAAGTCGTCGAGATGCACACTCGCGACCTCTTCTTCGCCCTCGATGAGGAACTTCACGTTCACGGGGAGCGGGATGCCCGCATCGCGGTAGGCCTCGACGGCCTTGATATGCGTGTAGACCTGGCCCTTGTCGTCCGCGGCGCCGCGCGCGTAGACGTTTTCGCCGTCGATGCGCGGCTCGAACGGCGGACTCGTCCACAGCTCGAGCGGATCGGGCGGCTGTACGTCGTAGTGGCCGTAGACGAGGACGGTGGGGCGGCCTGGCGCCCCGAGCAGCTCTCCGTAGACGATCGGATGCCCATCGGTCGCGAAGACGCGCGCGGCCATTCCAGCCGCCGTCAGCTTCGCCGCGACGAACTCCGCGCAACGCCCCATGTCGTCGCGCCGCCGCGAATCCGCGGAGACACTCGGGATTCGCAGAAACTCGATTAGCTCGGCGACGTGGCGGTCGCGCTGCGACGCGGCGCGCGCAAGAACTGGGGCGATCGACGACATGGGCCGCAGACTATCAGGGGCGTGCGTGCGCGGTCAAGAAACGCGGGGCTCGCTCGCATTCGCTGCGCCGGGCGGCGCTTCTGGCTTCGGCGCGAAGAGTTCCTGCGAGACGCCGATCCCGTGCAGCATAAACCTCACGAGTACGCCGAGTGTCCCGAGCCCATAGGCGATCCCCTGGCTCAAGTTCACCGACGACGCCTCTTTCATATAGCGGCACGGCACTGGAACCTCGCCGATACGAAACCCGAACCGCGCCGCTTGAGCGATCACTTGCGAGTCGAACACGAAGCCGTCGGCGTTCCGGTGATAGGGGATCGTTTCGAGTAGGCGACGCGAATACGCGCGGTAGCCTGTGTGCAACTCGGAGAGGTTGAGCCCGAGCACGATGTTCTCGACGAGTGTGAGAAAGCGATTCGCGGCGTACTTCCAGATCGGCATGCCGGAGTCGATCGTCTCGCGGCGCGTGCGAACGCGCGACCCGAGAACCATGTCGCAGACGCCGTCTCGGATGAACCCGATCACGTACGGTACGAGTCGGCTGTCGTACTGGTAGTCCGGGTGGATCATCACCACGATGTCGGCGCCCCGGCGGAGCGCCTCGTCGTAGCAGGTTTTTTGATTGCCGCCGTAGCCTCGGTTTTTCGGGTGCCGGATCACGACGAGGCCGAGTTCCTCCGCGATAGCGACCGTCGCATCGCGGCTCGCATCATCGACGAGGATGATTTCGTCGACCGTTCCCGGGGGGATGTCGGCGACCGTGGCGCGGAGTGTTGCGGCGGCGTTGTACGCCGGCATAACCGCAATGATTTTCGGGCGGTTGGGGGACGCGGACACGGGGCGACGCTACCACCCCCGGCGGACCGGCGGCAACAGCTTCCGACCCTAAGAGTTTCCTTGAAGCACGCGCCGGATTCGGTTACCATGTCGGCGTTGCCAATTCACCTACGACGCGTGAGTCGACGGACCCCCGAACGAAAAAACGAATCAAGGTTGTTGCCCGAGGCCCCTGGGAAAATTGTCCTACGAACAGTGCCGTAAGCGAGGTCAGGCGGATGATGAAGAAGAAGATCGCGCTCCTGTTTCCCGACGTTGAGAAGTTCTCCGTGCCGGATGGGCGGTTCCCATGTCCGATCTGCGGAATGCGCTACAACGTGAAGAATTACGCCGAGCATTGTTGTTCGAAGATCGCCCGGCACGCGCCGAGTCTGCGCGTTTAAGCCTTCGAGCCTCTTCGTTGAGGCGGTACCCACCCTGTGCTATCTTGCGCAGGGTGTTTTTTTTGCCGAGATACCTCGGCGGACGGCGCGCCCGCGCCGCCCGCCCGAAATCGTAAGCCATTAGGGAGCCAGCCAATGCCGCGCGAGCGCGAAACACTCGACGTGAACGTCTGCATCGTCGGCGCCGGGCCCGCCGGACTCGCCGCGGCGATCCGCCTCTCCGATCTCTGTAAATCGCACAACGAGCGCGTCTCCGCTGGGCTCGTGCCGGGAGGCAAGCCCGTCTGCGAGTCCGGGATCGTCGTGATCGAAAAGGCCGCCGAACTCGGTTTTCACACGCTCTCCGGCGCGGTGATGGACCCGGTCGCGCTCACCGAACTGATCCCGGACTTCGAGGCGCAAGGGTTTCCCTCCGAGGGCAAGGTTCATTCGGAAGCGCTCCTCATGATGACTCGAACCGGCACGATCCCGTTTCCGTTCACGCCGCCGCCCCTGCGCAACGACGGGAATCATATCGTGTCGCTCCACAAGGTCGTGCGTTGGATGGGAGCCCAGGCGCAGGCCCGCGGAGTCGAGGTCTTCACGGGCTTTCCCGGGAGCGAGACGCTTCTTAACGGACGCCGCGTCGCCGGCGTTCGCACGATGGATCGCGGCGTCGACAAGGACGGGAGTCCGAAGGCGAATTACGAGCCCGGACCGGACGTAAAGGCCGACGTCACCGTATTCGCCGAAGGGCCGCGCGGGAGCCTCGCGAAGGCACTCACGGCGCGCCTCGGCCTTGCGGACGGGAAGAACCCGCAAATCTACGCCACCGGCGTGAAGGAAGTGTGGCGAGTTCGGCCGGGCTCATGGCCGGCCGGGCGCGTGGTCCACACGATGGCCTACCCGCTCTCGAGCCGCGAGTACGGCGGTGGTTTCATCTACCCGATGAAGGACGATCTGCTCTCGCTCGGATTCGTCGTCGGCCTCGACTACCGCAATCCTGCGTTCGATCCGCATCGCTCGTTTCAGGAATGGAAGGCGCATCCGTTTGTCGCGCGCGCGCTCGAGGGCGGTGAGCTGCTTCACTACGGCGCGAAGACGCTTCCCGAGGGCGGTTGGTACTCGATCCCGAAAAACCACGGGGACGGTTTCCTCGTCGTCGGCGATTCGGGCGGGTACCTCAACGCCCAGCGGCTGAAGGGAATTCACCTCGCGATCAAGACCGGCATGCTCGCCGCCGAGACGATCTTCGAGGCGCTCGTGCGCGGCGACACGAGCGACGCGTCGCTCGCCGGATTCGAGGCGCGAGTCGAGAAGTCGTACGTGCGCGACGAACTCTACAAGGTGCGAAACTTCCGCCAGGGATTCGCGAAGGGGATGTACCCGGGGTTGGTCTACGCGGGTATCGGGCTTGTTACGGGCGGCTGGGCGCCCGGCGTCGACTCGAAGCTCACTCCGGATTTCACGCACATGCGGAAACGCCGCGACGCGGGCGAGCCGGTGCGCCATCTCTCCGCGTACGACGGGAAGCTGACCGTCGACAAACTCACCGACGTGTTTCATTCGGGGACGACGCACGACGAGCACCAGCCGTCGCACCTGAAGGTCGCCGACCTCGACGTCTGCCGCACGCGCTGCGCCGAAGAGTTCGGCAACCCGTGCCAGCACTTCTGCCCCGCGGCCGTCTACGAAATGGTCGACGACGACGCGCGGGGCGGAAAGAAGCTCCAAATCAACTTCTCGAATTGCGTTCACTGCAAGACGTGCGACGTCATGGATCCGTACGAGCTGATCACATGGACGACGCCCGAAGGCGGCGATGGCCCCAAGTACGTCAACCTCTGAGTTCGTGATCTCGCAGTCGGAGTTGACGCGGCGCGTGAAGGAACGCGCGTTCGCGCTCGGATTCGATTGCGTCGGCGTGACGAGTGCCGACCCGTTCGACGCGGAGGCGGCGCGGCTCTCCGAGTGGATTGCCGCCGGGCGCCACGGCACGATGCGCTACATGGCGGACGCCGCCGACGCGCGGCGCGATCCGCGCACGCTCTTTCCGGGCGCGCGGACGATCGTCTCGGTCGCGATGAACTATTTTACCGGGAAGCGCGACGCGTCGGATGTCGGGCCCGCGGGCGGGGCGGTCGCGCGGTACGCGTGGGGGCGCGACTACCACGCCGTCCTGCGCGAGCGGCTCACCTCTCTTCTCGGGGCGATCATCGAGATGTCGCCGGGGTGCGAGGGTCGCGTCTCCGCCGACGCGGTCCCGCTCTTCGAGAAAGCGATCGCCGAGCGCGCGGGGATCGGTTGGATCGGCAAACACACGAACCTCATCACGCAGTCGTACGGCTCCTGGATTCTGCTCGGCGAGATCCTCTTGACTATCCCGCTCGATTTCGATGAGCCGTTCGCGTTCGACTACTGCGGCACCTGCGTGCGGTGCATCGAGGCGTGTCCCACGCAGGCGATCACCGCGCCGTACGAGCTCGATGCCACGCGCTGCATCTCGTACGCGACCATCGAGCATCGCGGCAAGATTCCCGACGCGTTCCGCGGAAAAATGGAAGGGTGGCTCTTCGGCTGTGACATCTGCCAAGAGGTTTGCCCGTGGAATCGCTTCGAGCAAGAGACGTCGACCGACGATTTTCTGCCGCGCCCGGGCCTATCGGGGCTCGCGCTCGAGGCTGTTGCCCATCTGACGAAAGACGAATATCGCGACCGATTCGCCGGCACCGCGCTGACACGCGCGCGCCGCGACGGACTTCGCCGCAACGCACGATTTCTCCTGGAGGAACCGACATGAGTTCTGGCGACGGCATGCTCGCCCTCGTCTACGACAAGGCCCGCGACGACTGGGATACCACGAAGGGCTTCCGCAAGATGGAGGTGCCGCGGCCCGTGCTCAAGCAGGAGTCCGATCCGGAGGACGCCGCCGCGACGATCGTCAAAGTGATCTACGCCGGCGTTTGTGGCTCCGATCGCGGGATCTGGTTTCGGCAGTCGTTCAAGGGAATGATCTTCGAGTCGCTTCGCGCGGAGAAGAAAACGTGCCGCGTCATCGGCCACGAGATGGTGGGGGAGATTGTCGCGCTCGGATCGTACGCGCGCAGCCACTACGGTTTTCGCGAGAAGCACATCGTCGCCGCCGAGTCGCACATCATCTGCGGCCGGTGTTATCAGTGCCGCCTCGGCGAGACGCACGTTTGCGACGACGACCGCATCATCGGCATCTCGCGCGACGGGTGCTTCGCCGAATACATCAAGCTGCCGGCGCGCGTCCTCTGGCCGACGGACGAGAAGAAGATCAGCCTGAAGGTCGCGGCCGTGCAGGAACCGTTCGGAAACGCCGTCCATGCGTGCACGAAGGTCGACATGCGCGGGCGGACGGTCGCGGTTTTCGGCTGCGGGCCGATCGGCCTCTTCACGATTCTGATCGCGCGCGTGCTCGGGGCATCGCGCGTGTTCGGGATCGAGCCCGACGCGGCGAAGCGTGAAATGGCGATGACACTCGGCGCCGACGAAGTCTTCGCGCCGGGAACCGCGCGCCCAGACGCCGCGGCGCACGCGGCGACGTGGGCGGCCGATCGCGAAGTCGTCAAGGCGCTGCGCGGGGCGACTGGTGGAACGGGCGTCGACGTCTCCGTCGAGATGGCGGGCTACAACTCGTCGGTGAATAGCGCAATTCAATCGGTCCGGCGCGGCGGCGACGTCGTCCTCTTCGGCCTGAAGAGCGGCGACTTCACCGTCGAAGGATTCGATCGAGTGATCGTCAACGGCATCACGATGCACTCCGTGATCGGGCGACAGGTTTTCCGTACGTGGTATGTGACGCGCGGTCTTCTCGAGGATCGCTCGAACGGCATTCAGCAGAAGATCTACGACGTGATTCTTCGCGGGGCCACGGACACGGTCGTCGAGGCCGACAGCTTCGACCCCGCGCGATTCGAGGAGAAGCTCCTCGAGCATCCGAAACTCCTCATCAAGTTCTAGCCTTCGTGGAAGGCGTGCGGCGGGAGGTCGAAGCGCGATGAACGGCAATCTTCGCGAGATCATGACGAAGGCTGTGGCGGAGATTCGTGACGCCGGGCTCTACAAGGAGGAACGCGTCATCGCGTCGCCGCAGGGCGCGTCGATTCACGTCGGCGGCCGCGATGTTCTCAATTTCTGTGCGAACAACTATCTGGGGCTTTCGAGTCATCCGGCGATCGTCGAGGCCGCGTCGGCGGGGTTGCACGAGCGAGGCTTCGGTATGTCGAGCGTGCGGTTCATCTGCGGCACGCAGGACATCCACAAGAGCCTCGAGGCCGAGGTCGCGAGCTTTCTTCGGATGGAGGACGCGATTCTCTACTCGTCGTGCTTCGACGCGAACGGCGGCCTGTTCGAAACGCTGCTCACGGAAGAGGACGCGATCATCTCCGACGCGCTCAACCACGCGAGCATCATCGATGGTGTGCGGCTCTGCAAAGCCGAGCGGCTCCGTTACGCGCACGGCGATATGGACGAACTCGAGCGGCACCTTGCGGCGACGCGCGGTAAGCGCCTTCGCATGATCGCAACCGATGGCGTCTTCTCGATGGACGGCGATTTCGCGAAGCTCGGCCGCATTTGCGACCTCGCGGCGACGTTCGACGCGATCGTGATGGTCGACGATTCGCACGCGACCGGGTTCGTCGGCACGTCGGGTCGCGGCACGCCGGAGCTTCTCGGCGTCGAGGGGCGCGTCGACATCATCACGTCTACGCTCGGCAAAGCGATGGGTGGGGCGCTCGGCGGTTTCACAACGGGTGCGCGCGAGGTCGTCGAGTTTCTCCGCCAGCGATCGCGGCCCTATCTCTTCTCGAACTCGCTCGCACCGGCGGTCGTCGCCGCCGCGCGCAAGGCGATCGAACTCATCGCCGGTTCCAACGATCTGCGCCAGCGCCTCAACGACAACGCGCGCCTCTTCCGCGAAGGCATGGCCGAACGCGGGTTTCGACTCAAGCCCGGATCGCACCCGATCGTACCGGTGATGATCGGCGACGCACGCCTCGCCGCGGAGCTTGCGCGCGTTTTGCTCGGCGAGGGGATCTACGTCATCGGCTTCTCGTTCCCGGTTGTTCCGAAGGGTGAGGCGCGCGTCCGCGTCCAGCTCTCGGCGGCCCACACGCGCGCCGATGTCGAGCGCGCGCTCGACGCGTTCCAGCGCGCCGGAAGCCAGCTTGGGATCATCTAGCGCGCCCCGGCATCGCGAAATCGCTCCGGCTGGCCGATGATCTGGTCGGATGCCAGCGACGCCGCGGAGTGAGCAGGGGAGCCGGACTCTCATGAGACGAGTTGCGACCGCGGCCGCGATGTTCGCGATCGCGTTGGCGCTCTTCGGCGTTCTCGAAGCCGCGGTGCGAGTGCGCGATCGCATTCGCTTCGGCCGCTGGATGGTCACGCCCGCCGTCGAACGCTACGTGGAAGCGCGAAGGCTCCTGGAGATTGTCATGCCGCATCCGTATCTGATCGGCGTGCTGCGGCCCGGCGGTGCGACGGCGGCTCGCGGCCGCGGCGCGGGCGTCAACTCGCACGGTTATCGCGGCGCCGAGTTCGCGAGCCCGAAGCCGCCCGGCGTCGTTCGCGTTCTCGCGATCGGCGGCTCCACGACGTTCGATGTTTGCGTGACCAACGACGACGCGATGTGGCCGCGCCAGCTCGAGAAATTTCTCGCGCAGCGATTTCCCGGGACGACGATCGAGGTCGTCAACGGCGGCCACCCCGGCTACACGACGATCGAGATGCTCTTGAAACTTCAGATCATCGACCTCGACATCGTGCAGCCCGATGTCGTCGTCGTGTTCGCCGGACTCAACGACCTTCAGCCGAGCGCGGCGCCCGGGTTTCGCGCCGACTACACCGTTGGACACGCGGAAATTCAGCGGCGATTCCTCGGTTTCGAATCGAGGCCTCCCGCGTTGCTTGCACGCAGCCTTCTCCTCGCGAAGATCCACGCGAAGCTCGGCGACACGCCGCCCGAGATGCCGGATACGCCGCGCAGCGATCGCACGCTTCCCGAAGCCGAAGCCGTCTACCGGGAGCGCTTAGGAGAGATCGCTCGCGTCGCTCGCGCGCGCGGCGCCGACGTCGTCTTCGTGACGCAGCAGATTCGCTTCGGACCGGATCGCCCGATCACACTCGCGGATTCCATCTCCGCGCATCGTTGGTTGCCCTACTTGACGGTGGATGGGATGATCGCCGGCATGGCGCGATACAACGCAATCACTCGCGAGGTCGCCGACTCGCTCGAAGCGCCTCTTGTCGATGTCGCCGCGAATCTGGCCACCGCGGACACCGATTTCGCGGACTACTGTCACTGGACCGACGAGGGCGCGGCGAAGATGGCGCGTTTCGTCGCGGCCGCGCTCCCGGAATCGCTCATCGCGTTCGATGCGCGCGAGGCCGAAGGCGTCGCGACAAACGGTGCGAGCGCGGCGGCGTTGCCGGCGGCGAGTCGCTGATGGACCGGGCGATCGCCACACGTCCGCCACGGTCGCCGGTGCGGCGCGCCCTCGCCGGCGTGTCGAGCGGCGTCGAGTTTCTTCGCACTCACGTCTTCTGGCTCGTCGGGCTCGCTGTCGCCTACATCCTCGGCGGGCAAATCGTCAGTCCGAATAAACGCGGCATCAAGGGCCTTCTCGGCGTGGGGCTCGTGACGCTTCTTCTGCTTGCGCCTCCGGCGTTCGGTCTCTCGTTCTTCATCATCATGTTCCCGTTCCCCGCGTACACGAGCTTCGGCAGCACGAACACGATGATCGTGTTCCTCATCACGATGTTCTGGTTCTTGCGAATCTCGACGGGCGAGTTGCGCGTTCGCGGCAAGACGATGCTCGACGGACTCTTGGTGGCGACGGTGATCACGCTTGTGGTTTCGCAGTACAACGCTCCCAACGTGCAGTGGTTCCGCGAAGGGATGCTGAACATGTTCTTCTACATCAGCGCCTACATGGTGATGTACCTCACCTACAACCTCGTCAACGACGAACGCGACCTCGATCGCGTGACCTTCGCGCTGACGATCATGGGGCTTCTTGTTTTCGTCACGGTGATCGTCGAGGTCTTCTTTCCGTACGCGACGATCATTCCGGGCTGGATCGGAGTGCGTTACACATATGGCGCGGGAAGCGTGCGGCGTATGGCGGGTGTCGTCGGCGGCCACGACTCCCTTGCGGATATGTGCGCGATCTTGTTCCCTCTGCTCTTATTCCGCCTCTACCGCGCGACGACGGTGACGCGACGCGTGCTCTACACGGCGATTCTCATTCTCGACATCTTCGCGCTCGTCTCGACCGCGAATCGCGGGGGTCTCATCGGTCTGGCGATTGCCATCGGGTATCTCCTGTGGCTGACGCGCCGCGAATTCAAGATCGTTCGGTACACATTCGTCTTCCTGGCCCTCTTCACGATCTTGCCGATCTTCGATTTTTACTTATCCACGTACAGAGACGGCGACTCGATTCTGAATCGAATGGCGGCGACGGAAGTCGGAACGAACCTGGTTCCCGATACGCGCACCGAGGTGTGGGCGCTCGGATGGGCGGCGTTTAAGGAGCACATCTTCGTCGGTCACGGACTCTATTTCGACTACCGGGTCATCGCGCAGCCGCACAACGGCTATCTCTGGTCGCTGATCACGGTCGGCATATTGGGGACAATTCCATTCGTCCTTATTCTGATCAAACTGCTTTGGGAGAGCGGCAAGCGGATGCGAGGAAATCTGGAACGAGGAGGTTTCGCGTCCGGATTGCTCACGGTGTTGCACGTTCAGATCGCGACATTCGTCGTGGTCCAGCTCCGCACCGACTATCAGCGATCGCCGAGCTACGTCTACATGATGTGGGTAATCTTCGGGCTCACACTCGTCTGCATGCGCCTCGTCGACGAGGAACGCCGGCGGAAGCGCGCCGCGGCCTGATCGCATGGTCCGCACCGTCGACGCAACTCTCGAGTCGCGCCGCTTTCCGAGCGCGCGCATGGTCGCAACCGTTGCGTCGCTCGCGGCGTTGCTCCTCTGGGGCGCGGGCACGCTCGTCCCCGCATTCGTCCTGGCTCGGATACTCGGCGCCTATCTGCTGGCGGCCGTCATCCCCGGGATCCTCTTGTGGGCGCTCTTCGCGCCGCACGCGCGCTCCATCGACGGCGTCCTCATTGCCCTGGCGCTCGGCCCCGTCGTGTCGGTCCTTCTCTATGTAGCAGGCGTCGCCGTCGCATCCTCGCCGCGCGCGGTATTTGTTCCGTGCACGACCGTATCGCTCGCCGCCGCGCTGCTTCTCGCGCGCCGCATCCGGCCGCCGGCCGCGGATGAACGCGCGCGCGACTGGCGATCGGTCGCGCCGCTGCTCGCGGCGCTCGTGCCGCTCATCGCGTCGCTGCCGATTGCGAGCGAATGGTGGCGGGTTCGCTCCGATGCCTGGTTCCACGCCGCCTTCGCCATCGAGATTCTCGACTTCGGAATACCGCCCCAGGATCCGTTCTTCGCCGGCCTGCCGCTGCACTACTTCTGGCTATTCCACCTGTACCTCGCGGGCCTGTCGCAACTGGCCGGGTCGTCGCCGTTCCCGTTCTTCGTCTTGATCAACGTGCAGGCGCTCGTTGCGCTCGTACTCGGCCTGCATCTGCTCTCCGCGCGATTCCGTGCGGACGCCGCGTCGAACCGCTTCGCCGTGCTGATGGGCATTCTTGGATTGAACGCGCTCTTCTGGCTCTTCCTGCCTCTCAAAGCGGTGCGCGCGCTCATCGGCTCGGAAAAGGGTGGCGCCGAACTCGCGCGCATCTACGATCAGTTCCCGATCGACCTTCTCCGCTGGATCGACTTTCTCTCGCCGCTCGACGGCGCGCAGCCGTTCTTTCTCTCGAAGTTCTACGTTGGGAGCGCGTTCTCGATCGGCCTCGCGCTCGCCGTGTTCTTGATGCTCTATTTCGCTCGCGCCGTGGCGGGGGAGTCGCGCTCCGCTGCGCCGCTCGCCGCAATCGCGCTCGCGGGCGTGTGGGCATTCCATCCCGATGTCGCGCTCTTCCTGGCGCCCGCAATGGGGCTCGGTCTCGCCGCGACGATCGCGTTCGGCGATTCCCGCGTTCGACTCGTTCCTCTTCGGCGCGTCGTGCTGCCGGTTTTGGCGACGGTCGCGGTCACTGCGCTCTTCGCACCGTACCTTCTGCGCGTCGGCGGCCGCGAGGAGGTGCTCTCTCAACTCCTCGACGTCAACGTCCGGCGTGCGGTCGCCATCGCCGCCGTCGGCAGCGCCTTCTTCCTACTCGCGCCGTTTCGATTCCGTGATCTCTTCCGGCACGCCGAGCCTTCGGGGCGATTCGTATTGTTCACTGGTGTCGCGCTCGTGCTTCTCGCAATGCTCCTGCGGCTTCCTGGGAGCGAGCGCGCGCAGACGATGGACAAGAACCCCTACTTCCTCGTGCTCGGCCTCGCGCTTCCGGCCGGCTGGGCGCTGGCCGATTGGACGCGGCGATTCCGCCCCGGCGCTCGTCGCCTCCTTCTGGCTTCCGCGATCCTCGTCCCCGCGAATGCCGCGATGCTCTTCGGTTACCTCGCGCTGCCGAACGATTACGGCGTCGGCCCCGAGGAGCGGGCTCTCTACGAATGGGTGCGCCGCGCGACACCGCGCGATGCGATCTTCTTGCAGTGCCGCGACGCGGATGTCCACGAGCGGATGCGACTCTCGGTCTTGGCTCCCCGCCGCGTTTTCGCCGGGGCCGATCACCTCGCGCGCGAGTGGGGCTATCCGCGCGCCGAGATCGATCGCCGCGCTGCGATCGAGGACTCGCTCTTCGCTCGCGGCGTCGTGACTCGGGCTGATCTTGCCGGCCCGGCAAGCGGTGGGCCGCTGTTCGTCGTCCACGATTTGGAGGCAACCGCCGCCGCGGGCCCGGCGGCGCGCGCGCGAGGGCTCCTCGATCTGCCGGTGGCGTACGAGTCTCCGCGGTATCGCGTCTACGCGGTCGCGCCGGCGGCTCCCGCGCCCTGAGTGTTCCGCGCGCCTTGACGGCCTATGGGGACGCTCTTATAGTGGCCTCCGTCGTTCCTGGCGAAATGTTCCCTAATCTCGATCGCCGCCCCGCCCGATAAGCAATTCAGAGAAGTTTCATCGATGTGAACCTGCCGTTCGTCAATTACGGGGTCTGGAAGGTAAACGCGTGGCCGAGTACACAGAACGTCAAGAAGCACAGATATCTCTTCGCGACTTCCTCATGGTCATCTTCCGGAGGAAGGCGTTGATTCTGGCGATGGTCGGCGTGACGAGTACCGTCGTCGGGTCCGCGCTCCTCTTGCAGCCGATCGTCTACACCTCCGACTCGAAGATCATGCTCTGGGGCGTGCAGCGCGGCAGCGCTATCGACCGCGTCATCGTTCCGCTTAACGCCGACGAGTTGTCATCCTCCGAGTGCGAGTTGATCAAGTCGCGCCCGGTGATCGAGCGCGCTCAGGCGCTTCTCGACTCCGCCGCCGCGAAGGGCGAGCCGAAATACAAAGTGATCGGCGCGAACCTCAAGCCGGCGCCGATACCGAAGTCGCGCATGCTCTCGATTTCGTACACGTCGCAGGATCCCGAAGAATCGTTCAAGGTGAATCAGGCCGTGACTACGGCGTATCTCGAGTACCACAAGGAGCTTTTCACCGTCCCGGACCTCGCCGACTTCTTCGATGCCGAGCTGCAGCGCACGGGCGCGAAGGTCACGGACCTCCTCAACCGCCGGCTCGAGATCAAGCAAGAGAACGACGTGGCGGATATCCCCGGCGAGCTCGGGATTCAGTACGCGGTTCTGGCGCAGCTCCGCAACGATGTCGTGAATTTCGAAACGCAGATCGTGGCGCTTCGCGCCGAGATCAGCGCCGAGGAGAAGATCGACAAGCTTGGGGGCGAGCAGCGTTTCATGTCGTGGGGCCGGGTCGACGCGGGAATCCTCGGCTCGGTTCTGAAAGACCTCTCCGTCCGCGAGTTGGAGCGCGAGCGGCTTCTCGCGACGTACACCGATCGCCATCCGCTGGTCGAACAGGTCGACAAGGAGATCGCGGAGCTTCAACAGTTCGCCGAGTCGGAGCGGGCGCGCATTCTCGTTGCGAAGAAGGACGAGTTGTCGCGCATCGAGATGCAGCGCGATGTCGTGCAGCGCCGCATGAACGAAGCCGAGGAGCGGCTCCGGATTCTCCCGATGATGGACCGCGACCTCAACGACCTCGACAAGGACCTCGAGTCGAGCAAGAAGTCGCTCGGCGACCTGACGTACATGAAGGGCCAGGCGCTCGCGAGCGCGCGCAGCATGGCCGACTACCACATTTTCTTGATCAGCGAGCCGGGCTACGGCCGCGCGTCGAACCCGCGCGACCTCGTGCGCCTCTCGCTCGGTCCGATCCTCTCGCTTCTCGTCGGCATCGGACTCGCGTTCTTCTTCGAGAACCTCGACCACTCGCTCAAGAGCCCTGAGGAAGTCGAACGCTATCTCGAACTGCCAGTCCTCACTTCGGTCAAGCGCCGCTCGACGAAGGAAATTGTCGCCTCGTCTTGACGCGGTCCGCACGCCGTTCTACCCTCGCTCTATTCTGAACTCTCCGAGCCCGTCGCTCTACGGCGTGTAGCTACGAGCGACCGGCCGATAGGGTGGCGCCGGAAACGGCGTCGCCTCCCTTTCTTGGAAAGGAGAGCGTGTCATGCTCATCGACGGCATTGGCCGGCGGCTCACGTATCTGCGGGTCTCGGTTACGCAGAACTGCAATCTGGCGTGCACGTATTGCCTGCCCGACGGCAAGACTGGTTTTACGCCGCACGATAATTTCCTCTCCGCGGACCACTTCGTTCGACTCGTTTCGGTGTTCGCCGAGATGGGGATCGAGCGCGTGCGCCTGACAGGCGGCGAGCCGCTTCTTCGCAAGGACATCCTCGAAATCGTCTCGGGGATTCGGGCGCTGCCGCAAATCCGAACCATTCATCTCTCGACGAACGGGGTGCTGCTCGAGAAGCTGGCGCGCCCGCTCCAGGCAGCCGGCGTCTCGGGCGTCAACATCAGCATCGACACGCTCGACCCCGAACTCTTCGTGCGCATGGCGGGCGAGGATTTTCTCGGACGCGTCCTCTCGGGACTCGATGCGGCGATTGAAGCGGGAATGGCGCCGGTCAAGGTCAACGCGGTGATCCTGCGCGGCGTCAACGAGGACGACATCGAACGCGTCGCTGATCTCTCCGCGCGGCTTCCCGTTATGGTCCGGTTCATCGAGCTGATGCCGACGGCGGCCAACGCCGACTTTCAGCCCGACCGCTTCGTTTCGAACGAAGAGATTAAGGCGCGGCTTCGCGCGAACGGCACGTGGCGCGAGGTGGTTCTCGAGGAGCGGGGCGGTCCGGCGCGGTACTACTCGCGCGGCGACGGAAAAGGCCTCGTCGGTTTCATCAGCCCGCTTTCGCATAATTTCTGCGAGAACTGCAACCGGCTTCGCCTCACGGCGCGCGGCGAATTGCGGAGTTGCCTCTTCTCCGAGGAAAACGTGGCGCTCGCACAGCACCTCGCGTCGCCGAATTGGCGCGGCGAGATCGCCGCGGTGATTCGCCGAACGCTCGTCGAGAAGCCGCCGTCGCACTTCCTGGGCGAGGGGCGCTGGGGCAACATGGTGAGCTTCGTCAATGTCGGTGGATGAGCCGCGCGGCGCGCTCCTCGTGCATCGGTTCGTCGTCGAGCCGTTCGCGGAGAACACATACGTGTTAACCGACGGCGATACGCGCGAGTGTGTTCTCATCGATCCCGGCGGCGAAGAGGACGCGATTCTCGATCTGCTCGCGAACGAGCGGTGGACAGCGAAGGCGATCCTCAACACGCACGCGCACCCGGACCACGTCGGCGGCGCGGCGCGGCTCCAGCGCGAACTCGCGATCCCGTTCTATCTCCACGCGCGCGACACTTTCCTGCTCGATGGGCTCGGCGAGTTCTGCCACGCACTCGGAATCCCGCCGATGGAAGCGCCGCGCGTCGACTACGGCCTCGCGGAGGGGGACACGTTTACGCTTGGCTCGCACGCGATCCGGGTGCTCGAAACGCCGGGTCACAGCCCGGGGAGCGTCTCGTTCCTCGCGGGTCACCTCCTCTTCAGCGGCGACGCGCTCTTCGAGGGATCGATCGGAAGGACCGATCTGCCCGGCGGTTCGCTGGCGATTCTGCTTCGTTCGATTCGCGAGAAGATTCTGGCGCTTCCGGACGAGACGGCGGTGCTGTCCGGCCACGGGGAAGCGACCACGGTGGGGCGCGAGCGGATCGAGAATCCGTTCCTTTCGGAGGGCATCGCGAGGTTCCAGTAATCCTCGCAATTGTTTCTGCTGCTTGCGGTTGCTGCCGTGTTTCAACTTGACACGAGAGAGCGAGCCACCTAGAGTGGCGCCACGCGATTCGGACACGGATCGCCCGGAGGAGACCGTTGGGTTACGCCTGGACATTCGCTGATGTCTTTCGAGTGGCCGTCCAACTCGAGCAAGACGGACTCGCATTTTACCGGCGCGGGCGGGAGCTCAACCTCAACCCCGGGGTGATGCGCGTCTTCGCGGAAATCGCGGCCGACGAAGAAAAACACGTCCACGATTTCGAGGACATCTACTTCTCGAGCCGCGGCGACGCGCCCGAGACTCCCGGCGAAGCGAAATCTCTCGACGCGCTAGAGAAGCTCTATCAGGGGACAATTTTCGGAAGTAAGAACCCTCCTCGGGAGCAGATGGCAACGATCACCTCCGACGCCGACGCACTGCGGCTCGGGATTCGCATGGAAGAGGACGCCATTCGCTTCTATGAAGGGCTCTTGCCGTTCGCCGAGCGGGAAGAAGCACGCCGGGCGATCGACGAACTCATCCAGCAGGAGCGGAAGCACGCCTCATGGCTTCGCGGCGAGCTCTCTCGACTGGGTGAAGGCTAAACCTCCGCCGGCAGTGCGGTGGCGCTCGCGCGCGACTGGGAGCGCGGCGTGCCGGTGAGTGGCAACGCCGCGCGGCAGCGGCTCGCGCGCCTTGCGCGCGCTCTCGGCAACGCGAAGCGCATCCTCGTCATTACGCACGACAATCCCGACCCGGACGCGCTCTCGAGTGCTTGGGCTCTTCGCGCGCTCTTCAAGGCCGGCACGCGCCGCGTCGTCGACGTCGCCTACGGCGGCATCATCGGACGCCCGGAGAATCGCGCGATGGCGACGCTGGTCGGGTATCCGCTCGTACCGCTCGACCAGATCGCGTTCGAGCGCTACGAGCGGCTCGCGCTCGTCGACTCCCAGCCGGAGACGGGGAACAACTCGATACCCGCCGACCGTGTTCCCGACGTCGTGATCGATCATCACCCGCTGCGCGACGAGACACGCGCGGTCGCGTACTACGATGTCCGCCCGACGATCGGCGCGACGGCGACGATCGTCGGCGAGTACCTCGACGCCGCGAAGATCCGCATCGAACGGCCTCTCGCGACCGCGCTCTTCCTCGGCATCAAATCGGAGACGCTCGACTTTTCGCGCGAAGCCACCGCGCGCGACATCGCGTTTCATCGCTCGCTGTTCGATCGCGTCGATCGCGTGCTCTTGTCGCGTATCGAGAACGCGCCTCTGTCGCGCGACTACCTCGAGTGGCTCAAGACCGCGATAACGGGGACATCGCTCGAGGGACGGCTTGCGCTCGCGCGGCTCGGCGATCTCGACTATCCCGATCGCGTCGCGGAATACGCCGATATGGCGATCCGCCTCGAAGGGGTCGAATGGGTCGTCGTGATGGGACGCTTCGAGGGCGCGATCTACCTTTCCGTGCGAACGACGCGCGCGCGCGGCGCGGGCCAGATGGTTCGTCGAATCGTCGGCGCGCACGGCAAGGCCGGCGGACACGGAACGATGGCCGGAGGCAAAGTGCCGATACCGAACGGCGCGTCCGCCAAGCAGCTCGAATCGGACCTGATGGCTCGATCGCGGGAGTTACTCGCGTGAAGCTCTTCGGCCGCTGGGGAAAGCGCCACCCGAAGGTGATCGTCCTCGGCGGCGACGGCATGGAGCCGAGCCTCGTCGAGAAGTGGATCGCGTCCGGCGATCTGCCGAACTTCGCGCGCCTGCGCGCCTCGGGGCACCACTCGCATCTCGGCACCACCGTGCCCGCCGAATCTCCCGTCGCGTGGTCGTCGTTTATCTCGGGCAAGAATCCGGGGAAGACGTCGATCTTCGATTTCCTCGAGCGATCGCCGGAGGATTATCTGCCGCGGCTGTCGATCACGTCGGTAAAGCCGTCCGCGATCGGCAAGCCTGAGGTGATCAACAACCGCAAAGGCGGCGCGTTGTGGGATTACCTAAGCCGCGCCGGCCGCACCGTGTCGATCATCCAAGTACCCGTCACGTTTCCGCCGGAGAAGGTGCGCGGCCGAATGATGTCGGGGCTCGGCGTTCCGGATCTGCGCGGTTCGTGGGGGACGTCTTTCTACTATGCGACCGACCTCGAGTCCGACTCGTCGACGGAGCTCGGCGGGCGCAACGTGCGCCTCGTGCTCAACGACGGGCGCGCGGAGCTGAAGCTCCTCGGGCCGCGCGAGATCACGCTCGGGCTTCGTTTCGAGGTCGTGGACGATACGCATATTCGCATTTCGGCGGGCGGAACCGATCGCGTTGTCGCGCTCGAAACGTGGAGCGAGTGGTTCGAGGTCGCGTTCCCCGTCAATCCGCTCTTCTCGGCGCGCGGGATCGTTCGCTTTTACCCGCGTGCAATCCGCCCGCATCTGCGCGTCTACCAGAGCGCGATCAACTTTCATCCGAAGAACCCGCCGTTTGCGATCACGTATCCCGCGGGATGGTCCGGCGAACTTGCCGACGAGATCGGATTGTTCAAGACGCTCGGCTGGGCGACCGACACGTGGGGCCTGAACGAAGGGCGCCTCGACGAGAAGGCGTTCCTCGAAGATTTGCACTACGCGTTCGACAAGCGGATCGACATCACGCTCTCGGCGCTGCGCAAAATGGATTCCGATCTCGTGATCTCGGTCATGAACTCGACGGATCGCGTGCAGCACATGTTCTGGCGCTTCCTCGATCGCGAGCACCCGCTCTACTCCGCCGACGGAGAGCGGCTCTGGGGCGGCGAGATTCTCAAGGTCTATCAAAAGTTCGATCGCCTCCTCGGCGAAGTGATGAAGTTCATGGGCGAGGACACGACGTTGTTCGTGCTCTCGGATCACGGATTCCATTCGTTCCGGCGCGCGGTCAACATCAACACGTGGCTGCACCAGAACGGTTGGCTTGCGCTTAAGAATCCGGGCGTGGCCGACAAGGAATTCACGCTTTCTGATCTGACGGGCGGCGGCACGTTTTGGCCGAACGTCGACTGGTCGAAGACGCGCGCGTACTCGATGGGGCTCGGCAAGGTCTATCTCAATCTCGCGGGACGCGAAGCCGAGGGGATCGTCGGGCACGGGAAGGAAGCGCGCGAGTTGCGCGAGTCGATCGAGAAGGCAATCTACGGTCTGAAGGACACGCCGAACGGGCGCCCGCCCGAGAACGTCGTGCGCAAGGTCTATCGCCCCGAGGAAATTTTCTCCGGCGAGTACGTCCACAAATCGGGCGATCTGATTGTCGGCTTTGTCGACGGCTACCGCGTCTCTTGGCAGACGGCGCTCGGCGGAATCCCGTCCGAGGTTTTCACCGACAACGCGCGCAAGTGGAGCGGGGATCACTGCTCGTTCGACCCCGAGATCACGTGCGGAACGCTGCTCTGCAACCGTGCGCTGCCGCTCGCGGGTGCGACGCCGTCGATCATGGATCTGGCGCCGACGATCTTGAAGTTGTTGGGCGTGCCGATACCGCCAGACCTCGACGGCAAGCCGCTTCTCTAGGGGCTCTCTCCACGATCTCCGTAACCGTGCGACGCCGGCGCCGTATCACGTGAACGCGGCGGCGCTCTGACGCGTCTATGAATCGGGACAATCAAACTGAGGAGGCATCGTGGTTAGGAATCGCATTGCGAGTGAGGTGGCGCCGAGCGGGTGGCGTGGCTTGCGTTACCGGGCTGATCTTCGCGGGGCGCTCGTCGCGGCGCTCGTCGCGTTCGGCACCGTTCCCGTCGTCGATGCGGGCGCGGCGTCGCCGCCGGCGGTGTCGCCGGGTGCAGCCGCGTTCGCCGAAGCGCGGCTGGCCATCGAATCCTACAACGCGAAGGATTGGGAGGGCGCCGTCCGCCACTACGAGAAAGCCGTGAGCGTCAATCGCAGCCGCGGCAGCCATCTCGATCTGTACGCGTACTCGCTTCACCACGTCGGGCGTGACGAAGAGGCGATTGAAATCTGGATGGAATGCGCGCGGCTCGGGCACCGGCGCGCGGACTGCTACTTCAATTGCGCTTGCGCCGACGCGGCCCTAGGGCGCGTCGATCGCGCGTTCGATCATCTCCGAACGGCGATCGAACACGGCTACTGGGACGAGACCGCGTTCGCGGAGGACGCCGATCTGGCGCCGCTTCGCGCCGACGCACGGTTCGCGGAGATCACCGGAGTCGGCCTCGCGCCGGTCGGCTCGCGTTCCGAGCGCTGGCGCCGCGATATCCTGTTCCTTCGCGATCGGATCGTCGCAACGCATTGGAGTCCATTCGCCATCGTTGATCGCGCCCAATATTTGGACTCGTTCAATACGCTTGCCGCAAGCGCGGAGTCGCTCTCGGATGACGCGATTCTCGTCGAGCTGCGGCGCCTCCTTGCCGAGCTTGGTGCCGGGCACACTCTCCTCGGCGTGGACGCTGGCGCGGTGCTCGAGGATCCGTTGACGGGATTGTCCGCAGCCGGGCACGCCGGTGCGAGTTCGCCGCGGCTTCCCATCGCGATCGCGGTCGCGGAAGGCGGGTACTACGTCGTGCGCGCGTCCTCCGCTTCGGCCGACATTCTCGGTGCGCGTCTTACACGGGTTGGCGGAATACCCATCGACGACGCGGTCGCGCGCCTGGCGCCGTTTCGCTCGGTCGACAACGCGATGGGCGAGCTGCTCTGGAACGCGTGGCTCCTCGGGTGTCCCGAGGTACTCCGAGTCACGGGGCTCGCCGATTCCGCCGGAGTCGTGGAATTCGCCGGCGATCGCGATGGTCGCCCGGTGCACGCGCGGATCAGCGCGCTCGCGACCGAGGGCCACGCTTCCGAATGGGTATCTGTCGAACCGCAGCGCGATGCGCTGGCGCCGACGCTTCGCGACCGGAATCGGCCGTACTGGTTCGCGACACTCGACGAGCCGCCCCTTGTTTACCTCCAATTCAATCAGACTCGAGACGACCCCGCAGAGCCGTTCGCGGATTTCTGCGCGCGCGTGCTGGCGGCCGCCTCGTCGGACGCGTCCGAGGGTCTCATCATCGATCTGCGCAACAATCCTGGAGGGAACAAGGCGCTCTTCGGAGCGCTCGTCGACGGGATCGCTCGATCCGAGCGCCTCAATCGTCGCGATCATCTCTTCGTACTCATCGGGCGCCGCACGTTCTCCGCGGCGATGTGCGGCGCCGCCGAACTCGAGGCTCGAACAAACGCGCTCTTCGTCGGGGAACCCACCGGCTCGCGGCCGAATTTCGTCGGAGAGTCTTCGCCCGTCACACTTCCGTACAGCCGCGTTCGCGTCAGTATCTCGTCGCGGTACCACCAGAACACGGAATCAACCGATACGCGGACTTGGATCGGGCCGCACATTGCCGCGCCGCCGACGATGGAGGCCTGGGAGTCGGGGACCGACCCCGCGATCGATGCGATTCGCGCGCACGTCGCGGCGTCGCGCCGGTAGCGCGAAGGCTCTACGCGCGTGCGAGCTTCGCCCACCGCGTCCCCGCGGGGCAGAGATCGAGAAGCGCGCACGCATCGCACTTCGGCTTGCGCGCGTCGCACGTGCGGCGGCCGTGATGCGTGATGAGATGCGAGAACTCGGTCCACGCGGGTTGCGGCACGAGTGCGGCGAGGTCCGCTTCGACCTTCTCGGGCTCGGAATGCTTCGTGAGCCCGAGCCGGTGCGTCACGCGCAGGAAATGCGTGTCGACGATGATTCCCGGAATGCCGAATGCATTTCCGAGCACGACGTTCGCCGTCTTGCGCCCGACTCCCGGTAGCGCCGTGAGTTCTTCCATCGTGCGCGGCACCTCGCCGCCGTGGCGTTCGACGAGCGCGTTCGCCATTCCGAGGATCGACTTCGTCTTCGCGCGGAAGAATCCCGTCGAGTGAACTTCTTTCTCGAGCCGCGCGGGATCCGCCGCCGCGAAATCCGCCGCGGTCTTGTAGCGCCGGAAGAGATCTTTCGTGACGATGTTGACGCGCGCGTCCGTGCATTGCGCGGCGAGGATCGTGGCGACGGTCAACTGCAGCGGGTCGGCGAAGTCGAGCGCGATCGTCGCGTCGGGGATCGCGCGGCGCAGGCGCTCGAGAATCTCCGCGGCCGCAGCGCGCTTCCGCGTTGAGCTAGCGCGCGGCACGGCGCTTCCGCTCCGCGAAGTAGTCGGCGATCTCGCTCGCGGATCGCGTGTTCAGAACGTGACGCGCTTCGGTGCGCGCCTTCCGTGCGACGCCCGCGCCGATCTCCAAGAACCGAAAGTGCGCCGTCGCGTGCGCGTCGGGATTGATGCTCGTCGTCAGTCCGCGGGGGAGCGCGCCGCGCAACACGCGCCAGTCGATGTCGAGCCGCTCCGGGTTGCAATTGAGTTCGACGACGACGTGGTTCGCCAGAGCCGCGTCGATGACTCGAGTCATGTCGACGGCGTAGGCGTCGCGCGTGAGAAGCCGCCGCCCCGTCGGATGCCCGAGAATCGTGGTGCGCGGGTGTTCGACGGCGCGCACGATTCGCGCCGTCATCTCCTCGAGCTCCATCGTCATTCGCGAGTGCACCGACGCGACGACGAAATCGAAACCTGCGAGAAGTTCATCGTCGTAGTCGAGCGCGCCGTCGCCGAGAATGTCCGATTCGATTCCCTTGAAGATGCGAAACGGCGCGAGGCGCGCGTTGAGCGCGTCGATCTCGTCCCACTGCGCGCGGACCCGCTCGGGCGTGAGGCCGCCCGCGTACGCGGCCGTGCGGCTGTGATCGCTCATGCCGATGTACTCGTAGCCGGCGTCGCGCGCCGCCTCCGCCATCTCGGCGATCGTGTTGCGTCCATCGCTCCAGGTGGAGTGACAGTGAAGGACCCCGCGAAGATCCGACGCGGTGACGAGCCGTGGAATGGCGCCGGCCTCGGCATCCTCGATCTCGCCCATCGCCTCGCGCAGCTCCGGCGCGATCGGGGCGAGCCCGAGCGTCGCGAAGATCTCCTCCTCGCTCGCGGCGGGAATCCGTTCTTCGCCGCTCCACAGACCGTACTCGTTGAGCTTCAGCGCGCGTTCCTTCGCGCGCGCCCGCATCGCCGTGTTGTGCTCGGCGCTTCCCGTGAAATGGAGAAGCGTGTACGCGAACTCTTCGGGCGCGACGAGCCGCAGGTCGACCTGCATGCCGGAGTCGAGAACGATCGTCGATTTCGTCGCGCCGCGATTGACGACGCGCGCCGCGAGCCCCAGCGATTGGAACGCCGTCATCACGGCTTCGGGTTCGTCGCTGCAACCGACCATGTCGACGTCCTTCACCGTCTCCTTGAAACGGCGCAGGCTCCCCGCGACGGCGAACGATGTCACGACCGGGAGCGCCCTTCCCGCGGGCGCGGTTGCGCCCGGGAGCGCAACGACGTGTCCGAGCGCGGCGACGACCCGCGCGGCTTCATCGAGGCCCTCGACGAGGAGCCTGCGGCTTGCGTTCGCGCGGAGAAACTCGATCCCCTCGAGTATTTTCGCCGCGGTCTTCGCGGTGAAGCCAGGAAGCGTCGTGAGACGGCCGTCGCGCGCGGCCGCTTCGAGCGCTTCGATCGATGCAATGCCGAGCTTCGTGTGGAGCGAGTGGATCTTCTTCGGCCCAAGGCCGGGAATCGCCGTCAGTTCGAGAATCGTCGCGGGAAGCTCGGCACGCAGCGCATCGTAGTATTCGAGCCGCCCCGTCGCGGCCAACTCCTCGAGTTTTTCGCGGAGCGCAGGGCCGATGCCGGCGATCTCTTTGTACGCGCCGCTCGCGACGAGCGCGCCGAACTCCTCGGTCGTTCCCTCGATCGCGCGCGCCGCGTTCTCGTAGGCGCGTGCCTTGAACGGATTCTCGCCGCGGATTTCGAGAAGCGCCGCGATCTCACGCAGAATCCGCGCGACGTTCGTCTTGTCGATCGGTTGCGGCCGGGCGTCGCTCATCGAGCGACAGAGTAGACAGCGTCGCGCCGCCGCGTCAACAGCGCGAGCATCGCCGGATCGCGCGTCGTCGCGCTCCCGTGCGCGCCCTGTTTGCCCGGCTTCCCTTGCGCTGCTATCATTCGCCGACAAAATCGCCGAACAGAACATCGTCCTCGCCCCCTTGGAGTCGTGAATGCCTCACCCGAAGACGCTTAGAGAACTGAAGAAGACCGGTTATGCCGCGCTCTCCGTAAAGGATGAGATCCGGCGCAACCTCGCGCGGAAGATCCGCGCCAAGGAGCCGGTCTTCCCCGGAATCGTCGGCTACGACCGGACCGTGATTCCTCAAATCGAAAACGCGCTGCTCGCGAAACACGACCTGATCCTCCTCGGCCTTCGCGGTCAGGCGAAAACGCGCATCATTCGCGCGCTGACGTCGCTTCTCGACGAGCGCGTTCCCGCGATCGAGGGTTGCGCGCTCAACGACGATCCGCTTCATCCCGTCTGTTCGCGTTGCCGGCGGCTCGCCTCCGAACTCGGCGAGCAGATCGAGATTCGATGGATCACGCGCGAGGAGCGGTATCAGGAGAAGCTCGCGACGCCCGACGTGACGATGGCGGACCTGATCGGCGACATCGACCCGATCAAGGCCGCGCGCGAGAGGCTCGACCTCTCCGACGAAGGCGTCATCCACTACGGCATCGTGCCGCGCACGAATCGCGGGATTTTCGCGCTCAACGAGCTGCCGGATCTTCAGCCGCGCATTCAGGTCGGGCTCCTCAACATCCTCGAGGAGAAGGATCTGCAGATTCGCGGATTTCCGATTCGGCTGCCGCTCGATCTGTTGCTCGTCTTCACGGCGAATCCCGAGGACTACACGAATCGCGGGAACATCATCACGCCGCTCAAAGACCGCATCGACTCGCAGATCATCACGCACTACCCGCAGACGGTCGACGACGCGATCGCGATCACCGCTCAAGAGGCGTGGGTCGATCGCGGCCAGCCGTTTCGCATGCCGCGTTTCATCCAAGAGATCGTCGAGGAGATCGCGTTCGAGGCGCGGAAGAGCGAGTTCGTCGATCAATCGAGCGGCGTTTCGGCGCGGCTTCCGATCTCCGCATACGAGAACCTGCTCTCGAACATCGAGCGGCGCGTCTTGCTGACCGGCGAGGAACGCTGGACGCCGCGCATGTGCGATCTCTACTCCGCGCTCCCCGCGATCACCGGAAAGATCGAGCTGGTCTACGAAGGCGAGCAGGAGGGACCGACGATCGTTTCGCTCACGCTCATCGGCAAGGCGATCAACAAGGTCTTCCAGCGGCATTTTCCGGCGGTCTACAAGTCGAAGGACGGAAAAGAGGAGCCGGGGAAGGGGCCCGGGCCGTACAAGGAAATCTCCGATCACTTCGCGGGCGGCGGCCGGATCGAGATCAGCGACGAGATGCCGTTTGCGGACTACTACGCGGAGCTGTCGAAGGTGCCGGGCCTCAAGGCGATCGCGAAGAAGCAAATGCGGCCCGCGGACGAAGAAGAAATGGCGACGGTCATGGAGTTCGTTCTCGACGGGTTGCACCAGAACTCGCTCGTCGCGAAGGAAGCGCTCGATCAACGCGTCCGCTACAGCGACATGCTCGCGAACATGTTCAAGAACATGAAGGGCTAGCCGGCTCTCGTGTCGCGCTTTCGCTACTTCCGGTTCGACGAAGCGCTTCTGCGCGATCTCGCCGAATTCCAGAACGTCCTCGATCTGTTCAATCATCTGCTGCTGCAAAGCGACGGCGATGTCGACGAGGCGCTCGAGATGCTGCGTTATCTCGCGAAGCAGGGCTATCTCCCCGATGGCTTCGACGTCGAAAAGTTTGCAAAGCGTCTCGAGGAAGAGGAGTACATCGAGGTCTCCGACGACGGCGCGCGGCTGACGCGAAAAGGGGAGCGCGGCATTCGCAAGAGCGCGCTTTCGTACGTGTTTTCGGCGCTGCGCAAAGGCGAGTCGGGGGACCACCGCGTTCCGCGCGAAGGCGATGGCCGCGAGATGCTCTCGGAGCGGCGGCCGTGGCGCTTCGGCGACGAGGTCAACAACATCGACTTTAGGGGGTCGCTCCTGAATTCGTTTCGGCGCGCGAGCGCGACCGGCGCCGACGAAACGCAGGTGAGTTTGACGGGCCTCGAAGGCACGGGACTACTCGGCGGCGGATTGAAGGAGGAAGACCTCGAGGTCTTCGAGACCGAACACTCGTCGTCGTGCGCGACCGCGCTCCTCATCGACATCTCGCACAGCATGGTTCTCTACGGCGAGGACCGGATCACGCCGGCGAAACGTGTCGCGCTTGCGCTGACGGAACTGATTCTGACGAAGTACCCGAAGGACACGCTCGACGTGATCGCGTTCGGCGACGACGCGTTCGAGATCGCCATCGGCGACATCCCGTACCTCGAGGTCGGGCCGTACCACACGAATACGAAGGCCGCGCTGCAAATGGCGCGCAAGATTCTCGAACGGCGGAAGGCGGCGAACCGGCAGATCTTTCTCATCACCGACGGCAAGCCGACCGTGATTCGCGAGAGCGACGGCACGATCTACCGCAACACGTTCGGCCTCGATCCGAAGATCATCAATCGCACGCTCGACGAAGCCGTCGTCTGCCGGCGCAAGCGGATTCCGATCACGACGTTCATGGTGACGCGCGACGCGCACTTCCAGGATTTCGTCACGCAACTCACCGAGCTCAATCGCGGCCGCGCGTACTTCTCCTCGCTCAACAAGCTCGGCGAATACATCCTCATGGACTTCGTCGAGAACCGCCGCCGCCGCGTTCGCTAGTCGCGCCGGGCCGCTGCGCGATCCGCACGGCGACGTTCGTTACGGCACGCCCCCCGGACTCTCGAGTACCGCGAGATAGCGCGAGGCGAGTTGATCGCCAGGGTGAAGCTCGAGCACGCGCCGGAAGTGGCGCACGGCGGCGTCGCGCTCTCCGCGGTTCATGCGCAGAACTCCGGCCGCTCCGATGGCGGGGTAGAAGTCGGCATTCCGCGCGATCGCCGCGTCGAGTATCGCGAGCGCTTCGTCGGGTCGCTCCAGCTTGATCAAGAGAATCGCGTGCGCGTAGCCGGCGGCTCCGTCGCTCGGGTCGAGGCGAAGCGCTTCGCGATAGTGCGCCTCGGCGGCGGCGGTCTCGCCCGCGTCCGCGAGGAGGCGCGCGAGGAGCTTGCGCGCGTCCGCGTTCGCCGGGCTCGCCGCGACCGCGGCCTCGAGCGTGGTGCGCGCTTCCGGCGCGCGCCCGCTGCGCGCGAGGAGCCGCGCGAGGAGTAGCCGCGCGCTCGCCGAGTTCGGATCCGCGTCGATTGCTTTGCGTATCGCCGCTTCGCTCTCCGCCATGCGTCCCACCGCGAGATATGTGTTCGCGAGATTCGTGAGGATCGTCGGATTGCCCGGGTTCACGCGAGCGGCGCTCTCGTAGAACGAAACCGCGCCCGCGGAGTCGCCGCGCGCGATCAGGCAGCGGCCCATTCCCTCGAGCGCGTAGGAGAGCTCCGCGTCGAGCGCGAGCGCGGCGCGAAAGCGCTCCTCGGCCTCAGCGAATCGTCCCTGCCGAATGAACATCTGCCCCTCCCACGCGATGCCGAACGCGGACGACGTATCGCTCGGCGCTTCGTCCGGGCCGATCGCGGGCGGCGGCGCGCCCGGCGCGTCGAGCAGATCGCGTGCGATTACCGCGAAGAACGCGTCCGCGATCCGCTCGTGGCCATCGCGCGTCGGGTGGCAATAGTCGATGAACAACTCGCGGCCGATGATGCCGCCCGGTGAGATGCTCGCGAAGAGGCTGTCGATGTCGACGCGCGGCGTGCCGGACGCGTCCGCAAACGCGCGCGCGGCATTCTGAATGCGCGGCGTCGCGCGAATCGGCAGCCCGTCCGACGCGATCGCCGCGCGGAACGCCGCGCGCGCCTTGTGACTCTCTCCGAGCGCGTGATAGCATCCGCCGAGTTCGAAGTGAGCGGCTGCGTAACGCGAATCGATTGCGATCGCGGCCTCGAACGCGCGCGCGGCGCCCGCGATGTCGCCCGAGGCGCGAAGCCGCGCGGCCTCCTGCATGCGCCCGTCGAACGCGGCGATCGCCGCCGAGTCCTTGGAGGGATCGTGAAGCGAAAGTCCCGGCGGCCAATCGGCTTCGTTCACAGCGGCGACGCCGACGACGAAGGCCGCGCCGGCCTCGCGCGCGATCGCGCGCATCTGCGCGAGCGACGCCGCGAAACTCTCCTCGATGACCCGATCCTCCGCATCGCTTCTCGGAAGGGACTCGTTGTCCTCGCGCAGAACGCGCACGCCGAAGAGTTCCGACTCGTCGCCGCTCCAGCGCTGGGGGCGGCCGCGATCGATCGCTTTCTTCAGCAGCGTGTACGTTCGAAGGCGGCTCGCTTGCGCGCGCAGGTTTCGCCTCCACGCGGGTTCGGCGAGCATCTCCGCGAAGAAGCGCCGCTCGACGTACTCGTTGTTCCCGTCGTAGTAGAGGATCGCGTCGGGTTCGTAACGCGCGACCTCGCGCGCGACGTTGACGCAGCGAAACGCCGCGTACGAGAGCCCGCCGAGATTGACGACCTCGAAGCGCCGCGCGGGGAACGCGCGCGCGAGTTTCTCGCCGAGGATCGCGGGGAACGCGCCGGCCGCGCCGCGCGGAAACCCGTACGTCGCCGAGCCGCCGAGGCAGAAGATGCGAATCGTCCCCTCGGCCTTCGTGCGCGCGATCGCCTGCTCGTTGAACGACTCGCGCTTCGCGGGATCGGTGACGAGCCTCGCGCCCGTCGCATCGGGAACGAAGATCGCGTACTCCTGGCTGAACCCGAGGAACGGGTCGCCGCGATCGCGCGCACCGCCGAGACCGGCGAGCGCGAGCAACCCTTCGAGCGCCGCGAAGAGAAGAAGGCCGACGAGTATCAGCGCGGCGCGCGCGGCGGCCGAGGTTTTCGCGGCGGTCATCGCGCCGGATGATATCACGCTCTCGCGAGTGGGCCGCACGCCTACTGCTCATCGCGCTGTCGCTCATCGTAGCGCTCGCGTGCTGCGAACTCTGGCTCCGCTCGTTCGACCGCCCGTGGGGGATGGCGCTCGTGCCGCACCCCGCTTCGCCGCGGCTTGCGTGTTTGCCGCCGAGCGCGACGGGTGTGATCGCCGGCGTTCCGGTGCGCACGAACGCCTCGGGCTATCGCGGCGCAGAACTCGACGTCGCGAAGGCGCCCGGCACCTTTCGAATCGCGCTCCTCGGCGACTCGATGACATTCGGTTGGGGCGTGCGCGATGAGGAAACCTTCGCGGTGCAGCTCGCGGAAATGCTAGCCGACGCGTTTCCGGATCGCCGCTGGGAGGTCGAGAATTTCGCGATGATCGGGTCGAATACGGCGCAGCAAGCGGAGGCATTCGCGCTCGATGTCGCGCCCCGCGCGCCTGATCTGGTGCTTGTCGGATTCTTCATGAACGACGTCGATCCGCCGGTGCTCGCGGCCGCGGCGAAAACGGCCGCTCCGGCCGCGGGGATCGCGCCCGCGCCGCGGCGCGCGTCTCGGCTTCGGGTTCCGCCCCTCCGCACGGTGCAGTTCGTCAAGTCGCGCGGCGCGGCGCTCGCGCGGCGATTCGGGATCGCCCCGCGCGGTTCCGCCGTCGGGCGCTACGCGGACACCTTCGCCGCGCGCGCCCCGGGCTGGCTCGCGTGTGAAGCGGGGATTCGTACGCTCGCCACCGACGTGCGCGCAAGCGGCGGCCGCTTCGGCGTCGTCGTCCTCCCGTTTATTGTGAGCCTCGACGATTCGTATCCGCTTCGCGCGGCGCACGAGCAAGTCGTCGCGTTCTGCGCGAGCGCGGCTATCGAGCATCTCGACCTTCTCCCGGCCTTCCTCGGCAAGTCCGCCTCGGCGCTCTCCGTCACGCCGCTCGATAACCACATGAACGCCGCCGGCCACGCGATCGCGGCGCGCGCCATCTTCGATTGGATTTCGCGCAACGGCATGATCGGGGACGCACCGTGAGCGAGGATGGCGCGAACGCGACGCACGACGGCGCTCGCGGCGACCGGCGCGTTCTGATCGCTGCCGCGGCCGCGACCGTGGCGATTGCGATTCTTCTTCTGGTCCGGTTCCCGTGGATCGTCGGCCCGCCTTCTTGGCGATGGCCGTACGTCGCGACGTCGCTTTGGCCGCGTGCGCTCGGGACGACACTCCTCTTCGCCCTGCTCGCGGGGGCGGCCGCGACGTGGACTCGCCGGCGCGACTCGCGCCCTCGCGGCGACGCGGCGATGCTCGCACTCGTCGTTCTGATCGCGATCGCGCTCGAGCTGTCGTTTCTCGGACTCTCGCCGCTCGGGCCCGTGACGCTGCCGCTCATTCACGTCGTGCCATGGGTGACCGGCTACTTCTGGACCGCGCGCTCCGTCACGTCGCTGCCCGAGATGCTGACGTCGTTCCACGAAATCGTGGCGGGACTGCCGCATCACGCGCGCACGCATCCGCCGGGACTCGTTGCGGTCAATCACCAGATTCTCGAGTTCTTCCGCGGGTCGGCGGGCGCGACCGATGGCGTGCTCGGCGTGGCGCGCGCGTTCGGGATCTCCGAGGGCGATCTTCCGGGCGCGGCTCCGGCCGAGCTCGCGAGCCTGATCATCGTTGGGCTCGCCGTCGTCATCTGCTCGCGCCTGGCGCTGATTCCCGCGTTCTTCTTCGCGCGTCGACTGAGCGGCGCGCCGGCTGCTCGCGCCGCCGTGCTCCTCCTAGCCGTGATCCCGTCGCACCTCCTCTTCGCCGGGGAGTTCGATGCCGCGTATCCGCTTCTGATCCTCGCTGCGTTCCTCCTTGTCGGCCGCGGGCGCGGACTCCGGTCGCTCGTGGCCGCCGGCGCGCTGTGCGGGGTGCTCTGCCTCTTTACGTTCGTGGCGAGCTTCTTTCTGTTACTTGTTGGCATTGTGGATATTACGATCACGCGATTTGCTCGGGCGGACGACGCGGGGACGCGGCCGCCGCCGCGCTGGCGCCTGCGGCGTCTGCTCGCCCTCGGCGCTGGATTCGCCTCGGTCCTCGCGCTGTTCCAGCTCGCGACGGGCTGCTCGATTCCGCGCGTCTTCCTTGCCGCCTACAAGATCCAGCACGAGGTTCTGATTCCGGAGCAGCGGCGCGAGTGGCTCACGTGGGTCTTCTGGAATCTCCCCGACTTCTTCATTTTCCTCGGGCCCGCCGTGGCGGTGCTTTTCGCGCGCGAGGTGTTCGCGGCCGTTCGCGACCTTCGCGCACGCCGCATCGAGGCGCCTTTCACGCTCGCGGTGCTCGCGTTCCTCGCGGTGCTCGACCTCTCGGGACTCATCCCCGCGGAGACTTCGCGCGTGTGGCTCTTTCTCGTTGCGCCCGTGGTGATCGCCGCGACGCGCGGCGGCGTGCCCGGCGGCACGCGCGGCCTCATCGCGATTCTCGCGCTCCAATTCGCGTTCTCGCTCGTTGCAAAGGGGAGCCTCCTCATGATCGACGTGAAGCTTCCGGGTTAGTTCGGCCCGGCGCGCGCACCTTCGTTATTGCGGGCGGCGCGCCCGCCTTGTAGACTGCCGCCGTGATCTGGCGAGCGTCCTCATCGAATGCGCGATCGATCCGCGCGCCTCTCGTCCTTTCGGTCGCCATGCTTCTCTTCGGCTGCGGCGAGAGCGGCGACCCGCTGCAGTCCTCGAACTCCATCACCGGCCGCTGGGAAATCACGGACCTCGATGGCACGGAGGCGATCCTCGAGCTCGAGGAACGCGACACCTCGATCGGCGGCCGACTGATCGTCCTCGAGAATCGCGAACCGGTCGGCGAGTACGCGCTCGCGCAGGGTTCGCTCTCGGATGCTGGGTTCTCGTTCACGATCGATCCGTTCTCGCCGCCGATCGTCGCGGTGATCGACGCGTTCGGCAACGCGGCGCCCGTTCGATTCGACGGCGCGCTCGTGAACCGCGAAACGATGCTCTTGAGCGTGTCGCAGAACTGCGCGAGCGAGCAGTGCCTCGTCGCCTCGGGCGCGGCGGCGTTGGAAACGCCGGTCTTCACCGCGCGGGGCCCGCTCGACCGCCCGCTCGGGCGCTCGCGAATGCTCGGCGAGCTCTCCCTCATCCAAGACGGTGCGTCGCTTACCGGGAACATTCAGATCACGTACGGGAACGCGCAGGGCGGGACGATCGGGCCGACGCTCCCGCTGGTCACAGGCGGCGTCTCCGACACGAGCACCATCTTCTTCATCGTCGATCCCGCCGACGATCCGACGGGCGCGCTCGCGGAGTCGCTCGGTTGCGCCGCGCCGATTCGCTACGCGGGTCGTCTCGATCAGGGGAGCGTCGTGCGCTTCTTCATCTGGCAGGAGACGAACGTTGCCGGAGTGATCGATACCTGCTTCACCGGCGGAACGTCCTGGACGGCCGCGCGTGTCTACGACGAATTCGAGATCACGATTCCCGCGACGATCGCCGGCGAGAGCTACGATCTGAGAATCGCCACGGAGCAGGAAGGTTCGATCCTCGACGGCAGCGTGACACTCGAGAACGACGACATCCGCTATGGCCCGATCCCGATCGACGAGGGGCGATTCTCCGGCGGCGTTGCGACGCTGACGTTCCGGCCGACGGCCACAGGCGACGTGGAGCTGGCGCGCGAGCTCGGGAGCGGCGCGCCCGTGACGGTCGTTGCGACGATTGCTTCCGGGAGGACCGTGACGCTTTCGGTCCTGCAAGATTGCCCGTGTCTTTCCGAATCCGTTCTCGCCAAGCGCGCGCGCGTCGGCCTTTAGCCGCGCTCGCCTCCATGGCCGCTCGCGTCGCGATTCCTCTGCACACTCGTGGTGCCACGCACCACCACGGAATTGTCACACTCGGGGCGCGTTCATCGCTTCCCTCGTTCGCTGTGCAGCGTGTAATCTCACCGTCATGACACGCGTCCTCGCAAAAGAGCCGCGCGCGGCGGCGCTCCGCGCCAGTGCGCGGAACACGGGCGGCCGCGACTATCCTGGCGCGCTCATCGTCGTCGAAGGAATCGACGGCTCCGGGAAGAGCACGCAGCTTTATCTTCTGAAGCGCTGGCTCGAGATCTCGGGGTACCGGATTCACTTCACCGAGTGGAATTCGTCGCTGCTCGTCAAGGCGGCGACGCGGCGCGGAAAACGCCGCCGGCTCCTGACGCCCGTCACGTTCTCGCTTCTGCACTCCGCCGATTTCGCGGACCGGTGCGAGCGGCAGATTCTCCCGCTGTTGCAGAGCGGCTACCTCGTGCTCGCGGACCGCTACATCTACACGGCGTTCGCGCGCGACTCGGCTCGCGGCTGCTCGACGGCGTGGCTTCGCAATCTCTACGGCTTCGCGCCGATTCCCGATATCACGTTCTATTTCCGCGCGCCGCTCGACGTCGCGGTCAATCGCATCCTCGGCGGGCGCCCGAAACTCAAACACTACGAGGCGGGGATGGACTTGGGATTGTCGTTCGATCCCGGCGAAAGTTTCCGCCGCTTCCAGGGAATGATCATGGACGAGTACGAGCAGATGATCGCAACCGACAATTTCGTGCTGATGGACGGCACGTTGCCCGTGAACAAACTGCAAGAAGATATGCGGGCGAAGGTCGCAACGCGAATCGATCTGAGCCGGTTCGGTCCGCGCCGATGACGACGCGAAAGCGAAAGGCGGCGTCGGTCGAGGCGACACGCTTCTACGGAACCGTGCTTCCCGGGTGCGCACCCGAAGAGCTGTCGGGCTCTCTGATCGTCATCGAAGGGACGGACGGCTCCGGGCGGTCGACCCAGATCGCGCTTCTGAAAGAGTGGCTCGAGTCCGAGGGGTTTCCAGTCCAGACGATGGGACTGCGGCGCTCGAATCTCGTGGCGCGCGACATCGACAACCTTCTCGCGGAAAACGCCGTCACGCGCCTGACGCTCGCGCTCATGTACGCCACCGACTTCTTCGATCAGCTCGAGCACCGCATCATTCCGGCCCTTCGATCGGGAATGGTCGTGCTCGCCGACCGCTACATCTACTCGCTGATCGCGCGGAGCGCGGTGCGCGGGCTTTCGCGCGAATACCTGCACGGCCTCTACGCGATGGCGCTTCGCCCCGACCTGACGTTCTGGCTCAAGGTCGGCCCGCAAGCCGCGTTCGAACGCGAGTTCAAGAAGTCGAGCGTCATCAGCTATTGGGAAGCGGGGCGCGATATGTCGCTCTCGAACGATCTGTATCGCTCGTTTATCCGTTACCAGCAGTTGGTCCGCACGCAGTTCCAGTCGCTCTCGCGGCGCCACAAGTTCGAGGAGATGGACGGCGAGCTGGGGATTCGCGCGATCAACAACGGGCTTCGCCGCCGCATCGCGCAGCACCTCGGCATTCGCAGAACACGCTACCAGCCTTCGGCCGCGCTCGCTCCTCTTTGGCGCTAGGGGTGAACGCACCGGTTCAGTTCGCGACGATCGACGCCGGATCGAACGCGATTCGCTTGTTGATCGCCCGCGCCGAGTCGCCGCTTCGCGTCCGCGTGCTCGAGACGGAGCGCGTCCCCGTTCGGCTCGGGCACAACGTCTTCACGGATGGTGCGTTCGACCGCGCGACGATCGCCGCGGCAGCGAAGGCGTTTTGCCACTTCCGCGCGCTCATGAACCGGTATCACGTCACGAAGTACCGCGCGGTGGCGACCTCGGCGACGCGCGAGGCGAAGAATCGCGCCGCGCTCCTACGCCGGATTCAGCGCGAGTCGGGCATCCGGCTTACGGTCATCGGCGGCAATGACGAAGCACGCCTGGTGCGCGCGGCCGTGCGCGCGAGCCTGGGGGAAGATCTTGCGCCGCGATTGATCGTGGATCTCGGCGGCGGGAGCTTGGAGCTGAACCTGATGCGCGGCGGCGACGTCGAGCGGAGCGTCACGCTTCCGGTCGGGACCGTGCGCCTTATGGAAACGTTCGACGTGTCCGGCAAAATCGACGCGGCGATGCGAGCCGCGCTCGAGCGCCGCATCGTCGCGAAGATCGGACGCAATCTTTCTCGCGCAGGCGACCTGTCGCGCGCCGTCGTCGTGGCCTGCGGCGGAAACGCGGAAGCGCTCGCGCAGATCGCGCCGGGCCGGCGGCCGCACGGCATCCCGTCGCTGAGCCTTCGCGTGCTGACGAACCGCCTCCCGCAGATTCTCTCGAACGACGTTCGCGGACGGATGCGGCTCTTCGATGTGCGCCGCGACCGCGCCGAGGTGATGGGAATCGCCGCGATCATATTCACGACTCTCGGGCGGATGCTCTCGCTGCGCGAGTTGCTCGTGCCCGGCGTCGGCGTTCGCGAAGGCGTGCTCGACGACCTCGTAAGCGGCCACTTCGCGCTGCCGGCGATCGGGCCGGACGACGCGCGTTCGCGGTTGCTTCTCGAGAAGGCGCGCGCCTTCGGGCGGCGGCTTCACTGCGACATGAAACACGCCGAGCACGTGCGATCGCTCGCGCTTTCGCTTTTCGATCAGCTCCGCCCGCTGCACGGAATGGGCCGCGACGAGCGCGTCGTTTTGTCGCTCGGCGCGCTTCTTCACGACGCGGGGCACTTCGTCAACCATCGCGATCATCACAAACACGGCGAATATCTCGTGCGCCACGGCGAGATCGATGGCATCAACGGATGGCGGCGCGACATGCTCGCGTGTCTTGTGCGCTATCACTACAAAGCGGAACCGGTGCCCGATCACAAGGTGTACGGAGGGCTCGATACGGAGCGGCAACATCAGGTGCGCGGGCTCACCGCGATTCTTCGCCTCGCGTCCGCGCTCGACGTCGACATGGGTCGCGCCGTTCGCCGGGTCGACGTCGCGTTCGTTCGCGGCGAAGTGGTCATTCGCGTGACGCCGGCGAAAGCCGAAAGGCGATCGATCGATGAGGCTGCGCGGCGTGCGAGCCTCTTCGAAGAAGAATTCGGCGTGGTCGTGCGCGTCGAGTCGGCGGCGGCCCACTAGGCTCGAGGGGGATTTTCAGAAATCATGAGGCTCTACGTCGTGCGGCATGGAATCGCGATCGATCGGAACGACCCCGCTTCGCCCGCCGATCCGGCGCGTGCGTTGACGGCGGACGGAATCCTCAAAACGCAAGCCGCAGCGCGCGGCTTCCGCGCGCTCGGCGCGGCGCCCGAGGTCTTTCTTACGAGTCCCTACACGCGCGCGCTCGAGACGGCCGAGCTTTTCGCCGCAGCCTTCGACGTTTCGAAGTCGGCACTTCGCAAGACCGCGGCGCTCAAGCCGTGCGCGAATCCGCGCGCGATCTTTCAGGAGATCGCGAAGCTCAACGGCAAGGATGTCGCGTGTTTCGGCCATGCCACGCACCTCGACGAGATGATCTCCCTCGCGCTGGGTGCCAAGGGCGCGGCGACCGCGTTGAAGAAAGCCGGCATCGCGTGCCTCGAAATGAAATCCGCCGTCCCGCCGCAGGCGACGATCGGTTGGCTGCTTACCGGAAAGATGCTGCGCGCGTTGGCGCGTTAGCGCGGAGGGCGCGCTCCGGCGCGAATGGCAGGCGACTCGTCGCGCTGCGCGCCCAAGACCACGATCGGACGGCCGAGAACGGACTCGAGAAGTCGCTTTCTGCCGCCCATGCGAGCCGCGGTGCGTTGGTCCTCTTCGTATCCGAACGCTCGAACGAGAATCGCGGGGGGCGCCGACTCGACGCGCACATGCGCGACCGCGCCGTCGTGCCGGCTGTCGAGCGCGTCTGCGATGCGCAGGACGCCCGCGAGTGCGGAGACCGCCGTGCGGCCCGCGGCGTCGAGATCGCGAAAGCCCGCATGGGACGCATGCGGCTCTGACCCGCGATAGTAGCGCGCGATGATCGCCACCGCGCGAATCTCATCTTCTTCCCAACCGAGCGGTGCGCGCAGTTCGGTGAGCAATCGATAGGTGCGCTTGTGGCGGCGGCTGCGGCCGCCCGCGCGTCCGATGTGATGCGCGAGCGCCGCCCCGCGCAGAGACCGCCGGGATCGTCGATCGCCGAACGGATGTGCTCGCTCGAGCGCGCCGAGGCCGTCGAAGATTTCCACGGCGAGCCTCGCGACACGGCGCGCGTGGCGCGGAGCCGGGTCGCGGAGCGCGGCCCAGGCCGCAACGCGCGCGAACGAAACGGCGGGAAGCGCGCCTTCGTCCGGCAGCCCGTCCCGCCACTCCGCCCAGAGAGAATCATCGCCACTCATGCGTTCGTGGTAGTCGGAGAGACGCGATTCGAGTTCGTTGCTGAGCACGTCGCGCCACTCGGCCAGCTCCTCGTCGGAAAGCGGCGGCTCGGCGGCGGCGATGGCGCCCCAGAGCAGGTCGAGGTCGTGCATCTCGCCGAGGGAGTCCTGAACGCGCTTGAACTGCTTCGCCCACACCTCGTATTTCCGAGGAAGAAAGTTTTCGACGGTGTAGCGAAATCGCTTCACGCCGATGCGCAGCGCGTGGAACGCCTCACCGCTGCCGCTTTCGAGGGCGGCATCGTGAAGCGCACGCGCCTCGGTCCAGCGCTCGAGCGCAAGGTGGCGGAAGACGGCGCTGCCAGGGCGCAGCCTCTCCGCGCGCGCGGCGACCACCGCGGCGAGCGCGCGCCACGCGGCGTCGTCGAACTCGAACACGGCGTCGCGCGCCGACCGAGCGAGCTGGGCTTCGCGTGCGTGAATCTGCGCGGAGAGGCGTTCGCGCGCGGTATCGCCGGCGGGCGCAAGCTTCTCGATCCACTCCGCCATCACGTGAGCGTCGCGCAGCGCGCCGAGCTGCCGGAAGAGCGACCGGCTCGCACGGCGAAGGCGCCGCCAGCTTCGATGCGAGTCGATCGCCCCGGCGCCTTCGGCGATCGATCGGCATCGGCGAAGCGCAACGCGGAGGTCGTGCACGGCATCGGGCGAGAGCTCCGCGCGCGCGACGTGAAGCTGCTCGATCACGGCGTGCATCCGCTGGACGAGCCCCGCGGCGCCCGCGTCGAGATCGGACGCCTTCGGCTCGCGCGTGATGGTGTCGAGCGGCGGCAACGCGATACGTTAGCGAAGCAGGTGAATCTTCGCGGTGGCGGATCCTTCGTCGCCCGCATCGAGCCGGAGCAGGTAGATGCCCGGCGGCGCCTGGCGGCCCGACGCGAGGCCGCCGTCCCACCTGACCTCGTGATTGCCCGCGCCGAGCGGCCGGTCGAGAAGGACACGCGTCAACCGTCCCTCGACGTCGAACAACGTCGCGCGCACGCGGGCGACGTCGCGCGGCAAGGCGAACGCCATGCGCGTTGCGCCGCGCGTCGGATTCGGCGTGGGGGAAGCGAGGCGAATGGCCGACGCCGGAGCGCTCGCTCCGTCCGCAACGCCCGTCGCGGATTGATAGGTGATGTACGCGGGTCCGGTCCAAATGCTGTGATTGTCGCCCTGACGGATCCGCAGCGTGTAGTGCACCTCGGTCCCGTCGGCGAACTCTTCGAGCTCGCGCCAATGCAGCTCGTTGTTGTCGGCGTTCCACGCGACGCGGACCGCGGATGAAACACCTTGGATACCGCGGAAGAGTTCGATGAGCGACACCGTCTCGCCGACATCCGGGTCCGTCACGCGCACCGCGATTCGCACGCCGCTCGTCGCCGTGAACGCCTCGCCCATTCCGTGCCCGTCCGCGGTGAAGTCGACACGCGCGTTGTGATCCTGAGTCGCGTAGTTGTTGCCGGCCGCGAGCGCGCCGAGAATCGCGGCCTTCGATTTGGTGCTCGCGTGCGCCGCGGTACGACTCTGCGACGACGCACCCCACGTAACGTTGTGATTATCTTGGTCGGCGGTCGGCGAAACGCGGTATCCCTTGCGGAGCGCTTCGTGGAAAACATCGTCGAAGCCCGTGTTGCCGACGTCGGTTTCGTCGGTCGCGGTCGAGAACGCGGGACCGTTCACAAGACACATGAGATGAACCGCCGCCAATCCATCGCTCGTGACGGCGAGGTTGTCGAAGTCGCTCGCCGCAGGATGACACCAGAGCAGAACCACCGGATAGGAAGCGGGCGGGTTCGCGAGCGCGGCGGTGTAGAGGCTCGGGTAGTCGCCTTCCGCGACGAATACGTCGTAGTTGCCGGCCTCCCAGCCGAAGAGCACGGGCGCTTCCAGAATATTGACGTGTCCGTTCGAAGCGAATCCCCACTCCTGCCCGTAGATCGCGACGAAGTTGCCGTCATCGTTCGCCGCGGCAGCTTGCGCGAGCCCGAGCGAATAGTTCGGCAGCGACATTCCCGCGCCGGCGTGGTTGTGATCGGTTACCGCGAGGAAGTCGAGCGGCGTCGGCGCCGTGTTCCGCGCGAAGCTGTAGGCGTCGGCGGGCGTGAGCTGCCCGTCCGAGTATCCGGTGTGCGCATGCAGATTTCCGAAGTAGACGTTGCCGCCAAGATTCGGATCGGGGAGCGCGCCTGCAAGCGGCAGCGCGCTCGGGCTGTTCGAGACGGCGCCGAGGTTCGCCGCGTCATCGACCGCCTTCACCGCGAAGTGCCACGTGAACGCGGGATCGAGCCCGAAGACAACAAGCGTTTCCGCGGTGCCCGCGGCCTGCGGCAGCGGCGCGTTGATCCAAAATTCGAGATCGGTCGCGGTGTCGAAATTCCCCGCGTTGATCGACGAGAGGGCAACCTTGAATTCGTATGCGCTCGCGGTGCCGGTCATGCCGTCGTCGCCGGGCGCGGTCCACGTGAGGCGCACTTCGCCGGAGTACGCACCCGACACCGCGGCGAGATCCGCGATCGTCGAGGGCGCGATGAAGTCGCCCGCTCCGCCGTTCGACCCGCAGAGCGTCTTCGTTCGCCACGCGAAGTTCTCGGACCCGTTCGGAATCGCGCCCCACGTCATGTCGACTTGCAGAGCCGCGCTCGGATACGTAACGAGGTCGGCGACGACCGGCGCGAGCGTGCGATCTTTGATGAGGTAGACGTCGTCACCGCTGTTGTTGAGAAACGCGGCCGTGGATGTTCCCTTCACGACGCGAAACTCTCCCGGCGCGAGGATGGCACTTCCCGAGCAGACCGAGGTGTCGAAGTCTTCAGGGATCCGGCAGCGCACGCCCACTTCATCGATCGTCGCGGCGTCATCGATGGCCCATCCCGTCACGTCGACGGATGTCGGCCCAGCATTCACGATTTCGATGCGTTCTGTGCCGACGTCGTCGCCGGCGGGGTTCGGTAGGATTTCGTTGAGGACGACCTGCGCGCTCGGGGTGGACGGCGCAAGCAGTACGGCGAAGACGAGAGCGGATGCAAAGCAAGCGGTGCGCGTGCAGCTCATCTTGTGACTCCGAGGTTGATGGCGTTCGACGGGGGTCGATCTTCGCACTGTGCGAAGTGATATCATGATACCAGATCTCGTCAGAGAGGAGTGCGACGCGGTGTCTTCTCGAAATCATTTTGGTGAATGCGCGCAACAATTGGCGCGGTGTGGCGGCGGCGTGATGGCGACGATCGCGTCGGTGCATGGCTCGACGCCCGCGCCCGTGCTGTCGCGCCTCTTCGTCTCCGATACGGGCGAAGCGATTGGTACCGTTGGCGGCGGCTGTCTCGAAGCGGAGGTGCAGCGCGAGGCGCAGAAGCTGCGCGCGGCCGGAGGGTGGGCGCGCGTTGTGTTCACATTGACCGAAACCGAAGAAGAATTGCGGATGGTTTGCGGAGGAACCGTCGAGATTCTCCTGGAACGGCTCGAATTGGGCGACATCGCGCTTTGTGAGTTGCTCGAGCGCCGCACCGAGTTGGGAACGACGAGCGTGCTCGCGCGAATTTTCTCCGATGGCGGGCCGCCGCTCATCGGAACACGCGCGGAACCGGCGGCACCGCGCGATCGCGCGAGCGGCGCGTCTGCTCCCGCGCGGATCGTTCTCGGCGAAGAGGGCGAACCCCTGCTCGGTCTGGCGGTGCTTCCGCAAGCGCTGCACTCGACTGCCATGAGCGCCGTGCGCGACGAACGCTCTGCATGGGCGGCGGGCGGCGCGATCTATCTCGAACCGGTCGTGGGTCGCCCGCGCGTTGTCTTGATCGGCGCCGGGCACGTATCGCGCGCGGTGCACGCCGCCGCGACCGCTGCGGGATTTCAAGTCACAGTCGTCGACGACCGCGAGAAGTACGTCGCCGCCGAGCGTTTTCCGGGCGCGCGCCGCATCGTCCTTCCCGGTTATGCGGAGCTTTCGGAGCGCGTCGACTTCGCGCCGCACGACTTCGTCGTTCTTGCAACGCGCGGCCACCAGTACGACGAGCAGGTGCTCGAGGGACTCTTGCGCTTGCCGCCGACTCGCTACCTCGGCGTAATCGGCAGCCGCAGAAAGCACGAGCGCGCCGCGGCGCAGTTGCTCGCGCGCGGTATTCCCGAAGCGCGGCTCTTGGCGCTTCACGCACCGATCGGGCTCGATATTGGCGCCGTGACGCCCGAAGAGATCGCCGTATCGATCGTCGCCGAGATGATCGCGGTCAAACGGCGCGCGCACTCGGCCATCGCGGCGTCTCTTGCGCAGACGAAGGGGATCGCGGCGGCACCGCGCGGGCGCGGCGAAGGGGCGGCGCTGCGTGGATCTCGGTGCGACGGCGCCGGCGATGGGGAGCGGGCGTAGTGGCGCACGCGACGCCGTGGTCACTCGACGCCGAGGTGTTTCCGATCATCGGGATGGTGCACCTGGCACCGCTGCCGGGAAGCCCGCGCGCTGAACACTCCGTGCACGAGATCGCCGAGCTTGCTGTGGCGGACGCCCGCGCCTTGTTGGACGGCGGCGTCGCGGCGCTTCTTGTCGAGAACTACGGCGACACGCCGTTCGTTCCGCGGCGCGTCGACGCAATCACCGTCGCAGCGATGTCGGTGATCGTCGCGCGCATCGTCGCGCTGAGCCCGGCGCCGGTCGGAGTGCAGGTGCTTCGGAACGACGCGCTCTCCGCGCTCGCCATCGCAGCGGCGACGGGTGCGCGGTTTATTCGAGTCAACGTGTTCGCGGGGCTGGCGGTAGCGGGCGAGGGGCTTCTGCGCGGCGAGTCGCACGCCATCATGAGGCGGCGCCGCGCGATCGGCGCCCGAGTCGAGGTGTGGGCCGACTTTCGCGCGAAGCACGCCGCGCCGCTCGGCGAGCGCGATGCGAAGGTGGAACTCGCCGAGCTGTCGGGGCGCGCCGGCGCGGATGCGATCGTCGTCTCCGGCGCCGCCACAGGCTCGGCGCCTGACGCGGAGTACCTTGCATCGGTTCGTCACGCCGCGCCCGGCGCGCGCCTCGTCCTCGGAAGCGGCCTCGCCGAAGGGAATGCCGCGGCGCTCGCGCCATTCGTCGACGCGGCGATCGTCGGCACGAGCGTGAAGCAGGGTGGCATCACATCGAACCCCGTCGATGCGGCGCGCGTGCGGCGGCTCGTCGACGCCGCACGGAGCGCGCGCCGATGAGTTCGCGCCCTCCTGTTCGGTTCGTCGTGATCGTCCTCGACGGAGTCGGCGCTGGAGCGGCGCCCGACGCGGCGGAGTACGGCGATCTCGGATCGAACACGCTCGGTAATTTGTCGCGCGTTGTCGGCGGGCTGCGGCTTCCAAACTTTCAATCGCTCGGGCTCGGGAATCTGCTCGACATCGCGGGCGTTCCGCCGTCGCTCGCGCCGCGTGCTTCGTTCGGCCGGATGCGCGAGCGGAGCCACGGGAAGGACACGACGAGCGGGCATTGGGAGATGGCGGGGTGCGTCGTGGATCGCGCGTTTCCAACGTACCCGAACGGATTTCCGCGCGAGGTGCTCGAGCCGTTCGAGGCGGCGATCGGCCGCGGCGTGCTCGCGAACCGCGCGGCGTCAGGCACCGCGATCATCGAGGAATTCGGCGACGAACATCGCCGCACCGGCAAGCCGATCGTTTACACGTCGGCGGACAGCGTCTTCCAGATCGCAGCTCACGAAGAGGTGATTCCCGTCAAGGAGTTGTACGCGATCTGTCAGACGGCGCGCGGCATTCTCACCGGCCCGCACGCCGTGGGCCGTGTGATCGCGCGGCCCTTCGCGGGGGAGAGCGGCGCGTACGCGCGCACGCCGCGGCGCCACGACTTCTCGCTCCCGCCGCTTTCGCCGACGATCTGCGAGGTCCTCGAGGCGGCACACGTTCCCGTCTGGGGCGTCGGCAAGATTCCCGACATCTTCGCGGGGCGCGGCATAACGTGTTCGCTCGGAGGGAAGTCGAACGCCGAGTGCCTCGACGCGACGCTCGACGGGCTCGCCGAACTCGAGCGCGGATTTCTTTTCACGAATCTCGTCGAGACCGACATGTTGTGGGGCCATCGCAACGACACCGCCGGCTACGCTCGCGCTCTCGAGGAGATCGACGCGCGTGTTCCCGCGCTCATCGACGCGCTCGGCCCCGGCGACCGCCTTGTCTTTACCGCGGACCACGGCTGCGATCCCACGACGCCGTCGACGGACCATTCGCGCGAACTCGTGCCGCTGCTTTTCATAGGCGGAGCGGCCACGCCGCGAGGAATCGAGGATGGGAGCGCACGCGCTTCGACGCCGATCGGGCGCGACCTCGGTTTGCGCGACACGTTCGCCGACCTGGCTGCGACCATCGCGGACTTCTTTGCCGTCAGGAACCCCGGCCCAGGGCGCAGCTTTCTCGATGAATGGAAGTGAGTCCGTGAACCCCCGGGGGGCGAGTCGCTTCCTCGCCCTGCCGGACATCGGCCTTGCGACGATCATCCTGCTTCACGTGGCGCTGATCTGGTGGCCTGCGCGCTTCCCAACCCAAGATGGGCCCGCGCACCTTCACAACGCCGATGCCCTGCTTCGAATCTCAGATCCGGAATCGCCAGCGTTCGGGGAGTACTACGAGGTGAACGCCACGCCAAGTCCGAATTGGCTCGGCCACGCCACACTGGCGTTTCTTCTGACGATGTTCTCCCCGGTCGTCGCCGAAAAAGTATTCCTCTCGACCTACGTCATCGCGTTCGCGCTCGCAGTGCGGTTCGCCCTGGGCTCGACACGGACGAGCGCCGCGTCGCTAGCGCTTCTGTCGACCCCGTTCATTCTGAGCTGGCACCTACAGATGGGCTTCTACAACTTCTGCCTCGGCGTGGTCGTCTGGTGCGTGGCGTTCGGTTATTGGCTCCGTCGCGGCGGCCTTCGGACCTGGCGGCAGATCGGCCTGTTCATGGTGTTCTGCCTGCTTCTCTACGCGAGCCATCTCATCGCGCTCGGGGCGCTCGGCCTCGTGATCGGAGCGGTCACCCTCTGGACAACGGTGTCTGATCGCATCCGGCATCGGGGCCGGCCGGCGAACGGGGCCGCGGAAACTTCGCCGCCCGGATCGCTGCGCGCCCGGCTTTTGGCGCCACTCGTCGCAGCACTCCCTGCGATCGCCCTCTTCGCCATCTATCAGCGCAACGGAGAGTCGCATGGAGTGGGTTGGGTCTCAACGGCGAAACTGACGCGAGAGCTCATGACGATGGATCCGCTCGTGGCGCTCAACGAAAACGAGCGTCCCTTCGGAATTGCGTACGCAGCCTGCCTCGCGCTTCTCTTCGCACTCGCGTTGATCGTCCGCCGCCGGGATTCCGACAGCGTCCCCTCGGCGGGTCTGTTCGCGGCGGCGGCGAGCCTTTTCGCTCTCTACTTCGCGGCGCCGTCCGGAGTCGGAGGATGCTGGTACGTCAATGGCCGCATCCTGGTGTTCGCCGTCCTGGCCCTCATCATCGCGATCGGAAGCGCGCCGTTACGGCCGTGGATAGCGCGCACCGCCGCCGTCTCGGGCTTCGCGTTCGGGATCGCCTTCTTGCTGGCGCGGCAGCCGACGATCCTCGCCGCCGGCGAGTTGCTCGCGGAGAGTCTGACCGCAGCGCCTCTGGTTGCGCCGAACTCAACGATTCTCTCGCTCGGCTTCTCGCATCGCGGACGCTCGGCGGACGGAAGCCCGCTCTCGACTCGCATCAAGCCATTTCTCCACACCGGCGCCGCCATCGCAGCGGAGCGAGGCGCAATCGACGTGCGCAACTACGAAGCGAACACCTCGGTATTCCCGGTCCGATACCGGTTCGAGCGGAACCCGTTCCGCGCATTCGGGTCCGATCCCGACATGGAGGCGGAGCCGCCGCGGGTCGATTTCATCAACTACGCGAAGCGCACCGGAGCGAGCGTCGACTACATTCTCGTCAGCGGCTTCGGCCCCGAGCACGAGCACAACTTGGCCGCGAAGGGGATTCTCAAGCAGCTTTCGTATGGGTACGAGAGGATCTTCGTCTCGCCGGGAACGGGTTTCGTGCAGCTCTACAAGGCCGCGGCGCGGCAGAGGTGAGTCGCGGGCATCCGCGGAAGATCCCCGGGCGAGGGCGCGGGCTTCGCGATTGCACCGCGCGCCCGCGGTTGATAGCATCGCCGCATGATCGAAGGAATCGATTCGTCGTCCGGGCAGATCGAGGTGATCTGCGGATGCATGTTCAGCGGGAAGAGCGAGGAACTGATCCGGCGCCTTCGCCGCGCCGCGATCGCGCGGCAAAAAGTGCAGGCGTTCAAGCCGGCGATCGACACGCGCTACTCCAAGGACACGATCGTCTCGCACGATGCGCGCTCCGTCGAGTCCGTCGCCGTTTCGCGGGCTGACGAACTTCTCGATCTCGTCGACGCCGACACGCGCGTCGTCGGAATCGACGAGGCGCAGTTTCTCGCGGGGCCGCTCGTGCAGGTTTGCGAAGCGCTCGCCGCGCGCGGCGTGCGCGTCATCGTCGCCGGACTGGACCAGGATTACCTCGGCAAGCCCTTCGAACCGATTCCGCAGCTCCTCGCGATCGCCGACTCGATCACGAAGGTGACGGCGATATGCGTCGTGTGCGGGCGCCCCGCGACGAAATCGCAGCGCCTCATCGAATCGCACGAGCGCGTCGTCATCGGCGGCGGTGCGATCTACGAGCCGCGCTGCCGCGCGTGCTTTCAGCCGATCGACGCGAGCGCCTCCGTTGGATGACAACGCGCTCGTCTCGGCGGCGGCGGCGGCTCGGGCGAACGCCTACGCGCCATACTCACGATTCCCTGTCGGCGCGGCGCTTCTGGCGCGATCCGGCAGTGTGTATCGCGGCGTCAACGTCGAGAACGCATCGTACGGCGTGACAGTCTGCGCCGAGCGCGCGGCGCTCTTCGCGGCGGTGACAGCGGGCGAACTCGAGTTCGACGCCATCGCGATCGTCGCGGACACGGACGGCCCCGTCCGGCCGTGCGGGCTCTGCCGCCAGGCGCTCTCCGAGTTCGGCGGCGCGCTGCGCGTGATCATGTCCGATCTTGCGGGCCGTGTGGACGTGCAAACACTCGACGTACTGCTCCCAGACAGCTTCCGATTCAAGAGCCCGGGCTGAGGCGGCCGATGGCTTCCGGCTTCTTCCTCGGCATCGCGGGCAACATCGGCGCGGGCAAGTCGACTCTCACGCGGATCCTCGAGGAGAATCTCCGTTGGCGCGCTTATCTGGAGCCGACGATCGAGAACCCGTATTTGGAGAAGTACTACGCCGACCCGAAGGCCTGGGCGTTTCACTCGCAGATCTACTTCCTCACGCGGCGCTACGAGGCGCTCGAACAACTCGGCCGCGAGGAGCGTTTTTACATCGTCGACCGGACGATTTACGAAGACGGCGAGATCTTCGCGACGGCGCTCCACGCGCAGGGGCTCTTAAGCGACGTCGACCACCAGATGTATCAGCGGCTCTACGCGATTCTGACGAGTCACTTGAAGCGGCCGGACATGATCGTCTACCTGCGCGCCTCTCCGGAGTTCCTGCTCGAGCGTGTGCGTTCGCGCGGACGCGATTACGAGAAGCGGATCGATCGCGACTACCTCGCGCGGCTCGGTGACGCGTACGACACGTGGATTGAGCGCGTCGCTCGCGAGACGCACGTCGTGCACGTTCCCGCGGAGGAGGTCGATTTCCTGACGAACAAGACGGCGTGGCATTGGATCGCGGCGGCGCTGCCGCGCAGCGTGCGCGCGCCCGAGGCGAGGACGTAGAGCGATGACGCGCGAGATCGACCGCGGCGAGATCCGGCGACTCGTGATCGAGGCGCTCTCCGAGGCCGCCGGCGCAGCGCCGAGCCGCGGTGCCGCCGCAGCGCCCGCGGCGCGCGCGCCGCACGCCGCGTCCGCGCCGCCCGCGAAGACGATCGCCGTCGGCGCCGACCACGGAGGCTACCGACTCAAGGAGACGCTCCGGAGATTCCTCGAGGAAGAACTCGCCTGGCGCGTGATCGACCACGGAACGCACTCCGAGGAGGCCGTCGACTACCCCGATCTGGCGCTCGCAGTCGCGCGCTCCGTGGCGAGCGGCGAGGCGCGCTTCGGGCTTCTCATCGACGGCGCGGGGATCGGCTCGACGATGGCGGCGAACAAGGTGCGCGGCGTGCGCGCGGCGCTCTGCCACGACGAACGTACGGCGCGAAACGCGCGCGAGCACAACGATGCGAACGTGCTGGCGCTCGGCGCGGGGAGTGTTCAGCGCGGGCTTGCGCGGACGATCGCGCGTATTTTCGTCGAGACGCCGTTTGCGGGCGGGCGGCATGAGCGGCGCGTTGCGAAGATCATGGCAATCGAGGAGCGGGGAACCACGGCGTAGGCCGCGAGGAGGAATTCGTGCCGGACAAGAAAGCGCGCTCGGGCGGCGACAAGAAAGGAAACACGAAGAAAGGGGCGGGCGGAAAAGTGCGCGGGCTCCCGATGGAGATGATCGCGCGGATTCCGAAGACGGACCTGCACGTGCACGTCGATGGATCGATGCGCATCCCGACGATTTGGGACCTGGCGAAGCAGCAGGGCGTCGATCTCGGCGCGCGGTCGCAGGCGGAGCTCGCGAGAATGCTCCTCGTCGGCGACGACTGCAAGAGTCTCGTCGACTACCTGCGCATCTTCGATATCACGCTCAAGGTTCTGCAGGAGCCGGAGGGGCTCGAGCGCGCGGCGTACGAACTCGGGATCGACGCGGCCGCCGAGAACATCTGGTACATGGAGGTGCGCTACTCGCCGGTCTTGCACCTCGAGCGGAAGATGGAGACCGCGGATTCGGTCGACGCTGTTTTGCGGGGGCTCAAGCGCGCCGAGGCGGAGACGGGAATTCGCACCGGCGTGATCATCTGCGGCATTCGCCAGATCTCGCCCGACGTTTCGCTCGAGCTTGCGGAGCTCGCGATCGCTTACAAGAACGCCGGTGTCGTCGCGTTCGATCTCGCGGGACAAGAGAAGGATTACCCCGCGAAGAAGCATCGCGAGGCGTTTTACCGAATCCTGAACAACAACATCAACACGACGGTGCATGCGGGGGAGGCGTTCGGGCCGAAGTCGATTCACCAGGCGCTGCACTATTGCGGCGCGCACCGCATCGGCCACGGCACGCTTCTTCATGAAGATCGCGACCTGATGGCGTTCGTCTGCGACCATCGCATTCCGCTCGAGATCTGCCTCTCGTCGAACGTGCACACGCGCGTCGTCGAAAACCTCGAGGAACATCCGTTTCGCATCTACCACGAGGCAGGATTGCGCGTGACGCTCAACACGGACAACCGGCTGATCTCCGACACGACGATGACGAAGGAACTGCATCTGGCGACGCGCGCGTTCGACCTGAATCCGTACGAGCTGCGGCATATTGTCATCAATGGCTATCGAAGCGCGTTTCTGCGCTATCAGGAGAAGCGCGAGCTGCTCAAGAAGGCGATCGTCGAGATGGATCGCGTGATCGGCGAGTACTTCGACCTCGACGACGATTCCTACCTCGAAGAGAAGGCGACGTTTCAGTAGAGGCGATGCGGCGATGAGCGCGGACCTGCTCGTGACGGGCGGCACGATCGTCACGCTCGACGAATCGGGCCGCGTCCTCGATGGCGGCGCGCTATCGATTCGCGACGGTGCCGTCGACGAGGTGGTCGGCGCTCCGGGCGCGGCGGCGCTCGCGGCGCGGCACACGAAGACGCCCGCAATCGACGCACGCGGATGCGTCATCCTCCCCGGCTTCGTCAACGCGCATCTGCACCTCTACTCGGCGTTCGCGCGCGGCATCACGGTGCCGGGGGCGCCGCCGCGCAACTTCGTCGAGATCCTCGAGAAGTTGTGGTGGCGGCTGGACCGCGTTCTCACGGACGAGGATGTCTACTACTCCGCGCTCGTCGGCGCGATCGAAAGCGCGAAGGCGGGAACGACGACGTTGATCGACCACCACGCAAGCCCGCACGCGTGTCCCGGAAGCCTCACGCTCATTCACGACGCGCTCGACACCGTGGGCCTCCGCGGCGTTCTCGCCTACGAGGTGTCGGATCGCGACGGGCGCGCCGCGGAAGGGATCGAGGAGAACGCGCGCTTCATCGCGCGTGTCCGCGAAAAGCGCGACGGCCGGTTCGGCGCGCTCTTCGGACTTCACGCGAGCTTCACTCTCGGAGACACGACGCTCGCGCAGGCGCGCGAGGCTGGCAGCGCGCTCGGCGCGCCGTTTCACGTCCACGTCGGCGAGGACCTCCACGACTTGGCGCGCGCACGCGCAACGAGCGGCAAGAGCGCGGTGCGCCGCCTCGCCGACGCCGGCGTGCTGACGCCGGGCTCGATCGCGGCACACTGTCTCTATCTCGATGACGACGACTATCGAATCCTTGCAGAGCACGATGTCGTTGTCGCACACTGCCCGCAGTCGAATGCGAACAACGCGGTCGGCACGGGCGATCTGGCGCGCTGGCTTGATCACGGATTGCGTGTCGCGCTCGGTACGGACGGATTCACGATGAGCATTCCGCACGAGGCGGGCGCCGGCGCGATCCTCCACAGGCTGAGCCGGCGCGATCCCGCGTGCGCGATGGGGGAGATGATCACGATGGCGACTCGCACGAATGCGCAGGTTGCGGCGAGCGCGCTCGGCGGACGGTTCGGCGCGCTCACACCGGGCGCCGCCGGCGATCTCGCGATCTTTCGATACGCGCCGACCACGCCGCTCGCTACCGGGACGTTCGGCGGTCACCTGCTCTTCGGCCTCGCGCGCGCACCCGTCGCCGCGACGGTCGTCGGCGGCCGCGTCGTCGCGCGCGACGGCCGCTTAACCGGAATCGACGAGGATGCGATTTTCGCCAAGTCACGCGAACTCGCCGCCGCGCTCTGGAAGCGCTTCGCGGCATAACGAACGGAGCCCACAACGATGCGTATCGCCACCAACTTTCTCGATCTGATCGGAAACACGCCGCTCTTGCAGCTCGAGAGCGGCGAGCCGCGCGGCCCGCGCATTCTCGGGAAGATCGAGTACTTCTCGCCGTCGGGGAGCCTGAAGGATCGCATCTATCGCGAGATGATCGAGCGCGCCGAGGAGCGCGGCGATCTGCGGCCCGGGATGCGCATCATCGAGTGCTCGACCGGGAACGCGGGAATCGCGTGTTCGTTCGTCGGCGCGATCAAGGGCTATCCCGTCACGATCGTGATGCCTGCCGGCATGAGCGAGGAACGGAAGAAACTGATTCGCGCGTACGGCGCCGAGATCGTCGAGACGCCCGGCGGCGAGAGCGACGTCGATCTGGCGCTCGAGAAGCTCACGGAGATTAAGGCCGCGCGGCCCGGCGTCTACTGGGAGGCCGGTCAATTCGTCAACAAGGACAACATCGCCGCGCACTACAAGACGACGGGGCCGGAGATCTGGGAGGCGACGTCGGGCGAGGTCGATGTGTTCGTCGCGTCGCAGGGGACCGGCGGAACGATCACGGGTGTCGGGCGCTACCTGCGCGAGAAGAATCCGAACGTGCGGCTCTACGCCGTCGAGCCGGCGGAGTGCCCGATCCTCGCCGAGCGCCGCTGGGGTCCGCACAAGATCGAGGGAATCGGCGACGGCTTCGTGCCGCGCAATCTCGACTTGTCGCTCCTATCGGGCGTCGTCCTGACGACATCCGAGGAAGCGATCGCCGCCGCGCGCGAGCTTGCGACGCGCGGCGTTTTCTGCGGGATCTCGTCCGGTTGCAATTTCGCCGCCGCGCGCAAGATCGCGAAGACGCTCACCGGCGCTCGCGCGATCGTCACGATCATCTGCGACACCGGCCAGCGCTACTTCTCGACCGCGCTCTGCGGCGAGGAGAAACACATCGACATCCCCGAGCGCGATCACCCGATCGACGCCTACACCACCGAGCAACTCGACCGCTATCAGTCCGGCTGGGAGATCATTCGCTAGACGCGAACGTGGTCGAACCACGGAACGGCAACAAGGAGAAAACCGAACGCATGGCGACGCAGAGGAAGAAGGCACGCGCGAAGTCGGTCGTGAAGTCAGCGAAGAAAACCAAGGCGCCGGCGAAGCGCGTTGCCGCGAAGGCGGCGGGGCCTGCGCCGTCGCGCGATGAGGGCGTGAAGCTCTCGAGGCGCCTGCGCGGCCGCGATTACATCTCGACGCAGGATTTCGCGCTCGATGAGATCGAGCTTCTGCTCGACACCTCCGCGGTGCTCAAGAAGAAGTTCAAGGCGGGGACGCCGCACCGGCACCTGCAGGACAAGACGCTCTTCATGATGTTCTTCGACAAGTCGACGCGGACGCGCAACTCGATGGAAGCGGGGATGACGCAGCTCGGCGGCCACGCGCACTACCTGACCGAGGAGACGATGCAGGTCTCGCACGGCGAGACGCCGCAGGACACGGGGATAATCCTCTCGTCGTACGGCCACGGGATCGCGATTCGCCACGACCTTGTTCCCGGCGAAGGCAACGCGTACATGCGCGAGATCGCGAAGTGGTCGAGCGTGCCGGTCATCAACCTTCAGTGCGATGTCGATCACCCGTGCCAGACGCTCGCGGACCTCATGACGATCCGCGAGAAGTTCGGGAAGAATCTGCGCGGCCGGAAAATCGCGGTCTCGTGGGCGTACACGAACACGTACGCGAAACCGCTCTCGGTGCCGCAGGGGCTCATCCTGCTGATGACGCGCATGGGGCTCGACGTGACGCTCGCGCACCCGCCGGAGTTTCGCCTGATGCCGGACGTTGTCGCGCAGGCCGAGAAGAATGCGCGCGAATCCGGCACGGCGTTCCGCGTCACCAACAAGATGGAAGACGCGTTCGAAAACGCGGACGTCGTCTACCCGAAGTCGTGGGGCTGCCTCGAACTCTTCGGCCGCCCCGAAGAGGCGCTCAAGATCGGCGCGCGCTACACGGATTGGAAGTGCGACACGCGCCGCATGAGCCTCGCGAAGAAAGAATCGATCTACATGCACTGCCTCCCCGCGGATCGCAAGCACGAGGTCGAGGGCGCGGTCATCGACGGGCGCCAGTCGGTCGTCTTCCAAGAGGCGGAGAACCGTCTCCACACCGGGAAGGCGATCATGGCGCTGACGATGTGAGCGGCGCGGATCGGGCGCTCCGCGGGGTCGACGGCGCGGAGCCGCTCGCCGAATCGCGCCGCCGCGTCGCGCGCTCGCTCCTCTTGCGCGAAGGCGCGGTGTGGCTAGGCGGGCTCGCGTTTCTCGCGGTGGCCGGCGCCGCCGAGTCGGGCGGGCGCACGTTCTGCGCGCTCCGCAATCTCGGCTTCGACTGGTGCCCCGGCTGCGGTCTCGGGCGCTCCGTCGCGCTTCTCTTCTTGGGACGCGTCGCGGAGTCGTTCGCGACGCATCCGCTCGGCGGCGCGGCCGTGTTCATTCTCGTCGCGCGAATCGCGCATTTGCTTTACCGTTCGTGGCCACGATTTCAATCCAAGGGAAACGCCGCTTAGCTTCACCCGAGAGGAGAGCGCACATGCCGAATGCCCTGCAGCTCATGCCGAGTATCGAAGGGGAAGAGCTCGTGTTCGTGCAAGGCGTCATTCAGAATATGACCGACGCGCAGGCGCAGCAGTTCGCCGGCGTCTACGGGGCGCGGCGGAAGGAGCCGCAGACGATTCTTCTCACGACGCTCCTCGGCTTCATCGGCCTCGCGGGGATACAGCGCTTTATTCTTGGGCACACCGGGATGGGGCTTCTCTACCTCTTCACCGCGGGACTCTGCTGGATCGGCACGATCATGGACCTCGTCAACAACAAGAAGCTCGCGTTCGCGCACAACCAGAAGGTCGCTCAGCAGGTGGCTCTGCTCGCGACGGCCTCGAGCTAGTCCGCGTTGTGGGGCGCCCCCGGAGCGCGCGGCGCGAGCTTCGTCTCCGGACTCCGCTGCGTCGAGTGCGGCGCGCTTACGGCCGACGCGCCGGATGCCACGCTGTGCGCGGCGTGCTGCGGCAACCTCGATGTCAACTATGACTACGAGCGCGTGCGCGCTGCGTTCGCGCGGCGCGCGGACAACCCGCAGACCGAGTCGCCGGCGCGGCGCGATCGCGTAGCGCCGCCCGTTCCCCCGGCCGGGACCGATGGGATCTGGCGTTGGTTGCCGCTTCTCCCGCTGCGCGCGCGCCCGCGGATCCCGCTCCCCGTCGGCGACACGCCGCTCGTTGAGGCGGAGCGTCTCGCGCGCGAACTCGGCGTCGCATCGCTCCACATCAAAGATGAGGGCCGCAACCCGAGCGCGTCGCTGAAGGATCGCGCCTCCGCCGTCGCGATCGGGCGAGCGCTCGAGGCGCGTGCGCCGCGAATGACGTGCGCATCCACCGGCAACGCCGCGTCGTCGCTCGCGACGATCGCCGCGTCGGTTGGGCTCGAGACGGTGATCTTCGTGCCGCGGACGATCCCGCGTCCGAAGCTCGCACAACTCCTCCTTCACGGCGCGCGCGTTCTTGTCGTCGATGGCGACTACGATACCGCGTTCGATCTCTCGCTCGAGGCCACGCGCCGTTTCGGCTGGTTGTCGCGCAATTCGGGTTTCAATCCGTTTCTCTCGGAAGGGAAGAAGACGGTCGCGCTCGAGATTCTCGAGACTCTCGCGTGGAATCCGCCGGATCGCATCTTCGTTTCGGTCGGCGACGGCTGCATTCTCGGCGGCGTGCACAAGGCCATCTCCGATTGCCTCGCGCTCGGGTGGATCGACATTGCGCCGCGCCTTTACGGTGTTCAGGCCGAGGGGGCCGCGCCGCTCGTGCGCGCGTTTCGCTCCGGCGAGCAGCGTGTGTCGGCGACAGCGGCGCCCGCGACGTTCGCGGACTCGATCGCCGTGGGGCGGCCGCGCGACGCGGCGAAGGCATTGCGCGCCGTGCGCGAAACGGGCGGCGAGATGCTCGCGGTCGCGGACGACGAGATTCGCGAAGCGATGCGGCGCCTCGCGCGCGACGCGGGCGTCTTCGCCGAGCCGGCGGGCGCCGCGGGCTTCGCTGGGTTCCTACGCCTCGTGAGCGAAGGGCGCGTCGCGCACGACGAACGGATCGCGGTCATCGTGACGGGTAGCGGACTCAAAGACGTCGAGAGCGCGCTCTCGCTCGTCGCGGCGCCCGAGCCGATCGCGGCGAATCTCGACGCGGCCGCGCGCGCTCTCGGGATCTAACGCGTGGCGGCAACGGCTAAAGGCGCGGCGAACGTGGGGGCGGCCGCGACCTCCGCGCGCCGCGATTGGCTCGGCCTCGGCGCCGCCGCCTTTCAGTTCGCGATCGTTCTCTTGCTCGTGCGGCGCTACGCGCTGGAAGGCGACGCGTTCTTCGCGGTCGCGCTCCTCGCGGCCGCGGGATTCGTCGTGCACGCGTTGCTTCCGCGCGGCGCGAAGCTGCCGTTCTTCGCGGCACTCTCCATCGCGTCGATCGTCATCACGCTCGGGCTTGCGCAGGGCGCGTGGCTTCTCGGAATCGGCCTTCTGCTCATCGGGCTCTGTCACGCGCCGGTGCCGTTCCGCTCGCGCATCGCACTTGTCGTGATCGCGGGCGCCGCGCTCGCGCTCCTGCGCACGGACCGCGTCCACGCGCCGTGGTCGCCCGGTCTCTGGCCGATTCTCGGATCGATGTTCATGTTTCGCATGATCGTCTACCTCTACGACATTCGCCACGAGAAGACGCCGCCGACCGCGGCGCGCACGCTCGCATACTTTTTCATGTTGCCGAACGTCTGCTTCCCGCTCTTTCCGATCGTCGACTACAAGACGTTTCGCCGGACGCATCTCGAGGGCGAAGAGCGCTGGGTCTTGCAGACCGGCATTCACTGGATGGTTCGCGGCGTCGCGCACCTGATTCTCTACCGCATCGTTTACTACAACCTCGCGCTCGGCCCGTCGGAGATCGCGGGGCGCGGCGAACTCATCCAATTCCTCATCACGAATTTCCTCCTCTACCTGCGCGTCTCGGGCCAGTTTCATCTCATCATCGGACTGCTTCACCTCTTCGGTTTCAACTTGCCCGAGACGAACAAGAACTACGTCCTCGCGAGCGGCTTCACCGATTTCTGGCGGCGCATCAACATTTACTGGAAAGAGTTCATGATGAAGATCTTCTATTACCCGATCTACTTTCGGGTGAAGAAGCTCGGCGCGACGGTGGCGCTGACGATCGCGACGCTCGGCGTCTTCGTCGTCACGTGGGCGCTCCACTCGTACCAGTGGTTCTGGCTGCGCGGCGATTTTCCGGTGACGGCGCAGGATATTCTCTTCTGGAGCGTGCTCGCCGTGCTCGTGTTGATCGGTTCGCTGCGCGAGGCGGGCGGCGCGAAGAGCCGCCCGCCCGGATGGCGTCCGAGCAACGTGCGCGAGGCCGCGGGACTCGTCGCGAAAACCACGGGCACCTTCGCCGCGATTTGCCTTCTCTGGTCGCTCTGGAGCGCCGCGACGGTCAGCGACTGGCTCGATCTCTGGAGGCATCTCGGTGCGGCGGACGTCGCGTGTCTTCTCGGCGTTCCGTTCGTGGCGGCGGCGGTGATCGCGGGCTCAAGCGGAACGGGTTCGGGCGCGACGGGCGCTAACGCTGCAAGTTCGAGCGCGGCCGGTTCGGCTGGACCCCCGCGTCCCCGCGCGATCGCGAAGAAGCGCTCCTTCACGCGCGCCGTCGCCGCGACGACGGCGGTCGCGTCGATCCTCCTCGCGCTCTCGCTCGGTCCCGTCGCACGCTCGCTCGGCCCTGAGGTCGCCGAGACGATCTCGTCCCTGCGCTCGTCGCGCCTGAATCGCCGCGACGCCGAACGTATGGAGCGCGGCTACTACGAGAACTTGCTCGGCGCGAACACGTTCGATTCAGAACTCTGGCGCGTGCTCGCGAAGCGTCCCGCCGTGCGGCCTTTCGCCGAGGATGCGAACGCGGTCCGCGTGACGAACGACTACCTCGGCACCGAACTGATTCCGTCGCTCGACATCTCGCATTTCGGCACGCGCCTCACGACGAATCGCTGGGGGATGCGGGATCGCGATTACGCTGTCGAGAAAAGCGCCGGAACATACCGCATCGCGATCCTCGGTTCGTCGCACGTGATGGGAATGGGGGTCGGCGACTTGGAGACGTTCGAGAACGTCGTCGAAACCCGTTTGAATACGGACGCGGATAGCGCCGCGACGCGCGTCGAGATGCTCAACTTCGCGGTCGGCGGCTACTCGCCGCTCGAGCAGCTTGCGGTTTTGCAGGATCGCGCGAAGCAATTTGCGCCCGACGTGGTCGTCTACTTCGCGCACGCGAACGATGTCGAGAACGCCGTGCGGCGTCTCGGAGTTCTCGTGCGCGCCGGCGTCGACGTGCGCTACGACTTTCTTCGCGATGTCGTCGCGCGCGCGCGCGTCACGCCGAAGAGCGGCGAGGCCTTCGTGAAGGGGCGGCTTGCGCGCCACGGCGAAGAGATCGCGGGCGGACTCTATCGCGAACTCGCCGCCGAGGCGCGCCGGCAGGGAGCGGTTCCCGTCTGGGTTTTTCTACCGCGCGTTGCCGACGACGAGCCGGTCGAGAAGCGCGCGATCATCGAGCGCCTCGCCGCCGAGGCGGGCTTCCTGTGTCTCTCGATGGAGAACGCGTACGCGGGAAGCGATCTGCCATCGCTCTATCTCGCCGAGTGGGATCAGCACCCGAACGCCGCCGGCCACCGGCTTCTCGCCGCGGACTTGGAACGCGCGCTGCGTGCATCGACCGGAGTGTTGCCGCCTGACGTGATGGCGCGCGTCGCCGGCGATCCGCGCTAGGTCTTAACTGCCGCCCTTGAGTTTCTGGTAGTCGGTCTTCCCGGTGGAAGTCTTCGGGAGGTCGTCGACGAACGTGAACGTATCGGGAATCATGTAGTTCGGAAGCGCGCCCGCGCAGAACTGCTTCATCTGGATGAGCGTCGGCTTCGTGTCGCCGCGGCACGTGAGGAACGCCTTGATCTTGACTCCCGCCTCTTCATCGGGAATCGAGATCACCGCGGCTTCCGCGACCTCGGGGTGCCGGTAGAGACCCGCCTCGATCTCGGCGAGTTCGACGCGATAGCCGCGGCGTTTCACCATGCGGTCGGCGCGGCCGAGGAAGACGTAGTCGCCGCTTGCGTCCTCCGCGACGACGTCGCCCGTTTTGTACCAGCGCTCGCCGTTCGCGTCGACGAGGAACGCGCTCGCGTTCTGGTCCGGCAGATTCCAGTAGCCGCGCATGACCGCCGGGCCCGCCGCACACAACTCGCCTTCGCTTCCGCGCGCCACGTCGCGCCCATCGGCATCGACGACGCGCACGCGGTAGTGCTCGCACGCCTTCCCGATCGGGAACGGCGTCGTCCGATCCTCCGGAATTTGCGCGGGCACCTCGAAGTACGTGCAGACGTTCGTCTCGGTCGGGCCGTAGAGATTGAAGTAGCGCGGCGCTGGCCAGAGCGCGTGGAGCGCACGTAGATGTTTGATCGGGAACACCTCGCCGGCGAAGAGCACGATGCGAAGCGCCGAGTAATCGTGACGCGCGAGCTTTCCGTACTGCGCGAGCAGTCCCAGAATCGACGGCGCCGAATACCAGATCGTGATGCGCCGTTCCGCGATGAGCGGCGCCAGCGTCGACGGGTCCTTGCCCTCGTCCTCGCCGATGAGCACGAGCGCTGCCGCGTGCTTGATCGCGAGGAAAACATCGAGAATCGAGAGATCGAAATGAAGTGGCGCGTGGCTCGAAAGGCGGTCGGCTTCCGTGGGTTGAAAGACATCGCTGCACCAGTCGACGTACGCGATCGCGTTTTGATGCGTGAGCGTAACGCCCTTCGGCTTCCCGGTCGAGCCCGAGGTGTAGAGGATGTACGCCGTCTCGGTCCACGCGGGGGAGATGGTCGCGCCGCGCGGCGCGGCGGCAACGGCGTCCTCGGCGTCGAGCGCGTGCGCCAGGTGCGGCGTGCGATCGGCGTCGTCGACGACGAGAATTCGCGGCGCGCCGCCGAGCGCGTCGAGTTCGCGGCGGAGCGCGTCGGCGAACGACGCGCCGACGATGATCGCGCGCGCATCGCAGTCGTGGAGGATGTACGCGTCGCGCGACGCCGGCGCCAGCGGATCGACCGGCACATACGCCGCGCCGCACTTGAGAATTCCGAAGATCGCCGCGATCGAGTCGGCCGACTTGCGCAGGTAGAAGCCGACGCGGTCGCCGGGCTGCACGCCCCACGCGAGGAGGCGGTCTCGCAGGCGGTCCGAAAGCGCGTCGAGCGCCGCGTAAGTCAGCGTCGCCCCCGACGGGTCGGAAACGGCCTCCCGCTCGGGATGCGCGGCCGCCGAGCGTGCCAAAAGATCATGAAGTGTACCTTGCATCCTGTTGGGAATTAGAGCTTTGACTGTACGAGGTTCGCGATGTCGGCGATCGTGTCCATGTTCTCGGTATCGGCCTCGTGGGCGGCCACCTCGATGCGGTATTGCTCTTCGAGGAACGCGACGAGTTTGAGCGTCGAGATCGAGTCGAGGATGCCGCCCGTGATGAGGGGCGTAGCGTCCGTTAAGTCGCCGGGATTGTCCCCGCCGAAGACTTCCCGAACGATGTATTCGCGAACGGTTTTCTTGATCTCTTCCATGAGTCCTCCAGAGACGTGTATCGGCGATGTGTCGAGTTAGCGTGAGGCGGCCGCGAGAATACCGCTTTTCGCGATCTCGTCATAGAGGCGGTTGCCGATGAGTTCGTGGCCCGCGCGATTCGGATGAAAATCCCACGGCGCCAGATGGAGCGCGCGCACGTCTTGTCCTTCGAAGGTGTCGGCGAGGCTCAAGACGGTGAAGCCCGCCTCGCGGGCCATCGCCTCGAGTTCGGCGATCTCGTCGGCGGATTCCTTCTCCGTGACGCGCGGCAGGAATATCCAAATCGGGCGCACGCCGTGCGCCGTGCAAACGCGAACGAATTCCGCGTACGACCAGCGAAGGATCTCGCTCGCGTAGGGCGCAAGCCGCCGCCGCGCGGTCTTCGGCCCCGTCCGAGCGTCGACCTTCGCTCGTGCCGCGATGTCGCGCAGCGCGTCGTAGCGCAGATCGACGCCGTCGCGAATCATCACCTCGACGCGGTGAACGGCGACCTGTTTTTCGACCGTCTGCGGAAAACAGAAAACGGCGTCGGGCGCGAAGGGGAGTACGCGATCCTCGAACGCGGCGAGACGTTCGAGCGCCGAGTAGCCGTCGACACCGAAGTTGAGAATCTCGATCGGCGCCGTGCCGCCGCTGGCCGCTCCGCCGCGAGTCGCGTCGTTGAGTCGCGCTTCCGCGATGTTCTCGAACGTCTCGTTCTCGTCGACGCCGCCGGCCAGAAGATACGACGCGCCGAGGCACGCGATGCGATACGCGCCCTCGGGTTTCGCTTTCTCGTAGTCGCGGTCGCGCATGCCCCAGCGGTTGATGTGAAGCGGCGCACCGTGCCAATCGATCGACGTGTCGGGAACGAGTTCGAGCCCGAGAAAGTCGCGCGTTTCGCGGCACGCGGCGGTCTCGCCGAGGCGCGGCCAGTAGGGGCGATTCATGTAGCGCTCCCACAACTCCGAATTCATGCTGTTCACGCCGAAGAGTTTCTCGTAGTAGCCGCGCTCCATGAGCGCGACATCGCGCGTGCTCATGCGCGCGATGCGAAGCGATTCGATCAGTTCCGCCGCGGGCGATCCGACCTTCGCCGCTAAGGGGCGGTGCGAGAGCGCGGCGAGTAGGAGGATCGAGGCCGCGGCCGGGAGCGTCGAGCGGACAAACGCCGGCAGCGACGTCGCGGCGGCGGGTTTCGCGCCCGGCGCGCGCACCCACCGGCGCTCGGCGGCGATCGCAAGCGCGAGCGTCGCGACGAGGATCATGCCGCCGAGCGCGATTACCGGCGCGTCGGAGGGCCGCACCACCGCGAAGAGCGCGGCCCAATCGGAGAGAGACGCGCTCGTCCAGAGCGACCAGAGAACGCAGATCATCACGAGTGTCGCCGCGGCGCGGAGCGCGGCGAGGAGAGTGGAGCGCACGCCGCCGTCGTGTGCCGCTGCGCCGCGCCGTGCGCCGCCGCGCGCCTCGTAGAGAGAGTTGGCGACGACGAAAATCGCAAGCACAGACCAGAAGATGATGTCCGGCGCACTGAAGAGAAGCGCGCCGCGAAGCCAGAACCACTGATACAGGTGCAGCGCCCACGTGATCGCGAAAACCGCGAGCGTCGCGAGCACGAGCGCCACCTTCGGGTTCATCCGCCGCATCGAGAAGACGATCGGATAGTAGAAGACCTTCATCATGAAATCTTTCCAGTAGATGTTGATGCGGCGCCAGAAGTCGGAAACGCTCGTCGAGAGCCAATACAGATGGTTCGTCTCGGGAAGATTGAATCCGAAGAGGTGGAGCATTCCGATGACGACGTGGAATTGCCCCGAGAGCCGTAGGTAGAGCGCGAAGTTCGTAAAGAGGAACTGCGCGAGCGTCGGCAGACTCGAGACGTCGAACGGGTCGATCGTGAAGTTGTAATAGATGAGGCGGTAGAGAAGCATCTGGATGACGCCGCGCGCCATCCAGTGCACGCCCGTCTGGTAGATCGTAATCGCGTCTGCGTCGTAGTGCGTCCGGCGAAACGCCTTGTAGTCGATGACGGGGAAGAGTGGGAAGCAGACGTTCGGCAGGCAGAAAAAGTAGGCGATTGCGCGCGTCCACGAGGGCGGCGCCTTGTCGTGACGAAGGTCGTAGAAATAGATGATCGTCCGGAACATGAACATCGACGCGAGAATCGGCCATACGGCGACCGAGATCGGGATCGGGAGTGTTCCCGCGCGCGCGAGCGCGAGGACGGCGGCGACGAGGAGGAGCAGAATGCCGCGCACGCGGAACGAAACCGGAAGGCGCGCCATTCCGATGATCGCGAGTCCGAGCCCCACGACGGTGGCGGCGGTCGGCGCTCCGAGGACGAGAAACAGGCTCGCGATCGAGAGCGCCGCGAAAAATGGCAGACGGAATCGAAGCGGCAAGAGGGAGTGAACGACGAAGCCGGCGGAGGCGAGCATCGCGATGCGGACGAACGCGACGTTCTCGATCTGGAAGCGGCGCATCACGGCGAGAAGAACGCCGACTTGCGCGACGACGGCGAGGAATCGGATGGCGAACGGCAAGGCTAAAGCCGTGCTCAACGCGCCGCGGCTTCGACAGCGGCGGGCGTGATGAAGTTGCTCTCCCGAATCGCTCGGTAGAATCGCTCGGCGAGAATCTCGTGGCCGCGCGCGTTCGGATGCTGATCCCAGTCGGCGAGGTAGAGCGCTTTCACGTTCTGCCCGGCATACGCGGTACCGAGATCCAAGAGCGCGAGGCCAGCGTCGGCCGAGATCGTCTCGAGGGGTGCGCGCTCGGCGGCCGGTTCCTCGTGCACGACGCGCGGGAGGAACACCCACACGGGGAGCGCGCCGCGCTTCCGGCAGGCGGCAGCGAGATGCCCGTACGCCCACGTGATGATCTCGTCGCCGTGTTCGGCGAGTCGTTTGCGCGCGAGTTTCTCACCGGTGCGCGCGTCGACACCGGCGCGCTTCGCAATCTCGCGCAGCGGCGCGTATTTCAGATCGATCTCCCCGCGAATCAGCTCGAACATGCGGCCGACGGTGACATCGGTGTCGACGACGTGAGCGAAACTCATCACCACATCGGGCTCGAACTCGGCCACCTTGTCGTCGAAGCACGCGGTGCGCTCGATGGCCGAGTAGCCGTCGACGCCGAAGTTGAGGATCTCGACGCGGCGCCCGCCGATTCCTCCCTCGCGGTTGAGCCGGTCCTCGACGAGATTTTCGAACGTCTTTTCGTCCGGGACGCCGCCGCCCATGAGGTGGGACGCACCGAGGCAAGCGATCCGAAACACGCTGTCAGGTTTCGATTTCTCGTAGTCGCGATCGCGCATCGCCCAGCGGTTGATTTGGAGCGGCGCGCCGTGAAACTCGATCCGCGCATTCGGCACGAGCTCGAGTTCGAGAAACCCGCGCGTCTTGCGGC
>JBJXGV010000069.1:0-5171 GCA_046160485.1 bacterium | reverse complement strand
CGATCCACGCATCGAGCGATGTCCGGGCGCGTTCGGCGATCATCGCGTCCCGAACGTCGCGTGCGCGCCGGCCGGCCGGGAGCGGCGGAAAGAGCCCGATATTGATGTTCATCGGCTGGAAGCGCGCCGGCTTCGGCTCGGTCACGTGACCGACGAGCGCGCCGAGGGCGGTGGCGCGCGGGGGGGCGGCGCCGTCCCCAGACGTCATGTAACGCGCGCACGAGATCGCGGCAACGAGCCCGATCGCTGTCGACTCGAGATAGCCTTCAACCCCGGTAATTTGGCCGGCGAGAAACAGATCCGCGCGTGACTTCGCCTGAAGTGTCGGGTGGAGAAGCTTCGGGCACTCGAGGTACGTGTTGCGGTGGAGGCTGCCGAACCGGAGAAACTCCGCCCCGGCAAGTCCCGGGATCATCTGAAAGACGCGGCGCTGCTCCGGCACCATCAGGCGCGACTGGCAACCGACGAGGCTGTAACACGTCGCCTCGAGATTCTCGGGCCGAAGCTGCACGACTGCGTACGGCCGCCGCCCGGTACGCGGATCGTTGAGCCCGACCGGCCGCATGCATCCGAACGAGAGCGTTTCGCGCCCGCGATACGCGAGATCTTCGATCGGCAGGCAACCCTGAAAGAACTGGCCGCGTTCGAACTTGCGCAGTGGAAAGACCTCAGCGCTCGTCAGCGCCGTGTAGAACGCGTCGTATTCCTCCTCGTTCATCGCCGCGTTCAGAAAACTCCCTTCGCCCTTGTCGTACCGCGATGCGGCGAAGAGCCGTGTCATGTCGAGCGAGTCCGCGGAGACGATCGGCGCGATCGCATCGTAGAAATAGAGCGACTCGAGGCCGAAGAGATCTTTGAGCGACGCGGCAATCGCCGGAGACGACAGCGGGCCCGTCGCGACGATCACGGGCCCGGCGTCGGGAAGCGAAACGGCTTCGTCGCGGACGACTTCGATGTTCGGATGCGACTCGACACGGCGAGTGATCTCCGCAGCGAATCGGTCGCGATCGACTGTGAGCGCGGTCCCCGCCTCGATGCGCGCCGACTCCGCGGCCTCGAGTACGAGCGAGCCGAGGCGCCGCAGCTCGGCCTTCAGGATGCCGGGCCCCGACGTGGGGTCCATCGATTTGAGGGAATTGGAGCAGACGAGTTCGCCCAAGCGCCCCGTTTTGTGCGCCTGCGTCGACACCTTCGGACGCATCTCGAAAAGGCGAACGTTGAACCCGCGCTGCGCGAGCTGCCAGGCGGCCTCGCTTCCAGCGAGCCCCCCGCCGATGACGACGATGGAGCGCCGCGAGAGGTCTACGCCTCGACGAGTACCTTCTGATTCTTGCAGGAAGGACACTCCAGGTAGCTTCCCTTCGCCTTGGCCCACTTCTCGAGCATGTAGGGAGAGTTGCACTCCGCGCACTTCTCCGCGACGGGCTTGTTCCACAGCGCAAACGTGCAGTCGGGATAACGGCTGCAACCGTAGAAGGTGCGTCCCTTCTTCGAGCGCTTCTCGGTGATGTAGCCACCGCAATTCGGCTCGGGACACGAGACGCCGACCGAGAGAGGTTTCGTGTTCTTGCAATCCGGATAGTTACTGCACGCGACGAATCGCCCGAAGCGACCGCTGCGCACGACCATCGCCCCGCCGCATTTCTCGCACGACTCGCCCGTCGCCTTCGGCTCTTCGCCACCGAGAGGCTTCGTGCTCTTGCAGTCCGGGTAGCCCGAGCACGCGAGGAACTGGCCGTTGCGGCCCCAACGTACGATCATCGCCTTACCGCACTTCTCGCACGTCTCGCCTGAGTCTTTCTCCATCTCCTTGCGAATCTCGCCGGTCTTCTTCGTGACCTCGTCGAGTTCCTTCTTGAACGGATCGTAAAAGTTGCGCACGACCTTCACCCACTCGTCTTCGCCCGACTCGATCCGGTCGAGCTCTTCTTCCATTTTCGCGGTGAAGCCGACGTTGAAGATGTTGTCGAACCGCTCGATGAGGAATTTCCCGACCACGATGCCGATCTCCGTCGGGAAGAAGCGCGATTTCTCGCGCGTGACGTACTTGCGCGAGATCAGCGTCGCGATGATGGCGGCGTAGGTCGACGGCCGGCCGATTCCCTTTTCCTCGAGCGTCTTGACGAGCGACGCCTCGTTGTAGCGCGGCGGCGGCTGCGTGAAGTGCTGCTCGGGCGTGAGCGCGTTGCACGCGAGTCGCTCGCCCTCGTCGATCGGCGGCAGGACAAGCTCTTCCATCCCCTTCTCGCCGCCGGCCTTCGGGTCGACGAGATCGCCGTACACCTGAAGGAAGCCGGCGAACTTGAGGATCGAGCCCGATGCACGGAACGCGTACTCGCCAGCGTCGATCGAGACCGTCGTCGTGTCGAACTGCGCCTGCTCCATCTGGCTTGCTACGAAGCGGTTCCAGATGAGCTCGTAGAGGCGGAATTGGTCGCTCGACAGATGAGCGCGGAGAGACTCCGGCGTTCTGAACGCCGACGTCGGCCGAATGCCTTCGTGCGCATCCTGCGCGCCCTTCTTCGCCTTGTAGCCGCGCGCCTGCTTTGGGAGGCTTGCCTCGCCATACTTCTCGCCGATGAACTTGCGGACTTCGTCGAGCGCTTCATTCGAGATGCGCGTGGAGTCGGTACGCATATACGTAATGAGACCGACTGGACCCTCGCCCGTCTCGACGCCTTCGTACAAGTCCTGCGCAACGGACATCGTCTTGCGCGCGCTGTACCCGAGGCGCCGCGCGGCATCCTGCTGGAGCGTGCTCGTAATGAACGGCGGACCGGGATTGCGCGTGCGCGCCTTCCGAATAACCTCGCGCACGACGAAGTCGACGCCCTTCAGTGCGCCAAGAATGGCCTGCGCCTCGGCATCCGTTCCGATCTTCGGCTTCTCGCCCTTCACTTCGACGAGGCGCGCCAGGAACGGCGTCGCCGATTTGCCGACGAACTCGCCCGAGATCGTCCAGTACTCCTCTGTCTTGAAGGCATTGATCTCGTCCTCGCGCTCGACGATGAGCCGGAGCGCCACGGACTGCACCCGGCCAGCGCTCGTCCCGCGATAGACGACTTTCCAGAGAAGGGGGCTTACCATATAACCGACCAGACGGTCGAGGATGCGCCGGGCCTGCTGCGCGTCGACCTTCCGCATGTCGATCTCGCCCGCGGCCTGAATCGAGTTCTTCACCGCGTGCTCGGTGATCTCATTGAACGAGACGCGGTGGATGTTCGTCGAGTCCGGGCGGCTGAGGTAGTTCTTCAAGTGCCAGGCGATCGCTTCGCCCTCGCGGTCCGGGTCCGGCGCCAGATAGACGGCGTCCGCCTTGTCGGCCGACTTCTTCAGCGCGAGAAGCGCCTTCCCTTTGCCGCGAATATTGATGTAGTCGGGCTTGAAGTCGTTCTCGACATCGATCCCGAGGCGCTTCTTGGGCAGATCGCGAACATGCCCCATCGAAGCGAGGACCTCGAACTTCGACCCGAGGAACTTCTTGATCGTCTTGGCTTTCGCCGGCGACTCAACGATGACGAGCGATTTACCCATGTCAGGCCTCTTGCGTCGACGACGCGGCTTTGGGTTCGCGTGGCTCTCGACGCGCATCGATCGCGCGCGACAGCGACGGACTCAACGATTCGCAGACCAAAACCACTCTTCGGCACGCATCGCGGATTTCATTAAGAAAGGCGCCGGTTGCGGCGCCCGCGAAAACAGCCGGCGGAATATAACAGAGGGATGGGGCCGCTTCAACACGCGTCGCGAAGGACGAGTTCCGCGGCCGGCTGCCCGCAGCTCTGCCGAGGCGCACTACTCCGCGCCGCAGCACTTCTTGTATTTCTTTCCGCTCCCGCAGGGACAGGGGTCGTTCCGGCCCACCTTGTCGAGCGCCACACGCGACGCGGGCTTCGGAGGCTCCGCCGCGGTCTTGGCTGACGCCATGACGAGCGGCGTCCGCGCGCGCGCGCGCGCCTCCACACGCCGCTGCTCGACCTCGTCGTCTTCCCGGCGCAACACGAACGGCTTCAGCACGGTCTTCACGATCGCGACATCGACGCGCCCCATCAGATCCTCGAACAGCTTGAACGCTTCGATCTTGTACTCGAGCACCGGATCCTTGCCGCCGTAGCCGCGGAGGCCGATTCCGCTCTTGAGCCCGTCCAACTCGTACAGGTGATCCTTCCAGAATTCATCGATGGTCGCGAGCACGGCCCACCGCTCGAACTCGCGCGTGACTTGCGGCCCCATCGACGCCTCGCGCGCCGCCGTCCGCTCGCGAAATACACCGATGACCAACTCGGTAACGGCAGCCTCGATCTCTTCGACGCTCGAGTTCTGCTGTTCGAACGCGGGAATCAAGACGGGCGTCACGCACGTCTCCTCGATCTCGCGGCGTAGTGCGTCGACCGTCCAGTTCTCGGGAATCTCCTTCGGGTCGATGTGCGTCGCGACGGCGTTCGTCGTGAACTCGGTGACGAGGTGCTCGATTTCTTCGCGCAGATCGGGCGTTTCGAGCGCGAACTTCCTCCGCTCGTAGATGACCTCGCGCTGCTTGTTCATGACGTCGTCGTATTCGAGAAGGTGCTTTCGAATGCCGAAGTTGTGCTCCTCGACCTTGCGTTGCGCGCGGCCGATCGCACTCGTCACCATCGAATGCTCGATCACTTCGCCTTCCTGGAGCCCGAGACGCCCCATGATGCCGCTGATGCGCTCGGAGCCGAAGAGCCGCATAAGGTCGTCTTCGAGCGAAAGAAAGAAGCGCGACGAGCCGGGGTCGCCCTGGCGGCCAGCGCGTCCGCGAAGCTGCCGGTCGATGCGGCGCGATTCGTGCCGCTCGGTCCCGACGATGTGCAGCCCGCCGAGTTCCGCGACGCCAGGGCCGAGTTTGATGTCGGTTCCGCGCCCCGCCATGTTCGTCGCGATCGTGATCGCGCCGCGTTGCCCCGCCAGAGAAATGATCTCGGCTTCTTGCTGGTGGTACTTCGCGTTGAGAACCTTGTGCGGAACGCCCTTTCGCTTAAGAAGCCGCGAAAGCATTTCGGACACTTCGACCGAAATCGTGCCGACGAGAACGGGCTGGCCGCGCTCGTACGCCTGCGAAATCTCTTCGAGAATCGCGTCGAACTTTTCGCGGCGCGTGCGGTAGATCGCGTCCTCGAAATCTTCGCGCCGCGCGTCGACGTTCG
>JBJXGV010000068.1:0-132000 GCA_046160485.1 bacterium | reverse complement strand
GCGCGTCGAGCCCGAGACGCCCGCGCCTACGAACGAACCCGCACGCGACTTCACCTCGATCGTCATCTCCGCGCGCGACGGCCGCGTCGTCTTCGCGCAGCCGCCGCGCTTCTGCGCGGGCGTCGACGACTCCGGCGGCTGGGTGTGGGGCGCCGACGCGAACGCCCGCGCGCCGCTCGACTCGCTAACCGAATCCGTCCTGCGCGGCCACGAGCTGCACATGCTCGTCATCGCGCCCGAGACACGCTGGAGCTTCGCCGGCGCCGTGCGCGACACGCTCTTCCGCGGCGCGCCCGCCGTCGCCGCGCACTTTCGCGACGCGCTCGGCGCGCCGGCCCTCGCCTTTTACGCACGCGCCGACAGCCTCCCGCTTGGCTTCGTGATCGCGAACCACTCGGGCCGCGGCGAAGCGCGCATCGAAGTCGAACTCGCCGACTGGCGCCGCCGCGGCGACCTGCGCTGGTTCGACCGCGCCCTCTTCCGCCAAGGCGCCGCCACGTACGAGCATCGCTACACGAGCGTAAGACCCATCGCATCCATCACCCCCGCCGACCCGCTCTTCGCCCCGCGTGCCGCGGCCGCCGCCGCCGTCGCCGCCGAGGACACGCGCCACCTCATCTATCTGCACGGCCGCATCGTTCAAGAACAGCAAAGCGCGCGGCCGCATCACCCCGAGTTCGGGTACTACGAGCTCGATGAAATCCTCACCGCGTTTCGCGAGCGCGGCTTCGTCGTGAGCGGCGAGATCCGGCCGAAGTCGGCGACCGTGAGTAGCGCGGCGGATAGCGTCGTCGCGCGCGTGCGGCGGCTCGTCGCCTCGGGCGTGGCGACCGATCGCATCACCGTCGTCGGCGGGTCGATGGGCGCGAGCATCGCGCTTCTTGCATCGGCGCGGCTGCAGAATCCCGACGTGCGGTTCTGCACGCTCGGCGCATGCCTCTCGGAGAACGTGCGCGCGCTCATCGCGGACGAAGGCGCGGCGCCGAGCGGGCGCGTGCTCGCGATCCGCGAGTCGAGCGACGAACTCGTCGGCCCGTGCGCGCCGTGGCACGCCGACGCGGATTCAGCGCCAGAGATCGACGCGCGCGAAGTCGTGCTCAATACGGGTCTGAGCCACGGCTTCCTCTACCGCCCTCTGCTGGTATGGGTCGACCGCGTCGCCGAGTGGGCGACCGCGGACCGCGCGCCTTCCGGGCCGCAAACCGAACCCGGCACCGCCGCGGAAGCGCTCAAGGCCGGCGTTGAATCGCGCTGAGCGCGGACGAAGTCGAACTCGCCGGGTGGCGGCTTCGCAGCGCAATCGCCTCCCCCACCCAAGCCCGCGCCCATCACCAGAACCTTTCAATTGGCCGCCCCCTAACCTTTCAATCAGCCGAACATAAACCTTGCGATTAGCCGAACCCTAAAGTTACGATTGGCCGGTGTCCGAGCCTGCCTTCTATCCGCGATTCGCCGCCCCGCGACTGACCGAGGCGCTTGCCGATTCGCCTGTGGTGTTGATCCACGGGCCGCGGCAGTGCGGCAAGACCACACTCGCCCGCATGATCGGCGAGCCGAAGGGTTACGGCTACGTCACCTTCGACGACGACGTCGCGCGCAGCGCCGCGGAGGCCGACCCCGCGGGCTTCGCGGCCGATCTGCCGGAGCGCGTGATTCTCGACGAGGTGCAGCGCGCGCCGGCGCTCTTTGCCGCGCTGAAGACGGCCGTTGATCGCAAGCGCGTGGCCGGGCGCTTCATGCTGACCGGCTCGGCGAATGTGCTGCTCGTGCCGAAGCTCTCGGACTCGCTGGCCGGCCGGATGCAGATCCTGCGGCTCCATGCACTCGCGCAGTGCGAAATGGCGCGGCGCGTGCCGGGATTTCTCGACGCCCTATTCAACGGCGGCTTCAAGACGCGGCGCACTGAGCGGCTAGGCGCGCACCTCGCCGAGCGGATCGTCGCGGGCGGATATCCCGCGGCGCTCACGCGACCGGCCGGGCGGCGGCGCACGGCCTGGTACCGCGACTACCTCGACGCGCTCGTCCAGCGCGACGTCCGCGACTACGCGCGCATCAGCTCGCTCGACGCGCTCCCGCGGCTGCTCGCGCTCGCGGCGTCGCAAACCGCGCGCTTGCTCAACGTGACCGATCTCGCCTCGCCGTTTCAACTCAGCCGCCCGACAATTCGCGATTACGTTACGTTGCTCGAGCGAGTCTTCCTTCTGGACACGTTGCCGCCGTGGCATACGAACCGGCTGAGTCGTCTCGTCAAAACTCCGAAACTGCATGTCGGCGACACAGGACTCGCGTGCGCGCTGCTCGGAGTCGACACCGCAGCGCTCGCGGCGGATCGGCCGCTCTTGGGGCAGCTCCTCGAAACGTTCGTGTTCCAGGAGTTGCGCAGACAGGCAAGCTGGCATGACGATCCGCTCGCGTTCTTCCACTACCGCGACAAAGACGGGTCTGAGGTGGACATCGTTATCGAGCGCGGCGCGCGCGCGCTGGTGGGCGTCGAGGTGAAGGCGGCGGCGACGGTGACGGCGGCCGACTTCCGCGGTCTGCGAAAACTCAAGGAAGCCGCCGGCAAGCGCTTTGTCGGCGGCATCGTGCTCTACGATGGCGAGACGAGCGCAAGCTTCGGCGACGGGCTCCACGCCGTCCCCATTCGCGCGCTCTGGGAAACGAAGTAAAGGAGCCACCAATGACCGAGCCGACGATCACTCATCTTGAGCGCCGGAAGATCGAGGCCGGCGTGATGATTCCGATGGTGCAGGCGTTTCAGCGCGCGATGGGGCGCGAGGCGGCGAACGCGATCGCGAAGCAGGTCATCGTCGAGCTTGCGCGGCGCGACGGCGAGCGGTGGGCCGCGCAGTTCGGCGACGATCTCGCGGCGGTGGAGCGCGTCGCGTGTATGTGGGCGGCGGGCGGCGGGCTCGAGATCGAGCCGGTGGCAGCTCCGGTGCCGTCGACGCCCTCGCAGCAATCGCTCGACTTCAACGTGACGCGCTGCCGCTACGCCGAGCTCTACAAAGAACTCGGCCTCCCCGAACTCGGCTACCTGTTCCACTGCAACCGCGACTTCGCGATGATCGAAGGCTTCAACCGCAAGATCGCACTCACACGCACGCAAACGATCATGGAAGGCGCGGCGCACTGCGACTTTCGTTTTCGGAGCGAGACGTGAGCGCCGCCGCGCCGAATCGGCGCGCGGTCGGATTCAGGATCGACCGCGTCGCGCTTCGTGCGGAGCGCGTTCTGCGCTACCGCTTCGCCACTTCGAGGAGCCGCGCGCTGACCTCGAGGCCGGCGGCCGTTGCGGCATCGCGGTTGATGGAGAAGGACATCTTGCTCCCGTCGGGCTTGAAACGAATCATCCCGCCGGAGTTCGCGAACTGATCGCTCTCACCAACGGTCAGAGTGGGCCTACCGGCGAGCGCCTGGAGCGCCCCGGCAACCACTGCGTCCTGGCTCTTCGGGATGAAGAGAACGTCGCACGAATCGATGTCGCCGAATGCGGCGAAACGGACGACCGCGGCGCCGCGCCCGGAGAACTTGGCTGCGACGATGAGGCTGTCCAGCTCGCCGCCGAACGGATCCTCGCCAAGAATGCCGATGCGGAGCCTTTCGCTCGAGAGTGCCGACGCGGGCCACGTCACGAATCGCGCGAACTGGAAGAGGAACGCCGCCTTCAGCGAGTACTCAGGCAGCCGCTCGGCAGCCGCCTCGGCCGCACGCGCGCGGCGCGCAGGCACTGGCCCCGCGCAACAGATGCCTATGACCAATCCGAGCACTAGGATCTTGCGATGACGCAACGGCCCGTTCCCCGCTCTCTCGAAAAGCAACGCATGCTGCATTCGCGGACCTACAAGCGGACGTCGAGTCCTAGCCAAATACTCCGGCCGTCCTGTTCGATCGCCTCCTGCACGTGCTCCTCTCCCACCGGGTCCGCGAAGCGCGTGTCGCCGACGTTGCCAACGCGGAGCATCGCTTCGAGCGACTCGTTGAATAGCGGCGCGGTGAGCGCAAGGTTGACGAGCGTATAGGCCGGCAAGTGTTTCCCAGAGAGCGTCGACCGGGAACCGATCCGGCTCACTTCGCCCGCCAAGAAGAGGCGCTCGCCGAGAAGCGGCACGACCGCGTCGCACTTGCCGAGATGTCTCGGCGAATCCGGGATGAACTCCTGGAACGAATTCCTGACCTCTTCGTGGTAGCTGAAACTCGCCGTGCCGCGGACGCCCCCAATTCCGTGCGCGTGCAACGCGACTTCCGTTCCCCTCTTGACGATCTCGCCCGCGTTCACGTACGTCTGCGTGATGCCGTCCTCGAGCGTGATTCGCGTGGTGAGATCGCTGATGCGGTTCTCGAAGAGGGAAAGCGACGTGAAGATCCCGGGAGCCAGCTGCCGGTCCACGATCGCCTCGAGAGACTGCGAAACCTCGGGCGCGAGACTCGACGGGCTGCCCTCGACGGAAGCGATGTAAGCCAGCTCGGCCGCGTTCGGCGCTCGGAATGCCCGGCCGTAGAGCAGCTTGCCTGTCGTGGCGGGATCGAATCGCATGACCGCGGCCACGCGGGGATTGGTGGTACCGCCGAACGAGGCGTAGGTGTCGTGCCGGACGCCGATGTCGAGCCGCAGGCCGGACGAAAGCGTGATTGCGTCCTGCGCATAGAGCGCGGAGTAGTGCGATCGTCCGTTCGTTGAGAAGTAGACCGCCGTCTCGTCATAGGACCTCTGCTGCTCGCGGATGTTGTTGCGATACTCGAGGCCCATCACCAGCTTGTGCCGCTCACCGATCGCTTGCGTTAGCTGCGCCTCCGAGTTCAACCACTGTCCGCGGTAGTCGTCTTTCCAGATGGAGGGTTGGGGCGCCTCCGGTGTCCCGTAATCGTAGGAGTAGTCGCCGTCGTAGTCGTTCTGGTCGAACGCCACGCGCGCATCCACGGTGGTTGCCGCCGAGAGCGCCCGCGTGTATCCGAGGTGCACGAAATGGCGCTCGTCGCGCGTGAACGTGCGCCCGTCGCCGAATACGGTCGAGTAGGCGCCTGTCGGCAATTGCTTGTCGCGCGAGCCGCGCAAAGCCGAGAGGTCGAAGCCTCCAAACTGCATGCGCAGGAAGACGCGACTGTAGTCCGCACCGTCGGAGGCGGCGGCGACACCGCCGTTGGTCGCCGGGTCGTCGTACTCAGGGAAGTACAGATCCTGCCCCGGGCTTCGGAACGACGACGCGGAGACGAGCAGGCCAACGCCGTCGCGGGAGCGCGTCGAGTAGACAAAGCGGCCGTTCTTCGATTCATAGCTCCCCGTGATGGCCGAGGCAGCGAGACCCTGCGACTCCTCCGGTGAGCGCGTGACGACGTTGATGACGCCGAAGACCGCGCTCGTCCCGTAGATCGACGCGCCCGGTCCTCGAAGCACCTCGATCCGCTGAACGACGGAGAGATCGATGGGGAATTCGTCGCCGATCATCGCTTGGTCCCAGATGTTGTCGTTGAAACGATGGCCGTCGACCAGGAGCAGGACTCGCGTGTTGTAGTCGCCCACGGAGCCGAAGCCACGCACGTCCAGGTAGCTGTAGCTGCGGTCGTACGCAACGGCGAACCCGGGGACCGCGCGAAGCACGTCCGCGAGCGTGCGGTACCCATGCCGCCGGATTTCATTCTCGGTGATGATCGTCACGGACGAGGGCGCGTCCGAAACGCGCTGCTCATACCGCGACGCCGCGTACACGACTTCGGCGTTGAGAAGATCGTCGAGCGAGAGTGCGGCGAGATCGGCCGCGCGAGGTGAGGGCGCCGCCTGGGCGCAAGCAACGCTGACAAGCGGCGTGGGCGTTGCCAACAGCGCGCCCACAACGGCGGCCACGGCGGCGCAACACACCACACGGTGGCCGGGCGTGCGGCAGTTCGGCATCATGCATCCTCCTGAGGAGCGGATCGTGCAGCGCGTATTCGTGCGGCTAGAACGCGCAGGCGATCCTCATGAAGAACCGACGCCCGTCTTGCAGGAGCGCATCCTGCACGTGCTCCTCGGAGCCGGCGTCGGCGTATTCCGTGTCGAGCAGGTTGTAGATCGACGCGGAGAAGTCGACGTGGCCCGAGACGAACGGCTGCGTCAGGGTCAGGTTCGCGAGCGTGTAGGCGTCGAGCGTGGAGCCAGTCAGCGTGTGCCGGGCGCCCACGCGCACGACCTCGAGTCCGGCGCCGCTCCGCGCATCGCGAACCGGTATGAAGAGCCGCAGCTTCGCAAGCTGGCGCGGCGCGTTGATCAGGATCTCCCGCGTATCCCCGTCGATCGTCTCTTGGTACCCGTAGCTCGCCCGTCCGCTAAGGCCGCTCTCCCACTCCTTACTCAGCTCGATCTCAGCTCCCTTCGAGCGCGCCGTATCGAGATTCTTGTAGACGAGAAGCCCGTCGGCCGGATCGGTGGTGAGCGTCACGAGATCTCTCAGATCGAATGTGAACACGCTGATCGCGAGGAGGGTGTTGCCACGGAAGTACTGTTCGAGAACTCCTTCATGCGTCTGGATGGTCTCTGCGCGGAGCCGGGGGCTGGGTTTCGACGTGATGTTGCCGTCGTGGAGCTCCATCTCTCCGAGGTTCGGCGCGCGGAACGCCCGGCCGAAGAGAAGCTTCGCGCTCGTGCCAGGACGGGGTGCGAGAATAACCGCCGCACGCGGGCTCGTGGCGCCGCCGAACCCTTCGTAACGATCGTGCCGAATTCCCAAGGTCGCAATTGCCTTCGGATGAAGGCGCGCTTCGTGTTGGAGGAAAACGGCGCCGTTGTCCTCGCGCCGGTCGCTCGCGACGTAGACCTCGTCGGGATCGAAGTTGCTTTGTGACGACTCGAGGGAGTAGACGCCCGAGAGCCCGGCGGTCGTCGTGTGGGCGTGGCCACGCCGCCCGATCCAGTGCGCCTCGCCGCGCAACCAGCGCCCGCGGGCGCGGTCTTTGTTGACGACGATCACCGGTTCGTCGCCCTCGGAAGCGTCGTACGGGTAGTCCCCGTCGTACCGGGTATCGTTGTAGGCGAGCTGCACCCTGACATCGGAAGCCGTCGAGAGAGTGTGGCTGTACGTAAGGAGCGCTCGCGAGTGGCGCTCGCGCGTCAACTCTCGCGAATCGTTGAAGACGCTTTCGTACGATGCGGTCGGAATCCGTTTCTGCCGCGAGCCGTGGATCCATTCCATCGCGAAATCGCCAGCGTCCAGTCTTCCGAAGAGCCGCAGCGCATCGAGCCCGTCGGCGCCCTCCGCCAGCCCGAAGTTCGTGGAGGGGTCGTCGAATTCCGCGAAGTAGTGGTCCTGCCCCCCCTGCGTCAGAATCGAAGCTCGGAACGCGGCCTTCCAGCCCGGCCGGAGCGATCCGCCAATGCCGAACTGGCCGCCCCACGTCTCGAAGCTGCCCAAGTTCCACGCTGCATAAGGCTCGGCAAGGTCAGCCGCCGGCTTCGTGATGACGTTCACCACGGCAAAGAGCGCGCTCGTCCCGTAGAGAGTGCTGCCAGGGCCACGGATGACCTCGACCTTATCGACGACGCCGAGGTCGAGCGGAAAGTCATACCCGGCACCGATGCTTCCCCAGACGTTGTCGTTCTGGGGATGCCCGTCGATCAGGACGAGGATGCGCGAGTTGGTGTCCGCGGGCCTGCTAAAGCCTCGCACTCCGATCATGTTGTAGTTCCGGTCATAAATCGGGTGAAAGCTGCGAACCGAGCCGAGGAGATCGGCGAGCGTCTCGTACCCGAATCGAGCGATTTCGTCGGCGGTAATGATCGTGACGGACGAGGGCGCCTCCGTCGTTTTCTGCTCGAATTTGGAGACGCCGTACACGTACTCGATCTTCAGCAGGTCCTCAAGGGGCAGCGCGAAGAGCTCCGACTGCGATCCTTCTGACCGGCCGGCCGGCAGGACGAGGGCTGCGACAATAAGCGCGGCAGCAGCGACGCGGTGCATTCCGCGACGCGTTAGCGGTACGACGGACCTCAACGGAATCCTCCAGGGCTCCAGGTTTCGCTCGCGCCACTCTTAGCGACTCCGCGAGCACCGACCCGTGTCTGTTCATCGGCACTCCCGGTATGGGGCTGAAGCGGTCGCCGCGCGGTCAAAACCAGAGCGGCGTACCGGGCGTGCTCGCGACCGTGAATGCCTCAAGCACGCGCCGAAGAATGTCGATGCCTCCGATGGCAACAGCCCGGGCCGCGATCTCACGGTTCCGGGAGAATCTCGCCGCTTCGTGTATCCGACATGGATTGAACGCGAGCGCCGAGGTCGCGCTCGCATCCACGGGGAGGTAACGACTCATGGTTCTCAGATTGACGGGTGGCACGAGACGCCCGCGCGGCGCTTGGTCTTGGGCGGCCGCGCTTCGGCTCGCTTCCGCGACGCTCGGCGCTCCGACCACCGCGACCGGAACCGGCAACTCTGGCGGAGACCTGTTCAACAACCGCCTCTCGGGCTTCGGGTTCGAAGCTGGCATCGTAGAGCGCCGCCTCCACGCAACCGTAACGCACCAACACTAGACAGACCCATCGATGGCTCCATTACCAACGCCACGCAGAGGGTCGACTCGCACGAGCCTCGCGATCGCCGTCGCCGCGGTCATCGCGATGCTCCTCGCTCCGTCGGCCGTCGCGTTCGCCGACCCTAGTGACCGTAGTGACCGCTCCGTGCAACCGGAGGAACTGCGTGCGGCGCTCGTCTTCAGTTTCATGAAGTTCGTCGAATGGCCGGACAGTGTCTTCGAGGCCGCCGGCAGTCCGTACAGGATTCTTGTCGTCGGGGAGAAGGGAGAAGTTCAGCAGATCCGAATCCTGTTCGAGGGCCGTGCGATCGACGATCGCCCGCTCGCGGTGTTCGGCGCCGAGGAGCGGTCGTCGCGCGGCGTGCCGCACGTGGCGCTGTTCTGCACGAAAGCCGCGGAGGACACCGCCAAACTCCTCGAGGAGTGCCGGCGAAAACCGATCCTGACCATCGGCGATTCCGAAGGCTTCGTCGACCTCGGCGGCGTCATACGGCTTATCAACGAAGACAATCGCTTTCGCTTCGAGATCGCTCAGGCGTCCGCGCTGTCGGCGGGATTAAAGGTGAGCGCGCGGCTCCTTCAGGTGGCCGCTCGTCCCAGCGAACAACCATCGAAAGGCGCGCAATGAAACCCCGTTGGCGCCTGACGCTCCGGCCGACTTCCATTCGCGGCAAGGTGACCCTTGCGTTCATGCTCGCGAGCGCGTTTCTCCTCGTGGTCGCGACCGCGGTCATTCTCTGTCTCGATCTCCCCCAGCTTCGGCACAAGCTGATCACCGACCTCACCACGCAAGCAATGATCGTGGGATCGGGCTCTACAGCCGCGCTCACGTTTGGGGACCGCGCCGTGGCGAGCGAAAACCTCGCGGCGCTGCAGCACGACCCGAATGTGTTGCGTGCCGCGCTCTACGACAAGGACCGTCAGCAGTTCGCGACATACCAGTGGGATGACGCTCCGCCCGCTCTTGATCCAGGCGAGACGGCGCGCGGCTCCGTGAGGGAGCAAGCCGGTACTGCGATCGTTACGACGCCGATACTTCTCGACAGCCAGATCATCGGTCACGCGGTCATCGTCGCCAGCCTGAGCCCCATCCGGGCGCGCATCGATCGTTACGTCAGGACGGCGGCCGCCGTCGTCGTCGTCGCCTCGATCGGGGCTCTCGTTCTGGCGCGACTGCTTCAACGGATCGTCTCGTCGCCAATCCTGAATCTGGCGCAGGCGACGAAGCGGATATCGGAGAGCAAGGACTATTCGCTCCGTGTCACGAGACACCACGCGGACGAAATCGGAGAGCTCGTCGATCACTTCAACGCCATGCTCACGCAGATCGAGATGCGCGATGACGAACTGTCGGAGAGCCGCGACCATCTCGAGGATCAGGTTCGACAGAGGACAGGCGACCTCTCGCGGGCCGTGAGCGACTTAAGCCGCGCGAAGGATCTCGCGGAATCGGCCAACCGCGCGAAGAGCGAGTTCCTCGCGAACATGTCCCACGAACTTCGGACGCCGCTCCACGGCATATTGAGCTACTGCAAGTTCGGCCTTCGAGAGTGGGAAACCGCCGAACGCACCGAGCTGCGCGACTACTACGGAGTCATCCAAGAGAGCGGCGGCGTCCTGCTTGGACTCGTCAACGATCTACTCGATCTGGCGAAGCTCGAGGCCGGGCGCATGGAGTTCGATCTCGCGCCGACCGATCTGGGCAATGTCGCCTCCAACTCGGCAGACGAGTTCCGGTCGGCGTTGGCCGAGAAGGGCCTCCAGATCGAAGTGGAGTGCGCGAACGACGGTGCGATCTCTCTTGTAGACGAGGCTCGGATCGCGCAGGTCATGCGAAACCTCATGAGCAACGCGGGGCGGTTCGCGCGGTCCCGGATCAAGATCTCCGTCGATACGAACGACGAGGCCAACACGCTCTGCGTAACGGACGACGGCAAGGGAATCCCCGATGGCGAACTCGACGCCATCTTCGACAAGTTCGTTCAATCGAGCGCATCGAAGTCAGGCGCCGGCGGCACAGGGCTCGGGCTCGCCATCTGCCGCGAGATCGTAGCGGGTCACCACGGCCGGATCTGGGCCGAGAACGACGCTTGCGGTGGAGCCGCGTTCTTCGTCGCGTTTCCCCGGGCCGAAGCCACGTCGATGGCTGAGGACGGCGTACTCACCAAGCTGGAGGATCGTTGATGAACCCCTTGCACAAGATTCTCATCGTGGACGATCACCCGCGCAACGTGACGATCCTCGAGAAGATCCTCAAGAGCGACTACGCGCTCCGGACCGCCGTGACTGGCGACGAGGCGCTCGGAATCGCCACAGCGTTCGAGCCGGACCTGATCCTTCTCGACATCATGATGCCGGGCATCGACGGCTACGAGACCTGCCGGAGACTGCGGACGACCGCCTTCAGCAACATTCCGAAGATCATCATGGTCTCTGCGCGAGCGCGGCTCGAGGAGAGGCTGCAGGGTTACGAGGCGGGAGCGGACGACTTCGTCACCAAACCGTTCGACCCCGACGAGCTCGTCGCGAAGGTCCGCGTGTACTTGCGCCTCAAACGGGCCGAGGAGGTCGGAAAGCTGCGAGAGGATCTTCTCGCCGTTCTCAGCCACGAGACGCGCACACCCCTTACCGGGCTCATTTCCGCGGCGGAGATTCTCGGCACGATGAAGGACCTCGGTAAGGACGCGCTCGAGATGATCGACGTGATCGAGCAATCGTCCACGAGGATTCACAGACTCCTCGAGAAGGCGATCTACTTGAGCACGCTGCGCTCGGACGCGATGGTGCTTTCGCCGACCCCGCTGGATCTCGGCGCGGTCGTGCGCGCGCACATCGACTGCCGCCGCGACGCGTCGCGCGGAAACCAGTTCGTGCTCTCGGCAGACCAAACGGCGGAACATGTCGTGTTGTTCGACCCATCCCGCCTCGAAGCGATGGTCAGGACGCTGCTCGATCACGCGGCCGAGTGCGCCGAGGCTCCGCACCCCGTGGGGGTCGATCTCTCCGCCGACGCGAAGGGTGTCTGGATGCGCGTCTTGGTTCCTGGACTGAACGTTCCGGAGCACGTCTTGCCGCGGCTCTTCGACGGCTTCGTCGTCCCCGAGGTTCTCAACTACTCCCGCGGGAACGGGCTAGGGCTTGCGATCGCTCGAGAGTTGGTGGTCGGCCAGGGCGGAGAGATTTGGGCCGAGGCCGTGGAAGAGGTGGGCACGCGATTCGTCGTCTGCGTCCCGCCCGCAACCGCGCGGGAGAACGCGGAGATAGGCGTTACCCAGTGCCAAGAGGCCTAGGGGAGGAACGCGCATGAGAACGCAACAGTTCGCCTGGACCAACGGCTCGGGATGGAAGCCGCCTCTCCCCGGCGCCGAGGACTCGCGCACCACGTTCGTCCTGCTCTTCGGAAGCACGGGCGCGCTGCGCGAGAAGACCGCGCTGGCCGGCCTCTACCGCGTCTACGGCGCGTCGAAATCTCACCGTTGAACTCGAATGCGAACGGCGAGCTTCACAACCAGACGATGACCATCACGACGATCTCGGAGCCATGACCTGATGAACGACTACCACCCTCTCCTACGCCGCCAAATCACGTCGCACGGCGGCACGGCCGGCCTCCGGAACGAGGAGGCGCGCGCGCTGCTTGCCGCAGTCGACGCGGCCTACCGGCAGTTCGAGGACGACCGGCGGCTCTTGGAGAGATCCCTCGAACTGAGCTCCGCGCAGTTGCACGAGGCGGGTGCGCACATGCGCGCGATCGTCCAGTCGATGCCGGACGTCCTGCTGACCGTGCGCCACGACGCGACGATTCTCTCGTGCCGTGCGCGCTCCGAAGAAGACCTCCTCCTGCCGAAGAGTCGCATCGTCGGACGCAGCCTGCTCGCGGTTCCCGACAAAGCAGTCGCGGACGCTCTCGCGGACGGACTCCGTCGCGTTCGCGGCGGCGAGCCGATGGCGACCGTCGAGTACTCCCTCGCGACGAAGGGCACCGCTCAGAACTTCGAGGCGCGGCTTCTGCCGCTCGCGAGCGACGAGGTTCTCGTCGTGATCCGAAACACGACCGCCATCAAGAGGATCGAAGACGACCTCGCGCGCTCGGTTTCGCTTCTGAGCGCGACGCTCGAAGCGACAACCGACGGAATCATCGCGGTGGACGGCGCGATGAGGGTCGTCCTATCGAACCAGCGGTTCATCGACTTCTTCGGGCCGGAGTGCGGTCCTGGGGAAGCGGCCGCCGCGGGCCAGGTGTTCCGCGACATCCGGGAGCAGCTCTCGGACCCGGAACGCTTTGACAGTATGACGCGCGAGTTGGCGTCCAAGCCCGACATCGTCGTCGCGGAGATCTTCTATCTCAAAGATGGGCGCGTCTTCGAGGTGTGCGCGATGCCGCAGCGCGTCGGGGGCGTAATCGCCGGGCGCGTGTGGTCGTTCCGCGACATCACCGTACGCGAGCGCGCGCTTCGCGAGTTGCGTGTCGCGCACGCGGCGCTCGTCCGGCAAAACGACCGCCTCGAGGAGGAAGTAGAAGCGCGCACGGCGGACCTGACGCAGTCGAACGCGGAACTGGTGCGCGCGAAGGAAGAGGCGGAGCGCGCGAACCGGGCGAAGAGCGAGTTTCTCGCGAGCATGTCACACGAACTTCGAACGCCGCTGCACGGCATCTTGAGCTACAGCAGCTTCGGTGTTCGCGAAGCCGCCTCGGCGACGCGCGATGAGATCCTCGGCTACTTCCGCAACATCACCGAGGGCGGTGAGACGTTGCTCCACCTTCTCAACGACCTCCTCGATCTGTCGAAGCTCGAGGCGGGACGCATGCAATACCACTTCGACCGGTGCGACGTCTGTCAGATCGCGGGGCAGGCGATCGACGAATTCCGCTCGCGCTGCTCGGAGAAACAGGTCTCACTCGTTGCGCAGGTTCCTGAGGCGGCGATTTGGGCGGATGTCGATGAAAAGCGCTTCCTTCAGGTGCTGAGAAACCTTGTGGGAAACGCCGTCAAGTTCATCCCGAAGGACGGGCGCGTTGAAGTCGTCGTACAGCGAATTGCCGGCGGCGTCAGAATGACCGTTGCCGACAACGGCGAGGGCATCCCCGAGAAGGAGCTCGAGACGATCTTCGACAGGTTCTACCAGACGACCAAGAGCAGCGCCGCAGGCGGCGGCACGGGGCTCGGTCTTGCGATCAGCCGGGAAATCGTGAGCGATCACGGCGGGCGCATCTGGGCCGGGCGAAGCGCGCTCGGTGGCGCCCTTTTCACCATCGAGATTCCCGAGATTCAGAGCGAGGGTTCCGTCGCCTTGGGCGGGATTCCCGGATCGGCCGAATCCGCGGGCCGCACGTCTGATCGCTGATTCAGGCCCGAGGCGCCGGGGCGCCCGCGCCCGTGCGCGCCGCCCGGGTTCTTCGTCTAATCCTCGCCCGGCCTGCTCCGACGACCGGCACGTCTCGCCCCACTTCGCCCAGCGTCCGCGTTAGAATCTGGTCCCCTGATTGGAGGAGGTCGATGCCGGAGCGGCGAGGAACGCTCGAAGAGGCTGTCCGGAGCGCGGCGAGCGCGCGCTGCGCCGCGCCTGAGCGACGAGCCCGCACCATCGGAGCGAGGCTCGCGCGCGCCGCGATCGTGTGCGGGCTTTCGTCCGCGCTCGCGCTAGCGGACGCGCCGGCGGGGGTGCCCGCGCTTGCGCGCGCCGCGGGAGGCGAGCACCCGGCGCCCACGGTGACGTGCGTCGCCGACGGGATCTACCTCTTCGCGACGCAGCCCTACGGCGATGTCGGCCTCGACGGCAACTCGATCGTGATTCTCTCGAACGACGGCGTTCTCGTCTTCGACTCGAACGGGACGCCCGCGGCGGCGGCGGCGGTGCTCGCCGAGATTCGGAAGCTCACGGATCAGCCGGTGCGCTACCTCGTCCACTCGCACTGGCACTGGGATCACTGGTACGGCGCCGAGGTGTATCGCGATTCGTTCCCCGAGATCGAGATCATCGCTCACGAAACAACGAGATCCCTCATGGCGGGACCCGTGGTCGATTTCAACGAGCCTGGACTCGAAACCGAACTCCCGGCGCACATCGCGTCGGTGGGGGCGGAACTCGCTGCGCTGAGGAACGCCGCCGCCGATGCACCGGAGGCGACGGCGCTCGAAGAACACATCGCGCGCGACCGCGCTTTCCTCGAGCAGAAGCGCGCCGTGCGGCACACGATTCCGAACCTGACGTTCACCGACTCGCTCACGATTCATCTCGGCGAGCGCCTCATCAAGGTGCTCCACTACGATCGCGCGATTACGCCGGGCGACGCGTTTCTGCATCTTCCGAACGAGCGCATCGTCGTCACCGGCGACCTGCTCATCAATCCGATCACGTTTGCGCTTTTCTGCTATCCGAGCGGGTGGATTCGCACGCTCGAGAGGATCGACTCGCTCGACGCCGCGATTCTCGTGCCGGGACACGGCGTACCGATGCGCAACGAGTCGCTGCTTCACGCGACGATCGCGCTCTTGAAGCGGGAGCACGTGCTCGCGGAAACGGCGAAGGCGGGTGCGCTTCCTGTCGACGACGCGATCGCGTCGATCCTCGCCGACGCCGAGGTGCTCGCGCTCCGCACGCGGATCACCGCCGGCAACGCCGCGCGCAACGACGCGTTCGCGATCTATCTCGTGGATTGGTTCGTGCGGCGCGTTTATCAAGAGGCCGACGGCCCGCTCGACGGCTCGATTCCGTCCGCGCCGTAGCGCCAGCGCAAACGCAGCGACGCGGCGCCGCGCGAATCCGCGGCACCGCCTCTCGCTTGCTTCACCCGTTCGTTCCTTCGTTCAGTCCTCGATCGAACACGCGCCCCGTTAGAAGTGAATGTCGACCGACCACGACGGGCCGCTCGCGCACTCGACGTACCACGGGTCGCGTTCGACGTCACCGATCCACACGACATCGAGCGCCGCCGAGTGATCGTAGTCGTAGTGCCGCATGTGGCGCCTGAACGCGCTCACCGTCGGGAAGAACTCGTCGCAGTACGGATCGTAGAAGACGTACCCCGACGGCGCCGAGTCGACGATCACGAAATCGATCCAGAAGCGCGGCAGATACACGTTGAGATTGGCGTAGTCGTAGTAGTTGCGATCGCACCACTTCACGACGCGGTGCGGCGCACGGCGCACGGGACGATACTCGAAACAATCGTACCGGTCCGAGCGGAGCGATGCGCGGAAGCGCTTCTCGGCGTGCGACGACCACTTGTCGACGTGGCGCACGTCGCGCGGTGAGCGCGCGCGGCGGCGATCGTCGTGCGAGCGCCAATCAGAGCGGTCGTCGTCGCGGCCCCGACTGTTGGACCAGTCGTGGCGCTCGTTCTTCCCGCGCTTCTTGTCGTCGTCATCGCCGTCGTCGCGGTGCGCGTACCGCGTGTCGTGCCGTTGCGGCGTGCGAGCGTTCCGCCCGTCATCGCGCGAATCCCGCCGTCCATCGTCACGCCACTCGCGCCGCGGATCGGGCGTGGTACGCGGAGAGTCCGCGCGATTCGCGACATGCTTGTCGCGGCTGGCCGACGCGCTGGGGCGCCTTTCTCCGCGCTCGACGCGTGCACCGCTCTCGCCTCGCTTCTCACCGCGTTCGACGCGTGCGCCGCTTTCGTTTCGCTTCGCCGCGCGATCCTCGCTCCGCGACTTGTGGCCCGCCGCACTCGCGGGGGCGATGCTCGTCAACGCGATTGCCGACGCGACGGCACCAACCGCGATCGCGCGCGCAAAACCAGAGCGCGCCGGCGCGCGCCGAACCTCTTCGTGTTCCGAATGTGCCGAATGCTGAGTCTTCATGACGCTCTCCCTCCGTTCGCAGGGGCCAGATGAAACCGACGCGGACGCATCACGCAATCGGCTTGCCAATTCCCGGCGGCGCGGTGCAGTGGCGGGGCGGCCACGTGGCCGATCGCACGCGCGAGCTGGAACGCGCGCGGGCGCAACACATTCGACGACGGCGCCGCGCGTGCGACGCATCAAACCCAGCGTGGAACCGCGCCGGGGCGGGCCAATTCGGACCGGCGCGCACACTGGCGAGGCGCGCGAACGACACGCTCGTGTCCCGCCGACACGCCGAACGGCGCACGCGACTCCCCCGCTCCAACGCTCCGACCGCGCGGGACTCGGGCATATACTGCGCGCATGCCGAGCAACGTCGAGATCAAGGCGCGCGCGCGCGACCCGCTCGCACTGCGCGACGCCGCCGCGCGCCTGTGCGGGAGCGCGCCCGCGACGCTCCAACAAGAAGACACGTTCTTCGCGACGCCGCGCGGGCGATTGAAGCTGCGCGTCATCGCAAGCTGTGCGAGCCCAACGAGCGGTGCCGCCATTCCGGCCTCCGCCCCAAGCGCGGAACTCATCTACTACGAACGCGCGAACGCACACGGTCCGCGCGAATCCGCGTACGTCATCTCGCCCGTCTCCGACGTTGCGACGATGCGCGAAACGCTCGCTCGCGCATTCGGCATCACCGGCGTCGTGCGGAAAACGCGCACGCTCTATCTCGCGGAGCAAACGCGCATTCACCTCGACGAGGTCGAAGCCCTCGGCGCGTTCGTCGAACTCGAGACCGTGCTGCGCCCGAGTCAATCGATCGAGGATGGCGCGCGCGTCACCGAAGCGCTCATGCAAACACTCGGCATCTCGCGCGACGATTTGATCGATCGCGCGTACGTCGACCTCCTGCAAGATCGAAGCAAGATCCGGGTGGGTACACCGAGTTCGCGCGGCTAGTCTCCTCGCGAGGAGGAAACACGATGCCATCCGACTACAGCCGTATCGAAGCCGCGATTCGATTCATCGACGACAACCTGCCCGAGCAGCCGAACCTCGACGCGGTCGCCGCAAGCGCGGGGTTGAGCCCGTTCCACTTTCAGCGCCTGTTTCGCAGATGGGCGGGCGTGAGTCCGAAGCGCTTCCTCGAGGTGCTTACGGTCGAGCAGGCGAAGCGTCTGCTCGCCGAATCGCGCAGCGTTCTCGACACCGCGTACGACGTCGGGCTCTCGAGTCCGGGGCGCCTTCACGATCACTTCGTCTCGATCGAGGCCGTCACGCCTGGCGAATTCAAATCACGCGGCGCGGGACTTGCGATTCGCTACGGCGTGCACGAGAGTCCGTTCGGGCGCGCGCTCTTGGCGACAACCGACCGCGGAATCTGCGCGCTCTCGTTCGTGAACAGCATGAGCGATGTCGCGGAAGAGGTCGACGCGTTGCGCGCGCGGTGGAGCGGCGCGCGCGTCACGCGCGACACGTCGGAGACGCGCGCGATCGCCGCCGCGATTTTCGCCGGCGAACGCGCGACCGACTCGCGCGTGACCACGCGCACGAGTACGCGCACGAGCACGCACCGCGCCGCCGATCGTTGGCCGCTCCTCGTGATGGGCACGAACTTCCAGGTGCAGGTCTGGCGCGCGCTCTTGCAGATTCCCGAGGGGAGCGTCGTTTCGTACGAACAGGTGGGGCGCCTCGCGAATCACGCGGGCGCGTCGCGCGCCGTCGGCTCCGCTGTGGGCGCCAACTGCATCGCGTACCTCATCCCATGTCATCGCGTGATTCGCAGCGTCGGCGCGACGGGCGACTATCGATGGGGTGCGGCACGCAAACGCGCGCTCCTCGCGTGGGAGTTCGCGCGCGCGGACGTTATCGAACGAGATTCATCTTCCGCACGCGCACTTCGCCGCCGGCCTCGAGCCGGCTGAAGTAAACCCCCGTCGGCGCGCGGCGCCCGTCGCGCGTGTGCCCGTCCCAAGCGGCCTGGTGCCATCCCGCTGGCTGCACGCCGCTCACAAGCGTCGCTAGCGCACGTCCCGCCGCGTCGTGCACTGTGAGCTTCACATCCGCGGAGCGAGGCAGCGCGTACGTCAGCATCGTGTGCGCCGCGCGCGGCGTGAGCGGGTTCGGCGCGTTCTGCAGGAGCGTGACGGCCGCCGCCACAGCGGCGCCACCGGGCACATCCGTCGGCCCGTCGAAGTCGACAACGAGGCGCGGCCGCAGCGCGAGATCGGGGTTGTCGCGCGACTCGAATCGCTTCGCGGTATTGCCGCCGCCCTGCGCCACGCGCACGAGCCAGCCGAAATTCGTCGACGGCGCGTCGAGCCAACCTTGCACGTCCGCCGCCATCTGCGCGGTCGATGGCCACGTCTCGAACGAGGGGATGCTATCCACTGAATTGGTCGAACTCACCGCGGCGGAAAAATCGCCGCCGGCCGTCGTCCATGTCTGCGTGTCGTAGAACGTGTGGAACCACGTCGCATCGCCCGCGGCGGCCTGCGCGCCCTGGCCTTCGGCGGAATCCGCGTCGGACGCGCCCTCGCCCCAGTCCGTCGCGAGCTTGCGCAACTCGAAGTTGACGGGACCCGAATTCGACCGCGACAGATGCAGCGTGAGTGCGGCGCTCGTGATCGTAGAGCCTGGCGGGATGCTCGAGAGATCGAACGCGATGAGAGCGCGCCGCTGGTCGCCGAGCGCAGTACGCCCCGAAAAAATATACTGCCCAGAGCCGTTGCTCAGCGTGTCGACTAGGCTGTTGTAGATCGTGTTGTCTTGGCTCGGCGAGAGCGTCAGCGTGAACGCGGACGCGGACGCGCTCCCCGCGAACCCGCTCGCGAGCGCAACGACAATCCCGACTGTGAGAATCCGCGCGGCGACGGAACGATTCATCGTGACCCCCCGCTGGGCGAACTATCGAATGATCGTGATTTTCCCGGACTCGCCCGTGCCCGCGGATTCGATCCGGTAGAAATAAACTCCCGCGGCGACATCGCGCTGCGAAGCGTCGCGGCCATCCCAGGTCGCCGCGTACGGTCCCGCCGCGTGCGTGCCGTCGGCGAGCGTGCGCACCTCGCGCCCCGCGACATCGAAGACGCGCAGCCGCACGTTCGACTGGGCGTTCACGCGATAGCGAATCGTCGACGCGTCGATCGCCGGGTTCGGCGCGACACCGACGAGACTCACGACCGGCCCGAGCGCGTCTGTTCCCGGAGGGAGAACCGACGTCATCCCCGATTGGTCGAAGACGAGATACTTGTTCGCGGGAATATTGTTGAAGATGTCGACCTGACCATCGGGCCACTCGATGCGAATCTCCGTCATCACCGTCGCGGAGTTGAGACCGAAGTGCGCCTCGGCGGGATCCTGCGACACGAAGTTCGACCCGGCGCGAATCTCGCGAATCTGCGTCGTGCTCGGAGTCGTCACGCGCACGCGCGCGCCGATCCCCTCGGTGTTCGCCCCCAGCCCGCGCAGCTTGATCGTTGTCCAGTTGCGCGCGTTGCCGCCGCGGTTTCTGTAAAGCGTCGCCGGCTGCGAGTTGTTCGCGACGAAGATGTCGAGGTCGCCGTCGCGATCGAAGTCGAACGCCGAAACGCCGCGGCCTTGGCCGTTGTCGTCGACATTGAGCGAATCGCCTAACTCCGTAAAAGTGTTCATCCCGGTGCTGACGAACATGCGGCTGCGATCTTGATAGTAGCCAGCCACGAGCGCGGTACCGTTCACCTGGTAGATGTCGAGGTGGCCGTCGTTGTTGAAATCCGCGAGCGTCGTGCCCCAGCCCCAGTAGCCGATTCGAACCCCCGCGCTGTCGGTGCGATCCTCGAACGTTCCGTTGCCCAAATTCCTATAGAGCCGGTTGCCCGTCTCGGTGTCGAGCGCCTTCGCGCTTCCCGGAGGGGCGGACTTGCTCGATACGAACCAATCGAGATGCCCGTCGTTGTCGAAGTCGCCGACGCTCGCGCCCATTCCGTTGTCGTCGGATATCACCGGGGTCGTCACATCGGTAAACGTGCCGTCTCCGTCGTTCAGATACAGCTCGGAGTTGTGATAGTCGGACGTGAGGAGCAGATCGGGCCAGCGATCCGCGTTCACGTCCGCGAAGTTGGCAGTCCACGTGAAGTCGAAGATATCCTCGCCGAACGCACCGAAACCGACTTCGAGTTCGACATCGGTGAAGGTCATGTTGCCGTTGTTCCGCCAAATGTGCCCGCCGGAAAATTGCGGCTCGCCCCAGTGCGTCATGAAAACATCGAGATCGCCGTCGCGGTCGTAGTCGGTGAACGAGATCGAGTACGTATCGCCCGCGTACGCGATGCCGCACGTTGCGGTCACGTTCTGAAACGTCCCGTTGCCGTTGTTCTTGAATACCGCGGGCGCGGTCCCCTCGATTCCGCCGATGACGAGATCGAGCCAGCCGTCGCCGTTCAAATCGGCGAACGCGGGTCCGCAGCCGCGCGTGTTCGTGAGCGCAACACCCGCTGCCGCGCCAACCTCCTGAAACGTGGCGTTGCCTTTGTTCTTGTAGAGCAAGTTTGGGCCGATGTTGCCGCGCACGACGTAGATGTCGAGGTAGCCGTCGTTGTTGTAGTCGCCCACGGCCGCGCCGCCGGAGAATTCGCGCGACTCGCTAATGGGGCCCTCGACGAACCCGTGAGAGTACGTGATGCCCGCGTTCGGGCCGAAGTAGCTGAAGTCCCAGGGATCCGCGAACGCTGGTGTCGCGAGTGCGGAGAGTATCGCGGCGTGCAACAGCGAGACGTATCGGGCTCGATTCATCGTCGCCCTCCGGAGAACTCGAACGTTGGCAGTGAGAAAATCAGCGGGGGAAGCGAAACGACAATAGCATTGGAACTGTATTGTCTGCAACGGATTTCTCGCTATCGCGGATCGCAGAGTGCGCGGTTTTTCGCGAATCTTCGACGTCCGTTAGCGGTCCGTTAGCGCGTGAGCTGGCGTTCGAACGTTCGCACGAGATCGTTGGCCGGTCCCTGCTCGCGCATGTGGCAAGCCGCGCAGCCGTTGGCGCCGTTCATGACCGAGCCGACGATCGATCCGCTCGTGCGGTACTCGCCCCACACCCAACCGTTCGCGGCGAGCGGGTTATCGCGATCCTTGTACATGATCGCGTAGTACGTCGGCGTGGTCCCGCTTCGAAGCTCCTTAAAGACGATCGAGCTGTCGGGGAATGAGCCGTCGACGGGCAGTTTGCCGTCGACGAGCGCGCTCGCGGCTTTGGCGTTGAGGCTCACGCGTACGAGCGGCCCGTGCGCCTCCGACCCGTTCAACCTCCCGGCGACTACCGAGTCGGCATTCGGAAAGAGCGTGTAGCCCGCGAACGGTTCGACCTGCGTGACGAGCGCGAAGAGTTCCGCGTCGGTGGAGATGCGATCCGCGTTGTCCGGTGTCATGGGTTCGTCGTCGTCACTTCCGCCGCATCCGGTAAGCACGACGAAGATCGCCGCGGCGACGATCGTGCGCCGAGCGCGCGCGACCAACTTCGCAAAGCTCGCTGGGTTCATTTCGTCCTCCTTCGAATGAGATACGTCATACTCGGCCTAGTGTGACTCGAAATCGATCCATGCGCCGGAGCGCGCGCTTTCGCGGCAGGTGTCGGCGATGCGAAGTGCGCGCAATCCGTCGTCGAGGGAGACGGGCGCGGGCGCGCGACCGAGCGCGGCGTCGCGAAACGCCGTCAGAAAGATCGGGAGCGTAGCCACGTCGCGCGCGTAGGCGACCGGCTCGCGATCGCGGCCGCGGATTCGTGTCAGCCCGGCGCCGAATCGATCGAGCTGAAGCACGCCGGCCGGCGTGAGCGCCTCGATGAGTTCGTAGCGCGCGCCGCCGATGCGCGACACGTCGATCGTGACGGGGCACGCGTCGGTTTCGAGAATCGCAGTGAACGAATCCTCGACCGGATACCCGAGCGCGTGAGCGACACGCGCGAAGACGCGGCGCACGCGCCCGAGTCCGAGAAACGCGGCGAGGTCGAAGAAGTGGACACCCGCGTCGAGGAGCGCGCCGCCGTCGTTATCTTTCTGGCGCCACCGCCCGTCGGGGCCGAGGTTGCGATCCTCGCCGCGAAGAAGAATGTGAATGGCGCGGGGGCCGCCGTCGGCCGCGAGCGCGTCGCGGAAGGCCGCGACTCCGAGTTCGTAGCGAAGAGTCTGCGCGACGGCGACGCACGCGCCGCGCCCCGCGCACGCCGCCGCCGCGCGCGCGATCGAGTCGCCCTCGCGCGCGTTCGCCGCCAGTGGTTTCTCGATCAGGAGCGCCTTGCCCGCGGAGATCGCGGCGATCGACGGCTCGGCGTGCACGTCGTGCGGCGTGACGACCGCGACCGCGTCGACGGCCGCGTCGGCGACGAGCTCGCGCCAGTCCGCGTGAAAACGCACGCCGTGCTCGCGCGCGAAACTCTCCCCCGCGGCGCGATCGCCGCGGCACACCGCGACGAGAGACATCTCCGGCACGCCGTCGAGCAAATGACGCGCGTAGCGGATTCCGTGGCGGCCGAGCCCGATGAGTCCGACGCCGAGATGGTTCACGATGCGATGCTTCTCCTGGGCAGTGGGCGACGTTGGGCGCAGTCTAGGGCGGGGTCGCGACGCCGGCAAGTCGAGGCGTCGCGCGCGCGAGGCGCGTGGCTACGGATCGCGCGGCGCCGTCGCCGCGAGCGCCTGCTCGAGATTGTTGCGGGCAATCTCATAGTCGGGCCGCAGTCGCAACGCCTCGCGATAGTGCTCGACGGCGCGCGTCGCGTCCCCTGCGCGAAAAAGCGCGTAGCCAAGGTTGTTTTGCGTCTCCGCGTTCGCGGGATCCAGCCGCACGGACGCGGCGAGCGGTGCGATGGCCGCCGAGTAGTTCCGCTTCGCGAGGTGCGCGAGCCCGAGCCCGCGCTGCGTCGCCGCGTTCTCCGGCTCGCGCGCCGCGGCGTCCGTGAAAAGGCGCACCGCGCCGTCGAAATCGCCCTGCTGAAGGCGGACACCCGCCAGGTTGGCGATCGCGACCGCGTCGTCGGGGCGGCCATCGAGCCATCGCGAAAGCTCGCGCGCCGCGTCGTCGAGGCGGTTCGCCATGCAGAGAGCGCGCACGAGATTCGTATGGGCGTGCGCGTAGTCTGGCCGGATGCGCAGGGCCTCTTGGAAGTGCGGCACCGCCTCCGTGAAGCGGCCGGACTCGTTGAGCGCATGGCCGAGATTGTTGTGCGCGAGGCTATTCTCCTTCGTGACGCGCAACGCATGGGTGAAGAGCGTTTCGCTCGTGCGCCAGTGCCGCGCCTGCACGTTCGTCGCCGCGCCGAACGCGGCGACAGCGCAGATCGCGGCTACGCCGGCGGCGCGCGCGCGGGTTCCGCTCGCCGCGACGCGCGCCAACTCCCACACCGCCGCGACGAAAAGCCCGACGTACGGGACATAGGTGTATCGATCCGCGCGCGACTGCTCCCCCACCTGGACGAGTCCGATCACGGGAAGGAGCGTGACGACGAACCAACACCAGCCGGCGGCGAACGCGGGATGCGACGCGCGCGCGCGGTACGCAAGGAAGGAAATCGACACGATGAGAATCGCGGCGGCCGCCACGGGCGCAACGCCGAGCGACTCCCGCGAATAGGGATAGAACACCGCGAGGTCCCCGGGCCAAACAACCTGCCGGAGGTACGTTGCGGTCGCGACGAGCGCGTTCGCAACGCGTGTTAGAGGGCCGTACGTTTCGAGCGTCCCGACCGCGTGCGCGCCGCGCTGCACGACAAACGTGACGACCGCGGAGACGGCGGCGAGCGCGAAGAGCGGAGCCTTCTCCAGCGCGAGCACGCGCAGTGGGCGTTCGCCGTTCATTCGCCCGAGGGGCCAGTAGTCGAGCACGAGAAGCGTGAGCGGGAGCGTGACGAGCATCGGCTTCGAGAGTAGCCCGAGCGCGAAGAGTGCCGCGGCGAGCGCGTAGCGGCCGCCCGCCGCCCCGCCGCGCGGTGCACGTGTGTACGCGACGTACGCGTAGATCGATGCGAACCAGAAGAACGTGCTCAAGACGTCCTTACGCTCGGCCACCCACGCCACCGATTCCACGCGTGTCGGGTGCAGCGCGAAGAGCGCCGCCACGAGCGCGCTCCGCCAGCACGCGCGCGTGATCCCTTGAAGGATCAAGAAGAGAAGGACGGCGTTCGCCGCGTGCAAGACGACGCTCGTCAGATGGTGGCCGCGCGGCGCGAGCCCGAAGAGTTGCGCGTCGAGCATGTGCGAGAGCCACGTCGCCGGATGCCAGTTCCCCGCGTGCGTGGTGCTGAACGCCCAGCGCGCTCCCGCGAACGAAAGCCCGTCGCGCACGGCGGCATTCCGCGTGACGTAGATCGTGTCGTCGTAGTCGACGAATCCGTTCCGCAACACCGGCGAGAAGGCGGCGATCACCGCCGCGACGAGAGCCGCCGCGATGAGCGCTTGAAGCATCCCTGGCCGGACCGTCATCCGCTGCCCCGTGTGAGACGCGAGCCTCGCAATCGCGCGCTAGCGCGTCACGACGAGCTTACGCGTGATGACGCGGCCCTCCGCATCGAAGCGCGCGAAGTAGGTGCCGCTCGCCGCGGCGCGGCCGTTCGTGTCGCGCCCCTCCCACACGAGGGCATGCGGCCCCGCCGCGAACGGCCCGTCCGCGAGGCGCGTCACGCGCTGGCCGGACGCGTTGATGATCTCCACGCGCACGTGCGCCGCGCGCGCGAGCGTAAACGCGATCTGGGTCGCCCCTCGCGTCGGGTTGGGCGCGCTCGTCAGGGCGTGCGCGATCGGCGCGCCTGCGCCGGTCGCCGCGTCGCCGCCGCCCGTGTCCGCCCACTCCGGCTCGCCGACGTCGGTGCCGCTCGCGAGATCGTAGCGGTACATCGAGCGGCCGTACGTCGCCGCGTAGAGATACGGCGGCGCGCTCGCAACCAGATCGAGATCCGTGACGACGACGCCTTCCGGGAGCCCGCTGCCGAGCGTCCACCACGACGCCCCGAGATCCTGCGTCACGAAGACGCCGACATCGCTCGCGAGATAGAGCACAGACGTGTTCGCGGGATCGACGACGATGTCGTTGACCGGCGCGTCCGGAAGATTTCCGGAGATGTCGCTCCACGTCGCGCCCCAGTCCGTCGTGCGGAAAACATGCGCGAGCGGTTCGTCGACGCGGAAGCCGGAGAACGTCGCATACGCGATCGCGTCGTTCGCCGGATCGACCGCGACACGCGACACCCACAACTCGGGCAGCGCGGCGTCGATCTTCGTCCAGTTCGCGCCGCCATTCGTCGTGACCCACACGTTTGCATCGTCGGTGCCGGCGTAGATCGTCTGCGCGTCGGATGGCGCGACGGCGATCGTCGTGATCGTTCCGTACGAAACGCCGTTCGTGCCAGGCACGCCATCGGAGAGATCGCCGCTGGCGAGCGTCCACGACGCGGCGCTATTCGTCGAGCGGTAGAGCCGGTTCGCGCCGTAGTAGAGCGTCGTCTGCGGCGCGCCGAGGCTCGACGGATCCATCACGACGGGCGTGCTCCAATTTTTGCGGTCGCTCCCGGAAATCCCCGATGTCGCGGAGTTGAACGAAGTGCCTCCGTTCGTCGAGCGGCTTAGCGCGCCGTATTGATACTCCGCGTAGATTCGGCTCGTCGTGTTGATATCGACGTTGACGTAGAAGCCGTCGCCGCCCACCGGCAGTTCTTCCCAATTCAATCCGCCCGCGACCGGCGCGCGCCAGGTGCCATTGTCTTGAAGCCCGCCGTACGCGCGAAGCGGCTGCGACACGTGCGCCTCCGTCGTGTAGAACTGCGAGTTCGGCAGCGTGACGATGTGCGTCCACGCCGTGCCGCCGTTCGTCGTGCGGTAAACGCCGCCGTCGTTGCCGCGCCAGATCACGTTGGCGTTCGACGGCTGGATCCACTGCGCGTGATGATCGACGTGCATCGTACTGCCGACACTCGACCACGCGTTGCCGCCGTTCGTCGTCTTGAAGAGATCGACTCCGTCGGCCCACACGATCTGCGCGTTCGTCGGGTGTGTCCAGATGCGGCCGAACCACCAACCGAAACTCGAGTAGATGAAGTTGTTCTCGAGATCCGAGTCGGCTTGGCGCGCCCATGTCGTGCCGCTGTTCGTCGAGCGGAAGAAGCCCGCGAAGTAGCCGATCGAATCGGCGTAGATTGCGTAGACAGTTGCGGGCGCGGAAGGCGCGATCGCGACGCCGATGCGCCCCGGTTTCGTCGCCGCCGCCGGAAGGCCGCTCGTCAGGAGCGTCCAGTTGTCGCCGCCGTCTTCCGAGCGGTAGATGCCGCTCGTGGTGCCGCCGTAGCGGCGCGTGTTCGGCTCTCGGATTCGCTCCCACATCGCAGCGAAGATGCGCGACGGATTGCTCGGATCGATCGCGATGTCGACGCATCCCGTCGAGTCGGAGACGAAATGGACGAGTTCCCACGAGGCGCCCGCGTCGGTCGAGCGGTAGACGCCGCGCTCCGAGTTCTTCGAGAAGAGATCGCCGGTTGCGGCGACGAAAACGCGCGACGCGTCGGTGGGATCGATGACGACGCGGCCGATGTAGCGCGTCGCCGTAAGACCGAGCGCGCTCCACGTCGCGCCGCCATCGGTCGTCTTCCAGACGCCGTCGCCGCCGTACGCGACGCTCCCGCCGCCGGGGTTCGCTTCGCCGGTTCCCGCGTAGACGACGTTCGGGTTGGTCGGGCTCATCGCGAGCGCGCCGATCGAGAGGCTCCCCGCGCCGTCGAAGACCGGCGCCCACGTTGCGCCGTTGTCGATCGACTTCCACACGCCGCCCGACGCCGCACCGACGTAGACGACGCTCGGGTTCGCGGGATCCGCAACGATGTCGGTGACGCGGCCGCCGATGTTCGCGGGACCCGCGAGCGTCCACGGCGCGGCCGCGCTCTTGGCGGGCCCGCGCGCGAGCGACGCCTCGCGTAGCGCTCGCGCTTCGCGGAGCGCTTCGGCGCGCGCCTCGTAGTTGATGACGCCCGTCGGGTACGCGCGCTGCATGTAGAACCAATCGGTGGGAGCGTCGGGGCCGCGGCGCGGGGCGAACGGCGCGCCGTCACGATTCGGCGCCAAGCGCGACACGGAAAACGCGGCGGCGGCGACCACGACAAGCGCAGCGGCTGCGGTGAGGCGTCGTGAGAAGCGTTGCGAGCGGGGGGGCGCGCTTTGCGACCGGTTTGAGAAACGCATTCAAAACCCTCCGGGGCGAGCGGCGGACGGGCGCCATTATACCGCAGCGGCCGCGAGCGCGATTGGCGCTTTCCGCGCGGATGCGCGCCGAGGCGTTCCGCGCTCTCACGGTCGTCAGCCGGGTTGCCGCGCGTCGAGTCGTGCTTTACGCACGTGCGCGCGATTCCGTATCATGCTGCACGCCGCGACGCGCGAGCGCGGCGCCGTGACGCGCTGCAGCCGCGCGCCCATCGCCATCGCGAACGAAAGGTGGAGCCGATATGCGCCGCCGCACCACGCACCTGCTCTTCATCACCGTTGCAGCCGCCGTCGCGATCACTCTCGGCGCGTGCACCGCGTTTGCCGAGACGACTCTCGATCGCCACGCGCGCTCCGTCGGCACGATCGACGCGATTCGCGACACGCGCTCGCTGCGCATCACGGGGCGCGTCTTCGCGATCGGACTTCCCGGCACGTTCGAGACGCTTTCGGCGGGGGCGGAGCAGCTCGTTCAACGACTCGATCTCGGCGTCGTCACGCTCTCGAGCGGCCTCTCGGGCGGCGAAGCGTGGACTGTCGACCCGAACGGAAAGACGCGCACGCTCGTCGGAGAGGAACGGCGCGAGGTGATCTCGGAAGCGTTCATGGGATCGCTCGCGTATCTGACGGACGCCGGCAGCGCCGCGGTCACGGAGTTGCCCGCCGCAAGCGACGGCGCGGGCGCGATGCGGCTGTCGGTCTCCCCGCCGGGCGGGCGCGCGCGCATCCTCGTACTCGATCGCGAAAACGCGCGGCTACTCCGCACCATCGATGTGCGCGACATCGACACGATGACCGTCATCTACGACGACTATCGCGAGGTCGACGGCCTCATGCTTCCGTTTCGCGTGCGTCAGACGACGGGCGATCCGGCGCACGATATCGTGATGGAGATCGACCGCATCGAACGCAACGTCGCGATCGACGCGAGCGCGTTTCGAATGCCGAGCGCGGCTGCGGCGGACTATCGGTTCGCATCCGGCGACCGCGCCGAAGACATCGCGATCACGACGCACGGCGCGCACCTTCTCGCGCGGGTGATGGTGAACGGCCGCGGCCCGTACGCGTTCTTTCTCGACACGGGCGCCGGTGCAACGTGTATCGACGAAGGCGTCGCGCGCGACCTCGGCCTCGAGCAGGCCGGTGCGATCGAGGCGAAGGGGATCGGCGGCTCGGTCACCGTTTCGTACGTGCGCGTCGATACGCTCGCGATCGGCACGCTGTCGCTTCTCTCGCAGAAGCTCGTCGCGATTCCGCTCGCGAACATTCCCGGAATCGAAAGCATGGGCGTGCGCGGCATTCTCGGTTACGACTTCTTCTCGCGCTTCGTCGTGCGACTCGACTACGAGCGCGAGCTTCTTTCGATCTACGCGCCGGGTGCATTCACGCCGAGCACGACCGCGACCGCAATCCCGATCTCGCTCGAAGGGAATGTTCCGTCGGCCGCGGGCGTCGTCGACGGCCGCCTCGAAGGTGTGTTCCGCATCGACACCGGAAGCGGCGCGTCGCTCGACCTTCATGCGCCGTTCGTCGCGCGCCACAGGCTGCTCGAGTCCGCCGCGCGCGTCGCGCACCGCCCGCACGCGGGCGTCGGCGGCATGCAGCTTTCGGCGGTGACGCGGCTTTCGAGTTTCACTCTCGGCCCGCACGTCGTGCGCAACCTCGTCGTGGGGCTCAGCGAATCGACCGACGGTGTGTTCGCGACGACGAAGCTCGCGGGCAATCTCGGCGCCGGCGTGCTGCGCCGCTTCACGGTGATTTTCGACTATGAAGGGAAGACGATGTACGTCGAGCCGAACGCGAACTTCGAGGAGTACGACCGTTTCGATCGCAGCGGCATGGCGTGCTGGCGCGAAGCGGGAGCGCTCGTCGCGTTACACGTCGGCAAGAACACGCCCGCGTGGCGCGCGGGGATTCGCGATGGCGACGAGATCCTCGCGATCAACGGCCTCGCCGCGGCGAGTTGGGATGACGGCGCTCTGGCGGAAACGCTCGCCGGCGAAGTGGGCCGTCTTCTGAGCGTGCGCTACAAACGCGGCGGCGCGATCGAGAGTGTGCAGTTCCGCCTCGAGGAGACGCTGTAGGCGTGCGGCAAACGCGCAGAACTGCGAGCTTCGAACGCGCGGCGAACGCACGATCGGGCGTCGGCAACGATGCGGTCGTGGTTGGAGCCGCGATCGCGCTGATCGCGCTCGTGCTCGGCATTGCGGGGTGCGGCGGCGGCGGCGGCAAGGGCGCGGGCGGCGCGCGCATGACGCAGCTTTACGGAGGCGTCGCCGCTGACGTGGCCGTGTTGCACGCGCCAACGCGCGGCGGGGGCGATGCGCCAGCCCGCGGCGCGCGCACGAGCCTCGACTGGCTCAACTTCGCGACGCGCGGCTACGGCCCCGCGCGCCTTCTCCACGAGGCCGCGTCGAGCGGCGCACTCGCGGAGTCTCTGTCGCGTCATCGCGTATTGATCGTGCCGCACGGCGCCGCGAGCGACACACGCCTCGCGAGTGCGTGCGGCGCTGCAATCGACTCCGGACTTATCGTCGTCGTCGACCTCGGCGCCCCGCCCGACGAGAACGCGCGCGCCGCATGGCAGAACGCGGCCAAACGTGCAGCGCAAAATATCATCTTCCTCGACCGCGCCGCATCCGACCGCGATGTGTGGGACGCAATCCACGCGATCGCGCCGCTTCCGCATCTCGCCCCGACTCCATTCGGCTATCCGCGCATCGCGCTCCCCGTCGTCGCGGGCGATGCGCGCGCGCTTGCGCGTCTCGACGAGATGCCGCAGCGCGAGCACCTGCTCTTCACAGCGTGTGTCATCGACCCGTCGGTGACGATTGAAGATCTCGAAGCGGCGCGGCGCGCACGCGCTTCCCTCGGCGCAGCGTTTGCCGCGACGCTTCGTGCCCCCGAGCCCTCGGACGCGGAGTGGCGCGCCTTCGACGCGACGCGTGACGCGATGCGGCGCATGGGCGCGAGCGACGATGAGCGCGCGTGCGCGTTCGCGCCGCGCGCGCTCGCCGCAGCGGCGCATACGCGCCTTGCGAGCGGCGGCGTACGCCTCCTCGCTGTTGCGCGACGCACGTACGAAGGCAGCGTCGCCGAAGCAACGGACGGCGCCTTCGACGCGCTCCCGTATCAGGCTGCGGGCAACGCAGGCGAATCGCTTCCGCTCCTCGTCGTGCCGTGCGACGACGCCACGCCGCTCGCCGCGGATCCCGCGCATCTCTTCGACGCAATGTCCGGCGCGCTCGACGACTCGATCTGGGTTACGTCGGTCGACACGTACGCACGATTCTGGGAGGCGCGCGCACGATCGTCGCTCACCTCGTCGTGGCGCGAGAACCGGCTTCGCGTCGAGGTCGACGCCCGGCTCGATCATCTCGTCGTCGCGATTCCGCGCGCCGCCGGGGGCGCGGTGCTCTCGGAGATTCTCGCTGACGGAGTTTCGATTCCGCTCGGCGCGAGCGACGGCGACGCGTACGCCCGCGTGCCCGTCGCGCGCGGAAAGAAAACACTCTGGGCCGTGTACACGCCCTGATGCGTCGACACACACATCCGCGAGGTCTTGCGGTCGCCGTGACGGCGCTTGCCGCTGTCGCCGCCGCGCCGTCGATCGCGCTCGCCGCCGGATCTGAACACGGGGGCGCCGTCGGCCCCGTGCTCGCCGGCCTCATCGTCATTCTGCTCGCTGCGAAGTTCGGGGGCGATCTCGCTGTGCGCATGAAGCAGCCGGCCGTCCTCGGTGAACTCGCCATCGGCGTTCTCCTCGGGAATCTCTCGCTCCTCGGATACACCGCACTCGAACCGATCGAAACGAACGCGCACATCGCGCTTCTTGCGGAACTCGGCGTCCTCGTTCTTCTCTTCAGCGTCGGCCTCGAATCGACGGTCGGCGAAATGAGAAAGGTGGGCGCGACATCGCTCGTCGTCGCGGTGCTCGGCGTGATCGCGCCGTGGTTACTCGGCTACGGCGTCGGCGTCGTCTTCGTTCCCGAGCACTCGTTCTACGTGCACGTCTTTCTCGGCGCGACGCTCACCGCGACGAGCGTCGGCATCACCGCGCGCGTTCTTCAAGATCTTGGGAAATCGAAATCGTCCGAAGCGAAAGTGATTCTCGGGGCGGCCGTGATCGACGACGTGCTCGGGCTCGTGATTCTCTCGCTCGTGACAGGACTGATCGCCGCGGCGAATCAGGGGACACAGCTCTCGTACGTCTCTCTCGGCGCGATCGTCGCGAAGTCCGCGCTCTTCCTCTTCGGATCGCTCGTCATCGGCCTTTGGCTCTCGCCCCGGCTCTTCCACGTCGCGTCGCACCTGCGCGCCTCGGGCGTGTTGCTCACCATCAGCCTCGCGTTCTGCTTCCTGCTCGCGTACATATCGGGCGCCATCGGCCTCGCGCCGATCGTCGGCGCCTTCGCGGCCGGCCTCATCCTCGAGGCCGTTCACTATCGCGACTTCACCGCGCGCGGCGACCACCAACTCGAAGAATTGATCGCACCGATCGCGAGTTTCCTCGTGCCCATCTTCTTCGTGCTTATGGGAATGCACGTCGACGCGAGCACGTTCGCCGACTTCGATACGCTGCGCCTGGCGGGCATCCTCACGCTCGCCGCGATCATCGGGAAGCAGGCGTGCTCGCTCGGTGTGGTCGGCCGCGCGGGCAAGGGGCTCGACAAACTCTCGATCGGACTCGGAATGATTCCGCGCGGCGAAGTGGGACTCATCTTCGCGAGCATCGGCGCGGGTCTGACGATTCACGGAGAACGCGTCATCGACGACGGCATCTACTCCGCGGTCGTGATCATGGTGATCGTAACGACGATGGTGACGCCGCCCGCGCTGACGTGGAGCCTCGCGCGCGCCGCGCGGCGCAGCGCCCGCTAGCGCGCGAGCCGGCTCTCGAAGAACCGCGCGAGATTCTCGTAGAAGAGCAAACGGTTCGATTCCTTCGCGATCGAGTGCCCCTCGTCCGGAAAGTAGAGCTGCTCGACATCGACGCCGCGCCGCTTGAGCGCGACCGCGACTTGCAGCGGCTCGCCGATCGGAACGCGCGGGTCATTCAACCCGTGCACGAGCATGAGCGGCGCCGTGATGCGATCCGCCTTGTAGATCGGCGAGATCGATTTCAGAAACTCTGGGTCGGAGAGCGGCCCGTACTCGGTTTCGCGCAGCGCGCGGCGGTAGTCCTCCGTCTTCTCGAGGAACGACACGAAGTTGACGATGCCGACTTGCGCGCACGCCGCGCCCCACAAGTCGGGCGCCTCGGTGATGAGCGCCATCACCATGAACCCTCCGTAGCTCGCGCCGTACACGCCGATCCGCCCCTTCGTCGCGTAGCCGCGCGCGATCAACCACTCGGCGGCGGCGATGCCGTCGCGCACGCTTCCCATGCGTCCCTTGTAGTCGTCCATTTGCAGATACGCGCTGCCGTATCCCGTACTGCCGCGCACGTTTGGCGCGATCACGCCGAAGCCGCGCGAAACGAAGTACTGAATGTTGCGATTGAACCCCGGCCGGAATTGCTCCTCGGGACCGCCGTGAAACTGGATGAGAAACGGGATCGGCTCGCCCGCGCGGTAGCCCGGCGGCAGGTAGAGGAACGCGGGAATCTCGAGTCCGTCGAACGACGGGTACTTCACGAGCTGCGGCAGCGTGAAGCGCGAGACGTCGACGCCATAGAGCGCGGCCTCGGTGCGCGCGACCGGCGGCGCGGCGGGCGCATCGAGCGACCACGTGTGCACAATCCCCGGCGTGCGTGCGTTGTCGAGCATGAACACGAGCTGCCGGCCAGCGAACGAAACGCTGCTGACGAGCCCCTCCGCGAGGTTCGGCCCCGCGACGACCGTGTTTGCTGGCAGCGCGCGGATCTCGAGCGAGCGATAGCCGTCGACATTCGAGAGGATCGCAACAAGCGAGCGATCCTCATTGAGCGCGGCGGAGTCGACGTCGTGTAGCGCGGGCCCGCTCACGAGCGGCGACACGGCTCCGCTCGCGAGATCGATACGCTGCATCCGCTGCCGCTCGTCGCCGAAGTCGCTGATCACGAGGAACTCGCGATCGCCCGGACCGTAACCGACCGTGTTGAAAATCCGTTCGGCGCCCGCCGGCGTGATCTCGCGCGACGCGAGCGACGCGAGATCGATCTCGAAGAGTCGCGCTGCGATCGACGTGATCGAGTTCCCGACGACAAGGCGCGCACCATCGCTCGAAAAATCCGCCGGGTAGTTCTGACCGTCGGCGGCAACGATGCCGCGCGACTGGCGCACGGCGAGATCGTGGAGGTAGACATGAAACGCCGCCGGGTCTTTGTCGTTGGCGTAGTACGCGAACGCCTTCGAGTCACGCCGCCACACGACGCCGCCGTGGCGCACGGCACGATTCGCCGTGAGCGGCGTCACGTCGCCATTCGCGGCGTTCACCAAATAGAGCTGCGCGTTCTCATCGCCGCCCACCGCCGCCGTCACGATGATCCACGCGCCATCAGGCGAGAGCGCGTACGAACTCATTCCATCCGGAAAACTCGTGAGCGCTTTCGCGTCGCGCTGACTCACGCCCGCGCGGCACTGAAAAAGCTGGTTCACCCCCGAAACGTTGTGCCGGAAGTAGAGCGTGCCGTCGCGCGCAAGCGCCGGCAGCGTCGGCGCCTTGATCTTCATGAACTCCGCGATGCCCGGTGCGTCGGCGGCGAGCGCGACACCACCGCCGCCACGCACCGCGGCGATCGCACCGAGCGCGATGAACGCGATCGCGAACGCGATTCGGGGCAGAGGTGGTTGGCGCGGGTCAGACACGGCAGTCGGTCTCCTTCGGGGCGGATCCGATTCGCGCCGACTCGCGGCGCGACGTTACTCGCAGCGCGATTCACCTTACCGCGGCCCGCGCGCGCATGTCTACGCGCGGAGCGCGCGCGCGATGCGCAGCTGCGAGGATTGAGGTCGGGATCGCGCGACGCCTGTGATACAAGAGACCCAAATGGAAAGCACTGCAGCGACAACCCGCGAAACACCCGACGCGCCTCGCCATGCGCGCGGCCGCGCGGGCGTCGGGCAGCTTCTGCTCGCGGTGACGGCCGCGTCGTTCGCGGCGCCGCTTGTGAAGCTGTCGCAGTCCGACCCGCTGCTGCTTGCGTTCTGGCGCGTTGCGCTCGCCGCGGTCGGAGCGCTCATCGTGCTCGTCGTCACCGGTTTGCGCGCACGGTCGTTCGCGCGATCACCCGCGCGCACGCGCAACCACGCCGGCGCCATCTTCGCCGGCGTCCTCCTCGGCCTTCACTTCTGGGTGTGGATCGCGTCGCTGTCGCACACGTCGGTCGCGAACTCGGTGCTGCTCGTGACGACGCAGCCGGTGTGGGCGGCGATCGCGGCGTCGATCTTCTTGCGCGAGCGCGTGCCGCCGCTCGGCTGGGCGGGCATCGGCATCGCGCTCGCGGGGAGCGCGGTCTCGATCGGCTTCGCGGGGCTCTCGATTCGCGGCGACCTCATGGCGCTCGCCGGAGCGATGCTTGCCGCGGGCTACATGGTCGTCGGCCGCCGCGAGCGCCAATCGTGGGACACGGTGCCGTACCTCGTGCGCGTTTACGGCGCGGCCGCGCTCACGCTGGCCATCGCGCTCGTCGCAACCGGCAAGCCGTTCGCGCCCGCGCGCCCCGCCGACTGGTGGGTCTTCGTCGCGCTCGCCGCGATCCCCACCGGCCTCGGCCACTCGCTCTACAACGCGGTGCTCAAGCATCTCCCCGCGTACGTCGTCGCGACGAGCATCACGCTCGAGCCGATCATTTCGTCGCTCCTCGCGTACTGGTGGACCGCCGAAGTCCCGACGCGGCGCGCGCTTCTCGTCGCGCCGGTCATCTTCGCGGGGATCCTCCTGGTCGCGTGGGGCCAGCGCCGCGCGACCGCCGCGCGCACGTAGCCGCCGCCGCGTACGCCCCCGCTCCGGCGCCATCGTCCGCGCCAGCGCCCGCGCCCCCAAAAATCCCGCGCGACGCAGAAATCTCCCCGTCGTAAAATTTCCTGCGACCGATCACGCCTCCCAAGCGTCTCCTATCCCGTAGGCTGACCGAAGCAACGACTCCAGCGAAGGCGGGCATGCGAATCGAAAGCGATCACGAGAAGTGGCAACGGCTGACCGAGCTTTTGACGCCGTTCCACGGAAGAGCTTGCGCGACGGCGCGGCGCCTCTCCCGATCCATCCCGGAAGGGGACGATCTTTTCCACGATGCCGTGCTCCGCGCTTTCGAGAAGCTGCCGACCCTGCGCGACGAGTCTCGCTTCAGACCTTGGTTCTACGCAGTGCTCCTTTCCGTTCACCGAACACGGTCGCGGTCGCATTTCTGGCGGAGATTCCTGGCCCTCGAGGAGGAGTTGACGCTGGGGAACGAACCGGCCGGCGAGGATGGCGCAGTTCGGGAGGAGGAGCGCGAGCGGGCGGCGCGAGCGTCCCGGGCGCTAGCGACGCTTCCATCCGTGCAACGCGAGGCGGTCGTTCTCTTCGAGATGGAGGGCTACTCCGTCGACGAGGTCGCCGCGATGCAAGAGGTGTCCGTCTCGGCGGTGAAGTCGCGGCTTGCGCGAGGGCGCGGGCGGCTGCGCCGGCACTACGAAAGGCTCGGCTTTACGAGCGAGACGCCGGTGCGCTCGATCGCGGACGCGGCAACGCAGCGCGCGCGCGGCGGCAACCGGCTCATGGCAAGACAAGTCGCGTTCGCGCCGGCAACGGCCACCGAACGCGTTCACAAGGAGGCGTGCAATGAGTGAAGACCGCGACCAGCGTTGGACGAAGCGACCGGGTCGTCCGTGCGCGGACGACGCCATGGCCGCCGACTTCAGCGCGCTCCGCTCGGCAAGCGAGAGCGGAATCCCCTCCATCGAAACCACCGTGCGTTCGGCCGCCACACGCCGCGCGCGTTCCCAATCTGATCTCGGTCGCGCGACAGCGCGCGGTTCGACTTCGAAAGGAGTTTCTTTCATGCCAGCATTTCGATTCTTCAAGGCGAGGCCGGCATTCGCGGCCGCGTTCGCGGTTGCCGTGTTCTCGTTTATCTTCTTGTTCGTTCCGTTTTCGTACGAGCGCACCGTCGGCAATGAAGTGACGCTCACGCTCGCGGGGCCGGGGCTCGATCGCGAAACGGTTCGCGAGATCGCCGACGGCTTGAAGACGGCGGTCGGCGGCACCGAGGTGCGCGTGGGTCGCATCGCGACGACGCATTCGGATCACGCGGCCGTCGCGTCGGGTGCGAACGCCGAGGTGCGTAACATCGTCACCGCGGCTGTCGGCGAGGCGCCGTCGCCGGAACTCGCGCAAGCGGATCACTTCCGTCTGACCGCGTTCACGCCGACGCGTTCGCAGCGCGACGCGCAGCACGCGGCGTCGCTCTTCGCGAGCACGCTCGCGCGCCGCGGCATCGACTCGCGCGCGCAGGTCGCGCCGCGTCGTGAGCGCGTCGAGGGCAACATGTACGCCATGGCCGGCGAGGGCGTCTGCCAGCTCACGATCGATCGGCGCGGCAAGACGGCGGAGGAAATCGAAGCGGACATCCGGTCGCAGCTCGCGTCGTGCGGCATGGAAGGCGCCACCGTGGCCGTCTCGACCGAGGGCGACATGACGCAGGTCCAAATTAGCTGCGACACGGCGTGCTGTCTCGACGGCGAGGGGGCGCAGACAGAAGAGAACTGCGAGCTGAAACTCGTCGTCGACGGCGAGCCCGGCGATGACGCGCACGCGATCATCATTCGTCCCGACCCGAACATGACGCAGGAAGAGATTCAGGCGCTCATCGACCAGAAGCTTCGTGAGCAGGGCATCGACGCGGAGGCCAACGTGCAGCTCCAGCGCACGCAGACGGCCGACGGCGAAGAGTGCCGCCTCGAAGTGAAGATCGAGAAGCAGAACTAAGCTCGACGATCGGCAATCGAATCGCGGCGCGCCGGGCAACGCTCGGCGCGCACGCGCTTTTTTCCTCCGCGCTTCCTCCCACCATGGAGACGACATGATGATCCGGACATCGCTTCGCCTCGCACTCTCACTCGTACTTCTCTGCGCCAGCCCCGCGGCCGCTGTCGTTCTTCGGCACGACAAACCCGACTCCGCTTCGGTCGAACTCGGAGTGCGTTTCGACGCGGCAGGCGAGATCGTCGGCATCGGCGGCTGCACCCTCATCGCTCCGACGTGGGGCGTGACCGCGGCGCACGTTGCGGCCGCCGTTCCGAAAAGCGGCGGGCAGGTGCGATTCGGCGATGAACTCATCGCAATCCGCCGCGTCGTCATTCACCCCGAAGGGTCGGGCCCGAAGGATCGCCCGCCGGAAGTCGACCTCGCGCTCGTCGAACTGGCGGGGCCCGTGAAGGGAACGCGACCGCTCGCGATCTATCGCGGTCGCGAGGAACTCGGCAAGACGGTGTACCTCGTCGGGTATGGCGACTACGGCAATCCAAAGTCGGGCGTTACGCGCACCGACGGCCGCCGCCGCGCCGCGACGAACGTCATCGACGACGCCGGGCCTCTGCGCATCTTCATGCCCTTCGACGAGCCGCCGCTCGGCACCGCGATGGAAGGCGTCAGCGGCCCCGGCGACAGCGGCGGGCCAGCGCTCATGGAAATCGGCGAGAAGCTCTTCGTCGTCGGCGTGAGTTCGGGCGCGATGGGCGGACGTCCGGAGCAATACGCGATCACGGACGTCTACACGCGCATCAGCGCGCATGTCGCATGGATCGACGGCATCCTCGCGGGAAACGACGGGCGCCCGGAGCGTGTGTTGCGATAGACTCGCCGGCTCATGAGCAAGATGAGCGCGAGTCTGCGAGGCGAGCTACTTCTTCTCGGCGTCGTGACCGTCTGGGGCACGACGTTTGTTTTGGTGAAGGAAGCGCTCGACGTGTGGGCGCCGTTTCCGCTCATCGTCGCGCGGTTCGCGCTCGGCACGCTTCCGTTTCTGCCGGTGCTCGTGCGGCGCGACACTTTCGCGAGCGCCACGCTTCGGCGCGGCACGCTCCTCGGCGTGCTTCTCTTCGTCACCTTCGCGTTCCAAACGCTCGGGCTGCAGCTGACGTCGGCGTCGCGCTCGGCGTTCTTCTCCGCGATCTCGGTGCCGCTCGTTCCTCTGTTTCGGTTTCTGCTCACGCGCGAGAAGCCCGCGCGCGGCACGTACGTCGCGCTCGCGTGCGGCTGCGCGGGGATCGTGCTCTTGCTCGGGCGCGGCGTCGAACCCGCGGTGCGCGCGGGCGACCTTCTGACGCTCGGCTGCGCGATCACGTATGCGTTCGTCATCATCGCGATGGGCTCGTTCGCGCGCACATCGCCGGTGCTTCCGCTGACCGCGGTGCAACTCGCCGTCACGACGCTCCTTGCTGCCATCACCGCGTCAGCGCTCCGCGCGCCGTACCCGTCGCCGATCACGTCGCACGCCGCGTCGATTCTCTATCTCGGCCTCGTCGCCACCGCGCTGACGATCTTCGCGCAGACCGCGGGGCAGCGCACGGCGAGCGTGAATCGCGCGGCGTTCATCTTCGCGCTCGAACCGGTGATGGCGGCGATCTTCGCGTGGGTGGTACGCGGCGACGTGCTTGCGGGGCGCGAGATCGGCGGCGGCGCGCTGCTCGTGCTGGCCGCCGTCGTCGCCGACCGGCCGCTCGGACGATCCGCTACGCGATCGTGAAGTTGCGCGCGACCCAGTAAATCCCGAGTCCGATCGCAAAGACGCCGATAGAACGCGCGATCCACAAGTTGGCGACGGCGGGATTGGCGGCGAAGCGACTCAAGAGCCCGCGCCGCGCTGTCTGAAAGACGAATCCGAACGCGACCATCGAGATCGTCACGCCGAGGCCGAACGCGACGACGAAGACGAGTGCGCTCGCGAGAGAATGAGCGGCGAGAATGAGCGGCGGCAGAGCGAGCGTGAGCGCGCGCACGCCGCTGAGTCCGAAAGCCCCGCCGATGATCGCCGCGAGGTGCGGGTGGCGGTGCGGCTGTCGCGCGTCGTGCTTCCGGAAGAGCGCCGTGCCGAGATGCATGTGCCAATGCGCGTGCGGCGGTTCGTCGTGCGCATGCGGATGCACGTGATCGTGCGCGTGACTGTGGATGACGAGTTGCGCGTCGCGCCGCGTGAGCGCGAGCACACCGACGACGAGGAGGAGCAACCCCGCGAAAACCTCGGCCGCGCTCTCCCACGATTCCGGGATCAAGAGCCCCGACGCACTCGCCGCGAGCCCGAGAACGCCGAGCGCAGCCGCGTGACCGAGCCCGAACTGGAAGCTCGCGCGCGTCGAAGCGCGGTGATCTTGGTCGTGCGCGATGAGCGACGCGAGCGCCGCGCAGTGATCCGGCCCGAGGCCGTGTAAAACCCCGAAGAGTGCGCCCGAGCCCGCGGCAGCAAGGAGATTCATGCGGCGAGTGTCTACGGACGCGCGATTCGCGTCAACCCGCGATGCGCTGAACCGCCCAGAAGACGCCGACGAGCGCGATCGCGGCCGACGCGGGGACGACGACGCGCGAGCGATACGCACGATGGCGCCGCCACCATCCGACCCCGGCGAACGCGAGCGCGATCACCGCGAGCTGTCCGAGTTCGACGCCGACGTTGAACGACACGATTGCCACGAGGAATTCGGAACGCGGCAGCCCGAGTTCTCGTAGCACGCCCGCGAAGCCGAGCCCGTGCAAGAGCCCGAATCCGAACACCACGAGCGGGCGCCACGGCTTCAGTTCCGACGTGACGAGATTCTCGATGGCAACGTAGGCGATCGAGAGGGCGATTAGAGGCTCGACGACGCGCCCCGGCAGAGTGATCACGCCGTACATCGAGAGCGCCAGCGTCAGCGAGTGCGCGATCGTAAACGCGGTGACCTGCTTTAGGAGCGCCGAAGTGCGCGCGCTGAGAAGAAACAGCCCCACGACGAAGAGAATGTGATCGAGGCCCTTCGGCAGAATGTGCTCGAAGCCGAGCCGCGCGTAGAGCGCGATAATCGCGAGCCGGCTCGCGCCGCCCCGATCGCTGAGCGCGATCGCGTCACTCTCCATTCCCGGCTTCACGATGCGCCGCGCGGGGGCCCCCTCGTCGCGCTGAATCGAGAGCAAGAGCGTTCCGAAGCTCTCGGGTGCGCGAATCGTGAACGCGCGTGCGCCGCGCGGCCGCTCGCCGCCAAAACTAATCCTGTTACCGGGAAGCCCATCGCCGCTGCTTGCCGGCACGGCACTTCCCTGCGTTTCGCCGCGACTCGAAAACCAAACCGCCGGCGCAACGAGGACGTCGTCGAATCGGATCTCGACGGCGCGCGCGAAGAAGGCGCGCAGTTCCTCGACGCGGCGTCCGCGCTCCTCGCGTGAGAGCGCGCGCAAGCTCGCCGAATCGGCCGCCGCGAGATGCCCTGGCGCGACGCCGTAGAGAAGCGCGTCGGCGTCGAAGAGAAGTTCGAACGTGTACCCGCCGCGCGAATCGAATTGGGCGCGTGTCTCGGTGAGCGACCACTCGTGTGCGCCCGCGTCGCGCGGGAATGCGAACGCGCCGGCGAGAGTCACCGCAAGTAGCGCGGCAGCGAACGCCCGCCGGCGAGGCGTGAGGCGATGCGTGGGGCGCGGCGCCCTCATCGCGCCGCGGGGCCCGCGGCCCGAATGCGAAACGCGAAGAGATTTCCGAACTGCACGAGCGGCTCGAGATGATCGCTCACGAACTCGCTCAAGAGCGCGCGATCTTTTTCGAGCCGCGACGCTGGATAGAGCGCGTCGTCGAGAAGGTCTACGCCGACGGCGTTGTTCATATACGTCGAGGCGACCGCATTGTTCATGACGACGTGCGTGAAGCCGTCCGCGGCGAGATCTTCGGCGAAACCTCGCGCGGATCCACGCTCGCGAAGCCGCGCAAGCCCGGTCGGCGCTTCGTACGCGCTTTCGGCTTCGAACTCGCGCCGCAAGAAGAAGAATCGGTTGTCCCATAGCGCGAGCACCTTGCCGCCCTCCGGAACCTCGCGGTTCAAGAACTCACAGAGCGCGAAGTTCCCGTTCTTCGGAATCAGTTCATCGCGCGGCACGCTGAAGACTTCGATTCGCGGTGCGAAAGGGTAGAGCTGCGCGACGAGTTGGTATGCGCCGACAGCCGCGACCGCAACGAAAAGCGCGGCCCGCACCCACGCCCCGCCTCCGCGCACGAGAGGCGCTAGCGCAAACACCGCCACCAGCGCCATCACCGGAACCCACGCGACGAGAAAGCGGCCCTGCTGAACCGTCAACGCCCAGCTCGCGAACCCAACCGCCGCAATCGCCAACATTTCTACTTGCGGCGAACGCCAATTGGATGGCATCGCGAACGCCACGACGAAGAGCGCCATCAAGCTCATGCTCGTGCACGGCGCGAAGAAGAACTCGTCGCGCGTGACGAGCCGCCACGGGAGCGCCGCGAACGACGCGAGCGTCTTCTCCGGGCCGCCCGCGAAATCCATGGAGCGCAACAGGTGCATCGCCTGAATCTCCGACCAATACGCTCCGCCGAAGAGGCCGAACAAATTCGGGTAGATCGGATTCCCCGTATAGAGCGCATTCTTGACGAGCCACGGCGCCGCGAACGCAATCGGGATGAGCACGAGCGCGAACACGCCGCGTGAGCGCGCGCGAATCGCGGCGAACGCGCTCACGCCGAGGATCGCCCCAGCAAATCCCCACGCCGAATACTTCGACGCGATCGCCATGCCGCACGCGACGCCGACGACGCGCAAGAGCCCCGCTTCGCGAGTCTGCCGCCAACGCCAAAACGCGAGACACGCAGAGAGCAGAAAGAATCCGATCACCGGCTCGACGTAAGCGAGACCAAGGTGCCACTGCACGTTCTTCCCGGACACGAACACGAGCGCGATGAGGCCGGCGCCGAAACCGCCGAGAATCGGCCGCGCGAACGCGACGAGCGCCGCGAGAGTCCACAGCGCCATCGAGTACGCGAAGACCTTCGGCGCGACGAAGTCGCCGCAGCTCATAGGGATCGTGTAGAGCACCTCGACGATGTGCGGCATGTTCGCGAAGAGACTCGACGGCATCCGCGTGAGCGCGTGCTCCTCGAGGTAGATCCGCGGGATCGCGAGATGGTAGACGTTGTCGTCGTGTTCGAGGACGGGCATGAGCGCGTTGGGCAGATAGCACGCGGCGAAGAGGAGCGCGAGAAGAAGCGGCGCGCGCTCCGAGAGCCGCGCAAGCGCCGGGCGCGGCGCGGGCGCGGGTGCGAGAGACGCTTCGCCGCGAGCGATGCGCGCGGCGGCGATGCGTGCACGCACGATGCGCGCGCCACTCACACCAGCGAGCGCGAGCGTCGCCCCCGCAACGAGCGGCGCGTGCAACACGCCGAACGCGGCGAGCGCGAGCGCGGCGTTCGCCAGAACCGCGAGCCCAAGCATCACCGACAACGCCGTGTCGATCGCATCGCCACGCGCCGCGCCGCGTGCGTGCACCCAGCGCGAGTAGAGCGGCCGCCCGGCGCCGAGCGCCGCGAGATGGACGCACGCGACCCACGCGACCGGAATGAACACACTCAGTTGCAACACGGTCTCCCATCCGCGAGTGCGATGCGCACGCGACGCGCGACTAACGCGTGCGCGGTGTCGGAGCGGTGCGCGCGAGTGAATCGCAACCTCGAACCTGTCCGGCGCGAATGATACAATGCCGCCGCGAACACGCGCGAAAGGAGTCGGGATGAGTCTTCACGGAAAACGAATCGCCGTTCTCGTCGACGAGGGCTTCGAGGATCTCGAGTTCTGGGTGCCGCTCATGCGGCTGCAAGAAGCGGGCGCCACGACGCTGATCGTCGGCGTGAAAGCAGGCGAGACGTTTCGCAGCAAGACGGGCGGGCTCACCGCGCGCAGCGATCACGCCGCAGCCGACGTCGACGCCGCGTCGCTCCACGGAATCGTGGTCCCCGGCGGCTGGGCGCCCGACAAACTGCGCCGCTACGCCGCGGTCACCAACCTCGTGCGCCGCCTCCACGACGACGACAAGATCGTCGGCGCGATTTGCCACGCGGGACTCGTGCTCATCTCCGCGGGAATCGTGAAGGGCGGCCGCGCCACAGGATCGCTCGGCATCAAGGACGATCTCGTCAACGCGGGCGCGACCTGGGTCGGCGATCTCGCCGCGTTCCGCGACGGCAACATCGTCTGGGGCCGCGTCGTCCCGGACATCCCTGACTTCTGCCGCGAACTCATCGCCGCCCTCGAATGAAGCCGTCGAAGAAAGCGCTTGACCGAGTCCGCCGGCCCGCCAATATAATTCTCGTGAGTGGTGTGCGTTCGTTGTTCCGGGGAAGCTGATCTGAGTCGTCCGCCCGGCTTTCGTTCGCCAGGCGGCTTTTCTATTTCAGCCGACACGGATGCCCGAAACGACGCCCCGCGTTGGAACGGTAAGTCCTGAATGCCTCGTGCCGGGCAGGAGGGAGGGTTCGAGCTGGCACGATTGGAAAAGAAAGAGGAGATCTATGTCTCAAAGAATGCAGGGCCGTGTGAAGTGGTTCAACGAAACGAAGGGTTTTGGTTTCATCGAGCGTGATGGCGGCAAGGACGTGTTCGTGCATTTCTCGGCGATCCGTGGTGAGGGCTTCAAGACGCTCGCAGAAGGTCAGCTCGTGGAGTTCGACTTGGCAGACAGCCCGAGAGGGCCGCAGGCCGAGAACGTCACTCCGGCCTAACCGCTTTTTCGTTCAGTACTCGGGAATCGGGGAGGCGCATCGGGCTGCGCCTCCTTCCTTCTTTTCGGCGCGTTTACTCTCTCGCCCCTCCTCGGAGTGCAACCGATGCGACTTCTTCTGTTGAGCAATTCCACGAACTTCGGATCGGGCTATCTCGATCACGCGATGAGCGCGATCCGCGATTTTCTCGGGCCGGCGCGGCGCATCGCGTTCGTTCCGTTCGCGCTTCAGAACCGCGATGCGTACACCGCGAAAGCGCGCGAGCGATTCGAGCGCGAAGGGATCGAGCTGTTCGGGCTCTCGCCCGATGCCGACGGCGCCGCGCGGCTCGCCCGCGCCGACGCTGTCTTCACGGGAGGCGGCAACACGTTTCGCTTGCTTGACACGCTCGAGCGGAGCGGGCTGCTCGACGCGATTCGCGAGCGAGCGAGCGCCGGGATGCCGTACATGGGCGCCAGCGCCGGCACGAACATCGCCGCGCCGACGATCAAGACGACGAACGACATGCCGATCGTCGAGCCGCGTCATTTCGCCGCGCTTGGCCTGGTGCCATTCCAGATCAATCCGCACTACATCGACGCGGATGCCGGCTCGCGGCACATGGGCGAAACGCGCGAGGAGAGGATTCGCGAATTCCTCGAAGAGAACACGACGCCGGTCGTCGGGATTCGCGAGGGGACGTGGCTTCGGCTCGAGGGGACGAGGCTCACGCTGCACGGCGCGGCGGGCGCACGCGTGTTCCGCCGCGGTCGCGACCCCGAAGAGGTCGCCCCGCCCGCCGCGAGCCTCGCCGGGGCGCCGCTCGATGGGCTCCTGCAGGCATAGATTTCACTTGCCGGGGTCCGTCGCGAGGAACGATCATTGATGGCTGTTTCAGTGATTGCGCCACAAGGGAGACCGAGAAGAGCAATGCGAATTCACGCCAGCGAAAGTGAAACCCTCGCGCGCGCCACGCGCCGCGGCGTGCTTCTCATCGCGCTCCTCTTGATCCTGGCGCTCGCGCTCGGCTGCGGCGGCGACGATCCGAACCCGGTCATCCCGATCGTCGAAGCTGACGGAATGCTCTACGACGTCGCCGGAAAAACCGGCCTCGCGGGCAACGATGGAGACGAGGGCCCCGCGGCGAACGCGCTTCTCTACTGGGTCGTCGACCTCACCGTCATCCCGGGCGGCGAAATGCTCGTGATGGACTGGAACAACCATCGCATCCGCAAGATCACGGCCGACGGAACGATTCACGGCTTCATCGGCTCCGGGCTCGTTGGCGACGGCGTCACGGGCGCCGGGCCGACTATCAACTTCAATCACCCAACGGAAATTCGAATCGGGCCGGATGGTAACTACTACGTCGCGGCGTATCACAACTGGAAGATCAAGGCGTTCGACGCGACGACGCTCGAGTGCTCGATCCCGGTCGGCACGGGGCGCGGCTTCGGCGGCGACAACGGCCCCGCCACCGCGTGCATGATGGATCTTCCGAGCAGCTTGGTTTTCGACGCAGCCGGCAACATGTACATCGCCGACCAGGGGAATCAGCGCGTGCGCAAGGTCGACGCGGCCACGCAAATCATCACGACGTTCGCGGGGGGCGAACGCGGCTTCGCGGACGGCGTCGGCGAGGCGGCGATGTTTAGCTGGCCCGGCGGCACCACGACCGGAACCGGCACGCGAGGCGCAACGCTCGCGCTCTCGCCGAGCGGCGACGAGATTTACGTCACCGATCCGGAGAATCATCGCGTGCGCAAGATCAACATCGCGACGCGCGAGGTGACGACCGTGGCGGGTACGGGCGTCGAGGGCTACGCGGGCGACGGCGGCGACGCGCTCTCCGCGCAACTCAACTTCCCCTCCGACCTCGAGTTTTCGGCGGCTGGCGATCTCTACATCGTCGAGTACGGCAACAACGTGATTCGGAAGATCGACACGGCGGGGATCATCACGACGGTCGTGGGAACGGGAGCCGAGGGCTCCTCGCCGAACGGGACGGCCGCGCGGCAGGCGAAGCTCAACCAGCCTCAGGGAATCGCGTTCGACAAAGCGACCAACACGCTCTACGTCGCCGACACGTGGAATCACATGATCAAGAAGGTGCGCAACCCATGAGGGCTCGCGCGGGGGGCGGCTTCACGATGACGAACACTCAGCGAGCGCTGCGCCGCATCGCCGCGGCGGCGACGCTCGTCCTGGGCATTGCCGGATGCGGCGGCGACAAAACAACGGACCCGCAACCGATCACCGACGCGGAAGGCGTTCTCTACAACTTCGCGGGGAAGCCGACGTCTGCGGGATACTCGGGCGACGGCACGGCGGCGGTCGGTGCGCGGCTCTACTTCCCGCAAGACGTCGTCGTCTCCGGAAGCGACGCCTACATTGCCGACTGGAATAACCACGTCATTCGCAAGGTCGACGCGAACGGGATCATTTCGCGCGCGATGGGATCGGGCGTGCACGGCGACGACTCGGACGGCCCAGCGCTCGAGGTGAGTCTGAATCACCCGGTCAACGTCGCGATCTCGCCGGCCGGCGACTTCTACATCTCGGTGTGGCACAACTGGAAGGTGAAGAAGGTCGACAAGACGACGCGCATGGTGACGTCGGTCGTTGGTTCGGACAACGGCTTCGCGGGCGACAACGGGCCCGCGCTCGACGCGCTGATTTCGCTGCCGAGCTGCGTCGTGTGGGACCCCGCGGGCAACATGTACATCTCGGACCAAGGGAACACGCGTATTCGCAGGATCGACACGCAGGGAATCATCACGACGTTTGCCGGGAGCACGGGCGGTTACGCGGATGGCGTCGGAGAGGCTGCGCAGTTCAACTGGTCGACCGGCACGAACGCGTACCCGGGCGGGAAGATGGACGTGAGCGCGGATGGCAATGACATATTCGTCGCCGACACGCAGAACCATCGGATTCGAAAGATCAACATCGCGACGCGCGCGGTGACAACGATCGCCGGGAACGGGACGCCGGGATACACGGGCGACGGCGGGCCGGCGTTGAGCGCGCAGTTCTCGCAGCCGACCGACATCGCGTGCACGCCCGCCGGCAGCGTCTACGTCGCCGATTCCGACAACGCGGTGATTCGCAAGATCGACGCGAACGGCGTCGTCACGACGGTGGCGGGGTCGGGCGAGCGAGGCTACTCGGTGGATGCGACGCGCGCGATCGACGCGGCGCTCTACAAACCGTCGGGCATCTATTGGGACGATGCGACGAGCACGCTCTACATCGCCGACAGCTACAATCACCAGGTGAAGCGGGTGAAGCTGCCGAGGTAATCGTTCGCGCGCTATCGCAGCAGGTGCATCTTTCGCACCGCAGTCGCGGCCCCGGCCGAGAGTCGATAGACGTAGACTCCCGCCGGGGCCGCGCGTCCATCGGCTCCGCGGCCATCCCACGCCGCGAAGTGCTCGCCCGACGCGAGCTGCCCCTTCAAGAGATCGGCGACACGCCGCCCCGAAACATCGTAGACCGACAGCGTGACGCGCGCTGGCGCGGGCAAGCGGAAACGAATGTGCGTCGGCGGGCGGAACGGATTCGGCTCGTTTTGCTCGAGCGCGAATGACGCGGAGGACGTGCCGGCGTCGATACCATCGTCGTTGTCGACATCGCCATCGCCCGTGCCGACACCCGTAAGCACGCCGAGCCCGTGGAGCGTCGCGAGTTCGTTGTGGCAGATCGCGCGGTCGTAGATGCGAACGTCGTCGATGAGGCCGTCCCAGTAGCCGGGCGAACTGGCGTCCGGGCCGGTGCCCGCGTTGTTGAGCTTTACGCCGATACCGAGCGCGGGGCGCGTGACCTTGAGCGTGCCGTCGTACGGCGTGCGCGCGATGAGGTTCGCGTTGCGATAGAGGCGCACCTCGGCACCGTCCGCGATCACCGCGACGTGATGCCACTCGCCGAGCGGGATCGGCAGGCACTCGCGCAAGCTCACGACGCCGCCGTCGGACTCCGCGACCTGCACCTCGAGATCGCCGTCGCCCGAGTGGAGTCCGAAATGAAACGCGCCGGTGTCGCCCGCCCAGTTCTTCGCGATCGACGCCCAGCCGGGACGCGAGTCCGCGTTGACCCACGCGGTGACGCTCATCGTGCTCGCGGGCTTCGGGTAGTTCGCGACGCGCACGTAGTCGCCGCTGCCGTCGAAGTTGAGTGCGCCGCCTTGGATGCCGGCGGCCCAGAGCGCGTTGACGACGACACCGTTGTTGCCATTGCCCGACGAATCCGCGGCCGCCGCGCCGGCGCCGTCGTCGAGCGCGTACCAGGCGGCGCTCGGCGTCGCGTCGATCGGCGTGCTGGTGATCGCCGCGATCGTCGTGTCGGAGCGCACCGCGCCGAAGTCGTCGGTCACCGTGAGCGTCACCGCGTAGTTGCCGGGCGCCGCGTAGACGTGAATCGGTTCGGCATCGGTGCTCGTCGCGGCATCGCCGAAGTCCCACGCGTACGACGTGATCGTGCCGTCGGGGTCGCGCGTGCCGTCGCTTTCGAACTTGAGGAGCGTGCCGGCGAGCGCGCAGTAGCCGCCGTTCGCGTTCGCGATCGGCGCATCGTTGGGTGGGCCAGCGCCCCAGAAGAAGCTCGTCGTGGCAGGCGTCGCGTGCCCGAACTCGTCGCCGACCGCGACGACCTCGATTGTCGTCGTCGACTCCGCGCCGACGCGCTTCATCTCGTAGACGAAGTACGCGTTGTTCGCCGTGCCGCCGAGGTAGGTGCGCGTGTCGTCGGGGTTCACGCGATAGACGTTGTACGCGTGCACCGGGTCGGGCGAGTGAGTCCAGCGCAGGCGAAGGCTCGCGGTGCGCGAGTCGCTCATCACCGCGTCTTCGACGAACGCGCTCGCCGCCGGCGCGGGGATGTCGACGGCGCCTTCGACGAGCGCGAGTTGCCCGATCTTCATCGCGTAGGCGGGCTCTGAAACGGACGAGGCGAAATCGAGCGAGAGTGCGATGAGAGTTCGGCCCGCGTGCGCGCCGAGCGCGAGCGTTTGCGTGTTCCAGCCGGCGCTCGACGTCGAGTCGACGGGAAGCAGAACGACCGCGGTGGGGTTGTCCGCGAACGCCAGACCCACCGACATGCGCGACGGGACGTTCGCGACACCGCGCTTGTACGCGACCGACAGGTCGAGATCGCTCGTGACGGCGACATTCGTCTTGAAGAGTTTGAGAAGCGTGCCGTTCGAGGCGTCGAGCGCCCCCGATACCTTCAGGCACGACCCGCCGTAGTACGCATCGCTCCAGTCGAACGCCGGGTAGAGAGGCGTGCCCGAGCTTGTGGCGATCCACCGCCACGTCGGCAACACGTCCTGCACGCCGCGGTTGTTCCAGTCCCCCGTCTTGAGAACCGCGCCGTTCACCGCGAAGAACGCGCCGTGCCCCGTGTTGAAGCTCGTCACGAACGGAACGTCGTTGATCGTCGAGCGCTCGGGAACGTAGTGCGCGATTCCCTTCCACGCGCTCGCGGTCGTCGTGTTGCTCGGATTGCGATTCGCGCCGACCCAGAAACGGCTCTCGCGCTGATAGTAGATCGAGTCGATGCTCGTGCTCGCGTACGGCCATTCGGCGCCGTAGAAACCGAGCGACACCGTGTGCGACTGCCCTTCGGTGAAGAGCGTGTCCCAGTCGGCGCTCGTGTTGTAGCCGTTCGCTTGCACGTCGATCCCCGCGAAGACGTCGTACGGATCGCGCGCCAACATTTGCGCCTTACTCCGCGAGTTCTGCAGCTTCCCCGTGTTCGCCCACAAGAAGTTGAGAAACATCTCGTCGGAGACCCGCTCGAACGGCACGATCGCATCGTCCTCGAAGAACATCTTGTTCTGATTGTTGAGCGCGTTCTGCCACGCGATCGCGCCGGTGCGAACCATCGAGTCGTACCACATGATGTGCATGCCGCTCGGCTTGTTCGCTTGGATGTATTTCATGAACGATTGAATCTCGAGCGCGAGGAGCGAGTCGCCGCCGCTCGTTTCCTGATTGATGAACCAGCCGTCGAAGCCGTACGCGTTCGCGACGTCGATGAGTTTGTCGGCGACGGGATAGACCGCTCCGGTTTTCTGCACGAGATCGCGTACCCACTGGATCTGGCCGCCGAAGACGTTCGGCGGAAAGAAAATCGTGCCGAGGACGGGCACGCCGTTGCGGTGCGCCGCGTCGATCACGTCGGCGCTCGGCGAGAGGATGAGCCCCTCGCCCGCGGAGCCGCCCCACGTCACGAGGATGTCGACGTACTCCCACGAGTGAAACGCGTTCACGCGAAACGCATCGGAGCCTTGCGACGGGTTGTTCGATGTCGTCGGGTACATGATCGCGAGGGAAGCGACGCGCGCCTCGCCCTCGCGCGCGTGCGAGTTCGCTTGCGTCGCGGGGTCCGAGAAACGATCCGCGAGCGGCACGCCGCTCGTGTTGTACGGCGCGTCGGGGTCGGTTGCGGCACTCCACGTCAGAAGGTCATTGGGAAACCAGTACGAGGAGAATGGCTGGTTCGCGGGGAAGCTTGCGCCGCCATTGGCGAGCGCGGGACCTACTGACAACGCGCACAACGCGAGAATCGCGAGGATCGCGGCGCTGGCGTACCGCGGGAGAGCACCCGCGCGCGAGCACGTAAGGCGACGAATCGCCGTGGGCAAGTGCGGCATCGATTCCCTCGTGTTGGTTGCGAGTTCAGGGCGCGGGGTGAACGCCGCCGATTGTATCACCGCGAAGCGAACTGCGTTAGCGGCGCTAACGTCCTTCGATGAAGACGCGGCCCTCGGCGCGCGCGCTGATGGCGCGGCCTTCCTTCGTTTCGGCGCGGATGTGCGCGGCCATCGCTTCGCGAATCACGATGCCGGTTTCGCGCGCGCCGGCGCGCTTCGTGATCAGCGGGAGGCTGTCGCCGCCCTGCGCCATGTAATTGTTCACCGCGATCGGATAGACGGTGTCGGCGACGATGGGCACGCCGCCGGTTGCCGCCGCGACCGTGATGCGCGAGCCCTTCGGGCGCGCCATGTCAGCCGAGTAACGCAGCCCGCTCACGTGCAGAAAACTCCCGTCGCCCACCGCTTGCTCGAGAAGTTGGAGCACCTCGACGCCGGTGAGTTCCATCGTGACGATCGTGTTGTCGAAGGGCATCACGCGATAGATCTCGCTGTATGTGATCGGGCCCTTGTCGAGCGGCGCGCGCACGCCGCCGGGATTCTGGAACGCGAACGAGACGCCGCCCGCTTCGCGCATCGCGTCGGCGATGAAATTGCCCATGCCGCATTCGCGCCGCGCGGCTTCGATTTCGATGGCCGCCTCGCCGATCACTTCGTCAAGGATCGGCGCGACTTCGGCGCGGTAGCGCTCGACGAGCCGGGCAACGCTCGTGTCCGGCGCCGTCGAATCGGCGTACACCGTGAGCACGCGCACGCTGCTCTCCGTCACCGCGCGCGCCGCGCGATCGACGACGAGGTCGATGCGCCCGATGGTGCGCCCGCTCGCGCCAGCCTCAACGACAGGCACGCCGTCCACCTTGCCGTGCATGATCTGATGCGTATGCCCGCCGACGACCGCGGCCTCGCCGACGATCGCCTCGCTCATCTCGACGACTTCGCCGGAGAGATTGCCGTCACGGTCCATACTGCCGCCGTGGTGGCACACGATCACCGCGATGTCCGCCTTCGCGGGGACGAGCGTCGGAATGAGCGCGTTCGCCTCCGCCGCCGGATCGAGAAACTCGTAGGGCTCGACATTCGCGGGCATCGTGGTGTTCGGTGTGTCCGGCGTGATGAGCCCGATCACAGCGACGCGCACGCCGCTCCGCTCGACAATGACATACGGCTTTGCCCACTTCGGCAGCTTGCCCGTGGCGCGTTCGCGCATGTTCGCGACGAGCATCGGAAACTTCGCCTGCTCGATGCGATCGAGGAGTACCGGCACGCCCCAGTCGAACTCGTGATTGCCGATCGCCGCCGCGTCGAAACCCGCCGCGTTCATGTAGTCGATCGACGCGCGCCCCTGCGTGAGATTCGAGAGCGCCGTCCCCTGGTAGATGTCGCCGGCGTCGACGACGATCGCGCCGTCGGGATTCGTCGCGCGCTCGCGCGCGATCGTCGCCGCCACCCACGCAGCGCCGCCGATCGGCCGCTCCGTGTCGCGCTCCTTATCAACCTGCTCGAGCGCGCCGTGAAAATCGTTCGTCGTGAGAATCGTCAGCTCCACGACGGGCGGGTAAGCGGTGCGCGGCGCGGTCGCGCCGCAGCCGTACAGCGCGAGTGCGATGGCGAGTAGAGCCGCCGCGCGACGTCGGACACTCCAACGCGCGTCGAGCGTCGTTCGGGAGAGCGCACCATGATGAGATGACTTACGAATCATGGGGCGGAGCTTATCGCGCGAGCGTGACGACAACAAGTGCGTGCTTGCCGGCGCGTCGGCTACACGAGGCGAGACAGTATCTCTTGTGGAACGCGATCGCGCAGGCTCGGCTGGCTCTCGAGTATGCGCGCGATGTCCGCGAAATCTTTCTGGCGTTTGCTCGCGCGTCGAGTCGAATCGAGCGCCGCCCACACTTTGCCCTGGAGCACGTCCTCAAGCGCCGCGACGGGAAGTCGGACACCGAGCACCTCGCGCACGGTGGCGCGATCGACGAAGTCGGAGTAGCGCGAGTCGGTCTGAAACTGGACTCGCAAATCGGAACCGGGCGAAGAGACATTCACGCTGTGCGCAAAGCGTTCGACGGTGAATCGGTGGCGGAGCTGCGCGTCCAGATCGTCGATCTGCATCGTGCTGACGGCGAGATCGAGATCCAAGCTGACGAGCGGCTCGACATAGGCGTTGACCGCTTGGCCCCCAACGACACAGAAACGCACGTTGAGTTTCTTGAGCTCCGCAATCAACGAACCCAGGAAGTCAGCTTCGTCCGCCACGACCGCTTTCCAAAACGCTAGCGCCTTCATTGGCAGCCTCCATTGAACCCGAGTCTACAGCACTGGCCGCAAAGAAGGAACGCCGCGTTGTCGCGCGGTCAGTCGACGTTGAATTCGCGGAGCGAGACCTCGGAGAAGAGCGTGCCGATTTCGATCGCGAGTTCCGGGATTGGCGGCGCGAGGAAGTCGATCGTGCGCTGGTAGACGGGGCCGACGTCGGGCGCGAAGTAGAAGACGGAGATTGTGAACGATCGAAACTCCGCGATGACGCCGCCCCGGTCGTCGATCACTCGACCGATTCCAAAATCGAGGAAGTAGACGACGCCGATCGCGCGCTCGAATGTGCCAGCGGGTGTTTCGACGCGGCGCGCTCCGAGAACCCACCCGTACTCCCAGATGTCGTCGGAGAGGCTTGGTGCGAGCTGGTGCCGAAACGATGTTCCCTCAGTGATTGGCGATTTCAAGATCGTGTACGACGAGTCCGAGGTGACGTCGCCGTAAAGCCCGATCCACCGGTCCTGCTTCTCGAACTTGCCGTCGAGGAACTGGAATGGCGGCAGCGCTTGCGGCGAGAGAACTTTGGCGACGTCGGCGGGGACGTACCCTCGCGCGAGCATTGTTGCGCGCAAATCGGGGCGCGCCAAGTAGACGCGCGCCATGAGCGGCGAGACATCGGGTGCGGGCGATCCCGCACCCGCGCGGTCGAACGCGCGCGCATGCCCGTGAGAGAGAGCGCGCGCGGGAACGATCGGCTCGAACGTCGAGTCGAGATTCTGCTTCGGCCCGTCTCGCGATTCGACCGTTCCGCGAAACTCGAGCGTCATGATGCCGATATCTTCGACTTCGCCGCTCGCGGGAAGCGGCCCGGTCAGGCGCGACTCGAGATCGAGGTAGTCGATTTCAGAAACCTCGAGGCTTTCGAGATTCGCGATCTGCGGGATGATCGACTCCGTCGCGATGTGCCGCTGATAGTCGAACGTCCATGTATTGCCGTCGGCGTTCGGCCAGAGGCGCGAGAATTCGCTCTCCTCGGGGACCGGCGGAATCGTTCCGCCGCCGCCATCGCCACACGCGGCGAATGCGAGCGCGAGCGCCAGGAGCGCAAATGCAAGTCGAGCGATTCTCATGGTGCCGACCCCTCCATCGATTCGGCGCGCGACACGATCACGCGCCCGGCGCGCGCACGCGCACGACCGCGCCGTATTCGCCCGTGATGTACGCGAAGCCGTCGTCGTCTACCCAGACAGCGGTGAGGTCTTCGCCGATGCCGACGGGCGCCTCAACCCACGCGCCCCCGACGAACCACAGCACGATCTGGTCCCCAACCGCGCAGACGTCACCGCGCGCGTTTCCGTGGATCGCGCGAAGCGTCGTGCGCGTCTCGGTGGGCATGCGGGTCGCGACGTTTCCATCGTAGACGAAGATCGCGCCGGGGCCGCCCACGAAATAGACCTCGGTCGACGAGCGTGCCCAAACAGCCGTGATGAACGGATAGTCTGCGCCCGGGAGTTCGATGACGCTCCACGCCGCGCCGTCGAAGTGGATTCCCCCGCTGGACACGAAGTAGACGTCGTTCGGTGCGACTGCCCATACGTCACGGAGCGAGTAGGCGTACAACTCCTGCGGCAGCGGGAGCCGTTGCCAGCGCGTGCCATCGAAGTGAAGAGCGGCTCGCTCGTCGCCGACGGCCCACACGTCGGACGCGCTCGTGCCGTGCACGGCATCGAGATCGGCGTCCGTGCCGGACGAGTCGCGCGTCCAGCGGTCGCCGCGGCCGCGCTGAATGCGCCCGTTGCCGCCGACGACGATGATCTCGCTTCCGTCGGCGCTCCACGCATCGCGGACGCGCGCGGCATCCATCGACACGCGCCGCACGCCGTCGCCCTCGACGCGCAAGTAGGATACGAGATCGCCGAACGCGCACGGCGCGCCATCGGACACCGTAATCGCGACGAGCGGGAAGCGGTAACCAGGCCACTCCTCGGTCCACCCGTCGATGCTCCCGGTCGCGAAGCCGGCGCGGTAATTCACAGTGACCGCGCGTCGTGCGTCGAGCGCGCCGATGCCGAACGCGAGCCGGCCAAGCTGATCATCTTGCACCACCCAATTCACGCCGCTGCCGTGGAGGATTCGACCGTCGAGCGCCGTGATCCAGATCGTGTTTGCGTCGAAGCCGTCGATTCGAAGCAGGTGGAGCGTGGAATCGAGTTGAGTCTTCTGCCACGCGACACCATCAAAACGAATCAACTTGCCGTTGTGCCCCACGGCGTAGAGATTGGTTGCGCTGGATCCCCAGAAATCCGTCACCGCCGATGGAGCAGACTCCTCGAACACCACTGACCACGACGCCCCATCCCACAGGTGAATACGACCCTCATCCGCGACGAAGGCGCGCCCGTCGGCCAACGACCACACCGCATTGCAGCAGTTTGACCCGAGCTTCGTTGCTGCAGTCCACGACGCGCCATCATAGTGAAAGACGTTTCCGGAATACGTCACGCACCAGATGTTCGATGGCGAAGTCCCATGAATCCCGCTGATGCGTTCCTCCGCCGGCGGCGGCATCCCGATCCATTGCGCGCCATCGTAGCGATAGACTGCGCCCTCGTGTCCCGCGACATAAACGTCCTGCGCGTCGTACGCCCACGCCGCAATGAAGGCCCTCTCGCTGATTTGATGAACGCGCGTCACTGCTCCGTCGCGTTCGACGACGGTGCCGTTGCTGCCCGCGGCGAAATAGTGATCCGGCGCGACGACGGCGAGCGCGAAGAGAGGGTTCCCCTGCGGCAGCGGATTAAGCCACTCGGTGCCGGAGAGAAACTCGACGACGGGCTCCTCGACCGGCGGTGCCGGCGTGATCGATCCGCCGTCGTCGCAGCCGGCGAGGGCGACGACTCCGGCGAGCGCGACGGCGCGCAAAACGTCGAGTGCGAGACTCGCCCTCGCGTCGTGAGCGCGGTGGTTTCGTGTCATGGCGCGACCTCCACACTGAATGTGTTCAATTTCGCCTCACTGTAAATCACCTCTCGCAGTTCCGGTCGCTCTCTGTCGGGTGGTGAAAAGAACTCGATCGAGCGCTGAAAGACGGGGCCGACGTTGGGCACGAGGTAGAGGATGCTCGCACCGTAGGCACGATATCGCTCCCCGCTTCCAAGATCGAAGAACTCGCCCCAGTCGATGACGTAGACGACCGCGATCGCGTTTTGGAAGTAGAACCCGTTAGACGCGGCGATCGAGCGTTCTCCGACGACCCAGCCGTACTCCCACGTTGCATCGAGCATCTCCGGGTTGATTTGATGCCGGAAAAATGCGCCCGGTGCAATCGGTTCTTGAATGAGCGTGTAGGCTGAATCCGCTCCTAGGAACTGGGAATAGAAACCGATCCAGTTCTCCTTCATCTCGAACGCGGAATAGCCCCAGCCGATCGGGGGAATCGCGAGTGGCGCGAATGCGTCATCTCGTGTCTTGCGCAACGATTGTCGCGCAACCGAAACCGGCCTCGCGCCGACCCGCGTTCCCGTGTCGACGATCAGCGTGTCTCTGATGTGTTGTTTCGGCCCCGCCGCTGTCGCGATACGACCGTCGAAGCGCAGTTCGAGCGCGCCCGATTCGAAGTATTCAGCCTCATCCGCGGAAGGTGCGTCGCCCATCAGGAGCGCTTCGACCTCCGCGAAGTCGATCTCTTCGTACGGCCGCGTGATCGCTTCCGGGATTGGACGCGGTTCGTCCGCGATGTAGGTGACGAAGTCGAATGTCCACGAGTTGCCGTCTTCGTTCGGCCAGAGGCGCGAGAGTTCGCTTTCCTCGGGAAGCGGCGTGATTGTTCCGCCGCCGCCGTCGCCGCACGATGCGAATGCAAGCGCGACCGGCGCGATCATGAGCACGCGCCGATCGAGTTTCATCGTCCGAGCCTCCTGTCAATTCCTGCACGCGACAGGATCACGCGACGTCGCCACTGTTGTCGCTCGCGCGCACATCGATTCACTGCTCCGCCTCCACGCTGAACTCGCGCAACCTCGCCTCCGCGTACAGCGTCCGGCGCACCTCCGGCCGCGCCGGATCAGTGGAAAAGAACCCTAGCCAACGATGGTAAACAGGCCCAATGTCGGGTGCGAAGTAGGTGATGACCGCGCTGTAGGTGTCGCTGACTCCCCCGGGGTCTGGACCCTCGTTGTAGCTCACTCTCCAATAGATCACGTAGATGACTGCGACGGCGTCCTCAATGAGAACGCCGTTGGATGCCTCGATTGAGCGACCCCCAGCGATCCACGCGTATTCCGCCATTGTTTCATCGAAGAGCCCCCAACGTGTGAATTGATGACGAAAGAATTCCCCCGACTCGATCGGTGCCTTGATGAGCGTGAACGCTGAGTCCCTCCGGGCTTCGTCGTAGAAACCGATCCAGTCGCCTTTCTTTTCGAACGCGGAATAGCCCCACAGAAGCGTCGGATTCGCGAGCAGCGCAAACGCGTCGTCGCGCGCTTTGCGAAGCGCGCGCGGCACACGCTCGTGAACTGGGGAACCCGCTCGGGCGCCGTCGTCTACGATGAGCGTGTCCCTGAGCCGCTGCTTCGATCCAGCTCTGACCGCGATGCGGCCATCGAATCGCATCTCGAGCGTCCCCGCTCGGAAATATGCAGCCGTGTCTGCGAGAGGCGCATCGGCCAGGAGAAGCGCTTCGACTTCAGCGTAGGAGATTTCATCCGCGGGTCGCGCGATCGCCTCCGGCACCTCTTGCGTCTCGGTCGCGACGTAGCTGACGTAGTCGTAGCTCCACGAATTGCCGTCTTCGTTCGGCCAGAGGCGCGACAGAAGCGGCGACTCCGGCGCGTCCGGCGTGAGTTGGCCGCTGCCGGACACGCAGCCAACCACGCCGGACACCGCGAGTGTCGCGAGAACCAACGCGTTCCGTACCAGCAATCGCGACCTCACGCGCACAGCCTCCTTGCCTCCCCAGCCTATGGCGCTAGATCATACGCTCGCAGCGTCGCCTCGTGGCACGCGATCTCTCCGCGCATGCCGAACTCGGGCGCACAGGGAGCGAGTACGTCGATACCACGCTGGTACACCGGCCCAATACCGGGTGCGCACACGAGCACGCTCAACCCATACGAATGAAACGGCACCACATCGTCGCCGCCTTTGACCGGCAAGAGGCAGGACCCAAAGTCGTAGAAGTAGACGAGCGCGGTGGCGTCTCGGAATGTTCCCGCAGCGGTCTCGACCGTACGATTGCCCAACACCCAGCCGTACTGCCAAATCGCTGGATCGATCGAGGGAACGAGTTGCGTTCGGAATGACGCTTTCGCCGTCAGCGGTTCGCACGCAATCACGCAGGCGCCCGTCGCATTGTCGCACGATGACAGATACCCAATCGCATCGTCACCGACTTCGAACGCGATCGCGCCTTGCGTGAAGAGTGGGCCGGCGTTGATGCAGTGTGCGATATGAACCTCTGGCGGAATGAGACCGTTCGCGACCATGGCTGCGCGAAGATCGGGACGGCCGCGGAGGACGCGCGCCATCAGCGGCGAGATGTCGATCGGGGCGCGCTTCCCGTTGAACACGAGTGACGCCGCGAGACTTTGCCTCGGGCCGGCGGCGGTGGGCATCTCTCCGTCGAGCCGCAGGTCGAGCACACCGCTTCGTACCGACACACTGGAAGTTGGGAGGGGGAACAGCTGCAAGACACGCCGCTCGATGTCGAGAGGGTCCATCGCGGCGGGATTCGAGATGTCGAACCCGTCGAGCGCGCGCATCCGGGGCGAGGCGATCGTGCGCTGCTCGAAGTCGAAGCTCCACTTACTGGCGTCGGCGTTCGGAAAGAGCTGCGCGAGATCCGGTGCGGGCGAGAGAACGCGAGGTTCGTCGTCAGCGCACGACGCGATTGAGAGCAGAAAGATCGCGATCAATACGGATGGAGCGAATCGCATGGGGCACCTCCCTCTCGAGTGAATGATTCCGTCGCGGGAGGGGACGATTCGGAGCGGTAGCGGCGGGCTGGATGGCCGCGAAAAGCTTAGTGCCGCAGGCGGGTCGCCGCAATAGAAGTCGGCGGGCGTCGAGGCGTACCCCGTTGAGCGCTCGCGGCCTGCCGCTGCCGCTACCCCACCCGCGCGCGGCCTGATAGAATGTCCGCGCGAAAACCGCAACATCCGCCCGAGCCATCGGGATTGAATGCCTCACGCTTTCATGGAGAACGCCATGCCGCAAACCGTCATCGAGAAGATCGCCGAGCGATACGCCGTCGGCTGGCCCGCGGGACAGCGCGTGCGCGCCGGCAACTACGTGAAGGTTCGCCCGAAGCACGTCATGACGCACGACAACACCGGCGCCGTGATTCCGAAGTTCAAGTCGATCGGCGCGACGAAGATTTTCAATCCGCGCCAGCCGGTGTTCTGCATCGATCACGACATCCAGAACACGACGCCGGAGAATCTTGCGAAGTACGCGAAGATCGCGGCGTTCGCGAAGGAGCACGGCATCGACTTCTATCCGCCGGGGAGCGGCATCGGGCACCAGATCATCGCGGAGGAGGGTTACGCGACACCCGACACGTTCGTCGTCGGGAGCGATTCGCACTCCAACCTGTACGGTGCGCTCGGCTGCATCGGGACGCCCGTCGTGCGTACCGACGCGGCCGCGATCTGGGCGACGGGCGAGACGTGGTGGCAGGTGCCGCCGATCGTGCGCGTCGAACTGCGCGGGCGGCTGCGCGCGGGCGTCGTCGGCAAGGACGTCATCATCGCGCTCATCGGCGCGTTCAACAAAGACGAGGTTCTCAACACCGCGATCGAGTTCGTCGGCGACGGCGTCGGCGCGCTCTCGATGGATCAGCGCATGACGATCTCGAACATGACGACGGAGTGGGGCGCGTTGTGCGGACGGTTTCCGTTCGACGACGTGCTCGAGGCGTATCTCGTGGCGCGCGCGCGGATGTTCGCGGCGCGAGGCGATGCGCGCGCGCGCTTCACGGAGGCGGACGTGCGCGCCTGGCGTGCGTTCGCGCTCGCGGAAGACGCCGGCGCCGAGTACGCGAAGACGCTCGCACTCGATCTGTCGCGCGTCGTGCCGCACGTCGCCGGCCCCAACGAGGTGAAGACGATCGTCTCGGTGCCCGAGATCGCGAAGCGCCGCGTGCCGGTGCACAAGGCGTATCTGCTCTCGTGCGTGAATAGCCGGCTCGAGGATCTCGCGGAGGCGGCGGCGGTGCTGCGCGGGAAGAAGATCGCGCCGGGCGTGAAGATGTATCTCGCCGCGGCGTCGGCGAGCGTGCAGCGCGAGGCGGAGCAGCTCGGTCACTGGGGCGCGCTCCTCGACGCCGGCGCGACGCCGCTGCCCTCCGGCTGCGGGCCCTGCATCGGACTCGGCGAGGGCACCGTCGAGGCGGGCGAGACGGCGATCAGCGCGACGAACAGAAACTTCAAGGGGCGGATGGGATCGCGCGAGGGCGACGCGTACATCGCGAGCCCGGCGGTCGTCGCGGCGTCCGCGGCGGCGGGCTACATCACGGGACCGGGCGATTTCAGCGCGGAGCCGCTCGTCGCGCAGATCGTTGCGGACGCGCGCGCGAACGCGAGTGGTGCGGCAGGCGCGAGCGGCGGCGGCGCGGCGGCGCGCGCAAGCGTCGAAATCCTCGCCGGCTTCCCGAGCACGATGCGCGGCCGCCTCCTCTTCCTGCCGAAAGACAACATGAACACCGACGGCATCTACGGGAAGGAATACACGTACAAGGACGACATGAAGCCGGACGAGATGGCCGCGGTCACGATGAAGAACTACGACCCGGAGTTTCAGTCGATCGCGCAAGATGGCGATATTCTCGTCGGCGCGTACAACTTCGGGACGGGGTCGTCGCGCGAGCAGGCGGCGACGGCGCTCAAGTATCGCGGCCTCCAACTCGTCGTCGCCGGATCGCTCAACCAGACGTACCAGCGCAACGCGTTCAACAACGGCTACATCACGATCGAGTGCCCGGCGCTCGTCGAGGGGCTCAAGGCGGAGTTCGCGGCGCCGATCGCGGCGAAGCAGCTCACGATGCGCTCGGCGAGCGACGCGGAGATCGACTTCGCGCTCGGCGAGATTCGCTACGGCGGCGCGGCGTTCGCGTTCGCGGCGCTCTCGCCCGTCGCGCAGCGGCTCGTCGTCGCGGGCGGCGCCGAGGCCGTCGTGCGCCAGGAACTCGGAATCGCATGAGCATCGAGAAGCCGCGGCTCCGCAACGTCGAGCTGCTCCCCGCGCCGGATGGCGATGGGCTTTTCATTCGCGATCCGCTCGGTGTGTGCGAGCAGACGCTCGTCCTTTCGCCCGGCGCGGTACGCGTGCTCCCGTGGTTCGACGGCGAACACTCGGTGCGCGACATCCAGTTCGAAGTCGCGCGCGGCACCGGCGGCATCGTTCACTCCGAGCAGCTCGAGAAGTTGATCGCCGCGCTCGATGAACATCTTCTGCTCGAGGGCGCGCGATTCGATGCGCGCTTCGCGGAGATCGTGCGCGAGTTTCACGAAGCGCCGGTGCGGCGCGCGGCGCACGCTGGGCAATCGTACCCGGCCGACGCCGCGGAGCTGCGCGCGTGGCTCGCGGCGTTCTACGTCGATCCGCGCGGTCCGGGGGTGGCGCCGATTCCGCCGTCGCGCGCCGGGGCGCAGCGCACGGGCGGCGCCGGGGATGCGCGCTACGCGGGCGATGCAGTCGATGCGAGCGCGGCCTCGCAGGCGCCATCGAGCGCGCGCGTGCGCGCGATCGTCGCGCCGCACATCGATCTGCGCGCGGGCGGGCCGTGCATCGCGCACGCATACAAGGCGCTCCTCGAGTCGACCGACGCGCGCACGTTCGTGATCCTCGGCGTCGCGCACGCCGGCGCCGAGAACCTCTTCGCCGCGACGCGCAAGGATTTCGCGACGCCGCTCGGCGTCACGATGACAGACCACGAGTTTCTCGACGACCTTGCGCGCAACCTCCCGTTCGACATCACCGCGGACGAGTTCGCGCACCGCACCGAACACTCGATCGAGTTTCCCGTGCTCTTCCTTCAGCAGATTCTCGGCCTCGGCGTCACGATCGTGCCGATTCTCGTCGGCGGATTCGAAGAGATGCTCGCGGCGGGCAAGCGCCCGGAGGAAGACGCGCGCGTCGCCGCGCTCGGCGGCGCGCTCACTCGGCGCGGCGACGACGTCGCGGTGATCGCGAGCGTCGATCTCGCGCACATCGGCGCACGCTTCGGCGACTCGCGCGCGATCGACGCGGACTTTCTGGCCTACGTCGAGCGCGAAGATCGCGCGTTCCTCGACGCCGCCGCCGCGCGCGACCCCGACGCGCTCCTCGCCGCGATCGCGAAGGACTTCGACTCGCGCCGCGTCGACGGCTTCCCCGCGATCTACACGCTTCTGCGCGCGCTCCCGCTCGCCGAAGGCAAACTCCTTCGCTACGAGCAGCACGCCGACGAGAAGGCGCAGTCCGCCGTCACCTTCGCTAGCCTCGCGTTCTCCTAACGTGCGCGCCGCGCCGCGGCGAAACGATTCCGCGCGCATCGCATCAGACCTCGGAGATGGCAGGCGACCCCGCGATTCGCATCGACACTCTCGACGCTCACCTCGACGCATTCGCGGACGCGATCGCGGTGCGGCGCCGGCAGACTGCACCGATTCGGCGCAGCTTTCTGGTGGCGCTGACGGGAATCGACGGATCGGGGAAGAGCTTCGTCGCACGCGACCTCGCTCGGCGGCTCGAAGCGCGTAACATCAACGTCGCCGGACTCAGCGCGGATCTGTGGCTGAATCTCCCCGCGAAACGTTTCGACGCGCTCCGTCCCGCGGCGAACTTCTACGAACGCGCCATCCGTTTCGAGTCCCTCTTTCGTGACGTCGTGCTGCCGCTTCAAGCAACCAGCTCGTGCCACGCCGTCATCGACCGTGTCGACGAGACGGCGACCGCATTTCGCCGGCACGCGATCGATTTCGAAGATGTCGACGTGATCCTGCTCGAGGGCATCTTCTTGTTGAAGAGAACTCACCGGCGGCACTTCGATGCCTCCGCTTGGCTCGCGTGCACCTTCGAGACGGCGCTCGAACGCGCAATCCACCGCCGACAAGAGGCGCTCTCGAGGGCCGCCACCGTCCGTGCGTACGAGACGATCTACTTCGCCGCTCAGCGAATTCACTTCGCCGAAGACGACCCGCGCGCCACGGCGAGTACGATCATCCCGAATGACCCGCGTCTGACGGCGGAGACCGATCCCGCCGCCCGCGCACCCGTCTAACGCGGTCCCCTCCGCGTCGTATCCGGGAATCTCCGGGAACCTTTTTGCGTGACTCCTCCTTCTGCTGCGTGAATGCACGTCACACGCCGCGCGGCCAGTCGATTCCAGAACCGGCGGCGCACGCAACGCACCCCGCACCACAGGAGGAACAAAGACAATGCTCACCGCACTCGGCTTCAACTGGATGCGCGCTTCGCTCGTTGCGTCGATCGCGGCGCTCGGCCTCTTCGCCGGCACCGCCGCGCTCGCCGCGGACGCACACACGACCGGCAAGTTCGAAGGCGTCAAGGCGAACATGGGCACGGCGACCCACAGCAAGGAGAACGGGATGCACGTGCTGACGCTCTCGAGCGACTTCGTTATCCCCGACGCACCCGCGCCGCACTGGCAGGTCGTCGATTCGAAGGGGAACACCTATCTGCTTCAGCGCCTCGTCATCAAGGGCGACGTCTTCCACAACCGGATCGTCGTTCCGTCGTACGTAAAGGACATCGCGAAGGTTCAGATCTGGTGCGCGTACGCGGAGGTGTTGCTCGGCGAGGCGAAATTCGAGAAGCCGGTCATCTGAACGGCCGCGTCTCGTATCGAGGGGCCGCGCCGCGGGGCCCGCGTAGCCGGGCCCGCGCCGCCGCGCCCGCGAAGACACCCAATCCTGGAAGGAGTGACTGCATGAACCGCAACAACGGATCCGCACTCGTCGCCGCCGTGATCGTGGTCGCAGCCCTCGCGTTTGGCGCGCAGGCGCAAACGACGGCGCCGCCCCGAGACGCGAGCCCCGTACACAAGCGCGTCCTCACGCTCGAAATGGCGAAGGCAGTCGGCGCAGCCGCGGCGGCATATGCTCGCAGCGTCCATGCCGGCGGCGCGATCGCGATCGTCGACGACGGCGGCTATCTGCTCTATCTCGAACGGCTCGACAACACGTTTCCCGCCGCCGCGAGCGTCGCCTCCGGCAAGGCGCGCACCGCCGCGACGTTTCGGCGCGGCACGAAGGTCTTCGAGGACGCGATCAAGAATGGCCGCACGTCGCTCGTCGGCGTCACGGAGATGGTGCCGCTCGAGGGTGGCGTTCCGATCGTGGTCGGCGGCGACGTTGTCGGCGCGATCGGCGTCAGCGGCGCGATGAGCGCCGCCCAAGACGAAGAGATCGCGCAGGCCGCCGTCAAGGCGCTGTCGTAGGCGCGCGCGCCATTACCGGATCAAGCGACGCGAAAATCCAGCATGCCCGGACATCCACACACACCAACGTCGGCCGCTCGTCGAACCGGGCGGCTGAGGAGGAAGTGATGCGCACCCTAATGATGATTGCGACGCTCGCGGTCGCGTGCCCGGCGGGCGCGCTCGCCACGGAGAGCGCCGCCACGTACTTCCCATCGCGCGACGTGACGCAGGCCTTCCGCGTGGGAAGACCCCTCGTCGAAGTCGACGACTACAAGATCCACGCAAGCCGGCGCACCGAGGCTGGAATGGGCGAGGTTCACACGCTCGACACCGACATCATCTACGTGCTCGACGGAACGGCGACGTTCGTCACCGGCGGCGTGCTCGTCGGTGCGCGGCAAACCGCTCCCAACGAGATTCGCGGCGCGTCGATCGACGGCGGCGAAACACGAACGCTGGCCAAAGGCGACATCGTCACGGTCCCGCGAGGCGTCCCGCATTGGTTCAAGAGCGTCGACGCGCCGTTCCTCTACTACGTCGTGAAGGTGAGCGGCGGCGAAGGCGGTGCGATGTGACGCCGCGCCGCGTTCGCGGCGTCCGTGCCGCGTCGTTCGCGCTGTCGCTTGCGCTCACGTGGCTCGCTGGGGGCGCGGCCAACGCGGCTCCGCCCGCGCCGGCGGGTCCGCCCGACGCGACGATCGATCTCGCGACGCGCGAGGGCGCCGCGGTCGTCCGCGCCGCGTGGCGTTACAGCGACGCGCGGATCGTCGAGGTCGGCTTTCGCGCCCCCGGCGCGGATCGCAAGCCGTCCGGGCCGCCGAACACGACGAACGACATCACGCCGCACGCCGGAGACGCCGGCTTCGACGACTCCGCGTGGCCCGTAATCGATCCCGCTTCGCTCGATGAACGACGCTCCACCGGAAAGGTCTGCTTCAACTGGTATCGGACGCGCATCACCATTCCCGAGCGTATCGGCGAGTTCGACCCGACCGGCGCGACCGTGGTGTTCGACATCGTGGTCGATGACTACGCCGAGGTTTGGGTCGACGGCGCGCTCCCGCGGGATCTCGGACAGCACGGCGGCTCGGTCGTCGGCGGATGGAACGCGCACAACCGAGTCGTCATCGCGCGCGGCGCCACTCCGGGGCAAGAGATCCAACTCGCCGTTTTCGGAATGAACGGCCCGATCTCCGCGGCTCCCGACAATTTCATCTGGGTCCGTTCGGCGAAGCTCGACTTCTACGCCGGTCCGCGCAGCATCGAGCCGCGCACGGTCGCGCTCGAAGTCGATCGGCGCGATCCCGCGATCGACGCACTCGTTCCGCGCGACGCGAAACTCGAAAAACTCGCCGAGGGGTTCGTCTTCACCGAAGGCCCCGTGTGGAGCCGCGACGGATACCTGCTCTTCAGCGACCCGAACGAGAACACGATCTACCAGTGGACACCGGCGGGCGCGCTCTCGGTGTTTCGCGCGAACAGCGGCTACGCGGGCGAGGACATCGCGGAATACAGGCAGCCGGGTTCGAACGGGCTCGCGTTCGATCGAGACGGGCGGCTGACGATCTGCGAACACGGGAACCGGCGCGTCAGCCGCATCGAATCGGATGGCACGATGACGACGCTCGCGGAGCGCTTCGACGGCAAGCGCCTCAACAGCCCGAACGACCTCGTTTATCGCTCCGATGGCGCGCTCTATTTCACCGATCCTCCGTTCGGCCTTCCGAAGTTCGACGCGGATCCGCGCAAGGAGCTGCCGCACTCGGGCGTCTTCTGCTTGCGCGACGGTCGGCTCCAGCTCGTGAGCACCGATTTCGCCGGCCCGAACGGGCTCGCGTTCTCGCCCGACGAGAAGTTCCTCTACGTCTGCAACTGGGACACGAGCAACAAGGTCGTCATGCGCTACGCGGTCGACGCGGACGGCAGCTTGGCGGAAGGGATTCGCTTCTTCGACATGACGGGGGCGCCCGGCGAGGAAGCGCTCGACGGCATCAAGGCCGATCGCGCGGGCAACCTGTACGTCTCGGGCCCAGGCGGCGTGTGGATCATCTCGGCGGCGGGCAAACACCTCGGCACGCTCGTGTGTCCTGAACTCCCCGCAAACTTCGCGTGGGGCGACGCCGACGGCCGTACGCTTTATCTGACCGCGCGCACCGGGCTCTACCGAATCCGCATGAACGTTCCGGGCGCGAAGGTATAGCGCGCAGGGTTGCGCGGTGCCGCGCGCTCAACATCCTCGAGGAATGGCGAAGGCCGCGGAGCGATCCGCGGCCTCGTCTTATACGGCCGAGCCCTTTCTGGTTTGCCCACGACCATGCGCGCCAACGGCTATAGATCGCCGACACACTGGTGGCTCGCGGAATTCGGTGAGTACGCGCCGATGCGCGATGGCTTTGAACGGCGGAGGTCGGCGAGTCCATACCTTCTAGCCTTCCCCCGGGCTTCTTCAGTTCAGACCCGAGAGATTGATCTGGCTCGCAACGAGCATGTAGAAGAGCGCGGCGATGACCGTAATCTCCGCGAGCACAGGAATCGGCTGCAGAATCGACGAGCCCCTGACTTCGGAAATGCTGTCGAGTGCGGCGACATTGAACGACAGCGTGCGCGACCCCAATTCGCTCGAGGTCTGACGCTGGCTTAAGACGAGCGACGATGAATCAGCCGACTGCTCGAGGCGAACAAAGGAACCTCGATGGCTCAATCCATCCAGCGTTCGAACCGCTACCGTCTGTCCCTTCCGAAGATTCTCTTCGAGGCACCGCACGTCGATCTGCGCCCCTTCCCGACGAGGGCACACAGTTGCTGGCGCGCATGCGGTATAAAACAGAAACGTTACGAGAACGGCGCGTCCGATCCGGCGTTGTCGCGTGAGTGGCACAGCATGACCCTCGTTGGAGTTCACGCATCGAACGCGCCAAATCGCACGGTGAGATGCGTATGCGTGCGGACTCGGTCGACAAGACCGATATCGGCACGACGTCCAACAGGTTGCTCGACGGCGCCGCGCGTGCAATCGAGTCGGCGCCACCCCAGCATTCACCCAAGGTCTGCGAGCCTGTCGCCGAATTGTCGATCGCGGACGTCACGCGACTGACAGATCAATCGCCAAAGTGATTGGCCTCGCCCGGAGCATTGCCGTGCGAGTGCCGTCTGCGACAATCCGCTCGCGCCGTATCAGGCGGAAGCTCCAGAAACGATGAGCACCGAGTTGAATCCGCCGTACTCGTCGGGTTCGGCGAAGCCGTGACTCGAATCCTCGACCCAGCGCGCGCCGTCGACGAAGAATTTGTATCGATAGCGGCCGGGAACGGGAGGTTCGATTTCCGCGCGCCAAACTCCGCGTGCGTCCTTCGAGAGGGGCGCGAAGCCGGAGTTCCAGGAGTTGAAGTCGCCGGCGACCGACACGCTCGCCGCGGCATCGTCGTGGTAGAGAAAGACGAGCTTGCCGCGCTCGATGCGCGGAGGATGAAGCTCCGCCGCCGTGAGGATGTGCGTCTCGCGCGTCGCGAAGTCGAGCGCGCGGTTCGCGTTGACGGCGCCGAATCCCTGGCGCGATGCGGACGCACCCGGCACACGATCGGCGGTCGCGATCAAGATCTGCTTCACCATCGCGGGCGTCAGCGATGGGTTGGCTTCGAGCATCTGCGCGACGATCGACGCGACGATCGGCGCCGCGAACGACGTGCCGTCCACGTGCTGATAGTGCGTCGACACGATCTTCGCGTCCGCGAGCGCGCGCTCGACTGCGAAGCGGATCTCCGCGGGGCCGCGCGAGCGCGCGATCTCCGGGAGTCCGGCGTCGGCATGCAGCTCCGCGGCAAGACGCGCAAGCTCGTAGTCGGGCGCCGCCGCGATTCGCGAGAGCGCTTCGGCACGCCGGTAGGCCTCCGTCCCCGGAAGAATCGGCGCGGCGACCCACATCGCCGGCGCGATGACCTCCGGCTTGGATACGCCGTCAACCGTGACGCCGTAGCTCGAGCAGTAGAGGTGCCGCTCGTCCGAGTCCAAACGATTCTTGTCGTCAAGGCCGCCGACCGTAATGACCGACGGCGCGTTGGCCGGCGGCACGGTGTGATGTTCTCTCGTGCAGCCCGAGTTGCCCGCGGCGGCGACGACGACGATCCCCTCAGCGACCGCGCGCTCCGCGAGCATGTCGACCGCGTTGCTCTTGAATGATTCGTCGCGATCGCCGCCGAGCGAGATGCTCACGACACGAATCCCGTAGCGCTCGCGATGCGCTAGAACCCACTCGAACCCCCGCGCGATGTTCGCCTCGGTCACGCGTCCCTCCTCGCTCGCCGCGACGAGAACGACGTTCGCCTCCGACGCGAGCGCGCGGTAGACGCCATTCGAGAGCGCGCCGTTTCCGGCCGCGACGACCGACGTCATCGTCCCGTGCCAATCCCAGTCGTTCGGCACGGCGGCCGTTCGCGGCTGCCGATCGGCCTGCGTCACGTCGACGTGCGCCGACACGCGATTGCGCGGCTCCGACAGATCAGGGTGCGGCACGAATCCCGAATCGATGATCGCGATCGTGACGCCACGCCCCCGCCACGCCGCGCTTACGCCGAGGCGCACGGCGTTCGGAATGACGGCGAATCGGTTTTGCGCGTGCGAATGATCGTGAATATCGGGGGCCGGTGGCGCGCTGCTTCCCACCGCCGCACGCTGACTCGGCGTCACGGCGCGACCGCTTCGCCGACGGGCGCAAGCGCCAGCGCGGGCGCGGGCGCGAACGCCGGCGCGCTCGCGTGATCGGCGCGCGTCTCGTCGCGCGAAAGCAGCGCCTCCTGCGACCGAAACGTCTCGAACTGAACGATATCCTTCGAGAAGAGCAGGTCGAGCGTCCAATCGAGCATCACCCGCACCTTCTTCTCGAATCGCGGGAGTTTGCTGAGGTAGATCGTTCGCCACATCCACCACGCGATGAAACCGGAGATGTTGACGCCGAGTATTCGCGCAACGCCCGTGCGGCGGCCGATCGCGGCGAGCTGGCCGATCGCCTTGTAGCGGAACGGCTGCTTACGGCCGCCATCGATCGCGGCGATGAGGTTATGCGCGACGACCTTCCCCTCGCGCAACGCGTGCTGCGCCGTCGGCGGGTAGGGCTGGCCCGATTCAGGGTCCGTGATCGCGGCGCAGTCGCCGACCGCGAAGACGCCGGGCCATTCGGCAACCTCGAGAAACTCGTTCACGACGACGCGACCGCGTTCCTTCATGCACGGCAGCGGGCGCAACAGCGGGCTCGGCGATGTGCCTGCCGTCCAGATGAGGCAGTTCGACCTGATGACCGTTCCATCCGAGAGCCGAACGTGGTCCGCGGAGGCGCCCGCGACCTTGACGTTCAGCCGGATCTCGACCTCGCGCTCGCCGAGCTTCTTCTGCGCGTAGCCGCCGAGCGCCTCCCCCAGCTCGGGCAAGATCACTGCGCCGGGATGCACGAGGACAACCCGCAGCATCTCCTCGCGGAGGCGCGGGTAGAATCGCACCGCCTCGCGCAAGAAATCGTTGATGCCAGCGATCGTCTCCACGCCGGCGAACCCGCCGCCGGCGACGACGAACGTAAGGAGCGGCTCGCGCACGTGCGCGCTGCACTCCGAGTTCGCCTCCTCGAGATGCGAGATGAGCCGGTTGCGAAGATGGATCGCATCGCCGAGAGACTTCATCGTGAGCGAGCGCTCCTCGACGCCGGGCGTGTCGAAGAAGTTCGTCGACGAGCCGAGCGAAAGAACGAGGTAGTCGTACGGCAGTTCGTGCGCGTGGCCGTCGAGCCCGTGCAACACCGTGACGCGCTTCGCCGACAGGTCGACGCTTCGCACCTCGCCGCAGAGAAAGTGAACGCGGCGAAGGAGCTTGTGCGCCGGGTTGACGATATTCGACGGATCGAGGTCACTCGCGGCGACCTCGTGGAGCATCGGCGTAAAGAGGAAGAAGTTCTGCTTGTTGACGAGCGTGATCTCTACGTCGGGGCGGCGCGCGAGCGTCTTCTCGAGCGAGAGTGCTGCCTGCAATCCGCCGAATCCGCCTCCGAGAATCAGGATCCGCGTGCGTTGCCGTGCGCTCATGGTCGCGTCACCGCGTAAATCGCGACCGGCGCGAGTGCGCGTGCGTCGATGTCGGCGCCGCGAGTTGGCGCCATCGTCGCGTCGTGCGGCGCGCCGACCTCGCAGAACACCTTGATCGCCCCGCGCGCCGTCGTCAGCGCGCGAAAGAGTTGTTCGAAGTTGTCGAGCCCGGCGACGGGATGCGTCAGGAGTGCGGCCAGCCACCCGGGGTAGGCGGACTCCGCCTGAAGAAAGTCCCTCACGCCGGCCTCGAAGTACTCGCGGTTCGCGTTGACCGTCCCGACCATCACCTTGTTTCCGAGCACGAACTCGAGGTTGATCTTGTCCGCCGCGACTTCGATCATCTTGTCTCCGCCGGTGACGCTGGAGAGAACGAGCACTCCGTTCTTGCCGAGCGCGCGCATCGCCTCGAAGACGAGCGGCGAGTTACCCGTCGCCTCGAAGATGATGTCGTAGCCTCCCGCCGCGATCGCCTCGTCGGCGAGGCTCGTCTCGAGCGTCGAGACGTAGCGCGCGCCAAGCCGCTCGAGCAAGTCGGCGTTGAGATAAGGTCGCGCGGTGCGTCCGAACGTCGTGACCTCGAGTCCGCGCAGCCGCAGCGCGAGCGTCGCCAGGAGCCCGATCGTCCCGGCGCCGAGCACGGCGGCGCGGCGCGGGCGCCAAACGCGCAAGCGCCGCTGAATCTCGTAAGCCTGAGCGATGCCCTTCTCGACGACGGAACACGGCTCGAGCAGGACACCCACATCCTTGAGCGATAGCGGCACGCGGATCAGATACTCGGGCTCGTCAACGAAGTACTCCGTGAGGTAGCCGTGCAGCAGGTTGATGCCGCGCTCGCGGTAGACGTCGTCGGTCGTCATGTCGTACGCGCCGATTCTGTCGTAGATGCTCGAGCCGGGGCGCCGCACGGTCGCGACGACGAGGTCACCCGCCGCAAGCTCCGTGACGCCTGCGCCGACCGCCTCGACCTGGCCGAGGCTCTCGTGACCGATCACGAGATAGTCGTCGCCAGCCGGAGCGGCCCCGTACTCCGCGGCGTTGATCTCCTTGTCCGTCCCGTCGACGCCGACGCGCAGCACGCGCACGAGCACGCCGCGTCCACCCGGCACGGCATCGACCGCCGGCTTCGGAACTTCTCTCAGATGAACGGAAGCGGGCGTTCCAGGAACAACCGCGATTGCCTTCATGGAGTCACTTCTCCTTCGACGAGCAAAACCGCGTGCCCGTCCGGGTCGAGGGCTTGAATGGCTTTCGTGAATCCGAGTCGCCCGTCGCCGAACGCGATCGCGCCGGGCGAGACGAGCGGCACGCCCGCGCTCACCAATCGCTCGGCGAGCGCGCTCGCGTCGGAGACGACGAGTGTCGTCTGCCAGTGGAAGAGATCGTTCGCGGCGGCACGCTCGGGCCTCGCGCGCCCGTCGCTCGGCGCGAGGTACTCGAGAAACTCGATGCCTGGCCCACCGGACGCGCGCAGCGCCGTGATGCGCAGCCGCGCGCCGAAGACGTTGTTGAGATGCTCCTGTTCCGTTCCGTAGTTCTCGCTCTCGCCGGCGACGCGGAGGCCGAGCCGGTCCCGATAGAATGCGAGGCTCGCCTCCGTGTCGCGCACGACGATCGCTGTGTGATCGATGCCGAGAAAAAGCTGCTGCGTGGGTCGCTGCCAGCGCGGATCGCCCTTTCCGGCCGGGAAGCGAATCACCTCGAGTACGTGATCGTCCGGGTCTTTGAAGTAGAACGCCTCGATTCCGCCCGCGTTGGGATTCCAAGCGGGGAGAAGCTGCGGCCCCGTCGATGCGTGCTCGACACGATTCTCCCGGAGCCACGCGTACGCCGCCTCCATGTCGCTGACGACGATGGCGATGTGCTGGAACCAGAGATCGTTCGAGCGCGAGTCCGCCGGAATCGGCCGCCCGCCCGACGTGAGGTAGTCGATGAGTTCGATCGTCTCGTCGCCGAGCGCCAAGCGAACGACGCGCGCGCGCAGCCCGAAAACGCCCGCGAGCCGCTCGTAGTCGCCGCCCGCCACCTCGACGTCGGAGACCTCGCGAAAGTGGAGGACGTTCGTGTAGAACGCGACCGACCGGTCCATGTCATCCACCGTCATGCCGACGATCGAAACCGCGCGCGTCGTCTCCGCGGCTCCGGCCGCGTCGACGCGCGCGACGCTCGCGCCCGTCGCAAGCCACGCGAGCGCCAGATACGCAAGCGTCGCGGCGGCGGTTCGCCGTGTGCCTCTCTGCCAGCGCGCCATCGCTTAGCCCAGCCTTTCGAGCAGATGGTCGCCGACGCGCAGCGCGTTCGCCATGATCGTGAGCGCGGGATTCACCGCGGAACTCGAGGGAAAGAAGCTCGCGTCGACGACGTAGAGATTGTCGAGATCGTGCGCGCGGCAATTGACGTCGAGCGCGGAAGACTTCGGATCGCGGCCGAATCGGATCGTCCCGTTTTGGTGCGCGACCCCCGCGAGCGGAATGCGTTTGCCGATGTACGCATTGTGCGGAAGGAGGTGCCGCTCGCAGCCGATCTTCTCGAGCATCTGCTTGAGCGCCGACTGCAGCCGGTCGTGCGCCTCGACGTTGTTCGGCGTGTACGAGAGCCGCGTGCGCCCATCGCGCTCCACCGTGACGCGGTTGTTCGGATCCGGCAGATCCTCCGACGTGAGCCAAAAGTCGAGAGAGTGTTTCGCCATCTGCTCGAGCGTCCAGCCCGGCGCAATCTTCGGCGCTCCCGCCTTCAGGATGTACGCGTCGAGCTTTCCGACGAACGAGATGTGCCCCATCGGAAAATCCCACTCGAGCGACTCGAAGTAGAAATCGTTCAGCGCGAGCGTCTTCTGGAATACGGTCGGATTCGGTTCCTTCGAGATCGCCATGAGCACGGCGTTGAGATGACACATGTAGTTGCGGCCCACCACGCCGGAGGCGTTCGCGAGCCCGTTCGGATGCTTCTCGTTCGCCGAGCGCAAGAGGAGCGCCGCGGAATTGATCGCGCCGCACGCCGACACCACGACACCCGCCGAGTACGTCTCGCGCGCGCCGTTCCGCCTCACGTGAACGTTGGTCACCGTGCGGCCCGACGCGTCGGTCTCGAGGCGATCGACGACGGCCCCCGTCAAGATCGACACGTTCGGATGCTCGAGCGCGGGATCGACGCAGATCACCTGCGAATCCGCCTTCGCGTGAACGAGGCAAGGATGGCCGTCGCACGTCGCGCAGCGAATGCACGCGCTCTTCCGCGGCGTCTCCTCATCGAGCATGATGCCGAGCGGAACGTGGAACGGTCGCCGCCCCAGCTTCTCGAGGTCGTCCGAGAGTTTCTGAATGCGCGGCTCGTGGCTCACCGCCGCGTACTTGTACGCCGCGCTCGCCCACGGCTCCGTCGGGTCTTCGCCGCGCGTGCCGTGCACCCGGTACAGATGCTCGGCCTTCGTGTAGTACGGCTCCATCTCGGCGTAGTCGATCGGCCATGCCGGCGAAACGCCGCCGTGGTGCCGGACCTCGCCGAAGTCGCGTTCACGCATTCTCAAGAGCGCGGCGCCGTAGAACTTCGTGTTTCCGCCGACGAAGTAGTGCGTTCCCGCTTGAAACTCCTTTCCGTCCTTGTCGACCCAGCGGTCCGCGTTGTTGTAGCGCCCTTCGAGCACCGCGGCCTTCGTGCTCCAGTTCTCCGGTTCGCGGCGTACATACTCGCCGCGCTCGATCAGCAGAATCTTCTTTCCCGAAGGAGCGAGCGCGTACGCCAGCGTTCCGCCGCCCGCTCCGGTCCCGATGATGATCACGTCGTATCGCGAGTTCTGCATTTCTCTACGTGTCCTTTCCGACGCCAAGGATGAACGCCGCGTTCGACTCGTCGCAGTCGCCTTGGGATTCGGTCAGAGGCTCGTCCATCATGATCGGGCTCATCGGGACCTCCAGCGTTCTCGGCTCGTAAGTGGCGAGTGACGGTTAGCTCAGCGTGAGCGGTGCGGTGCCGAAGTTGACGCCGAATCGGCGGCACCAGATCGTGACCGCGCGGTGCTTCGCCAAATCGACGCCCGCGGGCAGCTCGTAGTTCTGGTCCCCGATGTTCCCCTTCAGCGCGCCGACGTGAACGAATCCCGACTTCGTCACCGTGTCGTTGTCGAGCGCGTCGTTGGCCGCGACCAGATAGACCTGAACATCGGGGCCGTTCGACGTCATGAAGTCGGTGAGACGGAGCACACGCTTCCCGTCGGGCGTCTGAAAGATCGACGCGGTGCCGGCCGTTTCGTGCGCCCCCTTGTGGAAGGTCCCCTGCGACAGGAGCACCGGCGCTTGCGCGGCCGCCTTCGCCGTCGCCGCGTCGGCAAAGCCTTCGTTCACGGTGGTGTTGACGAACAACCGCTCCGGGCGAAAGAGGGACCAACCGACGGCAACCACGGCGAACGCGACCAGACCGAGAACCAGCTTCTTCTTCTGCATGACACGACCTCCTCGTTGATGGGTTGAGTTTCGATTTGCGCGAAGCGCGCTGTCGTGGGGCAGGAATGAGGAACCGCGAAGAAAAGTTCCCGCCGCCGCGCCGTGTTTTGACGATCGCGATTCTTAGTCGAGGAGTCGGGCGATGCGCATCGCCTCGCCGACGGACCACGCCTGGAACGGACATCCGCGCGGCGTGTGCGGCGATTGCGCGTCGGCGATTTCGGAGACGTGCCCGAGGCCGGCCGTTTCGAGATGAGCAAGAAGCGGCTCGAGGAAACGCGCGCGCGCCTCGCGGCGCGCGGCGTCGGTGCTGCCGCGCACGCGGAGCCACGCCTCGACGAATGGCCCCAGGAGCCACGCCCACCCGGTGCCTTGATGGTAGACGGCGTCGCGCTGCGCGGGGCCGCCCTCGTAGCGCGGGGCGTAGCCGGCCTCGTCCGGCGCGAGCGAGCGCAGGCCGATCGGCGTCCAAAGCCGCGCCTCGACCGCGTCGACGACGCGGCGCGCGCGCTCCGGGTCGAGAAGAGTCAGCGGAAGCCCGCCGACGGCGAAAATCTGATTCGGTCGAAACGTCCCATCCTGCGTCCCGCGCTCGTGCTCGACGTCGACGACGTCGAAGAGTGCGCCGGCCGCGTCGTTCCAGAAGCGCTCGCGAAACGCGGCGAGGGCGCGATCGTACCGGCCGGGCTCGATTGCGGCGAAGCGCTCACCGAAGTGGAGCGCGTTGATCCACAGCGCCTCAACCTCGACCGGCTTGCCGATCCGCGGCGTGATGACGCGGTCGCCGACCTTTGCGTCCATCCAGGTGAGCTGAACGCCTCGCTCGCCCGCCGCGAGCAAGCCGTCGGAGTCCATTCGTATGCCGAATCGCGTCCCGCGCGTGTAGCCGTCGAGAATCGCGGCGACGGCGCCCGCAAGCCGACTCTCATGCGCTGTTGTCGGCGAGCGTCCGGCGCGTTGCATCTCGGCGATCCAGTCCGCGACAACGAGCACGTACCAGAGCGAGGCATCGACGGCGTTGTACTCGGGCGCTTCGCCGCTGTCGGCGAATCGGTTCGGAATCATCCCGCCGGAGATCGCGCCGGCCCACTCGAGAAGAATGTCGCGCGCGTCGTCGAGCCGTCCGGCGGCGAGGCAGAGCCCGCGCATCGCGATGAACGTGTCGCGGCCCCAGTCGGTGAACCAAGGGTAGCCGGCGACGATCGTCTTCCCGGCGCCGCGACGCACGATATACGCGTCGGCGGCGCGATGGAGCCGCGAGGGGAACGCCGCGCGGCGTGCGCGCTCGGCCGCGCGGAGATCCGCGAAGGCGCGAGCCGGTCCGGCCGCGAAGTGCGCGCGCGCGGCCGCGTCACCCGCGGCGAGGAGAAACACGGCGTCGCCCGATGAAAGATTCCAACGCACGACTCCAGGCGACGCGAGATCTTCGAGATCGTCGAGTCCGCGCTCGCGTTCGTGGGCGTACAGAAAGTTGCGATACCATTCCGGCTGGTGGGCGTACTCGCCGTTCGTGCACGCGATCACCGCGGGAACGTCGCCGTACGTTCGCCACGCCACCTCCGCGCCGCGCACCTCGGCGTCGAATCGGAGCGAACCGTTCTCACGATGGAGCGAATGATAGTCGCGTCCGGAGAGATACGGTCGAACGGCGAGTGTCACGCCGTCGCGCGGCACCACGAGGCGCCACGCAACCGCGGTGACGGGCGCGTCGTTCACCGCGAAAATCTCCTGCTCGATCTCGGTGCCGTCCTCGAGGCGGAAGCGCCAGAGCGGCCACGGCTCCGCGGTGAAGGAGGCGATGCGGCGCGCGCCGTCGGGATGCGTGACCTCGGGGGCATAGCGCTCCGACGACAGCGCGAACCGCCCCGCCGGCGTCTCGACGAACGCTTCCATCCCGTTGACGAGAACGACGCGCCCTGTCGGCGGCGTCGCGGCCGCGAGCAGAAGCGCGTGATAGCGGCGGCTTCGAGCGCCGCTCACCGTTCCCGACGCGAATCCTCCGAGTCCATCGGCTTCGAGCCACTCCGCCCCGAGCAGGTCATCGCTTAGCATCTCGCGATCGCCTCAGCGGCGCTTCGCGGACGCCGGACGCGGCGAACGCCACGCGTCGCGCGCCGCCGCGTCCGCCCAATCCGCGAGCGTCGCGCTCGTCGAAGGGCTTCTCCCCGCCGCGACGTGCTCGATGCAGCGCAGCGCCAATGCGGTCCAACCCGTTTGATGGCTCGCGCCGAGTCCGCGTCCTGAATCGCCGTCGAAGTACTCGTGGAAGAGCACGAGGTCGCGCCAGTGCGGATCTTCGGCGTATCGGCGGTCGCCGCCGTGGCACGGCCGCGCGCCGTCGGCGCCCGCGAGAAAAACACCGGCGAGGCGGCCCGCGACTTCGCGCGCGACTTCAGCGAGGTTCATCATGCGGCCGGAACCGGCCGGACACTCGACCCGAAGCTCCTCGCCGTAGAAATGTTCGTACCGCTCGAGCGCCTCGACCAAAAGGTAGTTGATCGGAAACCAGATCGGGCCGCGCCAGTTCGAGTTGCCGCCGAAGAGTCCCGTGTTCGACTCACCCGGCACGTAATCGACGCGGTGCTCTTCTCCCATCACGTTCACGACGAAAGGGCGTTCCTTGTGCACTCGCGAAACCGATCGCACCCCGTGCGGCGACAGGAACTCGCCTTCGTCGAGGAGATACCGCAGCACTCGCTCGAGACGCTGGCGCGATGGCACCGCGAGCAATCGATGGTGGCTCGACCCGTGTTTGCTCGACGGCATGTACGCGACGTGCCGCGCGAGGTCCTTGCGATTCTCGAGAAACCAAAGAAGCCGCTTCTTGAATCCCGGCAGCCGATCGATCACGCCATCTTCCAGAATCTCAACAGCGATCAGCGGGATCATGCCGACGAGCGATCGCGTGCGCAGCGGAACGTGCTGGCCGTCGACGTGCAGCTGGTCGTAGTAGAAACCGTCCGCGTCGTCCCACAGGCCGCCGCCGCCGAGCTCGTTCATCGCATCGGTGATCGCAACGAAGTGCTCGAAAAACTTCGACGCGACGTCTTCGTACGTCGGGTCCTCGCTCGCCAACTCGAGCGCGATCGAGAGCATCGTCGTGCAGTAGAACGCCATCCACGCGGTGCCGTCGGCTTGCTCGAGATGCCCGCCGGTCGGAAGCGGCTTCGAGCGATCGAACACGCCGATGTTGTCGAGCCCGAGAAATCCGCCGGCGAAGATGTGCCGTCCGTCGACGTCCTTCCGGTTGACCCACCACGTGAAGTTGATGAGGAGCTTCTGAAAGGCGCGCGCGAGGAACGCACGATCGCGCTGCCCGCGCGCGCCGGTGATCTTGTAGACGCGCCACACGGCCCACGCGTGCACGGGCGGATTCACGTCGGAGAAGGCGAACTCGTAGGCGGGAATCTGCCCGCTCGGATGCATGTACCACTCGCGCAAGAAAAGGAGCAGTTGCTCTTTCGCGAAGTGCGGATCGATTTTCGCCATCGGGATCATGTGGAACGCGAGATCCCACGCCGCGTACCACGGGTACTCCCACTTATCCGGCATCGAGATGATGTCGCGGTTGTAGAGGTGCGACCAATCCCTGTTGCGTCCTTCCTTGCGGCTTTCGGGCGGAGCGGGCTGGCCGGGATCGCCGTGGAGCCACTCCTTCACGACGTAGTGGTAGAACTGCTTCGACCAGAGAAGACCCGCGTAGCCCTGCCGCATCACGCGTCGCTCGTCGCTCGTGAGTTGCGGAACCGATCGCGCGTCGTAGAACTCGTCCGCCTCGCGAAGCCGCGCCGCGAACACGCGCTCGAAATCCGAGTCGAACGCCGGGGCCGCCGCCTCGCTCGCTGCGCGCAGCCGAAGCCGGAGCGTCACCTGCTCCCCCGCTTGGATCTCGAGGTGGTAGTCCGCCGCCGCCTTCGTCCCCGTCGCGGCCGGGTTCACCGCGGCGGTGCGCCCGTGCAGGACGTACTCGTGAAAGGCGTCCTTCACGTAGGCCGTCGCCGGCGGCGTGCCGAAGATGCGTTCGGAGTTGGTCTCGTTTTCCGTGAAGAGGAGGTTCGGCGCTCGGCCATCGGCGTCCGGCGCAACGGAGAGTTGGAAGCGACCAAGGGTCGCGTGGTCGGCGACGATCGCGTCGGCCGCCGTTTTCGAAAGGCTCGGTTTCGCCGAGTGTCCTTCACCATCACCGCCCCACGACCACGTGTTTCGGAACCAGACCGTGGGGAGAACGCGTACGCTCGCCTTTTCCGGCCCGCGGTTGTGCACGGTGATTCTGATGAGTACGTCGTCGGGCGACGCCTTCGCGTACTCGACGAACAGATCGAAGTAGCGGTTCTCGTCGAATGCGCCGGAGTCGATGAGTTCGAACTCGGCGGCATCGCGGCCCCGGCGGCGGCTCTCTTCGACGAGCCGCGCGTACGGAAACTCGCCTTGCGGGTACTTGTAGAGGCCCTTCATGTACGAGTGGGTCGGCGTCGAGTCGAGGTAGTAGTAGCACTCCTTCACATCTTCGCCGTGATTCCCCTCGGGCCCTGTCAGCCCGAAGAGGCGCTCCTTCAGAATCGGATCGCGCCCGTTCCACAGGGAAAGGCCGAAACAAAGGCGGCACTCGCGGTCCGTAATGCCGAGAAGACCGTCTTCGCCCCACCGGTACGCGCGGCTGCGCGCGTGATCGTGCGGGAAGTAGTCCCAACATTCGCCGCCCGGCGAGTAGTCCTCGCGGACCGTGCCCCATTGGCGTTCGGAGAGGTACGGCCCCCAGCGCTTCCAGTTGCGCGAACGGCGGGCATCTTCTTCGAGGCGCACGGACTCAAGATCGTTCATCGGGAATCTCCTTGGTCAGCCTGTTGGTGATCGCCTCGGAGAGGCGCTCCGGGACACGAACGCGCCGCAACTTCGCGCGCAGATCCTCTAGGACCCGCCCTTCGAACGCGTATTCGTTGGCGCACTCGGCGCATCGCTCCAAGTGGATGCGAACCGCATCCATCTCCGCCGCGCTCAACTGCCGATCGAGAAAGTCGTCGAGGCGCGCGAAGACATCGTCACATGTCAGTGCATACGAACCCATCTCCACATCGCCCCTCAGGGGAAATCCGCTTCGCAGCTGCTTGTGCTGACCGGAATGGCGATTCTGCTAGACTGGTTCCCGGAAAATGCGCGGCGCGCGGAGAACCCTATGGCGCGGCCCGCCCGTCGGACGCGGTCAGCGCCGCTCGACGCCGGCCCTCGAAGGAGCCCCTCATGATGGAAATTAAGAGTAAGGACGACGGCAGGACGCTGGTCACCATCGACGCGGAGACGCTCGCCGGGAGCGACTTGCGGTACCGGCCGCTGTTTGGGGCGGACCTTCGCCGCGCGGACCTTCGCGGAGCCGATCTGCGCGGCGCCGACCTCTGCGGAGCGAACCTCGACGGGGCCGACCTCTCGGGCGCAAAGCTGATCGGGGCGGACCTGTCGGCCGCGTCGCTCCGAGGCGCGGTCTTTCGCGGTGCGTCGTTCACCGACACGATCGCCCTCGCGAGCGACTTCACCGACGCGCGCTTCGCCGACGCCCGCCTCACCCGCGCGAGCTTCATGTGGTCGAACTTTACGCGCGCGGATCTCGCCGGCGCGACGTGTTCGCGAGCCGACTTCTCTCGCACGAACCTCGCGGCCGCCGATTTCACCGGCGCTGATTTGGAGGACTCGAGCTTTCTGCGCGCGGACCTCGCCGGAGCGGTTCTCCGCGGCGCGAATCTCACGAACGCGAACATGACGGGCGCCGTACTCGCGGACGCGAGGATGAACGGCGCGGAATTCATCCGCACGAACCTAAGCGGCGCGAACCTGAGCGGTGCCGACCTGTCTGGCGCGGCTTTTCTCGGCGCGATTCTTTTCGACTGCGCAAGTCTCGGCGCCGCGACGGGGCTTGCCGACGTGCGGCACTTGGGGCTCTCGGGGGCAGATCGGCGAACCGTGATCGCGATTGCAGGCGCACTCCCCGACGCGTTTCTCATCGCGCTCGGCTATGAGGCGAGCGAATTCGCAGCCGTTCGCGGCGCCGGCGGTTAGCGCCGGTTACTCCTTCTCGGAGGACTCGCCTTCTTTCTGGAGCAGGCGGGAGATCTTCTGCATCAAATCCGCGGGCACCGCGGCGTGCCGCAGCTTGTCGCCGATCCCATCGAGGAGCGTCCGCTCGAAGCGATACTCGGTCGCGCACCGCGCGCAGGTCTCGAGATGTTCCTCGACGTGCTTCAGCTCGTCCGCGTCGAGCCGCCGATCGAGGTAGGCATCGAGCTTGCGGAGCATTTCTTCGCAGGTGTATCGATCGAGTGTGCCCACGCTAGACCTTCCCCGCCTTCATGCTTGAAACGACGCCATGGTCGTCGGCGATCCGCCAGAGCGCCTTCTGCAACAGCCGCCGGCCGCGATGGAGCCGCGAGCGCACAGTCCCGACCGGACACGCGACGATCTCCGAGATCTCTTCGTACGACATGTCATCGATGAAATAGAGCGCCGCGACGACGCGATACTCGTCCGGGAGCGCTGCTAACGCCGCGGAAATCTTCTCGGCATCAAGCTTCGACAAAAGCTCTCCGGCGGGATCGTCGTACCGCTCGTGCATCCCGGCGCCGATCGCTTGAAAGAACATGTAGAGCGGCGGCGCATCGTCGATGCTCACGGTCTCGGGCTCACGCTTCGCCTTGCGATACCGCGCGTAAAAGCAATTCGTCATGATCTTCAGGAACCAAGCCTTAAAGCTCGTTCCGCGTTGAAACGTGTTGATGCCGCGAAACGCGTTGACGGACGCCTCCTGAACGAGATCTTCCGCGTCGGTCGGGTTCCGGACGAGGCGAAGCGCGACCGCGAACGCGATGGACAGAATCGCGCTGAGCATCTCCTCGAATTCGCGAACGGAAATCGTCGTGTCGTTCGTCATCGTCGTCTCTCGTGTGGCCGCCGACCGCGAGCAGCGCGCGCGGCGTGCAACGCGGCGCGGCGCGGCCGCCGACCCGCGCATTATAGGGCAGGCGTGTGCGGCGGTCACTCACCCAAGTGCCGCGCGCGTTCGGCGAGATCTCCAGGAACTTTTCGTGAGAGTTGCGCATTCCTGCTCGGCGAACCCCGACGAAGGCGGCGGCGCAACGCGCCTCGATCTCGGCCGGGCGAAACCTCAGCCAAAGGAGGAAAGAATGAGCGCTCGGGGCCGTGTCTGGCCGATCATCCTCGCCGCGGGCGAGGGGAAGAGACTGCTCTCCATCACCGCGACCCCGGGATCGAGCGGGGTTCCGAAGCAGTACTGGGATTTCGGCGGAGGATCGTCGATGCTCCGGTGGACGCTTCGGCGCGCGGCGTGCCTTGCGCCTTCAGAACGCATCACCACGATCGTCGCGCGCGAACATCGCCGCTGGTGGGAAGAGGAGCTTCGCGACGTCGCCGACGAGAACATCGTCGTTCAGCCGGAGAATCGCGGTACGGCAGCCGGAATCCTGCTGCCTCTTCTGCACGTCATGCTCCGCGACCAGGACGCGAACGTCGTCATCCTTCCTTCCGACCATTTCATCGAGGATGAAGATGTGGCGATCGGCGCGCTCTTGGATGCGATCAGCACCGCCGATCGGGATCCGCGGCGCGTGGTTCTCCTCGGAATGAGCCCAGACTCCGCCGAGCACGACTACGGATGGATCGTGCCGGCGCGAAGCGGCGTCGGTCGTGCGCGATTCGTCGATTCGTTCATCGAGAAACCATCGGCGTCCGCGGCGCGCGCCCTCTTCGAACACGGCGCGCTCTGGAACAGCTTCATGCTCGCCGGTTCCGCCGCGACGCTCGTCGAGATGTTCGGCCAAGCGCAACCGGAACTTCTCATGATGTTCATCGCCGCGCTCAAGCGCGGGATCGGTAATCCTGCGACCCTCGACGCGCTTTACCGCAGTTTGCGAAAGCTCGATTTCTCGACGGATGTTCTGCAGAAGTTGCCGCGATCGCTCGCGGTGCTTTCCGTGCCGCCGTGCGGATGGACTGATCTCGGGACACCCGCTCGGGTCGCGCGCTGGCGCGATGCGCATGTCGAAGCACGGTCAATCGTCGAGGCGCCGGCGGCGCTGGCCCTCGCGTACAGCTAGGGGCATTGCCGGATCGAAGAACCGCGTGATGACGTTGCAGAGGCACGAGCGGCTTCGCGAGCGTTCGTGCCTCGCGTCATTGCAGGCGAGATCCGGCCTACGACCTCCGGTGGCGCCAACCGCACACGAATATGCAGACCTCGCGGTTGTCGTGATGGAGCTTCGCGCACTGCACGCATCGCCGGCCGCGCATACGCACGTACGCGCCGGCCGCGGCGAGCATCCCGAACGGCGGCGCAACACAGTAGATCCAGAACGCATCCCAGCTACCTGACGGAATCGCCGCCGCGAGGGTTCGCGCCGGATTCATGCTCATTCCCGAAAGCGGCGCCTCGAAGGTGATGAAGAGCGCCACAAGAACCCCGGCGCAGATTCCGGTAAAGCGCGAGAACCGCGCGGAGTTCGAGACGGAGAGCACGGTGAACATCAGGCCGAACGCGATGGCCGTCTCCGCGGCGAACGCCGCGCGGACGCCGGCGGCGCCGGGCACCGTCGCGACGAAGTTCACGAGGGGATCGCCGACCCAATCACGCAGGACGACGGCGGCGAGCATCGAGCCGGCGATTCCGCCGGCCGCCTGCGACAACGCATAGAGAATCGCGTCGAGGCCCCGCACTTTGCCAAGACAGAAGAATGTGAGCGTGACCGCCGGATTGAGATGGGCGCCCGATCGTTGCCCCAAGCGCGAGTAGATGATTGCGATCGCGGTCGAGCCCATCATCACGCCCATGATGATCCGGCGCACGACGGGATCGGGTAGCGCCCGGTGCACCGGCGAAGCCGTGCTCTCGAGGAACGCGGCGAAAACGTTCGCGGAGATCATGAAAAGGCCCAGACCAGCCGCCTCGATCAGGTATTCCCGCCAGTGTTCTCGCAGAGCCGTGATCAAGGAGATTCCCTCGTGTCGTCGTGCGATGCGGTGTGAAGTGAGGTCTCGTGACGTGTCATCGGATGCCTCTCCTCGCCGCGAGTTTCCACGCAGCGCGGGAACTTCTGCCTGCGGTTCCGCATTCCGCGAGGTGAAGTCATGGACACTCACCGGAACGAGACGGCGACGGAAGAAGGAGGCGCAGCCCAAATGCGAATTCTCGAGGCGGACCTGGGAGGAGAAGCGAACGACAAAGCGATGAGGATCGAGAATGCGGCGGTGCTGGCCAGGCTTCGCGCCGGCGATCACGATGCGTTCGAGCAGCTCGTGCGCGAGAACAGCGCGCGGTTGCTTGCCGTCGCGCGGCTCATGCTTCGGAACGAGGACGACGCGCGCGACGCACTTCAAGACGCGTTCCTGTCGGCATTCCGATCGATACGCGATTACCGCGGCACAGCGGCGGTATCGACCTGGCTCCACCGAATTGTCGTCAACGCGGCGCTCATGCGGATGCGCTCACGGCGCCGGCGCCCCGAGCAATCGCTTGACGACGTGCTGCGCTCCGTCGAAGTGAGCGGTGCCGGCGCGGAATCGGTCGCGGAGCAGCAGCAGCGACCCGACACGCTTCTGGAGCGCGCGGAAGCGCGAGCGTTCGTTTGCGATTGCATCGACCGGCTACCCGAGTCGTACCGGACGGCGATCGTACTGCGGGACATCGAAGGCCTCGAGACGCGGAGTGTCGCGCGGCGACTCGGCGTCACGTCGAACGCCGTAAAGATCCGCGTCCATCGCGCGAGGCGGGCGTTGCGCACGCTCCTCGACCCGTACGTCGCCGCGGCGGCGTGAGCGGGCGCGGTCCGCTCGGTCGCTTGCGCGCGAGCGCGAGCGACGACTAAACTCCGTGCGCATCGACCGTCGGCGCTCGCATGCGTGCGGCGGTATCACCGAGGGCGCGTCGAACGAGCGCGCTCCGTCAGGGTCACGATGAGCGGATGACACTCGAATCACTCGGCTGGCGGCGGCACTTCGCGGACGCGTTCGCGCCGCACGCCGCGCTCGGGCTCGCCGCCGGCCGCGTCGCCGTCGAGCACCGCGGCCACTACCTCGTGTATACGGCGGAAGGCGAAACGCTCGCGAGCCTCGCAGGGCGCCTCATGAAGGAGCGCGAAGCGACGACCGAGCGCCCCGCCGTCGGCGATTGGGTCGCGCTCCGATCGAACGACGCCGGCAAGCGCGCGGTCATCGCCGCGGTGCTTCCGCGCCAGACCGTCTTCCTGCGCAAGCGCGCGGGGCGCACATCCGAGGAACAAGTTCTCGCCGCGAACGTCGATACGGTTTTTATCGTCACGGCGATCGGCCCCGACCTCAGCGCGCGGCGCATCGAGCGATACCTTTCGCTCGCGCAGGAAAGCGGCGCGCAGCCCGTCGTCGTGATCACGAAGATGGACCTCGAGTCCGATGCGGACGAGACGAACGACGTGATCGGCGAGATTGCGCGCGCCGCGCCGGTGCACCGCGTCTCGAATGTGTCGCGTAACGGCCTCGATGAACTCGAGCGCTACCTCACGCCGGGACACACCGTCGCGCTCCTCGGATCGTCCGGCGTCGGCAAGTCGACACTCGTCAACTCGCTCGCGGGCGAAGAGCGCCAGCGCGTCGCCGATGTGAGCGCGATCGCGAAGGGACGCCACACGACGACGCACCGCGAACTGATTCGCCTCGCGGGCGGCGGGCTTCTCCTCGATACGCCGGGGATGCGCGAACTTGCGCTCGTCGATTCCGACGCCGGCGTCGAAGACGTCTTCCCCGAGATTGCGGTGCTCGCGGCGGGTTGCCGCTTTCGTGATTGCGGCCACGCGGGCGAGCCCGGCTGCGCGGTCGAGGCCGCGGTCGATGCGGGCAAACTCGCGGCGGAGCGGCTCGAGGGCTACCGCAAACTCGCGGCCGAGGCGCGGCACATCGAAGCGCGCACCGACGAGCGCGCGCGCGACGCGCGAAAGCGGAGCGAGCGCACCGGCGCGCGCGCGTTCAACGAGCGCCTCCGCTCGAAGTACGGGAAGCGCTAGCCCGCGCGTTGAGGGATTCCGCGCTCGCGGAATCGCCGAGGTCCCGCATCACGTCCGCGAGCCGGCTCAGGCGCGCCGCGTTGTCAGGATGTTCCACGCCGAAGGCCTTCTCGCCGATTCGTATCGCTTCCTCCAAGAGCACCTTCGCCTTCTCGGGTCGCTTTTCTATGACTTCGACGGCGGCCAGCCCTGCGAGCGCGCTCGCCACTTCGGGATGATCCGGCCCGAGCGCCTTTCGGTTGATCGCGATCGCTTCGTCGAGCAACGTGCGCGCTCTTGCCGTATCGCGCTCTCGCGCCGCGACGGCCGCCAAATTGATCAGGGTCGCCGCCAACTCCGAGGGCTCCTGCGCGGTATTGCCTCGCTGAATAGAAAGCGCCCTCTCGAGGTAATAGCGCGCGCGCTCGCTATCGCCCGTCTCGGAGATGATTCCGCCGAGATCGCCCAGTGTCAGCGCCACCTCGCGGTGATCCGGCCCGAGTGTCTTCTCTTGGATCGCGAGCGCGCGCTCGAAATACGGGATGGCCCTCGCGGGGTCACCCGCCGCGCCGATGGTGATCGCCAAGTTTTGAAGCGTTTGCGCGACATCCGGGTGCTCCGGCCCGAGTGCCTTCTCACGAATCGCAAGCGCGCGCTCGTAGTGCATTCGAGCGGCCTCGCGATCGCCCATCGTATCGAGCAGAGCGCCGAGATTGTTCAGCGTCTGCGCCACGCTTGGATGATCAGGCCCGCGCACCTTCTCGCGAATCGCGAGTGCCCGCTCCATGAGCGGGCGCGCGCCGGCGTAATCGCCGGTCGCCCAAAGCACGTTCGCGAGATTATTCAGCGCCTGCGCCACGTTCGGCGCCTCCGCGCCTTGCGTCTTCTCCCACATCGCGAGCGCGCGTTCGTAGAGCGGCCGCGCCGCGGCGGCATCACCAGTCTCCATGTTCAGAATTCCATACGCGTTCAAGCTGTACGCTAGATCGGGATGGTCGGGCCCGAGCTCCTTCTCACGAATCGCCACGGCTTCGGCCATGAGCGGCCTCGCTTCGTCGAAGCGGCCGAGCCCGTAATAGACCCCGCCCATCGTCTGCATGAGCCGCGCGCGAACGAGTGGCTTGTCCGCGAACTTCTCGCCGATCGTCGCCGCGCCTTCCTCGAGGATCTCCATCACGGTGACGTCCTTCCCCTTCTCGCGCGGCGCCGCGGCACCGAGCATGTTGGAGAGAAAACCGGTGACGGCTTCCGACTCGCCGCGCGCGCGCTCCGCGTCCTGGCGCGCGACCTCGGCTTCATCGCGCGCCGTTTCCGCCACGACGCGCTGTCGATTCGACTCGAACAACGCAGAGAGGATGCTGCCGAGAACGATGGCGGCGACGGCGAGCGGCACGCGATGGCGACGCGCGAACTTGCCGAGGCGGTAGCGCGCGCTCGGCGGGCCGGCGAGAACCGGCTCGTTGTTGAGGAAGCGCCGGATCTCGAGCGCAAGCGTGCTCGCCGAGTCGTAGCGGCGCGCGCGATCCTTCTCCATCGCCTTGAGCACGATCCAGTCGAGATCGCCGCGCAGCGCGCGCGCTAGCCGCGGCGGATCGGTGCGGCGCTGGCGCGCGGCCTCGGCGCCCGCGACACCGCGCGCGGTGACGCGCGTGCTCGGGCGGCGCGGCTCGGCGTCGCGAATCGCCGCCTGCATACGCGCGACTCCGCCGCGCCGCAGCTCCGCGTCGAACGGCAGCGCGCCCGTCAAGAGCTCGTAGAGCATCACGCCGAGCGAATAGATGTCCGTGCGCGTATCGATGTCGAGATCCGTCAGCCCGGCCTGCTCGGGGCTCATGTATTCCGGCGTCCCCATGAACTGGCCCGCTTCGGTGACGAACGTCTCTTCGGTCAACGCGTGGCGCGTCGCCTTCGCGATCCCGAAATCGATCACCTTCGGCGCCGGCTTGCCGTCGACTTCGCCGACGAGCACGTTCGACGGCTTCAGATCGCGGTGGATGATTCCCTTCTGATGCGCATGCTGCACCGCTTGCGTCACGGCGATGAAGAGATCGAGCCGCTCCGGCACCGAGAGCGCGCGGCGATCCGCGTACGCGGTGATCGGCTCGCCCTCGACGAGTTCCATCGCGAAGTAGGGCCGCCCGCGCTCGGTCTCCCCCGCGTCGAACACCTTCGCGATGTTCGGATGATCGAGAAGCGCGAGCGTCTGCCGCTCCGCTTCGAAGCGCGCGAGAACGCTCTTCGTGTCCATCCCCGCCTTGAGAATCTTGAGCGCGACGCGGCGGCGCAGCGGCGCCGACTGCTCGGCGATGTGGACGACGCCAAAGCCGCCCTCGCCCAAGCGGCCGACGATGCGGTACGGGCCGATGAGCGATTCGCTCTCCGCGGGCTGAAGACGCTCGGCGATCGGCGGCACGCGCAGGTCTTGCGTGCGCTGCTCGCGCGAAAGCAGATCGTCGAGTTCGCGCCGGAGGTCCGCGTCGCCGCCGCATTCGTCGTCGAGCACGCGGGCGCGCGCTGCCGTATCGAGATCGACGACGCGGTCGAAGAGTTCGCGCACGCGGCGATGCCGGTCGCCGCTCATCGCGGCCTCGCTCTCAACGCGCGCCCTCCGCGCCGCCCAGTTCGCGCGCGAGCCACGCGCGGCAAAACTTCCAGCGGCGCTCGACGGTGCGCGTCGAAACCCCGCGCAGCTCGGCGATCTCCTCGATCGTCAGCCCCGCGAAGTAGCGCAGCATGACGACCTCGTGGTCGTCGGCGTCTTCGTCCTTCAGCCGCGAGAGCGCGGCGTCGAGTGCGAGCAAATCTTCCGGCGGCGTCTCGAGCGTCTGACCGATCTCGTCGAGGTCGACGCGCTGTTGATCGCCGCCGCGCTTCTGCCGCGAGCCGCGCCGCGCCTCCTCGACGAGCAGATCGCGCATCGCCCGCGCCGCCGTGCAGAAGAAATGATGCCGCCCGTTGAACGCGAGATCGTCCTTGTCGCTCAGACGGAGAAACACCTCGTGCACGAGAGCCGTCGTCCGCAGCGTTTCGCCCGCCGCTGCGCGCGCTCGTTTCGCGCGCGCGATGCGCTTCAGCTCGTCGTAGATCAGCGGGAAGACCGCCTTGACCGCGTCCTCGTCCCCGCGCGCGGCGAGATTGAGTAGACGCGTGATCGCCTCGGAATCCGACAACTCGAAGCCCCCCCGGGTGGCGGGGGCCAGTATAACACCGCGGATTCGAGTGACTTCGAGCGCGCGACGGCCGCGGCCACAGTTCGCGTGTCGGGTTTTCGCCGCGTTTGGCGGTTTCCAAAGCACACAGCACCGCTAAACACAGGAGGTCACGAATGAGCGTCCGATTCCGATTCCCACGTCTGCGTTCGCGGACTCACGCGGCACTGATCACATTGTCGGCCGTCGCGATCGCGTCGCCGTCGCCGCTTTCTGCGCAAACACTCGTCATCGAGACAGCCGACGCGTCGGCGAACGTCGTAGGCTCCTACACCTCGATCGCGCTCGACGCGGAGGGGAACCCGCATGTGAGCTACATGGACGCCACGACCGCCGACCTGAAGTTCGCGCGGAAGTCTGAGGGCGTGTGGACGATCGAGACGGCGGACGGATCGGCGAACAACGTGGGCTTCTACACCTCGCTCGCGCTCGACACGTCGGGGAATCCGCACCTTAGCTACATGGACCTGACGAACGGCGACCTTAAGTACGCGCGGAAATCCGGGGGCGTGTGGACGATCGAGACGGCGGACGGGTCGGCGAACATCGTGGGCTCGTGGACCTCGCTCGCGCTCGACGCGTCGGGGAACCCGCACGTGAGCTACCTCGACCAGACGACCGACGATCTCAAGTACGCGCGGAAGTCCGGGGGGGTGTGGACGCGCGAGACGGCGGATGCATCGGCGAACCTCGTGGGCTCGTACACATCGCTCGCGCTCGACGCGGCGGGGAACCCGCACGTGAGCTACTACGACAACACAATCGACGACCTCAAGTACGCGCGGAAGTCCGGGGGCGTGTGGACGCTCGAGACGGCGGACGGGTCGGCGAACCTCGTGGGCTCGAACACATCGCTCGCGCTCGACACGGCGGGGAACCCGCACGTGAGCTACTTTGACCAGACGGTCGGCGACCTCAAGTTCGCGCGCAAGTCCGCGGGGGTGTGGACACGCGAGACAGCGGACGGGTCGGCGAACAATGTGGGCGCGTACACATCGCTCGCGCTCGACGCGGCGGGGAACCCGTACGTGGGCTACGCGGACGAGACCACCGACGACCTCAAGTTCGCGCGCAAGTCCGCGGGAGTGTGGACACGCGAGACGGCGGACGGGTCGGTGAACTATGTGGGCGCGTACACATCGCTCGCACTCGACGCGGCGGGGAACCCGCACGTGAGCTACCAGGACCTCACGACCGGCGATCTCAAGTACGCGTATATCCCAGGTCTGTTCATCTCCTCGCCGCAGCCTGGCGTCACGTGGGCAGTAGGGAGTGAGCAGACGATTCGCTGGTCGTTCTCCGGCGCACTACCCGTCGGCAATTCGAACATCTATCTCTCCCTCGATGGCGGCAACGTGTTCACCTGGGTCGAGAATTCGGCGCGCGATCCGGAGGTGAAGTTTCGCGTGCCGCACACACCGACGCGGTTCGCCCTCATTCGCGTCGTAAAATCGACGCCGTTCACGGATGTGACCATGGACTCGTTCTTCACGATCGACGCGTCGATCGCGCTCAGCAAGTTCGATGCGCGCGTGGTCGCGACCGCGAATGTCGAGTCCGAGGCAAGCGCCGTGCGTCTGACGTGGGAGACGACGCCTGGCCCCGAAGCGGACATCCGGTACCGCGTCGAGCGCGCTGGCGTGGCTGCCGACAATGGAACGCGCGACGTCTTCACGCCGCTGCACCCGAGCGTTCTCGATGCGCAGGTATATCTCGACGACGGCCCGCGTGCGGGCGGCTCGATGGCGGACGGTGCGCGCTATCGCCTCATCGCAGTGAACGGACTCGGCGAGGAGTACGCGCTCGGAGAAACTGTCGTCGCACCGAGTCTGACCGCGGGCCGCGACATTGCTGTCTCGCCGAACCCTTCTCCCGGCGGGCGCGCGCGCGTGCAGTTCCGCGTGCCGTTCGACTCGCGCGTGGGCGCTGCCAGCGTCCCCGTCGACCTCGCGATCTTCGACGTGACCGGCCGCCGCGTCACCACGCTGGCCGCCGGCGCGTTCGAGACCGGCGTTCGTTCCGCCTCGTGGGATGGACGCGACGCGAGCGGCCAGGAGGTGTCGGCAGGCACCTACTTCATCCGTCTCGCATGGGCGGGATCCCAGCCGGTTTCACAGCGGCTCGTAGTCGTCCGCTAAACATCGCGTGTCGGACTTCGGCGCGCTTCGGCGGTTCCTTGCATGAACACGACGACACACAACCCGAGGAGCGCACGCATGCGAAGCAGAATCCGTCCGGATACGTTTTTCGCAATCACACTGACGATATCGCTCGCCGCAACACTCGTCGTCGCGATGCGGCCGCCGTCGATCGCGATCGCGCAGACGCTCGTGCTTGAAACGGCAGACGGGTCCGCGAACGCCGTGGGCTCGGGCACATCGCTCGCGCTGAGTTCGACGGGAAATCCGCACGTGAGTTATCGCGACGATACAACGGACGATCTCATGTTCGCGGAGAAGCGTGGCGGTGCGTGGGTGATCGAAACAGTGGATGCACCGGCGACCGTCCTACAAACAACATCCCTTGCTCTGGACGCGGCCGGAAATCCACGCGTGAGCTACTACGACAACGCGACCGGAAACCTCAAGTACGCGCGAAAGTCAGGGAACTCGTGGATTCTAGAGACGGCGGATGGCTCGGCGAATGTCGTGGGCAATGACGCCTCGCTTGCCCTCGATGCGTCCGGGAATCCACACATCAGCTATCAGGACGCAACCCTCAATGATCTCAAGTACGCGCGCAAGTCCGGCAGTGTTTGGACGAGCGAGGTCGTCGACGCGTCGGTACCCGCCACGGGCTATTACACGTCGATCGCCGTCGACGCGGCGGGGAACCCCCACATCAGTTACAACAACGGTTTGAGCGCGAAACTTTTTTACGCTCGGAAGTCAGGTGGCGCGTGGACGATCGAGCAGGTGAGCGGTCCCGTCTTTTCGGGCAGCAGCAGCACTTCGATCGTGCTCGACACTTCGGGGAACCCGCACATCAGCTGCGCGAGTAGCGCTCCGATGACCGGACTTTTGTACGTGCGAAAATCCGGGGGTGCGTGGATCAGCGAGGTTGTGGACCGGACAGTCACCTTCACCGGCTGTTCGATCGCTCTCGATTCGGCGGGGACCCCACACATGAGCTATCAGGGGGGCGTTACCGGCGGTCTCCTGTACGCCCGAAAGCTCGGCGGCGTCTGGACGATCGAAGCATTGGACTCGTCGTCCTCGGTGGGCGTTTTCAACTCGCTCGCTCTCGACGCGGCGGGACGCCCGCACGTGAGCTACGAGGAGGGAGGGATCGCAGACAATTTGAAGTACGCCTACATTCCCAGCCTCTTCATCTCGTCGCCGCAACCGGGCGTGACGTGGGCGGTCGGGAGCGAGCAGTCCATTCGATGGTCCTTTTCCGGCGGGTTGCCCGTCGGCAACTCGAACATTTACCTCTCACTCGATGGCGGCAACGCGTTCACTTGGATTGAGAACTCGGCTCGCGATCCAGAGGTGAAATTCCGGGTTCCGCACACACCGACGCGTTTCGCCGTGATGAGAGTCGTGAAATCGACGCCGTTCACGGATGTGAGCATGGACTCGTTCTTCACGATCGACGCGTCGATTGCGCTCAACAAATTCGAGGCACAATCCGTGGCGAACGAGGAGCGCGGCGTGCGGCTCGCGTGGAAGACGACGCCGGGGCCGGAGGCAGAGATTCGCTACCGCGTCGAGCGCGCGGCGGCGGAAGCCCCGGCCGGTGGACGCGCCGGCGACTTCGGCGGCGCGTTTACGCCGATTCACGCGGGCACGCTCGATGGCGGTGAGATCGTCGACGCCAGCGCCGGCGCAGCACCGCGCTACCGCCTCATCGCGATCAACGGTCTCGGCGAAGAGTACGTCCTCGGCGAGACGCAGATCGCCGCATCGCTCGCAAGCGGCCGCATGCTCGCCGTCGCGCCGAACCCGGCGCCCGACGGCATCGCGCGAATTCGCTTCCGCGCGAGCGCCGATCTTCCGGAGACAAGTCTGGCGATCTACGACACGAGCGGGCGGTTGGTGAAGTCGGTCGCACACGGCGCGATGCCGCCGGGCGTGCACGACGCGGCGTGGGATGGACGCGACGCATCCGGCCGCCCCGTCGCTGCCGGCACGTACTTCATGCGGCTCTCGTGGGGCGGAGTCTCGCGCGCGACCGAGCGCGTGACAGTCGTGCGTTGAGCGATCTCGACGCGAAGCGGAGACGATCGTCATGAGCCCGAGCCGATCGCTCATCGTCATGCTCGCGCTCGACGTGCTCGCGCTCGGCGCGATGTACTCGCCGGCGCACGCCGATCTGTTCGCTGTCATCGACCGCGGCGCCGTGTACCGCTCGACGAACGACGGCGCGACGTGGACGCCGCGCGGTCTCGTTGTCGAGCCGGCCATCGTCGCACTGACACCGGGCCTCGCGCCGGAGACGCTTTTCCTGCTCGGCGCGACGGGCGGCGTGCATCGTTCCGATGACGCGGGCTCAACGTGGGCGATCGCGGGAAATGCCGGCGCCTCCGACTGCGAGGATGTTGCAATCGAGCGCAACGGCGACGTGCTCGTGCTCACGCGAACCGGCGACTTGATTCGCTCGCAAGACGGCGGTGCGAGTTGGACGCCAGAATCGAACGGGACAGCGTCCGACTTCACCGCACTCGCGGTCGGCGCGGCGGCGGCGGGCGGCGATTCAATCTTCGCCGCGACCTCGAGCGGCGATGTCGCCGTGTGCGCCGCCGGCGGTGCGTGGTCCGTCGCGGGCAACACCGGATACACGCCGATCGTCGACGTCGTCTGGAGCGACGGCATCCTCTGGGCGCTCACCGATGCGGGCGAGCTTCTGCGTTCGACAAACTCCGCGCACAGTTGGGCCGCGAGCAGCACCGCATCGCAAGTCGGGATGCGCGGGCTCGCCAAGACCGATTCGTCGCTCTGCGCGATCACCCGCGAAAGCGACATCGCGCGCACGTCGATCGGCGGCGCGCCGTGGGAGTGGATGGGCACGGTGAATCAAGTCTTCGCGGTCGCGCTCGCGCCGAGCACTCCGGAGTTCGCGACCGGCGTCGGCGGTTCCGTCGGCGCGACGCCGCGCGTCACACTGCGCGCGTTCCCGAACCCGTTCACGGACGTCGTGTACTTCGTGCTCTCGAACGCGCCCGGCGAGGCGCCGGTCGATGTCACGATCTACGACACCGCCGGGCGTCGCGTGCAACAGTTGCGGGCCGCACCGCTCGGCGCGCGTGCCGACGATCTGGCCTGGCGCCCTCATGATCATCCGGCCGGCGTCTACTTCGCCCGCGTCCGGTCGGGAGATTTCAGCCAGACGCATCCACTCGTCTTGATTCGCTGACCGCGCCAACGGGTTGGAACGGAGCGCGGCGCGACGTGGTGTCGCGTAGCGCCGCGATGAACGCGATCCGCTATGCAGCCGCGGCGACGCCGGCCGACGGGACGCGCCGTTCCGCCGACGGCACGCGCAGGAGCGCGCGACGCGGAAGCCGAAGCGTGCGGGCGACGAACACATCCGGGATCTGCTCGAGACGAACGTTGTAGTGCGTGACGCAGCTATTGAAGTGCTCGCGGCGATCGGCGATTTCGTTCTCGAGCGCCGTAATGCGCGTCTGCAGTTTGAGGAATTGCTCGTTCGCCTTCAGCGTCGGGTACTGCTCGGCGAGCGCGAGAAGGTCGGTCATCGCGGCGGCGGCGCGCACGCCGGCGCGATCCGCCTCCAATCGTCCGCGCGCCGATTCGAGCGCCGCGAGTCCCGCCGCGCGCGCCTCCGTAACGCGCGTGAGCAGGTCGCGCTCGTGCTCGATATAGCCGCGGCACACCGCCACGAGATTCGGGATCTCGTCGTAACGCTGCTTAAGCAAAACGTCGATGTTGCTCCACGCGCGCTCGCACGCGTTCGCGAGCCGAACGAGACCGTTGTAGATGACGATCGCGACGGCGGCCGCAACCACGAGCAGGGCGCCTGCACCCGCGCCGACGATCGCTCCGATCGAGAGATCGCTCGCGCTCACGGCGCGCCGCCCGCGACGCCCGCCGCGCGCAGCAGGAGCGCCACCCCGAACGCGCAGAGCGCGATACCAAGTAGCACGCTCGCCACGGAACGCCGCCCGAACGCCGCGACGATTTTCGTTTCGCTGCGTTCGGAGATGTAGAAGAGATCCGATGTGAGCGGGCGCCCCATGACGACGCGGTCGGAACGTCCGTCGGGCTTCGCCTCCGCGGCGTGCCAGAGTCGCTCGACCTCGCGGCGCGCCACCTCCCACTCCTCGGCATCGACCGCGCCGTCCGCGTTCGCGTCGAGCGCGGCCATGCGCGCGGAGTCGCGCTTCAAATCGGCGAGCCGCTCGGCAATCGCCTCGCGTTGCCGCCCGGCATCGGGCACGACCTGCCTCAACTCGCCGAGCACGAAGATCGGATGGCCGACCGGAATGTACGTCTCGTGAACGGTCACGTTGGCGCCGGGCGTCGTCATCGTTCCGGCGAACGGCGGGTTGTGAAGCGTTTGCGACGACGAGACGTGAATGATTGCACCGCGCGGATCGACTTCGACAGCGCCCGTCTCGTCCTCGACGAGAAACGGCGCGCCGCCCGACGAGCCGGTGATCACGCGCGTCGGCCGCGCGGAAGCATCCGCCGACGCCGCCATCAGCGTGAGCCCGCCGAATGACGCGCGCGCCCCGCGGCGCCACCACGTCCGGCCTGCGCTCGCATCGCCCCCGCGTTCGACGAGACGAAACTCGTAGTACACACACGGCATTTGCGAGAACGGCGTGATCATCGGAGTCAGCGCGCGCGCGTTCCCTTCGATTTCGCAGAGACCCATCGCCGCGGAGCGAACGCGGCTCGTCGGGATATTCTCGATGACGCGCTTGCGCGCGAAGAGCGTGATTCCGTGCGACAGCGCGAGGAGCCCGCTCGCGAAGAGCGCGGCGCCCCACGCCAGCGGCGACGGCGCGATCACGCCGACGCTGCCCGCGACGATCCCCGCAAGCGCGAGGGGAATCACGAGCGCCGGCGCTCCGAGGTGCCGCGACTTTGCGACGAGATCGGTGACGACGACGGCGGCTGCCGATGTCGGTCCGTTATCGCCGGCCCCATGCACTGGGCCCGTGGCGCTTGCCGTGCGCGACGGCTCGGCGTCCTCGGGCCACGCGAGCCCGCGCGCAAACGCGTCTTCCTGCGCTTCGCGCTCGGCGATCGGCAGCGTCACTCCGGCGATCTCCGACGCGAGCGCGAGCGGCGCTGCGGCCGCGCTCTGGATCGCGCCGGCGGTCACGCCGATCTCGGCGAGGGCGAGCCTCGCCGCGCGCACGCTTCCGGCATCGGCCTCGCGCACGCCGGCCGCCGCGCCCGCGACGACGTAGCGCTGCCCCGCGGCGCGCGGCGCCTGCATCCGTGCGTCGAAGAGACCGCCGCGCCACGCCGCGTGAAGCAGGCGTGCGTACTGTTCGAAGTCTTCCTCATCGCGATCGCGCGGACGATCGAGCGGGCGCCCATCTTGAATCGGCGGCGCATGGCGCACCGCGCGCATGAGAACGAGCGATCCATACTCGACGTCGAGAATCGGGAGAGCCGCGAGTGCGGCGAGTTCCTCGACGAGGGTGCGCATGTTGGCCGCAACACTCGGCGACGCGAGCGCCCCGAGCGATTCGAAACGAAACCGGCCGCCCCAGATGCGAACGCGATCCGTGCTCCCCTCCCACGCAAGATCGATCGCCGCGTCTTCGAGGCCCGACATGAGCAAACGCGTCAGCCGCTTCTCCGCGCTCAGCGATGCGCGGCGCGCATCGAATCGCGCGTCCGCGGCCGCGGCATTGTCGTCGGTCGCGCCGGCGCCCGCCGCGTGCGCGATCGGCGCGAAGCTCATGCTCACCGGCCGCTCCGGACGGTGCGCGGGCGCCGCGACGATGAGAAGCGCCGCGCCGCAGCGCGGCATCTCGGCGAGCGTGCGACCGTCGACGTCGAGGAACCGCGCGCGATCGGCGCTCAACTCCGCGCCGCGACACGCGAGTGCGTAGCCGACATTGGAGATATCGCGCTCGGAGACGACCGCCGCGCCGTGGCCGAGCGCACGCAACGCGTCGCGCGCGGATTCGAGCCGCGCGGGATGCTCGTCGCGTCCGATGATCGTGATGCCGGCACCGCAGCGCGCGCGCGCCTCGTGCGCGGAGAGCCCGGCCGCATCGGCGAACGCCGCGGCGTCCTCCGCGCGCGCAAGCGACCGCCCGGCCGCAACGACGAGCTGATACTGGGATCGGACCGCGGACATGGCCCCAGATCATCGGCAGATTGACCCGGTTAGTGGAGTGCGTGGAGGAAGTTACGGCGAGGGCGAAACGTGCGTCGCTACTCGGACGAGAAGGGCTTGCCCCACTCGCGGTCGAACACGATCGCACCGAGCGCATGCCGCGTGCGCGCGCGCGCTTCTTTCGCGCGGAGCGCCTCGGGGAGATCCTCCACGCGGCCCGGGTATCCGATGACGAACATCGCCGCCGGCTCCCAATCGTCCGACGGATCGATCAGCGCTTTCGCCGCCACGACGTCGAATCCCGCGACGAAGAATGTTTGCAGCCCCATGGCCACCGCTTGGATCGAGAGGTTCTGCGACGCGAGACCGACATCGTGAAATGCGTGGCGATTCGGCGCACCGTTCTTCGCGAACGTGAGCTTCGCCGCGGTGAGCCCGATGAGCGGCGCGCGCTCCGCGAAGACGCGATTCCAATCCGACATGACAGCCGCGATGCGCGCGTACGCCGCCGGGTCATCGCGCGTCGCGATCAGGAAGCGCCACGGTTGCTCGTTGAACGACGACGGCCCCCAGCGCGCGGCCTCGAAGAGAGTGCGGATCTGGTCGCGCGATAGCGCCCGCGAGTCGAATGCGTAGGAACTGCGTCGCGCGCGGATGAGCGGATGCACGTCGTCCACGCGGCGCAGTATATCAGGCGACCGGCCGTGCGGCAGTTGCGGACTCGGCGCTCGCCGCCGGCGCGCCGGGCGCAGCGGGCGTGCTCGGATCTCCCGTTGAGCGCGCCGCGCCCATCGCGCGCACGAGCAGCGCCACACTCGCCGCCGCGCCGGCGACACACAGCGCGGCGACGAGCCGCACGACGCCTCGACGCGACGGGTAGTTGCGCGGGAATCGCGTGAGCCAATAGTCGACGCGCGGCGGATCGGTGACGAGCGGCTCCCACGCTCCGTCGGGACGCAGCGCGCGCCACGGGTAGTCGCTGCGGTACGCATCGGCGCCGTCGCCGCGCAACGCGTGCCGCAAGAGCCACACGTGTCCCACGAGCGGCGAAAACTCCGGGATCATATGCACGTGAATCTCGTCGTCGCGCGGCCCCGCCGCGCCGAGCGCCGCGTCGTAGCGCGGGATCACCGTGTCGTACGTCAACACTTGATACGCGTCGACGGCGTACGACGCGCCCATCGCCTGAATACCGGCCGACATCAGCACGAGCGCCGCGAGTAGGAGCGTGCGCGCGTCGCGGCGCGGACGGAAAGCGCGCAACGCCTCCGCGACGAGGAGCGTCGCGATCGGCAGGAGCGGAACGAGGTAGCGCGGGCCCCACGCGTGATCCGCGTGCCACGCCCACCACTTCGCGTGAACGACGAACCAGCCCGCCGCGGCGCCGAGGAGCAAGGTCGCGAGCGCGCGATCGCGCCGCGCGAGCCGCACTCCTCCTGCGATCGCGATCACGAGAATCGGCGCATAGAAGAAGAGCCCCTTCCCCGGTGAGAGGAGAAGCCCGTACGCCCCGATGAGAAGCGGCGTCGCGAATCCCCAATACGCATCGCGGCCGTCGGCATAACCGAAGTTGAACGCGCCGCCGTGCGCCGCCGCGTTGTACGGGAGATAGAGCAGCGCCAGAACGCAGATCGGAGAGGCCCAGCGCACGAGGCGGGCGAGACCGCGGCCGTCGCGCTCGGCGCGCCACACGAAGAACGCGAAGGCGGGGAGCGCGGCGAGCGCGACGAGTTTGACGAGCAAGAGCGCGCCGAACGCGAGGCCCGAGAGGATGAGCGGTTTCGACGCGAGCAGAGCGCCGCGCGGGGCCGCAGCGCCGTCGGCTGGCGCGGCGTACGCCGCGGCGCGCGCACGCGCGGCGACGAGTCCCCAGATCGCAAGCGTGAGAAAAAACGCTTCGGCCGGCTGCGGAAAAATGTTCTTCGCATAGACCGCGGCGGGTGTCGCGAAAGCAAAGACGAGCGCGGCAAAAAGCGCAAGGCGCGGCGCGTGACCAAGCGCGCGCGCGATCCGAAAGAGTGCCGTCGCCGTCCCCGCCGTCACGAGCGCCGGAAAGAGGTTCGCGATCCAGATGAGCGCCACCCATCGCGACTCGTCGGCGAAGAGACCCGATATGACGGTATTCGCGACGAACGCGATCGGCACGAGGAGGAACGCGAGCCCCGGCATCGAGCGCGTCTCGAGAATCCCCTTCCCCTGTACGAGTTCGATCGCCGCGGTGAGGGGTAGATACGCGTCGCCCTTCGGCGCGGCGCCAGCGGAAAACAAGAAGTACGTAAAGAAGAGAAAGAAGAAGAGTGCGAGGGCGGGGCGCTTCATGCGGCGCGGCTCGCGGCCCGCGCGACGCGCGCGGCGCCCAGGGCGCGAACGGTAATCGCCGCGCCCGCGATCGCGCCGGCCAGGGCGACCACGCCGATCGCACCGATGAGCCCGCGCGCGGATGGGTGCTTCTCGGGAAGCCGCAAGACCCAGAGATCAAGACGCGGGGGCGGCTCGGGAATGCGCGGCGCCCACTCGCCGTCGGGGCGAAGCGCGCGCCACGGGTAGTCGGCGAGATACGCCGCGCCGCCGTCGCCACGCACCACGTGCGACAGCATCCACGCGTGCCCGACGAGCGGCGAAAACTCCGGGAACCAGTGAAGATGAAGCTCGTCGTCGCGCGGGCCATTCGCGCCGTGCGACTCGCGATAGCGCGGGATCACCGTGTCGTACGTCGTCGTTTGATAGATGTCGTTGCCGAATGCGCCGCCGAGCACTTGAATGCCGCATGACAGCGCAATGAGCGCGGCGACCGCGGCTGTGCGCGCATCGCGGCGCGGGCGCATTCCACGCAGCGATTCCGCGGCGAGAAGTGAAGCGAGCGGGAGCGCGGGGACGAGGTAGCGCGGCCCCCACGCGTTGTCGCCGTGCCACGCCCACCAGCGCGCGTGCAGAAGCAGCGCGCCGCCGCAAACGCCGAGAAGCAAGAGCGCGAGGGCGCGATCCCGAGAGAGAAGCGCGCGCGCGCCAAAGATCGAGAGGACTAGAACTGGCGCGTAGTAAAAGAATCCCTTCCCGGGCGAGAGAAGAAGCCCGTGCAAACCGGTCGCAAGCGGCGATGCGAAGCCCCAAAGCGCGTCACGTCCTTGCGCGTAGCCGAAGGCGAACGCGTCGCCGCGGGCCGCGAAGTTGTACGGCAGGAAGAGAAGCGCGAGCGCGAGCGCCGGCGCGCCGAAGCGCAAGAGGCGCGCGAATCCGCCCCCGTCGCGCCGCAGCCAGAATACGAACGCGGCGAGGACGGGCAGATACGCGATGGCGACGACCTTGACGAGAAGGAGCGCACCGTACGCGAGGCCCGAAAGCACGAGTGGCGGCGGAACGCGCCGGCGGCCGCGTACACCCGACGATGGCGCCGCTGCAACATCCGCGTTCGAATCGCGCCGCGCCACGAGCAATCCCCAAATCGTGAGGAGCAGAAAAAACGTCTCCGTCGGCTGCGGGAAGAAATTCTTCGCGTATACGGCGGCTGGTGTCGCGAGCGCAAAGACGAACATAGTGAAGAGCGCGAGCGGCAACGAGAAGCCGGCGAGCAGCGCGACGCGCAAGAGTACGGCGCTCGACGCCGCGGTCATCGCGGCCGGGAAAATATCCGCCGTCAGCACGAGCACGACCCAGCGCGACGCATCGTCGTTCAAGAGCCGCACGACCACCTGCGTAAACGCCGCGATCGGCACGAGAAGAAACGTCTGCCCCGGCATCACCTTCGACGCGAGGATTCCTTTGCCTTGGATGAGATGAATCGCGCCGGTGAACGGCGCGTAGGCGTCGCCCTTCGGCGGCTCGCCGGTCGATAACAGGAAGTAGAAACACGAGAGAAAGAGAAATGCGCCAAACGTGACGCGACGGAGCGCGCGAGCGTCGGCGATGGTGTCGCGCGTCGTCACGGCGCTACTTCGGCATGCGATGCGCGACGCCGCGCGCATAGCCCCTCGCGTGACCGTCGATCTCGTCGGCGAGCGCCGCATCGCCGCTCGAGCGTGCGAGCGCGGCGCCCTCCTCCGCGACGCGGCGCGCGTCGTCGAAGCGCCCCGCCTCCGCGTACGCGGCGCCGAGAGTGTCGAGCGCGTTCGGATCGCGACGCGCGCTCGCCGCCACGACGCGCTCGGCGAGCGCGACCGCCTCGGCGCCGTCGCGCAACGCACGATTCGGGCAAGTCGCGCGAAGCCAAGCGAGCGCGTTGAGCATCCCCGTGTGTTCCGGCGCCACGCGCACGCCCGCGCGGAACACGTCGATCGCATCGCCGTAGCGCCGCGCGCCGAGACGGAGGAGTCCGAGATTCTGGTACGCCTGCACATTCGCGGGCTGCACGCGCACCGCCTCGACGTAAAGCGACTCCGCCTCGCGCGCGCGCCCCGCGCTCGCCAGGAGCGCGCCCCGGTTGACGAGCGCCTCGCCGTAGTTGGGCCGCAGCCGCGCCGCCTCCGCGAACGCCGCGATCGCAGCGTCGTTCTCGGCGCGCCGCGCGTGCACGATCCCGAGCGTGTAGTACGCCTCCGCGTACGCCGGTTCTCGAACGAGCGCCTCGCGGAGCGCACCTTCCGCTCCGCTGAAATCGCCCATCTGCAAGAACGCGAGCGCCAGGTTGTACCGCAGCGGCGCGCTCGCCGTGTCGATCGCGGCCGCCGCGCGGTAGCGAGTGATCGCGCCGTCGAAATCGCCGGCGTCGGCGAGAACGTTGCCGAAATTCTGCAACGCCGTCGCATCGCTCGGACTCAGGCTCAGCGCGGTCTCGTACTCGGCGATCGCCTCCGCGCGCCTGCCGAGCGACGCGAGCGCGACTCCGAAATCAACGTGCGTGTCGGGATCGTTCGGCGCGAGCGCGAGCGCCTGACGAAAGTGATCGATCGCCTCGTCGGAGCGGCCGTCGCGAGCGAGAAACGTTCCGAGTTGCGCATGCGCCTTCGCGTAGCTCGGGTCGAGCGCGATCGCCGCCTCGAACGCGCGGCACGCCTCCGGCGCGCGGCCTGCTCGCCCCAGCGCGAGGCCGAGATTGAATGGCCCCTCGGGAAGCGTCGTGCCTTGCGCAACCGCGGCCTCGAGATGAAGAATCGCTTCGTCGAGGCGATCGAGCCGCGTGAGCGCGCCGCCCAAACTCACGCGCGCGTGCGCGTACGCAGGATCGACTTCGAGCGCGCGTTCGAAGAGCGCGATCCCTTCGTCCGAGCGGCCGCGATCGACGAGATCGATCCCCAAGTTCGTGAGCGCGAGCCGGCAGCGCGGGTTCTCGGCGAGCGCGCGCCGCCAGAGCGAATCCGAGTCGCGCCAGACGCGAGTCTGTCGCGCCGTCGCGAATGCGAGGGCCGCGGCGACCACGCACGCGAGCGCGACCGAAAGCGCGAGTCCGCGCGCCCATGCCGGTGCGGCGCGCGCAACACCGGCGTGCGGCGCCGGCCCTTGCGCGCCTCCCAACGGGAGCGACCACGCGACGGCGATGAAAATGCCGATCAGCGGCACGTACGCGTAGCGATCCGCCATCGCTTGCCCGCCGACCTGCACGAGGCCGATCACCGGAACGAGCGTGCCGAGGTACCAGAGCCATCCGACGAGACGATGCGGCGCGCCGCGGCGCGCGCGCCACGCGAGGAGCGTAGCGACGGCGAGCGCGGCGATCGCGCCAAGCGCAAGCGGCGCGCGAATCGGCGCCGCTTCCGGCGTACCCGGCAGCGAGTAGTACGGCGAGAGCCCGACCGGCGCGATCGTCTTCGCAATGTAGCCGGCGTACGAGAGCGCGGCGTTGAGCACGCGATCGCCGAGCGGAACGATCGTCATCGCGACGCGCGCGGGCCGCTGCGCGATGAGCGTCACGACGCACGACGCCGCCGACAGTGCAAACAGAGGGAGCTTTTCGATGAGACGCTCGCGAAGCGCGCTCGTTCGCCGTAGCGGCCACACATCAAGAAGCAGGAACACGAATGGCAGCGTTACGAGCATCGGTTTCGCCATGAGCCCGAGCGCGAAGAGGATCGCGACCGCGGCGTAGTGCGCACGCGACGGCCGCTCGACGTAACGCGCATACGCGCCGATCGCTAGAATCATGAAGAGCGTCGAGAGAACGTTCTTCCGCTCGGAGACCCACGCGACCGACTCGACGTTGAGCGGATGAAGCGCGAAGAGTGCGGCGACGATCGCGCTCGGCGCGAGGCGTCCCGTCATGCGGCGCAGCACGAAGAGCAAGAGCACCGCGTTCGCCGCGTGAATCAGCACGCTCGTCGCGTGATGCCCGCCCGCGTTCGCGTTGAAGAGCGATCCGTCGAGCATGTGCGAGAGCCACGTCAGCGGGTGCCAGTTCGATTCGTAGAGCGTCGTGAACGCCCAGCGCACGTTCGCCCACGAGACGCCGCGCACCGCGGCGTTGCCCGTCACGTAGCGATCGTCGTCCCAGTTGACGAAGCCGTTCGAGAGCGCGGGCGCGTACGCAAGAAGCGCGGCGAGCGCGATGGCCGCCGCCGCGAGCGCGGCTCCGCGAGTCTCTCGCGCGCCAGTCATCGCGCGAGCTGCGCGCCCCAGTTCAGCACGAGGTTCAGATACGCGGGGGCCGGCGGCACCGAGTCGCCCTTCACCATGACGAATCGCGCGCCGTCGCGTGAAACGTCGTAGGAGCCATCGCCCCCAAGTCGGTAGTCCGTCGTGGCGAACAACATCTTCGGCGCGCCGAATTGCTGGGTCGCGCTCGAGCCGACGCTCACCACGGCGAGCGAGTCTTCAACGAGATAGAAAAGTTCGCGGCTATCGGACGACCAACGCGGCGCCCACCCGCCGCCGCGCGAAACCTGCGTCTTCGCGCCAGATCCGGGGTAGGGCTGGACGTAGATGTCGCCGTCGCCCGACTCGCTCGAGACAAAAGCCACCCAGCGGCCATCCGGCGAAAACGTGAGCATGCCTTCGTCGAACGTCGTCGCGAGAAACGGGCGCGGCGTGCGATCGCCCTCGACGGGCGCGAACCAGATATCCCAACCCGTCTTCGGATCTTGGCGGGTGAATGCAACGAGAGAACCATCCGAAGAGAACCCCGACGCGAATTCTCGCAGCGGCCCCTCCACCAAACGCTCGGACGCGCCGCCGCCGTCCGCGGCGAGGAGATGGACATCGCCATCGCCGACGAGATCGCTGAGGTGAGCGATCCACTTTCCGTCGGGGCTCCACACGGGCATCTGGTCGTTCCCCGCGCCCGAAGTGAGGCGCGTGAGGGTGCCGCGCTCCGCATCGATGCGCCAAATCTTGTCGTTCGCGGCGTTAATCTGAGTCACGATCGATCGCCCGTCGGAAGAGATGCGCGGCGCCTGATAATGACGCTTCTCGCTCGTGATCGGCGTCTGCGTACCATCGCGCGCCACCCATACGAGACTGGCGAGACCCGCGCGGGGCGGCCCCGCCCCGTAGACGAGATCACCGTTCTTCGAGACCGCGAAGAAACCGCATCCGCTCGCCGGCCAAGCGATCACATCTTCGACGACAGGACGCGCCGCGCCGGTGACTTCGAGCCGCGCGAGGTCGAAGGGCGCCGCGAAAATCGTTCCGCCGCGCATGTAGAGCAGGTGCCCCGCGACGTATCGCCCGAACGTACCGTCCTCAACGACGAGCTTCGCCTCGCCCGTCGTCATGTCGCAGACTTCGATGAGCGCGTCGTCGAAGACCTCCATGTTCGCGGTCTTCACCGTGAAGAGCACGTGCCGGCCGTCGGGAAGAATCTGCGGCCAGCGATGGCTCACCTCATCGCGCGCGGCGTCGAGTTTCGTGAACTCGCGCGCCTCGCCGCCCTCCGCGGAAACACGAAAGAGCCCGCCGCTCCATCCTCCCGCGAAGACGATCGTGCCGTCGGCTCCCCAGCATCCGCCGGGCGCGCGATCGACCTGGCAGAGTTTCACCGGCGCTCCCCCCGTGACCGGAATCTTTCTGAGAGCGCCCTCGTCGAAGTAGGCGATCCACTCGCCGTCCGGGGAGAAGAAGGGATTGTCGGCGCCGTCTGTCCCCGTCAGCGCCGTGAACTCGAATGAGTCGAGCGAGCGAACGGCGATCTGCCACTTCTGGGAGCCATCCTCGAGGTACGCGATACGCCGTCCGTCCGGCGACATCGCGAGCCCTTCGGTATTCGATCCGAGGTCGATCGGCAATTCGGGCGGCACGGAGATCGCGACGTAGGTCGGCGCGGGAGGCGGCGCGCTCGAGTTGCGCGGACGTTGCGCGAGCGAGACGACGGCCGCTATGGCCGCCGCCGCCGCGACGCCCCACGGCAACGCCCGACGCCAAGGCGGCGTGGCCGCGGCGTGCGCGTGCGCATCGTCGCGCACGCCGCTCCGCATCGCGGCGAGCGCTTCCTCCATCTCGATGCGCGCATCGCCGATGTCGCGCAGGCGGCGCTTCGCGTCCTTGTCGAGGCAGCGCCGAAGGAGCCGCTCGATCGCGCGCGGCGTCGCGTTCGGCAGCGCGCTCCACTCGGGCTCGCTCTTGAGCACGGCCGCGATCGTGTCGGAGATCGTCTCCCCTGCGAACGCGATCTTGCCGGTCAGGCATTCGAACAACACGCAGCCGAACGACCAGACGTCGGCGCGGCGATCGACCGCGCGCCCCCGCGCTTGCTCGGGGCTCATGTACGCAGCGGTGCCGAGCAGCACGCCCGCGCGCGTCGCGCTCAGACTCATCGTCGGCGAATGCGAGAGATTGCTCGACGATTCGCCGCCGTCACCGCCGCCGCGCGCGAGCCCGAAGTCGAGCACCTTCGCCACACCGTCCGCGGTGAGAATTACGTTCCCCGGTTTGAGGTCGCGGTGAATCACACCGGCCTCGTGCGCTGCTTCGATTCCGGCGGCGATCTGCCCGCACACCGAGAGCGCGTCCTCGATCGAGAGCGCGCCGCGCACGAGCCGCTCCGCGAGGTTTGCGCCGCTCACGTACTCGAGGATGAGGTAGCGCGCGCCGTCGATCTCTTCGAGGCCGTGGATCGACGCGATGTTCGGGTGATTGAGCGACGCGAGGAGCTTCGCCTCGCGCGTGAAGCGCGCGAGGCGCTCGGCGTCCGCCGCGAATTCTTCGGGCAGCGCCTTGATTGCGACCGCGCGATCGAGCCGCGGATCGCGCGCGAGGAAAACGACACCCATGCCGCCGCGCCCGATTTCGCGCTCAACGATGTAAGGCCCGATCTGGCGGGGGTCTGAAGCCACGACACAGGCTAACAGGCGCGCGCCACGAGCGACAAGAAGAACTCCAGGCGCATCTTGTCGGCGCACGAGGCTCCGGATAGAATGCTCCGGCGCGTCCTCTTGACTCGAAATCGATCACCTTCACAACCACCATTTTCGAGGAGTTCTCAGATGGCAAAATACCGGATCGCATGGCTGCCGGGCGACGGCGTCGGCAACGACGTGTGCGAAGCCACCCGCATCGTGTTGGACAAGATCGCGCTCGACGCCGAGTACATTCACGGCGACATCGGCTGGGAGTTTTGGATTCGCGAAGGCGAGGCGCTTCCGAATCGCACGGTCGAGCTGATGAAGAACACCAACTGCGCGTTCTTCGGCGCGATCACGTCGAAGCCGACGAAGGAAGCGGCGTTGGAGTTGTCGCCCGCGCTGCAAGGGAAGGGCCTTACGTACCGCAGCCCGATCGTGCGCATGCGCCAGATGCTCGATCTCTACATCTGCCTGCGGCCGTGCAAGGCATACGCGGGGAACGCGCTCAACTACCGCGACGGGCTCGACCTCGTCGTCTTCCGCGAGAACACCGAGGGGATGTACATCGGCGTCGAGTTCGAGAAGTGCCCGCCGGAGTTGCGTGCGCTGCCGGGCGGTTCGAAGCTCGCCGAGGATGCGGCGATCTCGATTCGCGCGATCACCACGAAGGGCTCGACGCGCATCGTGCGCGCGGCCTACGAGTACGCGAAGAAGAACGGCCGCAAGAAGGTGACGGTCGTGCACAAGGCGAACGTGCTACGCGCCACCGACGGCGTTTTCCTCGAGAGCGCGCGCAAGGTCGCGGCCGACTACCCCGACATCGCGTTCGACGAAGCGAACGTCGACGCGATGGGAATGTGGCTCCTCAAGAATCCGAGCAGCTACGGCGTCATCGTCACGACGAATCTCTTCGGCGACATCATCTCGGATCTCTGCGCGCAGATGGTCGGCGGGCTCGGCTTCGGCTGCAGCGGCAACATCGGTGAGAAGTACGCGGTGTTCGAGCCGACGCACGGGTCGGCGCCGAAGTACGCGGGCCAATACAAGGTCAACCCGATCGCGACGATTCTCGCCGCGAAGATGATGCTCGATTGGCTCGGCGAGACGCAGAAGGGCGCAGTGCTCGAGGGCGCGGTCGCGGCGGTGCTTCGTGAAGGGAAGGCCAAGACGTACGACATGGGCGGGACGACCTCGACGCTCGATATGGCGCGCGCGATCGCGGCGAAGTTGTAGCGAGTCGACCGGCGCGGCTCTAGCTAGTAGGCGAGGCGCTTCGAGTAGGTCCGCACGAAGCTGGAGCCGCGCAGCGTGTCGTGTTTCGCGAGACGGTCGGCGAGCGATTGGGCCTCGCGGCGGAATGCCGCGTCGTCGAGGTCGAGTTGCCCGGGCGCTCCGCCGGCCTCCCGGTTCGCGTGGAAGATATTGTTGCGGATCTCGAACCCCGCCGGGACTCCCGCGTCGTCGAGCGCGATCTGCCGGTACGGCGGCAGCCCTTCGCCGTACGCGTCGCCGGGCGAGTCGCCCTGCCCCGTCTTGACCACCGCGTTCCCCGCGAACGCGCCGGGCCTCCTCGCAACGCCCGTCCGCTGCGCGAGCGCGGCGCCGCACGAGCCGGTCATGTGGATCGCGTTCTGCCGGATGAACGCCACGGGGCCCGCGCCTCTATCGTCCCTGCAAGAGATCCCCCAAGCGAAGACATCCTCCACCACGTTGCGCTCGATCTGCGCGTGCGCCTCGCCGAAGACGCCGATCCCCTTCCAGTAGCGCGTCACGAAGTTCCCTTCGAGCTTGGCCGACGATTTGCCGGCGAGCGCGACGCCGACGCCCGCCCCTCCGGCGCTTCCGGGGCCGCGCGCGCGATCGACGCCGTCGATCAGGTTGTCGTGAATTTCGGCCGTCGCCGTCTCGTAGAGCGCGATGCCGTCGCCCGAGTTCCGCACGATCCGGCAGTGCTTCACTTCGATCTCGGAGCCTTCGCGCGCGGCGATACCGCCGACGCCGGCGCGCGCCGCGGCGACGGACGTGGCGTCGCCGAGGTTGTCGCGAATGGCGCACCCTTCGATCTTGACGCGCGCGTTGCGCACCACGACGGCCGCCGACACCGCGCCCGGGTCGCCGTCGCGTACGCCGTCGGTGATCGTGACGCCGCGGAGCACGCAGTCGTCGCACTCGTCGAAGAGGATCCCGTATCCCGCGTTCGTGTGGATGAAGACGCTCTCCGGCGCCGCGCCAATGATCTTGATCTGGCGCCCGCGCACGCGAAGCCCGGCGGTCGCGATCGCTCCCATCGACGGAATGTCGCAGTCGATACACGCGAGGTCGTTGAAGGGAAACGCGGCGAGATCGTAGTGGCCCGGCATGAGTTGAATTTCGACGGGGCCGTCGAGCCGCGAAAGCAAACCCTGGAGATCGCTGGTGGGGCGTTTCGCGTCGAGCGACGTTCCGAGCGCGCGGCTTGGCTCGACCGTCACGACGAGCGCGCCGGGCGCCATGAGCTCGCGCGTCCCCGCGCGCGGGAGCCCGCCTCCAGGCCCGCCGGGGCCGCCGCCCGCGCCTTCGGGCGGGGCCGCCACGGCGAACGCGGCGGGAAGAATCATCACTGCCGCTCTAATCCCGATGCCGAGTATTGCAGCAAGCGCGCGCATGAACGCCTCCGGCGAAAGCATGAACCCGCCGGCGCGCTCGCGCAAGAGGTTGTCGCGCGAGCCGGCGGCCGGTCGGATCCGCGGCGATGTGCGCGATTGATCCGGCACGGCGCGCGGGTGTAGTATCTCCGTCGGAGTGCTGAACCCGGCCGCGTCGTGCGCGCCGCCTTCAGCCGCAACGGCCAGCCCACCCTCCCGCAAGCCGTTTCAATACGCGACTCATCACGCGCCTCACCTCCCCCTCCCGTGGCGCAAGCTAGCACCGCGCCGGACGAACGCAGGGCGTAACCATCCCGGCGGCATCCGCACGCGGAGCCGGGAGGAAACATGATCCGAGTGCTCGCCAGTGTCCTCGTCTTAATTCTGCTTTCCCCCACGACAGCGAGCGCCGCGAAAGGGCTCGCGCGATACAAGAGCGCCCCGATCGCCATTTCGCGCAACGGCGCGGCGGTTTGGGTCGTCAACAGCGACGCCAACTCGGTGACGCGCATCGCCGCTGGACCCGACACGGTCGTCGCGGAGGTCGCAGTCGGCCGCGCGCCGAAGAACCTCGCGATCGCGCCGAACGGAAGCGAGGTTTGGGTCACCAACCACGAGTCGAACACGGTGAGCATCGTGAGCGCCGCGACCAACACGGTCGTGGCGACGCTGCCGACCCTTCTCGGCCCGTACGGCGTGGTGCTGAGCCCGAACGGAAGCAAGGCGTACGTCGTGAATCAGGTCTCCGACAGCCTCCTCACGTTCGATGTCGCGACCCGCGCCGTCATCGACCGCGATCCGATCGGCCACCGCTCGCGGGCGATCGCGATCACCTCGGACGGCAGCCGGATCATGGTTCAGCAGTGGATCGCCGAGTGGGGGCAGATGATCACGTCGTTCCTCGACGCGGACGGCGGCTCGCTCTCCGCCGCGAGCCTCGGCCTCGCCGGGCCCGTGCCGCAAGGCGACGGCGGATTCGCCGGCTGTGCCTTGGGCATCAGCGTCGGCCCCGGTGATTCGACCCTCTGGGTGCCGGATCTCGATCAGAACTGGGACAACGGTCCGATCAAGTACCCCGGCGAAGGCCAACTGACGCTCAACTCGACGATGCAAGCGGTCGTGCGCGAGGTGCGCATCAGCGACCGCACGGAGATTCTCGAGCACGCCGCGGGCGGGCGGCGGCGGCTGAACACGGCCGGCGCGAATGTTCAGATGCCTTCTGACATCGCGTTCACTGCTGACGGTGCGTTTGCTTACATCCCGTGCGCGTTCTCGAACGACGTGCTGAAGATCAACACGGGCACGAACCCGCCGTCGACGCTCCTCGAGATCCCGGTGGGCGACTATCCGAACGGCATCGCCTTCTCGCCGACGGCGGAGCGCGCGTACGTCTCGAACGCGTTTTCGCGAAACGTGATGGTTCTGAACACGGCCTCCGACGCCGTGATCGACACGATCACGACGACAGCGGAGACGCTCGCGCCGAACATCGCAAACGGCATGAAGCTCTTCTTCACCTCGACGGGGCGCATGTCGACGAACGCGCGCATCACGTGTGCGGGTTGCCATCCCGACGGCTACCCCGACGGATTCAATTGGGACTTCACCCAGTTCGGCAACGGCCGGCGCAACACGAGATCGCCGCGCGTGCTCTCGACGTACGCGCCGCTTCTTTCGCCCGGCACGTGGGACGAGATTCAAGACGGGGAATGGTCGATTCAGGGCGTGCACTTCGGCGAGGGGCTCGCCGACGGCGCCGACAACCCGCCGGTGGGCGCACCCAACGCCGGGCGCTCGCAGGACCTCGACGACCTTGCCGCGTTCGTGCACACGTTCGCGATCCGCGACGAGAGCCCGGCTCGCAATCCCGATCAATCTCTGACGGCGCCGGCGGCGGCGGGCAAGGCGATCTTCGACAGCGACGAGACCGGCTGCCGCTTCTGCCATCCGGAGCCGCTCTTCACCGACAAGCTGCGCCACGACGTCGGCACGTATCTCATCGAAACGGACGCCGGTGGGTGCGAGGGGTGCCACCCGCAGATGAGCGCCGCAGTGAAGGCGGAGTACGGCGCGCGGGTGCTGACGTCGGATACGCAGAGCGGCTATCTCGGCTACGTCACGCCGACGCTCTGCTCGATCTACGATACGGATCCCTACCTGCACAATGGGAAGGCGCGCTATCTCCAATCGGTCGTCGGCGGACTCAACCCGCACGACGAACATGGCAAGACGTCTCATCTCACGACGGACGAGCGCTTCGACCTGATCGCGTACCTCCGCTCGATCGTGCGAGGGCGTGAGGACGCGACGCCACCGCGAATCGAATTCGTGCGCGCGACCGACGTCACCGAGGTCGTCGTGCGTTTCGTCGAACCGGTCGACCCGGCGAGCGCGACCGACATCGGGAATTACTCGATCGACAACGGCGTGTCGGTGATGTCGGCGTCGCTCGAGCCGTTCTCCACGTTCATGGGGCGCGACGGCCTCACAGTGCATCTCTACACGTCGCCGCATGCGCCCGCGACGACGTACACGCTGAGCGTGCAAGGCGTGAAAGATGCGTCGATGAACGGCAACGCCATCGCGGGCGCGAGCGCGACGTACGAGTACGCGCCTGAAGCCACGTTTACGTTCTCCAACATTGATTCGCTCACCACGTCGCGCCTCGCGCGCGACGCGTACATCGACGAAGGCGCGCCGACGTGGAACTTCGGGCGCGCGGACGCGCTGCGCGTCGGCAAATCCGGTTCGGCGCGCCGAGCGCTCGTGATGTTCGATTTCTATCCGATGCTCTCGACGATCGTCGCCGACTCGAGCGACATCGTGTCGGCGAAGATCCGGCTGCGGCTCCGCGATCAGGCGACGGCGGACGGCGTCACGATCTACGCGTACCGTCTGCTGCGCTATTTCGCGGAGGGAAGCGGCGGCGCCGTCGCGGGACAAGCCAATCCGAATCAAACCAACTGGAACAGCATTCGCGAAGGGCGCGTGGTGTGGGGTGCGCCGGGCGCGTCACAGAACGTGCCGGGGTGCGAGGGCGACGTGGCCGCCGACTACCTCGCCGCGGCCGATCGCGCGTTCACGCCCGAAGATTCCGCGCTCGTCTCGACGGCCGGCGAATTCTACGAGTGGGACGTGACGCACTCCGTCCGCTGGCGCTTCGCGAATCCGCTCTACTGGGATTTCGGACACGTGTTCGTCGCCGCGGACGAAGTGGCGGGAAGCGAAAAGGTCTTCTGCTCGCTCGAGGATTCCGTGGAGGCGTACCGGCCGCAGCTTGTCGTCACGGTGCGTGCCGATGCGGCGGTCGGCGTGCCGTTCGCCGACGCGCGCGCCTCGAGCGGCTACGCGCTCGCGCCGAGCCGCCCGAATCCGACTCGCGGACAGACGATGTTCGCGTTCGCGTTGCCGAAACCGGAGCACGTCACGCTGCGGCTCTTCGACGCCTCGGGGCGAGCGGTGCGCGTGCTCTCGGAGAGCGCGTTCCCCGCGGGCGTCCACGAGATCGCGTGGGACGGAAAAGGCGGCGACGGGAGCGAGGCCGCGTCGGGGACGTACTTCTATCGGATCAAGGCGGGGCGGTTCTCGCAGGTCGGCCGGCTGACGCTCGTGCGGTAGAGCGCGGGCGGGCGGCGCCGAGCGCGGCGCATCGGTTATGCGGCGCGCGGGAGTGAGCAGACGAACGACGCGGCGTGTTTCCGCGCGCTGCGCCCCGCCGCGCAGTGCGCAATCGCCGCTACGGCCCGCCGCGCAACACCTCGACGGCGAGGCGCACCGCGTCGTAGTCCTTATCCTCGGCGTCGGTGAGGCGGTCGATGTCGTAGAGCGTCTTCAGGAGCGTGCGCCCCTCTTCGGTCTCGCCCATCGCGATCAGGAATCGCACGAGCCGCTCGCTCTCGTCTTTGTGTGCGTTGAGAAACGCGTTCGCACCCGCGACAGCGTCGCCCGGAATCGGCTCCGTGAAGAAGATCGGCTTGATCTGGCTCGCCTGCTCCGCTGAAAGATAAATGGTCCACGCGCCGATCTGGTTCGCGGGATCGTTCGCGAACGTCGCGCCGGCATCGACCGTTCCGTCGAGCACCGCCTTCACGAGTCGGTCGTGCGCGCCTAGGAATTGGTTCGCGCCGAAATCCGTTTCCGGCTTGATACCCGCGCGAATGAGCGCCGCCTTCGTCACGAGATGCCCCGCCGTACTCGACGGATCGGTCCACCCGAATTTCTTCCCCTTCAGGTCGGCGATCGTTTCGAGGCCGCTCTCCTTCTTCACGATCACGGCGCCCCAATAGAACGGTTGATCGCGACGCACCGACTTGAGGAGGACGCGCGCCTTGCCGCCCGCCTCCGCGGAGACGAGAGAAAAGGGCGAGAGCCACGCAACGTCGACCTCCCCTGCCGTAAGCGACGCGACGCCCGCCGTGTAGTTCTTGCTGACGACCGGCTCGATCGTGAGCCCTGTTCCCGCTGCGACGTGCGCGCAGAACGCCTTCGCCGCAAGCTCGACCTCCGCGCGATCGCGCGACGGGTAGAAGCCGAAGCGAACGGCTTCCGCGGACGCGCGAGCCGGAGCGAACGCCAACGTGAGTGCGAGCGCAAGAGGCAGCGCGAGCAGGGCGCCGGAGGTCAGCGCGGCGCACCGCGACGCGAGCGCGCGAAGCGATGATCGTGTCGTCTTCATGGAGCGTCTCCCTTCGATAGGCGATGGAGGGGGCAAGTCATCTCTGCGATGATAACGCCGCCGCGCGCGCGTTGTCACTCGCGCAGCGCGGCGTCGGTCGCGGCGCCGACGATCTCCGCGATGCGGCCGACCCACGCGCGATGCTCGGGCTTCATGAGAACGGAGCGCAGGCACACGATGGTGTCGCGATCGCGTTCGATGGCGGCCCCGGCGAGGTCGAAGAAGTCGGCGGGGAGTTCGGCGAGCGCGAGGTGGAGATCGCGGCGCGCGGCTTCGTCGAAGATGCGGCGCGCCAGACGCGAGGATTCGCTCGCGCTGCGCGCGCGCGGCGCCCAGATGACGATGTCGAGCTCCGGCGCGAACGCGGCGACGAAGCGCGCGTCGGCGCGCACGAAATCGTAGAGCGCGAGCGCCGCGGCGCGGCCGTCCGACAACATGCGCGCGAACTCGCCGCCGCGCGCGAGCGGCAGAAGGTGCTGCGTCGCCCACAACCCGACCGCCGCCGCGCCCGGGCGCGAGCACTCGAGGCTGATCTCGCCCAGGTGCAGCTCCGTCGAGCTGAAATACGTGTACGGCGAATCGTGCTTGTACACGCGGCCCGCCGCGGGATCGCGAAAGAGCACACAGCCGCAGCCGTACGGCTGCAGACCATGCTTGTGCGGATCGATCACGATCGAATCCGCCTCGCCGATGCGGTCGTACGCGCGCCGCGCGCCGGGCGCGAGATTGTCGGCGAGTGTGAAGTAGCCGCCGTACGCGGCGTCGGCATGCAGGCGGAATCCGAATCGCTCGCGCAGCTCGAGAATCTCCGGCAGCGGATCGACCGAGCCCGTCGCGGTCGTCCCCATCGTCGCGACGACCGTGCCGATGCCGCCGCGCGCGAGCCGCCGCTTGAGCACCGCAACATCCATGCGTCCCGCGCGATCGCAGCGAATCGCCGCGAACTCGACGCCGAGCACGCCGCTCAATCGCCGATGCGTGTAGTGCGCTTGCTCCGACGCGACGATCGTCGTTCCCGGCGACATCTCGCGCGCGACCCACAGCGCCTCGAGGTTCGCCATCGTGCCACCGCCGCAGAGATGCCCCAGATGCGTCTCCCATCCGAACATCCGCGCGATCTGGGCGACCGCTTCCTTCTCCATCGCCGAACTCGCGCGCCCGCCGTCGAGCGCGTGGTTGTTCGGGTTGATCCACATCGCGAGCGCGTAGGCCGCGCGCGCAACCGGATGCGGCGGCTTGAGCATCTGCCCCGCGTAGAGCGGATGAAAGTACGGGTAGTTGTCGTGGAGGCGATTCGCGGCGTCGATGAGGACGCGCTCGAACGCGCGCGAGCCGGGCGAAAGACCGGCGGCCGCGGCGCCGTCCGCCGGATCGGGAAGCGCCGCGAACCCCGCGTCGAGTCTGTCGAGCGCACTGCGCAACACGTTGAGCGATTCCTTGTCGAGCATGCGGGAGGTCATCTCCTTTCGGCGAGCGCGATGCGATCGAGCGTCGCGGGATGCGAGAAGAGGAGCATCTCGATGAACGGCGGCGGCACGACGTCCGCGAGATTCTTGCGCGCCATCGCCTCCTCGACCTCGATGTGCGTGGCGGGATCGCGGCAGAGCGCGATCGCGAACTCGTCGGCCTCGCGCTCGAAGCGGCGCGAGATCGCGTTCTCGATCGGCAGCGCAACGAACGTAAGCGCCCAGTACACGAGGAGCAGTCGAGGCACGATCGCGGGGTCGCTCCAGCGTTCGCGAGCAGCGATGGGGCCACCGCCGATACCTCCAGCGCCCGCGCGCGCGCGAGAGAGAATGCGCTGCGCGATCAGAAGCGCGAGCCCGACGCCGATCGTTCCGAGCGCGATCCCCTTCGCGATGTGCGAGCGCCGCCAGTGTCCGACCTCGTGCGCGACGACAAGCCCCGCCTGCGCGGGCGTGAGCGTCTCGACGAGCGTGTCGTACACGACAATCTGCCGCGACGGCCCGAAGCCGGAGAAGTACGCGTTGAGCGACGTGGTGCGTCGGCTCGCGTCGGTGACGAGCACCTCCTTCACCTCCGCGCCGCCGCGGCGCGCCAGATCGAGAAAGCGCGCGCGCAGCGCCTCGTCGGGGAGCGGCGTAAACGTGTTGAAGAGCGGCGCGATCGCGATCGGCATGAGCCACGCGTACACAGCCCCACCGACGCCCGCCGCCGCCGTTGCGGGAAGCGGCCACGCGCGCGGAAAGCGCCGCACGAGCGCGAAGAGCGCCGCACCGACGATCGCCGCCGTCGCGATCGAAATGCCGAGACCCTTCACGTGATCGGCCGCCCAGAGCCCCAGCGATTGCGTGCTCAAGCCGAACGCCTTGCGATTCGCGAGCGATGCGAGCCCGAACGGGATGTTCACGATGTCGAGCGCCACGAGGCAGGCGACGAGCGCGATCGTCGAGCCGAGTACGGTGCCCGCGCGAGGAACGCGCCGCAGCGCGCGCGACCAACCGAACGCGACCGTCGCAACGAGCAAGAGCCCAACGATGCCTTTGCGAAGAAAGTAGAGCGCGTAACCGTTCGAGCGGTACTCGCGTCCGCGCGCGATCAGATCGTCGTCCCAGTGCGCGCGCGCCGCCGCCTCGCGCTCGGCGTGCGGCGGGCGCCACGGCGAGCCCGCGCGCTCCCACGGCAAGACGCCGAGCACGACAAGCCCGAGCGCCAGTGCACCGCAGAGCCAGGTCATTCGATCCATCGAGTCTCCGCCTCCGGGCGCGAGTATAACGGCTCGGCCGAGGAGGTGTTTTCGACCTGTGATGAACGGACGCGAAAGAATGCGCGTCTCACCATCAAAACCATTATCCTCGCCGGTCGACCCCCGGCCCACGCGAGGAATACTCGGGAGACCCCATGAATCGAATCCGACTCATACGCGCGCTGGCGGCGAGTTGCGCACTCGCTGGCGGCGCCTTCGCGAGCGCGGTCGCGTCCGAGCCGGACGCCGCCGCGACCCGCGGGCCATCCGCCCGCCGCGCCGAAGCGATCCGCCTCGAAGGGACGCGGCCGAGACTCGACGGCGTGCTCGACGACGCCGAGTGGAGCGGCGCGCGCTTCACCTCCGAGTTCACGCAGAAAGATCCGGAAGAAGGAAAACCCGCGCGCAACCGAACCGAGATCGCGTTTCTCTACGACGAGGCGGCGCTCTACGTCGGCGCGCGCATGAAGTGCGAAGAGCCCGGCCGGATCATTTCGACGGTGAGCCGCCGCGACGACGGAGGCAACTCCGAGCGCGTCATCGTTTCGCTCGACACGTATCGCGACCGGCGCACGGCGTACACGTTCGCGGTCACCGCGTCGGGAGTGAGGATCGACTACTACCACCCGAACGACCACGAGAATGACCGCGACTACTCGTTCGACCCTGTTTGGGAGGCGAAGGCGGCACGCGACGAGCACGGATGGACGGCCGAGATGCGAATTCCCTTCTCGCAGCTCCGCTTCACGAGCGGAGAGCAGCAGGTGTGGGGCGTGAACGTCAATCGCTGGTCGCCCCGGATGAACGAGGACTCGTATTGGGTGATGGTGCCGAAGGAGGAGACGGGCTGGTCGTCGCGCATGGGAGAACTAAGCGGCATCGAAGGGGTCGCGCCGTCGCGGCGCGTCGAGCTGTTTCCGTACGCGGCGAGCGGCGCGACCTTCGCTGGCGAGGCCGACGCAAGCGATCCCTTCGCCGACGACAGCGAGTTCACCGGGCGCGCGGGCGGCGATCTCAAGATGGGGCTCGGACCGAACCTGACGCTCGAGGCGACGGTCAATCCCGACTTCGGCCAGGTGGAGGCGGATCCGGCCGAGGTGAACTTAAGCGCGTTCGAAACGTTCTTCGGCGAGCGCCGCCCCTTCTTCACGGAGGGAAGCCGGTTGCTCGCCGGAAACGGCCCCGGCTATTTCTACTCGCGGCGGATCGGCGCGGCGCCGCGCGGCCGCGCGGAAGGCGACTACGTCGAACGCCCCAACACGAGCACGATCCTCGGCGCGGCGAAGATCACCGGGCGGCTCGCGTCGGGAACATCGATCGGATTCCTCTCGGCACTCACCGCGCGCGAACACGCGCAGACGTTCACGGAGGCGAGCGGTGACGCGGGCGCCGCGGCGGACGGCTTCGGCGAGACGGAGGTCGCGCCCGTGACCGGCTTCGGCGTGTTGCGGGTTCAGCAAGAGTTCGGCGCCAACACGTCGACGATCGGGCTCTCTCTGGCGGGTCTCGAACGCGACCTCTCGCCGGGCGAGCCGCTCGCCGCCGAAATGACGCGCCGCGCCTACAGCGGCGGCGCCGATTGGCGGCTCCGCTTCCTCGACGGCGACTACGTCGTCGGCGGATCGCTCGGCGCCAGCTACGTCGCGGGCGACAGCGCGGCGATCCGCGGCGTGCAGCGTTCGAGCGCACGCTACTTCCAGCGGCCCGACGCCGACTATCTCGACTTCGATCCACTCCGGCGCTCGCTTTCGGGCTACGCGGTGAATCTCTGGAACGAGAAGCAGGGGGGCGAACATTGGTTGTGGGGCGGCGGCATCGGCGCCGAATCGCCCGGCTTCGAACTCAACGACGCGGGGCGCCTCGGATCCTCCGACGACATCGACGCGTGGTCGAACCTCACCTATCGCGAAACGAAGCCGAGCCGCGTCCTTCGCAGCTACGCGATCGAGGCGAATCCGGTCATCGGATGGAACTACGGCGGCGTGCGAACCTACAGCGGCGTCGAATTCGAATTCGATTGCTCGTTTAAGAATTTCCTCAACGCGTCCGCCGACGTCAGCCTCTTCACGTCGGCGCAGAGCGACGTCTTCACGCGCGGCGGACCCAACATGAAGGATCCTGCGACGCGAACGTGGAGCGCGGGCCTCGCAAGCAACTGGGCCGCGAACACGCGATGGGAGATCTACGAGACCTTCTCGGAGGACGACGCGGGAGGCTACGGGAACACGGTGAACGCCGTGCTGTCGGCGAAGCCGAACGGCCGCACGCAGTTCTCGATCGCGCCGCGCTTCTCGCGATCGCGCTTCCCGATTCAATACTTCGACACGGTCATGGGGGGCGGCCGGCCGGAGACCTACGGCAACCGCTACATCCTCGCCAACCTCGACCGCAGCAGCCTCTCGACGCAGCTTCGGATGAACTACGCATTCAATCCCGACTTGACGCTCGAAATCTACGCCGAGCCGTTCGCCGCGAGCGGCCGCTACACGCGGCACGGCGAACTCGCCGCAGCGGGCGGCGGCAGGGTGATCGAGTACGGGCGCGACGGCGGCACGACGCTCGGCTTCGACGAAGCAACCGGCGAACGCTTCGCGGTCGCGGACGGCGACACGATCGCGCTCGACGCGCGCGACGACTTCAACGTTCTCTCGTTCCGCAGCAACTTCGTTCTGCGGTGGGAGTGGCTGCGCGGCAGCACGCTCTTCCTCGTGTGGCAGCAGAACCGCGAAGCGAGCGAAGAGACCGGCAGCACGGTCGGCCCCCGCGAACTGTGGGACACCTTCTCCGCCGACGGCGAGAACCTCCTCGCGCTCAAAATCAGCTACTGGATCCCAGTCGACTGACCGATGCGACGCGGCGGCGCCTCGAACGACCGAGAGCGCCGCGCGCGTCGCGCATCGCGAGAAACCCTCCGCGCGCGATTCGAGTGTGCGCGCGCGCTACCGAATCCAAACCACTTTGCGAGTCGCGGCGGCATCATCGGTGTGGACGCGAACCCAGTAGATGCCGGCGCCCGCACGGCGCCCCGCTTCGTCGCTGCCGTCCCACTCGATCGGATGCGCGTTCGCAGCCATGCGCCCGGTCGTGAGAAGTTTCACGCGGCGCCCGCTGATGTCGAAGACGCTCGCCTCGACGCTCGCTTCCGTTGGAAGATGCAAGAGCAGGCGCACGCGATCCGTCGCCGGATTCGCGGAGAGAAACGTAAGACGCATTCCGTCGCGCGACGCATCGCCGTCGCCGAACGCGCCGTCGCCCGCGACGTCGCCGTGCTCGACCGGCGTCGCGCTCCCGAGATCCCATCGCGCGAGCCTCTGCGACGACTTGTCGCCCGCCGTGCTGAAGAACCCGCCGACGAAGAGAGCGTCGTCGTGATGCGCCAGCGTGAGCGCCGTGAGGTTGTTGCCGTCGACGCCTTGCGCCAGACCGCTCCCGAGCGCGGACCACGCCGTTCCGTCCCACGCGGCGATCAACTTCGCCGGTACGCCGCCGGCCGTGTTGTAGTAGCCGATCACGAAGATTTTTCCATCCGCGGACAACATCTTTTCGGCCGCGAGCTCCAAGTTCGGCGTGACGGCGACCCACGCGCTTCCGGTCCAGCGCGCAAGCCGCCCGGGAAGCGGCGCCGCACCGCTCGCGGTGAAATCGCCGGACGCGTAAAGGTCGCCGTTGTGCACGACGAGCGATGAGACGCGCGCATTCAATCCGGCGCCGAGCGCGCTCCACGCCGTGCCGTTCCACTGCGCGATGTTCGTCGCGGCAACGCCGTTCATGCTGCTGAAGATTCCCGCGCAGATCACCTTGCCGTTCCACACGATCGCGCGCGTGGCGGAAGCGCCCGTGCTCGGCGACATCGTGCCGACCGTCTGCCACTGCGTGCCGCTCCAGCGCGCGACATGTCCGAGCGGCGTTCCCGATCCGATCTCCGTACCGAGGAACCCCGCGACGACGAGGTCCGTACCGAAGTTCATCACCTCGACGCCCTGGCCGGTGAAGCCGCCGTTGAATCCTTCCCAGCTCGAGCCGTTCCACGCGATGATGTTCTCCGAGTTCGTCCCGTCCGCGCCGGTGAAGTAACCGCTCACGACGAGGCGTCCGTTCCACGTCGCGAGTTCGTCGCCCGACGGATTGCCGAACGCTTCGTCGAGACCGCCGCCGAACGCGCTCCACTGTGTGCCGTCCCAGCGCGCGAGCCCGAACGCACCGCCCAACCGTCCGATCATTCTGAAGCTGCCGGCCGCGACGAGATCGCCGCCGTACGTCGAGAGCCCGTTGATGTACTGACCGTCAGCGACGCCGAATCCTGGACCGAGCGCGCGAAACTGCGATCCGTTCCACGCGGCGATGCCCCACGCGCCGCGGATGACCCCGCCCATCGTGAAGTCGTAGAAACCGTTCATGCGTCCGCCGAAGAAGAGATCGCCGCCGACCCGTGCGAACGCTTCGACGTTTGCGCCGCTGATGCCCCACAGCCGTGAGGGGCCGTTAATCCAATTCGATCCGTCCCAGTACGCGCAGTAGGGGCCAGGCGAGTTGAGGAACGATCCGACGGCGAAGATCATGCCGTTGTCGACGCCGATCTGCGCGATGTCGCCGTCCGGCGAGATGCCGGCGAGCGACGTGAACGTGCTTCCGTCCCAGCGCGCGATTCGTTCGGCGGGAATCGCTCCGTACTCGACGGAGTAGAAATCGCCCGCGAGATAGAGGTCGCTTCCGAGAACGGCGAGCGATGTGACATCGCCGTCGATTCCGCCGATGTCGTACGTCCAGTTCACGCCGTCCCACGAGTGGAGCGTGCTGCCGGCGCGGTACGAACCGCCGACGTAGAGGGTCGAACCGATGCGCGCCGCGGTTTGAAGCGTCGCCTCGCCAGCGTTGTCGAAGCCGCCGACGTCGCTCCATGCGCTGCCATTCCAACGCGCGATGCACTGCGCGGCCACGGGCGGCGACCCAATGCTCGAGAAATCTCCGAGTACGAGAAGCGACGAACCGTCGGCAACGATTTGCAGGTCGTATGCATTGTCCGGCGCGCCGGCGCCGACGGCGACCCACGCCGAGCCGGTCCATCGCGCGATGTTCGGCAGCGGCGTTGCGCCGGACGCAGTGAAATCGCCGGCCGCGTAGAGCGTCGTGCCGACGACGGCGAGCGACGTCACAGTGCCATTGAGTCCCTGGCCCATCTGCGCGAACTCGGCGCCGTTCCACGACACGATGTTGTCGGCGCGGTTGCCGCCCGCGTGAGTGATCGTTCCCGCGGCGACGAGTGTGTTGTTCCAATTCACCATCGCCTCGATCGTGCCGTTAAGACCGGGCGCGCTGAAGTCGGACGACCAGTTCGCGTCGAGCGGGTCCGCGGAGGCGGCGCCTGCTGCAAAGAACGCGAAGACGAGTGCAGTGATGGCGGCAGCCGCGCGCGCCCCGTTCGGCGCGTCGAGCCGCGCGCGCGATCGCGAACAACGTGCTGTCAGGAATTTCGTGAACATGTGTGCGCCTCCTTCAAAGGAATCGTTTTCGTGTCCGTGAGTCAGCGATCGAATCGCCGCGTTGGGTCGTGCTGCCGAGAGCCGCCGCGAAAAACGTGCGGCCGTTTCTCAATCTCGGCTGCGGATAGAGGCGGATTGGGAGCGCAAGACCTGCAGGACAATCTTTGAAATTCTGCAAGGCGCGAGCATTGTGGCGCTTACGGGCGAACTGTTAGAATCATCGGCGCACGCCCGGAGGTTGGGTTCCCCGATGGACGAGATCGAACGCGGCGATATTACGAGGCTTCTGCAGACGCTCGATTCGAGTGCGCCGGACGCCGAGCACGTATCGCAGACGACCGACCGGCTCTTCCTCCTCGTCTACTCCGAAATGCGCCAGATCGCGGCGAACCTCATGAGCGGCGAGCGGCCAGGGCACACGCTTCAGCCGACGGCGCTCGTGCACGAGGCGTACATGCGTCTCGTCGACCGGACGCGGATTCGCTGGGAGGATCGCGCGCACTTCTTCCGGATAGCCGTCGGCGCCATGAGGCGCGTGCTCGTCGATCACGCGCGCACACGATCCGCCGAGAAACGCGGCGGCGGCTGGCGGCGCGTCACGCTTCACGAAGCGATCGGCGCGAACGGCGTCTCCGACTTTGAAATGATCGTGCTCGACGACGTGCTGACGCGGCTCGCGACACTCGATGCCCGAATGGAGCAGGTCGTATCGATGCGCGTCTTCGGCGGCATGGAAATGCGCGAGATCGCGCATGTCCTCGGCGTTTCCGAGCGCACGGTGTACGACGATTGGCAGTTCGCGCGGCGCTGGCTCGGCGACGAGCTTTCGGACCAGGGCGCGGCGTGAACCCGGCGCGCTTCGCGCGTCTAAAAGAGATCGTGCTCGCGGCGTCGCAACTGCCGGCAGCCGAGCGTGACGCCTACCTCGACGCCGCGTGCGAGAAAGACGAGGCGCTGCGGCGGAAAGCGAACTCGCTCCTGGCGCGCGGCGACGACGAGCCGGCGATCTTGGCGTCCGGCGTCGCCGCGCGCGCGCGTGTCGAAGCCACGGCGGCCCCGGCCGCAAGCGATACGGACGCGGCCGGAGCGGCGCCCGCTCCGCGGCGATTCCCCGACAGAATCGGTCCCTATGAACTGATCGACATCCTCGGCGACGGCGGAATGGGCGTCGTGTATCGCGCGCGGCAGACCTCGCCGATCCGCCGCGAGGTCGCGATCAAACTTCTTCGCGGCGGCGCCGGCAGCACGCGCGTACTCGAGCGCTTCGAGGCCGAGAAGCAGACCCTCGCGCGCATGCAGCATTCGAGCATCGCGACGGTGATCGACGCGGGGTCGCTCGATGATGGCACGCCCTACTTCGTGATGGAGCTCGTGCTCGGGTCGCCGGTGACGGCGTACGGTACGGCTCGCGGCCTCGACGTGCCGTCGCGCATCCGCCTCTTCACCGCCGTGTGCCGCGCCGTCCAGCACGCGCATCAGAAGGGTGTCATCCATCGCGATCTGAAGCCGTCCAATATTCTCGTGACCGAGAGCGAGGGGCGGCCAGTGCCGAAGGTGATCGACTTCGGCATCGCGAAGGCGATCGACGACGCGGGCGCCGGCGCCTCGCGCACCGTCGACGGGCAGATCCTCGGCACGCCCGAGTACATGAGCCCCGAGCAGGCGCGCGGACTTTCGGATTCGATCGATACGCGATCGGATGTCTATTCGCTCGGCGTCGTCTTGTACGAGATGCTCGCGGGGCGGCTCCCCTACGCGGCGCAGCGCGAATCCGCGCGCACGACGCCGATAATCGAAACGCTGCGCGCGATTCGCGAGGATACGCCGCGTCCGTTGCGCGCGGGGTGGCCCGGAAAGGGCGTTCCACCCGCCGACCTCGAAACGATTCTCGCGAAGGCGCTCGAGAAAGATCCGGAGCGGCGATACGCCAGCGCCGGCGAGCTCGCCGACGATCTCGAGCGATTCCTCGCGTCGCAACCCATTCACGCCCGGCCGGCGAGTACGGCGTACCAGATGAGCAAACTGATCGCGCGGCACCGGATGCCCGTCATGTTCGCGACGCTGTTCCTCGTCGCGATCATCGGCTTCGGCGTCACCATGAGCGCGCTCTACGGCAAGGCGTCGCGCGCGGAGCGGTCGCGCGCCGTCGAAGCCGAAACCGCGCGCCGCACGACCGACTTCCTCATTGGGCTCTTCAACGTCACGACGCCGAGCCAATCGCTGGGGCGGGTAGTTTCCGCGCGTGAAATCGTCGATAGCGCGGCGGCGAACGTCGATGACGAGCTGCGCGACGAGCCCGCCGTGCAGGCCACGCTCATGCGCACACTCGGAATTGTCTACGCTAGCCTCGGGTATTACGAGCCTGCCGTCGAGATGATGGAGAAGGCACTCGAGCGGCAGCGCGAATCGTCCGGCGATCGGAACCTCGACGTGGCCGCGACGGAAACGAAACTCGGATGGATCTACTACGGTCAAGCGCGCTACGACGAAGCCGAGGCGCTTCTCCGCAACGCGATCGCAACGCGGTCTGCGCTCCTCGGAGCGGAGCATCAGGACATCGGTGAACCGATGGATTTTCTCGCGCAGGTCCTCTACGCGCGCGGCGAGTTTCAATCGTGCGTCGACGCGTTTGCAGCGGCACTCGCGATCAAGGAGAAGGCGCTCGGCCCGGACCACAAGGACCTCGCGACGACGCTCGCGAACTACGGCGCCGTGTTGAGCGACGCGGGACGATACGACGAGGCGGAGGCGCTTCTCTCGCGCGCGCGCACGATCTACGAACGCGACTACGGCCGCGAGCACTTTCACTCCGCGGCGACCGCGACGCAGATCGGGTACTTGCACTGGAATCAAGGGAACCTGGCGCGCGCGGAAGAGGAGATCGCGAGGGCGCTGCCGATCTTCGAGCGTGCGATGGGCGCCGATCATCCAGACGTCGCGAACTGCCATAAGGATCTCGGCGGCATCCTCGCGTCGCTCGGCCGCTACGCGGAGTCGCGCGCGCATCTCGAAGCGGCTCTCCGAATCAACGAAGCGCGCCTCGGCGGCGATCACGCGGACCTCGCGCCGATCCTAAGCTGGCTCGGGCTCATCGCGATTCAAGGCGAAGGCGACGCCTCGAAGGCGGAGGCGCTGCAGCGCCGTGCAATCGACGCGACGGTGAGGTCGTCGGGCGAAGACGCGGCGATCCTTTCGTCGCGCTACGTCAATCTGGGCTGGGTTCTCGAGACGCAGGGCCGCTTCGACGAGGCTGACAGCGCCCTCTCGCGCGCGCTGGTTCTCGCACGCGATGGCTACGGGCCCGAACACTACAAGACCGGGCGCTGCCTGAATTACCTCGGCTACCTCGCTTACGAACGCGGCGATCTGGCGCGCGCCGAGTCACTCTACGCGGCGTCGTTCGCCGTCTATGACCAGGTGGCCGATCGCTTCACGCAGGTGCACATGCTGCGCGAACTCGCGGCGGTGCGCGGGGCGCGGCGTGACGCGCGCGGGGCCGCGGACGCGGAATCGCTTCTGACGGTCGTGCGCGAAACGTGCGAGCGCGAGGGATGGACGGCGCCGCCGATTTACGCGGCGACACTCGCGGATCTTGCGGCAGCCACGCCGCGCTCCGGCGCGTTCCGGCGGATCGTGCTCCCGTAGCCGCCGGCTAGACATCGGTCGGCACCGGGCGTTATTCTGCTCGCGCGGCGGACCATCCGCCGAGACACTTTCACCCTGCGGGCGCTGTGAGCCCGGGGCATGCAGAGACGCTGTGAGTCTCTCTCGAAAGGAGCACGTCATGGGTTTCGTCAATCCAACAAAACACATTCCTGTCCGAACTGGCGGAGCGACGCCGCGCGATCCGTTCGGCGCGCGCGCCACGCTCGACGCTGCGCGCGGCCCCGCGACGATCTACCGGCTCGACGCGCTCGCGAAATCCGCGAACGTGTCGATCGATCGCCTTCCGTTCTCGATCAAGATCCTGCTCGAGTCGCTTCTGCGCACGTGCGACGAGTACGAGGTGACGCAGGCGGATGTGCTGCGGCTTGCGCGCTGGAACGCGAAATCGCCGGAACTCGTCGAGCTGCCGTGGAAGCCCGCGCGCGTCGTGCTGCAAGATTTCACGGGCGTGCCGTGCGTCGTCGATCTCGCGGCGATGCGCTCCGCGGTCGCGAAACTCGGCGGCGATCCGAAGCGCATCAACCCCCTCGTGCCGGTCGATCTCGTCATCGATCACTCGGTGCAAGTCGACTTCTTCGGAACGCGCGAGGCGCTCGCGCAGAACGCCGAGATCGAGTTCGCGCGCAACGGCGAGCGCTACGAGTTCCTCCGCTGGGGGCAGAAGGCGTTCGCGAACTTCCGCGTCGTGCCGCCCGCGACCGGCATCGTGCATCAGGTGAATCTCGAGTACCTCGCGCGCGGCGTTCTGACGCGGCCCGATCCGGTCGATCCGGCGGGGCATCCGGTCTTTCTCCCCGACACGCTCGTCGGAACCGACTCGCACACGACGATGATCAACGGTCTCGGCGTTCTCGGCTGGGGCGTCGGCGGCATCGAGGCGGAAGCGGTGATGCTCGGGCAGCCGCTCTACATGGTCACGCCGCAGGTGATCGGCTTCCGCATGCGCGGCCAGCTGCGCGAGGGCGTCACCGCGACCGACCTCGTGCTCACCGTTACGCAGATGCTTCGCAAGAAGGGCGTCGTCGACAAGTTCGTCGAGTTCTACGGGCCGGGGCTGTCGACGATGTCGCTGCCGGATCGCGCGACGATCGCGAACATGGCGCCCGAGTACGGCGCGACGATCGGGTTCTTCCCGACCGACGACGAGACGCTGCGCTACCTGCGCCGCACCGCGCGCGGCGACGCGGCGGATCTCGTCGAGCGCTACACGAAGGAGCAGGGGCTCTTCCGCAGCGACACGTCACCCGATCCCGAATTCTCCGACACGCTCGATCTGGATCTCGCGACGATCGAGCCGTCGCTTGCGGGGCCGAAGCGCCCGCAGGATCGCGTCACGCTCGGCGAAATGAAGCAGGCGTTCCGCAAGGCGCTGCGCGCGCCGGTGAAGGAACGCGGCTTCGGCTTGAGCGAAACCGAGACGACGACACGCGCGACAGTCGGCACGAACGGAGCGCGCAGCGAAATCGGGCATGGCGCGGTCGTCATCGCGGCGATCACGTCGTGCACGAACACGTCGAATCCGTCGGTGATGATCGGCGCTGGGCTTCTCGCGCGGAAGGCCGTCGCGCGCGGGCTGCGCGTTCCGGCGCACGTGAAGACGAGCCTCGCGCCCGGATCGAAGGTCGTCACGGAGTACCTCGGCGCCGCGGGCGTGCTCGACGATTTGGCGACGCTCGGGTTCGGCATCGTCGGCTACGGCTGCACGACGTGCATCGGAAATTCCGGGCCGCTTCCCGAAGCGGTTTCGTCGGCGATCGCGAGCAGCAAGCTCGTCGCGGCCGCCGTGCTCTCGGGGAATCGCAACTTCGAGGGGCGCGTGCATCCGAGCGTGAAGGCGAACTACCTCGCGTCGCCGCCGCTCGTCGTCGCGTACGCGCTCGCGGGAACGACCGACATCGATCTTGCGTCCGAGCCGCTCGGCATGGGCGTCGACGGGAAGCCGGTTTTCCTCGCCGACGTGTGGCCGACGACGCGCGAGGTCAACGATACCGTCGCCGCCGCGCTGAAACCCGAGATGTTCGCGTCGAGCTACGCGAACGTCTTCGAAGGCAACGCGACGTGGAGCGCGATCCCCGTCGCCGAGAGCGAGCTCTACCCGTGGAACGCGGAGTCGACGTACATCCAGGAGCCGCCGTTCTTCGTCGACCTCGCGCCGAAGCCCGCGCCCGTCGCGCCGATTGAAGGTGCGCGCGTGCTCGCGCTCGTCGGCGACTCGGTCACGACCGATCACATCTCGCCGGCCGGCGACATCGCGCTCGATAGTCCGGCGGGACGCTACCTCGTGGAACGCGGCCTCGCGAAGTCGGATTTCAACTCGTACGGATCGCGGCGCGGGAACGACCGCGTGATGGTGCGCGGCACGTTCGCGAACATTCGGCTGAAGAACCTGCTCGTGCCGGGGAGCGAAGGGAACATCACCGTGCATCATCCGAGCGGCAAGCAGATGGCGATCTACGACGCGGCGATGAAGTACCGCGACGCGCGGACGCCGCTACTCGTGATCGCGGGGAAGGAGTACGGCACCGGCTCGTCGCGCGACTGGGCGGCGAAGGGGACGCTGCTACTCGGCGTGCGCGCGGTGATCGCGCAGTCGTACGAGCGCATCCACCGCGCAAACCTCGTCGGGATGGGCGTGTTGCCGCTGCAATTCCTCGAGGGCGAAGGTGCGGAATCGCTCGGGCTGTCCGGCACGGAAACATTCGACATCGCCGGGCTCTCGGACGCGATCACGCCGCGCGCGGAGCTGCGCGTGCGCGCGACGCGCCAAGGCGCGGGCGGGCCGATCGAGTTCACCGCGATCGCGCGGCTCGACACGCCGATCGACGTCGACTACTACAAGAACGGCGGAATCTTGCAGACGGTGCTGCGAAAGCTCGCGAAGGCGGGCGCGGCGTAGCGTGCGGCGCGGCGCCGCACGACGCGGCGCCGCGCACCAGCCTCGACCCACCACGCGCCCTTAGCTCGGGCAGTCCTCGATGTCGTTGTGGTGGCAGCTCGGGAACGTCGTCTCGACGGAACCATCGGCGCCCTGATCGAACTCGATGCCGCCAGCCGTCGTGAAGCCGATTCGCGCCTTCGTGCCGTTCTCGAGCGTCACCTCGACGAGCCCGTCCGCCGGGCACTCCGCCGCGCCGATGAAGATCACCTGCTCGATCGTGTCGAACGTCACGCGGCCGACGCATTCGACATCGATCGACCCATCGAGGGTGAACCCGAAGCGAACGTTCGGCATCTCGGTGAACGTCATCACGAAATCGTCGTAGCTCTGCGAGACAGCGCGTTCGCCGGCCGCGTCATCGACGCTGAGGCTTCCATCGATCCGGAGCGTCACCACGCACGGGCTTCCGACGGAACTGACCGCGACGAGCAGGTTGTTCGCGACAAGCGAGAGATCCGTCGCCCCGCCCACGCTCATCGAACTCATCGATCCGTTCATCGTGAACGACGCGTCGTCGCCCGCGCAACCGGGACCCTCGTTAACGAACGCCATCGTGATGTCCGCGGCGAACGACTCGATGACGGCCTGTGTCGGATCCTTAAGCGTCGCCGTGAGATTGTCGAAATCGAGCGTGACGCCGTCGCCTTCCTCCACCTCGCCGTTCAAGCAGAACGCGGGCCGGTCGACGGCGATCGAGACCACGCCGTCGAGAATGGCCGTTCCTTCCTTCCCGGTTTCGGTGCAGTCGTTGAAGGTGATGGTCGCCGTCGCGACGCCGGCTTCGACATCGCACTGCTCTTCGGCCGTGCCGCCGGCGCCGCAGTCGACGAACGGCGTCGAACCCGCGCCGTCGCGAAGCTTGTGCGCCGCGTCGATCCGCGCTCGCGCGACCTCCCACGCAAGGCGCATAGGACTCAGGCCGCCGGCCCGCTTGCCGAGGCCGCCGTCGCCGACATCGACGCCCGGCAGATCGCCGACAAGCGCCGTCATCGACGCGATCGTCGTGATCGCCGCGCCCGACGCCACCTCGAACGACTCCGCGTCCGTGATTCCAGGCGTCATCGGCGGATCGTTGTCGTCGCCGCCGCAACCGATGCCGAAGAGCGCCGTGCCGAGCACGACACCGAAGAGCACGGCGAGCCACCTCATGCGCTTTTCCGTTTCGTTCGACCTCATCGCAACCTCCTCCTGCGGGATTCGCAGAGCGTCAGTCTTTTTCCTTCTTCTTCGATCGCGAGCCCGACCCCGGCTTCTTATCGTCGGCGTTGGCGGCGAAGATGAACATGAGAAGCGCGAGCGTCGCGAATTGGAGAACACTGCCGAGGATCATCGAGAACTCGGCGTTCGGCGGCGGCGCGGCCGACGAGAAACAGATGCTCGCGACGAGCAGGATGCCGAGCGCGCCGGCGGGCCGCAGCATGACGCCCGCGACGAGCGCGATGCCGAGCGCGAACTCGCCGAACGCGACCGCGATGGCGAAGAGGCGGTCATTCGGGATCACGATGTTCTCGAGGAACGGGCGATAGAACGCGAAGACCTTGCCGCCGGCGAGCTGCGTTTGCGACCACGCGGCGAGACTTCCCTTCGCCATGAACTCGCCGCCGAAAACCTTGTCGCCGCCGAAAACAAGAAAGCAAACTCCGAGGAACATCCGCGCCACGACGATCGAAATCCGGCCCATGCCTCTCGACACCTCCCCCATTTCGCGAGCGCTCGCCCGCGCGATGGCGCGCATTCTAGCACCGCGATTCCGAGAGCGCACGATCTCCGCGCTAGGCTTTGCGCGACGCCGCCCCCTATACTGCCGCTCGTGAACCTCGATGCGCAGCGGTGGATGCGCGTGGCGGCACCGCTCGCGGTGGCGTGCCTCGCGGTGTTCTTCGCCGCGAATCGGATTCAGCTGACGGCGGGCCTCGAGCACTTCGACGCGAAGAACGGCGACTGCCTCTTCTGGACGGAAGGCGCGGTGCAGTTTCGCTACGCGCGCATGGTCGCGGAGGGCGATGCGATCCCCGCGCGTGATGGGGCGATCGCCTGGCCCGGCGGCATCGAACCGGCGCGGCAGCTTTGCCTGTTGATGGAGCGAAGCATCGGCGAGTCGTACCGCGCGTTCGGGCGGCTCTTCGGGCGCATCCCGTTTCACGTGTGGGCGGCGTATGCGCCGCACGTCGCCAGCGCGCTCGCGGTGCCGGCGGCGTACATCGCAGGCCTCGCGGTCTGGGGAAGCGCGCCCGCGGCACTGCTCGCGGCAACGCTCTACACGCTTTCGCTCGCGACGACGGCCCGTTCGATCGGCTCGTTCGGCCACGAAGATTTCGCGCTGCCGTTTCTCTTCCTCGCGGCGGCGTTTCTCTTACGGCAGATGAGCGGCGAGAAATCGGAACGGCGCGGTGGGTTCGCATCGCCGAGCGGCGCCGCGGCAGCCGTCGCGCTCGGATTCGGACTCGGCGCGTGGCACTTCAGCCGCTTCGTGCATCTTCTCTTCGTCGGTGCGCTCGCGATCCGCATCGTGTGGACCGTGGGCGACTCGCAGCGGCGCGCGGTGCGCGCGCTTGCGTGGATCACCGCGGGTGCCGCGATTGCGGGCCTCGCGTTCGCGGTGCTGCGAGCATCGGCGTTTCTGGCTTCGCCTCAGATGCTGCTCTCGGCAGCGCTCCTCGCGAGCTTCGCGATCGAGGCGCGGCGCGGCGCGACGCCTTCGAGCGCGACGGATACACGCGCGCGTGCCGCCACGCCTCTCGTCGCACGCCGCGCGTTCGTCGTCGCGGCGATCTTCGCGCCGCTCGTATTTCTGTCGTCGCGCTTCTCCGCCGAGAGCGCGGGCTACGGACACGTCTACGCTCTCTTCGCCGATAAGCTGCGATTCCTCGGTCGCAAGCCCGCCGACCCGAGCCTCCTCTCGCCGGAAGCGCGCTCGCTATGGATCGAGGACTTCGCGAGCCCGTCGCTCTACCTCGCCGTCGTGATGTTCGCCGCGCCGGCGCTTCTTGCGCTCGCTGCGATACTGCACCGCCGCGCGAGCGGCGGCGCCGATCACGCCGCTGCGCCGGATCGCGCGGCGGGCACGCTCGACGCGTACGCCGTTGCAGCTCTTCTGACGGTCGTCTCCGGCGGTGCGTTCTTGCTCGTCAAACGCCTCTTTGTCGTGCACGCGTTCTTCCTCTGCGTGCTTGCGGGCGGCGCCGCGCTGTGGGCGCTCGACGCGCGCGCGCGTGGGCGCGCCCGCACAGGCGCCGCGCCGGGCCCGCACGCGAGCGCGAGCGGCGGCGCTCG
>JBJXGV010000067.1:0-61471 GCA_046160485.1 bacterium | reverse complement strand
AAACCCGATGCGCGTCTCGGTCGTGAACGGATTCGGCGACGCCGCGAGCAAACGCAGCGGCGCGGCGACCGCGTCGCCCGGCGCGAGATCGCCCGGATCGCCGACGCCCGTGAGCGCGCCGGGATCGGCCACGACTAGGTTGAACGCGCTGCCGTTGACCGCGTCCTGCCCCGTGAAGAGGAACTCGAAGCTGTCGCCGACGATCGGACCGGCGCGGCGCACGTCAACCGAGAACACCGGCCCGCCCGGATTGCCGATTGCGTCGAGATCGAACGAGTAGCCTTCTTCGATCGTGACGTGCGCAGGCTGCCCTGAGGTCGGCAGCCCCGTGATGTTGCGCAGCGTGATCGTCGCGTCCGGAAGCTGCGTCGGGCTCGAGTACGCCGGAATGATCTCGTACACGCACGGAACGAGTGTGATCGTCTCGATCGGCCCGCCCCAGCTTCGCGTCACCTCGAACGTCACCGGCGCCGTTCCCATGTTGTAGATGAGAATGTCTTCGCTCCGCTGAAACGGGGCGCTGCCGAGCGCGACCGACTGGTTCGACGCGAAGTTGACTTCCGCGATCCGGCGCAGCGTGAGATCCGCGCTCGTCGCGCCCTGCCCGCTCGTGCGGAAGAGTTCGAAGCTCGAACGAAGCTGGTCGGGGTTCGGCGGCGGTCCCCACTGACCCGCGCCACCCGCGCGCTCATCCGCGAACGACGAGAGATCGACGAACGACTGCACGTACGGGTTGCTCGCGATGATGTCGATCGCTTGCCCGCACTCGCCGACGCCGAGCTGCAGGAGGCGAGCCGCGTCTTCCGAATAGCGGCCATCGTTGAGCGGCAGCCCGTAGAAGCCCGCGATCGCCGTGCCGCCCGCGTTGCTTTCGGCCGAGAAGAGCCCTGTCGCCAGCGCGTTCGGCGTGCCGCCCCCCTTGATTCCCGTCGCCGGCTGGGTCTCGTTGTTGAGAATCCCGAAGAAGAAGTTGTTGAACTCGAAGTCGTCGTTCGACCACGTGTTGTTGCCCAGGTAGTAGTGCCGCGTCATGTCGTAGGTCTCGGTGCCCGCGATCTCCGCGACAAGCGAGTTGTTCATCGCGGCGCGCGAAAGCTTGGCCATGTCTTCGGGCGTCGAGTAGTGCTCGCCGAGTTCGTAGTTCAGGTTGCCCGGCTCATTGTCGAGCCCCGCCGGATTGTGGAAGTGCGTGCCGTTCATTCCGAGCGCCGCCGCGCGCGCGTTCATCTCCGCGGCGAACGCTGTCGCGCAGCTCGCGCCGTCCCCGCCGTAGATGAAGTTGGCGATCGCAAAGGCCGCGTCGTTGCCCGAGAGCATGAGGCACGTGTACATGAGGTCGCGCAGGCTGATGCGTTCGTTGGTGACGAGCGGCACCTGCGAGCCGGGGATGTCGTACGCCACCCAACTCGGGACAAGGATCTCGTCGTCAAGATTGATGCGATTCGGATTGCCCGGCGGAAGCTGCGAGCGCTCCGCCGCGATGAGCACCGTCATCGTCTTCGTCGTGCTCGCGACCCAAACCTGATCGAACGGCTTCGCGGAGAAGACGAGATTTTCTTCGCAGTCGTAGACGATCGATTGCCGGCTCGCGAGGCCGTAGAGCTGGCGCCACGGCGCGATGACGTGCACCATTCCGGCGTTGCTGTTCTCGCCCGGCGCACCGACCGCGAACGTTCCTTTGTTCGTGTTGTCGAAGCGGCCGAAGCAGATCGACTCGCCGAAATCGTCGCCGGCCTCGCTCGGCTCGTTGCACGTCCCCTGATTGAAGTTCGCCCAACCGTAGCCGCCCGTCGGGCCGTTCGTGCCGCCGAAGAGAACGTAGAAGTTGCCTGCGTCCGGGTAGACGCCGTTGAAGCTCTCGCCCGGCGAGCCGACGGCGAGATCGTCGTACGTCGCCGTCACGTCTTCAAACGTTCCGGCGCAGAGCGCGGCCCCGAACGCGTCATCGGTGCTGTTGAAGCCGCCCGCGTCGGACTCGTCGATCGCGAGCGCGCTCGACGAGTCGAGCCCCGCGGATGCGCCCTCGACGACGACGACGCGTCCGCCACCGCCGATGAAGCCGTTGTCGCGTCCCGGCTCGCCGATCGCCAGTGATTTGAAGCCGGTCGCCGCCGCAGAAAACCGCCCGATCGCAAGCGCGAATCCGAAGTTGCCGGAGTTTTGCGATGCGTCGAGGATGCCGGCGGAGAAAACCTTCGGCGTCGTGGCGGAGAGCCCCGTGCTCGCGCCGCGCACAACCCACACCTGCCCCTGATAGGAGCCGAAGCCGATCCCTTCGTACGGCGCGCCGATTGCGAGATCGATGTACGACGTGCCCAGAATGTTGCCCGCGGCGAGCGACCAGCCGAACGAATCGTTTGCCTCGTCGGTGCCTCCGAGCGTCGACTGCTTGAACCAGCCGTCGCCGCCGAATGGGACGCCGAAGCCCGAGCCGAGCATGTAGAAGACGACGCCCGCGCCCGCGTCCTCGCCCGGCGCGCCGGCAGCGAGGTCGTCGTAGCCGTCGAGGTCGAAGTCGCCGACCGCGAGGGAGAAGCCGAACTCGTCACCCACTTCACGCCCGCCGCCGATGTCGGACTGATTTACCGGCGTCGCTGCGACGAGTCCGCTCGGCGAGCCGTGCATGACGAGGATCTCGCCGGCGTCGGCGTTGCCCGAGCCCGCGTCGCTGCCGGGCGCGCCGATCGCGAGGTCGCCGTAGCCGTCGTCGTTGAAGTCGCCAGTGGCGAGCGCGTAGCCGAAGTGCGCTCCCGTTTGGTCGGCGCCGCCCGCGTCGCTCTCCGTGATCGCGACCGCGCCGACGTGCGTGACGCCGTGCGCCGTGCCCCACTCGACGATGACCATCCCCGCGTCGACGATCGAGCCGACGTTTTCGAGCGACGAACCCATCGCGAGGTCGTCGTACCCGTCGCCGTTGAAGTCTCCGGCCGCGACCGCCGTGCCGTGCCGGTCGCCGGCCTCCTGCGAGCCGCGGCTTTCGGCGCCCTGGCGAATGATTGAAAGGTGCGCGTCCGCGGGAATCGGCGCGGTCGCGCCCGCCACAACGGCGAGCGCCGCCGCGATCCATACCGCGGCGAATCGAATCTGTCGTTTGAACATCTGCCTTCTCCTTTTGTGGCCCGGGCCTACCGGTCCGGGACGTTTGCGATTCGGGCGGCCGCCTCGAGTTAGGCCGGCTCCACTAGGGCAAACGCAGAACGGCGCCGGAGTCCGCCATCACGGCGAACGAACCGGGTGATAAACTCGCGGCCATGGATTCGCCGACCGACAGGCCGAGGGATACGCCGCGAGACACGCCGGCGGACGCGCCGCGAGACATCACGCGGCTCCTGGCGTCGGCACGCGATGGCGATCCGGCCTCGATGAACCAGGTGTTCGCGATGGTTTACGAGGAGTTGTGGAACATCGCGCGGCGCGAGCGGCGCCGGCTCGGCCCGGAGCAGACGCTCAACACGACCGCCGTCGTCCACGAGGCGTATCTCCGTCTGGCGAACATCGCGGAGGTACCGTGGAAGGATCGCTGCCACTTTTTTTCCGTGGCGTCGCTTGCGATGCGCCAGATCCTCGTCGACTACGCGCGCAGCCGCCGCGCGCAGAAACGTGGCGGAGACGCAGTGCGCGTCACGTTAGACAATGTAGACGCCGCGGTGGAATCGCGCGTCGACGAGGTGCTCGAGATCGACGCGGCGCTCGAAAAACTCGCGGCGGTCGACGCGCCGCTCGCGCGCATCGTCGAGATGCGTTTCTTCGGAGGACTGACGGTCGATGAAATCGCGGAACTACTCGGTACGCCGAAGCGAACGCTCGAACGCGATTGGCAGAAAGCCAAGGCGTTCCTCTACCGCGTGCTGAAGTGCGACTAACCGACCCCGAAGATTGGCGCCGCATTACAAGTGTAGTCGACGCGGTGCTCGACTTGCCCGAGGCCGCGCGCTCCTCGGAGATCGAGCGCCGTTGTGCGGGCGACGAGGCGCTACGTGCCGAGGTCGAGGCCTTCCTCGACGCGAAGGAACGCGCGACCGATTTTCTCGAGACGCCGATCGGCGAGCGCGCACCGGAGCTGCTCGCCGATTTCGCGCGCGACACGGCGCCGCCCGCCGCGGAGCCGCGGCAGGGCGAGGAGTTCGGCGCGTACCGCATCCTCCGCAAGATCGGCGAAGGCGGAATGGGCGTCGTCTTCGAGGCTGAACAGAAGAGCCCGCGGCGCGTCGTTGCGCTGAAGCTCTTTCGCTCGCGCTTCGCGGCGGAGCGGCTCGCGCGGCGGTTCGCGCTCGAGTCGCAAACGCTCGGCCGCTTGCAACACCCCGGCATCGCGCAGATCTTCGAGGCGGGCGTCGTCGCGACAAATCTCGGGCCGCAGCCGTTCTTCGCGATGGAGCTGGTTCGCGGCCGCTCGCTCTCGGCGCACGCCGACGCGGCGCGCCTCGACGCCCGCGCGCGGCTCGATCTCGTCGCGCGCGTCTGCGACGCCGTGCAGCACGCGCATCAACGCGGCGTCATTCATCGCGACCTGAAGCCCGAGAACATTCTCGTCGACGAAAGCGGCGCGCCGAAGGTTCTCGACTTCGGCGTGGCGCGCGTCACCGATCCCGAGCTGCGCCAAACGCTCGTCACCGAGGTCGGGCAGGTGATGGGAACGCTCGCGTACATGTGCCCCGAGCAACTCTCCGGCGACCCGGAGGATGTCGACACACGCGGCGATGTCTACGCACTCGGCGTCATTCTCTACGAGATGCTCGCGGGGCGGCTGCCGCACGACGTGCGTGGCAAATCGCTCGCGGAGGCGGCGCGCGCCATCTCCGAGCACGACGCGCCGCCACTCGGCGCCGTCGACCGCGCGTACTCCGGCGACCTGGAGACGATCGTCGCGAAGGCGCTCGATCGCGACAAACAGCGCCGCTACCCGTCGGCTTCCGATCTCGGCGCGGATATCCGGCGATACCTGCGCAACGAGCCGATCGTCGCGCGCCCGCCGAGCGCGGTCTACGTCATGCGCAAGCTCGCGCAGCGTAACCGCGCGCTCGTCCTCGGCGCGGCGGCTTGCATCCTCGTCCTCATCGCGGGTGTGATCGTAAGTACGCGGCAAGCGGCGCGCGCCACGCACGAGGCCGAGAAGTCGGCGGCGATCACCGACTTCCTTCGGGAGATGCTCACGTCGGCGGATCCTGCTGAGATGAAGGGCAGCGACGTGACCGTGAAGCAGGTCCTCGGCGAGACGGCACGCAAGCTCGATGACGGACTGTTGGCAGGGAAGCCCGAGATCGAGGCGTACGTGCAGACCACACTCGGCGAATCGTTCTACGGGCTGGGAGACTTCGAGGCGGCCGAACATCACATGCGGCGGGCCGCCGAGCTTTCGATTGCGGAGTTTGGCGCGGGGAGTCGCGTCGTCGCGTCGCACTTGAGCGATCTCGGAATGGTCGTCAAGGCGCGAGGAAACTTTGCCGCGGCCGAATCGCTCTTGCGGGAGGCGCTCGTCGTCAATCGCAAGGCGACCGGAGGATCCGACACGTCGACGGCGTTGATCCTCAACAATCTTGGCGGCGTTCTCCGGGTTGCCGGCGACCGCGCGGCCGCCGACACGATGTATCGACAAGCGCTCGCGATCCGGCGCGCGGTATTTGGTGACGATCACGGCTACGTCGCCGAGAGTATGAACAACCTCGCCACGCTGAGATTGGACCAAGGAGAACTCGCGAGCGCCGAGTCGCTCTACACGGCGGCGCTTGCGATCCGTCGTCACGCGTTTGGCGACGCGCATCCCGACGTCGGGCGACTCCTGAGCAATCTCGCGGGGGTCTATGAGGAGCAGGGGGAGTTCGACAAGGCGGAGACGTTCGCGCGCGAGGCGCTGGCGATTCGCCGCCGAGTCCTTGGCGAGGACCACTCCGATGTCGCACACGCGCTCACGCGGCTCGGGCTGGTGAGGCACGACCAGGGAGATATCGAGGAGAGCGACAGGTTGCTGCGCGACGCCCTCGCGTTGCGGCGCCGCGTGCTTGGGGAGGTGCACCCGCTCGTCGCCAGCAGCCTAGCGAATCTCGCGACGATATGCCTGGCGAAGGGCGCGTACGCGGAGGCGGAGTCGTTGTCACGAGCGAGCGCGGCGATCTGCGCACAGACGCTTCCGCCCCGACATACGAGTTCCGCGTACGCAATGCGAACCCTCGGTTCTGTCCTGTGCGCGCAGGGCCGGCACGCCGAAGCGGAGCCGCTGCTTCGGGACGCGCGATCCATCACGGAGGAGACGTGCGCGCCTGGGCAAATCACGCGGTTTCTCGTAATGAGCGCGTTGGGCGAGGCGATCGCGGGGCAGGGTAGCTTCGCGGAGGCGGAGTCGCTTCTTGTTTCGAGCGCGGAGGCGTTGCTCGCGAGCGCGCCCACGCCCGAGTACGTTCGGCGGACCGCAGTCAATCGCGTCGCCGTGCTCTACGACGCGTGGGCGAAGCCGGACTCCGCGGCCGCGTGGCGTGCGCGCTCCGACGCGTTCGCACCAGCCGGGTTGTGATCGCGCGCTATCGCGTGGAGTCGCGCACCTAGGATGTGGGCGATCTCATCGAACGCGTAGCAGCTTGATAGTCTGGCTTGCTCTGCCTGCTTCGAGCCGGACGAAATAGACACCGGACCCCGCGCTCGTTCCGTCCGACGTTCGGCCGTCCCAAGTGGCGTCGTGCTGGCCTGGGCCGCGCGCTTCGTCGACGAGCGTCGCCATGAGCCGGCCGGCCGCATCGAACACACGCAGATGGACCTGCTCGCGCCGCGCAAGCTCGTATCGAAGGCGGCTCGCGTCGCTCGTCGGATTGGGAGCCGCTTCGTCGAGCCGTATCGCGAGCGGTTGACGATGCGGGCTCCCGACCCCGATGGGATACGTGTCGAGCGTTTCGTCGGAGAACGCGATCGTCGGCACTCCGGCGGCGAGAATCTGGATTTGTGTTAGGTAGGATCCCGGACCGTCAGCGGGGTAGATGCCCAGCTCATCGCCGGAGACGGGCGACCCCCCCGGAAGCGTGATCTCGACGGGCGCGCTCCAATGAAACGAGAAGCCGTCGCAGGGCCCGCAGAGATCGCCGCTGCGCGCGAGATGGGCGTGCCGGGCAGGGAAAAGCTGGGGCGCGGATCCGCGAACCTCGATGAGCGCCGGCGGCCCGAAGCGATAGTCGACGACCTCGCCGGCGAGCAGGACTTCGTACGTAACGACGGTGGCGCCCTGGCTGCTGACGTCCGGCAGAATTGTCAGGAGATCATCGCCAAGTGGACCGCTCGGAGCCCCGGCGAAGGCCATCACGACGGAGCGCATCACCTGATCGGGAACGCCATCGACGATGCCCAACGCGCAAGAGACGATCGAGCCGCCGGAGGAGATCCCTGCGGGAAAAGACCAAGTGCCGAGCCAACCGACGAAGCCGTACGTCTGCGGGTAGTCGATTGCGACGCCATCCTCGCCGCTCGTGCCGATGTTCGACACGTAGAGTGTTTCCGCTGACACGCTCAGGTTTGCCTGCCCCAAGCTCTGATGAAAGATGTTGGCGAATGTGAGTGTGTCAGGGGCTCCTTGCGGCGGCGCGGCGAAAGTGGAAGCCGGATCGGTCGCGGCTCCGAGCGTGAGTGCGAGGAGCGCGCCGGTGATGGCAAGAGCGAATCGCGGAGCGATTTCGACGGCGTTCGTGAGGGCGCGCCCATCAGCTGTGCGCGCAGGTCTCGCTGCTAGTGGAGCGGGTTTCATGGGGACCCTCCTGTCGAGCGTTTGGCGGGGCGCGTCGCGCAACCATTCGCCTCGCGCGACGGTCTGTCAATCCCTGACACCCTCGAATCTGCCGACAACCGTGAATACGAGTCGGCGACTCGATGCCGGTACACACCGCGTGACCGCCTCTCGCCGCGCGTTGTATCCTCGACACGCGCTCAGCACCCGTCGGTCCCACGCGTACCGAGGAGTCTCCGCATGACGATGGACGAGAAATCCTTCCGCGAAGCGCTCAGCAACGTGATTCGCGGCGCCATACTCCTTGTCGTTCTCACGATGATCCGCGCGCTCGCACGCAAACTGCCTGGCCTCGACGAGATGATCGGGCGGCGCGCTGTCGCGTAGCGTGCGGCGAATTTCGCCGCGCCGCGCGCGTCGCCCTCCCCTTGCGGTGACAGCACTCGTCGCAGGTGCCGCGCGCGCCGGGTCTGCCGCAATGCGCACGCTCGCAGTTGTCTTTGCGCTCGTTACTCAGCTTATGTGCGCGGCCACTGCTCCGGCGCGCGCCGCGGACCTCGGCTGGTCGGGCGCGGCCGAGCTCGGCTTCGCGGAGTCGGGCGGCAACACCGACGTGCTGAGCCTCCTGAGCAAAGCGCGCGTCGCACACGCGGACAGCAACTCGACGATCGCGCTCGCGGCCGGAGTGCTCTACGGCGAGTCCGACGGCGCGAAGAACTCACAGAAGCTCGACGGCGCGCTCAACGCGGATTACTACCCGTGGGGACGCTGGTCGGTGTTTAGTTTCGCGACGGTGCTCAACAATCCGTTTCGCGATATTCGTGTGCGCGCGACGGGCGCGCTCGGCGCGAAGTGGTCGGCGCTCGCGGGCCGCCGCGGCGGTGCGTCGATCAGCGTCGCGGGCATTCGCGAGTACGAGGAAGCGCGTTCGAGCGAAGCCACGAAGCGGCGATTCCTCTACTCGTGGCGCACGAAGGCCGAACTCCGCTTCGGCGCCGCCGCGCGCCTCACGCAGATCACCTTCCTCGTGCAGGATTTCGACAAGCCGTTCGAGGACTACCGCGTCGACTCCGACACCGAGCTGACTGTGCCGATCGAAGGACGCGTCGATCTCTCAGCCGCGTTCTCGCTCGACTACGAAAACGAGCCGCGCCCCGGCGTCGAGCGCACCGACCGCCGCGTCACCACGAGCCTCGTCGTCACGTGGGATTGAGCGCGTATCAGGCGATCAGGCAGTAGGCTATACTCGCGCAGTCATGAGTGAGATTCACGACGTCGTCCGCGGAAAGCAACCAGAGTTGCGCGCGCTCTGCGTGAAGTACCGCGTCGCGCTCCTCGCGGTATTTGGGTCCGCCGCGACCGGCCGCTTCGTCAATGCGACGAGCGACCTCGACTTTCTGGTTGAGTTTCAGCCGATGGCAGCCGTCGATCGCGCCGCTTCGTACTTTGGATTGTTGGAATCCCTTGAGGCTCTATTCGCGCGGCCTATCGACCTAGTTGAATCGTCCGCGATCCGCAACCCGTACTTCCGCGCCTCCGTCGACGAGACCCGAGTCGATCTCTATGCCGCAGCCTGACGCTCGCAAGTTTCTCTTCGACATTCTTCAGTCGTGTCGATTGCTGACGCAGTTTCTCGCGCAGAAGACGCTCGATGACTATCTTCGCGAACCGATGCTGCGCTCCGCCGTCGAGCGACAGTTCGAGATTATCGGTGAGGCGCTCAACCAAGCGCTCCGAGTCGATCCCGGATTGGCGATGGAGATTACGGATGTCAGCCGCATCATCGCGTTCAGGAATCGGCTCGCCCACGCGTACGCGTCGGTTTCGGACGAAGTGGTGTGGGGAATCGTCGAAGCCAGCCTGCCCAGACTGAGCAAGGAAGTGGCGGACGCACTTGCCTCAACCGAAGACCTCGCATGACGCCTGACGAAGACGAGCTCGAAGCGACGCGTATCGCGGGGACGCCGCGGCCGCAGGACGCTGCCGACAGCGCGGCGGACGCGGCGGCCGACGCGACGCGCGTGCCGGCAAGCGACGATGAAGCCGTCGATGCCACGCGCGTCGCGGGGAGCGGCGCTCCGAGCGAACGGACGAGTACCGATGCCCCTGCGCTCGCGCCCGCCGCGACGCCGCGTCCGGTGGATGCCGCGATCGGAGGCGCGACGCCGAGCGCAACCCCGAGCGCAAACGCGAACGTGACGCCCGGCGGTACCGCCGTTCCCGCCGGCCTGCAGTTTCAGCCGGGCCAGATGATCCTGGCGCGGTATCGCATGAAGAAGCTGCTCGGGCGCGGCGGGTTCGGCGTCGTGTGGCGTGCGAGCGATGAGAACCTGCACATGGACGTCGCGATCAAATTCCTCGCGCCCGAGATCGTGCACAACCCCGAGGCGATCGAGGATCTCAAGCAGGAGACGCGCTACAGCCTGCGGCTCACGCACCCGAACATCGTGCGCATCCACGGCTTCTTTCAGAACGACGAGCTGGCGGGAATTCTCATGGAGTACGTCGACGGGGGCACGCTGCAATCGCTCAAGCTGAAGCAGCCGAACCGTTGCTTCGAGGTCGACGAGGTCGCGAAGTGGGTGCCCGCGATGTGCGCGGCGCTCGACTACGCGCACGCGAAGGTGAAGCTGGTGCATCGCGACCTCAAGCCCGCGAACATCATGCTCGACGCGGCGGGCGACGTGAAGGTGGCGGACTTCGGGATTTCGAGCAGCATCAGCGACACGCATTCGCGTCTCTCGATGGGTCACGCGACGTCGGGGACGCCCGTGTACATGAGCCCGCAGCATCTCATCGGGCAGCGGCCGTCGGTGAGCGACGACATCTACTCGTTCGGAGCGACGCTCTTCGATTTGCTCGCGGGTAAGCCGCCGTTCTACACGGGCGACATCGGCGAGCAAGTGCGGCGCGTGACGGCGCCGACGATTGGCGAGCGGCGGCGCGAACTCGGCTTCGCGGGCGCGCCGATTCCGCGCGTGTGGGAAGAGGTGATCGCGTCGTGTCTCGCGAAGGACCCGGCGTCGCGGCCCGCGAGCGCGGGGGATATCGCGGTGATGCTCGGGCTTGTCGCGGGGAGCGTCGCGCCGCGCGAATCGGCGAGCGCGGCGGCAGCGCTCGATCCGAGCGACGAGGCGTTCATGACGCGGCCAGTCGGGGCGGGCGCTGCAAGCTCGGCGTCATCCGCATCGTTTGAAGCGCCGGTGACGAACACGAGTGCGAGCAGTGCGGGCAGTGCGGGCTCAGCGGCAAGCGCGATGAGTTCGCGCGCAGCCGAGTCCGCGCCGGGCGTGCGCGGCTCGTCCGGCACGGCGGCGCGCGAGCGTGCGCAGGCGCCCCCGCGCGCGCAAGGTCCGAACAAGGCGCTCGTCGCCGTTGGCGCGGTCGTGGTGCTCGCGCTTGCGGGATTCGGCGTGTCGAAGATGATGGGCGGTGGCGGCGCGCGCGACACGGCGTCGGTCGAGGTGCGTGACGAGACGCGTGTGGCAATAGGCAGCGTCGAGACGCCGCGGTCGGGTGACGCATCGCGCGACGATCGCGCTTCGAGCGCTCCGGCCGTCGACGCGCGCTCCGCGAGCGGCCCCGCTACGCCGGATGACCGCGGCGCTGCAGCGACAACGGGTCCGAGCGCCGCGAGCGCCGTGCGCGATGCGCGCGACCGCACCGATGCGCGCGACCGCACCGATGAGCGCGCGAGCGGCAACGCGACCGACGCGGTGCGCTCCCCCTCGCCGCCCGCACCCGCGCCGGCATCCCGCGATGCGGAGCGCGTCGCATCGAGCGCTGCCTCGCCGCCTGCGTCTCCTGCGACGGAGACCGCGCGCCAGGAGGAACCGGCGCCGGCACGCACCGCGCCGCCGCCGCCGCCGCGCGAGAAGCCGGCCGCGTCGACCGCTACCGCCGAGGATGGTGTGCGCGCGACGCTCGCCGCGTACAAGCATGCGCTCGAGTCACTCGACGCGAGTGCCTACGCGTCGCTCTGGCGCTCGCTCGCCGGCGAGGAGCGCAAGAAGGTCGAGCGCGCGTTCCAACAGTTTCGCGCGCAGGCGGTCAACCTCTCGGTCGACGCGATCGATGTGAATGGTGCGACGGCGAAAGCGCGCTTCAACGAGCGTCGCACGCTCACGCCGAACGTCGGCTCACCGATTACGCAGGAACGAAAGGTCGTCATGTCGCTCGAGCGCGCTGGCGACGGCGCGTGGCGTATCACCGAGATGAAGTAGCGGCGCCGCGCACGTCGAGCGCTCGCGCCGCGACGACCGCGCACGATCCGAGCGCGTTACGGAAGCGCTCCCTGCGTGATCCACGTGAGCACGGTCGAATAGGACGAGCCCGCCGGGCTGTTGTCCCATAGGCTGTTCACGGGCGCCATTCCGAATGGGCCGTGACCATCTAGGTGTTGTCCCGAAGCCCTCAGTAGTATGAGGCTCGACGCGGGCGATCCTGTGTCGACGTAGTTCGCGCGAACGCTCGAGCAGCTCATGTCGATACCGTTCGTCGCGTGGCAACCTGCTGTGATGCACGACGCGGTCAATAGCGGCTGGATGCTCGTCGCGCAACTGACGCCGACGCCAGTGCCGCTGCACGAGACGCTTCCGCAGAGGTCCGCGCCCGCGCCGTCGCACGAACCCGAGAGGACGCCGGCGACGTTGATCGTGCAGTTCTTCAGACCGGTGGATGTCGGGGTGAATCTCACCGTGACGGTGCGTGCGGGGGCGCCCGGTGCGAGTGAGAACGCGCCGCCGCCGGAGATGATGCTGTAGTGCGAGCAAGCTTCCGACACGCTGCCGGTAAACGTCGCGCCGCCGGTGTTCGTGATCGTGAACGACATGTCGACCGACGAGTTCACGTTGACGCTTCCGAATGCGAGCGAGGTCGTGCTCAGCATGCAGACGGGCGCCGCGGTGCCGGTACCGGAGAGGCTCACGTCCGCGCAGTCGGTGCCGAGGTCGAGCGTGCAGTTCTTCGCGCCGGTCGAACCGGGCGCGAACTTAACGCGCACCTCGCGGGACAAGCCCGGTGTTAGCGAGAACGCGCCTCCGCCGGAAACGATGCTGAAGTCCGCACACGCTTCCGACACGTTGCCGCCGAGCGTGACGATTCCCGTGTTGAAGATTGTCACGGTGAGCGTGTCGCACGCGCCCACGGTGATCGATCCGAAGGCCAGCGCCGCGGTCGACAGGCTGCACTCGGGCGCGGCGAAGCCGTCGCCGCTTGCGATGATGTCCGCGCAGAGCGCGGAGCCCGCGTCGATCACGCACGACGCCGCGCCGTTCGTCGTCGGCTTGAAGCGCACCGTAAGGTTGCTCGACGCGTTCATTCCGAGCGAGTAGTTTGCGCCGCTGACAATCGAGAAATCGCCGCACGATTCCGTCGCGGTCCCTTCGAGCAAGCCGCCTCCGGTGTTCGTGATCGCGACGACGAGGTCCGCGCTGTCGCCGACCGTGACTGTGCCGAACGCGAGCGACTCGGGGCTCGCGTCGCACAACGGCAGTTCTTCGCCAGCGCCGGTCGCGGCGATGTCGGCGCATTCGCCGGCGCCGGTCTCGATCGCGCACGCCGCCGCGATCGCCGACGCGGGCGCGTAGCGCACAGTGATCTCCTGCGATTGGTTCGCGGTCAGCGAGTACGTTGCGTCACCGACGATCTCGAACTCGGCGCACGACTCGCTCACCGTTCCCGCCACGGTGCTGCCGCCGACGTTCGCGATCTTGAAGACGCGGTCCGCGAATTCGCCGACGGTCACCGTTCCGAAATCGAGCGAATCGAGCGAGACGCTGCACGCGGGCGCGATGAATCCGGCGCCGATCGCGGAGACGTCGGAGCATTCGGGCGCGCCGGTGTCGATCGTGCACACCGCGTCGCCTTCGTCGGTCGGCGCGTATCGCACGATGAACTGTTGCGACTGGTTCGCCGCGAGCGAGTAGGTGGCGTCGCCGACGATGGAGAAGCCCGCGCATTCGGCGGGGACCGTCACTTCGCCCGCGAGCGTGCCGCCGCCCGTGTTCGTCATTGTGAACGCGGCGCTGTCGGCCTGGCCGACGGTGAGCGTGCCGAGTTGGAGCGTCGAGACGCTCAGCGAGCACGCGCTCATGAGCGAACCCGCGCCGGCCAGCGTGACGCTTTCGCACTCGGCCGCGCCGGTCGCGAGCGTGCACGCGGCGGCACCCTCGGCGTCCGGCGTGAAGCGGACCGTGATGACGCGCGACTGCCCCGCGGTGAGCGCGTAGCTCGCGTCGCCGACGATCGCGAACGCGCCGCACGCCTCCGACACGGCGCCCGCAAGAACGCTGCCGCCGGTGTTGCGAATCGTGAGCGCACGGTCGGCGTTCTGGCCGACGCCGATCGTGCCGAAGTCGATCGCGGTGGCGGAGAGTTCGCACGCGGCTGCGAAGAAGCCGGTGCCGGTCGCGTCGACCGTGCCGCAGAGCGCGGAGCCCGCGTCGATCGCGCACGCCTGCACGCCTTCGGCGGTCGGTGCGAAACGCACCGTGATCGTGTCCGACGCGCCGGCGCCGAGCGAGTAATTCGCGTCGCCGACGATCGTGTACGCGGCGCACGGACTCGACGCGGTGCCCGCGACGATGCCGCCGCCCGTGTTCGTCAGGACGAGCGAGCGATCGGCGGTGGCGTCGACGTCGACGGTTCCGAAGTCGAGCGATGCGGGGCTCGCATCGCACGCGGGCGGCGGGACGGCCGTGCCGCGCGCGACGATCGGCGCGCAGCGGACGTCGCCGAGCGAGAGCGTGCATGCCGCCGCGCCCGCGACGCTCGGTGCGAATCGCACCGTGAAGTCCTGCGACGCGCCGCTCGGCAGCGTGAAACTCGCGCCGCCGACGACCTCGAACTCCGCGCACGGTGAGACGAGCGTGCCGGCGACAGTGCCGCCGCCCATGTTCTCGATCGAAAGCGGGAGCGACGCGCTCTCGCCCGCGATCACTTCCCCGAATTCGAGCGCGGACGGCGTCGCGACGCAGAGCGCCGCGGGCCCGCCCGTCGCGGTGATCTCCACGTCGTCGCAGCGAAACGTGCCGAGATCGAGCACGCACGTGCGCGGGCCCTCGGCCGCGGGAGCGAAGCGCACGACGAACTCGCGCGTCTCGTTCGTCGCGAGCGAGAAGATCGCGCTCCCCTCGATCGTGAACTCGCCGCATCCGGCGCCGAGCGACGCGACGCCTGCAATCGTTCCGCTTCCCGTGTTCGTGACCGCGAGCGTGCGCGTTGCGCTTTCGCCGACGGCCACCGGATCGAACGTCATCGCGATCGGATCGAGTTCGCACACGGGCGGCGCGACGCCGGCGCCGCGCACAAACACGTCGGGACACGAATCGGAACCCGTGTCGATCACGCAGTCGAGTACTCCGAGCGATTGCGGCAGGAATAACACCGGGAAAGTAATTGAGTCACCGGCGGCGAGATCGTAGTTGGTTTGAAGTACCGCGAACGGACCTTCGGGACTGATGCACTCGGAGAGGTCTGCGAGTGTGCCGCCGACGCGCTGACCTCCCGCGTTCGTGATCGTGACCGCCGCGCGCGCCGTGTCGCCAACCGCAACGTCGCCGAACTCGATCGTGTCGGCGCTCACGATGCATTGCGCGGCGATGTCGCCCACGCCCGAGCACTCGACCGCGCCGCAGCCCGCGCCGATCTGCACGCTGGCGCTCGCCGCGCCGCGCGCCGCCGGCGTGAACCGCACGACGACCGTGCGCGTCTGCGACGCCACGAGTTCGAACGCGCCGCCGCCGATCACGACGCTGAATGCCGAACCCGCCGCCGGAATCGACACCGCGCCCGAGATCGCTTCGTTGCCCGTGTTCGTGATCGTGAACGATCGCTCGAGCGATCGCCCAAGGAGCGCCGTGCCGAAATTGATCGAGGTCGTGCTCAGCCCGCACGCGTCGGGCGCGTTCGGTGAATCGCTCGAGCAAGAGATGATGCCGGCGATCGCCGCGGCCATCGCGACGAACAAAACGGAGAGCCGCGCGCGCACGGAAACTCGCCTCGGAACGCGGCCCGCGACTCGAATGAATTCGTTGCTACGGCGTGGCATCGATTCTGGCACTCCAGGTTGGGGCGCGACGAGCGCGCGAGGCTTGCCGCCGCGCGCAGAGGACGAGCGAGTGGTGAGCGAGCGTCGCAGACGCGTGTGGCACTGTCAAGCAATCGCGCGACTCGCGTCCCGCGCAGCCCGCGCAATGCGCTTGCCTCGCGATCCTCCTCGATGCGCTTCTTGACCGCGCGCTCGCGGGGGCGGTAACTTCGGCCCCTCGATAGTCACAGTGAGCACAACTCGAACAGGAGGTGAGCCGATGACGGAGCGCGCACGAAAGTTCTCTGGCCACGCGCGAAGCGCGATTGCGCGGCGCTCACGCGTTGCGTTCCTCGCACTCGCCACCCTCGCCGCTCTCACCGTCGCGCCGCGCCCAGCCGCCGCGCAACTTCTTGATCTGCGCGAGCTCTTCCCGGCGCTCCTGCGCGACGGCATCGTACTCGCGCCGCCGACGACCTCGGGCACGGTCAGTCACGAGGCTCACTTCACCGCCGGCAATTCGCCGCAGCTTCGAGCCATCCAACAGATGAACGACCAGATCGCGAGTTGGGTCGCGACGACGCCGATCAGTTCGTCGGCCGGCGGATTCGCGTACGAACTCGATCCGGAACTCGGCGTCCTCTCGCGCCCGACGCAGAGCTTCGGCTCGATCTACGCTGAACGACCGCTCACCGTCGGCCGCGGAAAGTTCAACGTCGGCGTCAACTTCAGCCGCTTCACATTCGACAAGTTCGACGATGTTGCTCTGCGCACCGGCGAACTGGCGCTTGTTTTCACTCACGAGGACAGCGACGACAACGGTACCGTCACACCGGCGTTCGAGGGCGACGTCGTGACCGCGCGTGTCTCGATGCGGGCCGAATCGGAAGTGACGACGCTCGTCGCGTCGTACGGCGCGCACGACCGCCTCGACTTCGCGGTCGCGCTTCCGGTCGCGCGCGTGCGGCTCGACGTCGCGGCGCAGGCCACGGTGCAGCGCCTCTCGACGGCCGACGATTCGCGCACGCACGAGTTCCCGAACGGCGCGCGCGAGCAGACGATCAGCCGCACCGGCGAGAGCGAGGGGATCGGCGACATTACGGTGCGCGCGAAGTACCTGTTGTACGGCAACGGGGACGCGTACGTCGGCGTCGCGACCGACGTGCAGTTGCCGACCGGCGAAGAGCGCGACCTTCTCGGATCCGGCTCGGCGCAGGCGCAACTCTCGCTGACCGGCATGATGAATCGCTACCCGGTCTCGCCGCATTTCAATCTCGGATACCGCGCGGCGGGCGGTGCGCCTCCGAACGAGGTCTCGTACGCGCTGGGCGTCGATATTGTCGCCGATCAGAAGCTCACGATCGCCGCCGACCTCATCGGCCAACTCCGCGAGAACAGTGGAGAACTCGAGATCCGTGACCAGGAGTTCGTCTACAACACGACACTCAACGAGAACGATCCTCCGGTATTCGAGACGGCGACGTTTCCGTTTGCGACGCTCGTCGATGCGGGAACCCGCAACATCATGAGCGGCTCGGTGGGAATGAAAGTCAACTTCTTCCAGAACATGTTGCTGACGGCGAACGGGCTGTTTCCGATCAACGCGGGCGGGCTGCGCGACGACTTCGCCACACTCGTCGGGATCGACTACAGCTTCTAGGCGGGCGCCGTCTAGGCGGACGACGGCGTGGCGCGTGTCGCGTGTCGCACGCCGCCGCCCGTTCGCGTGCGCTTGCGGCACGACGGTGTTCCAACGCGAACGCTCCGTGCGCGACGCCCCGCCCGAACGCGCCGCGCCGCGCACGATCTCGCTCAAGTTGACGCGAATTCGCGCCGATTCCGAAATGGCATGCGGGCTGCTTTGGCATCCACGTCCGTTTGAGTTATTTCGCGCGGCGCTCCGAATCGCGCCGGCTTTCACTCCCAAGGAGGTATTCATGAAGCGCTTACTTCTGCTCCTCATGCTCGTCGTCTTCGGACTGCAAATCGCGGAACCCGCGTTCGCGGGGCGCACGGTCGTCCGCAAGGGGCCGCGCCGCACGGCGGTCGTGCATCGAGGCCCGCATCGCACGACAGTCGTCGTCCACAAGAATTTCCCTCTGCGGCGTGCGTGGCCGGCGGCTGTCGTGCGCCCGGCGCGCGTCGCTGTGCGCGTTCACCCGCGTCTCTACCTCGCGCCAGTCGTCTGGACCGCCGCGGTCATCGCGCTCCCGCCGCGCGAAATGCTCGTGTGGGAAGACGGCGAAACGCTGAATGAAGACGACGACTGGACCGACTTCACACTCAACGCCGACTCGCGCGGCACGCAACTTTTCGCCGAGATCGTAAAGGGGAAAGTGCAGATCAACTTCGCGGAAGTCGTCTTCGAGAACGGCGACACGCAGGTCGTCGACTTCAACGAAGAGACGCGCGGCCCCGGTATCTACTCGGTGCTCAACTTCAAGGATGGGCGCAAGGTCGATCACGTGCGCATGGTCGCGCGGGCGAGGAGCGATGAGGCGCGCATCGTTCTGCGCATGGCGAAGTAGGTCGCCGCGCGCGCGGGCAATCCGCGCTTCACCCGCGCGCGCGGTCGCGGTATCGTGGCGCGCATGTTGCCGGCCCGCACCCTCACCGCACTGATCGCGATCGCGGCGGGGCGCCACACGCGCGCACTCGCAATCGTGATCTCTATCGCGCTCGTGCCGCTTCTTGCGCGCGCGGCGGCCGCCGACTCGCCGCCGCCGATCCCGCTCGTCATCACCGTCGACGACCTTCCGATCGCGGGCGGCATGCACGAGTCGCCGGCGGATCGCGAGCGAATTACGCGCGGCCTGCTCGACGCGCTCGCGAAGCACGACATTCGCGCCGTCGGCCTCGTCACGTGGGCGAACGTGAAGCACGACTCCGATCTCGATCTACTCGAGATGTGGCTCGACGCGGGTCACGAACTCGGTAATCACTCGTACAGCCATCTCGATTACACGCGCACCGACTCGACCGCGTACATCGCGGACATCGAGGCCGGCCGCGCCGAGGTCGCCGCGTTTCTCGCGAAGCGCGGCCGGCAGGATGGGCGCGTACGCTGGTTCCGTTTCCCGTTCCTGCGCGAGGGCGACACCATCGAGAAATTGCGCGCGATGCGCCGCTATCTCGATGAGTCCGGCCAGCGCAATCTGCACGTGACGATCGACGATCAAGACTGGAGCTTCGAGCGGCCGTGGGTCGAGGCGCGGCGGCGCGGCGACACGGCCGCGATGCGCGAGATTGCCGCGGAGTATCACGAAGGCCTGCGCCTCGAGACGCGCTGCCACGAAGACGAGAGCGAGCGCCTCTTCGAGCGCGTCCCGCCGCAGGTGCTGCTCCTTCACGCGAACGAAGTCGGCGCCGCGAACTGGGACTCGCTCTTCGCGTGGTTCACCGCGAGCGGCCACCGCTTCGCGACGCCCGACGAAGCGCTCGAGGACAGCGCGTTCGCGAACCCGTGCGAGTACGTCAGCCGCTACGGCGGCAGCCTCTGGTTCCGCATCGCCGATTGCCGGCGCCGCGACGCCGCGCGCGTCGCCGTCGAGACGTTGCTCGCGGATCAAGCCGGCGCGTGGAATCGCGGCGACCTCGACGCGTTCTGCTCCGCGTACACCGAAGACGCGACGTTCGTCTCGCCCTCGGGCACGAGCCAAGGCCGCGCGATGATTCTCGATCGCTATCGCGCGAAGTACCCGGACAAGGCGGCGATGGGAACGCTCACGCTCGATGTCGTCGAAGGCCGCGCCGCGGGCGGGCCCGAGGTTTCCATGCTCGGCGACGCGATGCCCGGCCGCATCCACGCCTACTCCGTCGCGGCGCGCTGGACGCTCGCGTATCCCGGCGACGCGTCCCGCGAAACGCGCACCGGAATGACGCTCCTTGTTCTTCATCGCGGCGCCGACGGCTGGAAGATCGTCCAAGACGCGTCGATGTAGCGCGCGCCGGTGCGCAAGCGCGCGCCGCATTCGCCGCACCGCCAACAGAGAAGTTCGTCGGATCGCGAGGATCAGCTCTCCGTGCGGCCGCCCCGTATGCGCTGAATCGCCTCGAGCTGCGCCAGAGACGCGACATCCTTCGGGCGTCCGAGATGGCGCTTGATTCGGATCAGATCCGCGAGCGAAATGACGTTCAGCGTCTGCTCCCCCACGGCGATTCGCTCGCACCGATCGATGAGATCGTCGAATGTCCCGATCGGTTCGACCCAACTCAGAAGATCGAGCGGTCCGAGATCGGTTTCGAGCCTGAAGTTAGCGCCGAGAGCGAGGCTCCTCGCGTCGAGCGTAAAGCGCAGATCAGGCGGGGCGCCGCGGAGCTGCGGGTGAAGCTCTGTCAACGCGCTCGCGAGGCAAACGAGGTTCTCATTCGTTCGCCTGTAACAGAGATCGACGTCGAGCGTCGCCAACGGCGAGCCGAGGAGCACGGCCGCCTGCCCGCCGATCACGATGAACTCGACATCGTGACGATCGAACAGTTCAGCGAGTCGTAGGAGTGTTGGCTTCGCGGTGTCGTCGGCCATATTCGAAGAGTAGCGCCTGTTCCTTCGCCGCTCGCTCCATGAGGGTCAAACGTTCGAGGGGCGACAGGCTCAACAAGTAGCGAATGAGCGAAGTATCGACACCGGATGTTGAGTCTGCATCAAGCGGGGAGTCATTCGATCCGCGATTCATCGGTCGGCCTCGCGCTCGATGACGATTCGCGCGGCGCGCGCGAAGGGCTATCGAACGCCTCGATGATAGCCCCAGACCCGCGGCGTAGCCACGCCTGATTCCGCGCGGGCCGCGGGTCGGCGAAAGTCGCGAATTTTCATGTCCCCTCCCGGCCGCTTCTTGCGATGAGCAGCTTAGGAACTCCACAGAACTTTCTCCTAAGCGTCCGGAGGTAAGAGATGAAATCGACACCGATTCACATCGTTCGCGAAACACTGCACCAGCTTGCGCGGGTTCGCCGCGTTCGGCGCGGCGGGCCCCGCGTCCTTGTCGCCGCCGCCGCGCTTCTTCTGATCGCCGCGGCCGTCGCGGGCGCCGCGAGCTTCGCGGCGCTTACGTGGAACAACGCCGCGGGCGGGACCGCCTCGACCGCTGCGAACTGGACACCGAACCAGGTGCCGACCTCCGCGGACGACCTCACGTTCAATATCGCGAACACGTACGGCGTCACGTTCAACTCGAGCACGACCGCCAGCCGCACGCACACGTATCGCGCCGGCACCGTGAGCGTCACCGCGTCGAGCCCGCACACGGTCTCGAACGGCATTACGGTCGGCAGTCTTTCGGGCGATGTCGCGACGACGACGCACGCGTCCGGGCTCATCACCTCGAATGCCGCGGTCATCGTCGGCAACGCGAGCGGCGCCACGGGCACGCTCACGGTCAACGGGGGCACGACGGACCTTGTGCTCGCGACGACCGCGGGCGATCTCACCGTCGGAAACAACGGCGCCGGCACCCTGAACGTCACGAACTTCGGGCTCGTGCAGGTCGCCGACCGATTCCAATCCGGAAGCGGCTCGACGGGCACGGCGAACCTGACGGTGAGCGGTGGCAACTCGCTCCCGCTTCTGCGCTCGACGTTCGATGTCGACGGCACGACCCTGGCGTCGTCGCTTGGCGGGGCCGGTGACGCGACGATGAACGTGTCGAACGGCGGACTGGCGAGCTTCGCCGGCTCGCTCAACGTCGCGCAAGGCGCCGCGTCGTCGTCGTCGCTGACGATCGGCGGGCTCGACGTCTTCCAAGCAACCGTCACGGTGGGCGCCGACCTTGGCATCGCGCGCAACAGCGCGGCATCCTCCGCGGGAGGCTTCGGCGTCGTCACCGTGAACGACGAAGGCGTGCTCGACGTCGGCGGCACGATGAACATCGGCAACGATCCCGACGGCGGCACCGGATTCCTCGTGCTCAACGCGGGTGGCGATATCACCACCGGCTCTCTTGCGGTCGGCGCGGCCGGCGAACTCGACCTCAACGGCGGCACGCTCGGCATCGACGGCGGCACGTTCACGTACACGAATCCGACCATCTCGTTTCTCGTCGGCGGGCCCGCGAACCCCACGGTTCGGCTATTGAACGGCGCGGACGCGACGCTCCAGAGCGGCGCGCTCGGCCGCGCCGCCACGGTCGGCGGGGGCATCGGCACAAACCCCGGCCTGCTCGAAGTTCTGAGCGGTTCGTCGCTCGTCGCCACAAGCGGAGACATCATCCTCGGCGAAACGGGCGCCCAAGGACGGCTCGAAGTGGGAAACGACGGGTCGGCCATAACGATGGCTGCGGGCGAAGAAATCGTCGTCGGGCTCAATGGCAACGGCTTCCTCGGCGTGCGCGCGCTCTCGAACGCAACGCTCGGCGAAGTCAGCGTCGCCAAAAACACCGGCTCCCAGGGAACCGTCATCGTCGAGACATTCGCGACTATGAGCGCGACGAACGCCTACGTTGGCGGTTCCGCGACCGCGAACGGCGGCGAAGGAACTCTCTGGGTCAACGCCTCGGGCGCAATGACGGTCGATGGGTTCCTACGAATCCGCCCGAGCGGAGATCTCATCGTGTCGAACGCCACATTGACGGCTGGCTCGATCACCGCCGAAGCCGGCAGCGAGGTGACGATCGACAATGGGGTGGTCAATGCCGGCGTGTTCAGCGTGCAAGCAGACGTGGATGCGTCTGGCGACATCGACGCGTTCGTGGTGATCGCCATCCCGAGCGCGCGCATCGCCGCGAACGGCGACCTCACGATGGGCGGCGGTGGCTTCAGCAACTCCGGCGTGCTCGATTGCGGACCACATACAGTGACAATTCTCGACAACAGCATCTCGGACATCAATACGGTTCGCCTCAACGGCGGCCGCCTCGTCGTTCCCGACGGCGCGAGGGTCTCCCCGACTGATTCCCTCTACGGAACGGGCGCTGTCGACAGCGATGTCGAAAACAATGGCCGAATCGTCTCGACGGGAACGGGCCTCACGTTCGAGGGGATCGTCAGCGGCGACGGGCAGGGCTTCAGCGGGCCAGTCGTGAACTTCGCCAACGGCGGCGGCTTCACCGGCGACGGCCAGATCGAAGTCTCGATCAACGCGGATCCCACTTCGATCTTCACGCTGACGGGCGGGCTCGTTCTGGGCGACAACCCGGTCGGGAACGAAATCGCCATCGATGGCGCGATCAACGTCGGCGCCCACACGCTGAACATCCTCGACGTCGACGACGCGGAACTCGGCGGCGTGACGACTCTCGACGGCGGGGTGATCTTCACGACGGACATGCTCCTGCGCGGCAACGGTGCGATCGAAGGACGCGGCACCGTCAACACGAACTTCGTCGGACAGTCGGACACGCGCATCACGCCGACCGGCCCGCTCAGCATTGGTAACTCGACGGCGATCGAAGGATTCAAGACGGCGGGCCGAATCGAAGTCGGCACGCACACGCTGACGATTCAAACGGATGACCAGGCGCGTCTCGGCCGCTCGACGACACTCGCGGGCGGAACGCTCGCTCACACTGGAAACGGCTACTTCGTCATCGAGACGGGCGACACGATCTCCGGTTTCGGAACGGTGTTCGGCGGCGTCGAGCAGGGTCCCGGGAGCGTCATTCGCGCTGAGGGTGCACTCACGATCGCGCCGGCGTCGAATTTCGCGTCGCCGATTCTGGCGGACGGCGGGCTTCTCCAGGTTGACACGAGCACCGTGACGCTGCTCGGAACGAACGGCGCGACGCTCTCGCCGACCACGACGATCTCGGGCGGCACGCTCGCGGCGGAAGCGACGATCTTCGTGCCCGGTGGCGGCGTTCTGCGCGGGGCGGGGGCGGTGACCGCGCCTCTCGTGAACAGCGGAACGATCGAGGTTGGCATTCCGACCGGGATCCTTACGGTCACGAACGATTTCGACAACGACGCGAGCGGGACGATCGTGATCGATGTCCGCGACGCCGGGCTCCACGACCGGTTCCTCGTCACCGAGCGGCTCGACTTGACCGCGCTCGGCGGCGGCACGCTACGCATTCGCGCGCTCCCCGGGCTCGTCGTCTCGATGACCGACACGATCTCGATCATCGCCGGCGCGCCGCTCGTCGGGCAGTTCGACAACATCGAGTTCGATCCGCCGGTTCTCGATAACCTCTTCGACATTTTCTACACGCCAACGCAAGTGTTTCTCATCGCGAGGGCCGCGACGGGTGTCGATCTGCCGCCGGCGGGTGACCCGAGCGATGGCGCGCCGAGCGACGATGGCGTGACGGGTGGTGTACTGCCCGACGCATTTGGTCTGCGCCTCGCGAGCCGCAACCCGTTCACCGCGGATCTCGGCGTCGCGTTCGAGTTCGACGTGCCGCGCGGCGGCGCGCCCGTACCCGTGGCGATCGCGGTCTTCGACGCGAGCGGCCGGCGCGTCGCGGATCTTGTGAGCGGCGCGCGCGCGGCGGGCACGCACGCCGAACGCTGGACCAGCGCCGACCTGCGCGCGCTCCCGTCGGGCGTTTACTTCCTGCGCATGGACGCCGGCGGATTCGGCGCGACGAAGAAGCTCGTCATGACCCGATAATCCACGTCACTCGATGATCCACGCGGCAGCGCCGGCCAGCCCACAGTCGGGCCCCCGGCGCGGCCGTGCAGTTTTCGTGACCTCTCCGGACCGTTTTTCACGATTAGGCGGGCAGGAATTCCACTGCTACGCCGTCCTGAACGTCCGGAGGTATTCAATGAGTCCGTCCCCGATTCGATTTGTCCGCGAGACCCTTCATCACATCGGCCGCATTCGGCAGGTTCACCGCGCCGGGCGGGCCGGGCGCGCCGGAACGCGCGCGGTTGCCGCCGCCGCAATCCTTCTCCTCGCCGCCGCCGCCGCGGGAGCGTCGGGTTTCGCCGCGCTCTCGTGGAACAACGCAGCCGGCGGATCCGCGTCGACGCCGACGAACTGGACTCCGAACCAGGTCCCGACGTCCGCCGACGATCTCACCTTCAACATCGTAGGAACGTACGATGTGACGCTGAACGCCGGCACGCCCGCGAGCCGATCGCAGACGTTTCGCCGAGGAAACGTCTCGCTCACGGCGTCGAGTCCGCACGCGATCTCGAACGGCATCATCGTGGGGAGCGTCTCAGGCGATCTCGCCACGACGACGCTCTCCTCCGGCGCGATCACATCGAGTTCGGCGGTGGTCGTGGGGAGCGCATCCGGGAGCACGGGAACGCTCAACGTCAGCGGGGCGAGCTCCGACCTCGTGCTCGCCACGACCGCCGGCGATCTCACCGTCGGCAACAACGGCGCGGGCGAACTCAACGTCACCAGCGGCGGGCTGGTGCAGGTTGCCGACCGCTTCGTCTCCGGAGGCAACTCCGTAGCGGCCGCCGATATTTCGGTCAGCGGACGAATGCTCATCAGTCCGTTCACGCGGTCGACGCTCGATGTCGCCGGCACGTCGCTCGCGTCGACGGTCGGCTCCGGTGGCGATGTCACGATGAGCGTCACGAACGGCGGGCGCGCCGACTTCGCCGGTTCGCTCAACGTGGCGCAGGGAAGCGCCTCCTCCTCCTCGCTCACGATCGGCGGCGCGGGGATAAACGCCTCGAACGTCGCGGTCGGCGGCGATCTTCGGGTCGGGGGCAACACGTCGGCGGGCTCCGCCGCCGGCGTCGGCGTGCTGACGGTCGGCGCGATCGGCACGCTCGATGTCGTCGGCGCGCTCGAGGTCGGGAACGATCCCGACGGCGGCACCGGCTTTCTGGTTCTCGATCAAGGCGCGACCGTGACCACGGGCTCGCTCAACGTCGGCGCCACCGGTGAACTCGACCTCGACGGCGGCACGCTCGACATCGACGGTGGCACGTTCACGTACACGCACCCGACCGTCGGGCTCATCGTCGGAGGTCCGGACGCTCCGGTCGTGACGCTCTCAAACGGCGTCGCCGGCACCATCACGAGCGTCGTCGCGGGGCGCGCGCTCACCGTCGCCGGCGGCGCTGGCGTGACCGTAGGCGACTTCGACGTGCGATCCGGCTCCACGCTCTCCGTTCCGAGCGGCGACATCGTGCTCGGCGACACCGTAGACGACTTCGGCAAGATGATCGTGAACGGAACCGGCTCATCGCTGACGATGTCTCCCACGTCGAAGCTCGTGGTCGGCTTGACCGGCGACGCCGAACTTCAGATCGAGGAGTTCGCCACCGCATCGCTCGGCACGCTTCAGGTCGGGGCGAATTTCGGGTCGACCGCGGTCGTGGCGTTCGAACTCGGCGGCACCGTCAACGTCGAGGACGTGTTCGTCGGCGGCACGAGCGCCGGCGAGGGCGGATTCGGCGATTTTCGGGTGAGCGCGGGCACGGTGTGCCATGTCGCGAGCCCGGGCGGCATTGTGAAGGTTTGGCCGAGCAGCATACTGTACGTTCTCGGCGGGACGCTCAATTCGGACTCGGTCCTCATCGAAGGTGACTTCGTGGTCGAGAACAACTCGCTGAACAACGGCTCGATCAACGCGGAAGCTTTCGTGCTCGCGGGCGGCGACGGCGACGCAGAAGGCGCGATCAACAGCTCGGTGCACATTGCGTCCCCGCTTTCCAAGATCAATGCCGCGGGCGACCTGATTCTCGGGGACGCTTCGACCCCATTCGGTTTCCGGAACAGCGGCGTGCTCGACTGCAACGCCGAGACCGTGACGCTGCTCGACTCCGATCTGGCGGTGCTCAACACCGCGCTAATCGATGGCGGCACGTTGATCGCACCGAACGGCTGCTTCATTTCGTCGACCGACTCACTTTACGGCTTCGGCACGATCGACGCGGACATCAGCAACTCGGGCAAGATCATCGCCACCGACGCCGCGGGCCTTACTTTCAAGGGTATCGTCAGCGGGGACGGACAAGGATTCCGAGGGACGGTCGCCAACTTTATCGATGGCGGAGGATTCATTGGCGACGGCGATATCGACGCGTCGATCACGGCGGATTCGTCCTCGACATTCACGCTGACGGGCGACCTCCAGATGGGTGCGTTCCTATCCAACGATCAGATCAGCATCGACGGAGCGATCGACGTCGGCGCGCACTCTCTCATGCTAAACGACCCCGACGCCGCGGAACTCGGCGGAACGACGACGCTCGACGGTGGTTCGGTCTTCGCCAACGACGTGCTCCTTCGCTCAGGCGGCTTGATCATCGGCAGCGGCGACGTCCTGGGGAGGTTCATCGGGGAATCGAACTCGTGCATTACCGCCACGGGCTCGCTCTACTTCGGCTCGGGGTTTGGCGACGGGTTCCAGACAGCGGGCCGGATCGAGGTCGGCACGGATACCGTCACCATATTCACCGACGATGATGCCCGCCTCGGTCGCTCGACCACGATTGCCGGCGGAACGCTCTCCCACCTCGGAGACGGCTTCTTTGTGCTGGAGACGGGCGACACGCTTTCTGGATTCGGGACGGTGCTGGGCGGGATCTCGCAGGGCTCCGGAAGCGTGATCCGCGCGGAGGGCGCGCTGACGATCGGCGCACTCCCATCCGGCATGCCGATTCTCGCGGACGGCGGCCTGCTCGACATCAACTCGAGCACGGTCACGCTCCTCGGCACGAGCAGTGCAACGCTCACGCCGACCACGACCATCGCGGGAGGCACGCTCAATGCGGAGGCTCCGATTCTCGTGCAGGGGACCGGCGTACTGAGCGGCCACGGCACGCTCACCGCACCCGTCGTCAACACGGGCACCATCGAAGTCGGCAGCCCGATCGGAACGCTCACTCTCTCCGATGGCCTCGCGCACCATGGAACGATCGCGGTGCAGATCGGTGGAGGCGGCTCGGGTCCCGGCGCGGAGAACGAGTCGCCGAGCGACGTCGTGATCGCGAAGAGCGGCGTCGTCGCCACCGACCTGATCCAGGTCACGGGCACGGCGGAGCTCAATGCCTCCGGCGTTTCGACGCTCCGTATCGGCCAACTGCCCGGCCTCGTGGTCGAGGAAGGAGACCGCTTCTCGATCCTGATCGCCGACTCGATCGCCGGGACGTTCGCGCAAGTCATCTTCGATGATCCCTATCTCGACAACGTCTTCGATGTGCAGTACACGGCGACGCGCGTCAACCTCGTCGCGACCGCCGCGACGGGCGTCGAGCTTCCGCCGGGCGGCGATCCGAGCGATGGTTCGCCGAGCGGCGATGGCGTGACGGGTGGTGTACTGCCCGAGGCATTCGGTCTGCGCCTCGCGAGCCGCAATCCGTTCACCGCCGACCTCGGGGTCGCGTTCGAGTTCGACGTGCCGCGCGGCGGCGCGCCCGTGCCCGTGGCGATCGCGGTCTTCGACGCGAGCGGCCGGCGCGTCGCGCATCTCGTGAACGGCGCGCGCGCGGCCGGCACGCACGCCGAACGCTGGACCAGCGCCGACCTGCGCGCGCTCCCGTCGGGCGTTTACTTCCTGCGCATGGACGCCGGCGGATTCGGCGCGACGAAGCGGCTCGTGCTGGTGCGCTAGTACGAAGCGGGACGCGTCAGGGGCGACCACTCGCTTGTCGGGGTGGTCGCCCCCTTTTTTGCGTCTGCACGGCGCTGCTGCGTGCGATGTCGCCAGGCTTGAATCGCGGTACGCAAATGCTAGGCTGTCGCCTCGATGCGCACCGCGATGAAGTTTTGCGAGCGAAGGCCGGGGAGTTTCGATGTCGTACGCGGCTAATCTCGCGGCGGTGCGCGAGGCGGCCGCGCGCATTGCGGGGCGCGCGCACATCACGCCGGTCGCGACGTGCGCGACGCTCGACCTGATCGCGGGCCGCAGCCTCTTCCTCAAGTGCGAAAACCTCCAGAAGGTCGGGGCGTTCAAGTTTCGCGGGGCGTGCAACGCGGTGACGCGGCTCACCGACGCTGAGGCGGCGCGCGGCGTCGTCACGCACAGCTCGGGTAATCACGCGCAGGCGATCGCGCTCGCGGCGCGGATGCGCGGAATCGCGGCGCACGTCGTGATGCCGCGGAACGCGAACGCAGTGAAGCGGCGCGCGGTCGCGGGCTATGGCGCGCGCATCATCGAGTGCGAGCCGACGCTGGCGGCGCGCGAAGCGACGGCCGCAGCGGTGATCGCGGAGACGGGCGCGACGCTCATCCCGCCGTTCGATCATCCGGACGTGATCGCGGGGCAGGGGACGGTCGCGCTCGAGTTGTGCGATCAGGCCGCCGCGCTCGCCGGTGCGCCGCTCGACGCGATCATCGCGCCCGTGGGCGGCGGCGGGCTCATCTCGGGAATCTGCGTCGCGGCGCTCGGGCTCGATCCGCGCATCCGCGTCTTCGCCGCGGAGCCCGCGGGCGCGGACGACGCCGAGCGCTCGATGGCGGCGGGCGAGCGCGTGCCGCAAACCGCGCCGAACACGATTGCCGACGGACTCCTCACGAGTCTCGGCGATCTGACGTGGCCGATCATTCGCGATCACGTCGAGCGCGTGATCACGGTGCCCGACGCGGCGACCATCGACGCGATGCGCCTCGCGTGGGAGCGCGCGAAGATCCTGATCGAGCCGAGCGCCGCGGTCGCACTCGCGGCCGTCTTCTCCGATGAGTTTCAGGCGCTCGATCGCGCGGAGCGCGGGCGCATTGCGCGCGTCGGCATCGTGCTCAGCGGCGGCAACGTCGACCTCGACCACTTGCCGTGGTGAGCGAGCCGCACGTGCCGCACGTGTCGCATGCGTCGCACGCGTCGCACGCGGCGGCCGCGCCGCGCCGCGCGATGACGCTCATCGCCGCGTTTGCCTTCGCGTTCGCGTGGTTCATTATCGCGCCCGTCACGCTGAGCGAGCCGCTTCCCGGCTTTCCTCTTCTGCAAGTCAGCGAGGCCGTCGATCTCTTGGCGCCGCTCGTGCTTTTTCCGATCTATTGGATTCTGTTTCAGGGCGCGCGATCGGGCGCGGTATCGACGGGTGCCACGATCACGTTTCTCGTGCTCGCCGCGTGCTGGGGCGTGGGGCATGGCACACACCTCGCCGCAAATTCGATCGCGCACCTCCTGCGCGAGAACTCGCCCGAGCGGCTCGCGGCGCTCACGCATTTCTACGACGAGACGCTCGGCCACTACATGTGGCACACGGGAGCGTTCGGGCTATCGGCGCTATTGGCGTGGCGCGCGCTCGGTCCGCGCGGCGCATCCGCCGCGCGCGACGATGCCGGCGCGCCCGCCGCTGACGTCTCTGCCCTGTCGCTCGTCCTTCCCGCCGCCGCGCACGGCGTCACGCTCTTCCTCATGACGATCGAAGGCGCCACGACGCCGATCTTCATTCCGTTCGCGATTGCGTTCGTCGCGATCGTCGGCGCGCGCGCGCTGCGCGTGCCAGAGCGCCGCGAATGGCTCCTCCGGCGTCCGCTCGTCGCGTTCTTCCTCGCGTCGTACGTGATCGCGCTCGTTCTCATCGCGGGCTGGGGGATTTATTGGCGCGGCCTGCCGGAGTTCAGCGAGGTCGGCATCATCGACTAAACGTTCGTGTCGCGTGAAGGAACTCGCGGTGCCGGGCGCCGAACCTGTCGGCGTACAGGCGTCGCGCGCGGGCTACGCGAGTGCGCGCGCGATCACCTCACCGAGGCGCGCGAGGCCTCCGGCGACATCCGCGCCGAGATGCACGCGCAGCGCGCGCCGTTCCCGCTCCGCGAGCACCGCGAAGTCGCCGCGTGCCTGCGCCGCCTTCACGATGCCGAACGTGTAACGCGCTCCCGGAATCGCGAGGTCGTGCGCGTCGTCGCACGTGATCTGCAGAAACACGCCGCTTGCGGGTCCGCCCTTGTAGGCCTGGCCCGTCGAGTGAAGGAATCGCGGGCCGAAGCCGAGGCAGGTTGCGACGCCCTTCGCGTTGCGCACCGCGATGCGCATCGTTTGGAGCGCGCGCTCGTGAGCGTCGTTCATTTCGATGTAAGCCAGAAGCGCGAAGTAATCGCCGGGTGCAAGCCGCGCGAGGTGTGCGCGCAGCGCGGCGACGAGCGTGCCGTCCCCAGTCGCGGCGCCGGCGTCGGCGCGACGCGCGCTCACCGCGTCGAGGATCGCCGCCGCATTGCGCGCGTCCGCGTAGAGCGCGATTCCCTCTGCGTCGAGTATCGGCGCCTCGTCCGGCAGCGCACCCGACGTCTCGTACGCCGACGTGAGCCCGCGCGTCGCTATCTTGCTCGCCTCGACATCGGGCTGGTCGAACGGATTGATCTGGAGGATCGCACCCGCGACCGCGGTGGCGATCTCCCAGCGGAAAAACTCGGCGCCGAGATCGTACGCGTCGCGCAGCGCGATGCGAATCACCGGCTGCCCGGCGCGCTCGAGCGCGTCAGCCGCGCGATCCTGCGCGGCGTCGGCCGCTCCCGCAAGCCGCAGGTACGCGAAGACGCGGTCGCTCCCGTAATCGCGCGCATCGCCGAGCGCCTCGCGATCCACAGGAATGATCCCCGCGCCGTGCTTGCCCGTGGATTCGGCGATGAGCTGTTCGAGCCACGCGCCGAGGTCGTGCACGCCGGGCGACGCGATGACGGTGAGCTTGTCGCGACGGTGCCGCGCGGCCATCACGCCGAGCGCAACGCCGAGCGCGACCCCCGCGTTGTCGTTCGCCGCGACACTCGCGCCGCACGCGCGCGCCATCTCATCCGCGCGATCGAGCAACTGCGCGACGTCGACACCCATTACCGCCGCCGGCACGGTCCCGAAATGCGAGAGCGCCGAGTAGCGCCCCCCGATCGTCGGCACGCCAGGGAAGATGCGGCGAAACCCCTCGGCCTGCGCGAAGCGTTCGAGCTGCGAACCGGGGTCGGTGATCGCGACGAAGTGTTCCGCCGCCTTCGCTGCGCCGAGCGTTTGCCGCGCCCGATCGAGGAAGTAGTCTCGAAAAACGTTCGGCTCGAGCGTCGAGCCCGACTTGCTCGACACGATGAAGAGCGTGCGCGCCAGATCGACCTTCGCCTCGGCGGCGCGCACCTGCGCGGGGTCCGTCGAGTCGAGCACCGAGAGCGCGGGCGCGCCCGCGACGCGGCCGAAGGTCATCGCGAATACCTCGGGGGCGAGGCTCGAACCGCCCATGCCGAGGAGGATCGCGTGCGTGAATCCGTCGCGACGCACCTCGAGCGCGAAGTTCGCGAGCCGGTCGGCGCTGTCGCGCTGCGCCTCGACGATGTCGAGCCAGCCGAGCCACGCGGCCTCGTCGGTACCCGTCCAGAGCGCCGCGTCGCGCGCCCACAGCCGCGCGGTGTTCCCGGCGCGCTCCCAAGCGTCGAGCGACGCGGCGACGTCGCGCGCCTCCGCGTCTGGCAATCGCCATGTCATCCTCAGTGCGTTCATCGGTTCGTCCTCCTCGGCGGGCGAGTATAGCCGCCGCGCTCGCGCGCGGGAAAGCGCGCTCTCGAATGGCGCCGCACCGGCCGCGCGCGGCGGGGGAGGGGCGGACCGAGTCGGCATCGCAGACTCCCTAGTGACTTCGAGCCGCGCCGCGTGATACCATGCCAACCAACATTCAGCCCCCATAGGCCGAAGCGTGACCCAACGCAGGTAGACAATGCCCGACGCGTGGAACAGCAGTCCGACGCCAGTACGTCGCCCCGGCGCTCGCGAGAGTTCGCCCGCCGCCTTTCTGAGACTCATCGTTCTTTTCGTCCTGACGCCGGCGCTTGCGCCCTCGCCCCCCGCGGCGCACGCCAACTCGAACGTCTGGAACTTCACGGACATCACGACGCAAGCCGGGTTCAACTACGTGCACGGTTTCACGGGCGGACTCGTGAACGACGCGCACTACTTCTCGGGCGGCGTTGCGGCGGGCGACTACGATAAGGACGGCGACATCGATTTGTACGTCGTGCGCGGCGACATCGGCGCGAACCTTCTTTTTCGCAACACGGGCAACGGGACGTTTCAAGAAGTCGGCGCGGCCGCCGGCGTGAACATCACCGGTGTGAAGTCGAGCGGGCCCATCTTCGCGGACTACGATGGCGACGGCTGGCTCGATCTCTTGATCGGCGGAATCGGCGCGGCAGAACCGCGTCTCTATCGCAACCTCGGCAACGGTACGTTTCAAAACGTGACTGCGACGTGCGGCATCGTCTACACGGACGATACGAGCTCCTCGGCATTCGGCGACTACGATCGCGACGGCGACCTCGACATCCTGATGTGTCATTGGGGCGCGCCGCAGTTTTCGTGGGGCCACCTGTGGCGCAACAACGGCAACGGCACATTCACAGACGTCGACCAAGCCGCGGGCTTCAATCTCTTCGGCGACGACATCATCGAGTTCACGCTCACCGGCAACTTCGCGGACATCAACAACGACGACTGGCCCGACATTCTCTTCGCGTCCGACTTTGGCACGAGCGAGATCTATCTCAACGACGGCGACGGGACGTTCACCGAGATCACGGACGAACTCGTGATCACCGATCAGTTCGGAATGGGCGGCAGCGTTGCCGACTATGATGACGACGGCGACCTCGATTGGTTCGTGTCGAGCATTTACGACCCGCCGTCTTCGCGGGATGGGAATCGCCTCTACCGCAACACGGGCGCGGGCGTCTTCGAGGACGTGACGACGGCGGCTGGCGTGCGCGCGGGCGGTTGGGGCTGGGGTTCGAGCTTCGCGGACTACAACAACGACGGGAATCTCGATCTGTATCACGTGAACGGAATGCGCGTGCCATTCGCGGCGGATACGTCGCGCATGTTCGTGGCGAACGGCGCCGGCGCGTTCACCGAAATGGGTGCGCCGCTCGGCGTAAACGACACGCGCTCCGGGCGCGGCCTCGTCAGCTTCGATTTCGATCGCGACGGCGATCTCGACATCTTCGCCGCGAACAACTCGCAAGGTCCGACGTTCTATCGCAACAATGGCGGCAACGCGTCGAACTGGCTCGGCGTGAAACTTGTCGGGCTCGCACCGAACACGGAGGCGATCGGCGCGCGCATCTACGTGACCGCGAACGGTAAGACGCAGATGCGCGAACTGCGCGCCGGATCGAACTACGTGTCGCAGGATCCGGCAGAGGCGCACTTCGGGCTCGGCGGCGTGACGGTCACGGATCTCGTGCGTGTCGAATGGCCGAATGGCGAGGTGTACGAGATCTCGGGAATCCCGGTGAATCACTTCATCGTTTTGAATCAGGCCGACGGCATCACGTCGGTGTCCGGAGGAAGCGCGGTCGATGGTTTGGGCGTTGGCGGCGCGCTGTCGCTCGCCGGAAGCGCGCCGAACCCGCTCGTCGATCGGACGACGATCCGCTTTTCGCTCGGCGCGACGGCGCACGTACGCCTCGGCATCTACGATATGAGCGGACGGCGCGTGCGCGCGCTGCTCGACGGCGCGGGCGGCGCGGGCGCGCACGAGGTCGCGTGGGACCGCCGCGACGACGCGGGGCGTACCGTCGCGCCCGGCATCTACGGCTACCGCATCGATGCGCTCGGCACGAGTGCGCACGGGAAGATGACGGTCGTCCGCTGAAACACACCCCAATGTTCATCCTGCGCGACGCGCGTGCGCCCCGCGTTGCGAAAATGACCGCGTGTCCGCTGCGTGCGCTCGCGCTCGCGCTTGCACTGGCGCTCGCGTCGTGTGGCGGTGGCGGCGAGCGCGGCGGCAGCGATGAATCCGCGCGTGGCCCAGCGGAGCGCGCGAAGTCCGCACGCGCGGGCGGATGGCGAGCGCACGCGCCGCCCGGCGCGGCGGCCGGCTGGAACGTCTTGCTGATCACGCTCGACACGACACGCCGCGATCGCATCGGATGCTACGGCTACGCGCTCGCGGAGACGCCGGCGATCGATGCGCTCGCCTCGCGCGGCGTTCGTTTCGACGACGCGGTGACGAGCGCGCCGCTCACGCTGCCTTCCCACGCGACGATGTTCACCGGGCTCTATCCGCCGCGTCACGGCGTGCGCGACAACGGGCGGCAGTCGCTCGCGCCCGCGCACGAAACGCTCGCCGAGGTTTTGCGCGCGCGCGGCTACGCGACCGGCGCGTTCGTCGGCGCGTTCGTTCTCGACGAGCGCTTCGGCCTCGCGCAAGGATTCGACACGTACGACTTCGCGGTGAGCGCGGCGGGATACCGGCCGAAAATGCCCGACTTCAACGAGCGCGGCGCCGACGCGGTCACCGACGCGGCGATCGCGTGGCTCGAAGGACAATCCGGCGCGCCGTTCTTCGCGTGGGCGCACTACTTCGATCCGCATTTGCCGTACGAGTCGCCGCTCGAGCGGGAGGCGCGCTTCGCGGGGCGCGGCTACGACGCGGAGATCGCGTTCGTCGACGCGCAGATCGCGCGGCTCGTCGATGCGATCGAGCGCCAGGGGCGACTAGAGAAAACGCTCATCGTCGTGACCGCGGATCACGGCGAGGCGCTCGGCGAACACGGCGAGCCGACGCACGGGCTCTTCGTCTACGAAGCGACGATGCGCGCGCCGCTCATCGTTTCGGCGAAGGCGCTCTTCGATCGCGCGTACGTCGAGGTTGATCGCATCGCGGGCCTCGTCGATTTGCGCGCCACGATCGAGGACTTGCTCGGCATCGCGCCAGCCGTGTCGAGCGCGCCCGCGGCCACGAACGTGCTGGAGGATTCGAGCGCGCCCGTCACTGCCGCGACCGACGGCGTGAGTCTTCTACGTACGGATGTAGACCCGAATCGCGCGATCTACATCGAAACGCTTTCGCCGTTCTACCTCGCGGGATGGAGTCCGTTGCAAGGGCTGCGCACGCGGAGCGCGAAATACATCCTTGCGCCGGCGCCGGAGTACTACGATCTGCGCGCGGATCCCGGCGAGGCGAGCAACGCCTACGCGACGGGAGGCGCGGCGCTTGCGGCGATGCGCGACGACCTCGCGGCGCGGATCGATGCGTGGAGCACGGCCGAGGCGATCGCAGGCGGCGCCGGCGGTATACGCGACGGCGCGGCCCCCGACGCGAACGCGCGCACTCTCTCCGACGAAGAAATCGAACGGCTCGAATCGCTCGGCTACTTGCAAGGCGCTTCGAGTGCGCCGCCGCGCGCCGCCGCGAGCGAGGGCGCCGCCGCCGCTGCCGAGCTCGCCGATCCGAAGGCGATGATCGCCACGTACACCGCGGCGCATGACGCGGAGCACGCTTACGAGGCGGGGCGTTTCGACGAGGCGGCGCGGCTTGCGCGTGAAGTCGTCGCCGCGTGCCCGTCGTGCGTCAGCGCGCTCCGCGTCCTTGCGTTTAGCCTCATGCGCCTCGAGCGCGCCGACGAAGCCGTCGAACTGCTTCAAGATTCGGCGCACCGGATTCACGACACGTTTCTCTACCGGTCGCTTGCGCAGCTTTTGATCCTGCGCGGGCGATGCGCCGACGCCGCGCCGGTCCTCGAAGCGTACGAGGCGCTCGATCCGACCGACGGGCGCGTCGCGATGCTGCGCGGCGACTGCCTCGCGAACGAGAAGCGTTGGGCCGAGGCGATCGCTCAGTTCGAGCGGGCGGCGAGCCTCGATCCGAACCGCACGGGCCAACTCGCGCGCGAGCGCATCGAGCGCACCAGGGCCGCCGCGAGCGCGGCCGGCGCCCCGTCGCGCTAAGCCCGCTCTCGCAACTCCTTCTGCCGGCGCCTCTCGGGCATCCATCCGGCCGCTTCGTGGCTTTGAACGCTTCGCCGCGTCCCCCCGTCTTATCCAGTGCGCGACATCAAACGGCCACGAACCGACACACTTCGAAACGGATGGAGGAGAAATGAGTCGAGATCACAAGAAGGTTTGGGATTTGTGGTGGGCGTGGGTTCCGGCGTTCTTGGCGCTCATCATCTTCGCGGTCCTCTTCGCCGCGCCGGTGCCCGCCAGCGCAGACAAGACATCGGCTTCGAAGAAACTTCTGCGCGAAATCGACATCATGGAACGCACGCTCGACGACGTTCTCGTCGACAGCCCGTACATTCTCGTTTCTTCGCACGAGGTCACGAAGGGTGTCTACGTTCCCGAGTACGGCGTGATCTTTACGTTCGACATGAACCTCGTGGCATCGCGGCACGACGAGTGGCGCTGGTTCGGCTCGAACATCGATATCGATGAGCACGACGATCGCATCGTCATCCGCCGCCACGGGCGGTGGGACGACGACGATGACGACGCGGACAAGGGCAAGAACAAGAAGGACAAGAAGAGCTGGTGGGAGCGGCGCGAGGCCGATTCGAAGAAGTGCTACGAGCGCGGCAAGACGGAGATCATCGACGCGGTGCTCGACTACGGCGACATGATGACGGCGCTCTCCGACGACCACTGGGTGCTGATCGCGGCCGCCCTCGATCGCAACGAGTACTTCTCCGATCTCGGTCTCTCGCAGTACATCGTGAAGGCACGCATGGGCGACCTCAGGGCGCACACCGCGGGAACGCTTTCGCGCGATGCGGTGATCGCGCGGCTCGTCATCGAAGAGAGCTAACGCGCGGCGCGCACCACGCAGCGCCGGGCACCTTCACAGATGTTCGTGCCGCCCGTCGATGGATCGACGGGCGGGAAGGTTCTTAGCACGACGGATTAGCCGGCGCGGTACAATGCGCCGCGGATTTGAGCCGAGTCGGCTCCGCGCGGTTCAACAGTTTCTGGGCGAAGGAACGATGCACACCCACTCCGCACTCAATTCCAGCTCGATCGGCCTGGCGATGCTGCTCGCGCTTGCCGCACTGTCGGCGTCGTGCGCATCGACGAACGACACCGCACGATTGCGCCGCGGCACGATCGTGTCGGTCCCCGATACAGTCGCCGTCGAGCATTTCAAGCAAGGGATCGGCGATCTCATCGGCCGCGTGGTGCTGCTCGGGTTGTCGCGCACGGGCAACTGCAAGGTCTACGATGGCGGAATTCTTCGCGTCATCTCCGAGCGGCCTGGCCCCGGCGGCGAGGTGAAGGTGGCGTACTATCGCGCCAACGTTCCCGCAAGCCGCCGCGATCAGTGCGAAGACGGCACCATCCTCGAGGTCCTCGACAGCGATCTGCGCTTCTACCAGGCGTTCTTCGATCTGAAGCAAAAGGCGCTGGAGTCGATTCGCGCGAGTGTCGCCGGTATCGATACCGCGCACGCGGCCGCGATCGATTCCGTGAACGTGAATGAGTCGTGGGTTTCGCGCGGCGACGTCGTAGTGCTGAGCGACGAATCGATCGTGACGGTCGCAAGCCCCGGTGCGCATGACCCCGGCGACTCGATGTTCGTGCAGACGGGCGGAGATTGCCGAATCTGCCCGCCTGCCAGGGATGGCGTTTCCGCAGCGGTAACGCGCGCCGGATCGGCGTCGCCCGCGCCGCCCGCGCCGCCATACAAGGTCGTTAAGGGATTCCTACCGTACGTGGATCCGCGCAGCGGAAAAGCGGCGACCGCGGTGGTGTGGGATTACTACGCGAACGCGACTCTGAGCACACGTGCGGGAAAGCAGGAATGCGCGACAGGCACGCGTTTCCTCGAGCCCGACATCATCGCCGGCACCATGGCGGAAATGCACGAGATGTTCCTTCGGCACAATCTGAGCGATATGCAGCGGCTTGTCTCCGGTCTCGGGCGCGGTCTCGCCGCGCGCCCGTGACAGCCGCCAACGCGGGTGATAGTCTTCGGAGGCGCGCCTGCTGGCCGAGCGACGATGCGCGCTACATCCGCCAGCGTTGTTCCCGCGCGTTGCGCGAACCACCCGACAAGGAGGATCACAATGAGACAACACACACACAACGCGACCCGCGCGCGCTGGCTCGTTAGCGTCGGACTCGCCGCCGTCGTGGCGGCCGCGCTCGTGGCCCAGGGATGCACTCCGCAAACGACCCGCACGTCGAAGAAAAGCGACCCGACGCGAATGAAAGTAAAAGTCTCCAATGTCGAGGGCTCGGTCACGACGCAGGACATCCAGTACGCGTCGTACGAGGTTTCCTATGGGAAGGGTGGCACGCGGCGCACGGCGATCTATCAGGTTGCGTACGTCGACAAGGGCGGCGAGTTCTCGATCCTCGAGGGGAAGAGCGGCTTCAAGGACGTGCAGCTTACGAGCAACAACATCCCCGAACGCGTGAAGAACTACCTCGAGATGGGGCCGATCGTCGGCGTCGTCGGGGCACGGCGCAGCTTCAAGGTGGGAGAGAGCTACGAGAGCGACATGAAGGAGCGCGACATCGGCGCGATCTTCCGCTACACGTGCGACGGCGAGCAGAAGCTCGGCGGGATGTCGGGGTACCACTTGAGCGTGATGAGCGCGCGCACCAAGAAGCCCGAAATGGATCTCGTGCTCACGCCGAAGTTTCCGTTCCCGCTCATGGTCAAAGAGCACACGGGGAGTAACCCGATCGATCTCGTCTTCATCGGAAAGTCGTGATCGTTCGGAAAGACGCTTCGCCGCGCGCGGCTCGAAACCGGGACGCGCGCGGTTCCGTTCTCGCCCTCGCCGGCGCGCTCGCCCTTGCGACTTTCCTGCTCTATCTCCCCTCGCTCGACAACGAGTTCGTCAACTGGGATGACAACGAGTATGTGACGCAGAACCCGGCGGTGGCAGCGCCATCGTTCGCGGGAGTCGTGAGTGCCTTCACCGAGGTGCGCGCGTCGAACTGGCACCCGGCCACGATGCTCTCGCACATCGCGGACGGCGTGGCGTTCGGCCTCAATCCGCGCGGGCACCACCTCACGAGCATCGCGTTGCACGCTGCGAACGCCGCGCTTCTTTTCGTCGTCCTCGCGCGCATGACGGGTGCGCGTGCGCCGAGTTTCTTCGTGGCCGCGCTCTTCGCATTTCATCCGCTCAACGTCGAATCGGTGTCCTGGGTTTCGGAGCGCAAGAACGTGCTCTCCACCTTCCTCTGGCTCGCGACGATGTGGGCGTACGCGCTCTACGCGGCGCGCGGTGGTGCGCGGCGGTACGCGCTCGTGGCGGCGCTCTTCGTTGCGGGTCTCGCGGCGAAGCCGATGCTCGTCACATTGCCGGCGGTGCTCGTGCTGCTCGATATGTGGCCGCTTCGGCGCGCCGCGTCGCGCTCGATGCGCGCACTCGTGTGGGAGAAGGCGCCGCTTTTCGCGATCGCCGCGGTGTCGTGCGTCGTGACGATCGTCGCGCAGCGCGCGGGCGGCGCGGTGGCATCGCTTGCGTCCGCGCCACTCGCGGATCGCGCGGCGAACGCGGCCGTGTCGTACACGCGCTATCTGCTGCACGCCGTCTGGCCCGCCGATCTCTCCGCGATCTATCCGTTCCCCGGAAGCGTGGAGGCCGCCCCGCTCGCGGTCGCGCAGGTTGCCGCCGCCGCCGCAGTGCTCGCGGCGTTGAGCGCGATTGCGTATCGCGTGCGCCCGAGCGCGCCGCACGTTCTCGTCGGCTGGCTCTGGTTTCTCGGGACACTCGTTCCCGTCATCGGCCTTGTGCAGGTCGGCAATCAAGCGATGGCCAATCGGTACGCGTACGTTCCGCTCATCGGCGTTTTCATCGCGGTGTCGTGGAGTGCCGCGAGCGTGCGATCGCGTGGTTTGGGTCGTGCGCTCGCCATCTGCGCGGCGGCGGCGCTCGCGGGTTGCGCGGGAGCGACGCTCGCGCGCCAGAGCGTGTGGCGCGACTCGGAGAGCCTGTGGCGCGCGACGCTCGCGTCGAATCCGCGCAGCCGCGAGGCGCACAATAACTACGGCGATTGGCTTGCGAGCGCGGGGCGCCGCGCCGAAGCGTTCGACCACTTCCGCGCGGTGATCGCGATCGATTCGACGCTCGTTCTGCCGCGCGTGAATCTTGGCGTTGCGCTGCAAGACGATGGTCGTCTCGACGAGGCGGCCGCGGTGCTCCGCGAGGCAACACGCATCGCGCCGAACGACGCCGATGCGCAGTACAACCTTGCGGTGACGCTCGCGCGTCTCGGGCGAAAGGCGGAGGCGCGCGCGGCGCTCGCGCGGTCGTTCGGGGGCGGCGGCGCCCCCGGCGCTGCCGGCGACGCGAGTGGTGGAAGTTCTGCCAGCCGCACAACGCGCGCGGCATTCGACGAGGGCCTCGCGCGCCGCATCGCCGAAACCATCGCCGGGCGCGACGCGGCCGCGCTCTACAATCTCGGGATCGCGCTCATCGACCTCGACGAACCGGCGCGCGCGCGCGCTGCGTTCGAGGCGTCGCTTGCCATTCAGCCGAACGCGCCCGGCGCGCTCGTCAATCTCGGCGTCGTTCTCGGCGAACTCGGCGAACGCACGCAAGCGATCGCGCAGTTTCGCGAAGCGCTCCGGCTCGATCCCGCGAACGCGGAGGCCAAGATGAACCTCGCCGCGCAACTCGTCGAGACGGGGGATCGCCGCGGCGCGCTGCAGATCGTGCGCGGGTGGGCGAAGAGCGGCCAGACGCCGCCATCGATGGCGCTCTTGGCGGCGTGGATTCTCGCAACGGCGCCGGAGGACGAGCTACGAAGCGGCGCCGACGCGGTCGCGATCGCCGAAAAGCTCACGGACGCGGGGCCGCGAGAGGCGTCGAACGCGCTCGCGCTCGACGTGCTCGCGGCCGCGTACGCGGAGGCGGGGCGATTCGCGGAGGCGATGAGCGCGGCGGAGCGTGCATCGGCGGCTGCGTCGTCGCGCGGCGACACCGCGCGCGCGCGCCAAATCGACGAGCGGCGTGTGCTCTACGCGGCGGGCCGCGCCTTCCGCGATGGGCGCTAGCGCGCTTCGCCCAGACGCGCGCCTGACGCTCCGCCAGAGGCGATCTTCTCGCGCCGCCGCATGAGCGTCGGAATCGTGAGAAAAAGAATCGCGGTGATGATGAAGCCCGCGCCGAGAAGTTCGCGCGAACTCGGCGCCGCTTGCCCAAGCAAGATCGTGAGCGCGAACGAAGCACACACGCCCGCGAGCACGCTCGAGCAGCGATTCACCGGCACGCAGAATGTGTTCTCCTGCTTCTGCAGAAGAATCAGCCCGCCGAAGATGCCGGTGCCTTGCGAGAAGATGCCGACGAGAATCATCGGTAAGAGCACCGGGCTCGACCAGAACGCGGTGAACCCGGTGCGGAGGTTCGTTCCCATCGTGCCCGGGTCGAGGAGCGCGCCCGCGCCGAGCAAGAGCAGCAAGAGCGGCGACGCAATCATCTGTTCCTCGACGAAGTAGCGAATGTTCGCCGACGGGTCTTGCGATTTCGCAAGGCGGCTCATGAAGCGCAAGCGAATGAAGTACGCAAAGAGATAGACCGCAATGTCGATGGTGGCGAGAAGCGTGAGCGTGTAGCCGCCCTTGTTCGAGAACGCGACGAAGAGCGACGCAAGGCTCAGGACGAAACCCATCCACGAGAACCAGCGCACGTGCCGCCGCGCGATCGCGTCGACGACCGGCGCCATGATGAGCAGTCCGCCGCGCATGAGCAGCATCGCGAAGACGATGCTGATTCCCTGAAACGTGTACGCAAGCGTCGTCGTCGCGATCACGGCGGCGGTGGCGACTCCCGAGAGAAGTGTCCAGCGATTCGGGCAGGGGAGCGTCGCGCCGAAGATTTCGCGTCGGCCGGCGTATTTCCACCAACGCATCGCGCTGATGAACGTGAACATTCCGATGACGGACGCAAGCACGGAGACTGGAAGCAGCTCGAAGTCCGAGACTTTCATGCCGCCGAGAAGGCCCTTCGAGAGTGCCTTCGTCAGTGCGCTGTAGGGGACGTAGCTCGCGAAGTAGCCGAACGCGAAGCCCCAAATCGCGAGTTCGCCGATCGTGCGCGCGCGCCCGCCCGCCGGAGCGTTCACCGCGCGCCCTTCTGCACCGTCCAGAGATGCGCGAAGACGCGCTCGAGCGATTGACCAAGCCGTTCGGCGTTGTCGGTGACCTCGGGCTCGTTCTCGAGGACCGAATAGGGAACGCGCACGCCCTTCACGTCGATCGCACGCGGATCGCGCCCCGCGAGTTTCTCCCAGTCGTTCGTCTTGTAGTAGAAGTCCATCTTCTCGTCGGGGAGCGAGTGCTGAAGAATCGAATCGGGGCGATCTTTATTCGCGCGCCGCTGATTTTTCCGCTTCGACTCTTCGTACGAAACCTTGATGTAGACGATGCCCGCGCGTTTCAGAATTTGCGGATCGAGGTAGCCGTACGCTTCCTCGAATCCGTTCTCGCCGCCGCGCGAGAACTCGATGATCGCCGTCTTCGTGTCGTGGTACTTCGGATCGTCGCGCAGCGTCTTGTTGTACGCGAGATTCAGCCGCTCGATCAGGAAATTCCAGAAGAAGTGCTCTTTGAAGTAGTAGTCGTCGGTCGTGTGCGCGCGCGGGCGGCCGTAACGCGAGAAGATGTCGTCGTCTTCGAAGCGCTCCCACAGAATCGGGAAGTCGTCGAACTCCTCGAACTCGCCAATGTGGAATCGGCGCAGACGCTCCGCGACCGGAACCTTCTTCAGGTAATCGATGACCTCGGATTTCCCCGCGGCGGGGCGCCCGTTCAAAATGATGACGTCGAAGTTGTCCTTGCCCATGTTCTCCTCGTGGTGGTGGCGGCGGCGCGTTCCGTTCGCGGGTTAGTCGCCGAGCAGTTGAGCGATCTTTCGTCCGAAGTCGTTGGCGGCGTCCGGGCCGTTCGCGGTAACGACGCGACCATCCACGACGACCGGCGCGTCGGCGAGCTTCGCCTTGCCTTCACGCATCTCGGCGATGCTCTCGTCCGTGCGCCATACCGTCGCGTTTTTTCCCGCGAGAACGCCCGCGCGCGCGAGGGCGGCGCCCGAGAGGCAGATCCCCGCGATCACTTTGTTCGAGGCCTTCGCGTCGCGGAGGATCGAGTGGAGCGCCGTGTTGCCCCAGAGGTGCGCCGGCGAGCCGCCCCCGCCGACGACGACGATCGCGTCGTACTTCGCCGCGGTCTCGGCGGCGAGCGTGGTGTCGGGTGTCACGCGCGCGCCGAGCATTCCCTCGCACGTCCCGGCGCGCGTGCTCGCGACCGTCACCTTCGCGTCCTCCTTCTCGAGAATTGCCTTGGGCGTCGCGAGTTCTTCATCGCGAAAGTCCTCGGGCGCGATCACCATGAGTACGTTCTTGCCCGTCAGTTTGGCCATGACGCACCTCCAACTCGACAGCGGTTCGATCGAGGGCGCTCGCCAGCCCGAAGAAGCGAGGGAGCGTGTGCATGATCGAACCGAGCGCGACCGGGCGATCATAAGCCGGTGGACAGGGGCGAAACAAGCGCGAGGTCTGACACGATTCCCCGGCCGCACCTTCGCCACGGCGAGACGTTACAGCCCGAGGTACCACCTGCCAAAGAGTCTTAAGCGCGCAGAGCAGCGGCGAGGCGGCGCGCGAACGAGCCGCGGCGGCCGACGGTGACGGCGTCGAAGCCGAGCCACGCGGCCATCGTGCGCAACTCGGCGGCGAGCGGCGGGGCGACGGCGTTCGGGTCGGCGTGATCTTCGATTTGCGCGGCGAGCACGCGAAGCCGGCGCGCGGTGCGATCCGACTTGAGATCGACGCGCGCGACGAGACGATCGCCGAGCAGGAACGGGAGCACGTAGCACCCCCAGCGTCGCTGAGCGCTCGGCACGAAGATCTCGAAGCGGAAGTCGAAACCGAAGAGACGCGCGGTGCGGGCGCGGCGCCACACGACGGGATCGAACGGCGAGAGGAGCGCGGCGGCGGTGATCGCGCGCGGGCGGCGCGCGTCGGGATGCAGGTACGCCGTCTCGCGCCAGCCGTCGACGCGCACCTCGCGCAACGCCCCCTCGCGCACAAGTTCGGCGATGCGCGGGCGCGCCTCGCCGACGCTCATGCGGTAGTAGTCGGCGAGGTCGCTCGCGATCCCGACGCCGTGCGCGCGCGCCGCGCGAAGCAAAAGCGCGCGCTGCGCCTCGTCGCGCGGCATCACGCGACCCAAATGTTCCTCGGGCACGACGCGCTCCGCAAGATCGAAAGCACGCGCGAAATTCGGGCGGCGATCGGCGACGGCGAGCACGCCGCGTGCGAAAAAGGCCTCGAGCACCGCGCGCGGCACGGTGCCGATCCACGAGCCGCGGATACGCCGCTCGACGCCTTCGGGCCCCGGCAGATCGTCCGCCGTGAGCGGCCCGCGAGCGCGCACCTCCGCGAGCACCCACTCCGCGTAGGCCGCGTGCTTGCGCATGAGCGCTTGGAAGCGACGCGGGCCGACGTCGTGCGCATCCATGCGGTGGCGCAGAAACGGCCAGCTCTCGACGGGAAGAATCGACGCCTCGTGCGCCCACTGCTCCGTTGCCGCGCGCCGGCGATACACGACTTCGTGCAGAAGCGAACGGTCGTAGGGCCCGAGCCGCGAGAACGGAACCTGGTAGTGCGACGGAACGACGACGTTCACGTAGTCGATTTGAATGAGGCCGAGACGGCGGATCGTGTCGAGCACGTGGCGCGAGTTGACGCCGCCGCGCGGCCGCGCGCGATCGAATCCCTGCGCCGCGAGCGCGATGCGCCGCGCTTCGTCGAGCGAAAGGAAATCCGAGCGCATCAGGCGACGCGTGTCCGAGGAGGGGCGCCGTGCATGCGGTCTACGTTGCGCGAGTCGCGCTCACGCGAGCGGAATCGCGACGCCGCCGCCGCTTTGCGACGAGCGATAGACGGCGTGCGCCATTTCGAGCGCGCGCAGTCCGTCGACGCCGCTGCACGCGGGTGGGCGCCGCGCGCGCGCCGCATCCGCGAAATCCTTCATCTCCGCTGCGAGACTCTCGACGAGGTTCCAGCGCCACGACTTCACGCGCTCCTTCACTTGGAACACGGGAAAGAGATCGCGGCTTCGGCGCACGGGCGCGCCAGGCTTCGCCGCGATCGCGGTCTCTAGCATCATCGGCGGATACGATGCGCGCGCCATTCCGCGTGTGCCGTACACCTCGACCGCGAATCCGTAGCCGCGCCACTCGGTCCACGACGCGCGCACCGTCGCGATTCGCCCGGCCGCGTTCTTGAAGAGCGCGAACCCGTTGTCTTCGCAGCCGTCGAACTTCCAGACGTGTCCGCTCGTGTAGCCCTTCGCCTCGACGACGCCGCCCAGGAACCAATGCGCCAAATCGAGAATGTGAATGCCGTTGTCGAGGAGCGCGCCGCCGCCCATCACCTTCTGATCGTGAACCCACGCGTGCGTGAACTCGCTGCCGCCGGGATGGCCGTGGTAGGCGCGCACGTGGTCGAGTTCGCCGAGCGCGCCGCTCGTAAGAAGCTCGTGCGCGCGCCGAAATGCGAGGAAGTGCCGGATGTTGAAGCCGGTCGCGAGTGTCGCGCCGCGCTCCGCCGCCGCGCCGACGATCGCGCGCGCGTCGTCGATCGACGACGCGATCGGCTTCTCGATGAGCACGCTCTTGCCGGCCGCGATCGCCGCGAGCGCGAAACGCGCGTGCAGGTGAGGCGGCGTCGAGACGATGACCGCGTCCGCATCGGCGAGGCGCGCCGCCTCGTCGCCGTCGGTGAGCGCGCGGCAGCCGGCGTGACGCGCGGCGATCGCCTGCGCGCGCGCGCCGTCCGCGTCCGCCGCCGCGACGAGCCGCGCGTCGCTCACGCCGAGCCCGCGCAGCCGCGCCACCGCGTCGGCGCGCATTACGCCGATGTCGCCGCATCCGATCAGTGCGAATCGCATGGGGCGCAGTCTATCCGCGCGCGGGGCCCGCCGCAACGCCGCCGGTGCTGCGTGCAGTGCCGCGTGCGGCGCCGCGTCTCCGCCACGGTCCCGCCTCGCGTCTCCGCCACGGCCCTGCCACGCATCCGTCACAAATCTGCGGCTGGCGTGTTCTATTTCGCGAACGCCGCGTCACGCCGTGCATAGCGCAACGAGCGAAGTGACCGTGGTCGCGGATCCGCACCAAAACTCAAGTTCAGCCAGTTCGAACCGATGCTTTGGGAGCTGTTTTTCAATGGATTGCTCAGAACTTCGCCGATTTGGCGGCGACTTGAGAGGGGACGGCGATCAACATGATTGAACGCGGAACCGAGGGTTGGGCGACTCCCGCGTCGAGCGAATGGCGCGATCTGCTCGCGCGTTTCGATCGCGCGGTGCCCGAGCTTCTGTCGAAGCGGGAATTGCGCCGCCGCACCGACACCAAGTACGTCCTGACGCCGGTCGCGGCTGTGGCGCTCGCGTCCCGACTCTCGGCGTCCCACGCCGTATTGCCCGCGGGTGATGAACTCATCGCCACCTACCGCACTCTGTACTTCGATACTCCGGAACTCACGTTCTTTCACGCGCATCGTCGCGGCTTTCGTGTGCGGCACAAGGCGCGCATTCGACACTACACAGACCGACGGCTGTCCATCCTCGAAGTCAAAGAACGAAGGAGCGAAATGGAGACGAGTAAACAATGGCGTGCTCGCGAATACGGCGACGATGAGCTTACCGCGGACGATCGAGTGTTCTTCGCGACTCACACCGGAGTGACCGCGCATCTCGTTCCCCAGGTATTCAGCCACTTCCGCCGCGTCACGCTCTTGGGGCTCGACGCGAACGAGCGAGTGACCATCGATCTCGATCTCGGCATAGAGAAGGACGGCATGCGCCGGCCGATCGATGGCGTCGCGATCGTCGAGGTGAAGCAGTGGCCGCGCCGCCGAGACTCTCTCGCCATGACGACGCTGCGCGCGGCGGGCATTCGGCCCGGCTCGGCGAGCAAGTACTGCACGTCGATCGCGCTGACCCACCCGGAGCTGCACGCGAACACTCTGCTCCCCGCGCTTCGCGCGTTGACGGGAAGTGCGGCGTGAACGAACTCTTCGGCGCCAGCATGACGATGAACTGGGACGATCTGGGCAAGCTGGTCGCGCGACTCGCGCTCGATCTCATATTCGTGAGCATCGTGATTCGCCTCGTTTACTTTCGCATCAATCGGAATCGCGAGTTCGTATTTACCTACTACCTTTTCAATGTCATCACGCTTTGCATGTGCCTGCTCTTGCGCAAGGTCCCGACCGAGCTGGGGCTCGCACTCGCGCTCTTCGGCGTTTTCGGAATTCTGCGCTATCGCACGGAGCAGATCCGCATCCGCGACCTGACCTACCTGTTCATCGTGATCGGACTCGGTCTACTCAACGGTGTCGCGAACAAGAACACCAGCCTGGCGGAGCTGCTCGTCGTCAACGGGGTCATCGTGTCGATGACCGCCGCGCTCGAGCTGAGACCGTGGAAGCGTTCGGAACACTCGACGCCAATTTTGTACGACCGTCTCGAGCTACTGCGACCCGGCCGCGAGGCGGAGCTGATGGCGGACATCAATACGAAGACCGGGCTCGACGCGGCGCGCGTCGAGATCCACCGCGTCGATCTCCTGCGCGACTCAGCCGAGATCTCGGTCTACCACTCGAACCCGCGGTAGCCGGCACTACGACCTTCTCGACCGCTTAACTGTCGACGAGGTGGCGCCGCGGTATCGCGGCATCTGCTCCGGACGAAACGAGCGACGTCCACTCTCTGATCTCAGCTCGAAACCTTCCTCGTTCCATGCCGACTGGCGGCAGGAAATCCCCTTGCGACGCACGCGGAGCGTCGCGCGCGAGGGCGTGATCTCGACGTCGCAGAGTCAGGGCGGCGCCGGACGTCAGTCGTTCGCGTTGCTGAAAAGCGAGGCGGGGAGCGTGACGGCCCCTGGTGGGCGATCGCGGGGATCGCGGCGCTGATCACGTAGCCCTTCGGCTCGATCCCCGCGAGCTTCGCCGTCTCGAAGAACGTGTAGTAGAGCGCCGCGACGTCGGCGCCGCGTCGGGCCCGAGAGCCGTAGTGGTTGTTCAGCCCCGCCCAACCCGCTCTGCGGTGGCGGCCGCCGCGCCATCGCCCAGTCGCGGAGCGTGCGAACGATCTGGCGCGAGCGCGTCAGCGCGTCTGCCGAAGCTGGGCCCTCAGCCGACGGTTAAGCGCGCGATCCTCAAAAGAGGAGCTGCAGCATCGCCAGCAGACGATCATCATTGTCGAACTCGGCTTCCTTGCTGACTTCGTACGTCACGATGGAGCGCAGAGCCGCACCAGGGAGACCGTAGTACCCACCCACGGTCCAGCGGGTGATGTCCTCGTCAAACACGTCGTATCGAACGACGGGACCGACACCGAACGAGGTCTTCCCCGCGACGAGTAGATACCAGGCCGCGAGAGCCCCGCCCTCTTCGGGGTCGTTGGCTTTTTCGTCGCCGTATGCGTACTCCACAACGGCGAACGCGTGTCGCGTGTCGACTCCCACATCGACGCCGAATCTCTGAAAGTCGAACGAGAGCCCCGGCTCGTCCGGCGTCTCCGGGTCGCTCGGCTCGTTAACCGTTCCGGTTGCGCCCGAAACGCCCAACCACAGCGTTGCCGATTCGGCCTTCTTCCGGGCGCCGAGCCGTGCGAACACGTTCTTGCGCTTGTCGTCGTCGGCCTGCGCGCCGAGCCCGGCGCCGTTGGTGATGGTGATTTCGTCTTCGATGCGGAAGCCATTCCCGAGCGGTATGCGCCCGAAACACCCGACGCCGATGTCGCGCAGAGTCAAACCACGCCCGAACAACTCGCTCACTTCCGTCCGATTGATCGTGTAGAGGTCCGTAGTGGACACGCGATTCTCCCACCCGAATGGCGTCTTCATCTGTCCGAAGCGCAGGCGTTGCCCGTCGACAAACTCCCATTGGATGTAACAGTCGCGCATGACACCGGAGATCTGCGGCGAGCGCGGATCGACCTCCACAACGTACGTCACGCCGGGCTGCGCCTTCCCGGTGAACCGGATCTTCACGCGGCCGAACCGAAACGCGTCGGGCGACGTTATGTTGTCGCCGCTCCGCTCGATTCTCGTCCTGTAGTAAAACTGGATGTAGCCTGAGATCTTCGGCTTTGGCTTCTTCGGTTTTGCTCCCGACGAGTCTGGGGAACCCTCATCCATCTCGGGAGCCGCCTGAAGCTCCGTGTCGGTTTCAACGGGCGGATCCCCGGCATGGATCGCCGGTGACCACGCGAGAACCTGAATCGAGACGACGGCCGCGACCAAGCGCCACGACGGCGCGACACGACGTCGCGAGGGGCTCGGACTCCTCCCCAAACCGATAATTTCGCTGCGAACCTGCGCTTTCTGAGTCATGAATTAGAGCCCTCCTGTTCGGGTGCGGACGTAGAGGAGCAGGCGAGGAGGGATGTTTGTGACGACGCGCAATCGAAATTGGCTCGCCTTCAACGAAGGCGCGCGGTGTCCGCGTCGTGTAGAATCGCGCCCGGTTGTTCGGCTCGATGAAAGGAGCGCAACAATGCCCATCATGGCGCGGCCGGTTTCGCCCGCGGACTACAACGACGTTCAACGGCTCGTGGAGCATCTCGGCTCGCGGCATCCGCTCGACACGCCGGGGCTTGCGATCACGTACCGCGAGTTGCTCGGCGATCCCGACTGGGAGGCGTACGTCGCCGTCGAGGGGACGAGCGAAGGCCCGGGCGAAGGCCCAGCGGTCGGGCTCGTGACGATCCGCTTCGGCAACGCGCTTCATGCGTGCGGCATGCTCGCGGAGATCCAGGAACTCGTCGTCGATCCGGGCCAGCAGGGGAAGGGCGTCGGACGCGCGCTCTGCGAGAAGGCGGTCGAGCGCGCCCGCGATCGCTTCTGCCGCAAGATCGTCGTCACGTCGAACCGCGCGGAGAAAGACCCCGCCGGATTCTACGAGTCGGTCGGGTTCCACGAAGTCGCGGGCAGCTATGCGATCTTCCTCGGCAAGATGTAACGAGGCGTGATATCAGCACAGAGCAAGCGGAAACCCCGTAATCATTCACCACTCATAAGGAGACGGAAGCGATGAACGGATCTCACTCACGCGACGCGTTGCGCGCAGCCGTCGCCGCGTCGGCGCTCGCTCTTGCGCTCGCGGCGGGCGCGTGCGCGAACGACAGCAAGCCGGCGAAGGAAACGAGCGCGGCGAGCCACAGCGACGCGTCTAGCGCGACCTCGGCGAAGACCGGCAGGCAACCGAAAGATGGCGAACTCTCCGCGGCAGCGCCGAAAGACGGGGCGGTCGCGACTCCCGCGGCGGACGCCGCTAGCAAGGAGGCCGCGGTGAAGAAGGATGCGCCGGCAGCGAAGACGGCGAACGGCTACATCGAAGGTGTGATGCCGGTGAAGCCCGCGACGCTGCCCGAACACGTTCAGGTTCAGCACATCCTGATCGGATTCGCGGGATCGGTTCCGGGCAAGAACATCACCCGCACGAAAGACGAAGCACAGAAACTCGCAATGGACGTGCTCGAGCGCGCGCGCAAGGGCGAGGACTACGGCAAGCTCGTGCGCGAGTACACCGACGACTCGCCGCCGGGGATTTACGCGATGGCGGGAATCGGCGTGACGCCCGCGCCGGGCGAGTTCGCGCGCGATCGCATGGTCGCGGCGTTCGGCGACGTCGGCTTCAACATCAGCCCGGGCAACATCGACGTTGCGGCGTGGGACGCTCAGAAGAGTCCGTTCGGCTGGCACATCATCAAGCGCATCAAATAGCGGCGCTTCGGAGTGCGCCGCTCGGCGCGCTTGTTCCAACGCGGCCGGCCGCATGGGGGCCCGACACTCGGCTCTCGCGGCCGGCCGCAGCGTTTCGCTTCGCCACGCCTCGCTTCGCCCCGCGCCGCCCCGCGCCGCCCCACCCCGTCCCGCACTCGAAACGCCCTCGAATATCTCAAGTTGCGCCGCGTATCGGTCGATACTTGGCTTCGACAGATGCCCACGATTGCATCATCAGATTCGTCATCGTTCGGATCGCGCGGCACTCCCCCCCCGACGCGGCACGGCGACGACCAGGCGTCCCGCGAGAGGGTTGTCCAGCTTTCGCGGCGACTGAACATGTATTGGTATCTAACGCTTGGCCTGCTGCTTATGGTCGGCGTGGCGGTCGCGATTCTCGACGTCGTTCACGTTGCGGAGGAAGGCGCGAGCATGTGGCGCGTCACGAACGAACGCTGGAACGTGCTGCTCGGGCTCATCGGGCTCATCATCGTCTTCGCCCTCTACATCACGCTGAAGCGCACGGAGACGGAGCGGCTCAAGGCGGATTTGATGGCGCAGCGCGACATGGCGATACGCATCGAAACCCGCACGAGCGAACTCGAAGGTGCGATCGAACAACTCACCGCGATCGATCGCATGAAGGACTCGTTTCTCTCGACGGTGTCGCACGAGATTCGCACGCCGCTCACCGCGATTCAGAGCTACAGCGAGGTGCTCATGGCGCGCGAAGACGCGCCGCCGGAGATTCGCGCGGAGTTCCTCGGCATCATCAACCGCGAGGCGCGGCGGCTCGCGGTGCTCATCAACGACTTGCAGGACCTCGCGCGCCTCGAAGCGGGGCGCGTTGCGCTTCACACGGGGCCGTGCGCGCTGCGGCAGCTCGTCGATGAGGCGCTCGAGACGGCGGGAATCCTCGCGAACGAAAAGGGGATTCATCTCACGACCGACGTGCCGCCGGATCTTCCGCTTGTCGAGGCGGACGGACACCGCATGGTGCGCGTCCTGACGAACCTCATCGGAAACGCCGTGAAGTTCACGTCGCGCGGCGGCTCGATCTCGCTCTCGGCGCGCATCGAAACGCGCGGCGATCGCGACGGCCGCGGCGCCGCGTGTGTTCATCTCACGCTGCGCGACACCGGTCGCGGCATACCCGCGAAGGATCTGCCGTACGTGTTCGATCGCTTCTATCGCGGCGGCGCGGACGACAGCAACGTTCAGGGCACGGGGCTCGGCCTCGCGATTTCGAAGGAGATCATCGACCGGCACAACGGCGAACTCTGGGTCGAGAGCGCTGTCGGAAAGGGGAGCACGTTCCACTTGCGGCTCCCGATCGCGGCCGCGCATTCGGCCGCGGCGGACACGGACGTGCTGCTCGACAACGTCACGCCGCTGCCGGCGCCGTCTCTTCGCACGCCCCCGCTTGTCCCCTCGACGCACGCCTCCGACGCACGCGCGTAGCGCACCCGTACGCGCAGTCGCGCTCGCACACCCACAGTCGCCCGCACTCGCCCCGCGCGACCCACCGCTCGACCCCTTCTCGGATAGCTTGCGCGATCTCCTACGCGGCGTCGTAATATGAACGCCCGGTTTTCAAGCGCGCGGACGCGCGAGAGGAGGCGAGCAGAAGAAATGGCGGGAACGAACTCGTTCGACGTCACGACAGGCGTCGATTATCAGGAGGTTCAAAACGCGGTGCAGCAGGCCGAGAAAGAGATCGGCCAGCGCTACGATTTCAAAGGGATGTTGGTGACGATCGAGATCGACAAGAAGGAAAACAAGCTCGTGCTCGGCGCGCCGGATGAGTACAAGCTCAAAGCGGTCTGGGACGTGATCGAGTCGAAGCTGATTCGGCGGCACGTGCCGACGCGCAATTTCACGCCCGGGAAGGTCGAGCCGGCGGGCGGCGGCGCGTCGCGGCAAGAGGTTCCGATCCAGCAGGGGCTCACGCAGGACATGGCGCGTGAAATCGTGAAGCACGTGAAAGGCTCCGGCATGAAGAAGGTGCAGGCGGCGATTCAAGGCGAGACGGTTCGCATCTCCTCGGGGTCGCGCGACGATCTGCAAGCGGTGATCGCACTTCTCAAAGGAAAAGACGTCGGCGCCGAGCTGAAGTTCGAGAACTTCCGCTCGCAGTAGCGCGTCCGGCGGATCGCCGCTCGCGCCGCCGAGCGCCGGCGCACCCGGAAATCAGAGTTGAATTGGCGCGCGGGATGAATACAATCGGCGCTCGGCTTACGCTCCACTCCTCTCGTCTTAAAGACCTCGGTCCTACACAAGGAGACAGACCCATGAAGAACCGTTTGATCGTCCTTCCTTTACTGATGGCGTTTATCCTCACGGCCGCTGCGTGCGGCGGCGGCGGCGGCAGCGCTGAGAAGAGCGGCGGCGCGGATCACAGCGCGGCGGCCAAGGCGCCCGCGAAGACCGAGACCGCACCGGCGGCGCAGACGGCGGCGCCCGCAGCGGGCGGCGGGATGACGGCGGTCGTGAAGGGCTCCGTGAAGTTCGCCGGCACCGCTCCCAAGTTCGAGAAGATCAAGATGGACGCGGACCCGGTCTGCAAGGGGCTTCACACCGCGCCGATCATGCCGGAGGAAGTCGTCGTCAACGCGAACGGCACGCTCCAGTGGGTGATGGTCTACGTCAAGGATGGTCTCGGCGGCAAGACGTTCCCGGTCCCCGCGGCGCCCGTCGTTCTCGACCAGAAGGGCTGCACCTATCATCCGCACATCTTCGGGATGATGGCCGGCCAGGGCCTGAAGATCCTCAATTCGGATGCGACGCTGCACAACATCCACCCGCTTCCGAAGGTGAACAAAGGCTTCAACGTCGGCATGCCGAAGCCGGGCGAGATCATGAAGAACTTCGAGATGGCCGAGGATCCGTTCCACATCAAGTGCGACGTGCACAAGTGGATGTCGAGCTACTGCGGCGTCTTCACGCATCCGTTCTTCAGCGTCACGAACGAGAGCGGCGCGTTCGAGCTGAAGGGGCTGCCGGCCGGGACGTACACGGTCGTCGCGTGGCACGAGAAGTACGGCGCGAAGGAGATGAGCGTGACGGTCGGCGACGGCGAGTCGAAGGACGTCGAGTTCAGCTTCGCCGAGGGTGCATAAGCGAGTTTGAACGTGCGCCCCGCGAGCGCGACGGTGCGAATCGTCGCAGGGCGAATCGGTTGCAGTGAATCAGAGCAGATGAATGCGGGCCCCGTTGCGTAGCGCGACGGGGCTCGATCTTTTGGTGCGTCACTCGTCGTGAGCCGGCTTCGTGACGCGTCGCGCTGGCGTTGGCTGCGCCGCGCCGGCAAGTTCGGCTTCGCGTTTTTTCTGATCAAGGGGCTCGTGTGGCTCGCGGCGGCCGGTTGGATCGCATCCGCGTTCGACTGCGACGGAGACGATGCCGCTATAGCCCGGCGCGCGGACGAGCACGCACCGCGCGACGAAGCTGAGTTTTCGCAATGAGAAACGAGGCGATCGCGCCGCCGCGGTCGTAGGATCGGTCCTTGAAATCGGCGCTCGGACGAGCGAAACTTCCCGCCTATGAAGCTTCACGTCTACACGAAGTTCATGGTCGGCGCGACGCTTGTGCTGATCGTCGCGGGCGGGCTCGTGACGAGCACGGGGTCGGGGCTCGCTGTCCCGGACTGGCCGCTGTCGTACGGGATGCTTTTCCCGCCGATGATCGGCGGCATCCTCTACGAACACGGGCATCGCATGATCGCGGGCGCGGTCGCGATCCTCACGGCAGTCTTGGCGCTGTGGCTGCGGCTGCGCGAGCCGCGCCGTTGGGTGCGGCGCCTCGGCGCGCTTGCGCTCCTCGCGGTGATTCTCCAAGCGGTGCTCGGCGGGATGACGGTAATCTTTCTGCTGCCCGACGCGATCTCGATCGCGCACGCGTGCCTGGCGCAGACGTTTTTCTGCATCATCGTCGCGATCGCGGTCGTGACTTCGCCGCGCTGGAATGACCCGCTTGTCGCGACCGACGCGGGCGGCGCGAAACCGCCGCTTCGGACGCTCGCGTTTCTGACGTTCGCGGCGATTTTCATCCAGCTCTTGCTCGGCGCGTTCGTTCGTCATATGGACGCGGCGCTTGCGATTCCCGATTTCCCGCTCGCGTTCGGGCAACTCATCCCGCCGCTTCATGCGCGCACGGTCGCGGTGGCGTTCGCGCACCGGGTTTGGGCGCTCGTGGTTCTGGCGCTCATCGTGTGGGCGTCGGCGCGTACTGGGCGCGCGCATCGCGACAACAAGCCGGTTCTGCGGCCGTCGATGATGCTCGCGACACTCGTCCTCGTGCAGATTCTCCTCGGCGCGTCGATCGTATGGACGGGACGCTCGGTGCCGGTCGCAACGGCGCACGTTGCAGTCGGTGCCGTTCTCTTGGGTACGTCGCTTCTGTTTGCGATTCGCGCGGCGCGCGTGCATGGCTTGCCGTGTGAAGCGCGCGACGCCGCGGTCGCCAACGATGCGCGGTCGGCCGCGGGCGAACCGACCGGGGCTCGCGCGTGAGCGTGAACGCTCCGGCTCGCGCGACGGAGGCGATCGTCGTCCGCGAAGGCGCGCTCGCGCAGATCCGCTTGTACGCGAGCCTCACGAAGCCGCGCATCGTCATGCTCGTCGTGCTCACTGCGCTCCTCGGTTACTTCATCGGCGCGCGCGGCGACGCGGCGATCGAACCCCTTCATCTTGCGCTCGCGCTCTTCGGCACCGCGCTCGTCGCGGGCGGCTCGAACGCGCTCAACATGTGCTTCGAACGCGAACAGGACGGGTTGATGGAGCGCACGCGCCACCGCGCGCTGCCGGCCGGCCGGCTGCGCCCCGATCGCGCGCTCGCCTTCAGCATCGTCTGCGGCTCCGCCGGCGTGCTCACGCTCGCGCTCGCGATCAACACGCTCACCGCACTCCTCGGCGCGGTCGCCATCGCGATCTACGCATTCATCTACACGCCGATGAAACGCGTCTCGCACATCTCGCTCTTGATCGGCGCCGTTCCAGGCGCGCTGCCGCCCGTGATGGGATGGACCGCCGCCCGCGGCACACTCGGCGCCGAGGCCGCAACGCTCTTCGCTATCCTCTTCCTCTGGCAAATTCCGCACTTTCTCGCGATCGCGTGGATCTATCGCGACGACTACGCACGCGGCGGATTCCCGATGCTGCCGGTCGTCGAGCCGCGCGGCACGCGCACGGCGCGCGACACGGTCATCAGCACGATCGCGCTCATTGCCGCGAGCATCGCGCCGGTTGCACTCGGCTTTGCCGGCCCCGCGTATCTCGCCGGCGCCGTCGCGCTCGGCGCGGCGTTTCTCGTCGCGGCGATCGCGTTCGCCGTGAAGCGCGAGCTGCGCTCCGCGCGCCTTCTTTTTCTCAGCTCGATTCTCTATCTCCCCGCGCTCCTCGCGCTTCTGGCGCTCAGCGCGGCGGTTGTGAAAGCCGCTTAGCCGCACCGCCTCGAGAAGGAGGACTCTGTTGAACCGTGTCTTGTGTCTCATCGCAGCCATGTTCGTGGTCGCCTCGCTTGCGCTGCCTGCCGCGCACGCGCAATCCGTCAACATCGACTTCGGGTCGGGCGTCACTGCGCCGAGCGCCACGTATGCAGCGGCCGGCCCCGCCGGAGCGTGGAACGAAATCGGCGTGCTCGCGCCGGCCGCGCGCGCGCCGCTCGTCGGCCTCGACGGCGCGCCCGTCGCCGCGGAAATCTACATGATCGGCGGCACCGCGCTCTCCGCGTCCGACGATCCGGCGACATCGGGCGATGACGGCGCGCTCGTGGATGACATGCTCATCGGCTACAACAATCCGGTCGACGTTTGCGTCTGGGTCGAGGACCTCGTCAACGGAACGTACGAGGTGTTGATCTACGCGCTGACTCCGAATAATCCGGCGCTCCTGCATCGCGTGCGCGTCGACTTCGCGACGCCGGACGCGACGATGATCGGCGGCGCGTGGCCGAGCGCGCACATCGAGGGCGTCACGTTCGAGCGCTTCACCGTGGACGTCACGAACGGCAAGATCGGCCTGCACTCCGGATTGTGGGCCGGCAACTTCGAGTCGGGGATCAACGGGATTCAGGTGATCGACGCGGCGACATCGGTGGGCGGCGCGTCGCCGTGGGAGCGGACGGGCGCGCGGATCGCGCGCGTTTGGCCGAACCCGGCGTCGGGCGCGCAACGCTTCGAGCTGACGGCCGGCGATCTCCGCGCGGCCGGCGGTGTGTCGAGCGATGTGCTGCGCTTCGGCACGAGCGACGCGCTCGCGATTCACGACGCGTCGGGGCGCCTCGTGTGGCGCCGCTCGCTCGCGGGTCTCGGCGCGAGTGCGAGCGTGATCGACTGGGATGGCCGCGACGCCGAGGGCCGCGCGCTCGCGTCGGGCGTCTACTTCGTCAAGGTCGAGAGCGCGCGAGACGGCGCGTCGTCAAGCGAGGCGCGCAAGATCGTCCGCGTGCGGTAGCGCTCTCAGACGAGGGCATCGTCGACACGCGCTCGCACGCTCCGCGCCGTTGAAGTTATCGCCGCGCCTCGTCTTTATTCGGGGCCGCCGCGCCATGCCGTCGCGCGCGCGTCGCTTCTCGTCCACTACTTTCGCTTGAGCTCGGGAATCGGCTCGCCCTTCGCGCAGCACGCGATGAGCGCGGCGAGCCGCCGCGCGCGCGTCTCCTCGCGCTTGGCGCTCATCACCCAGAACGCGGTCGTGCGGCGATACCACGGCGGCTGCGCCTCGTAGAACGCGCTCGCGCGGCGGTTGGCGCGCAGCGCGCGCTCGTACTCCGGCGCGAGCGCGACGGGTTTCGACTCGAACGAATAGACGCGCGACTTCGCCTCCGTGCGCGCGGCGAACGCCGCCTCGCCGGCGGGTCGCATCCGTCCCTCGGCGGCGAGATGCGCGACACGCCGGATGTTCACCGCGCTCCAAGTGCTCGTCGCACGCCGCGGCGTAAAGCGAATCTTGTAGCTCGACGCGTCGACGCTCTTGCGAAGGCCGTCGATCCAGCCGAAGCACAGCGCCTCGTCGACCGACTCCGGCCACGTGATGCTCGCGAGTCCCGTCCCCTTCTTGTGAAAGCCGACCCACAGTTCGTCGCGCGACGCGTGATGCCGCTCGAGCCACGCGCGAAACGCGGCGGGCGTCGCGAAAAACGTCAGCTTCGTCGTGTCGGCGTCTCGCGGCGCCGCGGCTTTCGATTTGGCGGCGGGTCTGCTGCTCTGACCGCGCCGCGGTCGCGAGGACGTCACGCCGTTACCACGACCGCGCGCGCCGTGAGCATGCCCCACAACCAGTTCACGCGGAATCGCTCGAGCGACTCGACGCGAAACCCAGCGGCCTCGAGATGCGCGCCGCATTCCGCGACGCGCAGGATGCGCCCGCTCGACGGCTCGAGCCGCGAGAGCACACGCGCGCACACACGGCACGCGAGGTAGTCGTCGCACCAGTCGGTGATGACGCACGCGCCGCCGGGGCGTAGCACGCGATGAATCTCGCGAAGCGCGCGCGCGGGATCGGGCCAATAGTGGAACGCGCTGCTCGAGACGACGTGATCGAACGACGCGTTCGCGAATGGGAGCGCGCCGGCGTCGCCCTGCACGGCCCCCACCCAGCGTGCGCCGCCGTCCGCGCCGCGCCGCAGCATCGCGCGGCTCAGATCGAGCGCGACGACGCGTAGCGCGGGCTCCGCGCGCAGAAGCGCGCGCGTGAGCGCCCCCGTGCCCGCCGCGAGATCGAGCACGCGATCGCCGGGCCGCGCTCGCACGCGCCGCACCGTCGCGCCGACCGTCCGCTCGATGTATCGCCGCCACCGCCGGTCATAGTTCGGCGCGAGCCGGTCGTACTGCCCGCGCACGGCTTCGCTCATGCGTGCGTCGTCGTCATCGCTGAATCCAACTCGAGCTTGAGCGCGGCGAGTGAGAGGTTGATGTCGCGAATGAAGACGACCATCGCGCCGATCACGCAGGCCATGCACGCGATGAAGATCGCCGCGAGCAGCCACGGCGCTTCGAGGCCGACGAGCGCGGTGAGGAAGAGGACGATGATGAGCGTCGCCGCGAGAAGCACGGCGAACGCGGCCAGGAGGATGGAGAGCCGCACGAGCCGCGCACGCGTTGAGAGGATCTCGAGCTGCGAGGCGATGAGCGCGCGCGCCGCCTCGGGCGCCGCGTGCAGCGCATTCGAGAGCTGCCGCGACCGATCGACGATCCGCGCGAAGCGATTCGTCATGCAGAGCAACAGCAACCCGACGCCCGAAATCAAAATGACCGGGCCGATCGCCACCTGCAGAATCGGAATGAGATCTCTTACGGACATGCAGGCATCTTACCGCGGCGGGCGCCGGGCTTCATCAGTGCGTCGAGGCGACGCGAAACGATCAGGGACAGCTCGGGTCGCCAATGCGGACGAGGGTCTGCACGACACGGGTCGTGGCGGAGACAGTCCCCTCGGACTGAGAGCGTCGGTAGTAGGTGTAGGTTCCCGCGAGGAAGAGCGTGTCGCCTCGCAGTTGGCCCGTCCCGTACTGCGTCCATCGAATGTACCTGTCGCCCACGGACTCCGTGCGACACCACTCTGTGAAGTTCTCGGGTGTGCCGTTTGTGCTGCAGTTATCGGCCGAATCGAAGTAGCCTCTGTAGCCGAACGAGAATACGTAGTCGCCGATGCAGAGATCCGTCGTGTCGAGGGCGGCGCTGCCGAGTGTTGTGACCTCGTAGCGCCCCGCCAACTCGCGCGTCACCGTCGCTGCGAATCCCTCGCCCGATGGCGCCACGTAGCCGAAGCCATTCGCTACGATGTCGACGCACGTTGTCGGTCCGGTATTGAGCTTGCAGCTTCTGTCGCCGTCGATTGTCGGAGCGAATCGTACGGTGAAGGTATCGATCTGGCCTGCCGCGAGAAGATATTCGCGTTCGCCGACAATCGAGAATCGCGGGCAGTACGCCGCCACCACACCCGCGAGCGAACCGCCGCCGGCGTTTTGAATCGTGAATGACCTTTCGACGGTATGCCCAATCGGCACCCACCCCAAATCAATCGTGTCTGGGGCGACCTCACAGACCGGCGACTCGTCCGGTACTTGCGTGATTGGAGAATTGTCGCCGTCGTCGCAGGCAACGAGAAGCACCGCCGTCATCGCGGGCAAGCAGATGCGGAGCCGGGCGCGCCCGAGGGAGCGCGACGATGCGGCAACGACCGTTCGGATGAAGCAGAGACGCGTTCGGCGCATACGCGCACCACTTTAGCTCGCAGCGAAGCGACTGCCTATGGCGCGCAGTTCCGGGCCGGCGAGTTCTGAAGGGCGCGGCTCCAGATTCTCCGCGCCTTTCATGCGAGTGCGTGTTCGGCGAGGGTGAATCTACTCGTTCGCGCGCCGGCTCCAGGCCCACTCCTCGGACTCGAGCTTGCCGCCGATCATTCCTTCGATGCGCGCGTGGAGCGTGCCGGCGTCGCCGAGCCAATAGAGGATGCGCTGCGGGAAATCGTGCGCGAGGTTTTCGAAGACGACGCGTGATGCGGTCAGCTCGATCGCGCAGAAGGTGATCGGCGGCCTGCCGTTCGGGCTCGTGAGATAGCAGACGCCGCTCGAGTCGCCGGGCACGATGCGGAAGAATTCGTACGAGACGATTCGCCCGCCCTTCGTGTCTTTGTGCATTCCGATGAGGCCGCCGCCCGCCGGCGAACTCCAGTGTTCTTCCATCGCGACGCCGTTCGTGACGCCGGTCCACACGCCTTCCAGCCACGCGAGGTTCTCCACGCTCATCTTCGCAGGCGCCGGCGTCGCCGCCCTCGTCGCGTCCGCGGCCACCACTGGCTGCGCGAGCAGCGCGAGCCACACGATCGTCATTACTATTCGCATTCGATTAGCCTCCAATGTGTGTTTGGCCGCGCGCGAACTTCACGCGATACGAACGACCATGAACGATCGCCGGCGCGCGCGCTTGTACAAATGCGACGGCAGGGCGCCGCTCCTGCGGCTCGAAAAGCGCGAGGCGGCGCGGTCACTCGCCGCTCAGATACGCGGCGAGGCGCCGTGGATCGGTGAAGTGGCGCGCCATCTCGCCGTCGGCGTCGCGGCTTGCGCCCGCGCGGCGCCCCGTGATCGTTCGAAACTCGCGCGACAAGTGCGCCTGATCGAAGTAGCCGGCGTCGAGCGCCCAGTCGACGGCGCGCCCGCGCTCGGCGGGATCGAGTTTCGCGAGCGCGGCGTTGAGGCGCACGATCCGCGCGAAGAGTTTGGGGCGAATGCCGAGGTCGCGCGCGAACGCGCGCTCGAGCCGCCGGCGATGAATCCCGAGTTCGAGCGCGAGGTCCGCGATTCGCACGCCGCCGCGGCTGCGCAGAATCGCGGCGATGGCCGGGCGCGTTACGACGGCGCGCGTTGCATCGGCGCGAACGACTTCGAGATCTCGCGTCGCGCGGCGTCGCGCCGCTTCGCCGGGCTGCGCGAGCAGCCACCG
>JBJXGV010000066.1:0-13147 GCA_046160485.1 bacterium | reverse complement strand
AAGCTCACGCTTCCCAACCCGCGCTCCTAGAGAGCGGTCTCTCCCGACGGATCACAGTCATGCGGCTCGGCCCGGGACGCCGGTGCAACCCGCGGATATCAGCGTGGCTCGTCGTCGAAGCGTCCGGCCGTCTCCATCGCCCTCGCGTCTCTCACTACAAAACAAACGACCACCCCCAACCCGGGAGTGGTCGTCCTTGACATCGGTCGTTCCATATCAGCGGACGAGAACGAGATTGCCGGAGCGGCTCGAACCCGCGGCGTCGAGGCGATAGAAGTAGCGCCCCGCCGAAACCGGCGTGCCGCCGACATCGCGGCCGTTCCACGAGAACTCGTGTGAACCCGCGCCGAGGCGGTCTTCCATGTTGGCGATCTCGCGGCCCGACACGTCGGTAATGAGAAGCCGCGCGACGCCTTCGCGATTGAGCCGGAACGCCATCCGCGTCGAGGTCGTAAACGGATTCGGCGAAAACGGCGCCTGAATCAAGAGAGGCGAAGCGTCGAAGTCTTCGAACGTCGGATCGACGCCAGTCGAGGTCGCTTCGAGGACGAACATCGCGCCCGCGTTGTTGAACCACGTCGACGAGCTATCGGTCACGATGTAGTCGGTGGCGTTGTCCGTCCCCTGCGCACTGAAGAGGCCCGGAAAGAGGAGTGTCTGGACGCCGGCCGACGGCAGGGGCCCGGGTTCAGGGGGGCAGTTGTTGCCGTCTGGGAAATTGCCGACCAGAAGTCCCGCGCAGGGGCCGACGTAATTCGCGCCACCCCAGCTTAAGCGCCACCACAATACGAGACCGTCGTCGCGCTGGAACGTGATCGAGCCGGCGGAGAGGTACGAGGCCGGAATCGGTGTCGTGATCGCGAAATCCGCGACGGCCGGCACATCCGTGAGCGCGTTGAACGCCGCTGTCGTCAGGAGTACGCGGCTGCCAGCCGCGGAACCCGGAAGCGTCGCAGTGAGATCGCAGACAACGATCGGATTGTTGCCGAGGGAATCGCGCGCGACGACTCGGGCGGGCGCCAAAACGTTCTGATTGGCGAAGCGCATCCGGAGCTGGATCGCTTGCGCGGTAGTGTCGCCTTCGACGCCGCCGATGACCTGCTCGATTTGCATGAGGTGCTCGGCTGCGTGGGTTGCGGTCGCCGAGTGGAAGACGAAAACGAGCGCTAGAAGAGCGGCCGAAAGAACGATGCGCGAAGCACGATGCATGACCAGGGCCTACCTTTCTGCAAGGAATGCTGCCGAAACGCGAGCTTTCAGATTTTGGGGGCTCGGAAGCGTGAGCATCGTAGCATGCGGCCAACCGCCAATTCAAGCGCGGAGTACGTCGGGGTGGACCTTGTCTCATAGCGGAGAACGCAGAATCGATGAGGCCGCGGGCGCGCACAGCGGCGGCCGCGAAGAGCGTTAGTGCGGCGGGTTTGCGGCCGGAATAGCGAGCGCGGCGGGCGCCGTCTCGAGGCCTTGCGGCGCGTTGGTCGCCCCGGACGCGCCGTCCGCGCCGAGTAATCCGTCGGGCCATTCGCTGACATCCAGGTCCTCGGGCGCTTGCTTCAGCACCGTGATTGTGATGCGGCGATTTGCCGGCGCCAAAGGATTGTCCGCGACCGCCGGGTAACCGTCGCCGTTGCCAACGATGCTTTCGAAGCGGTTTCGCTCCAGGCCGTGCGCTTCGAGCCGCCGCCGCGCGGCGTTCGCGCGATCGGCCGAAAGCTCCCAGTTCGTGTACGCCGCGTCGGCCGGGTACTGCCGCGCGTCCGTGTATCCTTCGATGCGCACGCGATTCGGCATAGCCGACAGGTTCTCGGCGACGGCGTCGAAGATCGCCTGGAATTTCGGGTCCATCTCCGTACCGCCGACGGTGAAGATCGCGTCATTCTCGTCGTCCGCGATCTCGATGACGAGGCCATCCTCCGACATCGAGACCTGCACTTGTTTCGCGGCATCGTCCACGCCGAGCCCGCTGATCTCCTTCTGGATTTCTTCGGCGGCCCGATTGAGCTTGTTGATTTCCATCTCGATCAGCTTATCACCCGAGCCCGGCATGAGGCCCGCGCCGGCCTTCCCGGCTGAGCCGCCGCCTCTCGTCGCGCCGCCATTGCGAAACGGCCCCTCATCACGAAAGTAGTTGGCGATCGCCTGCTTCTGTTGGGGGGACGACGAGGAGAGAATCCAGAGTAGTAGGAAGAACGCCATCATGGCGGTCGTGAAGTCTGCGTAGGCGACCTTCCAGGCGCCGCCGTGATGGCCGCCGCCATGCCCGCCGTGCCCGACCGGGGCTCTGCGTCTCCGGCTCCCCTCGGCCACGTTAGCCTTTCATCTGCGACTTGAGTTCGTTGAGCGAGGCGTCGAGTTCTTGCGCCGAGGGGCGGTCGGCTTCGTAGATGACGCGGCGCGCCTGCTCCACCGCGACCGCCGGCGACGTTCCGCCCGCGTAGCCCACCAGGCCGACGAGAATGCACTGCAGGTACTTTCCTTCCTCGCGCGTGATCTGCTCCATGTTCGCGGCGATCGGCTGGAAGAATCCGTACGCCATGAGGATCCCGAGGAACGTTCCGATGAGTGCCGCGCCGACCTTGTGGCCGAGGTCGGCCGCGGGGCCGTCGAGGTGCTGCATCGCGATCACGATGCCGAGGACGGCCGCGACGATTCCCATACCCGGCAGCGCGTCGCCGACTTTCGCGAGCACCGTCGGCGGAATGTTCGCCTCTTCGTGGTGTGTCGCGAGGTCCGTGTTCATGACGTGTTCGACTTCCGAGGGCTCCGTCCCGTCGATGAGGAGTCGCAGCGAATCGCAAAAGAAGGTCAACGCGTGGTGATTCTTGTGAAACATCGGATATTTCGCGAACAATTCGCTTTTGTGTGGATCCGCGACGTCGTTCTCCAGGGCGAGCATCCCGCCTTTGCGAATGACGGAGTACACCTCGAACTGCATACGCAAGACTTCGAGGTACATCGGCGTATTGATGCCCGAGCCGGTGAAGACGAGGGGAATTCGCTTCGCGAGCGCAGAGATGATTTTCTGCGGCGTGCCGAGCAGGAGAATCCCGAGCGCGGCGCCGAAAATGATGATGAGCTCCGCCGGCTGCCACAGAATTCCCAGCGCGCCCCCGGCGAAGGTATACCCGCCCACGATGGAGCCAATCACGACGACCACGCCGATTATCGCGAACATGCTTCTGAGACACTCCTTCGTTGCCGGTCAGTGGTCGTGGGCCGCCGAACAATGCCTCGCGCAGCGCCAAAGGGATGCGCGCCGCGGCGTCACGGCCGGATGCGACGACGCCTTCACACTATCGGCCCGAATTGCTTCCGAATTGAGCGGTTCTTGGAGTTGTTCGTCACTTTGCGGCGCGGAAACGGGGGTGGGCGGACGAGCGGGGGGCGCGGGCGCGGCGCAGCGCGGATCGCGTTGCGCGGGCGGCGGTTCGCGAGCGCGCTGGCGGCGGTGTCCGGCGGCGCGGTGTTTGCGGAGCGTCCCGTGCGGGCGCGATCGGCGCGCCCGCGGCGAAAGGAGGCGCAATGGAAGCGCGATCATCGGGCGTCGTCGTGAGTGGGTTCTCGCCGCGTTACCGTCAGGAAGATTTCGCCGGCGTCGAGCAGGAGGAACTCGTGCGGCGCTACGACGAGGGGCGGAGGCGGCTCGCCGAGATCGGCGCCATCGTTCCCGCGTCGCGCGACGAACTGCTCGACGAAGGCGATTTGTGGCTGCAGGTCGCGTTCCTCGAAAACGTGATTCGTTACGAAGAGGAGATGCGGCGGTAAGCGCGCGCGTGGCGGTTCGGTGTCAGTGCGGGCATCGACCGCCGCGCTGGGAGTTGCTCGTGACGCGGCAGAGGAGCAACGGTACACCGGGAGTTGCTCGTTGACCCTCGCGCGAAGGGGGCGCGATAATGCGCATCTCCGATGCGACCCAGCGCCGCCATCACGTCATCCGTCTCGTGGATCGCCGCCGTTTGGTTCGCGGTGGTTCTCGCCGCGGGTTGCGGCGGAAAGCGCGACACGGGCGACACGCAGGAGCGTGCGCCGGAGAACACGCCGGCGGCGCAGACCCCCGCCGCGGCAAAGCGCGCGTTTCGCGCGGCGCTCCTTCTGACCGGGCCGATCTCCGACGACGGGTGGAACGCGAGCGCCCACGAAGGCCTAGTTCGCGCGCAGAACGAACTCGGCGCGGCGACGAGCTACCTCGAGAGTCTCGAGAAGAGCCGGTTCGAAGAAGCATTCCGAGGGTACGCGGGCGAGGGCTACGACCTCGTCATCGGGCACGCCTACGAGTTTCAAGACGCGGCGATGCGCGTGGCTCCCGACTTTCCGCGCACGACGTTCGTCGTGATCGCTGGCAATCGCGCCGCGGGGAATGTGTCGTCGATTTCGTTTCGGCTCGAGGAGGCGACGTTCGCGCTCGGTGCGATGGCCGCGCTCGTTTCGAAGAGCGGCAAACTCGGCCTCGTCGGCGGCGAGGAGATCCCGTCGCTCGCGCCGGGCTTTCAAGGTTTCGCGGCCGGCGCTCGCTACGTGCGGCCCGACGCGCAGGTCATTACGAAATACGTCGGGAACTGGGTCGACGTGACGCTCGGAAAGGAACACGCGTCGGCGCTCATCGATCAGGGCGTCGATCTGATCTTTCAGAACGCGGACAAGGCGGGGCTTGGTGTCTTTGCGGCGGCTCGCGAGAACCCGGGGATCTACGCGTTCGGCTCGAACAAGGACCAGAACGGCGTGGCGCCGGAGGTCGTGCTCGCGAGCGCGGTACTCGATGTGCCGCGCGCGATCGCCGGAGTGGCCGCGGCCGTGCGCGACGGGCGGTTCGTCGCGGGCGCGTACGGCGTCGGCGTTCGCGAGGGGGTCGTCTCGGTCGTCATGAACCCGGCGCTTGCGTCGGCCCTTCCGGAGAGCGTGCTCGCGCGGGTGCGCGCGATCGAGGAGACGATTGCCTCGGGCGGGATCAACGTGCTCGATCCGTCGCAGCCCATCCCGGCGGACGCACCGGCCCACCCCGACTGGCTCCGACGCTAGCGGTGCCTGTCGCCGTCGCGGGGCCGGCGGCGCGATCTCGCGCGCCGGGCCGGTAGCGCGCTTCGCATGATCAGCGTTTCGCTTCACGACGTCACGAAACGGTATGGCGCGCTCACGGCGCTCGATCGCGTCTCGCTCGAGATTCGACCCGGGGAGATTCACGCGATCCTCGGCGAGAATGGCGCGGGGAAGACGACGCTCATGCGGGTCCTCTGCGGGCTCGCGTCGCCCGACTCGGGCGAGGTTCTCGTCGACGGCGCGCCCGTCGCGATTCGTTCGCCGCGCGATGCCGTGCGGCTTGGCGTCGGGATGGTTCATCAGCATCAGTTGCTCGCGCCGCGGCTGTCGGTCGCGGAGAACCTGCTTCTTGCGATGCGTTCGGAGCGCGGTTTCTTCATCCGCCGCGCGCGAATGCGCCAGATCGCGCGCGGCCTCTCGGAGCGCTTCGGCCTGGGGCTCGACCCGGACGCGATCGTGTCGTCGCTGCCGGTCGGCGTCGCGCAGCGTGTCGAAATCCTCAAGGCGCTCTCCAACGACGCGAAGCTCTTGATTCTCGACGAGCCGACCGCGGTGTTGGCGCCGGGCGAGATCGACGGGCTGCTCGGGATCATGCGGCGCCTCGCGGAGGCAGGCGCGGCGGTGCTGTTCGTCACGCACAAGCTCGGCGAGGTGCGGCTTGCGGCATCGCGGGTCACGGTGATGCGGCACGGGCGCGTGGCGCTCGAGCTGCGCTTGGGCTCGGGCGCGGACTTCGGCGCTGTTGCGCGCGCGGTGGTCGGCGCGGCAAATAGCGAGGTGCGAGCGGACGCGCGCACCGCGGCCGACGCGGCACACGAGGTGCGCGCTGCCGTACGCGCCGCCACCGCGGCCGCGACCGACGCGCGCGAAGTCCTCCTCGCCGCGCGTGGCGTGAGCGTTGCCCGCGACACGGACGAGTCGGCTCCGAGCGGCGCAACCCCGCTCGTACTCGACGACGCGAGCTTCGAACTTCACGCCGGCGAAATCCTCGGGATCGCGGGCGTCGACGGGAACGGCCAGGCGGAACTCGCGCTCGCCGCCGCGGGGATCGATCGGCCGGCTCGCGGGTCGGTGACGGCGGCCGGATGCGCGGCATTCGTTCCCGGCGATCGCACGCGCGAGGGGCTGATCGCCGAAATGAGCATTCTCGAGAACCTTTCGATCGGCCCGCACCGTGAGCGCGCCCATCGCGCGCGCGGCGTCGCGGGGCGCGCGGGCGTGCTCGACCTCGCGAGCCTGCGCGCGCTCGCCGCGCGCGCTCTCGCCGCGCACGACATCCGCGCCACCGGCATCGACCAACGCGCCGGCGACCTCTCGGGCGGCAATCAGCAGAAGGTCGTCCTCGCTCGCGAACTCGGCAGCGGCGCTCGCGTCGTCATCGTCGTGAATCCGACCCGAGGCCTCGACATCGGCGCGACGCGATTCGTACACGACACGCTCCGCGCGCATCGCGATCGCGGCGGCGGAGTGCTCCTGATCTCGTCGGACCTCGATGAAGTGCTCGCGCTTGCGGATCGCGTCGGAGTTTTGTTCCGCGGGCGTCTTCGGATTCTCGCGCCGGGTGAAGCGACGCTCGCGCGCGTCGGCGAGATGATGGTGGGCGCTGGCGAAGGCGAAGCGACTGCCGGTGCGGCGGCGAGAAGCGTGTTTCCGCGGCCGGGGCACGCGCGATGAGCGCGCCGAGCGCGCCGAGCGTGCCGAGCGTGCCGAGCCCGCCGCGCACGCCGAGAGCGCCGCTCGCGCGCCGACGCGGCGCGCGAATTCTCTGGTCGCGCTGGGCGCGTTCGCCCGCCGCGGCCGCCGCCGGGGTTCTTGCGGGAGCGCTGCTCGCGGCGGCTCTCGTCGTGCTCCTGGCCGGCGGCGACCCCGCGCGGGCGCTCGGGGCGCTTCTACGCGGCGCGTTCGGCGGCCGTTATCAACTCGCCACGCTCGTGACGAAGGCGTGCCCGCTCATCTTCACGGGGCTCGCGGCGGGGATCGCGTTTCGCACCGGGTTTTGGAACATCGGCGCCGAGGGGCAGCTCGTCGCGGGCGCGATCGCGGCTGTAGCGGTGTCGTTCTGGCTCGCCGCGCTTCCCGCGTTCCTGCTCATTCCCGTCGCGCTCTGTGCGGCGGCCGCCGCGGGCGGTGCGCTCGCGCTCGTCGCAGCCCTCCTGAAGCTGCGCCGCGGCGCGCAAGAAGTCATCACGACGATCCTGCTCAACTTCGTCGCGCTTCATTTTCTTTCGTACTGCGTCAACGGCCCGCTGCAAGAGGCCGCGCGCACGCAGCCGGTGAGCGATCTGATCCCCGTAGCGGCGCGCCTTCCGCGAATCGCCGGGAGCGCGCTCCCGCTTCACGCGGGGATCTTCGTCGCGCTCGCGCTTGCGGCTCTCGCGTACGTCGTGCTGTTTCGCACCGCGCTCGGGCTCGAGCTTCGCGCAGTCGGCCTCGCGCCCGTCGCGGCGCGCCACGCGCGTATCGCCGTCGCGTCGCGCATCGCCGTCGCCGCGATTCTCTCAGGCGGTATGGCGGGCCTCGCGGGCGCCGTCGAGATCTCGGGAAATCTTCATCGCCTCTACGACAAGATCTCGCCGGGCTACGGTTACTCCGGAATCGCCGTCGCGCTTCTGGCGCGCAATCACCCGTTGTGGGTCGTTCCCGCGGCATTGTTCTTCGGCGCGCTCGACGCAGGTTCGACGCGCATGCAGCAAGAAGCTGGCGTCTCGTATCTGCTCGTGCTCGTCGTTCAGGCGATCATCATCGCGTCGGCCGCCGTCGCGGCGTTGCGGCGCGCGCCCGTCGCCGCCGCGGGCGGTGCGGCGGGCACGAACGGCGCCGCCAGCGGCCCAGGTGCCGCGAGCACCCCGGGCGCCGCGAGCACCCCGCGCGCCACGAGCGCCGCATGATGGATTCCGCCGCGCCGATCGCCGCCGCCCTCGCGCCATTGCTCGCAGCCGGTGTGCGCATCTCGGTGCCGCTCCTCTTGCTTGTTCTCGGCGAGATCTACTCGGAACGCGCGGGCGTGCTCAACATCGGGCTTGAAGGGATGCTCCTCGCCGGCGCGCTCGCAGGATTCGCGGGCTCGATCCTCTTCGGTTCGGCGCTCGCCGGCTTCGCGCTCGCGATGCTCTTCGCGACGCTTTTTGCCGCGCTTCACGCCTACGCCGTCGTCGTGCGGGGGCTCGATCAAATCGTCTCGGGCGTCGCGCTCAACGTTCTCTCGTTCGGGCTCACGGGCGTGTTCTTCCGCGCGCTCGCGGCGGGACGGCCGTCGCTCGACGCCGCGTCGCTCGATCCGGTCGCGCTCCCGCTCCTCTCGAAGATTCCGGTCATCGGCGAGGCGCTCTTCAACCAGAGCCCCGTCGCGTACGTCGTGTACCCGCTCGTTCCGGTCGCGGCGTTGCTCCTCTATCGCACGCGGGCCGGGCTCATCGTTCGCGCGACCGGCGAGAACCCCGCCGCGGTCGACGCGCTCGGAGTCTCCGTCGCGCGCGTGCGCGCCGCGTGCGTGCTTGCATCGGGCGCGCTCGCGGGCATCGCCGGCGCGTACCTGTCGATCTCGTACACGAACACATTCGTCGAAGGGATGTCGGACGGGCGCGGCTTCCTCGCGCTCGCGATCGTCGTCTTCTCGCGTTGGGATCCGTGGCGCGCGGGGGCGGGTGCGCTTCTCTTCGGCTGCGCCACTGCGCTCGGCATTCGTCTCCAGGGCCAGCCCGTCGCGGGCTTCGACATTCCGTATCAGTTCTTCCAAGCGTTGCCGTATGTATTGACGCTCGCGATCCTCGCGTTCGCGCGCTCGCGCGTGTCGGCGGCCCCGCCGTCGCTCGGCGTGCACTATCGCCGCGAGTGATGCGCGTGACTCGCGCACCGCGTCGTTCGTCTCCCGTTCCGCGCGTCCCTCGCTACCCCCGCGTCCCGCGCCACCTGCGCCTCCCGCGCCCCCTGCGCGTCTCGCACGCCTCGCGCCGTATCGCCGCCGATTGCTTGCGGCGCTCCGCTTGCCGGTCTAGAGTCGCCGCATGGATCTGATCCGCAAGGCCAGCTTCTCCGCGGCGCATCACTATCGTCTCCCGAATCTTTCGCAGGCGGAGGCCGAGGCGCTCTTCGGCGCCGCCGCGCGCACGCTCGCGCACGGACACGACTACGAAATCGAAGCGACCGTGCGCGGCGAGATCGATCCCGCGACCGGCATGGTGATGAACATCAAGCTCCTCAAGGAGCTGATGGTGGAGAAGGTGATCGCTCAGCTCGATAACAGGCTGCTCAACGACGAGGTCGCCGCGTTTCGGCAGAAGGCGCCGACGCTCGAGGAGATCGCGCGCTGGGCATGGGGTGAGATCGCGCCCGCGATTCCGGCCGGCGCACTACACCGCGTTCGCGTCGCCGAGACGCCCGCGCTATTCGTCGAATACTACGGAGGGGGAGTTGCCGAGATGTTCGTCACACGCGTCTACGATTTCAGCGCCGCGCACCGGCTCCACTCCGATGCGATGAGCGACGACGAGAACAATCGCGTCTTCGGAAAATGCAACAACCCGAATGGCCACGGGCATAACTACGTGCTCGAGCTGACGGTGAAGGGGACGCTCGACGCGCGCACGGGGACGATCGCGAGCTTGGGCGAGATCGACGCGCTCGTCGACGAACAGGTGCTTCGGCCGTTCGACCACAAGAGCCTCAACCACGATGTCGCGGATTTCCGCGGCGTGAATCCGACGGCCGAGAACATCGCGCGCGCGATCTGGCGCCGGCTGCACGGACGCCTCTCGCGCGGCGAGATCCACAAGGTACGGCTCGTCGAGACCTCGCGCAACGCGGTCGAGTACTGGGGCGATTGAAGTTCCGCGACCGGGCGTGCCACCGTTGACGCGGCGGCGACCCGTGCGCCAAACGCCGCGGAGCCACGCAGTGTTCGCGCGCCGGCTATGGCGCCAGCGTCGCGATTCCATCACGAGTGAGTTGTAATTTCAGTTGACACGGCTGCCCGCCACGCAGTAGCCTGCCACCCGGTCGGCTCGCGCACTGCCTCACTTCGGTCTACCGCTCGGGGGCGAACAGAACCTTTCCCTCCCACCCCCTCCAACATCGCGCGAATTGCCGCAGGTACCAGTAACACGGACTGTCGTGATCTAGAGCTGCCCTGACGTGTAGGCGCAAGGCCTGCAAGTCGAGAACGCAGTCGGGTGTTTCTGTCGGTTTTGGCTGGCATGGACCGCGGGCCGTATTTCACACCTTCGAATTCCTCTCCCTCCGCCCTCCGCTGCGTGGCCTCCGACCCCGCGACAGTCTCCTCACCGTGTCGTCGAGGAGGGCTCTATGCAGGAACGCACTCACTAGGTCGCATCTCCGCTAGGAACTTGCCTCGCGCTTCGTTGGGCTCGATTCGATCGGTCCTGTCTCCCGGAACCAACCTGGGGAAGAGTGGCGTTCCGCCCTCCCGGTCAGTCCGAGTTCGCGAAGCCACCTCTTTCTCAGGATGGAGGACAGTTCGGATGAAAAGCGTATCCGGTATTTGGTCTTGCCCCATGTTGCTCGTCGTCGCGTTGCTCGTGCCCGCGATGGCCCAAGCGACGCTCATCAGCGTTCCGGCTGACCAGCCAACGATTCAGGACGGAATCGACGCCGCGGCCGCGGGGGACACCGTCGAGGTAACCCTCGGCACGTATGTGATCGCGACCACTGTCAACGTCAACAAAGCGAACCTCCTATTGCGCGGCGTCGGCGTGGGATCGACGGTTGTGCAGGTCGCGAATCCCACCGTCGCCTTCAACATCACCGCGACGGGCGTCACGTTTCGGGACTTCACAGTTGAGAAGACCGACCTTCCTGGAGCCCCGCACCACTTGGTCAATGTCGCAGCGAGCAACACGACGATTCTAAACAATCTCTTCTACGGACCGGATCCGGGCACGCCTTGGAACGTGAACGGAATCGTAAGCCGCGCGATGATCGTGTACAGCAGTTTGACCGGCATCCTCATCCAAGGCAACACGGTCCACCATCTGCGCCAGCCCGCCTACCTCGACCCCGGGACAGTCGGAACGATTACGGGCAATGATGTCTACGGGACGCGCGGCTGGGTGAATGACGGCGCGAACATTACGTTCACCGCAAACACATGGGGCCCGATCGGCAACCAAGGGGCCGACATCGCGCTTCTCGTCAGCATAAACCCGATTTGGTATCCCAACCTCCTTGCACTTAGCAATGCCAACAGCAACGCGTACATCTCCGGCCAGTACGTCGGTGCGAGCAGCGGACGCGCAACGGCGTACGTCGATGACAGCGCGGCGCCGTCTGGGAACGGCGGCAGCACGGCCCCCTATCAGACGGTGACTGATGGAGTCGGCGGCGCGTTGCCCGGCGGGACGGTCGACATAGCGGCCGGTACCTACACGGAGCAGGTCGTCGTGAGCGGGAAGAACCTCACGCTCGACGGGGCCGGCTCGGGGACGACGTTCGTGAACGCGCCGGCGGTCCTCGCGACCACGTTCACGACCAGCGGTCCTAACAAGCCCGTCATCACCGCGACGAACGCGGACGTCACGATCCAGGAACTCGCCGTGGATGGGCTCGGACTCGGTAATGCCAACAACCGAATCGTGGGAATCGGCTACTGGAACGCTGGCGGCGCGATCCTCGATTGCACGATCGACCAGATTCGCAACACGCCGCTCGACGGGGTGCAGGCGGGCGTTGGGATTCTCGTCGCGAACAACACGGGCGGGCCCTACGCGCTCGAGGTCGGCGACGTGACGATCACTGACTTCCAAAAAAACGGAACGGTCTTCGCTGGCTCCGGCCTGGCAGTCGATGTCCACGACTGCTCGATCACGGGAGCGGGACCGACCGCCCTAATCGCGCAGAACGGCATCCAGATATCGAGCGGGGCTGCGGGTACCGTGACGAGTTGTGCCGTGTCCGATGTCTTCTACTCTCCCGCGTCGGTCACGGCCGTCGGGCTCCTGATTTTTGGCCCGGGCTCCGTCAACGTGACCGGTACGAACCCGTTGAGCGTCTGCCAGACGGGGGTCTATTACATTGACGCCGATGGTTCCGTGTCGGGCGTCAACGCGACCGGCGGTTCTTGGGGCGCGGTTGCGTACAACACGTCAGCTTCCTTCGCGGGCAAGTCCGCGCTTGAGGCGCGTGACAACACGACCCAACCGCGTGCGACCGCGCCGTTCGAAGGGGCCGGTTCGGCCTTTTCGAGTCCGAACCCGCCGACCACGAACTCTGTCATGTCGTTTTCGATAACCAACGGCTGTCTGGTTGGATCAGCGACGACGGGATCGATCGGAGTTGAGGCTTATACGGCAGGCGGCGGACTCAACGTCTCTGTCTCCGGCATGGAGATCGCGAACTGGGACTACGGGATTTCGTCGGAAGCGGCCGCGGTGTCGATAACGGCGAATGACAACGCCATCACGGGCAACCTGACTGCCGGATTCGACAACACGTTGTCTCTTTCCGCGCAGAACGCGGAATCGAATTGGTGGGGCGCGGCGAGTGGGCCGGGTGGTGTGGGGCCAGGAACTGGCGACGCAATCGCCGGCACTGGCGTGGACTTCACCCCGTGGCTCATCACGGGAGCGGATACAAACGCTGGCTGCGGGTTTGCTCCGGGTCCGGACAACGTCATCACGCCGGGCCCGGTGTCGGGCTGCATCACAGACGGGTCGTGCATGACGGTGCCGGTGGCGATCGCGCGGACCACGTCGGACCCGATGCGCGGGTTCAGCGTGACGTTCTCGCTTTCGCCGGAACTCGTGCTCTGCTCGGGCCTGGGGAGCATCACCGAGGGGACGTACCTGAGCGGCGTTCCGCTCTCGACCACCAACTTCCAAGTCATCAGCAATGGCGGCGGGTCGTACACGGCCGACTGCGCGATCCTCGGGATGCCGTGCGGGGCAACAGCGGCGACCGGGACGTTGTTCAACGTTTCGGTGAAGAAGTCGGGAGGCGATGGGACCGGAACGGTGACGGTGACCTCGGTGCTCGCGCGCGACTGCGCGAACGCGCCGATCGCGGCGACGCCGGGCGCGCCGCTGTCGATCACGATCGATACAGCGGCGCCGGCGGCGGTAACGAACCTGTCGGCGACGCAAGTGAAGACGGGGAACGACGG
>JBJXGV010000065.1:0-136551 GCA_046160485.1 bacterium | reverse complement strand
CGTTGCGCGCGCGCGACACTGAATTCGCCGAACCTGGGCTGGCCGGCATCCCCCTGCTTGTGTCCCCTGCGTCCGTGCGCGTACCGGCATCGCCGGCGATTCGTCGCCGGCACGGGAGATACGCCGTGACCCCTCGCTCTCGCGTTCCGCTCTCATCGTTGCTTCTCGCAATTGCTGCACTCGTTCTCGCCGCGGAGGGCCCTTCGGCGCAGACGTTCGTGGAGGTGACTGACCCAACGAACCCGATCGTCAGCGACACGGGTGTCAATCCAGGGTCTTACGCCGGCGCGAGCTGGATGGACTACAACGACGATGGCCGCCTCGACCTCTTCGCCGTCCGGCGCAACGTCTATCGCAACGACGGCGGCGGCGTCTTCACGAAGCTGGCGCCAGGCGTGGCGGCGCAGGGCTCGGCGAGCGGCAACTCGTGGGCCGACGCAGACAACGACGGCGATCTCGATCTCTTCGTCGCGGCGGGACTTGCCGGCACGGTCTCGAAGGGCTCGTTCTTCTACCGCAACGACGGCGCGGACATCTTCACGAAGGTCACGACCGGCGCGCTCGGCGACACGCTCGACAACTCCGGGTGGGGCGCCGTGTGGTGCGACTACGACAACGACGGGCTCACCGACCTCCTGATCTCTGCCGCGTTCAATTTCGGCGGCGTGATGCACCCGAACAGGCTCTATCACAACGACGGCGGCGGCGCGTTCACGCGCATTACGACCACCGACGTGACCGACACCACCGCGCCGTTCACGATTCCGACGTTCGCCGACTACGACGAGGATGGCGACTTCGACATCTTCATCGGTTCGGGTCCGGCGAACGGAACCGTGGCGCCCGACTACATCTACCGGAACATGCTCGTCGAGAACGGCACGGCGGACTTCGTACGGCTGACCGCTCCCAACTTCGCGTCGGACCCGCGCGACGGCCAGAACTTCAACCTCATCGACTACGACAACGACACGGACCTCGACATCTACGTGACGAACTACGCCGGAACGGGCGGCGGGCTCGCGAACGACCTGTACCGAAACGACGGCGGCGGCGTCTACACGAAGATGACGGTGGGGGACGTCGGCGCGATCGTGGGCGACGCGGACCTTTCGCTCGGCAACATCTGGACCGACTTCGACAACGACGGCGACCTCGACTGCTACGTGACGAATGACGGCGGAGCGACGTGCCGCTACTACCAGAACGACGGCGACGGCACCTTCACGGCGATCGTGGCGGGCGCGTTCGTCGCGGAGCCGGGTCCGCACTACTGCGCCACCGCCGGCGACTACGACGACGACGGCGACATGGACATCTTCGTGTCGGGCGTTGGAACGTCGAAGAGCCTCTACCGGAACAACATCGGGAACACGAATGCGTGGGCGCAGATCAAGTGCGTCGGTGTGCAGTCGAATCGCGTGGCGATCGGAACGAAGCTGCGGGCGATCGCGACGATCGGCGGCAATCGCGTGGAGCAGCGGCGCGACATCTCCGCGCAGAACGGGTTCAACGGACACAATAGCTTCATCTCGCACTTCGGACTTCTCGACGCGGCGTCGATCGATTCGCTCATCATCACGTGGCCGCGCGGGCTCACGGAGGTCTACACGGGGCTGGCCGTGAATCAGAAACACACATTCGTCGAGGGTGCGACGGTCGTCGGAGTTGACCACGGTTCACTCTCGCCCGCGCCGGTGCGTCTCGGCGCGAATCAGCCGAACCCGTTCAGCGCGGCGACCGCGATCGATCTACGTCTTGAGCGCGCGGAGTCGGTACGGCTCGAAGTCTTCGACGTCTCGGGGCGGCGCGTCGCGACGCTCGTCGACGCGCGGCTTGGCGCCGGCGAGCACACGCTTCGTTTCGCGCCCGACGCCGCAGCCGCGAGCGGCACGTTTCTCTACCGCGTCACGGCCGGCCGCTTTCAGGACACGCGGAAGATGACCCTTATTCGTTGACGGTGGGGTCGGGAAGGACCTTCGACGGGTTGAGAATGCCGCGCGGATCGAGCGCGCGCTTCACGCGGCGCATCGACTCGATCTCCTCGGGCGAGCAGACGATCGGCATGTAGTCGCGCTGCACCCAGCCGATACCGTGCTCGCCCGAGAGCGTGCCGCCGAGCGCCTTCACATGCGTGAAGATCTCGCGGATCGCGAGCGGAATGCGTTCGTTCCACGTTTCGTCGTCGAGCCCTTCCTTGAGCAGATTGACGTGAATGTTCCCGTCGCCCGCGTGGCCATAACAGACGACGGCGATTCCGTAGCGGTCGACGATCGCGTGCACGCCCTCGAGTAATTCCGGCAGCCGGAATCGCGGCACGACCGTGTCTTCCTCCTTGTAGATCGATCGCTTCTTGACCGCCTCACCCATCGCCCGCCGCGTCGCCCAGAGTTCCTTCTGGCGCGCGGGCGTGTCGGCGAGCATCACGTCGATTGCGCCGTTCTCCTCGCACACCGCCGCGATCGCGTCGATGTCGCGGTCGAGCGCGTCGGGAAAGTTCCCGTCGACTTCGATGAGCAGATGGGCCGCCGCGTCCGAGTGCGGCACCTTCTCGCCGCGCATCTCTTCGACGGCGTTGATCGCCGCCCGCTCCATGAACTCGCACGCGGACGGGACGACGCCGGCCTGAAAGATGAGCGCCACCGTGCGAGCGGCGTCGCGCACGCTCGCGAACGGCGCGAGCAGCGTCTTGCGATGCCGCGGAAGCGGCAGAAGCTTCAGCGTCACCTCGGTGATGATTCCGAGCGTCCCTTCAGAACCAATGAGGAGCTGCGTCATGTTGTATCCGGTGACGTTTTTCAAAAGTTTGCCGCCGTAACGCACGATATCGCCCGTCGGCAACACGGCCTCGATTCCATAGACGTAGTCTTTCGTCACGCCGTACTTGAGTGCGCGCGGTCCGCCCGCGCACTCCGCGAGATTGCCGCCGATCGTGCACGACCCTTTGCTCGCCGGATCGGGCGGATAGAAGAGTCCCGCCTCCTCGACCGTGTTCTGAAGCACCTCCGTGATCACGCCGGGCTGGCAAACGACGAAGAAATTCTCGCGATCGATCTCGAGGATGCCGCGGAAGCGTTCGAGCGAGAGCACGATGCCGCCGTGCACGGCAAGCGCGCCGCCGGAGAGCCCCGTGCCGCCACCGCGCGGCGTGACCGGGATGCCCTCTTCGTTCGCGAGCCGCACAACCGCCGCGACCTCCGCAGTATTCTCGGGACGCACAATGATCTCAGGCGGAAAGACGAGGTCCTCGGTTTCATCGTGCGCATACGGTTCCGCGTCGAACTCGGATGCGACGGCCCCGCGCTCGCCGACGATGGCGAGCAGACGGGCGCGCACGCTCTGCGTGATCGGACTCATGCTGCGTTCGTATCGCGTCGCATGCGAGTTGTCAATCGAAGCCTCGCACCTCTCCTCGCACGTGAATCGTGTTGACACGCGTCGCGGACGGCAGATACGGTAGTCAATCGCGTTGTCACAAACGTCGACGCCTCGAATCGAACTTTTGGCGACGTCGCCGATCAGCGCCATCCCAAGTGAAAGATTCGTTGCGCCCCGGCGCCCGTGATGGGCGCAGATCCCATTTCATTCGCCTCTCCCCGCGGCCGCGTCGCGCATTCGGTGCCGCGCGGAGAAAACGGGAGACGGGTTGCAGACTCGACTTCGCCAATGGAGCCGGCGGCGGAGTTCGCGCACGAACGGAAGTCGTTTTGCGCTCGGAACGATCGAGCGTTGCTCATTGCGTCGTCAAGACCTGAACGTCGCGTTCCACGAAATGACCATCCGCACTGACATCATAGGGGGAACGGCGTGGCTCAGGCTGTCGCGTGCCCGGACGGGAACAGGCAAGTCGTGGAGTGGCTGCGGCGGGGCGCGCTTCGCTGCGCGGTTCTTGCTCTCTTCGTAATCGTAAACCCCGGCGCGCCGAGCGCGTCGGGTCCCCAGCGTCCGTTGCTCCTGACGCAACTCTGGAATAATCCCGAACCGAAAGACTTCGAACCCGCGTCGCGCTTCGATGCCGTCGAGTTCCAGTGGAACGATATCGTGCGGGTCCCCGGATACGTCGATTCGGTCTACGCCATGAAGGCGCGCAATCCGAATCTGAAAGTGATCGGCGTCGTCTCGTGCGATGTTAACTGCACGAACTGGAGCGGACGCGCGGACGCGATGCCCGAGTGGAACGATCTGATGGCGGCGAACGACGCGGCGTGGTACCTGCGCGACACCGACGGCGACTACTGGAAGCGCGCCGACTTCGAGACGACCTGCGCTGAAGGCTGGATGAATTGGACGCGCACGGACATGACCGTTGCGTTCGCGGACTACCTCTACGACCGGATCTTCGTTTCGTATCCCGGCGCGTTCGACGGCCTTCATTTCGACCACTTGTTGAGCGGCATCTCGTGGGCGACCTCTACGCGCTGGGTCGCCGGCGGCATCGATTCGATCGACGCGGATCGCGATGGCATCGCCGATCGCGCAGACTCGCTCGATGCGCGCTGGAAGGCGGGGACGATCGCGTTCTGCAACCGCATGCGCGAACGCTGCGGCGAGGATTTCATTCTCTTCCCCAATGGCAGCGTTCCGCCGTCGGTGAAGGGCACGATGAACGGCCGCTTCCACGAGGGATTTCCCGGTCCCGTCGGCGGCACCGCGCCCAACTGGTACGTCAGCATGTTCGACCCGCAGATCGGGTACTTGATGGAGCCCGCGCTCTACCGAACGACGCCGCAGCAGATGATCACGCTGCAGGGGCTCTCGTTCTGGCCAGTGAACTGCGACCCCCAGTTTCTCTCGACGACGGAGGCGCCGTACGACGCGGAATGCATGAAGCCGATCATCAATCTGACGCTGGCGAGTGCGCTCCTCGGCGAGGGGTACGCGTGCGTCACGGGATTTGGGCGTCTCAACGGCGGCGCCGGACCGACCGAGCCGTATCACTCGACGTGGTGGTTCCCGCTCTACGACACGCTGCGCGTCAACTTCGGCGAGCCGACGAGCGCGGTCTACGACACGCTCGCTCCTTACGCCTGGCAGACGACGTGGGTGCGCCAGTATGAAGGCGGCGCTGTGCGCATCACGTACCCCGGTGGTTTGAACACGGCGGTCGCCAGATTCGAGTTTCTGCCGAAGGTGGTTTTCCGCGAGGAACTCGACGGCGCGTCCTGGTTCATCGGCGACACGACGACCGTGCGCTACGCGGCGTGGGACCCGTATGCCCCCGAGACGATCGAGAGCGTGACGATGCTCCTGTCGCGCGACGGCGGCGCGAGCTACGCCGAAACGCTCGGCACGTTCCCAGCGGCCGATTCGCTCTCGGTCGTCGCGTTCTCGGGCGCGGCGTCGGCGGCGTGCCGTGTGCGCCTCGTCGCGCGCGACACCGATGGGCACGCAGGCGTGAGCGAGAGCGGCGAGTTTTCGATCCTCGCGTGCGCGACGTCAGCCGTCGCGGAGCTCGTGCCGAACGAAATCGCCGCGGGAGAAGCGGCGCCTCTCACCCTCTCGTTCCTCGCGGGCGCGACGCCAGGCGGGGTCACGCAACTGTCGATCGTTCGTCCTTCGACGGTCGAGTGGTGGGACGTCACTCAGATCACAGTCAACGGGGGCGCGTTCGACGGCTCGATTGCGAGCGTCGCCGACACGCTGCGCGTGACGCCAGGCGTGCCTTGGCCGCAGGGCGTCCGTGTGGTCATCGCCTTCAGCGCGGTCGCGCAAACAAGCCTCTCGCTGCCCGGAGCGCCCGCCGCCGTCGGGTTTCGCTGTGTTTCAACCGCCGCGTGGCTTGGCGCGTCTGCCGGAAACGCGAACGGAGTCTCGGACGACGCGAACTCACTGGTGTTTGGCGTGCCCGCGGGGCCGCTCGATCACCTCGTCGTGACGCCTCCGGCGACGACGATGACCGAAGGCGAGATCGATCAATTCTTCGCGGCCGGCCGTGACGCCTACGAGAACCCCGTACCCGTGACGCCGCAGTGGGGCGTGGGCGGCGGAATCGGCACCATCGACAGCGCGGGGTTCTTTCTCGCGATGCTCCCCGGGGACGGCGCAGTTATCGCTACCGCCGGCGCAATTCGGGACTCAGCCGACGTCACGGTCGTGAACAGCTCGGTCATCCACGTTCTTGTCAGGCCTCGCTCGGCGACGATGCCGTTGAGCGCAACGCTGCAGTTCAGCGCGACATCGTACGACGCCAACAACGAGATCGTGCCAAATCAGCATTACTGGAGTGTGCGCGGGAACGGCGGCACGATCGATTCGGCGGGCCTCTTCACCGCGACGCGCACCGGCTACACGCGCGTTTACGTCTGGGGAGGCGGCGAAGACGATTCGGCGCTTGTCTTTGTGATTCCCGCTGCGGTCGACACCCCCGAGCCGTCCGACACCGAAGCGAGCCCGCGCGAGTTGGCGCTCTACCAGCCCAACCCGAATCCGACCACGGGTCGCACGACGATTCGATTCGCCGTCCCGGCCAACACGGACGGCGCCGCGCGCCTGCGCGTCTACGACACGTCTGGGCGGCTCGTAGACGAGTTGTGGAACGCCCCCGCCGCAGGCGGCGTCCACGAGGTCGCATGGGAGGGCCGCGACGCCCGAGGCGTGCGCGTGTCGCCGGGTGTCTACCTATTGCGCCTCGAGACTCGCGGCGCCGAGCGAATGGCGAAGCTCGTATTTCTGGAATAGCGGGAACTCGCGCTCCCGAGTTGATCGTCGCGTGTTTCGAGTTCGCCGCGCGCGCCGGAAAAAGTGCGCGCACGATTCGACACAAGACGCCGCGTCCATCACACATCCCGCCCCGCATCGCCTTCCCATCGCTCGTCTCCGTTGTTTCCGATTCCTGACGCGGTACGCCGGTTCGTGTCGTTCGTATCGCGTCGCATCCGCGTCGTCGAACGAAGCCTCGCGAGGTTCGAGGCCCACGAATCGTGTTGACACGTATTGCGCGCGGCGTATACGGTGCGGTTCCCCATTGTCACGAACGTCGCCTCCTCGAATCACACTCTTGGCGATGTCGGCTATCAAAGCCATGCCGAGCGAGGATCCCGGTGCGTCCCGTCGCCGGGGATGGATGCGATCCCCTTTCATCCGTCACTCGCGGCGGTCGCGCAGTGCATTCGGCGCCGCGCGAAAGGAAACGGAATGCGGGTTGCAGTTTCGAAGGCGCCGACAGGACCGGCCGTGGAGTTCGTGCGCAAACTAGGGCGTTCTGCGCGCCTCGCCGCGATGCCGGGCTCCACGCGCCGTCAGGATCTGCACACGGCGCACCAAGGAATGAACATGCGAAACGACATCATGGAGGGGACGGCGTGGCTGCGAGTGTCGTGCGTACGGATCGGAACAGGCAAGCGGTGGTGTGGTTGCGGTGGGGCGCGTTCCGTTGCGCGGCTCTCTCGCTTTTCGTGATCTTCAGTCCCGGCGCGCCGAGCGCGTCGGAACTTCCTCGGCCTTATCTCATGACGCAGCTCTGGAATAATCCGGAGCGCAAGGACTTCGGCCCCGCATCGCGATTCGACGCCGTCGAGTTCCAGTGGAACGACATCCTTCGCGTCCCCGGCTCCGTCGACTCGGTCTACGCGATGAAGGCGCGCAATCCGAATCTGAAAGTGATCGGCGTCGTCTCGTGCGATGTCAACTGCACGAACTGGTCCGGGCGCGAGGATGTCATGTTCGAGTGGAGCGCGCAGATGGCGGCCAACGACGCCGCGTGGTATCTGCGCGACACCGACGGCGACTACTGGAAGCGCGCCGACTTCGAGACGACCTGCGCGCAAGGATGGATGAACTGGACGCGTCTCGACATGAGCGTCGCGTTCGCGGACTACGTCTACGAACACGTCTTCGCGCAGCAGCCCGGAGTCTTCGACGGGATCCACTTCGATCACCTTCTGGCCGGCATGTCCTGGGCGAACTCCACGCGTTGGATCGCCGGCGGCGTCGACTCGATCGATTCCGATCGCAATGGCGTCGCCGATCGCCCCGACACGCTCGATGCGCGCTGGAAAGCGGGGACGATCGCGTTCTGCAACCGCATCCGCCAACTCTGCGGCGAAAACTTCATCCTCTTCCCGAACGGCGGCGTACCGCCGCTGGTGAGGGGCACGATGAACGGCCGCTTCCACGAGGGATTCCCAGGGCCCGTCGGCGGCACCGCGCCCAACTGGTACACCAGCATGTTCGACCCTCAGATCGGGTACTTGATGGAGCCCGCAATCTACCGGACGACGCCGCAGCAAATGATCACGCTGCAGGGGCTCTCGTTCTGGCCGGTGAACTGCGATCCGCAGCGCCTCTCGACGACGGAGGCGCCGTACGACCCAGCGTGCATGGAGCCGATCGTCAACCTGACGCTCGCGAGCACGCTCCTCGGCGACGGCTACGCGTGTGTGACGGGATTCGCGCGACTCAACGGCGGCGCCGGCTCGATCGAGCCCTATCACTCGACGTGGTGGTTCCCGATCTACGACACGCTGCGCGTCAACTTCGGCGAGCCGACGAGCGCGGTTTACGACACGCTCGGGCCGTACACATGGCAGACGACGTGGGTGCGCCAGTACGAAGGCGGCGCGGTGCGCGTCACGTTTCCCGGCAGTCTCTACACCGCCACCGCCAAGTTCGAGTTCCTGCCGAAGACCATCTTCCGCGAGGCGCTCGACGGGGCGACGTGGTTCATCGGCGGCGAGGGCATTGTGCGCTACGCGGCGTGGGATCCGTATGCGCCCGAGACGATCGACAGCGTGACGATGCTCCTTTCGCGCAACGGCGGCGCGAGCTACCCCGAGACGCTCGGCACGTTCGCCGCATCCGACTCGCTCGCGGTGATCGACGTCGCCGGTACCGCGTCCGCCGCGTGCCGCGTGCGGCTCGTCGTGCGCGACACCGACGGACACGTAGGAGTTCGCGAGAGCGGTATTTTCGCGATCGCATCGTGCGCGGCGTCGGCGGTCGCGGAGGTCGTGCCCAACGAGATCGCGGCGGGCGCGTCGGCGCCGCTCGACTTCTCGATGCTGACAGGTGCGGCGCCCGGCGGAGTCGCTCAGCTCGCCGTTACGCGTCCCGTGACGATCGCGCAATGGAACGTCGCGCAGATCACGGTCAATGGCGGCGCGTTCGCGGGCACGACAGCGATCGCGGGCGACACGTTGCTCGTTACACCGTCGACGCCGTGGCCACCGGGCGCGCGCGTCGTTGTACGGTTCGCCGCCGTCGCGGAGACGCTCGCCGCGCTTCCCGGCTCCGAGCTGAGCGCCGCGTTTCGCTGCGGCGCAACCGGCGCGTGGCTCGCGGCTCCCGCGGGCAACGCGAATGGCGTTGCAGGCGACGCGAACTCGCTCCTTCTCGGCGTGCGCGCAGGGCCGCTCGATCACATCATCGTGACGCCGCCCGCGCCGACGCTGACCGAGGGGCAGACGCGGCGCTTCTTCGCATTCGGCCGCGACGCGTACGAGAATCCCGTTCCCGTAGCGCCGGAGTGGATCGTGAGCGGCGCCATCGGCACGATCGACGACGCCGGCTTCTTCCTCGCGATGATTCCCGGAGACGGTGACATTCTCGCGACTGTCGGCAGTGTTCGCGACTCGGCCGACGTCGCCGTGGTGAACGGTCCCGTCGTGCGAGCCCGCGTGACGCCGCGCACGGCGATACTCCCGCTCAACGGGTCGCGGCAATTCAGCGCGACGGCCTACGATGCGAACGACGTCGCGATACCGGGGCAGCAGCTCTGGAGCACACTCGGCGATGTCGGCACGATCGATTCGCAGGGGCGATTTACGGCGACGCGCGCGGGCGCCGGACGTGTCGTCGTTTGGACAGGCGGCGCGACGGATTCGGCGAGCGTCGTCGTTCTCGGCCCCGCACCGGTCGGCACGCCCGAGCCGGGCGATCCCGACGCGGCGCCGCAGGAGCTTGTGCTCTTCCGTCCGAACCCGAACCCGTCGACGAATCGCGCGACGATCCGCTTTGCCGTGCCCGCGAGCACGACCGGGATCGTGCGCCTGTTTCTCTACGATGTTTCCGGGCGTCTGGTCGACGAGCTGTGGAACGCGCCGGCCGCGAGCGGCGTTCACGAAGTCTCATGGGGAGGCCGCGATGCCGGCGGTGCGCGCGTCGCGCCCGGCGTCTACTTCCTTCGCCTCGAGACCGAGAGCGCCGCGCGCGTGACGAAACTCGTTCTCATCGAATAATGAAATAATGAAATGAAGCGCGCGCGCGCCGCGTTCAGAGCGGCGCGCGCGCAAAATTATCGCGCGCACGATTCGACGCACAACGCCGCGCTCGTCACAAATTCCGCCCCGCATCGCCTTCCCTGCGCTCGGCTCTATCACATCCGCTTTCTGACACGGAACGCCGGTTGCTGACTCTGCCGCTTCGTCTGGCGGCGAGGTTTCGCGCGCCGCACGCGGCAACGAGTTGCGCGTGTCTCGCTCGTTGGCGTGTGGCGGCGGCGACTCAATCGATGAACAGGCAGCGCAGGAAGCGAACAGCCTCCAGGGAAGCGCTTAGGTGGACGACAACATGTGGGTGGGAGGAGCGAGCGCTTGACGATCCCGGGTGGCAGGGGTGGCGTGTTCACGAGAACCGCGGAAAGACTCGTACGGGTGGTCGCGGCCGCCGCCGTCGTTGCAATTCCCCTCTTCAATTCGAACCTCGCCTTCGCTGAGCCGCCGTATCCGCGGCTCATGACGATGCTCTGGCACAACCCGGAGCCGAAGGATTTCGCGCGCGCCGAGAAGTACGACGCCGTCGAGTTTCACTGGACGGACATCGTCCGCGAACCGGGACTCGCCGATTCGTGCCGCGCGATGAAGGCGCGCAATCCCGATCTGCAAGTCATCGCCGTCGTGTCGTGCGACGTGAACTGCTCGAACTGGACCGGTCGCAACGACGTCATGTACGAGTGGACGGCGCAGCTCGACGCCAACGCAGCGACCTGGTATCTGCGCGACACCGACGGCGATCATTGGAAGCGCGCCGACGGCGAATCGACGTGCGCCGAAGGCTGGATGAACTGGACGAATCTGGCGATGTGCCGCGCCTTCGCCGAGTACCTGTACAACGACGTCTTCATCGAGAACCCGGGCGTCTTCGACGGCATCCACGGCGACCATCTTCTCGCGGGAATTAGTTGGGCGAACGCGACGCGATGGATCGCGGGCGGCGTCGACTCGATCGACTCGAATCAAGACGGCGTCGGCGACCGCCCCGACTCGCTCGACAACTGGTGGAAGTACGGGACCAACGAGTTTTGCGAGCGGCTCCGCGGTTTGATGGGCCAGGACTTCGTCATCTTCCCGAACGGCGGCGTGCCTGCGAAATCGCGCCAGTGGACGAACGGCCGCTTCCACGAGGGATTCCCCGGACCCGTCGGCGGCGCCGGCCCCGATTGGTACTCGAGCATGCTGAGTCCGTACTGGGGCTATCTGAACGAGGAAGACTGGTACCTCGACGTCCCGCAGCAGCTCATCACGTTGCAGGGGCTCTCGTTCTGGCCCGTGGACTGCGACCCGCAGCGGCTCTCGACGGCGGAAGCGCCGAACAACGCGGCGTGCCTCGATCCCATCATCAAGCTCACGCTCGCGAGCGCGCTCTTGGGCGACGGCTACGCGTGCATCACGGGCTTCGGGCGCGACTCGGAGAACAAGGTCTGGCCATATCACTCGACGTGGTGGTTTCCCGTTTACGATTCGCTGCGCGTCAACCTTGGCCAGCCGCTCGGCGCGTACTACGACACGATCGGCGCGTACACCTGGCAAGACGCGTACATCCGCCAGTACGAGGGGGGGCAGGCGCGCGTCACGTATCCCGGGTCCGTATATACCGCGACCGGCTTCCTCGAGTTGCGTCCGAAGGCTGCGTTTCTACAGCCCGTCACGGGAACGTGGCAGGTCGGCACCGCGCAGACGATTCGCTTCCGCGGATGGGATCCGCTCGACCCGGCGACGTTCGCGAACACGAAGGTGCTTCTCTCGCGCAACGGCGGCGCGAGCTTCCCGGAGACGCTCGGCGTCTATCTCTCGACCGACACGACCGCGACGTTCACGGTTACCGGCCCCGCGTCCGCGAATTGCCGCGTTCGATTGTTGGCGCGCGATTCCGCGGGATGGACCGGGCAGCGCGATAGCGGCAGTTTCATCATCTCGGATGTCGTCCCCGTCACGGTCGTGGCGGAGGCGACGCCGCGCTCGTTCGGCGCGGGCGCCGCGGTGGCGCTCGATGCGTTCGCGCGGCTCAACTCCGCGGGCTCCGGTGGCATCAGCCAGATTCGTTTGGTGAAGCCCGCGACGCTCGCGTCGTGGCAGGCGCCGGGCGCGTTCGTGAACGGCACTCCGCTCGCGGGGACGATCACGACGGCGGGAGACACGATCCGCGTGACGTCATCGGTGCCGCTCGTCGCGGGATCGGTCGTGCGCGTGGCGCTCACCGGAACGGCGTCGCCGCAGGCGGCGAACCCCGGCGCGGCGATCGCCGTCGCGGTCGTTCCGTGGGGCGGCGGGAGCGCAATCGCGGTCCCCGCGGGCAACGCCGACGGTATCGCTGGTAACAGCGAGAGCCTCATGATCGCGGTTACACCCGGTCCGCTTGCGAGCGTCGTTGTTTCGCCCGCGAGCGCGACGGTGGGCGCCGGCGCGACGCGTCAATTCTCGGCGAGCGGCCGCGACGCGTACGGCAACGCGGTCGCCATCTCGCCGTCGTACAGCGTTACGGACGGAATCGGCGGCGTGACGAGCGGCGGCCTCTTCACCGCGTCGGCGCTCGGCGCGGGCGCGGTGATCGCAAGCGCCGGCGGTTTCGCGGACAGCGCCGAGGTCACCGTCGTCGCGGGCGCGGTTGCGAGCATCATCGTGTCGCCCGACTCGGCGACGATCTCCGCGGACTCGACGATCGCGTTCAGCGTGCAGGTGCTCGACGCGCTCGGAAATCCGATTGTCGTCAGCGGCGCGTGGAGCGTGACGGGCGGAATCGGAACGATCACGACGGGAGGTCTCTTCACCGCGCGTTCGTCGGGACGCGGCGCGATTCGTTACTCGGCCGGAGGGCTTCTCGACTCGGCGGGTGTCACGGTTGTCGTGGGAGCACCGTCTGCCATCACGGTGTCTCCCGAAGCGGCGATCATTCCCGCCGACTCGAGCGGCCGCTTCACGGCCTTCGTCGTCGACGCCGACGGCAACGCGCGCAACGACGCGATCACATGGACGCTGCGCGGCGCGATCGGAAGCATCGACGCGTCGGGAAATTTCACGCCGTCAGCGCTCGGAAGCGGATGGGCGGTTGCATCGAGCGGCGCGCTCGCCGACTCCGCGTCGATCACCGTCGTTCCCGGCGCGCCGGATCGCGTCGTCATCTCTCCCGATTCCGCGACGATCGACATCGATGCGGAAGCGGTCTTCACGGCGCAGGTTTTCGATGCGCGCGGAAACGTGCTGAGCGATTCCGTCGCGTGGAGCGCGGAGGGCGCGTGCGTGCTCGTGGGCGCGGGGCGCGTGCGCGGGTGGAGCGCGGGCAGCGGCGCGGCGATCGCGACCGCGGGCGATGCGAGCGACGCGGCGTCCGTGATCGTGATCGGGCCGCCCCCCGGTTCGCCCGACCGCCAGATCACGATCGTTCCGCCGAGCGGGTTGCTCGTCGTGTCACCGGCGGCGCGACTCGACACTCTGCGCGTCGAGACGCGCGTCGCGCGCGGCGGCGTGCCCGACACGACCGCGTCGGCGGGCGAGTTCGTTCTGCTTCTCGACGGCGGCGGCGCGTGCGCGCCGGAAACGCTTCTCGCGCAGCCGATCACCGGCGAAGCCGGCGCGTTCGCGTTCGAATCGGCCGCGCTGGGCGGCTGCGGCGAGATCGCCTTCACGCTCGCGGGCGCCGGCGTCACGACCCAGATCGCTGGGGCGGCGACGCTACGAAGTCCCGACGTCGACGCGGACGGCGTCGTCGATCTCGACGACATCGCGCTCTTCTTGCCCGACTATCACGACGGCATCGTCGGGTGCTCCGATCTCGACGCGGACGGTTCGATCGCCGGGGCGGACCTCGACGTGATCGGCGCAGAATTCGGCGCGGCGTGCGCGGACGCGGGCGGCGTGGCGGCGAAGGCGGCCCCCGGCGCGGAGGGCCTGTTCGCGCCGTCGACGCTTCGCATCGCCGGCACGCGAGCGGCCGATGCGCTCGGCATCGCACCGCCCGGCTACGACATCGTCACCGCGACACTCACGCTCGAAGGCGCGGGAGGGCTCGCGGCGATCGCGTTCTCGCTCGGCGGCGACGGCGTGCTGCTCGCATCGGGCCCCGCGGTCGGCGAGAGCGACCTGGTCGCGTATCCGCTCGGCGCGAATGCCGGCGAAGTCATGAACATGCTGTGGGTCGACGCGACGGAGGCAGCGCCGTCGTTCGAAACGAACGTCGCGCAGATCGCGTTCGCGATTCCGGCCGGGAGCGATCCCGAGAGCCTCGAGGTCGCGGCGTCGATCGTCAACGCGTTCTACGGCACCTCCGCGGTGAGCGGCGTGACGTGGGAGATTGCGAGCGCGCCGGATGATTCCACCGGAGCGCCGGACGATTCGACTGGAGCACCGGACGATTCGACTGGAGCACCGGATGATTCCACCGGCGCGCCCGATGACTCGACTGGCGCACCCGACGATTCCACCGGCGCGCCCGATGACTCGACTGGAGCACCGGATGATTCCACGGGCGCACCTGATGACTCGACCGGCGCACCAGATGATTCCACGGGCGCACCGGACGACTCGACCGGCGCACCAGATGATTCCACGGGCGCACCCGACGACTCGACTGGCGCGCCGGACGATTCCACCGGCGCACCTGACGACTCCACCGGTGCACCCGATGATTCCACTGGCGCACCTGATGATTCGACCGGCGCCCCGGACGATTCCACCGGCGCGCCCGATGATTCCACCGGCGCACCCGACGATTCGACCGGCGCGCCAGACGATTCCACGGGAGCGCCTAACGATTCGACCGGTGCACCCGACGATTCCACGGGCGCCCCCGACGACTCGACCGGCGCGCCCATCGATTCGACGCTCGGCATCGATCCGCCCGACAGCACGGACGACGACGAAAACGATCCGCCCGACGATCCGCCGAACTCCGACGGCGCGATCGCGGCCTACAAGTTGTTCCCGCCGTCACCCAATCCGGCGCTCGGTGACGTGCGCATACGCTTCGCTGTTCCGTCCGGCGTACGCGGCGCGGTGAGGGTTTCGCTCTACGACAGCGCTGGCCGGCTCATCGGCGTCGTCGCGGACGCGATGATGGAGGGAGGAACGCACGAGGTGATCTGGACTGGAGAGGACGATCGCGGGCGACCGCGGGCAGGAATCTATTTCGTTCGGCTCGAAGCGGACGGGTACGTCGAAAATCAGAAAGCGATACGAATTCGATGAGGGCAGAGGCGACCGTTAAGGCGTGCGATCGCTCTCGTCCTTTGGCTCCTCACCGTGGAGGGAATCAGCCCATGAGTGTGCGGAGGAATCGGGAGGGGATGCGAGCTCATCGGACTCACGGAGGGAATCGGGAAACGCTTGCGGTGGTTCGGCCGAAGCCGAATCAGGCGGCGCTTCCGACGCGTGAGTGGCTGCAGAGTCCTCAGGAGGCACAGCCTCGTGATGCTCCGTCGGAGGAGCGCCCTCCGCCTGCGAACTGACGGGCTCGTCGTAGGTCTCACCCAAGAGCTCCACGTTGATCGTGGTCGACGCGGTTGTGTCCGCGACGGATTCGGATGAATCCGCGGGCGCGACCGCGTCGTTTGGCTTCTCCGAGGCGACCGGTTCGGCGGCGGGCGGCACCTCGGTCGTGAGGCTTGGTCGCCGGTCAGGCGGGAGCGGTAGCCCGTTTTCGTCGAGCCAGATGACGGTGCCGAAGCGCGCGATCGCCGGCGCGAGCTGCGCGCCGTCCCCCGCGAAGACGAGCGGCGCCGAGTAGGGACGGATCATCCGGCGCGCGGCGCGCGACACGTCGAGCGTCGAAACCTGCTGGAGCTTGTCGCCGAACTGCGCCGTCCATCGCGCGGGAAGATTGTTCTGAACCAGAGTCATTGTTTCGCGGGCGAGCCCGAGTGCGCCGAGGACATACTCGCCGTGCGAATCGATGTGGGCGACGATCGCGTTCTCGGCCTCCTCCGGTGCGATCGGGTCGTGCCGAATCACGTCGAGTTCGTGCAGGATGATCGCCGCGCCGGAATCCGCCCACGCCGCGTCGAAGCTGGCGGACACGATGAAGACTCCGGGATCGCGCCGCCATTCGAACGCGACGCTTTCGTCCCCGACTTCGATGCCGCCGCGGCGGATCGCCGCCGGAATGCGCCCGCTGCCGGGCGTTCCGAGGATCCTCTCGACGACGAGCGCGCTTAAGAGGTCGGGATCGCTGATGCGAATGCCGAGGTTGCCCGTCGCGAACGCGGCGTTGCGCGCGCCCGGTTCGTGAATCAGGAAGACGCGGCGGCGTGTTTGCGGCGGCGGAGCGGGGCGATGCGACGCGATGATCGAGGCAGGGCCGAGCCGCAAAAACGCGCGGCGTGCGCTCTGTACGAGCGCTTCGTCGTCGGCGATGTCGCCGGCGATGACGATCGTCGCGGTTTCGCCGCCGATCAAGCGCCCGTGGAACGCGCGCAGGTCGGCGTGCGTGATCGACTCGACGGACGCTGGCGTCGGCGCCTCGGAATACGGATGACGGTCGTAGAGAACCCGCGCGAGACGATCGCGCACGCGTTCGCCGAGCGTTCGCCGCGCGCGCGCGTCTCGCAGCATCTCTTCTTTCGCGAGTACGAAAAGCGACTCCGGGTACGCAGGATCTCCGAGAATTTCCGCGAGCAGATCCGCTGCGGCGGCGAGGCTGTCGGGTGGCGCCATCATCGCGACTTCGATGATGTCGGGCGTGGCGCGCGTATCGATCACGGCGGAAAGCTGCGCGAGGGCGCTCTCGAGCGCGGCGCCGCTGCGCGCGCTCGAACCCGCCCCGAGAAGCCGCGCCGCGAGCGTCGCGATTCCCTTCTGGCGCGCGTTGACGTACGACTCGCCCGCGTCGAACGCGGCGACGATCGCTCCGCGGCTTCCCGGCGCGCCTTGAACGATGACGAGCCGCGCGCCGTTCGGGAGTGTCTCCTCGCGGCGTTCGAACGGCTGGAGTTTTCGAACCCGCTCGTCGTCGTCGGCGTGTGCGGGTGGCGGCGCAATCAGCGCGAGCAAGACGAGCGCGGCGAATCCCGTAACGCGCGCGGCCGCGTCGGCCCGCGCGGTGCAGCCGCTCTTCGCGTTCCGCGCCGTGCGGGACCGAACTTCGCGCGTGTCGGGCTCCGCGCACGAAGCGTCGTGGTGTGTCATCGCAGCACTTTTCACAAGGCCGAGAAGTTTAGGTGACGCCCGGTGATGTGTAAAGCCGCGTCGTGTTCGCTTACACTCGGGCGGCGATCCGATGCGATCGACGCGAACCCGAGACGACGATGACAGCTTCCGCCAATCCGCACTCCGCGCCGCGCATCTCCGTCGTGATGACCGTTCACAACGCGGATGCCTACGTCGCGGCGAGCGTCGAGAGCGTGCTCGCGCAGAGCGAGCCGTCGTGGGAACTCGTCGCGGTCGACGACGGATCGACGGACGCCTCCGCGGCGATCTTGGCGCACTACGCGGATCCGCGCGTGCGCGTCGTGACGCTCGCGCGAAACACGGGCCGCACGCCGGCACTCCGGCACGCGTGCGCGAAGGCGCGCGGCGAATACATCGCCGTGCTCGACGCTGACGACATCGCGCACCCGGAGCGCCTCGCTGCCCAGCGCGAGTTTTTGGATAGACACTCCGATTTCGCTCTCGTAGGTTCGTGGTCCGAACACATCGATGTTCGCGGACGCGTCATTGCCCGCTACAAACCACCCGTCGACCCGGAAGCCCTGCATGATTCGCTCGGATGGACGAACCCGCTCGTGCACTCGTCGGCGATGTTTCGCAGGGCGTGCGCCGAGGAAGTCGGCGGCTACCCGGAGTATCTCGTCTACGCGCAAGACCGCGGGCTTCTCCTGGCGCTCGCGCGACGCCACAGGATCGCGATGCTCGACTCGTTTCTCTGCAAGATGCGGATCGTCCCGGGCAGCATGACGCGCGCAGGGCGTTACCGTGCGCTCATCGCTCGCGAAGAGCTATCGCTTCTCGAATACGCCGCCGCGCACCTCAAACTTGGCCGCGAGTCGCGCCGCCGCAACCGGCGCGCGATCGCCTCGACACACGCGAAACTCGGCGTCGCCCTCGCGCGTGACGGCGATCTCGCGCGCGGGATCGCGTCGGCTTTCCGCGCGCCGCTGCGCGATCTTTCCGTCCTCTGGGACAACCCGCTTTTCGCGCGCTGGCTCGGTGGTTCGCCCGCGTTCTTGGAGAGGTGTGAATAGCGCCGCCGCGGTGCGCGAGCCGGCGTCGGCGGCCCGATTGCGGGAAGCCCCGTGAAGATCCTCGTCGTCGGAGGCGCGGGGTTCATCGGATCGCACCTCGTCGAAGCGTTGCTCGAAGAGGGCGCGCACGTCGGCGTGATCGACAACTTCGCGACGGGGAGCCGGGCGAATCTTCCGGCCCACTCGGACCTCGCGATTCTCGAGCGCGACATCCTCGCTGTGAACGCCGCCGATGTGCGCGCGCTGGGGCATGGCGCGTACGACGGCGTTGCGCTCTTGGCGGCGATTCCGTCGGTCGTCGCGTCGTGGGAACAGCCGCTCGCCGCGCATCACAGCAATCTCTCGGCGACCCTCGCGACGATCGCGCTTGCGCGTGAGGTCTCGATTCCGCGCCTCGTGTTCGCAAGCTCCGCCGCGGTGTACGGCGATCAATCCGAGATCCCCGTGCGCGAGACCTGCATCGCGAGGCCCGCGACGCCGTACGGTCTTCAGAAGCTGACGGGCGAGCGCTACCTCGAAATGTTCTCGGCGCACAATGGCTTCTCCGCGATCGCGCTGCGGCTCTTCAACGTGTTCGGGCCGCGGCAATCGCCGTCGTCCCCGTACGCCGGCGTGATCTCGCTCTTCGCCGATCGCATGCGCGACGGGAAACCGATCACCGTGTTCGGCGATGGCAAGCAGACGCGCGACTTCATCTACGTGCGAGACGCCGCCGCCGCGTTTGTGCGCGCGCTCGCCCCTTCGACGCCGGCACAGCGCTTCGCAGCGCTCAACGTCGGGCGGCGGCAGGAGATCTCCCTTCTTGAATTGATCGATGAACTCGCCGCGCTCTTCCCCGCGTGGCCGCCCGATCTGCGATTCGAGCCGCGCCGCGAGGGAGACATCGTGCGGTCGTGCGCGGAGATCACGCGCGCTCGTGAACTGCTCGGCTGGGCGCCGCGGTGGAGCCTGGAAGACGGGCTTCGCGCATTCGTGGGCGCAGCCGGATCGCCGTGAAGTCCCGAGCGCGCGCGTGTTGAGATCTTCGTGAGAGTCTCGTGAGAGTGATGTGTGTCCTCGCGGACGGCGCCGCGGGGGGCGGCACGACGCACGTGCTCCAACTCTTCCGCGGTTTGGCGGACCGCGTGGACTTCGGATTCCTTACCGAAGCGAAGTCGGTCGCTGCCTCGCTCGGCGCGGAGGCGGGCGTTAAGACGCGGAGCGCGAACTTTTGGCGCGGAGCGATGCGGCCCGCCGCGTTGCGCGCGGTGCGCGACGAGATCGAGCGCTTCGCACCGGATTGCGTGCACGCTCACGGCGGACGCGCCGCGTGGGTCGTCGCCGCGGCCGGATGCCGAGTCCCCATCATCTACACCGTTCATGGGCTCCACTTCGCGCACCGCAGCGGTTGGTCGCAGTGGCTCGGCGCCGCGGCGCAGTGGTGGACGATGAAACGCACGCGCGCCGTGATCTTCGTCTCCGAGCACGATCGTGCACGCGCACGGCGATGGCGAATGCCGCTCGGCGGCGGACGCGCGCGCGTCATTCACAATGGCATCCGCGCCGAGAGCGTTCCGGCGGCGCGTGGTCCTCACCGTTGGGACATCGGTTTCGTCGGGCGGCTCGAAGACGTGAAGGACCCGAATCTCTTCGTCGACGTGCTGGAGCGGCTGCCCGCGATGTCAGGCGTTATTGTCGGCGGCGGATCTCTCGAGCGGGATGTTGCGAGCCGCGCCGCGTCAAACGCGTTCGGCGGGCGCGTCACGCTGCTCGGCGCAACGAGTCATGCCGAGTCGCTCGCCGCGCTCGCGCAGATCGGCGTGCTCGTCATGACGTCGCGGGCCGAGGGGCTGCCGCTCGTTCTGCTCGAGGCGATGGCGGCGGGTGTCCCCATCGTCGCGCCCGCCGTCGGAGGCATTCCCGAGGTCGTCACCGACGGCGAGACGGGGCTCCTCCTGCGAACGCGCGACCCCGCGGAGTTCGCAAGCGCGGCCGCGCGCGTGCGCGGCGACGCGAACCTCCGCGCGCGCCTCGTCGCGAACGGCCGCAAGCGCGTCGAAGAGGTCTTCTCCGAGTCCGCGATGCTCGAGAAGACGATGGCTGTCTACGCTGAATGTGCGCCCGGCGCTGTCGCGTCGCGCGGGGGAGGCGGCCAGGAGGCGCGCGCCGGCGCGGCCCCCCGCGTTGCGCCGCGCGATTCCATTCGCTAGGCTCGCGCACATGCCCGAGGTCCTCTTCCTTCCGTCCGGCGCGCGCGGCACGTTCCCATTCAAGACGGATCTGCTCACCGCGGCGCGCGCGCTCGGCGTTTACGTGCGGACCTCGTGCATCGGCGAGGGGCGTTGCTCCGAGTGCCTCGTCCAGATCGAGAGCGGGATGCAGAATCTCACGCCGGTCCTCGAGGATGAAGTCGGCGCGATCGCACGGCGCGGGCTGCGCCTAGCGTGCCGCGCGAAGATGAAGGGCGATGTCGTCGTGCGAACGCTCGAAGACGCGCCGCCCGCGGGCGCGCCGCCTACAGAATCTCCAGCACGAAGCACTTGAGGTAATCGGCCTCGCGCATCCCGACCGGTATCGGATGGTCGGCGGGCATCGTTCCGGTGCGCACGAGTTCCGCGCGGCGTCCCGCTTTCTGCGCCGCCTCCGCGATCGCGCCGAGGAATTCCTCCGTGCTCGCGTGGTACGAACACGACGACGTCACGAGAAATCCGCCGCGCTCGATGAGCGCGATCGCCTTCTGGTTCACGATTCGGTACTTCCGAATCCCCGCGAAGAGTTTCTTGCGGCTCTTCACGTACGCGGGGGGATCGATCACGACGACGCCGAAGCGGTCGCCGGCGAGGGCGAGGCGGTCGAGCGCGTTTTCGACATCCGATTCTTCCCAGCGCGCCTTGCCGGCGGCGCCGGCGCGTTCGGCGTTCGCGCTCGCGTGCGCGATGGCCGACCCCGAGCTATCGATGCCGAGCGTTTCGCGCGCGCCATACCGAAGCGCCGCGAGCGACCAAGAGCCGACGTAGCAGAAAAGGTCGAGCACGCGGCGCCCATCGACGAGTCCTCGGAGCATCGTCCGGTTGACGCGCTGATCGAAGTAGTACCCCGTCTTCTGGCCGTGGAGTAGATCGATCGCGATGTGCGTGCCCTCTTCATCGACGCTTGCGTGGCCGTCGGTCTCGCCGAAGATCACTCCGGTGCGAGGCTCGAGTCCTTCGAGCGTGCGCGCGTAGGCCTCGTTGCGCTCGATGATCGCGCGCGGACGCACGACCTCGACGAGTGCGTCGCGAATCATCTCGAGCCGCATGTCCATTCCGAGCGTGTGCGTCTGCACGACGAGCTGATCCTCGAAGCGATCGACGATGAGCCCGGAGAGGCGGTCGCCCTCGCTGTAGATCAGGCGATACGACGAGAGGCCGGGGATGAGGCGCTCGCGCCGCGCGAGTGCGGCGGCGATGCGCTCCCGAAAGAATTCGGCGTCGACCTCGACGCGATCGTTCGCGACGAGGCGCGCGAGAATGAGCGAGCGCGGATTGACGTACGCCGTGCCGAGCGTTGCGCCGCGCGACGCGATGACGTGCACGATCTCGCCGGCGCGAAAGACACGTGGCGACTCGGCCACCTCGTTCGAAAAAATCCACGGATGCCCGCGCAGGAGCCGTTCGTCGTGCCCCTTCTTGACTGTCAGCGTCTTCATTTTTTGCTCGAGTTCTTTCCTCGGGTGCGTTCCGATGCGGACGCGGCGTGCACCTTCCGGTCCGCCGCCGCCGCCGCCAGATCTGCTGCGAAATGCGAGTCTGTTCGTAAGTTGCGTCTTTACAGTAGCTTGACGTTCTTGTTTGCGCGAGCGCCGGTGGCATTCTCCTTGCCTTACGTCACCACGGAACGTCGATCGAGCGGTTCGAGCCGGGCGAAGATAACCGATCGCCCGCGACAAAGCTCCAACGGAATCCCCTGCGGGCAACGCGCGCAACAACGAAGAAGGAGAGAGCAGATGAAGCGGATCTTCCAGAACCTCGGAGTGCCGGCGGTGCTGGCTGCGGCCATCGGATTCGCCGGATGCCTCGGCGACTCGAATCCGTCGTCGCCGGCAAACACGGACGACACGGGCAACGAGTTCGAGAATCTCGACCTCTCGAGTGAGAACGGCGGCTACACGCAGGACACCGAGTCGCCGAACTTCGGCGACCCCATTCTTCTGAAGATCAAGAACGAAGAGGAGGACGCGCTCGACGGCGGGCTCGTCGACGAAGCCTCGCTCGAGGCGAGTCCTTCGTTCGACGTTCACTTCCTGCGAATCGTGTGGGGCGTCCTCGACGACGATTCCACGAACACGGTCGCGACGGATTGGAGCGGTTCGATCTCGCTCTTGCGCGGCGCGGTGAAGGTGCAGCGCGTGATTCGCTTCGAACGCCCCGGCGACTCCATAGTGCGGCCGGACGGCAACCGCCGCGAGATCAACTTCACGAGCACGACGAGCGTCGATCATGACGGACTGCTGCTTCGCATCTACACGCCGAAGGACGACGCGGATCCGATTCCCAACACGATCACGCTCACGACGGGACCGCTCACGAAATCCTACGAGATCGCGCAGCTCGACGGCCTCTCCGAGGTGATCGACGTCGACGCGCTAGGAAACCAAGTGTCGTTCCTGTCGCGTGCTCGAGCCGCTCTGCCGTGCGGGAACGGCTACATGCGCGGCTATTGGCGGATGAACGGCGAGTCGAACCGCGGCGCGTTCGGCGGCGTGTGGGTCGAGGCGGACGGCCGGCCCGCCGGATTCATGCGCGGCCACTTCGGCGAGAAGGAAGACGGCACGCGCGTTCTCTTTGGCAAGTACATCTCCGCAAGCGGCGACTTCCGCGGCATTCTGCGCGGCACGTACACGCTCGACGGACTCGGCGGCGGCGCGTTCGAAGGAATGTGGATCGGCCGCGGCGGGCGACTCGACGGAGAGTTCAAAGGCGCGTTCCAGGTCGGCGAACGCTTAGGGATGAAGTCAGGCTCGTTCGAAGGCGCGTGGTCGGCGAACTGCGAAGGCGATACCGGACTCACGGAAGGACTCAGCTTCTAGATTCGAGTCACGCACAGAACGCGCGTCGAGGGTACGGTTTCTGAGTGGACGCCAGAACCGGCTACGATGCGAGAGGGCGCGGTCGAAAGGCCGCGCCCTCGTCTATTTGGATCGCGCCGCGATCTACTGGATGTACCCGAGGCTGCGCAGTTCCTCGCGGGTTTCCGCGTCGAGTGCCGGCGCGGCGGCGTCGTCGGCGCGCCGCCCGAGCCGCGTGCGAAAATTCGCGAGCGCGCGAGAGAGGTCCGCGACGCGAACGGTGTCGCGCGGCGCGATGTCGGCGCGTTCTCCCGGATCGAGCGCGAGGTCGTACAGCTCGCGCCGTCCATCCGAACCCTCGATCAGTTTGAGCGCGCCGGCCGAAAGCGAAATCAGATCCCGCCGGTACGGAGCCGTGTCGAAGTTCGGGAATCGCTCCGGGAATCGCTCGAGGTAGCTGTCGGGCCGCTGATACTCGGTGACCGCGAAGCCGCGCGACTCGGCGGAGAGAAGGCTTCTGCCCGAGAGCGGCGGCAGCAGTGCGGCGGCCTCGGGGTCGACGATGTCGACGATCGTCGGCAGCACGTCCGTAAGCTGCACGAGTCGTTCGTCGATGACGTTGGCGGGAAAGCGCGCCGGGTAGCGCACGACGAGCGGCACTTTGATCAACGTGTCGTACACGCAGAGCACGTGCCCCATGAGGCCGTGATCGCCGATGTTTTCCCCGTGGTCCGACGTGATGATGACGATCGTGTTGTCGAAGGCGGCGGTCTCCTCGAGCGCGGCGATGACGGTCGCAATCTGGCGATCGACGTATGCGATTTCGCCGACGTAGAGCGATGCCAAGAGCGCGAGGTCTTCGCGGCCGAGCTGGACTTCCCCCGCGATGAACAGCATCGAATCGAGATTCGTCGCCATCGCGGCATTCCCCGGAAGACGCCGCGCGTAGCGTAGAAAATCGGGGCGCTGCGGGATAAACGGCAGGTGCGCTTCGTTGAGATTCATGAAGAGGAAGAACGGTGGCGCGCCTTCTTCGGCGTGTTCGCGAATCCACGCCGACGCGGCGGATGCGATCGCGGCGCCGCCCGCGTCCTTGTGGCGCAGCGGGCGGCCGCGCGTGATGTCGCGTACGCTCGCGCGCAGCCGCGCCGCGAAAAGTCGCTCGCGCGGCTCGGGGAGCCGGAAGTCGCGGTACGCGTCGAATCCCTGAAGCGTTCCCATCTCGCGCGAGAGCCACGTCTTCTTCGAGAATCCGATTGTCGCGTAACCCAGTCCGGAGAGAAGTTCGGCCATCGTCGTGACGTCGTCGTCGAGATGAAGGTGGCCGTAATGCGCGCCGTGCTCGCTCGGGTAGAGGCCGGTGAAGAGCGAGGCGTGAGACGGGAGCGTCCACGGCGCCGTGGCGGAGGCGTTCGCGTAGGTGACGCCGGAGCGCGCAACGCGATCGATTGTCGGCGTCGCGTCGAGAGGCAAACCGTAGCTGGCGAGCGCGTCGGCGCGCACCGTGTCCATCACGATCAAGAGAATGTTGGGTGGTTTGCGCGCCGGGTCAGCGAGCGACGAAGTCGCGCGCGCGGCTGGCATCGCGGGCTTCGCGGCGCGGCGCGCAAGAAGCGTCGACGCGGGAACGCTCGCGCCGGCGAGCGCGAGTGCGGCGACGACGGCGAACGCGGTGGTGCGCGAGCCCGGCGATCTCGCGCCCGTTCCGCGAGCGACCGCGCCGAACGCGGCTAGGAGTACACCTGCGAGAACCGCGAAGAGGCCCGCGGATTTCGCGATCGCGCCCGTGAAAAGCGCGCGCGCGGGCGGCGGGCCCGGCGAGATTTCGACGCGCTCGAAGAGCCGCAGCCAGATCTCGAGCGCGATGAGCAGTGCGGCGCCGATCGCGAAGAGAATCGCAAGCGGGGCGATGCCGCGGCGGCGCGGCTTTGCGTGAGCCGGACTCGTCGTCTCGTTCGCGCCGCGATCACCGCGTGATGCGATCGCGGCCACCAGTCCCACGGGAAACAGCGCGAGCGCGACGAACGCCGCCCCGCCCCACACGGCGTGCGGAAAGAGCGCCAGCGCATCGGCGAGCGGCTCGCGGCGCGCGATGAGCGCGACGTCGTAGATCGCGCGCGTAACCGCGAGCACGCTCGTCGCGATGACGAACGCACGCGCGACGCTGACCCAGCCGCTAGCGCGATTCATTGCGAGCGCGGCGCATCAAAGGTGCGAGTCGAAGTTCAATGCTGCGTGCCGTGCGGCGGTTCGCCGGAATTCCAACCGCCATAGACGATGAAACGCGTGTTCTCGAAGGCCACGGGAAATTGTAGGCGCGGTTTGCGTGCGTCGCATACCACAAACCGCACGTCGCCCGAGTCGAGGTGCCGCGCGAAGCCCGCGGCGTCGTGGCGCGAGTAGAGTCGCACGAGTTCGGAGAATCGCGTGTTCCAGAGCGCGGCGTAGCGCTCGGAGAAGAGAATCACGCCGCCGTCTTTCCAGCACCCGTAGATTCCGCGGCGCGCGTGGACGCGAAAGTGGTCGAGGCCGACCGGCGGGATCATGAAGTTGTCGCCGGGGGCCGATTGCTCGCGCGCGAAACGGGCGAGTTCGAGGAACGGCGCGCGATCGCCGCCGACATCGACACACGACGCGGCGAGGACTTCGCGCATCGACGCCGGGTCGGTGTTGAGGAGAAAGTTCTGCGGCCGTTCGGCGAGGCCCGCACGCGCGGCGAGTTGTCCGAGTGCGTCGATCGGACGCACGGCGTTCGCGACGCGTGTGATCTGCTCGACGGCCGCGAGCGCGGCGCCGCGCGCTCCGAGTGTGTACGCGATTCGCCCGGGCTCCTCGATCGGCCGCGCCTGATTCGCGAGGAATCCCAGGATGAGCGCTCCCGCCGCGACGGCGACGGCGTTGCGTCGCCCGGGCGCGGGAGTCTCCGTCGGCGATTCACCGAGGGGTCGGGTCTGGCGCCCGACGAGCCGTGCGATGAGCGCTCCCGCGCCGATGATGAACGGCAGATAGAGATAGAGCGCGGCGCGTATCGGTTGAAAGGGAAGCAGCTCGTGCACGGCGGCGGTGAGCGGCGTGAGCGCCGCGAGCACGGCGGCGGCGGCGGCAATCGCCCAGAGCGCGCGCTGGTGCGGCCTCGCGAAGCGTCCCTTCGCAATGCCGATCCCGCCGATGAGTGCAAGCGGCGCAAGCTGCAGGAGCACGAAGCGCGCGAGTTGGCCGATCGGCGGCGGGAGGACGTACGACATCCGAAGGTTGACGAGTTCGATCGGCGGCGGCGAAAGATCGGGCAGGCGCATGAGCGCGACGAGGTAGGGGAGCGCCCCCGCGACGAAGAGGGCCGCGCCGGCGAGAACGTCGCGCAGCGTGAGCGTGCGCGCCGCGAGGCCGGACGCCGCGATGAGCAGCCAAACGTGCGGCGCGGAGATCGGATGGATCGCCGTGAGGAGGCCGGCGAGCAGAAACGGAATGCGCCGCGAGCCGTTCAACGTGAGCAAAAGCAGCCACGGCAAGAGCGCGGTCGTGATGTCGCGCGGCAGAAGGCGCCCCGGCAACACGCCGAAGCTCACGAGGAACGTGGACGGCCATGGGTGCGCGGCAATCAGCGCGGCGGCGAGCCCCGCGACGACGCATCTGGTGAGGCGGCGCGTCAGCGCGTAAATCCCGCCGAGGAAAATCGCGAGGAGTACCGCGGGAATCCAGCGCTGCGCCGCTTCCGGCGAGCCGAGCCACCGCGTCGCGACGTCGACGATCGCAATGTACGGAACGGGAAACGCCGGCTTGAATTCTTGAAACAACGTGTCGTTCGCGTAGAGCGGCGCGGTGGGGCCGTTCGCTGCGCCGCCACCCGCATTTGCGCCGTGCTCGAGTGCGAGCGCGACGAAGTATGTCTCGTCGTGCATCCAGTCGACGTACGGCGTCGGGAGAAGAAACACGCCGCGCGCCAACGCGATCGCGATCACGATCGCCGGAGCCAGGCGCGCGATCACGAGGGCGGCGTTCTACGCCGGCGTGTCGCGCGAGGCGGCGCCAGCGTCCGGGATGGCGCCGGCGTGCGGCGCGCGGCTCGGGGCGCACTCTTCTCGCCCGGCTCCTCGTACCACTCGCGCATCCGATTCATCTCTTCGATGAACGCGCTCGGGTCCGCATCGAGCGCGGCGTCGACGAACTCGCGCGTGACTTCCGTCAGAAGTCCGAGCGCCGCGCCGCTCTCGTGATTCTGGCATTGAATCGCGTGGTAGAGCGCCGGGTTCTCCGCGGCAACCTCGGCGGCCGTTCGAACCTGCTTGTGAAACGTCGAGCTGCCGAAGTCCTGCAACGTGCGGAAACCGACGCCGGTCCGGACGAGCGCGCGCGAGAAAATCAGGTTCACCGCGTGCGAGAGGCCGAGGACGATCGCCATGACGCGGTCGTGCGACTCGAGCGACAGATCGCGAATCGAGAGCGCCGTCGGCTCGAAGAACGCGCGGATCTGCCGCGATGCGGCGCGATCGCCGGTTTCGCACACGAGGAGCGTGCGGCCGGCGAGGAGACGCGCGTCAGGGCCGAACAACGGATGAATCGACGCGATGCGCAACCCCGATGCGACGCCGTCGCGAATCAACGGCGCGACGGCGGACTTGAGGCTGAAGATGTCGGCGACGAGCGCGCGCGGACTGAGCGCGAGCGTAGCGCGCAACGTCTCGTGCGCTACCTCGAGCGGCGTCGCGAGGATCGCGACCTGCGCGGCGGCGAGCCCCTCCGCCAGCGTCGGCGCCGCCGGAAAACCTTCGAGCCCGCCCGCGGGATCGAACGTCGTGACCGCGTGGCCCTGCGCGTGGAAGAAGTGCGCAAGCCACGTCCCCATCTTGCCGCGGCCTCCGACGATGAGCACGCGCTGCCGCGCGCCCGAATACGACGTCTCTCGGATCTCCTCCTGCACGCGCACCGCGGCGTCGATGAGTGAATCGAAGATCGATTCGACGACGCGCAAGTCGAGGCGCGCACGCCGCGCGAGGCTCGCCGCGCGCGCGCGCACCTGCTTTTCCGTCTGGAAATCGCGGATCGGCTGGCCGGTCGACGCCTTCACGCGACCGATGCGCTCGGCAAGGGCGAGCCGCGCGCCGACGAGTTCGACGATTCGCTCGTCGATCGTGCGAATCTCGTCGCGAAGAGCAGTGAGCGGTGTGCTGGCGCCTTTGGACGATTTCTTACGTGAGACGATCGTGCGCGGCTTCTTCGCCATCAGAGGTGCGGCCAGTGTACGGAGTCGCTTAAGTCCCCGTCAAGAAAGCGAAGCGGCTCGGGCGAAGCGGCTCGACGCCTCGCGTGCGACTGCGTCGCCTTGTGGCGGCGTTTGGCCTCTGATACATTCGCGAAATGCCAGCTCGCAAAGTGCTGCTCCTAAATCCTCCCGGTGACCGGAAGTTCTTCCGCGACTACTACTGCACGAAGGTTTCCAAGGCGCGCTACTACTACCACCCGCTCGACCTCGCGTACCTGAGCGGCCGGTTCGTCGCGCCGTACGAACTGCGCGTCATCGACGCGATCGCGGAGTCGCTCGAACCCGGGCCGTGTCTTGCGCGGATTCGAGAGTTCGATCCCGACGTCGTCATCTTCTTGATCTCGTCGCCGTCCTACGAAGCGGACATGCGCTTTCTCTCCGACGCCAAGGCGATTGCTCCGCGCGCGCTCTTCGTCGGCTCGGGCGACGTCTATCGCGAGTTCAAGGGCCGCGCGTTCGCGCTTCACTCGTTCCTCGACGCGGCGCTACTCGATTTCTCGACGCCCGACATCATGACGTTTCTCGAGGGAGCGAACGGCCAGATCATCGAGAACGTGATCTACCGCCACGGCGGCCAGATCATCGAGGGCGAAGAGGTCCACGGCCACGGCCAGTTCTCGATGCCCGTTCCGCAGTGGCATCTTTTCCCCATGGATCGATACAGTTTTCCGTTCGCGCTGCGGCGGAAGGTCGGCACGATTCTCACGGATTTCGGCTGCCCGTACTCGTGCACCTTTTGCCCGATCAGCACGCTCGGCTTCAAGCTCCGCGACATCGAGAGCGTCGTCGCCGAGATTCGCGCGCTCGCGGCGCTCGGCATTCACGAGCTTTTCATTCGCGACCAGACGTTCGGCGTGAACAAGCAGAGAACCTTCACGCTCTGCCGAACGATCGTCGAGGAGAAGCTCGACATCGGCTGGACCTGTTTCTCGCGCGTCGACGTCGTCACCGACGACATGCTCGTGGCGATGAAGCGCGCCGGCTGCCACACGGTGATGTTCGGGATCGAGACCGCGGACGACCAGACGCTGACGGATCTGAAGAAGAACACGACCACCGCGCAGACGACGCACGCGCTCGAACTCTGCCGCAAGCATCGGCTGCGCACGGTCGGGACGTTTCTGATCGGCCTGCCGGGGGAGCCGCGCGAATCGACGCTGAAGACGATCGATTTGGCGAAGCGGATCGGGCTCGACTTCGCGTCGTTCAACATCGCGACGCCGCGCTTCGGCACGAACTTCCGCGACGACGCGCTCGAGCACGGATGGGTCGACGAAACCGCAATGCAGATGGATTCCGCGAAGTCGAAGCCGATCTGGAAGAATCAGACGGTGAGTAACGACGAGATCTACCGTCTGCATAGCCGCGCCGTGAAGGAGTTCTACTTGCGCCCGGGCTACCTTGTGCGGCGGCTCGTCAACGTGCGCGCGCCTCACGAACTTTGGGCCAGCGTCACCGAGGCGTACAGCCTGCTCTTCGACTGATCGCTACATCGGCAACGAGAACGAGTCGTTCGCCCACTTCACTGCGTCGCGATAGGCCCACGCGACGTCGTCGCGCGCGCCGGCGAATTCTTCAAGCCGCGCCGAGACCTCTTCCCAGTCCCCGCGCTCGTACGCGATCGCGAGCTTGAGCAACCGCCCGAGCGGCGTGTCGGCGCCGAGGAGCGCGTCCCGCACATCCGGCGCTACCGAAATCTCCTTCATGATCTCGTCGAGCGAGTGACCCAAGAGCGCTTCGCCGACCGAGAGGATCCCCATCATGAAGAGCGAGAGTTCTCTGTCCGCGTAACCGGCGTGTTTGCCCATGATCTCGCAGAAGCGCGCGCGAGAGAGCCCCGTGATGACGAGTTCCGCCGGCCTCTCCTCGCCCATGTCGACGAGGGCGACCACCGACGCCCACTTGCGCAGCGACCGTTCGCCGAGCAGCACGAGCGCATGCTTGATCGATGTCACTTCTTGACGCAGTCCCGACGCCGCCGAGTTGAGATACCGCAGGAGTTTGATCGAGAGCGAGACCTCGCGCTTGATGACGCGCTCCAGCTCCAAGAAATTCATCTCTTCGCGATTTACGGACTCGAGGAACCGAAGGTAGTTGATCTTGAAGCGCGGAATCCCAGAGCGCGCGACGAGTTCGGGACGCTGAAAAAAGTAGCCCTGGAAAAGCTCGTATCCGAGGTCGAGTGTTTCACGGAAGATTTCGGATGTCTCGACCTTCTCCGCGAGGAGGCGCACCTGAAATGGGGCGAGGCGTTTGACGAGCGCGGCGCGTTCCGCCGCCGGCGTCGCGAGGATGTCCACCTTCACGATGTCGGCAATCGCAAGGAGCGGCTCGAAATCCGGGTGGTACGTGAAGTCGTCGAGCGCGAGCGAGTAGCCATTCTTCTTGAGCTTCTTGCACGCGTCGATGATGTCTGGCGTGGGGCTGACGGTCTCGAGCAGTTCGATCACGACCTGCTCGCGCGGCAACATCGCGTAGAGCTCGTCAAGAAGCGTTTGACGCGTGATGTTGATGTACGCCTTGCGCGCGCCGACGAGCGAATTGAGGCCGAACTCGAGCAGTGTGTCGTGGACGACGCGGCCCGTCGCCAAGTCCGGATCGCGCTCCGAGAACGTGTTCTGATCGCCCGCGCGGAAGAGGAGTTCGTAGCCGACGGTGCGTTTTTCGGCGTCGAGGATCGGTTGTCGAGCCACGAAAAGATTGACCGCGGTTTTCATTCGGCGTGACCTTTCGACGGCGGTGGTCTCTCAACGCAACACGGATGCCGGGCCGGTGCTGGAGCGCTCCGTGAGGATTATCGGCAGCGCCGCGCGATTCCTTTCGCATGCCGCCATTGCGCCGGTGATCCTGATGAGTCGCGAATACGGCCGCGGCGACTTGCGTGTGCCGATTCGCGACAATGCGCGTCAAATCGTGGTGATTCGCCACAGCGCGCGGCTCGGCGCCCGGCCGCCTCCGGCGAGTCGCCCGGCACTTTGCGTGGCGCAACGCATGGTCCCGCAATCGCCCGCACCGCGCGTTCTCCCGCTTTTCCGTGACGCGCGCCCCCGAGCGCAACGGATACGTGCAGGAACGCCCCTTGCGTTGTACGCTCCGATTCACTTTGAGTCGGGGGGCAACATGCCGCGAAATCCGAAGACGATGAGCGAGTTCGGGAAACGGCGCCGCGCGCTCGGCGCATGCGGGGCGTTCCGCCGTGCCGCGACGCACCTCGCCGCGGCCGTGCTCGCCACGATCCTCGCGACGCACGGCGCCTGCGTCACGGCAGCCGCGCCGCTCGACACGCTCTTAGCGAGCGACGCCCAAGTCGTCGCGGCTCTCGTCATCGAGTCGATCGAGATCGAAGGGAATACGCGCACCTCGGACGAGACGGTGATGCGCTATCTCTCGATCGCCCCCGGTGACGCCGTTCCGCCCGATTCCGTTCTCGCTGCTGTGGAGGCGCTGCGCGAAGCGCAGATCTTCGATGACGTCGCGGTGACGCTGCGTCGCGGACCGACGCGCGGCGGCGTCATCGTCGCTCTCGCCGTGCGAGAGAAAGGCGTCGAGCTGCGTTTTGGCGCGGGCCATCAAGATCTCTCCGGCTGGTACTTGATACCCGCGGAGCTGCGGCTCGACAACCGCCTGGGGCGGGGCGAGCGCCTCGGCGCTCACCTGCGCGTCGGTTACCGTCTCTCCGGCGTCGTCGTCTTCTTCGAAGAGCCGCGCCTTGCGGATCGCCGTGCGCGATGGGGGATCACCCTTTCGGGGCTCGATACGGATCGGATCTACTTCATCGACGGTGTCGAGTATCGCCACAAAGTTCGCCGCGGCGGACTCGAGTTGCACGTCGGTCGCGCGCTCTCGTCGCGTTGGGGATGGGACGTCGGCGCGGGCGTCGAAGGGATCGATGTCGACTCGCTGGCCACCGCGCACTCGGAGAGCGAGGTGCTCGGCGTGGAGCGCGGCGACGAGATCGATCGCGCGAACTTGCCGGCGGGTGTCGCGGAGGCCGTCGGCGAAGCTCAGCGCAGCTCCGTGCGCGCGACGCTCACGCTCGATTCTCGCGCGACGGAGCGAATCGCCGGCACGCCGGCGGGCGGCCTGTGGGGACGCATCGAGTCGGAGGGCGTCGCCAACGGCGACGGGTCGTACCTCTCCGCGACGGCGGACCTCCGCGGGTATCAGCCGTTTCTCGGAACGGTGCTCGCGGCGCGCGTGCGAGCCGGTATCGTCGGCCGTGCCGCGCCGTTCTACGATCGGCACTACGTCGGCGGGCTCTATACGGTGCGCGGTTTCCCGAGCCAATCGCTCTCCGACGCCGCCGGCGACACACGATTCTGGAGCGCGGCTCTCGAGCTGCGTGCGCCGCTCGTCGGTGACGCGCGAATGCCGCGCCTTGCGGGCGTTGCATTCCTGGAAGCCGCTGATGGCTGGGATCGCGGACGCCCGGCGCTCGATGACATCGCGGCGTCGGCGGGATTCGGGTGCCGCCTCCGGATGCCATTCGTCGGTTGGCTCGGCGTCGACTTCGGAATTCCCCTCAGCACGTCTCCCGTCGACGAAGCGTTTCACGGACACGCGTCGCTGGGGTGGACGTATTGATGCGCTTCGGCATGGCGCTCGCGGTTCTCGCGTCGTGCGCGCTGCCCGCGTTCGGGGCCGCGCGCGCCGGGGCGCAAGAGAGTGCCGCTGGCGCGTCGGAGGCGCCGCTCGCGATCCTCGCCGTCACGCCCGCGGTCGACGGCGAGCGCTTGGTGTGCGGCGTCGCGTCCGCGGGGCTGCCGAGCGCGCGCGCGATCGAGTCGATGCAAGGCGGTCTCCCGTCGACGGTCGAGTACGCGCTCTCGCTCCTCGACGCGAGCGATCGCACGATCGCTGAGAGCCGTGTCACGTTTCGCCTCGCATTCGATCTCTGGGAGGAGACGTTTCGTGTCGACGGCGCCGGCACGGGACAGCGGTTCGACGATCTCGACGCGGTGCGCCAATTCCTCGCCAGCGCGCCCGCGTTGCCCGTTGCGCCGCTCGACCGTCTCGCGCGCGGCGAGCGTTACCGCATTCGCGCCGCGCTCCTTCACCGGGCGATCGCGACCGTGGAGCGGGCCCGGCTCGGCGCGTGGTTTTCTGGCGAGGAGCAAGGCGCGTCGCGCGATCCCGACGGCCGCGAGGTTTCGCTCAGCATCGGGCGGCTGATTCGCACGATCTACGGCGGCGCGCGCGATGCGGATCCGCCGCCGGTGATCGCGGTCTCGCGATGGTTCGCACCCGACGAGTTGGCTCCGGCGGAGGCGTCGGCCGGCGCCGACAGCGCGCGTGTTGAACCGCGCGACGAGGAGACGCATGGCGAGGATTAGAACGCGCGTCGTTCTTGCCTGCGTCGTCGTGGCGCTGCTTCCCGCGCTTCCCGTTTCTTGCGTTGTGCGCGATCTTCTCGAACGTAGTTTTGCGGCGCGCCGCGACGCGGCGATCACGACCGCGCTCGAGGCCGGCCTCGACGAATCGCGCGAACGGCTGCGCGCGGAGAAGGAGGCGTTCGAGCGTGCGATCCGCGCGATGGGCGCGTCGCTCACCGTGGAGCGCGCTCGGGAAAGCGATCTGCTCTGCTTCGACCTTTCGGACAGCGCATCGGTGAACCCAGGCGAGTTCGACATCGCCGGCGGCGCTGCGCTACTCGCGTGGGCTGGGCGCGCCGAGCCGACGCTCGCGCCAGACGCGAGCACGGGAGCGATGCTCGCGGGACCGGACCGGGTCGGCGATTACCTCGCGGCTGTCGTCGCTTCGCCGCCGGGGCGCACGCTCGTCGCGCGAAGTCTTCCCGCGGACGTCGTGGGGCGCGCGGAGTCGATCGTCGACGCGCTCTCGCTCCTGCAGGGGCTGCGGCTCGATCGCCGCGCCGTGCTTGCGAGCTACGCCGCGCCGTTCTTCATCGTTTACGCCGCGATGCTCGTCGTCGCGATTCTCTCCGGATCCATTCTCGCGCGCCGGCTCGCGCGGCCGGTCGAAGCCCTCGCGGCCACGGCGCGTCGCGTCGGCGCGGGCGATCTCGACGCGCGTGTGGCGCCCGCCGGCGACGGCGAGATCCGCGAACTCGAGATCGCGTTCAACGCGATGATCGAGCGCCTCGCCGAGCAACGCGGCGAGATCGCGCGCTTGGCGCGAACGGCCGCCTGGCGCGACATGGCGCGCACGCTCGCGCACGAAATCAAGAACCCTCTCACTCCGATTCAGCTCTCCGTGCAAGAGATGCACGATCGCTACGCGGGCGGCGACGAATCCTACCGTCGTTTCCTCGAAGAGTGCTTGCGCATCGTTTCCGAGGAGGTCGCCGCATTGCGCAATCTGGTGCGCGAGTTCTCCGAGTTCGCGCGCCTTCCCGAGCCGAGTCGAAGTTGGTGCGACTTGACGGAAGTACTCGCGGACGTCGCGCGCCTCTACGGCGCAGAGCGGTGCGCGCTCGACCTTTCCGGCGGACCGCTGCGTGCGTTCGCGGACGCCGATGAGTTGCGTCGCGCGCTCATCAATCTCATCGACAACGGCCTTGCCGGCTGCCGCGCCGCGGCGAAGCCGGAGCGCGTCGCGCTGTCGGCGCGCGCCTCCGCCGGCGGATTGCGGATCGTCGTCGCGGACGAAGGCGCCGGGATCGCGCTCGATGCGATCGAGAGGATATTCGAGCCGCACTTCTCGACGAAGGCGGAAGGGACCGGACTCGGGCTCGCAATCGTCGACGCCATCGTGCGCGCGCACGGCGGAACCATCAGCGTCGAGAGCGAGCCTGGTCGCGGCGCGACCTTCACGATTTGGCTCCCGGTGTCCGATGCTGACGACGGAGGAACGCAGTGAACCCACGAATTCTCATCGTCGACGACGAGAAGAACATTCGACGTGCGCTCGCGATGATTCTCGAAGCGGAAGGATTTCGCATCTCCGAAGCGGAGAGCGGCGAAGCCGCGCTCGTCGCGCTCGGCGCGGCGCCCTCCGATCTGGTTCTCCTCGACGTGAATCTCCCTGGGCAGAGCGGCCTCGACACGCTCCGAGCGATTCGGCGCAGCGCTCCGGCGACGGCGGTGATCATGATTTCGGGGGAGGCGACGATCGCGACCGCGGTGGAGGCGACACGCGACGGCGCGCACGACTTCCTCGAGAAGCCGCTGCGAAAGGAGAGAGTTCTCCTCGCGGTGCAGAACGCGCTGCGATTCCGCGCCGCGCTTCACGAGGTTCGCGCTCTGCGCGCGCGCGATGCGGACCAGCGAGTTCTCCTCGGCGCTTCCGCCGCGATGGCGAAAGTGCGCGCGCAAATCGCGCAAGTCGCGCCGACCGCCGGGCGCGTTCTCATCCTCGGCGAGAGCGGTACGGGAAAGGAACTCGTCGCTCGCGCCATCCACGAGGGGAGTCCGCGCGCGGATCGTGCGTTCATCAAGGTCAATTGCGCGGCGATTCCCGAAGAACTGATCGAGAGCGAGTTGTTCGGTGCCGTGCGCGGCGCGTATACGGGCGCGGTCGCCGCGCGCGAAGGGAAGTTCGAGGCGGCGGACGGCGGCACGCTCTTCCTCGACGAGATCGCCGACATGAGCCTGCGCGCTCAGGCGAAGGTGCTCCGTGCGCTTCAGGAGGGAGAGATCGAACGCGTCGGCGGGACGGGGACGGTTCGCGTCGACGTGCGCGTCGTCGCGGCGACGAACAAGGACCTGCCGGCGCTCGTGCGCGACGGAAAGTTTCGCGAGGATCTTTGGTTTCGCCTCAACGTGGTGCCGATCGCCGTGCCTCCGCTGCGAGAACGGCGCGACGACATTCCGCTTCTCGTCGCGCATATGCTCGAACGGTTTCGTATCGAGCACAACCGGGCGCCGGTGCGTATCGCAGCCGACGCGCTCGAGGCGTTCGCGCGCTTGGCATGGCCCGGCAATGTCCGCGAACTCGGAAACGCGATCGAGCGCCTCGTGATTCTCGCGCCGGGTCCCGAAATCGCGCTCGCGGAAGTTCGCGCGCTCGGGCTGCTCCCTGGCGCCGGCGCTGCCGGCTCCGCCGCCGCGTCCGTTGCGCCGGGACCGTCGCTGCCGAGTGATTTCGCGCTAGCGCCCGATGACGTCTCGCGCCTTGGCGGCCTCGCTGAAGCGCGCCGCCTCTTCGAGGCCGCGTGCATCCGCGAAGGCCTGCGCGTCGCGGGAGGCAATATCTCCGAGGCGGCCCGCATGCTCGGAATCGACCGAACAAACCTGCACAAGAAGATCCAAGCCTATGGACTCGAGGCGCGAGCCGACGAGCGGGAGGAGAAAGGATCATGAGTTTGTCACGCGAAGGAAAACGTTATCGATCGGCTCGAACGCGGGCGACCGCGATGGCGACGGCGGCATCGCTCGCAGCGCTTGCCGTCGGGCTCGCGGCCCCAGCGCGCGCGGTGGCGGCCGCGCCCGACACGCGCGGGTTTTCGCTCGCGGCGATGCTGCAGTCGACGCACATCAACTCCGAAGACGAACGCACCGATGCGACCCCAGGCTCCGTCTTCGTCGGCGAACAAGGCGTCGGGGTCGTCGTCGCCCTCGGCTACGGCTTCACGCCCGAATTCGCAACGCGCATCGTCCTGAGCGGCGCTTCACACGAGACGAGCGATCCGGACATCGACGTCCAGTTCGGCGCGGGTACGATCGAAGCCGCGTATCTCTTCCGCGCGGGCGCGCCGTTTCGGCCTTACCTCTTCGGCGGCGTGGGCGGGTACTCGCTCGAGTCGCAAAAGGACGCGTTTCGCTTCGAGACGACCGGCCCCGGCGTGACGCTCGGCGGCGGACTTCTCTACTTCGTCAGCGAACACGTCGGCCTCGACGCGGCGCTTCATCTCGATTTCATCAATTGGGAGAAGCGAACCGCGGAGATCGAGGGGCCGACCGGGTCGACCGTGATCGTCGAGACACCGATCGAAGAGGAAGGCGGCGCGGCACGATTCGCTTTCGGATTGGGCTGGTGGTTCTAACGCAGAGCGGCCGCCCCTCGCTGGGCGGCCGCCGCGTTGCGCTTGCGCGATCGATCTACGAAGCCGTCGAGCAGACCGTGTCGTTTTGCCGCCTGTCCCAGCACGCCTCGGCGCCGTTGTTGTAGTCGGGCGCGCGCAGGCTGCCGGTTCCGTCCGCTTCGTTCCAACGGATGAACGAAAGCAGCAACTCGGACGCGTCGAAGAGTTCGATCGAGCCGCGCGTGCCCTTCACGATGTACGACAGTGTGTCGCCGGGGTTCTCATCCAGATCCGTGAAGACCAGTCGCGCGCCTTCGTTCGTTTCGTCCCAGTCGATGCGCGCGACGACCGGTTCGCCAACGCGCCGGAAGTCGTGGAAGCGCCAGAACCCCGCTTCGCCGTCGCGCCACGTTTCACCTTCGAACCAGAGCTCGTCGACGATCGGCGGCGTCTCTTCGTTCGTCGAAACGCGCATCTCCCACGCCACGCGGTCGCCCCTGGGCGTTCCCCGCAACCGGATCTGCGCTTCCTCCTCGCCATCGACGAACGTGTAGACCCACAGGTACGAGCCGTCGGCTTGATGCGTGGGAACGCTGTGAAGCGCGAGCGCGAACGCGCCCACCGGCGGCGCGAGCACGAATTCCGCGACGACTTGAATCACCGCGAGGCGAACGCGCGCGTTGAAGTAGTTGAGCTGCGTCCCGGCGTCTTTCTCCGTGACGTCGCCGCTCTGGGCGCGCGCTCCGTCCTTGAAGAATTCGATGTCGAAACTGAGGCGCTCGGGCGCGGGCAGAACCGGTGGCGCGCCGTTCGTGTCGCCTGGGCCGGTCGGGTCTTCCGACGAGCAACTCGCGACGCCGATGACGAGAAGCGCCGCAGCGAAGACGCGCGCGAGCCGTGCGAACTCGAGCCGTGCTTGAAGCGTGCGATTCACACGGCGCGGGATTTCGTTGCAGCCTGCGATTCGTTCGATTGCCGAAGAGTCTTTCCGTTGCATGACAGCCTCCTTCGATTTGGGTTCCTAGCGTTGCCGTGTTCGGCGCCGCGTCCGCGCGGCGACCTGCGAACTCAATCGCACGCGCCATGCCGGAAACCCGCGCGCGCCGCGGATCGCCCGTCGCCTTACGGCGCAAGCACTTACGGCCACGTGACGCCGTGCGACGGCCGCGTGGCGCGAGGGGCCGGCGTCGCGGTCCCTCACACCGTGAGGTGGTTCGGCACGCGCGATCGCGAAGCAAAAAGACCAACGCCTCCGCGGGAGCCGCGACAGAGGCTTGCGCAGGATCGTTCAACGTAGGGAAAGTGGTCAGGTCGTGTTAGCCCCAGCCGGCGCGAGCCGCGCTCGCCCGAAGGAGAGGACCCCATGAGCACCATGAGAAGAGGATCGAGAATTGGACACGGGTCTGCGATAGCGACGGCAACAGTCGCTCTATCTCTCGCGCTGGCCGCTGCAGCTCGCGCGCAGAGCATCTATCCTCCGTTGTGCACGTGCACGATCACCGTCACGCAGTTCCCAACGCGCCCCATATGCCTGACGAGCTGGGATCCCGATGTCATTCGGCTCACGCCCGCGGGCTCGACGGCGGCGCCGGTGTTCGATCGCGTCTCCATCGCCGTGCGCGCTCGCAATATGAACAACGATCCCGTCTCCGGACTCTTGGTCGCGTTCTCCGAGCAAGCCGGAGTCGTGAACATCGCGAACGGTGGCGCAACGACGGCGCTGACCGACGCCGGCGGCGGGGCGACCATCGAGCTCCACGCTGCGTCCGGGTACGGGCGAGTCGCGCTCTGCGTGGACGGCATCCAACTCTGCAACCTTCAGGTCCGATCGCCCGACGTCAACAAGGGCCCAACCCCGACGCTCTGTGGCCTGGGCACAGCAACGTCAACTGTCGCGGGATCAGACATCACGAACCCGGCCTGCGGTTTCCTCGCCAAATTCGGCCCGGTCACCATGGGCGTCAACGACGGATGGGATCTGAGCTGCGATGGCAACGTCGCTGGGTCGGACATCACCGGGCTCGCGGGCGCCGGTGGAGTGCTTCAGTACTTTGGGGATACGGGAACCTTGGGAATATTGGGCGTGTGCGAATCGACCCCATGAGGTGAGATAGCTCCGGGCGGGAGCAACGAGTCGTGACGCGGCAAGTCTTGACTTCGCCGCAGCCAACCTGCGATAATGTCGCGCCTTACGACATCCCCACTCGAATCCCACGGAGGCTCCACTTTCATGAATCCTGTGTCTACCGAGAAGGCCCAGAAGTTTCTGAACTACGTCGGCGGCGAGTGGACGCCCGCGCGCTCCGGCGAGTTCTTCGAGAACAGAAATCCAGCGCACAAGGACGAGGTCATCGGCCTCTTCCCGAAGTCGAACAAGGCGGACGTGGAGGCCGCGGTCGCGGCGGCGCGTTCGGCGTTCGACGAGTGGCGCAACACGCCGGCGCCGGTGCGCGGCGAGATCCTCAAGAAGTGCGGCGACATTCTCGTGGAGCGCAAGGAGTCGATCGCGCGCGAGATGACGCGCGAGATGGGCAAGGTGCTCGCCGAGACGCGCGGCGACATTCAAGAAGGGATCGACACCGCGTACTACGCGCAGGGCGAGGGGCGGCGCCTCTTCGGGCAGACGGTTCCCTCGGAGCTGCCGAACAAGTTCGCGATGACGGTGCGCAACCCGCTCGGCGTCGCCGGCATCATCACGCCGTGGAACTTCCCGCTCGCGATTCCCACTTGGAAAATCTTCCCGGCGCTGCTCGCGGGCAACACGGTCGTCTTCAAGCCGGCGTCGGATGTGCCACTCTCGGCGCACCGCTTCGTCGAGGCGCTCGTCGACGCGGGCGTGCCGCCGAAGGTCGTCAACCTCGTCCACGGCGGCGGGAGCGAAGTCGGCGCGGCGATCGTCGAGCACCCGCACGTTCCGGTCGTCTCGTTCACCGGCTCGTCGCACGTCGGCCGCCACCTCGGCGAGACGTGCGGGCGCATGCTCAAGCGGCTGTCGCTCGAACTCGGCGGCAAGAACGCGCAGATCGTGATGGACGACGCGGACCTCGACCTCGCGCTCGAAGGCGCGCTCTGGGGCGCGTTCGGCACGACGGGGCAGCGCTGCACCGCGACATCGCGGCTCATCCTCCACGAGAAGATTCACGATCAGTTGGTCGAACGGCTCGTCGCACGCGCGAACGCGCTCGTGCTCGGCGACGGCCTCGACGCGAAGTCGCAGGTCGGCCCGCTCGTCAACGCGAAGCAGGTCGAGACGATCGGCGAATACGTGCAGATCGGGAAGAAGGACGGCGCGACGCTCGTGTGCGGCGGGGAGCCCGCGTCGGCGGGCGCGCTCGCGGAAGGCTACTTCTTCAAGCCGACCGTCTTCACGGGCGTGATGCCGTCGATGCGCATCGCGCGCGAGGAAATCTTCGGGCCGGTTCTCTCCGTGCTCAAGGTGAAGAGCCTCGACGAAGCCGTGCGCGTTCTCAACGACACCGATTACGGCCTGTCGTCGTCGCTCTACACGCGCGACGTCAATTCGGCGTTCCGCGCGATCCGCGACATCCAGGCCGGCATCACGTACATCAATGGCCCGACGATCGGCGCCGAAGCGCACCTGCCGTTCGGCGGCGTGAAAGACACCGGCAACGGCCACCGCGAAGGCGGCTGGACGGCGTACGAAATCTTCACCGAGTACAAGACCGTCTACGTCGATTACTCCGGGCGGCTCCAGCGCGCGCAGATCGACAACCGATAGCGGATCGATCGCACGATCTGAGTTGAAGGAAACCGCGTCCCGAGCCGATCACCTAGGGCGATGACGACAAGAGACTCGAACACGGAGAGCGACACACGATGAATCCGATCGATATCAAAACGAAACCGAGCGCGCCGCAGGCAGCGATTCGCAAGTCCGATCGCTCGACGGTCGCGGTTCTGAAGACGCGTCCCGAAACCGTCGTCGACGACTACGGGAAGCTGATGCGTATGGCGGGCTACGAGAAGTCGCTCTCGAAGGAGAACGACCTTCTCATCAAGCTCAATCTCTCGTGGACGAAGTATTTCCCGGCGTGTTCGTCGCAGCCGTGGCAGCTCGACGGCGTGCTCAAGACGCTCATCGACGACGGCTTCGACAAGCGCCGCATCCTTCCCGTCGAGAACAAGACGGTCGTCACCGATCCGATCAAGGGGTGCCGCGTCAATCGTTGGTATCCGGTGCTCGAGCGTTACGACCTGAAGTTCACGGCGCTTCCCGACGTGAAGTGGATGACCTATCAGTTCCGCGAGCCGATGCTCATGCTCGACAAGATTTTCCCGAAGGGGATCGAGATTCCCGAGATGTTCGTCGGCAAGAGCATCCTTCACCTGCCGACGGTGAAGACGCACGGGCACTCGACGACGACCGGCGCCGTGAAGAACGCGTTCGGCGGGCTCCTCAAGACGGTGCGGCACTACGCGCACAAGCACATTCACGAAGTGCTCGTCGATCTGCTCATCATGCAGAAGGAGATTCACCCGGGGATCTTCGCGGTGATGGACGGCACGGTCTGCGGCGACGGCGCCGGCCCGCGCACGATGATTCCGCGCATCCACAACTACATTCTCGCGAGCAGCGATTCGGTCGCGATCGACGCCGTGGCCGCGAAGATGATGGGCTTCGAGCCGATGTCGATCCCGTACATCCGCATGGCGACCGAGATGGGCCTCGGCAACGGCAACATCCCCGAGATCGAGATCATCGGCGAAGACCTCTCCGATGTGAACTTCCACTTCAAGACGAAGAAGTCGCTCGTGATCTGGGGCGATCAGCTCATCCGCAAGGGTTGGCTGCAGCCGCTCGAGAAGCTGCTACTCCATTCGCCGCTCGTCGTGTGGGCGCCGTTCGCGTCGAACGTCTACCACGACTCGATCTGGTACCCGACGATCGGGCAGGGGATCATCAACGACTTCATGAAGACGGAGTGGGGGCAGCTCTTCAAGAAGTACTAGCTGGCGATTGGGGCGATGCCGCGTAGAAGCCGGACTCCGCGAGAACGGACACCGGCTTTGACCGCGGCGCCAGCCGTTCCGCCGACTCCGATCGCGCGCACGAACGCGAGCGCGTCACTCCCAGCTCTCTTCGCGGCACTCGGCGCGGTTTTCATCGTGCTGTGCGCGTTCGCAGCCTTCCGCAACTCCCCGCGTCTGTGGGGGCTCCACTCTCTTGCCTTTTTGCCGGCCGGTTTTCGGATCGCCGCGTTGCTCGCGGCGGCGGCGGTGTGTGCGCCGCTCGTGTCGCGCCGCGCCGGCGCGATTGCGGAGAGGCTTGCCGCGTCGCTTCCGGAATGGCGGTCGTGGCGCGTACGTGCGCTCACCGCTGCCGGCGCGGTCGTTCTCTTCTGGGGGCTCCGCGACCGGGCGCATCTCTTCGGCGATGGTCCTCTGCTGATCGAGAGCGTGGAGAGCGGACGCTGGTGGGCGGGGTTCGAGGGGCTCGACTTTGCCGTGCACGCGGCGGTGTATCGCGTGATCGGGCTTTTCGGATCGACGAGCGGTGCGCTGAGTTATGCCATTGTCAGCGTCATTGCCGGGCTGCTCTACATCGCCGCCGCGCACAGCTTCGGCGGGACGATCGGCCGCTCGCCGCGCGAAAAAACGTTCGTCGTCTCGGTACTCCTCAGTCTCGGGTTCGCGCAGGTTTTCTTCGGCTACGCGGAGGCCTATGCATTCGCGTTTCCAATCGCACTCCTCTACTTTCGCTCTTGCTATTGCGCGATCGCGGGCCGGGGTCCGCTCTGGAAGCCTGTTGTTCTCTACGTGCTGCTCGTCGTCCTGCACGTGACGTTCGCCGCTTCGGCCCTCTCCCTCGGCGTTGTCGTCTTTCATCGCCTTCGAGCGAACGGGTCTGCCGCGAGGGAGGCACTTCCTCGGGCGGCCGCTGCCGCGGGAGCGCTCGGCATTGCGCTCGGCGCGGCGCTTCTTGCGGCCGCAAATCGCGTGTCCCACGGTGACGTCGCCAAACGTGCAGCCGACCACGTGCTTCCTCTTGTCATGTCGGATCACGTCAATCGCCACGCCACTCCGTACGCACTGGTCTCCGCGAGGCATGCCACGAACCTCGTCAACGAGGTGTTCCTCGTCGTTCCCGGGATCGTCGTTCTGCTTCTGGCGCTTCTCCTAGCTGGGGAACATCGTCGGCTCCGGTTGCTCCACTCGTCGCATGCGTTCTTCCTCGTGTGCACGTGCGCCGCTTGGATACCGCAGTCGCTCGGCTTCGCGTTCTTCCGGCCGGGCTACGCGGCGTTCGGCGATTGGGATCTGCTCGCGTTGCCGGCAGTCGGCTTCGCGGTGAGTGTCGCGAGCGCCGCGATCGTGTTGGTGAGCCGCGAACGGCTGGTCGCCATCGGCATCGCCACGTGCGCGCTTCAGGGGCTCACGCTCGTGCCGCACGTTCTCGTCAACGCGGATCGTGACCGCGGCGTGACACGCTACCTCTATCAACTCCGCGGTGACACGGAAGCGTGGGACGTGTACACGATGGGAATCGGCTACGGACACGTCGTGCGGCAGTTGTCGGCGGACGGCGACGCGCGCCGGGCCGAGGAAGTCGCACACGAGAGTCTTCGCGTGATCGCGTGGAGCCCCAGTCTCTTCGAGCAGCAGCTCGCGAAGTTCGCCGCGCAGATCGAGGATCGTGGAGAAACGGAGCGCGCGCGCGAGTTCTACGAATCGAAGCTCGATGCCGTGCTCCCGAATGCACGGAGCGTGAACGAGTTGGTCGCGGTGTGCGCGAGCGCGGGCGAATTCTTCTACCGGCGCGCGGATTTTCGGCGCGCGTGTGGGTACTTCGAACGCGCCGCGCAAGCCGACTCGAACGAATACAACGCCCTCTACCTTCTTGCGGCGAGCCAGCGGGAAGAGCGTCTCCTGGACAAGGCGCGAGAGTCGATCGCCGAGGCGATCCGTAGGACACCGGCGGGCGAGACGGGAAAGAAGGCCCGCGGCTACCTCATCCTCTCGGGAATTCTCGAGGACGCGGGGGAGAACGCGCGCGCGCTGGAAGCGATCAACGCCGGGCTCGCCATCGACCCCGAGAATCGCGATCTGCGCGACGCGTTGGCCGCGGGTTCGTGACCGCGCGCGCGATCACAGTCGCGGCCCTTGTAAGTCAGGGCCCCCAAAGGGCAAGCCGCAGGGCCGCCGACCGGCTTTTTCCTTGCCGGGTGCGAGGCGGGCCGCTATTCTTCGCCATTCGCGCGGCGCCTTCCCCAAGTCCGGCAGGTTCGAGCGAACACCCAACATGGAAAACGCGATCCTCGTCATCTACGGCGCTGCACTCTGCGCTCTCGCCGGGTACGGCATTCACCGTCTCTATTTGATCGCGACCTATCTGCGGCACCGGCACGAACGGACGCCGGCTGCGGTCATGCAGGATCCGCCGCCGTTCGTCACGGTCCAGCTTCCGGTCTACAACGAGTTCTACGTCGTCGAGCGGCTCATTCGCGCGGCGTGCGCGTTCGACTACCCGCGCGACCGATTCGAAGTTCAGGTGCTCGACGATTCGTCGGACGAGACGGTGGGGCTCGTGCGGCGCGTCTGCGCCGAGGAGTCTGCCGCGGGTGTGAACATTTCGCACGTGCGGCGCGGCTCTCGCGTCGGGTTCAAGGCCGGTGCGCTCGCGCACGGGCTCACGCTTGCGCGCGGCGAACTGATCGCGATATTCGACGCCGACTTCATCCCCACGCCCGATTTCTTGCGCGCGACCGTCCCTCACTTCGCGGACGAACGCCTCGGGCTCGTGCAATTGCGATGGGAGCACGTGAACCGCCGCTACTCCCGCCTGACCGAACTTCAAGCGATCCTTCTCGACGGACATTTCGTGATCGAGCAGAGCGCGCGTCATCGGTCCGGGAGCTTCTTCAACTTCAACGGGACGGCGGGCGTGTGGCGCAAGGCCGCGATCTGCGACGCCGGCGGTTGGCAGCACGACACGCTCACGGAGGATCTCGACCTTTCGTATCGCGCGCAGCTTCGCGGCTGGCGGTTTCTCTTCGTTCCCGAGCGTGATGTGCCGGCGGAGTTGCCCGTCGAGATGCGCGCGTTCAAGTCGCAGCAGCACCGATGGGCCGAGGGCTCGATCCAGACGGCGCGCAAGGTGCTTCCCGCGGTCCTTCGCAGCCGCCTGCCGCTGCGCGTGAAGCTCGACGCGGTCATCCACCTCACGAGCAACTTCGCGTATCTGCTGATGCTGGTCCCCGCGCTCCTGACGATCCCGATGATCTCCACGCAGTGGAAGCTCGCGGTCGACCCGAAGACGGTCGTCGCGTCGTACGCGCTTCTCTTCGTGACGTCGACCATTTCAGTCATGCTGTTTTACGCGGTGTCGCAGCGGGCAGTTCGGCGCGATTGGCTGTCGCGGCTCGTCAACATCCCCGCGGTGATGGCGCTCGGCGCGGGTCTCTCGGTCACGAACGCGCACGCCGTCCTGCGAGGCCTCACGAACCAGCCGGCGTCATTCGTTCGCACGCCGAAGTACGCCATCGTCTCGCGCGGCGATTCGTGGCGCGGGAAGCTCTACACGAAGCGCTTCGATCCGCTCGGCCTCATCGAGCTTGCGCTCGGCGCGCACTTCGTCTTCGTGCTCGCGATGATTCTCGAGCGCGGCGAGTATCTCTTCGTTCCATTTGCGCTCCTCTTCGCCTGCGGGTTTGTTTACGTGGGCGCCCTTTCACTGTGCGAACACCTCGGGCAGTTCAGTTTCGGCGGCGTTCGACGCGCGCCGGAACCCGCGACCGCCGCGAGGAGAGAGTGATATAGCACCTATGGCACCAACGAAAAAAACGGTTCGCCGCGCCGCCCGGCCCGCGCCGCGCAAGCGCGCGAAGGCGCCTGCTCGCAAGCCGGCGCACGATAAGAGCGAGCACAACGTCGAATTCTTCAAGTGGTTCACGCATCCGTACGTCGAAACCGTCTTCGGCGGGACGTTTCATCCGGGCGGGCTTTCGCTCACGGAGACGCTGGCCGCGCGCGCCGAGATTCGCGCGTCGGATCGCGTGCTCGACATCGGCAGCGGCACGGGCGCGACGGCAGTGCGGCTTGCGCACCGCGTCGGGTGCCGCTTCGACGGAATCGAGCCGCTCGAAGAACTCATCCCCACGGCGGTCGCGCGCGCCGAGCGCGAAGGCCTCACGGGGCAAGTCGTCTTCACGAAGGGAGTCGGCGAGTCGCTCCCGTGGCCCGACGGCAGTTTTCAGGTCGTCATGCTCGAATCGACGTACATCTTCCTCGTCGAACCGAAGAAGGTGCTCACGGAGGCGTTCCGCGTTCTCGCAGGGAACGGGCGGATCGCCATCATCGATCTGGCCGTCGCGCCGGGCGCCGCGTCGACGGATCGCAAGTCGCTTCTGCGGCGCATCGGTCTCGACGTGCGGCCCGGCACCGAGGCCGAGTACCGCAAGGCGCTTTCGGGCGTCGGATTCCTCGACATCGTCTGGACCGACGAGACGCGCACGCTCGTGAAGTACCTCCGCGATCTGCGCAGCAAACTCGCGCTCGCGAAGATGGTGCAGCTCTCGCTCCCGCCGGAGCTGCGCTCGCTCGACCTCGACGCGATTCAAGAGAGCCTCGATCTCGGTATCGCGCTCGGCGAACGGGGCGAGGTGATACTTGGAACGCTCATCGCAAAGAAGGCGGCGCGGGCTCGCTGACGGCGTTTCCCGCGCGGCCCTTCCTCGCCGCTCGCCGCGGTGACCCTCACGCGCTACTGGGAGACTATGAGAGTCGCGGTGGTGATTCCTGCGCTCGACGAAGAGCGTTCGGTGGCGAAGGTCCTGGCCGAGATTCCGAGAGCGGGCGACGGATTCGCCGTCGACGAGATCGTCGTCGTCGATAACGGGTCGCGCGACCGGACGGCGGATGTGGCGCGTGTCGCCGGGGCACGCGTCGTCGCCGAGCCGCGGCGCGGCTACGGACAGGCGTGCCTCGCGGGGATCGCAGCGCTTGGTGCCGCGCCCCCCGATGTCGTCGTGTTCCTCGACGCGGACGCAAGCGACGATCCGCGGGAGCTGCCGCTCCTTCTCGACCGCATCCGCGCGGGCGACGATTTCGTCGTCGGCTCGCGCGTGATCGGCGACGCGGAACCGGGTGCGCTCGCGCCGCAGGCCCGCTACGGAAACTGGCTCGCGTGCACGCTCCTGCGCGCCTTTTTCGGCGCTCGCTTCACCGACCTTGGGCCGTTCCGCGCGATCCGCTACGACGCGCTTCGCTCGCTCGGCATGCGCGATACGAACTACGGCTGGACGGTCGAGATGCAGCTTCGCGCTGCGCGCGCCGGGTTGCGCTCATCCGAAGTCCCCGTGTCGTATCGCAAGCGGATCGGGCGCTCGAAGATCACGGGCACCGTCAGCGGCACGGTGCGCGCCGGCGCGAAAATTCTTTGGACGCTCTTCCGGCATGCGATCGCGCCGGGACGCGCCGCTCGCTAGCGCGCCTCGCCGGCCGCCGGATCGCGAACTGGCGCCGCCCCGCGCCGCGCGCGCGCGATCGAAGCCGCAGCCTCTATCGCGAGCAAGATGAAGAGCGGCGCGTACTGAATCGCGCGGATGCCGGTCGATTCGCTCCAGGCGCCGCTGGCGCGGTGGAGCGCGTGTGTCTCGTACGAGATGAAGATGAGGAACGTGAAGAGAAGCCACGCGCGCGAAGGGCGCACCGCGAGGAACGGCAGGAGCCAGAGCAGATACCACGGGTGGACCTGCGACGAGAGAAGCACAAGCGCGCCGAGCGTCCAGAACGCGGCGCGCGCGAGATCGCCGCGAGCGAGCCGCCAGAGGAGCGGCGCGGCGAGCGCGGGGAGTAGCGGCAGGAGCCGCGGCGCGAGCGCGATCGCGCTGTCGGGGGAAGCGCTCGCGCGGACGAGCGCGCGCACGATCGCGTAGAGCCCCGCGTTGAACTCGAGGTCGAGCGAATACGCGGTGAGCCCGCGGAAGAGCGCGGCGCCGGCGTCGGCGAACGGGAAGTACGCGAACGCGATGACGGCGGCGAGGGCCGCGGCGAAGCGCCCCGCGCCGCGGCGGCCGAGCGCGATCGCAAAGAGGGGCGCCAGGAGGATCGGCATCGTCTTCGCGGCCGCGGCCGCGCCGAGGAGTGCGCCCGCGCGCATCGCGAACCCGGCGCGCGCGCACGCAACCGCTCCGAGCAGAAGCGCGATCCCGAGCGGATCGTTGTGTCCGCTCCCGGCCGTCTCGATCACGCTGAGCGGATGCCAAGCCAAGAGCAGCACGACCGGAAGGCGCGCGCCCGGCGGCGGGCGGAGCGCCGCGAGCGCGAGCAGCGGAATCGCCAGATCGATGAACCCGAAGAGAATCTTCATCCCGGTCGGCCCTGGCGCGATCGCCTCCGCCACGCGGAACGCCGCCTGCGAAACCGGCGGATAGATCGTCGAAATCTCCTGGTGGTTGATGTAGGTCGCGTTGACGTCGTAGAGGTCGCGCACCTCGGGCGCGTTCGGCGGGTAGAGGAACGGATTGACTCCCGCCGCTTGCGCGCGCGCGTCCCAGACATAGCGGTAGACATCGCTCGAGAGCGACGGCGGCGTTGCGATGAACGCGACGCGCATCGCGGCGCCGATCGCCATCGCGAGAACGATTCCGCGCCGCTCCAGACGCGCCGTATCCGCATCTTCGCGCGCCGTCCGGAAGGCGTGCATGCAGAGCATGAACGCGGCGGCGACCGGCCAGAGGAACGCCACGAAGTTGCCGAGCGGATCGGGGATGCGCGACGCGTAGAAGAGCGCGACGAGGGCGGTCGCGCCGAGGATCGCGAGGCGCCTCACCTGCGGCTAGCGGGCAAGCGTCACTCTTTCGGTACGCGTCTTCGCGCCGTCGCTCTGCACGCGGAGAAAATAGACGCCCGACCCGACGCGCGTATCGTCGCCATCCGTTCCGTCCCACTCGAAGCGCCATTCGCCGGCGGGGAGAGTCGACGCGGCGAGGGTTTTCAAGCGGCGGCCGCTCACCGTGACGACATCGACACGCACGGGACGCTCGCGCGCGAGCGAGAGCGTAATCGCGGTCCGCTCCGTGAACGGATTGGGCGACGCACGCGAGACGTCGAACCCGGCGCCCGGCGGCGGCGGGCCTCCGACGTCGGACGCACCGCTGAGAAACCACGGGGTCGACGTCGGGTTCGCGATGAGAAAACTGAGGAGCAGATTGCCGACCTTGGCGCGCCCGCTGTTCGACGGGTGGGTTCCATCGTCCTCGCGCACGTCGCTGCAGCGCCACACGAGCCCGTCGCTTCGCGGCGTCAGCCCGTCCGCCCAGAGGTAGGGGCCCCACGCGAGCCACGGCGCGTTCACCGCGCCCTCCGCCGGATCGAAGTTGAGCGAGTCGTTGCCGTCGATCTGCGATTCGATGAGCCACTTCACCGCGAAGCCGCCTTCGTACGCGTAGGGTTCGGGATTGAGCGTCGTCGAGGCGTAGCCGGCATAAATGCGGCTCGAGAAATAGCAGAGTCGCGCATTCGGATAGAGGCCGCGCGCGATCCGGACGGCGCGGAAGAATTGGTCGCGCAGCGAATCGGCGTGGGCGGGGAATGCCTCCATCGGGTTCGCATTGGCCTCCTTGAACCACACCGCCTGAATCTGCGCGCGCGAGAGGCCGTTGTTCGCAAGGCGATCGTCGATGACATCCCAGAACGCGGAGTTCTCGTCGGCGATCTCTTGAGCGCTCATCCCTCCCTGCGCGCCGTTGAGGAGGAAGACGCGCGGGTTCTTCTGTGCGTACGCGTTCGCAAGCGCCATGAAGCTCGAGTACTCTTGCGAGGTGTTGCACATACCGACGCTGAGCAGCACGATCCAGCCGTTGACCGGGTCGGGAACGCCGAGCGCGTCGAGCGGTTCGATCAGCGCAGCCTGATCGAGCCCCGCGGCGAGGTGCGCGGGCGGGATGAGATTCAAGCCGCCGGGATAGAGCCCGCCCTGGTAGCCCTGGTATGTTCCCGCGCCGAGATCGTTGATCGGGATGAAGCCCTTCGACGTGCTGTCGCATTCGGCGGCGAGCGCCGCACGTGTGCAGCAGGCGCCGGCGAAAAGGAAGAACGCGAGCGCCACCGCGACGCGAACCGCGCTCGAATGGGGGGTCTTGTTTTGCGGTCGCCGCGTAGCTTCTCTCACGGTGTGTGCTCCTTCATCGCCCTGTGGCTCGCCGTGGGCCTGGCCGGTTGCGCGCCGCGCGTCGGGGGGCGAGCCGAGGTTTGGCTCGGCGGTGACTTCCACCTCGCCGATTCCTCGCACGATCCGCTCTCGGCATTGGCGACGAGTTTATGCGGGGCCGTCGGTGTCGTCAATTTGGAGGGGCCGCTCATCGCGCGCGATCCCGCGACCGGCGCGGCGCCGTTGGTCAGTGGCGCCGGCTCGGCGTCGCGGCCGCGGCTGTTCAACGGCGCGCGCGCGCTCGCGGTGCTCGCGAACGCGGGCGTCGGCGTGGCTGGAATCGCGAACAACCACGCGGGCGATTTCGGGCAGGCCGGCGCGCGCGAAACGGAGCGTGCTCTGCGCGCGGCCGGCATTCGTCCCGCCGGAAACGCAGCGGGCGTCGCGCGCCTCGAGATCGGCGGCGTGCGAATCGCCGTCTCGGCTCACGATCTCGAAGAAGCCGATTCCGCGCGCATCGCGGCGGATCTCGCGAGCGGCGCACTCGACGCCGATTTCTTGATCGCGACATTTCACGAGACCGGCCCGCCGTCGTACCTGCCGTCGCGCGCGCTGCGCCGCGCGGTCGAGATCGCGCTCGCGAACGGCGCCGACGCGGTCGCCGCCCACGGCCGCCACACTCTCGGCGCGGTTGAACGGCGCGGCGGCGCCGTCATCGCGTGGGGTCTCGGTAACATGGCGTTCGCGTGCCGCTGCACCGACGAACGCGACGCGATCGTCCTGCGCCTCGCACTCGAGCCGGGCGCGCCGGTCGAGGCGTTCGTCATTCCGATCGAGGCGGGGCTCGACGGCGGCGACGCGCGGCCGTCGGATCATCCGGACAGCGTGTTCGATCTGCTCGAGGCGCTCGGTAGCCGCGGTGTGCGCCGCGGCGCGCGCTGGGCGCGTTTCTGAGCGGTGCGCGCGCCCGCACGGGGCGCGGCGCTCTCATCAGGCCTGAAAAAACCAGTCGTCGTCGCCCTCGCCGAGCGGCCCGCCGAGTTCGTCCTCGAGGCTTCGAATCAGTTTGATATTCCGGCGGTCGATCGTGCCGAGGCGCGCGTCGCTGTAGCTCGAATCGGGCGCGTACCACGAGAAGCGCGCGAAGTAGAGCGCGAGGAAGCCGGAGTCGAAGACGCGGCCCTTGCGCGCATAGACGAGATTGCGCAAGAGACGCAGGTCGCGGCGAGAGAAGTCGTCGAGTTGCGCGAGCGTGAGCTGGCGATCGAGCAGGCTCGGGTCTTCAAGCGGCGTCGCGGGCCCGCCCGCGGGCGAATTCCGCAGTTCGCCGAGATGCTCGCTGAGGAGCAAGCGCTCGATCGCCTCCACGGCGTCGAGGTCGGCGCGGCGCGTGATCTCCGCATGCCGCCGGACGAGTTCGTCGCGCGGGATCGACAGCTCATAGCGCGTGATCGCCTCCGCGTTCGCGAGATCGACGGGGGAGAGGAGACTTCTATCAAGCGCTTCCTTCCGCTGATACCATGGCTGCACGCCGAAATAGTCGCGAAGCCATGACTTTCGGAACGGGTTGCCGGCGCGCGCGAAGATCCAATTGCGCATGAGCGACAACTCGCGGAGCGAACGGCCTTCGAGATCCTCGATCGCGATCGGGCGCTCGTAATAGAGAGGGCGGTTCGCGGTGTCGGCCGCGGGCGCGGGCGCGTTCGCGGCGCGCGGCGCGGCGTGCGGTTCGCCGGAGGCGGCGCGAGTGGGAGTCGAGTTGAAGACTACGATGAGTATCGCGATCGACGCGGCGAGGAGAGGTGCGATGGGCGCGATGCATGAGGCGGACGCGGTGGGCGAGTGCCGCGTGGGATTCGCTTGCGATCGCTCGTCGCGGCGCGCTGCCATACGCCGCGAGGCTGTCATACGCCGCATCGCGCGTCAATTCGTTCGCTCGTCCGATGGCGGGCAGGAGAAAGAATGAACCGCCGGGAGAGAGCGTGACGCGCCGCGTCGCGGGTGTCGTTCTCGCCGGGGGCGCGAGCCGCCGCATGGGGCGGCCGAAGGCAGGGCTTCCGTTCGGGCGCGGCACGCTCCTCGACCGGTGCATCGCGCTCGTGCGCGGGGCCGCGGACGAGGTGTGGATCTCGACGGCCGACGCGGACTCGGCGGGCGCGCTCGAAGCCGTGAGCGCCGGGGCGAGCGTTCGCGGCGTCACCGGCTTCATCCACGACGCCGCACCGGGGCGAGGCCCGCTCGCCGCGCTGCACACGGTGCTCCGGCAACTCGCGCGGCCGGTGCTCTTCGTCGCGTGCGACCTGCCGTTTCTCGCGCCCGATGATCTGCTCGCTCTGACGCGCATGCGGACGGCGGCGCCGGCCGTCGTTCTCGCCGACGACGATGGCCCGCAGCCGCTCGCCGCGTTCTACCGTCCCGAGATCGTGCGGCTCATCGAGGCGCGGCTCGCCGCGGGCGAGTTCGCGATGCGCGATCTGCTCGCGCACGCGCGTTTCGACACGCTCCGCGCGCGCGACGTGGCGCCCGGCTGCGCGCCGCTTGCGAACATCAACACCGAGGATGACTACGCGCGTGCCGTACGCGCCGCGGTCGGCGCGGGCCTCATCTCATTCGCGAGCGTCGTCCCCGACTAGAACTTCCCGAGCACCTCGCGGAGTTTGCTTTCGACGAGCCCGCGGCCGAGCGCGGCCATTCCTTCGAGCTTCACGTCGATCGTCAGCTTGCCGGGATCGACGAGGAGCGTCCCCGTCACGCCCTTGTCGCCGCCGAACGTAACGCGGTTGCCCTCGACCTTGTACTCCGTGACGAAGAGCTTGAGGTTCGGAAGCGAGAGAACCTCGCTCTCGAATTTCTTCATCGCCGCGTCTTGCGCGAGGCTCGTATCTTTCTCGATGTGAATGTCCGCCATGAATTCCTCCGTTGTGGTCGGTGCGGTGATGTCGTGTTATCCGAGAGACAGGTTCGCGATCGCGGACGCATCCGCGGCGAGATCGATCTTGCGGCCGAGTTCGGCCGAGAGGTACGCGGCGGCGACGGTTTCGATCGCGGCGCGGTTCGAGGCGGCGCCGCCCTCGAACGCGCGGCCCTCCGCGATCGCGCGCACGAAGTCGCCGAGATGAAGCCCCGTTGCGGGCGCTTGCGGGTTCGCGGTGTTGCTCGCAAGAACGCGCCGGCGCTCGCCGGTCTCGATCCACGCGAATCCGCCCTTCGTGATTTGCGTCGAGACGAACGGAACGCGCGCGAGACCGTCGACGCCGAACGCGATGCGCGCCTCGCCGCCGAGCGACGCGCGGATCGTCGCGCCGCCGCAGTCGGCGCGCAGATCGAGGTAGCGCCAACGCCCGCGCGAGACGCGGTTCGTCGAGAACGTCGCGATGCGGCCGCGCGAAAAGTGAAGCGTCGTCGCCGTGAACGCGTCCCACTCGCGATCGCCGCCGTCGCTTGCGAGCGAGCACGTGACGGCCGCGGGGCGTTCGCCGAAACTGCGCGTGATCAGGTCGATCGCGTGCGTGCCGAATTCGTAAAGCGTGCGTTTGCGAAGCGCGCCGCGCCAGCCCATGTCGCGCCGCGGCGGTTCGAGCGTCGTCTGCCACGCGCTGAGGAAGAGAAGCTCTCCGTGCGCGCCGCGGGCGATCGCGTCGTGAAAGGCTGCAAAGACGGGCATCTTGTAGTACTGGTTGTTGATCGCGACCTGGCGGCCGGTGCGAGCGCTTGCCGCGAGAATCGCGTCCGCGTCGGCGACCGAGGGCGCGAACGGCTTTTCGCAGAAGACGTGCGCGCCGGCGTCGAGCGCGAGGATCGAGAGTTCGCGATGCGAGTCGGGAGGCGTCGCGACGACGACGAGTTCGGGGCGGCCGGCGGCGATCGCTTCGGCAGGTGTGGCGTGGATGCCGCCGCTCGCGCTGCCCGCGCCGCTCGCGATGCCGGCGCGTGCGGCGCGCTCGCGCGCCTCGGCGTTCGTGTCGCACGCGGCAACGATTTCGAGTCCCGGCACGGATCGAATCGCCGGAATCAGAATCGTTTGGGAGACGTTGCCTAGACCGAGGAGCACGACGCGCATGGGTCGCGATTATAGGGCGCAGGGTAGCGGCGAACAACACAAGCGCGGCGCGAGCGTTTGGCGCGATCCCGCGTTGTGGTTCGTGATGGCCGCCGCGCTCGCGCACCGGGTCGTGCTGCTTGCGACGACGTGCGCGCACGCGCACGCCGACGAAGCGATCGTCGGCGTCATGGCGCGGCACATCCTCGAGCGCGGCGAGCGCCCGCTTTTCTACTACGGCCAAAGCTACGGCGGCGGCGGCGCGCTCGAGGCGTACGCGGCGGCGCTTCTCTTCGCGGTATTCGGCGAGAGCACGGTTGCGCTCAAGATGGCGCCGCTCGTGTTTTGGCTCGCGTCGATTCCCGCGGCCTACTGGGTCGCGCGCGCGCTCGGCGGACGCGGCGCCGCGCGCCTCGCGATCGTTCTCTACTCGTTCGCGCCGCCGGCGTTCGAATGGAGCCTCGCCGCGCGCGGCGGCTACGTCGAAACGATGCTGTTCTCCATGCTGCTCGTCGTGGTTGCGCTGCCGCTCGTCGGCTGCGGGCGCCGCGGCGAGCGCGCGGGCGTCGGCGAGAGCCAGAGCGAGCGAGAGAGCGAGAGCGCGTGCGTCGACGATGCTTCCGATGCGCCGAACGCCGCGAGCGCTTGGCGCTGGGTGTTGCTTGGCGCGCTCGCCGGTTTTGCGTTCTACATCTTCGGACTGATCGCCCCGGCGATCGTGACGCTTGCCGTCGTTCTCGTCGCGGCACGCGCGGTACCGCGGCGCGCGCTCGCGCCGCTCGCGGCCGGACTCGTCGCCGGCGCAGCGCCGATCGTCTACGAGAACGTGCGTCACCGATTCGTGAACCTGCGCCATCTCGTGACGCCCGGTAAGTCGGACGGTTTTGCGGCGCGCGTCGCCGACCTCGCTGGCAATTTCGTGCAGCTCGCGACGCACGACCTGCCCGCGTTCTTCACGCCGTGGATCGACGACTTCGTGGAGCGCGTGCCGCTCGACGCTTGGGCCTTCGCGGCGGCGATGCTCGTGCTCTGCGTCGCGCAGGCGTGGAGTGCGCGCCCCGCGTGGAGCGACGCGTGGCGCGCGTTCCGCACGCACGGCGCGGGCGGCGCGCGAGTCGGTCCCGCGATCATCCCGGCGCTCTACGTCGCGCTCTACGCGCTCGCGTACATCGCGTCGCGCTTCGCAGGCGTGACGCCGCGATATCTTCTCGCGCTTTACCCGATGATCGCCGTGATGGCGGCGTGCGGCGCCGTCGCGCTCTTCCGCTCCCCGCGCCGCGCCGCTCGCGTCGTGGCCGCGCTTGCGACGTTCGTGCTCATCGCGGTGAGTCTCGTGCGAGCGGCGCTCTACGTCGGCCCCGCCACGACGCGCGAGTACAATGTCGCGACGCGCGGCGACTCGATTCCGCAGCTTCTCGCGCTTCTCGATCGCAGCGACGCGCGCGTCGTCTTCGCGACCCCGCCGATCAAGTGGAAGATCCTCTGGGAGGGCCGAGAGCGCCTTCTCGCGGCGACGCATTTCTACTCGCAGGAGGATTGGTTTCGCTTTCCGGAGTTCGAGCGCACGGCGCTCGAGCGCGCGGCGTGGGGCGATGAGCCCGCTGCGTTCGTGACTCACGCCGACTTCGCCTACGAACGCGTGTGGGGAACGAACGACGTCCGTTCGCTTCTCGCGAGCCGCGAGCGCTTCGAGGATGCGCTAGCCGCGCGCGGCGTTCGCTACGAGCGCGAGCGTGCGGGCGACTTCCTCGTCTACTCGCGCTTCACGAAAAACGTGCCGCGTCTCTTGCTTGGCCGCGAGTTCTTCATCAAAGGGAAGTACTTCGTCGAGAATGGCGACCGCGCCCAGGCCGTCTCGTTTCTCGAACGCGCGGCCGCGCTCGACGCGGAGGACCCGGAGATTGCGCGGCTCCTCGTTGTCGCGCGCGGCCGCTAGACGCCCGCGCCCGTCTTTCGATCAGCGATAGAGATCCTTGATCTCGTCGTGCTCTTCGTCCGCGCGCGATCCCTTCGCGGGCGCGGCGCCACCGCCGGGCGTCGCAGCGGGCCGGGGCAACGCGCTCGGACGATCGATCTGCCGGTAGAGCACCCACTGCTCGTCGGGCCCGCGTTGCTTCACGACGAACGTCTGCGGCGAATCGACCGTGTAGGCGAGCGGCTCGACGTTGTCATCCTTCTGCGTCACGACGCGCAGCGCCACCCAGGTCTCGACTTGCCGGCAGGCGACGCAGTCTTCGCCGAGATAGTCCGTCTCGGATTCGATCTCGATGTCGAGCGTGATGCGCGTGATCTCGGGCGCGCGGAACATCTTCCCCGCGCTCGCCAGTTCGTCGGCCTTGCCCCAAGACGTGTTGCCGTTGAGCGGGTCGCGCAAGCGCATCGCGTCGTCGGGGAGGAACTCGAAGCGGTACTCGTCGTCGAGCATCGCCTCGTAGAGGACCGAGTCGCGGTTGGAATACGCCGTTTCGAAGTAGTCGGTGAGGAGCGCCGCGGGCGTCGCGCGCGCGGGGGCGGTCGCGGGCGCTGCGGGACTGAACGGCCGCGTCGCATGCTGGTCGCCGCATCCGGGTGCGAACGCGACGAGCGCGGCGAGGGCCGCGAGCAGAATCGCTCCCGCACGCATCCACGTGCGGGCCAGCAGAGCAGAGAGCGTGTTCGTCGTCATCGGCGTCTCCTCGTCGGGGCGTGGAACCGTCTGGCGCGCCGCGCCAGCTTCTGGTCTACGGGAGGGAACGCGATGCGGAGTTGCTTACATGCGAAGTGCGAGGGGCGGAAACGCAAGCGTCGGTGCGCGCTCACCAGCGCTGCCAAAGTGAAGTCGAGCGCGGAACCCTACGGGGAGAACAACAGCTTGATCTGACCCCACGTCCCCGGCTCCGTGGTCGGAGCGCTCGCAACGAGGGGCGGATCCATCCCGTCGCGCTGTGATCTCAAAGACGCCACGTCGATTTGGCGAAACACTGTCCATCGTGAATCGGCCGCATAGAACTTCGTGATGAACGTCTGAGGCGAATCGACCGTGTAGATGAGCGGCTCAACGCCGTCGCCGATCGTCGCGACGCGAAGCGTGACTGTTGTTTCAAGCTGGCGGCACCCGACACAGTCACTCGCGCTATACGGTTCGTTGGAGTTCACCAGAATATTCACTGTGATGCCCGTGACGTCCTCGTCGCGAAACATCGCACCGGAGCTGCGAAGCTCTGACGCAGCGTCCCAAGCGCTGTCGGCGTCCTCCGGCAGAAACTCGAATGTGAACGCGCTATCGAGTGCATCCGCGTAAAGGACCGAATCGCGCTCTGAGTACGCGCGCTCAAACCAGCTCGTCAGCAACTCCAACGGCGTCACCGGCAACCCTATTTCTGGCTCCGGGCATGTGGCGCACGGCGTGCGTCGATCGTTAGCGCCGCAGCCGGACGCGAGTGCCGCGAGCACGAACAACGGAATGAAGAGACTCGCGCCCGTGCGGCGTGAGTTCGCCACTATCGGAAGATGCCTTTGATCTTGCCCCAAGTTGTTCCTTCGGTTGCTGGGACTATGTCGGTGAGCGGCGTCATCGAGCCGTCGCGCTTCGCGAGCGAGCGCGGCCGATCGATTTGTTTGAATAGACACCAGAGAGTCGAGTCCGCTGGATCGGGCTTCGTCACGAACGACTGCGGCGAATCGATCGTGAATATGAGCGGCTCCGTGCCGTCGCCGATCGTCGAGACGCGAAGCGTGACTGTCGTTTCAAGCTGTCGGCATCCATCGCAGTCACTGCCGGCGTACGCGACGTTCGAGGTGACGAGGATGTTGAGAGTGATCCCGGTGACCTCGTCGCTCCTGAACAGTGCGCCGGTGCTCTGCAGGTCGAGCGCTCGTCCCCAGAAGTTGTCCGGCCCCAGAACGTAGCGAAGGCTGTCCGCGTCGGCGAGGAGAAACTCGAACGTAAACGGATCGCAGAGCATCTCGGCGTAGAGCGCGGAGTCGCGTGTCGAGTACGCGACCTCGAAGAAGCTCGTGAGAAGTTCTTCCGGTGTTCTGCGAAACGGTCCCTCGTCGAGCGGGTCCATCGGGTTGTTGTCGTCGTCGCCGCAGCCGAGAGCGAATGCTCCGAGCGCGACGAGCACAGCGAAGAGGACCGCGCGAGTACGCCGCTGGTTCGCCATTATCGGAAGAGTCCTTTGAGTCGGCCCCACGTCGTGCCCTCAGTCGCTGTCGCGGGGATTGTCGCATTGCGCTCCGCGATCGAGCGCGGCCGATCGAGTTGCCGGTAGAGGCACCATAGCGTCGAATCGGCGGGATCGGGCTTCGTGACGAACGACTGCGGCGAATCGACCGTGAAGATGAGCGGCTCGGTGCCGTCGCCGATCGTAGCGACACGAAGAGTGATAGTGGTCTCGAGCTGATAGCAGCCTATGCAGTCATCACCGAGATACGCGTTCTTGTCGTCGATCCGAATATTGAGGGTGATCCCCGTGACCTCTTCGCTGCGGAAAAGGTTTCCGGTGCTCCGGAGGTCGATCGTGCGTCCCCACCAACAGATGTCCGGAGGGAAGCGGAGACCGCACAAGCTGTCGGCGTCGGCCTGTAGAAACTCGAACTGGAAGTTCTCGCACAGCATTTCCGCGTAGAGCGCCGAGTCGCGGGTCGTGTATGCGGTCTCGAAGAAGTCCGCGAGGAGTTCTTCCGGTGTCCTGCGGAATGGTCCCTCGTCGATCGGGTTCATCGGGTTGTCGTTGTCGTCGTCGTCGTCGCCACAACCGAGAGCGAATGCTCCGAGCGCGATAAGCAGAGCGAAGAGAATCGCGCCCGCGCGCCGCCAGTTCGCCATCATCGGAAAAGACATTTGAGTCCGCCCCAGGTTTTGCTCTCAACCGCCGTCGCGGATGTGGCCGCGTCGCGCTTTGCGAGTGAACGCGGCCGATCGATTTGCCGGAAGAGACACCAGAGCGTCGAGTCGGCAGGATCGGGCTTCGTCACGAATGTCTGCGGCGAATCGACTGCGTAGATGAGCGGCTCGGTGCCGTCGCCGATCGTGGAGACACGAAGTGTGACGGTCGCGTTAAGCTCGCGGCACGCGATGCAGTCGTCTCCCTGGTACGGACTGTTGGATAGCACGAGAATGTTGAGCGCGATTCCGGTGACATCGGTCGAGCGGAAGAGGCGGCCGGTGCACGACAAGTCGAGCGTCCGGCCCCAGAAATTGTCCTCGCCGAGAATGTCGCGAAGGCTGTCAGCATCCGCCTGAAGAAACTCGAACTGGAAGTCCTCGCAAAGCAACCCAGCGAAGAGTGCCGAGTCGCGCGTGTTGTATGCGGTCTCGAAGAGATTGAGGAGTTCTTCTGGTGTTCTGCGAAACGGGCCTTCGTCGATCGGGTCCATCGGGTTGTCGCTGTCATCGTCGCCGCAGCCGAGAGTGAGTGCCGCGAGCGCGAAGAGCACAACGCAGAGAATCGCACCACTACGCCGCCAGCGATTCGCGCCGGCAGCCGTTCCGTTGTCCTTCAGCATTTCGCTCTCCTAGCGGTAGAGGCCCTTGATCTCGCCCCAGCTCTTGCTTTCGACCCCCGTCCCCGCGCCCGATGGGTCGGTTTTCGCCGCGGACCTCGGCCGGTCGATCTGCTGCCAGAGCACCCAGAGCGAGTCCGCCGTGTTTAGTTTCGCGATGAATGTCTGCGGCGAGTCGACCGTGAAGATGAGCGGCTCGGTGCCGTCGCCGACCGTGGCCACGCGAAGCGTGACGGTGGTCTCGAGCTTGCGGCAGCCGACGCAGTCCTGCCCGAGATACACGCTGTTCGCGTTGACCGCCAGGTTGAGCGTGATGCTCGTCACATCGCTATTTCGGAAGAGAGAACCGGTGCTTCGCAGGTCGAGTGTCCTGCCCCAGAAATTCTCCTCGCCGAGTACGTCGCGAAGGCTGTCCGCATCCGCTTGGAGAAACTCGAAGGTGAATGCCGAGTCAAGCATCGCGGTATAGAGAATGGAGTCGCGGTTCGAATACGCGGTCTCGAAGTAACTCGTCAGCAGTTCAATGGGCGTTGTACGTAGCGGCGCGTCATCGTCATCCTGCTCCATGGGAGGGATCTCCCCGACGTTGTCGCTGCAGCCCGACACGAGCGCGCCGAGTGCGAGGATCGCCACGCAGAGGATTGCGCCCGCGCCCCGCCAAACCGCTACGTCTTCCGTGTATCGCGCGTGTGTCGGCATACCATCTCCTTGCGTTAGCGATAGAGGCCCTTGACCTCGCCCCAGCTCTTGCTTTCGGTTGTCGTCTCCGCGCCCGACGGGTCGGTCTTCGCGGCGGACCGCGGGCGATCGATCTGCTGCCACAGCACCCAGAGCGAATCCGCCGTGTTCAGCTTCGCGATGAATGTCTGCGGCGAGTCGACCGTGAAGATGAGTGGCTCGGTGCCGTCGCCGACCGTGGCGACGCGAAGTGTGACGCTCGTTTCGAGCTTGCGGCAGCCGACGCAGTCCTGGCCGAGATACACGCTGTTCGCGTTGACCAGCAGATTGAGCGTGATGCCCGTCACATCGCTATTTCGGAAGAGGGAACCGGTGCTATTCAGGTCGAGCGTTCTGCCCCAGAAGTTGTCCGAGCCGAGAACGTCTCGAAGGCTATCCGCATCCGCCTGGAGAAACGTGAACGTGAAGCCGGGGTCGAGCATGGCGCCGTAGAGCGCGGAGTCGCGCGAAGCGTACGCGGTCTCGAAGTACTCGGTCAGCAGGTCGCTCGGTGTCGCGCGCGACGGCGTCTCGTCGATCGGGTCCATGATGTCGATGGGTTTGTCATCGTCGCCGCAGCCCGAGACGAGTGCGCCGAGAGCGAAGAACGCCGCGAAGAGCATCACGCCCGCGCGCCGCCAAATTGCTGCGTCCGTCGTGAATCGCATGTGTGCTGGCATTTTCGCCTCCTCGCGTTAGCGGAAGATTCCTTTGATTTTGCCCCAGCTTGCGCTTTCCACAGTCGGCTCGGATCTCTCAGTGCCGCTCTTTGGGATACTGCGCGGCCGATCGAGTTGTCGGAAAAGCACCCAGAGCGAGTCCGCCGGATCGAGCTTCGCGACGAAAGTCTGCGGCGAGTCGATTGCATAGGTGAGCGGCTCGGTTCCATCGCCGACGGTCGCGATGCGGAGCGCGACCTCCGCTTCAAGTTGGCGGCACCCGACACAGTTGTCGCCGAGGTACTCATTGTTTGTGTAAACGAGGAGATTGAGTGTCACGCCCGTCACGTCGGGTGAGCGGAACATGTTGCCGGTGCTCCGGAGGTCCAACGTCGTTCCCCAGAAATTGCCCTCGCCGAGCAGGTCGCGCAGGCTGTCGGCATCCGCCTGGAGGAACTCGAATTGAAAGTTAGGGTCGAGCATCTCGGAGTAGAGCGCGGAGTCTTGCCGTCTGTACGCGGCCTCGAAGAAATTGTTCAGGAGACGATCCGGCGTGTCACGTCGCGGATCGGGCGCGGGAGGCGCGGGATAGAAGAGTCCCTTGATCTTGCCCCATGAACTACTTTCGGTTGCGCTCACCTTCCCGAATGCACCGGGTTCCGAGCGCGGCCGATCGAACTGCCGCCACAACACCCATCTCGTCGAGTCCGCGGGATCCTTCTTCGCAACGAACGTCTGTGGCGAGTCGACGGTGAAGATGAGCGGCTCCGTTCCATCGCGGATCGTCGCGACGCGCATCGTGACGGTCGCTTCGAGGCGGCGGCAGCCGACGCATCCGATCGTATCCGGGAGCGCGTCGTTGCTGTTCACCAACAGATTGAGCGTGATCCCGGTAACGCTCGAATCGCCGAACATCGCATAGGTGCTCTGAACGTCTTTCGAAATGTTCCACGCGTCGGAGAAAGGACCGAGAACATTGCGCAGGCTGTCGGCATCCGCGGCCAGAAACTCGAACGTGAACTGGCTGTCGAGCATCGCACGGTAGAGGGTCGAGTCCTGACTCGAGTACGCGACTTCGAAGAACGTCGTGAGGAGCGCGACGGGCGTGCTGCGGTCGGGCTCATTCGCGTCAGGGACCATCGGGTTCTCGTCGTCATCGTCGCCGCAGCCGCACGCGACCGTCGCGAGCGCGGCGAGTGCGACGGCGCCGAGCGCTCGCACGACGCGTTTTATCGCACCGGATGCGAGCCGTCGGCTGGTCTCGTTGCGAATCGTGATGGGTTCGTCCAGTGTCATCGCTCATTGCCTCCAGTGGGAACCGCGCGGAGTGCGTCGAGTCAGACCAAGATGCCAGAGGTGGGACGCGCGTTCGACTCAGTGGCGGCGAGTGTAGCACGCGAGGCGGATCGCGTCGTTCGCGTGAAATCGGTGTGCGTGGGATCGGTGCGCGATCTGCGGCCGGGTACGCGAGTGCGAGTGCGCGATCACGAAAGCGCGGGCGAACGGCCGCAAAAAGCTGCGTGTTATACTGCGCGCGTGAAAAAACTCACGCATCTCACAGCGAAAGGGGCGCCGCGCATGGTGAGCGTCGCGGCGAAGCCCGAGACGGCGCGGCGCGCGGTCGCGCGCGGACGCATTCGCGCTTCGAGCGCGGCGATCGCGGCGGTGCGTCGCGGGCGCGTCGCGAAGGGCGACCCGCTCGCGGTCGCGACGATCGCCGGCATCCAAGCCGCGAAGCTCACGCCGATGCTCATTCCTCTCTGTCATCCGTTGCCGCTCGCGGGCGTCGACGTCGACGTCGTTCTGAAGCGCGGCGCGATCGAAGTCACCGCGACGGTCGAGACGGTCGCGCGCACCGGCGCCGAGATGGAAGCGCTGACCGCGGCGAGCGTGGCGCTTCTCGCGATCTACGACATGCTCAAGGCGATCGATCGCGGAATGGTGATCGAGTCGGTGCGGCTTCTCGAGAAGGAAGGCGGGCGCTCGGGGCGGTGGGTCGCGGCGGCTGCGAGCGCGACGAAGGCGACGCGCGCGAAGACGCGCGGCGCGAGGCGATGAGAGACCGCGGGCCCGCGCGGCGCGTTGCGATCGTCACCGTGAGCGACCGCGCGCACGCGGGGACGCGCGAGGACGCGAGCGGCCCCGAGGCCGCGCGCCTCATCGAAGAGTGGGGCCACACCGTCGCGGAGCGCCGCGTCATTCCCGACGAACGCGACACAATCACGGCGCTCCTCATCACACTCTCCGACTCCGGCGCGATCGACCTCATTCTCACAACAGGCGGCACCGGATTCGCGCCGCGCGATGTCACACCCGAGGCGACCGCCGCCGTCATCGAGCGCCGCACTCCCGGGCTCGATGAGCTGATGCGCCGCGAGGGCGTCGCGAAAACTCCGATGGCGGTCCTCGCGCGCGGCGTCAGCGGCATTCGCGGCAAGACGCTCATCGTCAATCTCCCGGGCAATCCGAAAGGCGTGCGCGAATCGCTCGAGAGCGTGCGTCCGGTGCTCGCGCACGCGATCGAAATCCTGCGCGGCGAAAACCTCGACCATCCGGCGTGAGTCTTCTGCCGATCGACGAAGCGCTCGCGTTGATCGCCGCGAGCGCGCCGCTCCTCGAGATCGAGGACGTACCGCCCGCTGACGCGCTCGGGCGCACGCTCGCCGCGCCGGTCGTGGCCGCCGGCGATCTGCCGCCGTTCGACAACTCCGCGGTCGATGGCTACGCGATCTGCTCCGCGGATTTCGCACAGCCCGATGCCGAGATCGGCGCCGCGCTGCGTGTGCGCGGGGCGGTGACCGCGGGAGGCGCCGCCGCGCCGCCGCTCGCGCCCGGCGAGACGGTGCGCGTGATGACCGGCGGGCGCGTGCCCGACGGTGCCGATGCGGTCGTGATGCGCGAAGAGGTGACCGAGACGGATGGCGTCGCCGTGTTTTGGAGCGGCGCGCCCGCCGGCGCCAACATCCGCCGCCGCGGCCTCGAGATTCGCGCGGGCGAACTCGCGTGTGACGCGGGGACGCTCGTGAACCCCGGCGCGCTCGGGCTTCTCGTTTCGCTCGGCGTGGCGCGTGTGAGCGTGCGCCGCCGACCGCGCGTCGCGATCCTCGCGACCGGAGACGAACTTCTCGAGCCCAGCGCCGCACCTCGCCACGGGCACATCTACGACTCATCGACGCCGATTCTCTCCGCGCTCGTCGCGAGCGCGGGCGCGATCCCCGTGCCGCTGCCGCTGGCGCGCGACGATCGCGACGAACTTGCGCAACGCTTCCGCGATGGCCTCGAGCACGACGTCTTCGTCACCACCGGCGGCGTCTCCGTCGGCGATCACGATTTCACGAAGGAGATCCTCGCGCAGCTCGGAGTCACGATTCGCTTTTGGAAAGTCGCGATGAAACCGGGCAAGCCGCTCGTCTACGGCGAGCGCGGCGCGACGCGTGTCTTCGGGCTTCCCGGCAACCCGGGCTCGTCGCTCGCGACGTTCGAGCGATTCGTGCGGCCGGCGCTGCGCAAGATGGTCGGCGATCCCGCGTGGGCGCCGCGCGAGGCCGACGCGATTCTCGATGCGCCGTGTGATGCCCCGGGGAACCGTGCGTGGTTCTTGCGCGCGCACGCGACGATTCGCGACGGCGCGCTTCACGCGCTCCCTCTCGCAGCGCAAGGCTCTGGGACGCTCCGTTCGCTCGCCGACTGCAATGCATTCATCATACTGTCGGCGGGCTCGCCGCCGCGCGTTGCCGGCGCGCGCGTCCGCGTGCAGCTCCTCCCCGAGATCTACGGCGTGCTGTCGGGCGGATGAACCCGCTCAAAGCTATGACGCGCCCCGAGCGCGCCGCGCTGATCGCGATTCTCCTCGCGGCCGCGATCTTTCGATTCGGGCGAATCGACGCGGGACTCCCCGCGGTCTTTCTCTCCGACGAGGAACTCGTCACGAAGAACGCGCTCTCGCTCGCCGCGCGCCGCACGCTCGAGCCGCTCTACTTCGATTACCCGACGCTCCAGATCTATTTGCTCGGCGGGCTCTACGCGGCGCTCTTCGTCGTCGGTCGCGTCACGGGCCTCTACGCGAGCCCGCTCGATTTCGGCGTGAAGTTTTTTATCGATCCGACGGCCGTCTACCTCGTGGGGCGCGCGGCGAGCGCCGCGATGGGCGTCGGCGCGGTGTTCGCGGCGTTTCTCGTTGGCCGCCGTTTCTACGGAACGCGCGCCGGACTTTTCGGTGCGCTCTTGCTCGCGATCGGAATCGAGTCCGCGCGTGAGGCTGGGCTTGCGACGCCCAACGCGCCGCTTGCTCTCCTTGCGATCCTCGCCTTCCTCCCGATTCACTCGGTGCTGACGCGCGGCCGCATGCGCGACTCGGTCGCCGCTGGTCTTGCGATCGGGCTGGCCGTCTCCGCGAAGTACAACTCCGCGCTCCTCGTGCTGCCGCTCGCGATCGCGCACGTGTCGTCGTGGCGCAGCGCACGCGCCGCGCGCGACGCTTGCGGCGCCGTCGAAGCCGCGCACGCGACGCACGCGACTCGCGCGACCGCGCGCGACGCCGCCACGCGTTTCGCCGCCGCGCTCCTCGTCGCCGCCGCCACGTTCGTCGCGATCAATCCGTACTGGATTCTCGAGTTCGGCAAGTACTGGGATGGATATCTTTACCAGGCGCTCCACATGCGGACGGGGCACATCGGGTTCATGGGGAAGCCGCCGATTGTTTGGGCGATCGTCGATCTCGTGCGGCAGGAGCGCACGGCGGGGATTCTCGCGCTCGTCGGCGGAGGGCTCGCGCTCGCGATTCGCCGCCCCGGCGACTGGCTGCTCCTCGCCTTCATCGTTCCGTCGTTTCTCGTGATCGCGTCGCTTAAGAACCAGCAGCTCGATTACCTCGCGTCGTTGTGGCCGCCCGCGGCGGTCCTCGGCGGACGCGCGCTCGCCGCGATCGCCGGCGCTGTTCGCGGCGCGAGCACCCGCCGCGGCGATGGCGACGGCGCGCGCCCGATCGCGAGCGCGGGCGCGCGCGATCCGAGCGCGTCGCGGGCACGCGCACTCGCCGCCGCCACGATCGTCGTGTGCGCCGTGACTCCGTCGCTTGCGGGCGCTCTCGCCGAGTTGCGCGGCGCGCGCACCACCGACACGCGCGACGCCGCGCGCACGTGGATCGAGTCGAACATCCCCGCCGGCGCGGGCGTCGCGTTCGATCACTTTCAGTACGACGCGCGCCTTCTCGACGCGGGGCGCGCGCGCCGCTCGAAGCTCGGCCGCGAACACGTCGGCAGCGCGTACGCCGAGGCGCTCGAAACCGCGCTCGCGGGGCGCGCCACGTATCGCCTCGTGCCGATTATCGTCCCGTCGGACACGCTCGTGCTTCCGGTCGACGAGATCGCAGCGGAGCAGCTTGCGGATCTTCGCGCGAGCGTCATGGCCAATCACTTCCTTCGCACCGATTTCTCGACGCGCTCGCGCACGCTCGACGAACTGATCGCGGAGGGCGCGGAATACGTGATGCTCTCGTCGAAGTGGATCGATCGATACGTCGCCGCGCCGCCGCCGCCGCGCGAGAGTCTTCTCTATTGGTACTGGCTTCGCGAACGCAACGCGTTCAACGCGATTCTCAGCGATCCGCGTCTTGTCGTGGTGCGGCGATGGGAGAGCGGCGGGACGACGGGGCTCGTCGGGCCGCGCGTCGCTCTCTACCGAATCGATGCGCCGCTGCCTCGCAGCGATGCGCGCGTCGAAGGCGATAGCGTTAGCGAAGTCGTTTCCGATGCAGAGTAAGCGCGAGGAGCGCGAAGCTACGAACGATTCGCGAACGAGCGGATGTGTTCTTCGATGAACGCGCGCACGTCATGAAACTCAGCGGCGAGTGTCTCGTAAGCGCTTCGCGCGGCGGTCACGTCGCCGGCCCGGCCTTGCTGCTCGATCTCGAACGCCGGCCCCGCCATCGCGGACGCGCCGAGATTTTGGCTCGCGCCTCGGAGGCGATGAGCGAGTCGCTCGCATTCGGCCGCGTCCTTCGACGCGATCGCCTGCGCGAGCGCCGCGACGACCTTCTCCGCGTCCTTCAGAAAATCGCCGAGGATTTCCGCTTCGAACGCGGGGTCGTCCGCGATTCCGAGATCGCGAAGACGCTCGACGATCTCGGGGAAATCGTTTTGACCGGGGGTGGCCATAACCGATATTCGGCACGCGCCGTGGCGGCCTTGAGGGGGTAGTGCGCGATGGAAACGCATGACGAGGAAGACGATTTGCTCGACGCGCCCCCCGCGGGCGGTCTTTTCGTTCGCGCCGGGCTCGTGATCCCGTGGCCGGAACTCGAGATTCGCGCCAGCCGCAGCAGCGGACCCGGCGGCCAGAATGTGAACAAGGTCGCGACCAAGATCGAGGTGCGCTGGGATTTAGCGGGGAGCACGGCGATCGACGATACGACGCGCGCGTCGCTGCGGGCGCGGTTCGCCGCGCGGCTCGACGCGCGCGGCCGGTTGCGCGTCACGAGCCAGAAATTCCGCACGCAGGGCGCGAACCGCAAGGCGGCGCTCGCGCGGCTGGCGGAGCTCGTCGCGGCGGCTCTCGTCCCCGTCGCACCGCGAAGGCCCTCGCGCCCTTCGCGCGCCTCACGCGAGCGCCGCCTCGACGAGAAACGGCGCGAATCGATCAGAAAACGCGAGCGCCGCAAAGGCGCCGACTTCGACTAGTACGCACCGGATCGATGCGCCGCGCTCACTTCGCCGGCGCCGCCCGGCGCGCACGCGTGGCCGGCAATGCCGCCCCCTCCCCGGTAATTTCCGCGCCGCGCGCGTCGTTCGTCCGGAAACAGTCGGGTCATTTTCCCCACACCCCGCGTTGCGAGTAACTCCACGGATTGTTATTTCACAAGCGCTTACGCGATTAACTGAATCCATCTGCCGAGGCACGCTCCGTGCACATCCTGGTGCCGACGGCGGTCACGCCGCTCCGAAGTCGGGCGTTTACGAGTTGCTGCGCGGGGCGGATCACCATTCGGCATTCGCAGGAGGTGCGGCATGGGAAACTTTCCGCAGTGGGGCGGGGCCTTTATCCCCTCGATGTGGCTCCCGGGCAGTAACCGCTTCCCGACCGCCGTGCTCCCGTGCGCTTCGCGCCTCGTGGCCACCGACTGGTGGGCGTCCGCGGGAATCGCACCCTACTACCCGCAGCCCCTGCCGGCCACGCTCGCCCGGCCCGCGTACCTTGCGTTGGGCGCCATGCCGCTCCCGCCGCACGGCCGACACCGCCGGATCTCGGCCGCCTCGAACCTCGCCGACTTTCTCGAGGACTGACCGGCCCCGCTTCCGACCGCCAGCTCTTCGGCCGCACCGCGCACTCGCCGCGCTCCGTCGAAATTCCGCGCACGAATCGGCAGCAAGAATCTCCACTCAGGTTGTTCCGCCGCGCTCGGCTTTGTGGCAATATACCGACCGGGGTTGAGCGCGAATCCTCCCGCATCGTTCGCCGCAAATCCCGCCTGCGCGCACCGCGCGATACGCGTTCACACGGAGGGTCATTCAGATGGAAGACAAGGCGACGCTCTCGTACGGCGGCAAGTCGTACGAGCTTTCCGTGGTGACGGGAAGCGAGGGGGAGAAGGCCCTCGACATCGCGCAGCTTCGCTCGAAGACGGGGCTCATTACGCTCGATCCCGGCTACATGAACTCAGGCTCGTGCAAGAGCGCAATTGCGTTCATCGATGGCGAGAAGGGAATCTTGAGCTACCGCGGCTACCCGATCGCCGAGCTGGCCGCGAAGAGCACGTTCCTCGAGGTTTCGTACCTCCTGATTCACGGCGAGCTGCCGACAGCGGGGCAGTACCGCGACTTCGTCGAGGGCGTGCGTTATCACACGATGCTGCACGAGTACCTCAAGCGCCTCTTCGAGGGATTCCCTCGCGAGGCGCACCCGATGGCGGTCTGCTCCGCGGTAATCGCCGCCCTCTCGACGTTCTACCAGGATTCGCTCGACCCGCTCGACGAAGACCAGGTGCGCATCACGATCTTCCGGCTGCTCGCGAAGCTCCCGACGATCGCGGCGTGTTCGTACAAGCACTCGATCGGCCAGCCCGTGATGTACCCGAACAACTCTCTCGACTACGCCGAGAACCTGCTCTACATGATGTTCGCGACGCCGTGCGAGACGTATACGCCGAATCCCGTCGTCGCGAAGGCGATCGATCTTCTCCTCGTGCTCCACGCCGACCACGAGCAGAACTGCTCGACGAGCACGGTCCGGCTCGTCGGCTCGAGCTACGCGAACCTCTTCTCGTCGATCTCGGCGGGCGTCAGCGCGCTCTGGGGGCCGCTGCACGGCGGCGCGAACCAGAAGGTCATCGAGATGCTCGAGTACGTCGCGCGCGAAGAAGGCAACGCGGAGAAGTTCCTCGAGAAGTGCAAAGACAAGAACGACACGACGCGCCTGATGGGTTTCGGGCATCGCGTCTACAAGAGCTACGACCCGCGCGCGTCGATCATCAAGAAGTCGTGCCGCGAGGTGCTCGATTCGCTCGGCGTCTCGAGCCACCTGCTCGACATCGCGATGGACCTCGAAGAGATCGTGTTGCGCGACGACTACTTCATCAGCCGCAAGCTCTACCCGAACGTCGATTTCTACTCCGGCCTCATCTACCAAGCGATCGGAATTCCCGTGAACATGTTCACGGTCTTCTTCGCGATGGGACGTTTGCCGGGGTGGATCGCGCAGTGGCAGGAGATGGTCGCGTCGCCCGACTTTAAGATCGGGCGCCCGCGGCAACTCTACGTCGGCGCGACGGAGCGGCACTACGTTCCGATCGGCGAACGCGGCACGGCCGTGATGAGCGGGGCTCGCTAAGGCGAGCCTCGCTTCATTTTCCCCTCCCGCGTTGTTCTCTCGCTTCCGATTCATTGCCCTCTCGACACACAGACTCGACACCGGCATGGAGGCCCATTCGATGAACCGAACCCACGCGCGTCGTGATTTTCTTCCTCGCTCGACTCCTCGAACACGATCGCTGCGTGCGCTCGCGTGTGTCGCCGCGCTCCTCTTCGCGGCAACGCTCTCGCCGATCGCGCGTGCGGCTTCGGCGGAGCCGGCGCGCCTCTTGCGCTTCCCGACGATCTCGAAGGATCGCGTCGCGTTCGCGTACGCGAACGACATCTGGGTCGCGCCGCGCGCAGGCGGCGTCGCGGAGCGCCTCACGACGCACGAGGGGCAGGAGTGGTTCCCGCACTTCTCGCCGGACGGAAAGTGGATTGCGTTCACGGGGGACTACGACGGCAATCGCGATGTCTACGTGATCGCAGCGGGCGGTGGCGAGCCGAAGCGGCTGACGTGGAGCCCCGACATCGGCGGCGATATCGCCGAGCGGATGGGGCCCGACAACGCGGTCCTCGGCTGGACCCCCGACGGGAAGGTCGTCTACCGTTCGCGCCGCGATCAGTGGAACGCGTTCAACGGCCGGCCGTGGGTCGTGTCGCCCGACGGAAGCCTCCCGGAACCGCTCCCGATTCCCTACGGCGGATGCGTTTCGTTTTCGCCGGACGGCAAGCAGGTCGCGTACAACGACACGTGGCGCGAGTTCCGCACGTGGAAGCGCTACAAAGGCGGCATGGCGCAGGAAGTCTTCACGTACGACCTCGCCACGCGCGTGCAGACGCGCATCACCGACTCCGAGTCGGTCGACGACTTTCCGATGTGGGCGACGAACAACACGATCTACTTCGTCTCCGAACGCGACAAGCGCGCCAACCTCTTCGCGTACGACATCGGCGCGAAAACGACGAAGAAGCTGACGAACTTCACCGACTACGACGTGAAGTTTCCGACGCTCGGCGCGGACGCGATCGTCTTCGAGAAGGGCGGCTGGATTCACACGTACGATCTGGCGAGCGGCGCGGTGAAGCGAATCGACATCGAGGTGCCGAGCGACAAGATTCTCACCCGGCCGAAGTACCTCAAGGTCGGCGGCGACATCGACGAGTTCACGGTCTCGCCCGACGGCAAGCGCGCCGCGTTCATCGCGCGCGGCGAGATCTTCACCGTGCCGGCGGAAAAGGGCGAGCCGCGGAACATCACGAACACGCCGGGCGCGCGCGAGCGTCGTTTCGCATGGTCGCCCGACGGGCGCTCGATTGCGTACGTCTCCGACGAAAGCGGCGAGCAGGAACTCTACGTTCGGCCGCAGGACGGCAAGGGCGCCGCGACACGCCTGACGTCGGACGGGCATTGCGCGCGCTTCCAGCCCTTCTGGTCGCCCGACTCGAAGAAGCTCGTCTTCGCCGACAGCGAACTGCGGCTCTACTGGGTCGACGTCGCGACGAAGAAGGTGACCGAGATCGACAAAGGCGAGCAGTGGGAGCTGACGCAATACTCCTGGTCCGCCGACAGCAAGTGGATCACCTACGCGAAGATCGTCGACAGCTTCTTCTCGGCGGTGTTTCTCTACAGCCTCGACAGCGGCGCGGTGACGCGGGTCAGCGACGGCTTCACGCAGGACTTCGAGCCTGTCTTCGATCCCGACGGCAAGCACCTCTACTTCCTTTCGGATCGCGACTGGACGCCGACGTTTACGCAGTACGAGTCGAACTTCTTCTATACGCGGCGCACGCGGCCGTACGCGCTCACGCTTCGCGCGGATCTCGCGTCGCCGTTCGCGCCGCAGTCCGACGAGACGGAGGTCGAGGGCGCCGGCGGCGACAAGACGGACGCGGGCGGCGACGACGCGAAGAGCGAAAAGGGCGGCAAGGGCGGCAAGGAGAAGAAGAAGTCGGCGGAACCGGTCAGGATCGATCTCGACGGTCTCGGGAAGCGCATCGCGCCCTTCGATGTGAGCGCGGGCAATTACGCGCGCCTCGCCGCGGTTTCGGGCAAGGTGCTCTGGCTCTCCGCGCCGACGGGCGGGGTCGACGGCGAAGACGTGAAGTCGTCGCTTCGCATCTACGACATGGAGAAGCGTAAGGAGAGCGAGGCCGCCGCCGGCGTCAACAACTTCGAGATCGCGGCGCGGGGCGAGAAGATGATCCTCTCCGGCGACGGCAAGTACGCAATCGTCGACGTCGCCGCCGATCAGAAGATGGAGAAGACGCTGAAGACCTCCGAGATGGAGATGCTCCTCGACCCGCGCGCCGAGTGGGCGCAGATTCTCGGCGACGCGTGGCGGCTCGAGCGCGACTATTTCTACGCGAAGAATATGCACGGCGTCGATTGGCCGGCGGCGCGCGCTCAGTACGCGGCGCTTCTGCCGCACGTCGCGCATCGCACCGATCTGACCTACTTGATCGGCGAGATGATCGGCGAACTCGGCGTCGGCCACTCGTACACCGGCGGCGACGCGCCGAAGGCGGAGCGCGTGCAGATCGGGCTCCTCGGCGCGGAACTCGCGCCCGACGCGGGAAGCGGCCGCTTCCGTATCACGCGCATCTACGAGCCGCAGCCGTGGATGAAGAGCCGACGCTCGCCGCTCACCGAGCCGGGGCTCAACGTGAAGGTGGGCGAGTACATCCTCGCGATCGACGGGAAGGATTTGCGCGCGCCCACGAACCCGGGAAGCCTCCTGTGGAATCGCGCGGGCAAGCAAACGACGCTCCGCGTGAGCGCGACGGCGAGCGACGCGGGTAGCCGCGAGATCGTCGTCGTGCCGATCGCCCACGACGCGGGCCTTCGCTACTACAACTGGATCGAGGCGAACCGGCGCTACGTGCAGGAGAAGTCGGGCGGGCGGGTCGGCTACATCCACATCCCGAACATGGGCGAAGACGGCCTCAACGAGTTCGTGCGGCAGTACTACCCGCAGGTGCGTACGGAGGCGCTCATCCTCGACGACCGCTGGAACGGCGGCGGCTTCGTGTCGGAGATGATTCACGAGCGGCTCAACCGCAAGCTCTCGTCGCTCACCGGCGTGCGCAACAAGGGTGATTTCACCTACCCGGACGCGACACACATCGGGCCGAAGGTGTGCCTCCTCAATCAGTGGTCGGCGTCGGACGGCGACTACTTCCCGTATCACTTCCGGCGCTTCGGAACCGGGAAGGTGATCGGCCGGCGAAGCTGGGGCGGCGTCGTCGGCATTCGCGGCGGCGGTGATCTCGTCGACGGCGGGTTCGTCACGATGCCCGAGTTCGGCGCGTATGGCACGGACGGAAAGTGGATCATCGAGAACCGCGGCGTCGATCCCGACATCGAGGTCGTCAACCCGCCGGGCGATTGGCTCGACGGAAAGGACGCGCAGCTCGACGCGGCGCTCGACCTGATGATGAAGGAAATCGCGGGCAAGTCGTTCAAGCTGCCGGCGCGGCCCGCCGACCCGACGGATCGGTAGTCCGGGCGCCATCTCACGCGACGCGCGGGCCATCGCGGCGGGCGCGTCGCGCGTTTTCTCGCCGCGCCGTCAAAGAACGCGCGTTGCACGTGTAATGGAACCGCAGAAGGAGGTGCCGCCATGGCAAAATCGCCCGAAGAAATCGAAGCCGGCATGATCGAGAACTTGAAAGAGACGACTGGCAAGACGCTCGATCAGTGGATGAAGGTGGTGCGCGCGAGCAAGCTCGCCAAGCACGGTGAGATCGTGAAGATGCTCAAGGCCGATCACGGAATCGGACACGGGTACGCGAATCTGATCACGCACTGCACGCTGCGCGCCGAGAGCGGCGGCGGCGATGGCGCCGCGCCGGCCGGAGACGATCTGGTCGCGGCGCAGTACGCGGGGACGAAGGCGGCGCTCCGGCCGGTCTACGAGGCGCTGATCGCCGCGCTCGCGAAGTTGGGGAGCGACGTCGAGGTCTCGCCGAAGAAGACGTACGTGAGTCTGCGGCGGAGCAAACAGTTCGCGCTGATTCAGCCTACGACTGCGACGCGCATCGATGTCGGGATCAACCTCAAGGGCGAGCCGGTGACGGCGCGACTCGAGGCGTCGGGCAGCTTCAACGCGATGGTGAGCCACCGCGTCCGCGTCGAGAAGGCCGGCGACGTCGACGCGGAGTTGAAGGCGTGGCTGAAGAAGGCGTACGACGCGGCGTAGCGCCTACCGCGGAATCCCGGCTCCGACTCGCACCTCGACATCTTCGAGCGCGGCGAGCAGCGCTTCGCCGTACGACGCGTACACCGCACTCCCCACGACCCACGACGACGCGTTGCCGGGCGTCAGTCCGTTATCGGGATTGAGGACGTCGAGTTCGATCTGCACTTCGGCATAGCGCGACGAGCCCTCGAGCGCGAGCGCCTGCGCGAGAATGAGGCGCAGATCCTCGACGTCGATGCCGGCGCGATGCGCGAACGTCCACGCCAGATCGCGCTCGACAGCGGAGCGCGCGTTCGTGATCGCGTCCGCGCGGTTGCCGAGCGCATGCGCGACCGCCGCCGCGCCCGCGAGCGCGTCGGTGTCGGCCGGCGCGAAGATCAGCGCGCGCGTGAAATTGTCGCGCGCCGCGTCGAGATCTCCGGCGAACGCGCGGCTCCATCCGAGGCCTGAATGCGCCTCCGCGAGCGTGCTATCGGTTGCGAGCGCGGCGAGGAAGAACGCGTCGGCCCGCTCGTAGTTCCCCGCGCGAAACTGACTCCATCCGTCCGCGATCTGCTCGCTCGGAAGAATCACCAGATCGTTCGAGCCGCACGCCGAGAGCGCAGCAAGAGCGACGAGCAGCGCGACCGCCAGGTGCGTTCGGCGAGTCTTCCGTGCGTGTTGCGTGCCGAGCGTGCTCGGCGTCATCAACGGATTCTTCATCGCAGCACCGTGATCTTTCTCGCCTGCGCGCCGTCGGGCGTTTCGAGGCGGTAGAGGTAGGTTCCCGCGGCGACGCGCCGGCCGCGATTGTCCTCGCCATCCCACTGTGCGATCGCGGGCCCGACGGGGCGGTTGCCTTCGACGAGCGTGCGCACGAGGCGCCCTGAGAGATCGTAGACGGCGAGCTGCGCCAGACCGGGGCGCGCGAGCGCGAACGCGATCGATGTGCCGCGCGATGCAGGGTTCGGCGTTGCGGCGCCGAGCGTCGACTGCGCCGGAAGCGCGTCGGGCGCGAGCGCCGCACCGCGCCGCGCCTGAAAGACGCCGAGCCGATCGATCGTTGCGACGAGCGCGCGACGGTCCGGCGAGACGAACGTCGGAAGCGCGATCCAGCCGTTCTCGCCGCGTCGGAAGATCGCGCCGTCGCTCGCGCCCTCGGTAACCGGGATCGTGATCGTCGCCCGTTCGAGCAGCGCGGTGTCTTCGGGGCCGATCGTCACGCGAGGCGAAAGCGCGCCGTCGTCGCCGGCCTCGTCGGCGCGGCGCAAAATCAGTCGCGCGCCCGACGCGATCGCGCCGGCGGGCGCATCAAGACGCACCGCATCATCGGGACCGACCGCGAGCACCGGCGACTTCGCCGAGATCGCGTACGCGATGAACGTCTCCGAGTACGTGCCCACGTTGCCGAGGATGTCGCTGCCGGAAATCGAGACGGAGACGGGGTCGCTGCCGTCGAGCGTTGTGCGCGCGCGAAGTTCCGGCGTCGCGCCGCCGAACGCGCCGTCGAGCGTTAGCGCGGCCGCGTCGACAGTCAGCGACGGCCGCGCACCGAGCGGCTCGCTCGCGACGACGACGAGATCGACGTAACTCGAGAGGATCGGGTTCTGCAATATCCCGAGCGTGAACGCAGGAGGCACGCCGTCGACGTTGAGCCGAAGCGAAATCTCGGTCTGCGGCGCCGTGTCGAGATTCGTGCTGAGGATGAGCGAGCCGGTGAGCGTTTCGTTCGTTGCGATGTCGGGCGCATCGAATCGGACGAGCACCGTCGCCGAGTCGCCGCCCGCCACGCTCCCGGTATCCGGCGTCGCTGTTACCCACGGAGCGTCGAGCGCCTCCGATCCCGAGATCACATGCCCCGCCGCGGGAAGCAGATCGACACTCAGCGGCATCTGATCCGAATTGAAGCTCGCCGCGATCCCCGCGAAATTCATGTTGTCGTCGTCGTCGCCGATGCTTTCTCGTGGGATGGAAATCGTCGCCGTGCCGTCGTCGATTTCGCCGAAGAACACGCCGAAGAATTGTGAGAAGTCCGCGGCAAGCAGGAGCGCCGCGCCGGCTATCGGGTTTGCCGGGCTCGGGACGAAGTTTCCGGCCAGGTCCCAAATCATCACGATTTCCGCGCCGATGTCGTGCGTGACGGGCGCACCGAAGTTCGTCGCGACGGGATTGACCACGCCGGTCGAGATGTCCTGGTCGACGTCGAAGAAGAAGATCGCCGCGTTGCTGTCGGGAAACGTCGCCCCCGCCGATTCGAGCTGGATCGCGAACTCTTTCGAATCGGTTCCGGCTCGGAGCGCGGTGACATCGACGCGGCCCGCCGTCGACGGCATGATCTCGATGACATCGTCGACGGGATCGTTCAACACCTTCCGCAGTGTCGGCGTGGACGCTGCCAGTTTCGTGCGCGTCGCGCGCGACGCGACCGCTTCGTCAATCGCCGACTGATTCGTGCGCACGAGCTCTCTGATTCGCGCTTGCGCGTTGTGCCATGGAACCGCATCGCGCGCGGCCCCGCGTTTCCCGGGCAGTACGGGGGAGACGCGAGTCGTGTCTCGCACGCTGAACTGAATCAGGCCGCCGCCGACATTCTTGACGCGGATCGGAATCGTCGAGGACTCGCCTGCGGCGAGGGCCGCGACGATCGGCGTTGTGCTCGAAAGTTCGAGTACCGCGGTGTTGTCGAGCAGCGTGAAGTTGCCGTTCGTCGTCTTTCCGCGTTCGACCGTCACCGGCACGGTGCGAGGGAGAAGACCGATTCGCTCTGCCGAGATCGTGTAGCTCCCCTCGGCCGTCCGGAATTCGTAGCGGCCCATCGCGTCCGTCCGCGCGATCTGCCCCGAACCGCTCAAGCGAAGCAGCACGTCCTCGAGCGGCGCGCCGGTGCCCTGCTCGGTGATCACGCCTTCGACAACGCCGCCGCGCTTCTGCTGAAACGACACGACGTAGAGCCCGCCTTCGATGTCCCCGATGTAGACGTTCCCGCTCGCGGTGAACGGGTGTGCGCTCCAATCGCCATTGAAGAGTCCGCTCTGCGGAAAGTACGTGTCGTAGTAAGCGACCTCGATCATACGTTCGGGGTCGCTGATGTCGAGAACACGCATACCGCTCGTGTAGTGCGCGACGAAACCGTAGTCGCCCTTTACGTAGATGTTGTGCGCGTCGCCCGTAGGGCTCGCCGTGTACCCGTCGATTTGAACCGGCGACGTGAGAGTCGTGATGTCCCACGTCGTGACGCGGCCACCCGCGGTTTCGTCCGTGACGTAGAGATACCGCCAATCTTCGGACGGCCAGCTATTGTGCGCCGCTTGGCGCTCGGTCGTGAAGCTCACGATCGTCTGGATCGCCTGCGGATCCGACGTGTCTAGGATTCGCTGCGTTCCCGAGCCGATCGCCGACACGAACACCGTGTCGTTTCGCGCGTACGAGTCGTGCACGTAGTGCTCCGTGTAGAGCCCGAGTTCCGTCGGCGCCGCGGGATTCGCGATCGAGAGGATGTACATGCCGCGTTGAGCGCCGTTGACGTAGAGCCGCGCGGAGAGCGTGTCGGTCGTGATCGAATGGCTCGACGAGGACCCGGTCCACGAGAAGCTCGACGTGAGGGACGGCGCCTCGGGATTCGCCAGATCGATGATCTGGATACCGCCGCCGCCTTCGCTCCCCGCGTAGACGTAGTTGCGGTAGTTTGCGAAGTCGCGCCAGTTGGAGACCGGGCCCGGTATGAATCCGGTCTGATACGCGCTGTCCGGCCGCGTCACGTTGTAGATGCCGGTGCCCGTCGTGACGCCGATGATCGCGTACTCGTCGCCGGTGACCGGATCGGTGTAGCCCGTGACGTCGTTGGCCTGGGTTGCGTTCGGATCGACTTGATTGACGCTGATGTGAACCAGAAGGCTGCAATTGAACGCGGTCTGCGCGCGCGCGCGTGTCGCGGCGGCGGGGCAGAGCGCGGCTGCGACCGCCGCGAAGATCGAGCAAGCAAAAACCAGGTGACGCCGGGCAACGCTGGGGAACATCATCGGCTCCTTGATCGGATAGGGAGGAAGAACGCCGCAGATGGTACGTAGCGGGACGCGTGAAAATCAATCGCGAAGTGAAGCGGATGGCGCGGCGCGGCGCGGCACGGCAGCCGATGGCGCGGGCGCGCGCCTCGCGAAAGGCCGCGCCGGCGCTGGGCTCGTCGCGCCCGACGCGGCGCTCCCGCGCGCGCATCGCGCTGTGCTCGCGCTCGGCTTCGTGCTGATCGCGCTCCTGGCGACGCGCCAAGTCGGAAGCGTCGACGCCGGCTTTCATCTGCGCACCGGCGAGCACATCCTCGCAGGGAACGGATGGCCGCGCACCGATCCGTTCACCTTCACGGTGAGCGATCACGCGTACATCGACACGAGCTGGGGCTACGACGTCGTCGTCGCGCTCGCGCACCGCGCGTTCGGCGCGCCGGGGCTTTCGCTCTTTCATGCGGCGCTCGTGCTCGCGATTTTCGCGACGCTCTACCGCACGGCGCGTCTGCAGCCGGTCGATCCGACGACGCTCGTCGTCCTCTTCGTCGCGGGCGGGCTCGCGTCCGAGATGCGTTTCGACACGCGTCCCGAACTCGTCTCGTATCTCTTCCTCGCGATCGTCATTCACGTTCTCGCGCGACGCGCTGCGGGCGCTGCGGCCGGCGCGTCGCGGCCGCGCCCGCTCTGGATTCTCCCCGCGATCTTCCTCGTTTGGGCGAACTCGCACAGCCTCTTCGTGCTCGGGTGGGGAGCACTCGCGGCGTTCGTCGCGGGACGCGCGCTTGGCGAGCGACGCATCGACCGCGAGCTGCTCAAGTGGGTCGCCGCGTCCGTTGCCGTCACGTTCGTCAATCCGTACGGCATCCGCGGCGTGCTCTTTCCGTTCTCGCTCGCCACGCGCTTTCAAAGCGGGAATCTCTTCAATCAGTCGATCGGCGAGTTCGTGTCGCCGTTTTCGCTGGGCCTCTCCGAGCACTTTCCGTTCTTCGCGGCGCTGCCGCTTGTGTTCGCGTTTCGCGGGCTCGCGATTCTCTCGATCGTTGCGCTCGTCGTGCATGCGCGCCGCCGGCGCTGGTGGGCGATCTTGCTTTGGCTCGCGTTCGCGCCGCTTGCGATCCGCATGTTTCGCAACATGCCGCTTCTCGTCGTCGGCACGCTCGCGACGACGATCTGGGCGCTTCCTCTCGGCGCGCTCCTCGACAGGATTCGGCTGCGCGCGTCCCATCGCGCTCTCGCGGTCGCGTGCGTGCTCGCCCTCGTCGCGCTCGGCGAAGCCGCGCTCTCTGCGCGCGTCCTGACCGGCGCGTACTACACCGCAAGCCGCCGCCCCGAGCGATTCGGCGTCGGCTGGAATGGCAACGAGCTTCCGATCGCCGCCGCCGAGTTCGTGAAGCGCGCGGGCATCCAGGGGCCCGTTCTGAATCACCTCAACTTCGGCGGCTATCTCATGTGGGCGCTCGACGCGCCCGTCTTCATCGACGGGCGCCTCGAGGTGATGGGCGAGCGCTTCTACGCGGAGTATCAGAATGTGCTCGCCTCAGAGGAGGCGATGGAAGCCGCGGTCGCGCGCTACGGGATTCGCTGGCTCGTCTTTCCGCACATCACGAACCCGAAGCTGCTCGCGCGTGTGAGCGCGGATGCGCGCTGGCGGCTCGTGTACGTCGACGGCGGCGCGGCGGTCTTCGTGCGCAACGCGCCGGGCGCCGAGCGTTTCGTCGACGCGTCGGCGCGCGATGCGCTCTCGGGCGCGCGCGTCGATCCCGCGTGGGCCGGCGCCGCGCGCACGCTGCCCGGTGTCGCGGGGAATCCGCGCGCCTCGCGCGCGTCGCGCTGGCTCGACGGACTCATACACCGCCAAGAGTTTCCGACGGAGAACGCGTACATCGGACTGTTTCACTACTTCCGCGGCGAACTCGATGCGGCGGGAACGCGGCTCGTCGCCGCCGTGCGCGAAAGCCGCGGCGCATACTACGAGATCTACAACAACCTCGGCTCGACGCTGTTGCGCGCCGGGCATCTCGACGAGGCGCGCGCGTGCTCGCAAGTCGTGCTGGACGACAGTCCGAAGAATCGTCTCTCGCTCGAGCGTCTTGCTGTCATCGAAAACGCGCGGCGCGGCCGGTAATCGCGCCCAGCATCGCTTCTTGACACTGGCGCGCCCGCCGCGAATAATCGCGCCCAGCATCGCACACCCGCTCACCCATGAGATTCATGACAACTCCCGAGACACGTTGGCCCTCGCGGCCGGAGAGCCCCATCGATACGCTAAACGGTGACGCCACGACGGAAGATCGCGCGAGCGCGTCGCGTCCGACATCGTCGATTCGCACCTTTCTCGCGGGCAAGACGCTTCTCGTCACCGGCACCACGGGGTTTCTCGCGAAGGCGATCGTCGAGAAGATCTTGTTCGAGGCGCCCGACGTGGGGCGGCTCTACCTGCTCATTCGCGCGAAGAAGCGCGGCGGCTCGGGCGCGGCGGCGATGACGGCGCAGGCGCGGCTCGAGAAGGAAGTGCTCGACAGCCCCGCGATGTCGCGTTTACGCGCGCGCGCCGGCGACGGCTACGTCGCGTTCGTGCGCGAGAAGGCGCGCGCCGTCGCCGGCGACTTGAGCCTTCCCGATCTCGGACTCTCGCCGGATGATCGCGCGCGGCTCCAGTCCGAGGTCGACGTCGTGATCAATAGCGCGGCAACGGTCGTGTTCGACGAACGGATCGATCAGGCGCTCGCGCTCAATACGCATGGTCCGCGGCGTCTCGTCGAGTTCGCGAAGGGCGCGAAGAAGCGCCCGGTGTTCGTGCAGATCTCGACGTGTTACGTCTGCGGAAAGCGAGTCGGGCTCGTACCGGAAGCTCTCGCCGAGACGCCGGTCCCCGATGGCCCGCGCCCGCCCGAGGATATCGATCGCGAGGTCGCCGAACTCGAGGCCGAGGTCGATCGCGTGATGCGCGAGGCCGCGACCGACGAGGCGGCGCGCCGCTTCCGCGCGCGTGCCGAGCGTTCGATGCGCGTGCAGGGGAAGGCGCCGTCGCAGGCGCAGGTCGACGCGGCGCGCGAGGACTACCTGCGCGAGGTGCTCGTCGACATCGGTATGCGGCGAGCGCGTGCGCGCGGCTGGAACGACACCTACACGTACACGAAGGCGATGGGGGAGCGGCTCGTCGTGCGCGAGCGCGGCGACATTCCCGTGGCGATCGTGCGGCCGTCGATCATCGAGTCGTCGCTGCGCGAGCCGGAGCCGGGCTGGATCGACGGCTATCGCATGGCGGATCCGCTCATCGCCGCGTACGGCCGAGGGCGCCTCACGTTTTTCCCCACGACCCCCGACGTCGGGCTCGACATCATTCCTCTCGATCTCGTGGTCAACGCGATCATCGCGGCGATTCCGCGCGCGGCGGCGGACCGCGGCGTTGCGATCTACCAGGTGGCGAGTTCGGAGCGAAACGCGCTCTCGATTCGCCGCATCGTCGGGCTGCTCACGCAGCACTTCACGAAGCGCCCGATGCGCGAGGCGGGCGGACAGGCGATCGCCGTCAAGCCGTTCCGATTCGCATCGACGTCGCAGTTTCGTTGGATGTGTCTGATTTCGTATCAAGCGCCGCTTGCGCTGCTGAAGGCCGTCACCGCGCCGTTCTCGTTCGTGCGTTCGGTCGCGCGCTTCCGCAAGCAGCTCGGCGGGAAGGCCGCGGCGCTGCGGCAGCTTCTCTACTTCAGCGACATCTACGGCCCCTACACGACGCTCGACGTCCGCTTCGCGACGGGCGCGACGCGGCGGCTCTTCGAATCGCTCGGCGCCGAGGATCGCGAACGCTTCGCATTCGACGAAACGCAGATCGATTGGGAGTACTACATCGACGAGGTGCACATCCCGGGGCTGCGGCGCAACGTGCTGCAAGCGGAAGCGCGCCGGAGCGGCGAGTGGGCCGGCATGGAGCGCGTCATCGAGAAGGTGAGCGACTCGACGGTCTCGGAAGCCGCCGCGCCCGAGGCGTGGGAAGAGACGTTCGAATCGCCCGTCGGCGTTGCCGCGCGTGTGACGCCCGCGCCGCCGCGCGATGCGGCCGTTGCGAACATTCGCGATCTTCTCGCGAGGACCGCGGCGCGTTTCCCGGCGCGTGTCGCGCTGCAAGTGCGCCGCGACGGCGATTGGCAGCGCATCACGTACTCGCAGCTTCTCGATCGCGCGGATGAAATCGGGAGCGGGTTCGGCGCGCTCGGCGTGCGCGCGGGCGACCGCGTCATTCTCTGGTGCGAAGGGCGGCCCGAGTGGGGGCTCGCATACCTCGCGGTCGTCGGCGGCGGCGCGGTCGTCGTACCCGCCGATCCGCAACTTCCAGAGGAGGATTTTCTCAACCTCGTCGAGGTCACGAAGCCGTCGCTTCTCATCGTGTCGGACAAGTGTCTCGACCGGCTCTCCGAGGAGACGCGCCGCCGCGTTCGCGCGGCGGGGGGCATCGTGCGCGTCGACGCCGCATTCGCGCTCGACACGGGCGAGCCGCTTCCCGCGCCGCCGCCGGGAGCACGGCCCGCCCGCGCCGCGGTCACCGAAGAGAGCCTCGCGTCGATCATCTTCACCTCGGGAACGACCGTCGCGCCGAAAGGCGTGATGCTGTCGCACGGCAACTTCCTCGCGAACGTGCGCGCGCTGACCGCATTTACGCACGTCACCGCGGACGACGCGTTTCTCTCCGTCTTGCCGATGTTTCACGTCTTCGAGTTCACCGCGGGTTTCCTGACGCCGCTCTCGGCGGGGGCGACGATCACGTACCTGGCGGAACTCTCTTCCGCGACGATCGTCGGCACGATGAAGGAGACGCGCACGACGGTGATGCTCGGCGTGCCGCGCCTCTACTCGCTCTTGCACGACGGCATCATGCGCAAGATCGAAGACGCGGGCGCGGTGTCGCGTACGATCTTCGGCGGTCTGCGCCGCGCGTCACGCGGCGCGCTCTCGCTCACGAAGTCGCCCGCGATCAGCCGCGCGCTCTTCAAGCGCGTGCACGCCGTCTTCGGCGGACGCATCCGGATGTTCGTGTCGGGAGGCGCGCCGCTCGACGCGAAGGTCTATCACGCGTTTCGCGAAATGGGCTTCGAGGTCGTCGAGGGCTACGGCCTCACCGAGACGGCGCCGGTTCTCACGATGAACCCGCTCGGCGCGACGCGGCCCAACTCGGTCGGGCAGCCGCTGCCGGGCGTGCAGCTCTGGATCAGCCGCCCCGACTCAAACGGCGTCGGCGAGGTCGTCGTCGCGGGCGACAACGTGATGCGCGGGTACTACGAGCGTCCAGACGAAACCGCGCGTGTTCTCTCCAACGGCTGGTTCCGCTCGGGCGATCTCGGCTATCTCGACGCCGACGGTTATCTCTACCTCACGGGCCGCATCAAGGATCTGATCATCACGGCCGCGGGGAAGAACGTCTACCCCGACGAAGTCGAAGCTCACTACAAGGGACTCGCGGGCGTGAAGGATTTCACCGTGATCGGCGTGCGGCCGAAGGGAGCGCTCGGCGAAGAGGTGCACGCGGTCGTCGTGCCGCAGGAACCGGCGCCGGGTGCGCCCGCGGAGAGCGCCGCCGAGCTGGCCGCGCGCCTCGAGGCCGCCTTCACGACGCGCGCCGCGCGCCTGCCGTCGTATCAGCACGTCGCCGCGGTCCACGTCTGGGACGGCGATCTTCCGAAGACTTCGACGCTGAAAGTAAAGCGCGCGCGTGTGAAGGCGATGATCGAGATGCGGCTTGCGGGGGCGTCGCGCGCCGCGGCGAGCGCGAGCCCGCACGTCGCCGCCGCCTCGACACCGGCCGGCGCGTCGTCGAAGGCTACGGACGCCGTCATCGCGTTCTTGTCGCGCCTGACGAACGTGCCCGCCGCCGAGATCGCGCCGGCCAAGACGCTCGAGATCGATCTGGCGGTCGATAGCCTCATGCGCGTCGAGATCGCGGCGTTTCTCGAGTCGCGCTTCGGCGCGCATCTTTCCGACGAGCAGCAGCTCGCGCTCAAGACGGTGCGCGACGTGCTCGACGCCGCCGAGCGCGGCGCGGGCGCGAAGCGATCCGCCGCCGAACCGGCCGCGGACGAGAGCGAGTCGACGGAACTCGTCGCGTATTGGGAACGGGAACTCTCGAAGGGGAATTGGCACGGCAGCGCGAGTACGGCCAGCTCGGATGACGTGATGCTGCGGCGATCGCCGCTTCATGCGGTCGCGCGCGAGGCGATCGTCTTCGCGGGGCGGGTCGCGTACGGCGTGATGTTCCGGCTGCGCGCGGCGGGACGCGAGAATCTCCCCGGGCAGCCGCGCTATATCATCGCCGCGAATCACTCGAGCCACCTCGACTCGCTCGCGGTTTTGCTCGCGACGGGCGCGCGCGGCCGCCGTCTGCGCGTGGTCGGCGCGAAGGACTATTTCTTCAACACGGGTTTCAAACGCTGGTTTTTCGGACGCCTTCTCCATGCGATCCCGTTCGATCGAAACGAAAATTTCGTCGAGGGATTGCGGCTCTGCAAGCGCGCGCTCGAGCAAGATTACTCGCTGCTCATTTTTCCCGAGGGGACGCGCACGACGACGGGTGCGCTGCAGCCGTTTAAGCTCGGCGTCGGGATTCTCGCGCGCGAACTCGGAGTGCCGATCGTTCCGGCGTACATCGACGGCGCCTTCGAGGCGATGCCGAAAGGACGCGCTCTACCGCGGCCATCTTCGATCCGCGTGACGTTCGGCGCGCCGATCGTTCCCGCCGCGTCGGGCGCGGTGGCGAGCACGCGCGCCGGCGACGCGGGCGCGTACGAAGGCTACAAGGAAACCGTCGAGGCGGTACGGCGCTCGATCGAAGCGATGCGAGCGCACGCGCGGTGAGCGCGGACGCTGGCGCGGCGGGCACGCGCGCCGCGGCGCCCGCCGCGCACGCGCCGGCTTCGCCGCCGCGCGACAACGGGCTACGCACCGCCGCGTTCTTCGACATGGACGGCACGCTCCTCCACTCCAACATCGTTCGCTTCTATCTCTGGTATGTGAATGACGGGTTGCGCGGACCGTCCCGCTGGTTTCGCAAGGCGAGGCTCTACGCGTCGGTGCCGGTCTACCTCGCGGTCGATCGCTTCTCGCGTACGGCGCTCAATCACCTCTTCTACCGCTCGTATCGCGGCGTTCGCGTCGAACATTTCGCGGCGTGGAATCGCGAGGCCTTCGAGCGCATGACGCGGCGGCGTGTTTTTCCCGACGCGATTGCCGAGGTGGCCGCGCTCAAACGCGCCGGTGCGCGCATCGTGCTGGTGACGGGCGCCACGCAGGAAGTCGTCGCTCCGATCGCCGAGCACTTCGGCGCCGATCACGTCATCGCGTGCGATCTGGAAGTCGTCGAAGGGCGCTACACCGGCCGGATGTTGTCGGCGCCGGTGGGCGACGAAGAGAAGGCGCGCCGCATTCGGGAATACGCCGCGCGCGAAGGGATCGACCTCGCGAACGCGAGCGCGTACGGCGACAACTTCGCCGACCTGCCGATGCTCGAGGCCGCCGGGCATCCGGTGGCGGTCAATCCCGACAAGAAACTCGCGCGAGAGGCCGCGCGCCGCGGGTGGCCTGTGCGCGCGTGGACGGCCGGCGACGGCGGAACCGCGCTCGCGTCGTGAAGGCGATCGAGTATCGGAAGAGCGTGCCGCGCTACGTGGTCGCGCGTTCGCTGTCGGAGCGGTGGCCGCGCATCGCGACGGGGCCGTGCGGCTTGATCGCGCGCGTCGAACGCGATGCGCCCGCGCTCCCGTCGCCGCATTGGGTCGGCGTGCGGCCGCGCCTTTCGGGAATCTGCGGCTCCGATCTGGCGACGATCACGGCGTCCGGAAGCGCGTACTTCTCGCCGCTTCTCTCGTACCCGTTCGTGCTCGGCCACGAAGTCGTCGGCGAGGTGACGCGCGTCGGCGCGGCCGTGAGCGATCTTGCGGTCGGGGATCGCGTCGTGCTCGAACCCGCGCTCTCGTGCGCCGTTCGCGAGATCGTCGCGCTCTGCGCGCCGTGTTCGCGCGGCGAGTACGCGCTCTGCGAAAACGCGACGCGCGGCGTCGTGTCGGCGGGAATCCAAACGGGATTCTGCCGCGACACCGGCGGCGCGTGGAGCGACGAGTTCGTCGCGCACCGGCACCAGCTTCATGTCGCGCCGCGCGAGCTTCCCGACGACGCGCTCGTTCTCTGCGAGCCGTTCGCGTGCGCGATTCACGCGGCGCTCGCGCTTCCGGTTCCCGCGCAAGGCGAGACGGCGATCGTGCTCGGCTGCGGAGCGATCGGACTGCTCGTGATCGCGGCGCTGCGCGCGGCCGGCTCGCGCGCGCGCATCATCGCGATCGCGCGCCACGCGCATCAGGAGGCTCTCGCGTCCGCGCTCGGCGCGGACCTCGTGCTGCGCTGCGGCGGCGAGACGCTCCTCGAACGCGTCGCCTCCGAAACGCACGCAGCGATCCACCGCCCCGAGATCGGGCGGGCGCTCTTCGTCGGCGGCGCGGACGCCGTCTACGACTGCGTCGGGTCGTCGCGCTCGATCGACGACGCCGTGCGTTTTACGCGCGCGCGCGGCAGCGTCGCCGTCATCGGCATGCCGGCAATTCCTTCGGGCATCGATTGGACCGCGATCTGGTATAAAGAGATCACGGTGCGCGGCTGTTATGCTTACGGCTTCGAAAATTGGAAGGGGGAACGCGTGCGCACGTTCGGACTGGCGCTCCAGTTCCTCGGCGAGAACGGCGGCGCGCTGGCCGCGAGTCTCGCGCGCCTCGTCGGCGGGCGCTTTCCGCTCGCCGCGTACCGCGACGCGATCGATTCCGCGCTCGACACGGGCCGCTCCCGCATCGCGAAAACCGTCTTCGACCTGAATGCGAGGTGAACTGACGTGATCCAGCCAACCGGCGCGGCGAAAACCGCGCCCGCTGTCATCGACGACTCCGACAGTCTCGTCACGTTTGTCGAGAAGCCCGGCGAGAAGTACCTCTTCTCGAAGGGCGAGCGCTTCGTATGGGACACGCTTCCGGTCGGAACGCGCATCATCAATCCGCGCCCGTCGTTCCCCGCGGTCGCCGACTCGGACGGAGCGATCGAGTACGCGCTCGACCACCCTCACGGAAGCGATCCGCTCTCCGCGCGCCTTCGCCCCGGCATGAAGGTGACGATCGCGTTCGACGACATTTCGCTTCCGCTGCCGCAGATGGTCGCGCCCGACGTGCGCAAGCGCGTCATCACGATTCTCTTGCGCCGTCTCGCCGCCGCGGGCGTGAGCGACGTGCATCTCATCGTCGCCGTCAGTCTTCATCGCCACATGACCGAGGGTGAACTCCGTTCGATTCTCGGCAACGACATCATGAACGCGTACTGGCCCGACCGCCTCTACAACCACGACGCCGAGGACCCCGAAGGCAATCTCTTCCTCGGCGAAACGGAAGAGGGCGAGGTCGTCGAGATCAACAAGCGCGCGGCGGAATCCGACCTGATCATCTACGTGAACATCAACCTCGTGTCGATGGATGGCGGCCACAAGTCGGTGCCGGTCGGGCTTGCGACGTACCGCAGCGTGCGCGCGCACCACAACGTGCACGCGATGATGCACTCGCGTTCGTATATGGACCCGGAGAAGTCGGCGCTGCACCAATCGTGCGACCGCATGGGGAAGGTCGTCGCGCGCCACGTCGATGTCTTCACGATCGAGACGACGCTCAACACGAAGATGTTTCCGCCGTTCCTCGGCTACCTCAACAAGCGCGAGAAGGACTACACGGCGTCCGAGCGCGCGCAGCTCTTTCTCAATCGCAAGACGCTCGACATGTTGCCGCTTTCGGTGAACCGCCAGATCTTTCAGTCGATTCGTTCGCCGTACGGCATCACCGGCGTCAACGCGGGGGAGACGGGCGCGGTGCACGCCAAAACACTCGAGGCGGTTTTCGATCAGCAGCTCATTCGCGTGAAGGGTCAGGCCGACATTTTGATCTACGGCCTCGCGCACATCTGCCCGTACAACGTGAACTCGATCATGAACCCGATTCTCGTGATGTGCCTCGGGCTCGGCTACATGTTCAACTTTTATCGCGGGCAGCCGCTCGTGCGGAAGGGCGGCGTGATGATCTTCCTGCACCCCGTCGAGTACAAATTCAACATGACGCATCATCCGTCGTACGCCGATTTCTTCGAGACGGTCTTGACGAAGTCCACGAACTCGTCCGAGGTCGAGAAGATGGAAGAGTCGTTCGCGTACAACGAGCGCTATCGCGATCTCTACCGGCATCACAACGCGTTCCACGGGGTTCATCCGTTTTACATGTGGTACTGGGGGACGTACGGGCAGCGGCACATCTCGAAGGCGATCTTCGTGAACCCGGCGAGCCCCGACGCGGTCAAGCGCATGGGATTCGACGTCGCGCCGTCGCTCGCCGCTGCGATCGAGATGGCGAAGAGCGTGACGGGACCGAGTTCGCAGGTGACGTGGCATCGCGTGCCGCCGATTTCGATGGTTCAGGTGGTGTAGACGCGGTGGCGCCGCCGCTCGCGGGGAAACGCGTCGCGGTCGTCGCGAACCCGGCGGCGGGGCGCGGCCGCGCGCGGCGCGTCGTGCCGGGCGTCGAGGAGGCGCTCGCCGCGGCGGGCGCATCGTGCGCGACGATTTGGAGCGAGCGCGCCGGCGGCATCGGTGACGCGGTGCGGCGCGCGGCTTCCGCGGGTCCCGACATCATCGCGCTTCTCGGCGGCGACGGCACGCTGCACGAAGCGCTCCCGGCGCTTCTCGAAGCGCAGCACGGAACCGCGGCGGCGGCGGCGGATACTCGCTCCGCGGAGAGCGCGCTCGCTGCCCCGCGTTCGGCCGGCGGCTCGGTGCTCCTCTTGATCCCATCCGGTAGCGGCAACGATTTCGCGCGCGCGCTCGCGCTGCCGCGCGATTCGCTCGCGGCAGCGCGCGACGCGCGCGGCTGGATCGAGCGGCGCGTCGACCTGGGCCGCGTCGGGGCGACGCCGTTCGCCACGGTCGCCGCGATCGGGTTCGACGCGGAGGTCGCAAGCGCGGTTCTCGGCGCGCGCTGGCGTCTTCCGGGCACGGCGGCTTACGTCGCGGCCGCGGTGACGACACTCGCGCGTTACCGCGCGCAACCGCTCCGGCTCACCGGCGATTTCGGCGTCATCGAAGGCCGGTTTCTGCTGATCGCCATCGGCAATTCGGCGTCGTATGGAGGCGGGCTCCACATCGTTCCCGAGGCGCGCATCGACGACGGCGCGCTCGATATCTGTCTGGTCGACGAGGTTTCGCGCGCCACGGTGCTGCGGCTCTTGCCCAGGGTTTACTCCGGCGGGCATGTCGGCTACCCGTTCGTGCGTATCGTGCGCGCTGCTCGCGTCGAGATCGCGTCGGGTGCGTCCGCCGAACACCGTGCCCCCGCGGTCTTCGCCGACGGCGAACCGGCGACGCATCTGCCCGCGACGATCGAGACGATGCCGGGTGCGCTTCGCGTGCTCGCGCCCGCACTCGCGTCCGCGCCGCGCGCGTGATGCCGCACGACGCCCGTTCGAGCGACACGCAGACGCCGCCACACGCGCACGTTCGCGCGCACAGCGCCCCACGCGCACCCTTGCCGCGTACCGTCGAAGCCGTGTTGATCGTCGCGCTCTGTTTCTTGACGCGCGTTCCGTCGCTTTTCGAACCGCTCGCGATGGACCAATCGCTCTTCGCCGTCATCGCCCGCGGGCTGCTGCGGGGCGAACGTCTCTACGCCGATCTGTGGGATCACAAGCCGCCCGGCATCTACTTGCTCTACGCGGCGGCGATACGGCTGTTCGGAAGCGGCGCGTGGAGTATTGCGTTCGCTTCGATCGCCGCGCAGTGTACGACGTCGCTCCTCGTGCGCGCGATCGTGCGGCGTTACGCGAGCGATCGGACGGCGCTTCTTTCCGGCGTTCTGTATGCCGTCATCGCGAACCCGATCTTGCTCGGCGGTTTCTACGCGACCGGGCAGGCGGAGGTCTTCATCGAGCCGCTCGTGCTGGGCGCGATCCTCTTCGTTGCGGCGGCCTCGCCGCGCGCCGTCGTGCTTTCCGGCGTTGCGTTCGGCGCGGCGGTCGCGCTCAAGCCGACCGCGCTCCTCTTCGCGGGGCTCATCGCGGCGATGCCGCGGCTCTTGCGCGACGGCGCCGCGTGCGAAACGGCGGCGTCAATCTCGCAGCGCACCCGGCTCCGACGCTTCTTCGCGGGTGCGCTCGTCGCGCCGCTTCTGTCTTTTGTCTACATCGTCGCGACCGGCACACTCGCGCCCGCGGTCGACGCTCTCGCCGGATGGAACGCGGCGAGTCTGCGCGCGGGCGGCGCCTCCGCGCTCATGGAAGGCCTCTCGCCGCATCCTTTCGCGATTCTGGCGCTCCTCTTCGACGGGATCCTTCATCTCGGCCCATTCTTGATTTTCTCCGCGCTCGGACTCGTTCCACCACGCGCTCGCGGATTGCTCCTCGCGTGGCTCGGCGTGGCGATTCTCACGGTGATCGTGCAGGGGAAGCTCTATCGGTATCACTACCAGTTCGTCCTCGCGCCGCTCATGGCGCTCGCGGCGATCGGCGTCGCGGTGCTCGCCCAGCACGCGCGCAAGGTGCTCGCACGCGCCGCCGCGCCCGTCGTCGCGGCCGGCGTCGTCGTCTCGCTGATTCCGTTCGGGGCGCTCGTGCGCGACTACTGGCGCGAGCATCGCGACGCGTTCGCGCCGCGCCACGCCGCCGCGGATCCTGACGCGCTCGCGAGCTATACGTGGTCGTCGACCGGCATGCGTTACGCCGACGCGGCGCGCGTCGCCGAGATCGTGCGCGCCGGCTCCGGCCCGGCCGACCGCATCTACGTTCTTGGCTTCGACCCGCAGGTTTACCTCCTTGCGGACCGCGCCCCTGCCGGGCGCTACCTCGCGCACGATCACATTCGCTACCCTGGCGGCGAAACCCGCTTGCGCGACGATCTCGTTCGCTCGAACCCACGCTGGGTCGTCGTCGCGACCGATCAAGTCGGGCCGCGCGATTTCGCCCTCGTCGCCGAGTGGATCGCCGCGCACACCGAGCCGCGCGGCGCCGTCGGGCGTTTCGCGCTCTTCGAACGCGTGCGCTAGACGCGCCGTCCTGCGCCACCTTTTCACTAGCGTTCGCGCGGCGCGCCCTCTATGATGCGCGTGGGTATGCCGAAGCCGTTGACCGAATACTTTTGGATCGTGGACGGGCACAACCTCGTTCTCAACGTCCCGGAACTCACTCGCCTCTACAACTTTGAATCGAAGAAGGCTGCGCGCGACGCGGCCGAGACGCGGCTTGCGGAACTCGCGAGTGTCTCGCCGAATGCCGTGCAACTCGTCTTCGACGGCGATGTGTTCCCGGGTGGCCAGCCTGGCCGTGGCGAGAGCGGGAAGCTCTCCGTCTGCTTTGTCGATCCGCCCGCCGAAGCGGACGATTGGATCGTGCAGCTTGCGCGTCAGGAATCCGACGCGGGGCAGCCGGTCGCGGTCGCCACGTCGGATCGCGGGCTCCTCGCTCGGCTCGCGGGGAGCCAACCGATTCATCGCATGGCCGTCGATGCGTTCTGGCGCGAGATGGGCCGGGTCGTCCGCCAGGGCGGGCCGACGGCGCGCGTCGAGAAGCCCCAGCCGCAGTCGTCGAGTCCGGCTGAACTCGTCGCGCTCGAGGCCGCGATGACGCGCCCGATCCCCGATGAAAAGCACACGCGCAGACGCGCGCCGGGGGACGCGGCAGCGCCGGCGAACATGCGCGGCGCTCAAGGCGGCGGCCGTGCAGCGCACGACACGCGCGGCCCGCGCGACGCTCGCACGCCCGAAATCACGCCCGCGCCCGCATCCTCGGCCGCGCCCGCGATGGCTCCCGGGCCTCCTAAGCGGCCCGAACCCCCGCCCCCGCCGCCGCCGAAGGACTGGCGCGCCGAAATCGAAGAGAAGAAGGAGAGAGGACGCCAGCGGCAGCTCAAGCGCCTCGAGCGCCGGAAAGGAAGCTAGTTGGACGCCGCCGGGCGGCGCGGCCCATCGCTCTTCCTTCCGCTTCTCATCGCGCTCGCCTTCCTCGCCGGGTACTTTCAGATTTGCGACAACGACGTGTGGTGGCACATCCGCACGGGCGAGATCATCCTCGACACCGCACGCATCCCGCGCATCGATCCGTTCTCGCATCTCGCCGAAGGCCACTACTGGATCACGCACTCGTGGGCGAGCGATGTCGTGATCGCCCTCGCGTCGCGGGCGGCGGGATTGCGCGGCGTCGTGATCGGGAAGTGCGCGGTCGTGGCGGGGCTCGCGGCGCTTCTCTGGGTGCTCGCGCGCCGCGCCGGTGCTTCGGCGCCGGCCGCGTTCGCGGCGATCGCGCTCGCGCTCGCGGCGGCGCGATTTCGTTTCTTCGAGCGTCCGCACTTGGCGACGTTTCTGTTTCTGCCGCTCTTGCTCGCAATGCTCGCGCGCATCGTCGCACGCCCTGAAGAACGGCTCGTCCGTCGCGATTTCGTGATCCCCCTCATTCTGCTCGCGTGGGTGAACTTCCACGGCGGCTTTCTGTTCGGCTTGATGGTGTTCCCGGTCTTCTTCGCGATCGCCGCGGTGTGCGGCGCGCGCGCGCGTCTGGGCGCGTGGTCGCCGTCGGCGCGGCGGGTCGCGATCCTCTTCGCGCTCTCGGCGGTGGCGACGCTCATCAATCCGAACGGCATCGACGCTCACCTCTATCCCGCCATCAACGAGCGCGCGCTTCAAGTCGTGCGCAACGGCGAGTGGTTCCCGCCGCGGCTTCATCAGTTCCCGCTGTTCTTCGTGCTCGCAGCACTCGTGGCGGCGCTTGCGCTCACGTTTTGGCGCGCCGCGGGGCCGGAGCGGCTCCTGCCGCTCGTGCCGCTCGCGTACCTTGCGTTTCGATCCAACCGTTCGATCGGCGAGTTCGCCATCGCGGCGGCGGTGCCGCTTGCGCTTCTCTTCGACGCCGCCGCGGCGCGGGTGCGACTGGCGCCGCGTGTGCGCGTGGCCGCGGCGCTCGCGCTTGCCGGCGCGCTCGTCGCGCTCCACGCGGGCGGACACGTCATCAACCCGATCTTTTACCGCTTCGGCGGCGGCGTGAACGAGGCGCTCTTCCCGATCGCGGCGTCGAACTACGCCGAGCGCGCGGGTCTCGAGGGGAAGATGGCGAACTCGCCCGGGTTCGGCGGCTACCTGATCTGGCGATTCTGGCCGGAGCGCAAGGTCTTCGCCGACGGGAGGCTCGATGTCTATGTCGACGTCAACGAGACGCTCGTGCGGACGCCGTGGCGCCGCACGCTCGACGAGCGCGGCCTTACGTACGCGATCCTCGAATCGGAGAGCGGCGGGCTCGGCGACGACCCGCTCACTGCTGCGATCGCGGAGGCGCCCGACTGGGCGCTCGTGTATTGGGACGACGCCGCGATGGTGTGGGCGCGCGACCTTCCGGCGCATCGCGCGGTGATTGCGCGCGACGTCTCGCTCGTCGCGGATCCGCGGCGCGATCCATCGGCGATCCCGGACGATTCGCTCGCGATCGCTCTGGCCGAGTACGAGCGCGCGTCGTCGAGTCCGCATCCGTACCATGCGCTCTTCGGGCTCGGGCTCTTGCGGCTTCGCACGGGCGACGCGGCGCGCGCAGCGGAAGCGTTGACGCGCGCCGCGGCGATTCGCCCGCACGATCCGGTAGTGTGGAACAACCTCGCGTTCGCGCGGCTTGCGGTGCGCGACGCAGCGGGTGCGCTTGACGCTGCGCGTCACGCCGTGCGGCTCGCGCGCGGCGACGCGTTCGCGCTTCGCAACCTCGGCGCGGCGCTTTTCGACCTGGCGCGCTACGCCGAGGCTGCCGACGCTCTCGAGAAGGCGTCGCTGCTTTTGCCGGCGAACAGCGACATCGGCGAGATGCTGCGCGAAAGCCGGCGGCGAGCGAACGCCGAGGGGAGTACGCGATGAGGATCTCCATCGTCATGCCGACGCGAAACAAGGTGCGCCTGCTCGAACGCACGCTCGCGTCGCTTGCCGCGCAGGATGCGGATCCGTCGAGCTTCGAGGCGGTCGTCGTCGACGACGCCTCGACGGACGACACGCCGCGCTTCCTCGGGTCGCGGCAGTGGCCATTCGCGCTGCGCGTGGTTCGCCAAGAGGAGAATCGTGGGCGCGCCGCGGCGCGCAATCGCGGCATCGCGGCGGCGACCGGCGATCTCGTGGTGTTCCTCGACGACGACATGGAAGCGGCGGGGCGGTTTCTTACGGCGCATCGCGCGCTCCACGCTCGCGGCGGCCGACGCGTCGCGGGCATCGGCAACGTCGTGAATCACCCGGAGATCACCGTCGCGCCGATCGATCGGTACATGTCGACGCGCGGCGCTCAAAAGATTCGATCGCGCGGGCCGCTGCCGTGGAAGTACTTCAGCACGAACAATGCGTCGGTGGCGCGCGCCGATCTCACCGCGATCGGCGGCTTCGACGAGAACTTCGTCCACTACGGGTTCGAGGATCTCGAACTTGCGTGGCGGCTCGAGAAGGAGCGCGGCGTTGCATTCGAGTTCGTCGAGGAGGCGCGCTCGCTTCACATTCATCCGCACACTCTCGACGAGGTGTTGAGCAAGAAGCTGCTCGCTGCTCAGTCGTCGCTTCCGTACTTCTTTCGCAAGCATCCGCACGCGAAGGCTGCCCTCGGGTTCACGCGTTTCGAGCCGCCGCGCGCGGGGGACCCGCTCGCTCTCAACCTCGAGCGCGTCGCGTGGCGCGCGGTCTTCAATCCGGCGGTGTGCGCGCTCGTGAAGCCGATCGCGCGCGGTTCGCTCGGCCCCGTGACGGATGCCGCGCTCGACTACCTCGTGCAGTACCACTACCTGCTCGGACTGCAACGACCGCTGTGAGGCGAGCGACGCCGCGCCCCTCCGGCGCAAACGCGCACGCACGCGCGCTCGCGAGGGCCGTTCGCTCGTGATCGTGTCGTCGCGAACGCTCGTTCTCGCCGGAGTGCTGATCGCCGCATCGCTGCACGGGGCAGCGATTCTTCACAAGACCTGCTGGGAACACGACGAGACGATCAGCTATCTCGCCGCGACCGGAAATCAGGCACGCTACGAACGCGCGCTTTCGGACTCCTCGATGATCGGTGCGTGGACGCCGGCGGCACGCTGGAAGTCTCTCTTTGCGATCGATCGCCCGTTCGAGTTTTCGCGCATCGGCGGCGACCTCGCGCGCTACGACGTTCACCCTCCGCTCTACTTCTGGCTGCTTCACGTTTGGGTGCTCGTCTTCGGCGTGAACGTGTGGGCGGGTCCGTTGCTCAACGCCGTGATTACCGCGGCGACGGGCTTCGCGCTTTTCCGCCTGGCGCGAAACGTCACGGCGCATCGCGACGCCGCGGCGCTCGTGCTCTTCCTCTGGCTCGTCAGCCCGATCTACCGCGTCGCGGGTGACGCGCGCCAGTACTCGCTTCTTGCGTTGTGGAGTGTCCTGCTCTTTGGCCAGACGGTGCGCGCGATGTTCGGCGCGCGCGCGCGATTGGGAGGCGACTCCGCGCTGATAGCCGCAATCGTCGCGTGCGGATTCTTGACGCACTATCACTTCGCGATCCCGCTCGCCGCGTGCGGACTTCTCGTTGGAATCGGTCGTGCTCGCGCGCGCCCCATCGCGATCCTCGCCACGGGCGCCCTCGCGGGTGTCGCCCTCTTCGCGATGCTCCACCCGCGTTTTCTCGATGCGTTTCAGTCCGTCGTGCCATCGGAGCAGCCGTTCACTCTCTCTAATTTTCGGTATCGCATCACGCACCTCCCCGTCGCGATCGCGACGTTTTTCATCGAGCGTCAAACCGCCGCGTGGCTCCTTCACAACCTCGCCGCGTTCGGGGCTCTGGCGGGCGTCGTCGTTGTCGCCGCGGCGCGCCTCGCCAAATTGAACGCAGCTCGCGCCCCAGCGCTCGCGGCGGATTCGTCACGGCCCGAGGGCGAAAGCGGGGAAGCGGCGCGCACGAACGCACCGGATCGGCTTCGCGCGGTCGCGATTCTCTTGGCGTCCGTGTTCGCGGGCTTCGCGAGTCTCTATCTCTTGCAAATCACGCCGATGCACGCGATGGGGGCGCGCTACTTAAGCCCGCTCTGGCCGCTCTTCTGTTTCGCTCCCGTGCTCGCCCCGCGCGCACGGCGTCGATCGCTCGCGTTTCTCGTCAGCGCGCTCGCGATCGGGCTCGCCGTCTCGAGCGGCATCGGGGCATGGCTCGGCGCGCCGTCGGATTTTCCGCTTGCGCGCTGGCTCGCGCCGCCGCCGGCCGCCCTCGTCTCCGACACGGCCGCGCGCGGTGTCTTCCCCCGCGTCTTCATGTTGCTGCCGGACGACTGCGCAGTTCTGGTCGCCTCTCAGGAGACTCTCGCGCGGATCGTGGACGCGCGCCCCATCGACGAACGCATCGCTCGAGACGGCGTCTATTTCTCATCGTTGCGGCACGCGGGCACACAGGGGGGACGAGACGCGCTCGCGGCGCGCCTGGGCGCGTCATGCGCTCCGGAGCGAAGCGAAGAACTCGACGGCCTCGGCGTGCTCTACCGCTGGCGCTGCCCTTAGCGCTCGCGCACGGGGCCCAATATGCCGTCGTAGAACGCGAGGAGCCGCGCGCTCTCGTGCTCCCAGTTGTAGACCGCGCTCGCCGCGCGGCAGTTCGCGCGGAGCCGTTCGTAGAATGCCGTGTCGCCGAGAAGGCGCTCGATCGCGCCGCGAATCGTCGCGCTGCTCAGGTCGTCGATCAACACGGCGATCTCGTGCTCCGCGTTGATGCGTGCGTACTCGGGGAAGTTCATCGTGATCTGCGGCACGCCGGCGTGGATGTAGTCGAAGAACTTGTTGCCGAGCGAAAAGTAGTCGTTGAGACCGAGCCGCTCGCGGAGATTGAGCGCGACCGCGGCCGATCGAATGCGATCCGGCATTTCGGACGGGCGCACGTATCCATCGAACCGAACGCGTTGTTCGAGGCCGAGCCGCTGCACCTGCGCGCGCAACGCGTCCGAGATGTCGCCCTCGCCGATGAGGACGAGCTCCGCGTCGAGCGAGGGGAGTGCGTCGACGAGCGCTTCGAGTCCGCGGCCGACGTTGAGCACCCCTTGATAGAGAATCGTGCGTCCGCGAGGGCCGGCGGCGGTCGCGGGCGGCCGAGGCGGTACGTTGCGGATGATCTCGAAGCGCGCCCCGTACCGCTCGCGGAAGATCTCCGCGAGGCTCGCGTTCACTGTGTACGCGTGCGCGACGCGCGGCACGACGAACCGCTCGATCGCAAGCCACACCTTCCGCACGAGCGGCCGGTGCGCAAGCTCGGGAATCTCCGTGAAGATTTCGTGCGCATCGTAGACGAGCGGCTTGCCTTTGAGGCGGCTCGCGGCGAAGCCGGCGAGTATCGTATCGAGGTCGATCGAGCAGACGAGATCGAATCGGTGAACGAGCATGTAGAAGAAAAGACGGAGGTTCATCTCGGCATAGAAGATCTTGCCGCGCGCGAAGACACACCGCAGACGAACCTGTTCGTAAGCGCGCGCATCGAGCGACGGTGAATCCGGCAGGCGCCGGCCCACGAGGACGACGCGATAGCGCGTCGCGAGCGCCTCGCAGATGCGCATCATGCGGCGGTCGTAGGTGAGGTCGTTCGTGACGGTGAGGATGATCGTCTTCACGCGGGGCGAGTGTCGCAGAACCGCGTAGCGTGCCATAGCGAGAAAAAAGGGGGAGCTTGCGCTCCCCCCTCTTCCAAGGCCAGACGGTCCGTGTCGCCTGCGTCTATGCCAAAGACTTCGCCGTCACCGATTTCCCGTCCGCACCGCGACCCGAGGGCCAGCCCTTCCACACGGTTTCGGCACGCGCGTCCACATCCCCGCTTCCACACATCCCGCGACGCGCTCGGCAGCCCTTCTGCAGCATCCGCGCCACCGTGCGCGCTGCCCGGCTCGGAAAAGAGTTGGCGGATCTTCGGCGGAAGCTCGCATCGTTTGCACGCCTACGCGCCGTTCGCCGCCGCGCGTGATGATCAACGCCTGCGCAGATGGCGCGTCTTGTTTCATCGACGAGCCGGCTTCGAGCGGTGTTCGCTTTGACAATTTCAGAAGCGATTTCTAGAATGTCGCCGGAACTCGGCATCGATCACGAGAATGGGGGACGCATCGTGGGAATTCGCATCTTCTCGCTCGAGGAAGCCAACTCTCTTCTGCCGGAATTGTCGAAGCAGCTCGAAGGGCTGCGGGATCTCGTCGCGCGCATCGTTCGCGACCAAGACGGCATCGCGGTCTTGGATCTGATCGGCGCTCGCGAAAATGGTAGCCCCGAGCACATCGAGTACATGACGCGCAAACGAGCGACCGAGAGCCTCGTCGCCGAACTCGACGCACGCATCCGTGAGATCCAGGCCTACGGCTGCTTCGTGAAAGACATCAATCAGGGGCTCGTCGATTTCTACTCCGTGCGAGGCGGCCGCCTCATCTTTCTCTGCTGGAAGCTCGGCGAAACCGGCATCGCGCACTGGCACGAACTCAACACCGGCTTCACGGGGCGCCAGCCGATCGCGGAACTCGACGAGTAACGGCGTGCGGGGCTTCCCGCGCACACGGGGCGCCCCGCTACTTGATTCTCTCGTCTGGCCGGACTAACCTGATTCCCTATGAAATTGCCCATTTACATGGATAACCATGCGACCACGCCGGTCGATCCGCGTGTGCTCGACGCGATGCTGCCGTTTCTTGCGGAGAACTTCGGCAACGCGTCGAGTAAGCATCACGCGTTCGGGTGGCGCGCCGAAGAGGCGGTGGACGCGGCGCGCGACGAGGTCGCTCGCGCGATTGGCGCCTCCGAGAAGGAGATCGTCTTCACGAGCGGCGCGACGGAGTCGAACAACCTCGCGATCAAGGGCGTCGCGGCGCAGGCGCGCGAAAAGGGGCGCCGCATCGTGACCGCGGTGACCGAGCACAAGGCCGTCATCGATCCGCTGAAGCGCCTCGAGAAAGAGGGTGTCGACGTCGTATGGCTCGCGGTCGACGGCGACGGGCGCATCTCGCTCGATGATTTGCGCGCCGCCGTCACGCCGCAGACGATTCTCATCACGCTCATGGCCGCGAACAACGAGATCGGCGTGCTGCACCCGCTCGCCGAAATCGGGCGGCTCGCCAAGGAACGCGGCGTCTTGTTTCACACCGACGCAACGCAGGCCGTCGGCAAGATCGCGATCGATGTCGAGTCGATGGGAATCGATCTGCTCTCGCTCTCGGCGCACAAGATGTACGGCCCGAAAGGGGTCGGCGCGCTCTACGTTCGGCGGCGCGAGCCGCGCGTGCGCTTAGCGCCGATGCTCGAAGGCGGGGGGCAGGAGCGCGGGCTGCGCAGCGGGACGCTGAATGTACCCGGGATCGTCGCGCTCGGCGCCGCGTGCCGGATCTCGAGCGAGATGATGCCCGACGAGGGCCCGAGGCTCGCGCGCCTTCGCGACCGCCTGTATGCCGGGATTTGCGCGCGGCTCGACGGCGTCTATCTCAACGGTTCGCTCGACGCGCGCCTGCCGAATAACCTCAATCTTTCGTTTGCGTGCGTCGAAGGAGAATCGATGCTCATGGCGATGGACGACGTCGCGGTCTCTTCCGGGTCGGCGTGCACGTCGGCGAGCCTTGAGCCGTCGCACGTGCTGCGCGCCCTCGGCCGCGGCAACGAGCTTGCGCACTCGTCGGTGCGCTTCGGCCTCGGCCGCTTCAACACCGAACAAGAAACCGACTACGTGATCGAGAAGATCGCCACGGTTGTCACGCGCCTGCGGGAGATGTCGCCGCTCTACGAGCCGGACGCCGAACGCGCGCGCGGCGCGGGCGGCGTGCTGCCGGGGCGAGCCGCGACCGGGATTACCGAATCGCCGCAGGGCGTTTCGTAAGGAGGATGTCATGGTGGTGTTGACGCCGAGCGCTGTCGCCGAGGCGAAGCGATTGCGCGACAAGGATGGCCGGCCGGATCTGGCGCTCCGCCTGAAGGTGAAGGGCGGCGGATGCACCGGCTTTCTCTACGATCTCGATTTCGATACGCAAGTCGTAGAAAAGGACAATATCTTCGAGTACGACGGACTGCGCGTCGCCGTCGATCCCAAGAGCTACGTCTACCTTCGCGGAATGGAACTCGACTTCAGCGGCGGCCTCAACGGTAAGGGATTCGAGTTCAAGAATCCGAACGCCAACAGCTCCTGCTCTTGCGGGCAGTCGTTCTCCGTCTGACGATGTCGACACCGATGAAAATTGCGACCGTTCGCGAAACGGCCGAGCCGCGCGCGATTCACGTTCTCGCGCGCCCGCCCGCCGACGAGATTCCCGACGACGAGATTCAGCGGCGCATCGCGAGCGCGAAGGAGCGCCTCGGCGCGCGCGCGCTCATTCTCGGGCACCACTACCAGAAGGACGAAGTGTTTCGCTGGGCCGATCGCACCGGCGACTCGTACGGGCTCTCCGTCGAAGCGTCGAAGGTCGTCGACGCCGAGTTCATCATTTTCTGCGGCGTGCATTTCATGGCGGAAACGGCTGACATCCTCACGGGGCCGAAGCAGAAGGTGCTGCTTCCCGACTTGAAGGCCGGCTGCTCGATGGCGGACATGGCGGGGCTCGAGCAGGTCGAAGACTGCTGGGACGCGCTGACCGCGATCGACGACGCGCGCATCATTCCGATCACGTACATGAACTCGACGGCGGAGATTAAGGCGTTCTGCGGGCGGCACGGCGGCGCGGCGTGCACGTCGTCGAACGCGGCGCAGGTTTTTCGCTGGGCGTTCGAGCAAGGCGACAAGATTCTCTTCCTTCCGGATCAGCACCTCGGACGCAACACCGGTTTCGCGATGGGGCTGCCTCTGGATGCGATGCCGCTCTGGGATCCGCACGCGGACGCCGGCGGCGCGGCCGAGGCCGCGTATGCGAAGGCGAAGATCATCCTGTGGCGCGGCCATTGCAGCGTGCATCAAAACTTTCAGCCGCAGTACGTCGAGCTTTTCCGAAAGAAGTATCCGGGCATCCAGATCCTCGTTCATCCGGAGTGTGAGTTCGAAACGGTGCAGCAGGCGGATTCGGTCGGATCGACCTCGCACATCATCCGCACGGTCGACGCCGCGCCGGCGGGGTCGTCGTGGGCGATCGGCACCGAACACCATCTCGTCGCCCGGCTCGCCGCGGCGCATCCCGACAAGTTCATCACGACGCTCTCGCCCTACGCGTGCAACTGTTCGACGATGTTCCGCATCGACGCGGCGGACCTGATGCGAAGCCTCGAGGGGGCGCTCGAAGGGAAGTTGATCCACTGGATTCACGTTCCTGAAGCGGTGGCGCGGGACGCTCGTCTGGCTCTCGAGCGAATGCTTCATTGCAAGGCCAGCTAGCGACCGATCTGGATCGATCATTTTCGTCCCGACCGATGACAGCACCGGGGCGATTGGGTAAGGTCGTCCCCGTTGCCCCGGGACGCGCGTCCTCAACGCGCGGAGGATCGATGCTGAGGACTCCACTCGTGTTTGCCCGCGGCGGCCTCGCGGTCGCGACGTTCGCCGCCGCGCTCGGGCTTTGGGCGAGCGGCGCGCGTGCGCAGCCTCCGGAGCCGTTCGGCCTTTCCGCGTGGAGCGGCTATCACCGATCGATTCGCCTCACGTGGTTCCCGCCGACCGGCGAAGGTCCCGCCGAACCGACCGCGGGCGCCCATCGCGAAGAACTGGCACGACTTCGCGAGGCCGAGCCCGTCGCCGCGGACCGGGCGGCGCAGGCGGTGCTCCCCGCGGGCCAAGACGATCTCGACGCCGCGCCCGAGCCGGCCATGTCGGGCGGTGCGCGAACGTACCGCGTCCGTCGATCCACGTCTGCCGAGGGCGAATACGCGATCATCGCCGAGAACCTGACGAGTTCGTGGCATCGCGACGACGATGTCGAGAACGGGCGCGAATACTTCTACACGGTGAGCACGGTTGCCGACGAGCTCGAATCGCCGCCGAGCAAGGTCGCGTCCGCGCGCGCGCGCCGCGACGGGAACCTCGTTCGCGCCGGCTTCACCCAGAGCGCTCCGGCGATCAACGGTTTCATCGACGCCGACGAGTGGCGCAACGCCGCCGTGGTCGACATCACCGCGCCGTACACTCCGGGACTTGCGCCCGTCACCGCGTTCGTGATGAACAGCGCGACGCATCTCTACATCGCCGTGCGCGATCCCAACATTCCGTTTCCCGACGAGTTCAATCAGATCGGCATCTACTTCGAGCAGCGGCGCGGCGGCCAATGGAACGATCCGCCCGCGACTCCCGAGGGCAACGTCTGGGTGATTTACGATTCCAACTTCAACGAAACGTGGAACTGGTTCCGCGCGATTCGCGGCGACTGGCCCGATGTCGGCTTCGTGACGTTCGGCAGCGTGGGCACCGTGCAGCAGGACCTCGGATTTCTCTCCGGCTCGCACGAGTACGAGGTCGCGATCAACCTCGCGTTCGTGCCGCTCGTTTCCGCGCCGGGGCGCACGATCTCTCTCGGCCTCTTCTCGGATCAGACGGGCGACGCGCCGTTCTCAGGCGACTGGCCCGGCGGTATCTTCGCGAGCACGGAATACTTCAAGGCGCCGATTTTGTACGGCGACCTGGTTCTCGCGACGGCGGACGGCTCGCGTGTCGTACTGCCGGCCGACAACGCGGAGGGGGCCGCCCTCGTCGCATTTCCGAACCCGGTTCGCGGGCACGCCACGCTTCGGATTCCGGCGCCGCACCGCCTCGCGGCGTTCGGTGCGCGGGCGAGCAGCGGGACGGGCGGCGCGCCCGCGGTCGGCATCTTCGACGCCGCCGGGCGGCGCGTCGGCAGCGCGCGCGGCGACGCCGCAAGCCGCGAGTGGAGCTGGGACGCGCGCGACGAGTCGGGCCGATCGCTCCCGAACGGCGTCTACTTCTTCAAGCTCGATGGGGTGGACGACGCGACAGGAAGGATGTTGCTGCTTCGATAAGTTCCGCGGCCGCGCGTCGCGAATGGATGCGCGGCCTCACCGCACGCCCGCTAGGAGAGTTCGATTCGGTCGCCGAGCTTCTTCTTCGCGATCCAGGTTTCGATCGTCTTGTCGAGCCGCGCGTCTTTCTCGGCGTACCAGCGGTCGAGTTCGGTGCTATGCGCGCGCAGCGCGTCCCGGAACTTTCGAAACGCCCCTTCGCCTTCTAGCGCCCTTGTGAGTTCCGCGGCGAGTTTTTTGTCGGCGATTGTTTCGACGAACCGTTCCATCTCGGCGAAGCTCTCGCGCGAGGCAATGCTCGGGATCAAAACGTAGCGCGTGTCGAGGCCGGCGGCGATGCGCCGAGCGGACTGGTCCTGGCCGCGCTCGATCAGATCGACGAACACGGAGACGATCTCGCCCGTTTCGAGATCGAGGAAGGATCTCTTCTGTTGAACGTTGTCTTCGATCGCTTTCGCGAGGGACTCGCGCCGAACGACCACTTTATCTTGCCCGCCCGCCATGATCCGTCTCCTTCGCGCGGCAGTGTAGCACAGGGCGGGTGCTATACTGCACCGCGCAATTCGGCGCGCGCGGGCGCGCCGCCGCCGCCGAAGGGGAGAGCGATGAAGATCGATCGGTTGCTCGAGGGCGGGTTCGCGGCGATCGCGTGTGCCGCGACGTTTTTGGCGTTCGCGGGCATGGCATGGGGCGCGGATGCCTCCGCCACGGTCGCGGAGACGCGACGACCCGAAGGCGCACGCATCGTCGACTCGATCGTGCCGTGCGCGCGCGGCGGTGCCATCGTCGTCGGCTCCCTCGCGGACCCGAAGTCGTTCAATCCGCTCATGGCGAGCGAAACGAACACCACCGAAATTACGCACCGCATCTTCGACAACCTCGTCGAACTCGACTGCGCGAATCTCGACTATTTGCCCGGGCTGGCCGAATCGTGGGACGTCTCAGCCGATGAACTCCGCTGGACGTTTCGGTTGCGCCGCGGAATCGAGTGGGCCGATGGCGCGCCGTTCAGCGCCGATGACGTGCTCTTCACGTTTCGCGCGATCTACGATTCCACGACGCAATCGCCCGAGCGCGACGGCGTCTCTCTCGACGGCGTGCCGTTCCGCGTCACGAAGCAGGGCGATTCGACGATCGTGATCGAGACGCACAAGCCCTTCGGTCCGATGCTGCACGCGCTCGCGACCGGCGCGGCGATCATCCCGGAGCATGCATGGGGGCCCGCGCTCGCGAACGGGGAGTTTGCGTCGTCGCTCGGCATCGACACGCCGGCGGAGCACGTCTTCGGCACCGGGCCGTTCCGCCTCGAGAAGCGCGAACCGGGCCGCACGGTCTTGGTTCGGAACGATCGCTTCTGGAAGTTCGACGGCGCGGGGACGCGCCTGCCCTACGCGGACCGCATCATCGTCGTCGCGGTGGGGAATCAGGAAACGTGGCGCCTCAAATTCGATGCGCGCGAAATCGATGTCTGTTCGATCAAGCCCGACGAAGCGAACGCCGCGATCGCGGAGTCGCGCGCGAAGGGATTCACGGTTGTGGATCTCGGCCCGCGGCTCGGCACGATTCACTTCGCGCTCAACCAAAAGCCGGGCAAGAATGAGAAGGGCGAGCCGTACGTCGACCCGAAGAAGCTTTCGTGGTTCCGAGATCTGCGTTTTCGCCAGGCGGTGTCGCGCGCGATCGATCGCGAGACGATCGTTCGCACGGCATACGGCGGGCATGGCGTCCCGATCTACGGACCGATTTCGCCCGCGGACAAGCGTTGGTATAACGCCGCGATTCCGACGCACGGCTACGACCCGGAGGGCGCGCGCGAATTGCTCGCCGCGATCGGGATGCGCGACACGAACGGCGACGGCATTCTCGAGGATGGCGGCGGCAATCGGATCGCGTTCACTCTCGAGACCAACACCGGCAACTCCGTGCGCATGCAAGTCGCGCAACTGATCGTCGCCGATCTTGCGGCCGTCGGGATCGCCGTGACGTTGTCGTTCGTGGATTTCAACACGCTCCACGAAAACGTGCGTCACACGAATCGCTTCGAAGCGTGCATGTTCTCGAGCAGCTCGAGCGGCGATCCGGCGAGCGCGATGAACTACTGGCTCGCGAGTGGCTCGAGCCGCGATTTTCATCTCCGGCCGCAAGGTCCGGTAACCGGCTGGGAGCGCCAAGCCGATTCGCTCGCGACCGCAAGCCTCATGACATCGAACTTCGCCGAGCGGAAACGCCTCTTCGACCGCGTGCAGGTGCTCTTCGCGGAGAACCTCGGATTCATCTACGTGGCGAACGACAACATTTTCGCCGCGTACTGGAACCGCTTCGAGAACGTGCGGCTCGGACGCGTCCGCGGATTCCACGAATTTCTTTGGAACGAAGACGAAATCGGGGTTCTTCGCGCACCGTGACGGTCTTTGTTCTGCGCCGCCTCTTGCGACTCGTTCCCGTTCTTCTCGCCGTGTCGTGTCTTTCGATGTTCATCGTCGACCTCGCGCCCGGTGATTTCCTGACGGAGCTGCGCGCGAACCCGCAAATCTCGCAGAGCGCGGTCGAGCGGATGCGCGACGAGTTCGGCCTCGACCGGCACTGGTTCGTGCAGTACCTATCGTGGCTGCGCCGCGCAATTCTCCACTTCGATCTCGGCGAATCGTTTTCGTACCGCACGCCGGTTGCGTCGCTCATCGCGGAGCGTGTCGCGAACACGTTTCTCCTGGCGTCGGCCGCGAGCCTCTTCGCGTGGGGCGTCGCGCTGCCGCTCGGGATTCTCGCCGCGGCGCGCCGCGACACCTGGGTCGACCGCCTCAATTCCGCCGTAGCCGTGACCGGGCTTTCGATTCCGCGCGTGCTCCTGGCGCTCCTCGTTCTGTTTGCGTGCGCGGCGACTGGCATCTTTCCCGTGGGCGGCATGAAGAGCGCCGCGACGTACGACCAACTCTCCGGGTGGCGGCGTGTACTCGACGTCGCGTGGCATCTGATCCCGCCGGCGTTCGTGATGGGCGTCGCCGGCATCGCGCCGGTCGCGCGCCAGATGCGCGCGAGCCTGCTCGACGCGCTCGGCACCGACTGCGTTCGCACCGCGCGCGCGAAAGGCGCCTCGGAGTTCCGCGTCGTCCTGCGGCACGCGCTTCCCGTCGCGCTCAACCCGATGATCACGCTCTTCGGGCTGACCATCGCGCGGCTTCTTTCCACCTCGCTCGTCGTCGAGGCGATCATGGCTTGGCCTGGGCTCGGATCTCTCGCGCTCGAAGCGATTCGACGCCAAGACCTCTACGTTGTGATGGCGACACTCGTCATGGCATCCGTTCTTCTCGTGATCGGAAATTTGATCGCCGACATTCTCCTCGCTGTTTCCGATCCGCGCGTGGCGATTCGGTGAACGCGCCATGACGCCCGCGTTCCGGCGCGCAGCGCGCGAACTGATGCGCCGGCGCACCGCCGCGATTTCGCTCGTTGTGCTCGTGCTCCTCTACGGCGCTGCGCTCTTCGCTGATTTTCTCGCGCCCTACGGCATGGACGAGAAGCACTACCGCGATCCGCATTTCTACAAGCACCACCCGCCGATGACGCTGCGCTGGGTCGACGCGGAGGGCCGCTTTCACGCGCGCCCGTTTGTCTACGCGAGCCGGCTTGCTGACCTCGGCGCGACGCGCTACGCCGAAGATCACCGCACGATCCATCCGATTCGGTTCTTTGTTCGCGGCTCGCGCTACCCGGTGCTCGGCGGCTTCGCGTCGTCGGATCGCCACCTCTTCGGCGTCGACGCCCCCGGCCGCGTTTTCCTTCTCGGGACCGACTTCTTCGGCCGTGATATCGTGTCGCGCATTCTCTTCGGCGCGCGCATCTCTCTTTCGATCGGGCTCATCGGTATCGCGCTGACGTTCTTCGTGGGGCTTGCGCTCGGCGGCGCCTCGGGCTACTTCGGCGGCGTCATCGACGATATTCTGATGCGATTCTCCGAGGTCGTGATCTCGCTGCCCGTGTTGTATCTCGTCATCGCGCTCGCCGGCGTTCTGCCGCCGACGCTCTCGTCGACGCTTCGGTACATCCTCATCGTCGTGATCCTCTCGCTCGTGGGATGGGCGCCGCTGTCGCGCGTGATCCGCGGCATGGTCCTCGCGATTCGCGAGAATGAATACGTGCTCGCGGCGCGCGCGCTCGGGTTGCCGGCGCGGCGCGTCATCTGGCGCCACGTACTCCCCGCGACGACGAGCACGGTCGTCGTCGCCGCGACAATGAGCGTGCCGTTCTACATTCTCGCGGAAGTGTCGCTTTCGTTTCTCGGCGTGGGGCTGCAAGAGCCGCAAGCCAGTTGGGGGCTCATGCTGAGCGAGGCGCAGAACGTCACCGCGCTAAGGCGCCTGCCGTGGCTCCTTGCGCCGGGCGTCTGCATCTCGATCGTCGTGATGGCGTACAACCTCTTGGGGGACGGCTTGCGCGACGCGCTCGACCCGAGCGAAACGCGCGCGCCGATCGAAGCACGCCTGCGAAGCGACTGAGGCCGCGGGGGGTTGGCGGCGAGCGTGGGGCGAACCGCACGCAGTCTGAACGCCCGGCTCGCGCCGCTAGCGCGAGTAGGCGCGAACGCGGTCTTGGATCTCGGTGAGGCGCTCCTCGACCTGCGCGACGGCCCCGGCAAGATCGGGCGCGCAGGCGAGCGCAAGCAGCGGCTCGAGCTCCTGCGCGAAACGCCGCAGGAAGAACGCGCGCTGCTGGTCGGATTTGACGACCGCTTCGTCGGCGGCGATGCGCGCGAGAAGCTCGCGGATCGTGGCATGGAACCGTTCGAGGGCCTTCGCATCGGGATCGAATAGGAAGAGGTCGCGCTTCGCCTTCAAGAAGTCGGTGAAGCGATGGTCGATCATCCAATCGAAAAAGAAGCGCACGCGCCCTCCTCGTGTCGCCGGCGCGGGGCGGATGCGCGCCGCGGGCGCCGATCGAAACGCCAAGTCTCGTCGAGAAGCCGAAGCATTATAGATATCGGGCGCGAAGCCTTCAACCCGGCGTTCGTGCAGGCGAAATTCCCAGGCGGCGGCCCCGGCGGATGCTTCAAGGCCGCGGCCCGAACTGCCGATCAACGCAAACAGGGGCCGCGCCTGATTGCGGGCGGGGCAAGGAGGTCGTCAATGGACACACAGCGAACGAAGGGGATCATTCTCGTCGCGGTCAATGTGATCGTCGTTGGCCTGATTCTCTTCGCGGTGATGAACGGGCCGGTGGGGAAACCGACGACGGGCTCGCCACCTGGCGAGTCTGCCGACGGCGCGAGTGAGAGTCCGGCGGGCGAGAAGGCCGCTGCGGCGGGCTCGCACGGCGGGTCGTCGGGGAAACACGGAAGCAAAGAAAAGAAGGTTTCGAGCGCGGCGCCGGCGGAAGCTGGCGCCGTCGCGGCTTTGGGCGCGAGCGCCGCTACGGGCGCCCGCGCCGAGGGCCGCACCGGCGGCGAGGGTCTTTCGCCGGCAATCGAAACCAAGGCGATGTCGTTCTCGCCGGCGATCGTCGCGGGGCCGGCCGGTGGCGCGCGCGCCGCAGCGGACGACTCCACGTTGATCGGAAGGAACAACGCAGGCGTACGTTTCTTCACCGCGGGCGACTACGCGGCGGCACAGACGGAATTCGAGGCGGCGTTCGCGGCCTCGCCGGACGATCCGGTCATCCGAAGAAACCTCGCGTGCACGCTTGCGCAATCCGCGGTCGCGCTCGCGCAGGGGAGCGGCTCCTCCGCTGACGCCGCGGCCGATGCGATCGCCCTCGTCGAACGGGCGTCGAGTCTGCTGCCGAAAAACCCCGAACTGTTGCGTCTCGCCGGCGAGCTTCATTTCCGATCGGGAGACAACACGCGCGCGCGCCACGCGCTCGAAGAGGCCGAGACGGTCGCGCCGGCGGATGCCGCCGTCCAGCGCGTGCTCGGCGAAATCGCGTATCGCGAAGAACGGCTCGACGAAGCGATCCGCCGCTGGAAGCGCGCCATCGAACTCGGCGAAGACGATCCGCGCCTGGCTGCCCGCGTCGGGAAGGCCGAGCGCGAACGCGGTGTGGAAGGCGATATGGACGTGGTGCGCGACCGCCATTTCGTCGTGAAGTTCGCCGAAGGCCATACCGGCGCCGCGGGCGAGGCGGAGCTGGCGCTTCGCGCGCTCGACCGCATTCGCGATCGCGTCGGCCGCGAGGTCGCGTGGTTCCCCGAACGCCCGATCGCCGTGATTCTCTATAGCGGCGAGGAGTTCCGCGCGGTCACGGGTGCGCACGCGTGGATGGGCGGGCTCTTCGACGGCAAGATTCGCATACCGATTCGCGGCGTCGATCGCATCGATGAAAACGTCGAGAAGCTGCTCGCTCACGAGTACGCGCACGCTCTCGTGGCGGAAAAGACCGGCGGCGGCGCACCGGGGTGGATCGACGAAGGCTTCGCGCAATGGATCGCGGGGGAGTGGAGCGGCCGGCGTGCCGAAGAGGCGTCGGCGCGTTTAGCCGGCGGCGCGCTCATCGACTTCGCGTCGCTCGAGGGGTCGTTTACGCGCATCACCGACCCCGCGCTCGCGGAGGCCGCGTACTTCCAGGCGTTTCTCGCCGTCGACTACCTCATGGAGCGCTATGGCGCGGACGACCTCCAGCGCTATCTCGCGCTCATTGCGAAGGACACGCGCCCCGCCGACGCGCTCGAGCAGGTTTACCACCTGACGTACGAGCGCCTCGCGGACGGTGTCGCGGCGCACCTCGCCGATCTTCACCCGACGTTCTCGAAGCGCTGAGTTCGGCTGCGGGCCCGCGGCGACGGTACTCGCGCCGCGGCAACACTCCCTTAACTTGACAGCGCGCGAGCGCCTCTCTTAGGTTCGACGCCTATGTCGTCGCGACCCCTTCGCCGCTTCGCCGCGACCTCGGCTGCAGCGGCCGCGCTCCTCATCGCCGCTTGCGTTCCGGCGCGCGCGTACACGACCGAGCGGGTGCTTCTCGTCAGCATCGACGGCCCGCGCGAAAGTGAAACGTTCGGCGACCCGGCTCGCGCGAACATCCCGTTTCTCGACGCGCTCACACGCACCGACGGCGTTTTCTCGCGCGCGGTAAAGAACACGGCGTCGACGAACACGATGCCGGGGCACTGTGCCCTCCTGACCGGTTGCTACGAGAAACTCAAGAACTCGGCGCTCTACGCGTTCGGCATTCGACAGCCGTGCCCGCAACCGTCGCAGCCGACACTCTTCGAGCGGCTGCGGAAAGAACGCGGCCTCCCGGCGGGCGCCGCCGTGCTCCACTCGTCGAAGATGAAGCTCGCGGGTCTTGCGTACAGCACCGCACCCGGATACGGCGAGGACTTCGCGGCGAAGAATGCGTGCGGCAAGTGGGTGCTCTTCGGGCCCGGCTACAGCGGCGACCGCCCCACGTTCGAGCGCGCGCTTCACGAAATGCGGAAGGGCGACCCGACGCTTCTCGTCGTTCATTTCGCAGGGCCCGATGTTCGCGGGCACGCGGGCGACTCCACCGGCTACATCGCCGCTATCCGCGAGAGCGACGGCTACGTGCGCGAACTCTGGCAGCTCGCCCAGGAGCTTCCCGCGTGGCGCGGAAAGACGACGCTGATCGTCAGCGCAGACCACGGCCGCCATCTCGACGGCATTCAGACGGGCTACAAGGATCATGGGTGCGAATGCGAAGGGTGCCGCGCGATCCTCTTCGCGGCGGCGGGGCCCGATTTCGTGCGCGGCGTCGAGATCACCGTGCCACGCCGGCAGGTCGACGTGGCGGCGACGGTCGCGGAGCTTCTCCGCATCTCGCGCCACGGCATGGAGGGCGAAGTGATGACGGAGCTGTTCGTCTCGCCGTAGAAAAGAAGGCGGGTGAGCGCGGCCGCTTCGGCCAACGTTCACCCGCCCCTTCACGTCAGCCGCGCGCGAGCGATCTTTCGCCCGCGCGCGGTTTCATACCGGATTACTTGACGAGCACCATCTTCTGCGACGCCTCGAACTCGGCGGCGTTGAGCTTGTACATGTACACGCCGCTCGTGACCGGCTTGCCCGCGTCGTTGCGTCCATCCCAGTCGACCGACTTGAAGCCCGCCGCCTCGAACCCGCTGACAAGCGTACGAACACGTTCGCCGCTCGCGTTGTAAACGACGAGTTCGACGTCGGACGACCGCGGCAACGCGTAGCGAATCTGCGTCCGAGGGTTGAACGGGTTCGGCCAGTTCTTTTCGAGCGCGAAACGCGCGGGCGCAGAGCCGACCGCGACATCCGTGCCGGCCGTGCCGTTTACGACAACCGCGAGCGAGCTCGCGCTGCCCCAGTTGCCGGCGTCGTCGCGTCCGCGCACCCAGAACGTCTGCGTTCCGGAAGGTATTGTCCCGGACGAGATCGTCGCCGACACCGCGACCGACGGCGTACCGAACGTTCCCGTCATCGCCGTGCCTGAGCCGGCCACCGCGGGGCTTGCGCCGAACGACCACTCCGCGTTCGAAATATTCGAGTTGCCCGTGTCGCCGTCGTTGACCGTCGCCGCGAGCGTCGCGTTCGCCGTGTTGTCCTGCGGATTCGGGCTCGACGTAATCGAGCCCGCGATCACGACCGGGCCGCGCGTGTCGCCGCCCGTGCGGTTGATCGTGAATACGCCTGACGGGTCCGGCGTACCGCCGCCCGACATCGACGGCGTACCGTTGTCCGTGATGACGACGCGCACGAGGTAGTCGTTGCCGTTCGGAAGCGCGCTGATATCCCACAAGTACGGCGACGTGCCGGGCGAACTCGTGACGAGCGTCCACGACGAGCCGCCGTCCGCCGAGTAGTCGATCCGGCGCGAAGCCACGATCGTTCCGCCGAACGTCGTCTCGGTCCACGACACCGACGTTGTGTTCGTCGTGATGACGCTTGCCGGCGCGGGCGCTGTGACGACGACGTCCGGATGATCGCGGCCGATGAGCCAGATGAGCGTCTTGTCGAGCACGTCTTGGCGCGCGGCGACGTTTGTGATGTGTGCCCACTCGAGGAAGTTCGAGACGACCTTCGTCGGTGTGCCGCCCCAGAGCGCGCTATCCGGGCTGCCGTTGTTGACACCGTTGGTCCAACGCACCGCGATGTCGTCCACCGTCGCGTCGGTGTTACGCCAGACGTACGCTGCCGTGCCGGTGCCGGCGATCAGGTTGACTTCGTCGCCTGCCGCGCCGTCGCGGTGTGGAGCGTAGGTGATGCCGCCGGTGTAGGCGCCGCTGATCGGGTCCGCCGCCACGCCGGTGATCGAGGCCCATGTTAGCGGATCGGCCTGCCACGTCGCGTGGAACGTGTTGTTGAACCACGTCGTGCGCTGCGCCGACTGGTAGCCGGAAGCCGGATCGGTGAAGGTCCACGCCACGTCGTGCGAGCTGACCGCGAGGCGCGCGCCTCCGTCGTGGTACTTCGTGAGCGAGTCGCGCGTTTCGTTCTCGAACGGCGGGTATTGCTCGAGGCCGACCTGCCACCACACAGCCTTGTAGGAACGAAGTCCTGCCGTCGCGTTTCCGACGAGCGGATTGATGACCGTTCCCTCGTCCATCAGGCTGTAATCCCAGCCGAGCGCGTCGAGCGCTTGCGTGTAGAGATTGGTCTTGTCGAACGTGGGGTCGCCGATCACGAGAAGCACGTCGGACTTCTTGCCGCTCGTAAACTTGTAGTGCGCGCCGCCGTTGTCGTCGCGCGTCGGGTTTCCGGTGTGCGTCTCCGACTCGACGTCGAAGAAGTAGCCGCTCTCCGGCGTCAGACCCGAAATCGTCACGGAGTGGCTCGTCGTGAGCGACGAATCGAGCGCGGTGGATGACCCGAGCGCCGTCGTCGTGCCGTAGTAGACCTGGCTCGTCGAAAGCACGTCGGTCGTCCAGGTAATCGTCACGTTCTCGTCGGCTGCGTCTCCGCCCGCCACGTTCGTAATCACGGGGCCCTCGAAGTCCGCGGTCGCGTTCGCTTCGAGCGTCGCCACCGGGCTTGCGTCGGTGTAGCTCACGACGATCGCGTCGCCGTGCGCGACCGAAAGCGTGCCGTTCGCGACGAAGTTGCCGTCGTTGACCGCGGTGGTCGGGATCGTGCCGACGAAGATGCCGTTGGTTCCGGGAATCGAGAGGTTCTCGCCGCCCGCTTCCGTCGTCGACGAAACGTTCACCGTAATCGGCGAAGACGCGTTGTTATCGACGACACGAACTTCGATGACATCCGCCTGCCCGTACGAGCCCTTGTCGAGCTGAACGAAGCCGGCGTCGCCGCCGATGCCGCCGGACACGACGATCGCGTACGGCTGCGGGGAGAACGGAGCGTTCGTCGCCGCGACGCGAATCGTCCACACACCGGCGCCCGGCGAAGTGCGCCGCACGCACTCCTCGACGTTGAGCGCGTCCGCCGTGCCGCCCGTCGTCGACTGGCCGCCCGAGAAGACGTTGCCCTTGTAGACGACCGCCGACGGGTCCGTCACCGTCAGATCGAGGTTGTTGACGAGCTGCGTGCCCGACGCGGGATTGCCTTCTTTGTCCGTCCAAACCAGCGCGATCTTCAGCGACAGTCCGGGATCCGAAACGTTGATCTCGTAGTCGACGAACTCGCCGGTCGCGAGGCCGTCCTTGTCGTCGATGAGCGCAAGGCGGCGCGCGTCGCCCGCGAAGTAGAGGATGTTGTCCGCGTTGAGGCGTCCCCACCCGACGTTGTTATCGGGAATCGTGAAGCCGCTCATGTCGTTCTCGGTCGACGCGACACCGAGCGCCTTCAGAAGCGATCCGCTCGGAGTGAAGCCATTGCCGCCGACCGCCCCGCCTGTCGGGTACCAACCGTCCATCAAGTACTGGCGAATCAGCGCTGTTGCGCCGGCCATCGTGGGGCTCGACATACTCGTGCCGGTGAGCGACTGGTAGCCCGTGTCTCCCGCGCCGTTCGCGGACGAGACCGTTGCGGGCGCGCAGATCGTCGGCTTGCGCCGGCCGTCGGCGGTCGGGCCGCGGCTGGTTCCCGAGTAGATCGTGTTCGCCGATGCGCCGTTGTTCGTGCCACCCGCGCCCACGCCGTTCTTGTTGCCGCCCGGTGTGCCGATGGAGCCCGGCGTGCCGGCGTTACCATTCGAGAAGAAGTGGAGGAAGTCCTTGTGGTCCCACATGAACTGGTCGGCGGTCATTTGCTGGAGGTCGTACTCGCCGTTGTTGTTCGCGCCCCACGAGTTCGACGAGATGCGCGCCGCGCCGCCCGCGTTTCCGTTGTACGCCTCGATGAACATGATGTTGAGGTCGCCCGGCGCGGTGATCGTGTTCGTGTTCGCCGCGGCGTCGTGGAAGTAGATCTTCGCGCCCTTCGCGTTACCGTCGCGTGCGTCGGCGGCGAACGGCGAGTCGTCGCCCATCGCCGAGCCCGCTGTGTGCGAGCCGTGGTACGACGCCGCGGGGGCGTCGCCGAACGCGATGCCCGCGGTCGCGGAGGCCGCGCGCTGGTACGCGATGATCTTGCGGTGCGTCGGGAAGTCGCCGAACGTGGTGATCGGAACCGCGGCGTCGCGGAACTGGTTGTGCGTCGTACGGATTCCGGAGTCGGATGTGTGCACGACCTGGCCCGTTCCGGTGATGCCCATGTCCCACACGCGGCGGTTATTCAGCACGTTGGTCTGCATGACCCACTGCGCGCTCGAGTTGTCGAGCGTGCGCTCGTACCACGGCTCGACCCACGCGACGTCGTTACGGCCGGCGATCTCCGCGACGCGCGACATGTCGACCGTGAAGCGGAGCAGCTTGTTGCGGCCGGAGTCGGTGGCCTCGAGAATCGTCGCGCCCATCGCCTCGAGATCGGTGCGCGCCGCGGCCAAGTCGCCGTCGGGGAAGAGGAGGATCGAGAGCGTGCGCGCGCCGGTGATCTCGTTCATCTCGCGCGCCGCGCTCACGCGGTACGCCGGGTGGTACTCGCCGACCCACCGCACGTACGGGAGCGCCTCGACCGCGGCCTTGGCCTCGGCCGGCATGCGCACGACGAACGCGTAGTTCGGGATGTACGTGAAGACCGTCGCGCCTGCGGCGGCGAGTTCTTCGCGCTGGCCGTCGGCCACGGGGCCGGCGAGTTGCACGATGAAGCTGCCCGTCTCGCCTTCGCGCAGCGCGCGCGCGGTCATGTTCGCGGGCAACTGGGGCGCGCCTTCCCGCACCGGATCGAACCGGAGACCGTTCGCGAAGAGGATCGACGTGCCGTCGACGTAGGGTTCGACCGGGATCGTGCCGCGCGACGCCTCGCGAATGAGCGGGCTTGCGGGCATCTCGTTCGCGAACGTCTTCGCCGCCTGGAATGACGAGGGCTTCGAGAGCGTCAACGCGCCCGAGTCACGATCGCGCGAGGCGACGGCCCAAGAGTAGGAGGTCGTTCCCGCGTCGCCGCGAAGGACGTCCTGAAAGCGGACGGACGCACGGCCGACCGTCGTGCGTGCGACGCTCGCATCGGCTAGCAGTTCTTCCGCGCTGCGTTCACCGATCTCGGTCTTCGACACGAACACGACGTATTCCGACGCACGCGCATCGGCGCCCCACGAGAGAATAAGCGAAGACTCTTCTTCGATCGCGCCGACCGCCGGCGACAGCAGCTCGAGTTCGCGTCCGGCGAGCCCCCGCACTTCGTACGCGAACGCGGCGGCCGCGACGAGCCCCACGAACGCGGCGCATGCAAGCAAGCCCGCGAGCGATCGACGCGCGGTCTGTGTGGCCGCGAAGCTCGTCAATTTCTCGATACGGCACCGATGGTGTCTTTGCATGGGACCTCCTTAAGGGAACATGGATGTGACCGATTCCGATGAAACGGCCTGTCGAGTTGGCGTGGCACCGAACCGCAGACCCGGGGTCGCGCGGGGCGAATCTGCGATGACGGACGGGGGCGAGAAATCGAAAAAGTGCGCGGCTACGATACCACCTGTTTTCCCTTGCTGTCAAAGGATTTCCCCGCGTGGAGGCTTCCGGGCGCGCGTCGTGTCCAAGTGCGCGTTCGCGGGCGTGGTTTTCTTGGACAGCGCGGGACGAAGCGTCGAAGATGGCGCGCGAAAGGGGGACGAATGGTGACGAACGGCGAGGTTTTCGCGGGGGAGGCCCGGGTCGCGTCGCGCGGGCGCCCGCGCGCGATCCGTGCGCCGTGGCGCATCGCCATCGCCGCGTTCTGCGTGATCGTCTGCGCGCTCCTCGCGTCGAACCTCGGGCGCAACGACCTCATCTACGGCGACGAGGCGCTCTACGCGATCTCGGCGCGGAACGCACTGCATGGCGTCGAGTTCATCGCGAACCCGTCGGTCAAGCCGCTCGGTCCGCCGGGTGACAAACCGTTTCTCTACCCGCTCCTGATCGCGGCGCCGTTGGGCATCGAAGCTCTCGGCGACGCACGCGGGCCGCGCTTGGTGACGCTCCTCGTGCTCATGGCGAGCGCGCCGCTCCTTGCGCTCATCGGGCGCGCGCTTTGGTCGCCTCAGGCGGGTGCATTGGCACTCGTGCTCTTCATCGCGTCGCCGATCGTGGCGCACTACGGCCGTTGGTTGCGCGCCGAGATCCCCGTCATGACTGCGGTGGTCGCGACAGCGTGGGCGGCAACGCGCGCGGTCCGCACGAATCGCGCGCGTTGGGGTTTCGTCGCGGGCGCGCTTCTCGGCCTCGGGTTTCTTTGCAAGCTCTGGCTCGTCGCGCCCGGCGCTGCCGTGATCGGCGGCGTGTTGGCGCTGTCGTCGACCGGCGCGGATCGTCGCCCGTTTCGCGCCGTGGTCGCAATCGCGCTCGCCGCCGCCGGCGGATTCCTCGTGGTCGCCCCGGCGCAGCTTCTCCTCTGCGCGATCGTCTCCCCCGAAACGCTTCCGCATTGGCTCTACATCTACTTCGGATTCTCGTTCGCCGAACGGCTCGCGGGAGAGGGCTACACCGAGGCGTGGCATCAGCCGTGGGATTTCTATTTCACCCAGATCGGCCAGATGATCGGGCTCGTGCTGCCGCTTGCGGTGGCGGGGGCGGTCGCGCTCGTGCCGCGTCGCGGCGACTCATTCGCACGCCGCGTTGCCGCGGGGCTCATCTTCGGTTGGATCGTGCCGCTCGTTCCGCTTTCGCTCTTCTCGGTGAAGTCGGGCGGTTACGTGCTACCGATTCTGCCGGCGTTCTTTCTTCTCGCGGCGGCCGGGTTCACATCACTGGTTGCTTCCGGCGAGGAAGGCGCGCGGCGTCGCGATCTACGGCTTGCCGCGCTCGTGGCGTGTGTGCTCTGCGCGGCCTCGCAGTTTGGCGCCGGGCACGCTCTCCTGCGGCCGCACAGCCCGGTGGTCGCGGCGATCCAGCTTGCGTGGATCGCCCTCATGTTCGCGGCGTCGTTCGCCGCGCGCGGGGCGGCTGCGCGGTGGTGTGGCCGCGCGCTTGCCGCATGTTTCGCGCTGACAGTCGCAGCCGGCGTTGCGCGCGACGCGCAACTCGTCCGCGATGCATCGCGCGACATCGGCTACGCGGCGCTCGCGCGGCGTCTGGCGCCGGCTCTCGCCGGCGTCGGCCCGCACGAGCCGTGTTTCATCGCGCCCGCGTTTCCCGCGCTCTCGTACTCGCTCTTCAAGACCGGCCGCTATTGGTCCGTGCCGTACGCGGGCGCGGAGCCCGATTTCGCGCGCGAGGCTCTCGCGAGCGAGCACCCGTTTTTCTTTGTCGTGAACGTTCCGCTCGGAGGAGTTTACGGAGGAGCGCCCGACACGACGCTCTTGCGCGAGATCGAGGCGCGAGCGCAGCCGCTGCGACGCGATGGCCCGCGCGGGCCGCGTGTGTTCGTCAACGATGCGCTGGCCGCGCGGCTGCGCGCGCTCGGGATCGAATAGCGGCGGCGCTGGCCCAGACGCGACGGCGTGGCGCCGCGCCGGCACGGACTCGCGCTACAGGATTCGAAGGTCGCGCCCGGTCATCTCGGGCGGTGTCGGGATGTCGAGGAGCCCGAGGATCGTCGGCGCGAGATCGCGCAGCGAACCGCCGCTCCGAAGCGGCCCCGCGTGTCGCGTTCCGACCACGAAGCACGGGACGGGATTCGTCGTGTGCGCGGTGTGCGGCCCGCCCGTGACCGGATCGATCATCATCTCGCAATTGCCGTGATCCGCCGTGACGACCGCGGCGCCGCCGGCGCGTTCGATCGCGTCGAGGACGCGCCCAAGACACGCGTCGACCGTTTCGACCGCGGTGACAGCCGCGGAAATGATTCCCGTGTGCCCGACCATGTCCGGGTTCGCGAAGTTGAGAATGATCGCGCGAAACCGCCGCGACTCGATTTCGCGCACCACGCGATCCGTGACGTCGCTCGCGCTCATCTCCGGTTTGAGATCGTAGGTCGCCACCTGCGGCGACGGAATCAGGATGCGCTCCTCGCCGGGAAAGCTGTTCTCTTCGCCGCCATTGAAGAAGTACGTGACGTGCGCATATTTCTCCGTCTCGGCGATGCGAAGGTTCGGGACGCCGCGGTCGCCGAACACTTTGCCGAGCACGTTGACGAGACGCTGCACGGGGAAGACGACCGGAAACGAGAACTCGGAGGAGTATGCGGTCATCGTGGCGATGCGCACGTTCGGCGCCGCGCGCCGCGTGAACCCGTCGAACGCCGGCTCCGAGAGCGCTTTGCAAATCTGCCGCACGCGGTCCGCGCGGTAGTTGAAGACGAAGAGCGCGTCGCCATCCTCGAGGAGCGCCCGCGGCGCGCCCGTGCCTTCCTGCATCACGATCGGGAGAATGAACTCATCCGTCTTGCCGGACGCGTACGAGTTTTCGACCGCGGCGACGGGATCGCGCGCGGGCGCACCCTCGCCGAGCACCATCGCGGACCACGCCTTCTGCGTGCGATCCCAGCGGCGATCGCGGTCCATCGCGTAGTAGCGCCCGATGATCGTCGCGATGCGCGCGCCCTTCATTCGCGCAAGGCGCGCTTCGAGAGCGGCGACGTGACCGCGCCCCGACGTGGGCGACGTGTCGCGTCCGTCGGTGAACGCGTGCACGGCGACGCTCCGCACGCCGGCGCGCTCGCAAAAATCGAGTGCCGCGAAGAGGTGATCGATATGGCTGTGCACGCCGCCATCGGAAAGCAATCCCGCCAGATGCAGCGTTCGGCCGCGTTCGTTAAGACCCGCGACAAGATCGCGCAGTGCGCGGCTTGCGAAGAACTCTCCCGACGCGATCTCGCGATTGATCCGCATGATGTCCTGATACACGACGCGGCCGGCGCCGATGTTGAGATGTCCGACCTCGCTATTTCCCATTTGCCCGGGCGGAAGGCCGACCGCCTCGCCCGAGGGTTGGAGCGTCGTCATCGGGCAGGTGAGCGCGAGGCGATCCATCACGGGCGTGCGTGCGAGTTTCACGGCGTTGCCCTCGCGTTCTTCGCGTAGGCCCCAGCCATCGAGAATCGCAAGCAGCGCGACAGACGGTGTTTCGGCGGGCATGCAGTCTCCTTGCCGCGGCGCGGGCGCGCACGCGGCACCGCTCGGAAGCTAGCAGGGAAGCGCCCCGGCGTGCCAGTGCTATTGCGCGGCAGCGGAGGCGTCGCGCGCGACGGGCCGCTCGCGGTGTGCGACAATGGCCGCGTGACACGCACACCGGAACAGAAGCGCTCGCGCCGCGTCTGGATCGCGCGCGGCATCGCCGTCGTCGCGGACGCGCTTCAAATCGTCGCGCTCCCCGCGTTCAGCGCCGGGCTTTTGTCGCCCTTCGACGAGATCATCGACCTCGGCGTCGGCGCGATCATGGTCGTGCTTCTCGGATGGCACATCGCGTTTCTTCCGACGTTTCTCGCGGAGATCGTGCCGTTCGTCGATCTGTTCCCGACGTGGACGGCGGCGGTGCTGTTCGCGACGCGGCGCAGCGCGGAATCGAAACGCAATCGCGCGGCGCAGATCGCGGGCGCGTCGCGGAGCGCGCCTAGCGCCGGCGACGCCGAAGTACGATAAAGGCGCACGCGAAGAGGACGAGCTCGCCAGGGAGCGCGCGCGGCGTCGCCGCCGCAATCACGCGAAACTCGTCGTTGTCTTTCGCCGCAGCGAGCAAGATCGATCCGTTTTCTCCCGATAGAGGCGTCGTCACTCCGGATAGCTTCGTTAAGTATCGCCCCGGCGCGACGAGAGCCGCGATGGTCGGAAAGCGTTCGGCGATCGCGGCGTGCTCCGATTCGCTCACGCGGTTCGCGTAAAGCGTCGCGAAGCCCGGCAAATCGACGCGCCGGTCGTCGACGACATAGAACTGCACCGTCATCGTCGAATTCTGATTGATCGTGATGAGCGGCAGCGGCACTTCGAGTTCGGTCGCGGCGAACGTGATGCGCACGGGAGCGACGTCGGCGTTCCATCCGTTGAAGGGCATCGCGTTCGCGGTGTCGGGACGCATCGTGGTGAAGTACCACTCGCGTTCGACGTAGGGCGCGAAGCGCGCGGAATCGCTCGCGGTGAACTCGAAGCCGTTCTCGTCGAGCCAGCGCACGAGCGCGCCCGGGCTGTCGGACGAGAGGGTCGTCGCCACGAGGCCGCCGATCGTCTCGCGGCCGTGAATCGTGACGCCGTCGCCTGCTTCGGTCGGCGAACCGTCATCCACGACGGATGAGACGAAATCCTCGCCGCAGTCACAGCCTGATGAATTCGAGCGTGTCGAGCGAATCGGCGCGGTGAGCTGCGCGGCCTCGTCCCAAATCGTTCTCGACACCGGCGCGAACGCCGGCAATGACGGCGTCGGCACCACGAGCGCGAAGTCGGGCGAAACGCCGAGGAACCGAATGTTGGGCACCAGATCGATGCGGCCGTTCGCGCGGTCGAACGACACGAAATTGAGTTGCCCTTGCGCGGTGATCCAGCACGTGTTGCAGGGGACCGGGCAGCACATTGCCGCGGCGGCGGCGGGCATGGCGGCGAGCAAGAGCGCGAAGATCACGCGGGTGGCGAGGTGTCGGCGGAATCGAGTCGGTGTGCGGCGCACGGAAAACCCTCCAGATGACGTTTGCGGCGGAACGATAGAAATCAAGATCGGCGGCGCGTGCCTATCGAGGCGCGTAGCTGAGTCCGACCTGAAATTCCGACCCGCTGTATTCGAACGTGCTGCGCGGCTCATCGTACTGGACGTCTGACCGGAACGCGAAACGCGCGCGAGTCCAGACTCCGAGTTTTTGCGATACGTGAAAGTCGGGGCGCGCCTCGAAGACGATTCCCGGCGCCGGCGCCGAGGACCAATCCTGAAACGGCGCGCGCCACCACGTCGTGATCCATTCGAAGGCCGCGCCTACGGAGAAGCGTACGGGGCCGGGGTGAGGATCGGGCGTTAAATCCGTTCTCACGCCGAGGCGCACGGGAAGCAGCCAGTACGTCGCTTCTTCGGCGTCGAACGTTGGGTCGTTGCGCGTGATTTTCCCGCGCGAGCGAACGGCGCCGATGTCGAGGATGAGGCGCGTTCCGCGCGTCGTAAGAAGCGGCGCGTATCCGAGCGTGAAGCTGGGAGCCGCCCCGTAGTCCCCCGCAAGGTCCGTGTCGAGCGGCGTAAACGCGCCGGTGCCGAACTCGATGACGTGAACCGGCAACGGATCGCCGGCGCGGCTTGATCGCGCGTCGCCAACGAGTGCGGCGAGGACAATCGCGACAAGGAGCGGTTCTCTCACGAGGCGATGAGCAAGCATCGAACGCGCCAACTGCGGACGCGCGGCGCGGGCGTTGCGCGGCCGTCGCTTTCGGCCGGAACGCTCGCGCCCACGAGGCGCTCGTGTCTCCAATGCGATGCGCCGCCTCCCCGCAATGAGACGCGTGGCGGTGTCGTCGCGGCCGGCGGTCCGCGTTCGCCGCGCAGATTGATGATGCGAATTTCGACCGGTGTGATAGAACTGGCGGCCGCGAAGGAGGGCACGACTTGGCGAAACGCGTGATCACTCACACGAAAACGGTCGAGCGGCGGACGAAGATCGTCGCGACGATCGGGCCGGCGTCGCGCGGCCGCGAAATGCTAGCGCGTCTCGTCGAGGAAGGTCTCGACGTGGCGCGAATCAACGCCTCGCACGGCACGCACGTCGATCACCGCACGGCGATCCTTCGTCTGCGCGCGCTCGAGCGCCGCATGCGCAAGCCGATCGGCCTTCTCGTCGACCTTCAAGGCCCGAAGATCCGGATCGGCACGCTCGCGCAAGGCGCGCCCGTTGAACTGGTCGCGGGAAAGACCGTCGTCATCGAGCCGGGGCATTTTCCTGGCACCGCGGCGCGGTTGTCGACGACGTATCGCAATCTTCCGAAGGATGTCACTCGCGGCGACGCGATCCTTCTCGACGACGGGCTCTTGCGGCTGCGCGTGACGCGCGTGCGCGCCGGGGCCGTCGAGTCGGAGGTCGTCGTCGGCGGCACGCTGAAGGAACACAAGGGCGTGAACCTGCCGGGCGCGCGCGTCTCGGCGCCATCGATGACGCGGAAGGACTACGCGGATCTGGCGTTCGGGCTCGCGAACGGCGCGGACTACATCGCGCTCTCGTTCGTTCGGAGCGGATCGGACGTGCGCGTCTTGCGCCGCGCGATCGCGCGCCACGGCGGCCGCGCCGCGATCATCGCGAAGATCGAAAAGCCCGACGCGCTCGATCGCATCGACGAAATCCTCCGCGAGGCCGATGGCATCATGGTCGCGCGCGGCGATCTCGGCGTCGAACTCGCGCCCGAGAAAGTCCCCGCGGCGCAGAAGGCGCTCATCCACAAGGCGAACGCGGCGGAACGCATCGTCATCACCGCGACGCAGATGCTCGAATCGATGATCGTCAGTCCCGTGCCGACGCGCGCGGAGGCGTCCGACGTCGCGAACGCGATCTTCGACGGCACGGACGCGGTGATGCTGTCGGCGGAGACGGCGAGCGGGCGGTATCCCGCGCTTGCGGTGCGCATGATGGCCGGCATCGCGCGCGAGGCGGAGGCGCATGGCGAGTTCGACTCGCGCGAGGACGCCTCGCTTGCGCTCGGTTCGCCGGAGCACGCGATGGCGCGTGCGGCGTGTTCGGCGGCGCTCGGCGCGCGCGTGCGCACGATCGTCGTCCTGACGCTCTCCGGGCGCACCGCGCTTACGCTCTCGAAGATGAAGCCGCCCGCGCGCATCGTCGCCGTCGCGGCGTCGCTTGCGGTCGCAAGCCGTATGGCGCTCTATCGCGGCGTCGTGCCGATGGTGATGCCATTGGCGAGCACGACGGATCGGATGATCGCCAACGCCGACCGTGCGCTCGTCCGCAGACACCTTGCGGCGCGCGGCGAAAGCGTCATTCTAGTCGCGGGTGTGACGCAAGCGATCGGCGCGACGAACATGATCAAGCTTCATCGCGTCGGCATCGGATAAGCGACAGCGCTGCTTTCGGGAAACAGACTGACACTCGGGGAGCGCGCTGTTATACTGCCGCGCGGAGGTCAACGCAAAGATGAAGGCACGAGCCCCCGCTAGTCGTAGCGCACTTCAGCACACCGGAGTGCGACTCTCGGATTTCCTCGCCGCCGATTCCGTCGAGCTTTCGATGAAGGCGACGACGAAAGAAGAAGCGCTTGCCGAATTGATTCTTCTTCTGCCGATCTCGCAGACGGACCGAAACATTACGCTCGCGACACTCGGACAGCGCGAGTCGATCGGTTCGACCGGCGTCGGCATGGGCGTGGCGATTCCGCACTGCCGCTCGACGACGTTTTCCAAGCTCATGGTCGCATTCGGCCGGTCGCCGAAAGGCGTCGCGTATCAGGCCGTCGACAAGAAGAAGGTTCGACTCTTCTTCCTCGTCGTGTCGCCGCCGATCGAGCTGACCAACTTCTATCACCCTGTACTCGCCGCGATCGTGAACCTCACGAAAGAGGACCACAATCGCAACCGCCTTCTCGAAGCCGAAAGCGCCGCCGAGGTCCGCACGATTCTCTCCGGGGCGGTTAGCTAAGACGAACGCGCGCCGCGCGCCGCGGCCAAAAGGACGAACGTGAACAAAGATCTCGAGCTGATCATCCGTCTGAACGATCTGGAAACTCTCTTGAAGGAACTCGAACACGGCGGGCACGCGGCGGCGGCGGAGGAGAATATGGGGTTCCCGGTCGCGAAGTTCGAGAAGGTGGCGAGCGCGCGCGACGAACTCCGCGCGCAGGCGAGCCGTCGCCTCCTCTCGCGGTTCGACGCGGTTTTCCAGAAGACTGGCAAGGCCGTGGCGCCGGTCCTCGAGGGCGTCGCGTACTGCTGCTATGAGCGCCTTCCGATAAACCTCTCCGCGACGGCCGCGAAAAACCAAGAGCTGATCTTGTGTCCCTACTGCGGTCGCTTTCTCTATTTCCTCGAGTAACGAGGCGCGTCCGATGACCGACCGCATTCGCCGGCTCGGGCCGGACGATGTCGAAGGCCCCACGCGCGAGATCTTCGACACCTACATGCGCGAGCGCGGCAACGTGCCGAACATGTTCCGCACGATGGCGCACCGCCCCGATTTCCTCCGCACGATGATCACGCATTTCCGCACGGTGATGAACACCGGCACGGTTCCGCAGAAGCTCAAAGAGATCGTGACGGTGCGCGTCTCCGAGATCAACGGATGCGAGTATTGACTGGCGTCGCATGTCGCCTTGGCGAGGCGGCTCGGCGCGACGGATGAGGAGATCGCGAGCGTGAAGAGGGGCGACTACGCGTCGTTTACCGAGGCCGAGCAAGCGGCGCTGCGATTCGCCGATCTGATGACTCTCGACTCGCGCGGCGTCGGCGACGCCGAATTCGCGGAACTGCGCCGGCATTGGGACGAAGGCGAGGTGATCGAACTCGCGTCGGTCATCGGCCTCTTCAACTACTTCAACAGATTCGCGAACGCCCTGCGCGTCGAAATCACTCGCTAAAGGAGGACCGCGTTGTCCACGCCAGTCGAGCCCTACGATCTTGTTGTCATCGGCAGCGGCCCCGGCGGCTATGTCGCGGCGGTGCGCGCCGCGCAGCTTGGGTTGCGCACGGCCGTCGTCGAGAAGGCGCCCAAGTTCGGCGGAACGTGCCTCCACTGGGGCTGCATTCCGACGAAGGTGCTGCTCCACATCGCCGCGGTCTACTCGGAGATCGGGCGCGCCGGCGAGATCGGCATCAACGTGACGAAGGCGTCGATCGACTTCGCGAAGGTGCAGGCGCGCAAGGAGACGGTCGTCGGCGGGCTCGCGAAGGCGGTCGAGGGGCTCTTGAAGCGGCGCAAGGTCGACACGTTCGTCGGCGCCGCAAGCCTCGCCGATCCGCGCACTGTCGTCGTGAAGCCCGAGAAGGGCGACCCGACGCGCATCGCCGCGAAACGCGTGCTGCTTGCGACCGGCTCCGCGGTGCGATCGCTCCCGCACCTTCCCGTCGACGGCAAATCGATTCTCTCGAGCGACGACATCCTCAAGATCGAAGCGATTCCCGAGAGCCTTCTGGTCGTGGGCGCGGGCGCGGTCGGCGTCGAGTTCGCGACCATCTTCGCCGCGTTCGGCACGAAGGTGACGATCGTCGAGGTGCTGCCGACGCTCCTGCCGATCGAGGACGAAGACGTGGGGCGTGCGCTCGCGCGATCGTTCAAGAAGCGCGGCATCGATGTGCGCACGAGCGCGCGCGTCGAGAAGGTCGAGGCCGAGAAGAAGGGGCTGCGCGTGACGATCGCATCCGACGGCGCGAAGCCCGAGACGATTTCCGTGGAGAAGGTGCTCGTTGCGGTGGGGCGCCGGCCGGTTTCCGAGGGACTGGGCCTCGAGAAGACGCACGTCGCGATCGAGAAGGGCTTCGTGAAGGTCGACGCGAAGGGTCGCACCGCCGAGCCGGGAATCTTCGCGATCGGCGATCTCATCGCGATTCCGGATCGCGTTCACCCGCAGTTGGCGCACGTCGCGTCGCACGAGGGAATGCGCGTCGCCGAGGAGATCGCGGGGCACGCGGCCGAGCCGATGAACTACGACCGCATTCCGTCGTGCACGTATTGCGAGCCGGAGGTCGCGACGGTCGGACTCTCTGAGGCCGAGGCGAAGCGCCGCGGCTTCGACGTGCGCGTCGGCAAGGTCAACTTCCTCGCGAACTCGAAGGCGACGATCCTCGGCGAGACGGACGGCTTCGTGAAGATCGTCAGCGAAACGAAGTACGACGAGGTTCTCGGCGTGCACATCATCGGCGCGCGCGCGACGGAGATGATCGCCGAGGGCGTCGCGCATCTCAACCTCGAGTCGACGGCGCTCGAAATCGCGAACGTGATTCATCCGCACCCGACGCTCTCCGAGTCGGTGATGGAGGCCGCCGAGGCGGTGTATGGGCGCGCGATTCACGGCTAACGCGCGCGCGGTGCGATGACGCAGACGTACCTCGAAGCGATTCGCGCGGCGCTCTGGGAAGAGATGGAGCGCGACGAGCGCGTCTTTCTTCTCGGCGAGGATATCGCGGCGTACGGCGGCGCATTCAAGGTGACCGGCGGCTTCGCGGCGCGCTTCGGCGCCGAGCGCGTCATCGACACGACGATCTCCGAGGCCGCGATCGTCGGCGCCGCGGTGGGCGCGGCGCTCTCGGGTCTTCGCCCCGTCGCCGAGATGCAGTTCATCGATTTCATCGCGTGCGGCTTCAACCAGATCACGAACTGGGCCGCGAAGTGCCGCTATCGCACCGGCCGCGGCGTGCCGCTCGTGATTCGCGGGCCCGGCGGCGGCTACGTACGCGGCGGTCCGTTCCACTCGCAGAATGTCGAGGCGTACTTCCTCCACACCGCGGGGCTGAAGGTCGTCTATCCGTCGACCGCCGAGGACGCGAAGGGGCTGCTCCTCGCGGCGATTCGCGACCCCGATCCCGTGCTCTTCTTCGAGCACAAGTTCCTCTACCGGCGCGTCAAGGGCGAGATCGCCGAGGGGAGCGACGCGGTTCCGATCGGCGAGGCGGCGACGCGGCGCGAGGGGCGCGACGTGAGCGTGATCACGTACGGCGCGACGGTCGCGATCGCGTGCGACGCCGCCGACGAGATGGAGCGCGAAGGCGTCTCGGTCGAGGTGATCGATCTGCGAACGCTCCGGCCGTTCGATGAGGACGCCGTTCTCGCGGCGGCGCGGCGCACGGGAAAGGTGCTCGTGCTGCACGAGGACCACCTCACGGGCGGCGCGGGCGCCGAGGTGGCCGCGCGAATCGCCGAGAAGGCGTTCGATTACCTCGACGGTCCCGTGATGCGGGTCGCCGCGCTCGACACGCCGGTCCCCTTCGCGGGGGCGCTCGAGGATCGCGTCCTTCCTGATCGCGCGCGCGTCGTCGCGGCGCTCCGCGAGCTTGCGGCTTACTAGAGATCGCATACAATACGGGGGCCGCGCGCCCGGCGCGTCCGGCAGCCCGATCACACTGGCATCAGCGAAAACGATTTCATAGAGACCGCGGAAGACTGCGAGAGGGGACGACGACGATGAGTATGGATGTGATCATGCCCCAGATGGGCGAGAGCATCGCCGAGGGGACGATCGTGAAGTGGCTGAAGAAGGTCGGCGAGAAGGTGGAGCGCGACGAACCGCTCTTCGAGATCTCGACGGACAAGGTCGAGGCGGAGATTCCATCGCCGGTCGACGGGATTCTCACGGAGATCCTCGTGCAAGAGGGGACGACGGTCGAGGTGAACTCGGTCGTCGCGAAGATCGGTGCGGCGGGCGAGGCGAAGAGTGCGGCGAGTGCGCCGGCGCCTGCGGCGTCCGCGCCCGCGCCCGCGAGTGCGGCGCCGAAGACGGGCGGCGCGCCTTCCTCGCACGTCGCGCAGTCCGCGCCGTCTACGACGGCCGCGTCGCGCGCGCCTTCGCCCTCGCCGCTTCCTACTGCCGGCGCTGCGACCGCGACCGCGTACGCCTCGGGCGCATCCGCTGAAACGCTCGACGAGCTACGCCGCCGCCGTTCGTCGCCGCTCGTAAGGCGCATGGCGCGCGAGCAGGGGATCGACTTGAGCCAGCTTCCGGGCTCGGGCGTATCTGGCCGCGTGACGAAGCGCGACGTCGAAGGATTCCTTTCATCGATGACGCGCAACGTGATGGCGGGCGGCACGGCCGCGGCGACCACGCGCGCTGCCGCGCCGCCGAGTCCCGCCGCCGCTGATCTGTTCTTCGCGGCCGGGCAGGAGACGCGCGTCGAAACGATGAGCGTGATGCGCCGCAAGATTGCCGAGCACATGACGCACTCGCGCAAGACCTCGGCGCACGTCACGACGTTTTTCGAGGTCGACATGATGAACGTTTCGCGCCTGCGCGACCGCATGAAGGGAGACTTCCTCGCGCGCGACGGCGTGAAGCTCACGTACCTGCCGTTCATCCTCAAGGGTGTCGTCAACGGATTGCGCCAGTATCCGGCGCTCAATGCATCGGTCAGCGAAACCTTCGAGATCGTCTATAAGCGCGCGATCAACATCGGCATCGCGGTCGCGCTCGACTGGGGGCTCATCGTGCCCGTCGTGAAGCACGCCGAAGAGAAGAATCTGCTCGGGCTCGCGCGGGCCGTGAACGACCTGGGCGAGCGCGCGCGCACGAAGAAGCTCCAGCCCGACGACGTGCAGGGCGGCACGTTTTCCGTGACGAACCCCGGTGGATTCGGATCGATTCTCGGCACGCCGATCATCAATCAGCCGCAGGTCGCGATCCTCGGCGTCGGCGCGGTCACGAAGCGCGCCGTCGTCATCGACGACGCGATCGCGATCCGGCCGATGGTCTATCTCTCGCTCTCGTTCGATCACCGGCTCGTCGACGGCGCCGAAGCGGACAAGTTCATGAGCGTCGTGAAGTCGACGCTCGAGACGAGCGACTTCGGGGACGGCCGGTAGGATGGCTGCGCGCGCGGTGCTCGCGGCGTCGTGGCTCGGGCGCGTCGCGTACGGCGAAGCGCTCGAACTGCAGCGCGAGGCGGCGCGCGCGCGCGCGGCAGGGACGTCGCCCGACCGGCTTCTGCTTCTCGAGCACGACGACGTCATCACGATCGGCCGCGCAAGCCGCGACGGTCACGTGCTGATCGCGCCCGAGGCCGCACAGCGCGCGGGCGTTGCGATCGTCGAATCGGATCGCGGCGGCGACGTCACGTATCACGGGCCCGGACAACTCGTCGGCTACCCGATCATTCAGCTCGCTCTTGAGCGCCGCGACCTTCACCGCTATGTGCGCGACGTCGAGGCCGCGCTCATTGCGGCGCTTGCGGAATTCGGCATCGCCGCGCGCGCGCGCGCCGGTCTGACCGGGGTGTGGGTCGGCAACGAGAAAATCGCATCGATCGGGGTTCGCGTTTCGCGCTGGGTGACGTCTCACGGGTTCGCGCTCAACGTCGCTACCGATCTCGATCGCTTCCGCTGGATCGTTCCGTGCGGGATCGATGGCTGCCGCATGACGTCGGTCGCGCGCGCAGCTGCCGGTTCGGGCGCCGGCGCATTGACTGCGGCGGAAGTCGCGCCCGTCATCGCGCGCGCGTTCGCCGAACGCTTCGATCTGGCGCTCGCGTGGGAGGCGTTGTGTCCGGCGTGACGCCTGCCCCGAGCGACGCAAGCGACGCGACCGACGCGATCGACGCGCGCACAGCCTCTCGCGGAGCCGGCGCTCGCGACGCAGCCGCGCCGCTCGTTCAACGCCGCAGGTCGCCGCTCCCGGCAGGCCCGCGCCCGCCGTGGCTGAAGATTCGCCTCACGACGGACGACGCGTACCGCCAGGTGCAGAGCCTCGTGAAGGGCAATCGCCTTCACACCGTCTGCGAGGAGGCGCGCTGCCCGAACATCTTCGAGTGCTGGGGGAATCGCACCGCGACGTTCATGGTGCTCGGCGATATTTGCACGCGGCATTGCGGATTTTGCTCGGTGGGCAAGGGCGCGCCGGGCGCGGTCGATCGCGATGAGCCCGCGAATCTTGCCGCCGCGGTGCGCGCGCTCGATCTTCGCCACACGGTCATCACGATGGTGAACCGCGACGATCTTCCCGACGGCGGCGCGTCGCATCTGATCGAAGTGATTCGCGCGACCCGCCGCGAAAATCCCGAATGCCGCGTCGAATTGCTCATCTCGGATCTCGACGGGAACTGGAACGCGCTCGACCGTCTCATCGACGAGGCGCCGGACGTGCTCGCGCACAACACCGAGACGGTGCCGCGGCTCTACCGACGCGTGCGGCAGCATTCGAATTACCCGCGCACGCTCGAGCTGATCGCGCGGATTCGCGCGCGGCGCGCAAGCGCGATCCCGATGACGAAGTCGGGAGTCATGCTCGGGCTCGGCGAAACGCGCGACGAGTTGCTCACGGTCTTCGCGGACCTGGCGCGCTCCGGCTGCGAAATCTTGACGATCGGGCAATATCTGCCGCCCGCCGCGAAGGCATTGCCGCTCGAACGCTACTGGACGCCCGAGGAGTTCGCGGAGCTTCGGGAGCGCGCGCTCGAACTCGGGTTCACGCACGTCGAGTCGGGCCCGCTCGTCCGTTCGTCGTACCATGCGCATGCGCACACGCCATCCTCCTGGCGCGGCGCCACTCCCGGCGTTACAAATCTGGAGGCGAGCGCGTCCGCGGCGGGAAGTCGCGCGGCCGCATCGCCATGAAGCAGGAGGAGGACGACCTCTTGGCCCGAACGAAGGACGTCGTCACGCTGATTCTCGGAGGCGGACGCGGCACGCGCCTGCGTCCGCTCACGTCGTACCGCGCGAAACCTGCGGTACCGATCGGCGGAAAGTACCGCCTCATCGACATCCCGATCTCGAACTCGCTCAACTCCGGACTCACCTCGATTCTCATCCTCACGCAGTTTCAATCGCACTCGCTTCACCGTCACATTCTCGCGACGTATCACTACGACCGATTCTCGGGGCGCATCGTCGAGATTCTCGCGGCGGAGCAAACGGAAGAGACTTCGGATTGGTTCCAGGGGACGGCCGACGCCGTGTGGAAGCATCGCGTGCGCTGGTCGACGCCGAACTATCGCGACGTGCTGATCCTCTCGGGCGATCAGCTCTACCGCATGGACTACGGACAGATGATTCGCACGCACCGGCAGGCGCGCTCCGACATGACGCTCGCGGCGTATCCCGTCGTGCGCGAGCATGCGCCGGCATTCGGTCTGCTGCGCGTCAACGAGAAGAACGAAATCATCGAGTTCGTCGAGAAGCCTACCGATCCGGCCGTGATCGATTCGCTGCGCCTTGCGCCGGCACAACTCGAGTCGCTTGGCGTCGAGGATCCGGAGCGCGGCTGGCTCGCGTCGATGGGGATCTACGCCTTCCGGCGCGAGGTTCTCCACGAGGCGCTGCAAGAAAAGTCGAACGTCGATTTCGGGAAGCACCTCGTGCCGAGCCTCGTCGGAAAGCGGCGGCTCATCGTCCATCCGTTCACCGGCTACTGGGAAGACATCGGGACGACGCGTGCGTTCTTCGAAGCGAACATCAAGCTCACGTCGAGCCCGCCGAACTTCTCATTTCATCACGCGACGTTTCCGATCTTCACGCACCCGCGCGCGCTTGAGGGATCGATCCTCGGCGATGCGGCACTGCGCGAGGTGATCGTCGCGGAGGGGAGCCGGATCGGGCGCGCGACGATCGAGCAGTCGGTCATCGGGGTCCGCAGCATCGTCGGCGACGGAGCGCGCTTGAAACGCGTCGTGCTGATGGGCGCCGACTACTACGAGCTGTCGCAGGGCGGCGCCATCCCCGCGCCGAAGGGCGCCCCGCCGATCGGCATCGGCCCCGACGCGGTGATCGAGAACGCGATCGTCGACAAGAACGCGCGCATCGGCGCGGGCGCGATCATCACGAACGAGGCGGGCGTGCAAGAGGCCGAGTCCGACGGATACGTCATCCACGACGGCGTCGTCGTCATTCCGAAGGACGCCGTGATTCCGCCGGGTACGCGAATCTGATGCGCGCGAACGGGCGCACGCGCCTCAGCGCGCGGGCGCGCGGCCTGGTTCAGTCGGACATCCGCGCAATGACGCGTGCGGTCGAGGCAGTCGGCGGCATCAACCTCGGCCAGGGTGTTTGCGATCTGCCGACGGACACGCTCGTCAAGCGCGGCGCGATCGACGCGATCGAGGCGAGCCGCGCGACCTACTCCGTCTACGAGGGGATCGAGCCGCTCCGCGCCGCGATCGCGAAGAAACTTCGCGAGCACAACGGCCTCACCTACGATCCGGCGACCGAGATCATGGTGACGGTGGGGTCGACCGGCGCGTTCGCGCTTGCGATCATGGCGGTCATCGATCCCGGCGATGCGGTCGTTCTCTTCGAGCCGTTCTACTCGTATCACGTCAACACGACGTCGCTCTTCGGGGGCGTGCCGCGATTCGTGACGCTCCGCGGCGACGCGTTTGCGTTCGACGAGAACGCCCTCGACGCGGCGGCGGCCGGCGCAAAGGCGATCGTCGTCTGCACGCCCTCGAATCCGAGCGGGAAGGTATTCACGCGCGAGGAATTGGCGATCATCGCGCGCATCGCCGAGCGTCACGATCTGATCGTGATCACCGACGAGATCTACGAGTACATCCTGTTCGACGGCCGCGAGCACGTTTCGCCCGCGTCGATCGACGGGCTGCGCGACCGCACGATCACGATCTCCGGATTCTCGAAGACGTTTTCGATTACGGGTTGGAGGCTCGGATATCTCGCCGCGCCGGCCGAGTTCGTGCGCTCGATGGGGCCGCTCTCGGATCTGGTCTACGTCTGTCCGCCGACGCCGCTTCAGTACGGCGCGCTCAAAGGAATGGACGCGGGGCCCGAGTTCTACACGGGGCTGCGCGCCGAGTACGGCGAGTTGCGCGAGGTCATGGCCGCGGGGCTCGACGCGGCGGGGTTGCGCCCGATCGTGCCGCAGGGCGCGTACTACATGCTCGCCGATCACTCGGCGGTCGCGCGCGCCAACGGGTGGACGACCGCGCGCGAAGTCGCGAACGCGCTCCTCGAACGCACGGGCGTGGCCGCGATTCCCGGCAGCGCGTTCTACAGCGAGCCTCGCGACGGCGATCATCTGCTGCGCTTCTGCTTCGCGAAGCCGCGCGCCGCGCTCGAAGACGCCGCGCGGCGCCTCGCGAAATTCGCGTCGCGCTCCTAGCGGCACGTCGCACCGGCCGCGCGCGCGTCGGACAGCCGCACGCGACGCGCGCCTTCACAGCTAACTGAACCGCTCCTCCGTCCACGGATCGCCGTGCGCGTGGTAGCCGTAGCCTTCCCAGAATCCGAGGCGGTCGCGCTCCATGAACTCGATCGCGCGAATCCACTTCGCGCTCTTCCACGCGTAGAGATGGTGAACGACGAGGCGGCACGGGCCGCCGTGCTCGGCCGAGAGTTCGCCGCCGTCGACGCGATCCGCGAAGAGATTCGCCGGCTGCAGGAAGTCCTCGAGCGGGATGTTCGTGGTGTATCCGCCGAACGAGTGCGCAGTCACGAATCGCGCCTCGGGTCGAAGACGCACGCGCTTCATGACCTCCGCGACGAGCACGCCTTCCCACAGCGTATCGAGCCGCGACCACGTCGTGACACAGTGAAAATCGGCGCGCACCTGCGCGCGCGGCAGCGCGGCAAACTCGGCCCAGGAAAACGACACGGGCTCTTCGACGAGGCCGGTCAGTTCGAGCTTCCAGGACGCCGTCGCGACGCGCTGCGTTTCGCCGTGGGTGAGCACCGGAAACTTCTTCGTCTCGATCTGGCCCGGCGGGATTCGCGGATGCCGCGGCTCCGGCGAGAGAACGCTCATCGATGCGGCCCGGTTGCGATCGCCTCGGCGACGACATCGCCGGCGCCGGCCGCGCCTCCCGCGGTGAGCGGAATGCGCGCGGCGCTCTTCGCGACGCGCACGCGCACCGACTTGAACACCGGCGTTCCCGACTCGGGATCGATCACGCGCGGCACGAGCACGTTCGCCTCCGGGTAGTACATCGCCGCGTTCCCGCGCGCGATGTCGACGAAGCTCACGACGACATCCATCGAGCCGGTCTCGGACGTGACGCGCGCGCGCGAGCCTTCCTGCAATCCGCGCTCCGCCGCGTCGTGGGCGTTCATCATCACGACGTCGCGCCGCGTCTGCCCTCGATAGACGTCTTCGTCTTCGTAGACGACCGTATTGAACTGCCCCTCGGAGCGAATCGTCATGACGCGAAGCTCCCCCGCATCGAGCGTGTTTTCCGGCAGAGGCGTTGCGTGGAACTGAGCGCGGCCGCTCGCGGTGGGGAAGTCCGCGGCGTGGCGCATGCGCCCCGCGACGGTGAACTCGCGCCGCGTCGCGCCGATCTCGGCAATCGCGCCGTAGCCCGGCACGACCTTCGCGATCTCCGCGCGCACCGCGTCGTGATCGCGCAGCCGCCGCCAATCGATCGGGCCGTTCGGAAGCACGGCCGCTGCGAGATCCGTGACGACCTCGACCTCCGATCGCAGCTCGGCGCTTGCCGGCTTCGCCTTCCCCTCGGAGAGCCGCACATAGCTGAACATCGATTCCTGCGTCGTCGATTGCGATTCCTCGTCGCGCGTTTTCACCGGAAGAATCACCGTCGCGCGTCCGCGCCCGTGAATGTGCCCGCTGTTGAGCTTGGTCGAGACGAAGATCGTCGTGTCGACGCGCGCGAGCGCCTCGCGTGCGTGGCGCGCGTCGGGATTCGAGCCGAAGAGATTGCCGCCGAGATGAAACAACACGCGAAGGCGCCCTGCGTGCGCGGCGTCCATCGTTTCGAATGTGGTGAGCCCAGGCGCCGTGGCCAGACGCATGCCGTACGCGTTCTCCATCGCGGCCGCGAAGTCGCTCTTCAGCACCGGCGTGAATCCGACCGATCCGACGCCCTGCACGTTGGAGTGGCCGCGAATCGGCAAGAGCCCCGCGCCGGGCCGCCCGGCCATCCCGCGCGCGAGGGCAAGATTCGCGATCGCGAGCACGTTGCGCACTCCGTGCGCGTGGTGCGTGATCCCCATCGCCCAGAGAAAGAGCGTGCCGCGCGAGGCCGCGTACATCTCGGCGGCCTTCGCGATGTCGGCACGCGCCAGCCCGCTCTGCGCCTCGATCGCGCCCCACGTCATCTCCCGCGCCGCCGCCTCCGCGCTCTCCCAGCCTTCCGTGTGCGCCGCGATGTACTCGCGGTCGATCGCGCCGCGTTCGATCGTCTCCTTGAGGATGCCCGCGAGAACCGCGACGTCGCCGCCGATGTGCGGCATCAAGTAAAGATCCGAAACGGCGGAGCCGAACACGAGGCTCATCGGGTCCGACGGGATCCGAAAGCGCACGAGGCCGAGTTCGCGAAGCGGGTTGATGACGATCACCTTCCCGCCGCGGCGGCGCAGTCGAACGAGTTCGGTGATCAGACGCGGGTGGTTCGAGGCGGGGTTCGCGCCGATGACGAACGCAAGATCGGCGCGCGAGAGATCGTCGAGCGAAACCGTGGCGGTGCCGGTGCCGACGGATCGCGTAAGGCCGACGCCCGACGCCTGGTGGCAATAGTACGAGCAGTTGTTGACGTTGTTCGTGCCGTAGGCGCGCGCGAACCACTGCAAGAGGAACGCGGCCTCGTTCGACGCGCGGCCCGATGCATAGAACGTGACGCGCGACGGATCTTCGCCGCGGAGCGCGTCGCCGGCGATGCGCATCGCTTCATCCCACGAAGCGCGGCGGAAGTACGTGTCGCCGTCGAGGGCCACCATCGGAAATCCGATTCGCCCCAGGTCCTCGAGTTCGCGTTCGCTCATTCGCGCGAGCGCCGCGATCGGCGTCGCGCGCAAGAGGCTCTCCGGAATCGGCGCCTGCATGTCGGCGGTCTGCGCTTGGATCGACTTCTTGCAGACCTCGGGGAAATGGCCGTGTTCGTTCACCATGCCGCCGCGTTCGCCGCCCATTCCGAGCGCGCAGGTTTTGCACGCGTTTTTGAGGCGCAGGCGTCGAAACACTTTCACGATTCCGCCTGCGCGGCGTGCGCGTTTGAACGAGTAGAAGATTGCGCGCCAACCGCCGGCCGCCCGAAGTTTCATGGGCGCTACTCTATGGGGCGGCGATGCGCGCCGTCAATTCGCGGAGGGGCGAACCCCGTGGCGCGCGACCCGCTGGATCGCGATGTCATGTCCAGCGGGACGGGTCCGGCGCTTCGCGCCTCCCCTCCGGGTCGCGGAACCGCCCGGTGCGGCGCAATA
>JBJXGV010000064.1:0-22073 GCA_046160485.1 bacterium | reverse complement strand
CGGCGCGCGCGGCGAGATCGGCGCAAAACACGCAGCAGGCGAGGCGCCCGCTCCCTCCGGGATGCAGATTCTCTCGCGCGATCCATACTTGCGCAGCCTCGCGCTCCTCGTGCTGCTCGGCACGATGGCGGCGGCGATCCTCGACTACATTCTCAAGGCCCGCGCCGACGCCGCGTACTCCAACGACGAGGATCTGCTTCGCTTCTTCGCGCTCTTCTACATGACGACGGGGATCGCGACATTCGTCGTGCAGGCGGGATTGGCGCGCGCGGCGCTCGAGCGGCTCGGGCTCGCGCGCACCGTCTCGGCCCACGCGCTCACGGTCGCGGCGACGAGCGTCGGCGCGATACTGAACCCCGCGCTCGCGAGCGCGGCGTTCGCGCGCGGCGCCGAGAGCGTGTTGCGCAGCTCGCTCTTCCGTTCGGGCTATGAGCTGCTCTTCACGCCGATCCGCCCGTCGGACAAGCGCGCGACGAAGGCGATCATCGACGTCGGCGCGGAACGGCTCGGCGACGCGGCGGGCGGCGGCGTCATCAAGCTGACGATCCTCCTGGTCCCTCAACTGGCTGCGTCGGCGCTTCTCGCGATGGCGGGCGCGCTCGCGCTGGCGAGCCTCGCGGTCGCGCGGCGCTTGCACGCCGGCTACATCCGCTCGCTCGAGCGAAACCTCATCGACGGCGCGGCTGACCTCGACTCCGCGGTCGAGTACGACTCCTCCACGAAGACGATCGTGCTGAAGCGGCCGTCGGCGCGCGGCGGGGCGGACCTCCAGCGCTCGACGACGCTCAGCGTACCGGCGGCCCCGCTCGAGTTCGCGCCGGGTTGGGAGTCGGAGCACACGATCTTCGTTTCGCGCAGCGAGCTTGCGACGCCGGCGCCCGAGACCGACGCGAACGCCGGCGTCGACACGCGCGCCGAGACGATCGCGGAGCGCCCGGCCCGCGCGGAGCATGCGGAGGCGCTGCACCCCGCGCTCGCGCGCATCGCGGAGCTGCGCTCCGGCGACGCCGTCCGCGTGCGGCGTGCGCTCGGCGCGCGCGCGCCGCTCTCGCGCGCGGACGCGCCGTGGGTGATCGCGCTCCTCACGTGGGACGAGATGGCGCCGGACGCGATCGCGACGCTGCGCGCGGCACTGCCGAAGATCAGCGGGCTTCTCGTCGACGCGCTTCTCGATCCCGACGAGGACTTCGCCGTGCGGCGACGCATCCCACGCGTGCTCGCGGCGAGCAGCGCGCCGGCCGCCGTCGACGGACTCCTGCGCGGTCTCGACGACAAGCGCTTCGAGGTGCGCTATCAGTGCGGGCGTGCGCTCGCGCGCATTCGCGAGCGGTCACCGGAAACGCCCATCCGCGCGGAGGATGTTTTCGCTGCGGGGCTGCGCGAGGTGCGCGTCGACAAGAGCGTCTGGGAGAGCCACCGCCTGCTCGACCGCATCGAGGAGAAGGACGACGCGCCGTTCGTCGACGAGTTCGTACGCGAACGCGCGGGGCGGAGCATGGAGCATCTCTTCACGATTTTGTCGCTCGCGTTGCCGTCGCAGCCGCTTCAGACGGCGTATCGCGCGCTTGCCGGCGACGACCCGCGCCTCCGCGGAACGGCACTCGAGTACCTCGAGAGCGTGTTGCCCGCCGAGATTCGCGAGAGCCTCTGGCCGTTCCTCGACGACGCGCGACGGCGCGAGCAGCCCGCGCGTTCGCGCGAAGCGATCCTCGAAGAACTCCTGCGATCGAATCAGTCGATGCAGATCAACATCGCGGAGCTGCGCCGCCAGCGCGAAGAGCGTTAGATCGCGGCCGCCTGCTCCACGGGCGCGGCGCGCTCGGCGGGCGGCATCTCCACGGCCGCGACCCCGCGCCACTTCTCGAGGAAGTACGCCTTGTTGCGATCCAACGTCTCGCGGTAGTCGACCTTGTTGCCGACGAACGTCCGGCTTCCGAAGTGGTGGATGAACGCGTCGCGCGCGATGCGCAAACGCCAACCGGCGAGCACGGCCCGCAGCGAGAAGTCGTCGTCTTCGAAGTTGCCGATCGAGTAGCCCTCGTCGAAGAGCCCCGCCGAGCGAAACACCTCGGCGCGAGCGAGCAGGCAGAACCCGACGAGCCGCCGCACTTCATCGGAACGCCCGGCGTTCTTGCGGCGGACGCGACGCGCGTGCGCCGCCATCGCCGGTTCCGAGTCGTACTTCGCCGTCGTGTCGAGTTGCGGTCCGCTCACGTAGTTCGAGATCGGGCCGACGAGGCCGCACGACGCATCGGCATCGAGGTGCGCGCCGAGCGTCGAGAGCCATCCTTCCGTGACGAGCGTGTCGTTGTTCAGCAGGAGAATGCGCTCGCCGGTCGCCGCGCGAATCCCTTGGTTCGCGCCCGCCGCGAAACCGAGGTTCTTCGCGTTGGCGATCACCTTCGCGCCCGGCATGGTCGCGAGCCACTCCGGCGTGCCATCCGTCGAACCGTTGTCGACGAAGATGATCTCGTGCGGCTCGGGCGTGTGTTTGCGAATCGACGCGACGCACTTCTTCGTGTACTCGAGTTCGTTCCACGTGAGGATGACGATCGACGTCTTCGGCGGCGGCGTGCTCTCGGTCCCGCGAGAGCCCGCGCTCGCCGCACGTTTGCGCGTCGGCTGAAACCACCCGATCCCCCACAGTTCCTGCGGCGACGGAACGTTCCCCGCGCCGTAGAGATCCTCGAGCTTCTCCTGCAATCTGTTCGTGCTCTCCTCCACAAGACGATTCGTCTTCTCGCTCGGTTCGGTCTTAAACGAGCGCTGCCCCTTGTGAAAAACGAACGCGTCGGTCGCGATGACGAGGCGAAACCCCGCGCGCCGCAACCGCAGCGAGTACTCGAGATCGTCGTTGCCGAGGAAGAGATCCTCGTCCATCGCGCCGACGGCATCGAGCGCCGCGCGCGTGATGAGAAGACAAAAACCGATCAGGAGTTTCGTCTCGATCGTGCGGCCGGCGTTGCGCTCGGCGAGAACGCGCGCGAGTTCTTCGATCGTGATCTGACCTCCGGCAAGCGTGACGTGCATCTCGAACTTCTGCTGTCCCGCGACGTAGTTCGACAGCGGCCCGACGGCGCCGACGCCGGGAGCAACGTGCGCGAGCATCCGTTCGTCCCAGCCGGGCGTGGCGAGCGTGTCCGGATTGAGGAGCACGACCGCCTCGCCGCGGGCACGGCGGATTCCGAGATTCGCGGCGCGCGAGTAGCCGACGTTGACATCGGATTCGACGAGCGCGACATCGCGGCGTTCGCGCAGGAGCGCGCGCGTTCCATCCGACGACGCGTTGTCGACGACGATCACCTCGTGTGGAACGCGCGTCGTGCGCGCGATCGATTCGAGGCAGCCGGGGAGATCTTCCGCGGAGTTGTACGCGACGACGACGATCGAGAGGCGCGGCGGTGGCGGCGATGACGCGGCCGCTTCGCGCGCGTCGGTTCGAGACGTCGGCGCCGAGGGCGCGCTCGCCCCGGCCGCGGCGCTTGCGACGAGATCGAGATCGAGCCCCGCAAGACGCGCCGCCTCTTCGCGCCGCAGTCGATGAACCGCACCGAGTGCTTCGATTTCGTTGGCCGACTCATAAAGTCCGAACGCTTGCTCGGGGAGCCCCGCTTCGAGATAGATGTCGCCGAGGAGCAAATGCGCACCGCGGCTTTGCGGATTGTGCGCGAGCGCATCCTCGACGTGGCGCGCCGCGCCGAAGAGATCGCCGCGCCGCGCGAGCAGTCGCGCCGTTGTGAAGCGCGCGGTCTCGTCGCCAGGATCGAGTTCGAAGACGTGCGCGAAGAGCGCGAGCGCTTCCTCGTCGTTGCCGCGTTCCGCGGTGACGACGCCGAGGTTGCCGAGCGCCACGGAATTCGTCGGGTCGATCGCGAGCGCGGCGCGGAATTCCTCCTCCGCGCGCGCGGCGTCGCCGTATGCAAGCCGAGTGTTCCCCGCGCGCACGCGCGCGAGCGCCGATTCGACGCGCGTCCGGCGGGCGCGCGCAAGACTCTCCGCAAGCGCGAGCACGCGCGCGGCAGCGTCCGGCGGCCCCGGCGCGAAGAACGCCTTCGCGCGCGCGCGTGCCTGCGCGGCGCCAGGCGTCGACGTCGAGCCCGCGCCAGCCAGAACGCCCGTGCGAGTACCGGCGGCTGCGCCAATGCCGGCGCCACATCCAGCGTCCGCGAGAATCGCGCGCAGCGCGCGCTCGATCTGCGCGTCGCTCGTCGCCGAACAGACTGCGAGCCCCGCTTCATCACACAGCCGCAACGGCCGCGTTCTCTCGTCGATTGCTCCCGGCATCGCGACGGTATCGAGCGCGAGCACCGGTATGCCGCACGCGGCAGCCAAAAGCGCGGCCGAGAGATCATCCGTCACGACGACGCGCGCGTCGGCGATCGCGTCGCGCCACGTCTCGCGCGGGCACACGCTGGCGCCCACGCCCGCGCCGGAGAGCGCGCTCGCAAGACTCCGCGCGCCGCGCGCCATCGTGCTTCCGCCGAGCGCTTCGGCGATCTCGATGTGTGCCGTGGTTATCCCTGCGGTGGCGGCGCACAGCGCGCGCGCAAGGGACGCGATTTCCTCGTCCGATCCCGCGACGCGCGACGAGACCACCAGCACGCGCGCCACACCGTCGCCCTCGCTCGTGCGCGCGGCCACAGACTCGATCGCGCACAGCGTCGAGCCTGTTACCGCGACGCGTTCCTCGGGCCAGCCCGCGTCGATTGCGCGCGCGTACGACTCGGCCCCCGCGAGCGCGAGGTGCGCAAACGCCCCGCCGAACGGCGCGAACGCAGGGCGCCCCGGATCCGTTTCCATCGCAAGCGTCGGGATTCCGCGCGCGGCCGCTTCACTCGCGATGCGGCGCGCCAACCCGCCGCGCTCGACGGGTGCGAGCGGTATGACAATCAGATCGAAATCGTTCTCGCGAACAAACCAGTCGGTATCGTCGGGCGCGGCGTATTCGAGGCCGATGGCTTCAAGCGTTTCGCGCGCTTCCCAACCAACGGCAGCGAGGACCACCGCGGCGGCGCGCTGCGAGGCGACTCGGTCGGCCACCGGCAGCAAGAGCGACAGGTCGGTGTCGCGATCGAGGACGAATGCGATGCGAAGCGGATTCGTTTGGGCGCTCACGCTGTCTCCTCCGCCACGCGGCGGCGCGGCTTGCGAGTGCGCGTCTGCCCGTCCGCCGCGATGCGGCGAATCGTCCCGGCGATGCGCAGAAGCTCTTCGTTTCCAAGCAGCGTCGACGTTGGCAAGAGCAGTCCGCGCGAGTAGAGATCTTCCGCGACCGGAAGGCTCTTGCGGCGCGACTTGATATATGGAAGCTGCATGTGAATCGGGAAGTAAAACGGCTCCGACTCGATCCCTTCTTTCTTGAGATGCCGCCGGAGTTCGTCTTTCGCGAGCGGAAACGTCGGATCGATGAGAAGCGCGACGCGGCCGAACGACGGCGTTCCCCACGCCACCTCCGCGCCGACGCGTATCCCCGGAACGCCGGCGAGAAGCTGGCGGTAACGCAGCCCGATGTCGCGCCGAATGCTGACTCGCATGTCGAGTTCATCGATCTGCGCGACGCCGAGCGCCGCGTTGATATTCGAAAGCCGGTAGTTGAATCCGATCCACGAGTGAAGGTACTCACGCCGCGAGACGCGCCCCTGCGACGCGAGGAAACGCGCGCGCACCGCCATCTCTTCGTTGTCGGTGACGAGCATGCCGCCGCCGCCGGTCGTCAGCGTCTTGTCTTCGTTGAACGAGAAGCACGCGGCGTTCGCCAGAGTGCCGGCCGCTTCGCCGCGATAGAGAGTGCCGACCGCGTCGGACGCGCCCTCGATGACGAACAGATTGTTACGCGCCGCAAGCGCGTTGATCGCGTGCATCTCCGCCGGGTGCCCGAAGAGATGCGACGCGATGATCCCCTTCGTGCGCGGCGTCACGCGCGCCGCCGCATCTTCGGGATCGATCGTCCAGCTCTCGCGATCGACGTCGGCGAAGATCGGCCGCGCGCCCGTGTACGACACGGCGTTCGCCACCGCGATGAACGCGAGCGACGGCACGATCACTTCGTCGCCGCGCTTCACGCCGAGCGTGACGAGCGCGAGGTGCAGCGCCGCCGTCCCGCTATTCGTCGCGACAGCGTGCCGCGCGCCGACCCACCGTGCGAAGCGGCTCTCGAACGTTGTGACGAAATTCCCTTCGGTGGAGACTCGCCCGGAGTAGATGCAATCCTCCAGGAACGTGGCTTCGCGCTCGCCGAGCGCGGGTCGTGAAAGCGGAATCAGAAGTTTCTCGGTCACGTTGCCTCCCCACCCTGGTGAAGTCGCTTGCCGTTCGCGCGCTCCCCGATGCGCGGCGCGCTGGCCAGAAATCCGCCGACGGATCGGTTTCGAGCCATCTCGCGTTGGCGCCTGCTTCGCGGCCGCGCGTTGTCAGCGCGTCAGTTGCGTCGTGGCGCCCGCTCGGGACGGCACCGGAACTGCAACGTCTGTGCCCGCCGAGCGGCAGGTCACGCGCGTCAACGGACCGGTGTTAGCCTTCGCGAAACGGGTCGGGCGAGAAGGAGATGACGAAGAGGATGAACGCGACGAACGCGAGGATGCGGCGGCCGCGCGAGAGCGGCGTCACGGTGTCGAGCGTCGGCGGATGCGAAGGACGCATCAGCAAAATCAGAATCGCGAACGGGAGCCACTGGCGGTGCGAGATGATCGCCATCGCGAGGAAGCCCGCGTAGACGGCGGTCGCGACGCGCCGCGAGCGTTCGCCGAGAAGCCCGTAGAGAACGTGGCCGCCGTCGAGCTGCGAAACAGGAAGCAGATTCAGCGCGGTCACGAAGAGGCCGAACCATCCGGCGAGCGCGATGGGATGCAAGACGACGACGCGATCGGTCGCGGAGCCGGCGCCGCCCGTCATGAGATCGGATAGAAACGAGAAGAGAAGCGATCCGCCGAGGAGTGCGCCGCCCGGCGCAGTTTCACTCGCGGGCACGGTCGTCGAGAGCGTCAGTCCAATGAGAATCGCGGGGATCGTGACGACCAGACCCGCGAGCGGTCCCGCGATTCCGATGTCGAAGAGAATCGTGCGATTCGGAATGCGCGCTTGCATCGTGATCACCGCACCCATCGTTCCCATCGGCGAAAGCGGCATCGGAATGAAATACGGAAGCGACGCGCGGACGCCGTAGCGGCGCGCGACGAGGTAGTGCCCCATCTCGTGCGCGAGGAGGATCGTCATGATCGCGAGGCCGTACGCGATGCTTACGCTGCACGTCGTGACGATCGTGAGCACGAAGAGGACGATGTGCATCCACGGAATGCGGCGCTTCGGTCGGACGACGACGTATTGCCCCGTCGCCGGGTCGTATTCGACGTCGAGGACGTTGCGATCTTGAGGGTCCGGCACCCGTTCCTTTCGATCGTGTTAGGAGATGCGGCTGGCGAAAGCGGCAACATGATAGTGAAGGGTGCGCGGGCGATCAACCGGGATGCGGGGCGCGGTGCGCGTGCTGCTACGCGCCGAAGGAATCGCTCCGAGTCGTGCGCGCCTCGCGCGGATACACCGCGGCGGGAGGAAGCGAGGCGAAGAAACCGGCGCCGGTTTCCCAAGCAATGACCGCGAGCACAGCGATCGAAAGCGCCGCTTCGCTGAGCGAGTGCTTGCGCGCGGACAGGAGCGCGAAGATCGCCGCGAGCGCGGCGAGCCACAACACGAGATAGCGCGGCGATTGCGCAAGAGGCCACGCAACAAGAGCAATCACGCCGCAAAGAAGGAAGAGTGCGAAGCCAAGAAAGACTCGCAGCCGCCACGCGTGCTGAATGAAAAGGCCGCGATCGAGCGACCGGCGCAATACCTGCCCGATGCCGCGGTAGAGACGCCCGCGCACGCGGCGGCGAAGTTCCGTGAATGAGCGGCGGCGTCCTGAGTAGTGATCGACGATCGGGATTGGAAGCGTCGCGAGCGCGTGCCCCGCTTGCGTGAGCCGGTAGCAGAGATCCGCTTCCTCTTCCGACGAGAGAAACGGATCGAATCCGCCAACCGTGACGAGCGGGGCGCGTCGAAAAAGCGCCGCGCCGGGAAGAACGCGCGCGGGCGCTTCGACCGCCGGAACGTCGTATGTGTTCTCGCGCCCGCCGACGGTCGCGCCGTCTTCGAGGAAAACCTGGCGCTCGATTCCCGTCACGCCCGCGAGCGTTTCATCGCTGTCGAGGCGTCGCAGCGCCGCAGGGAGAAAGCCGGCGTCGAGCGCCATGTCGCCGTCGATGAAGAGAACGTAGTCGCCGCGCGCCGCGAGAGCGCCGTGGAAGCGGCCGGCCGCCGGCGAGAGCGGCCACGACGCTTCGAGGTGCACGACGCGCACCGGAAAACCGAGCGCGATCTCGACGGTTCGGTCGGTCGATGCGGAGTCGGCGACGATCACCTCGACGCCGCCATCGACGAGGCGCGACGCGCTGACGACCGAGGTGAGGCACCGCGCGATGTTGCGCGATTCGTTCTTGCAGACGACGACGATCGAGAGGCGGTACGGATTGAGGCTCATCATCTAGGATCGCCGCGAACAGGGCCGGCAGTGGCGGTGAGGATAGGCGCGGGCCCGCGCGGCGTCCAGCGGGGAAACCCCTCAAAAAACGGAGGGCCCGCGCAAAAGCGCGCGGGCCCAGTTCTCCCCCGGTCATCCGCTCGCGGTTGGAGTCCCCTCCCAGGTTGCCCCTCCCGCATCACCGCAGTTGGTCCGAAGGTGACTGTCGGCGCGAGCCGAAACTTTCGCCGGCCCCTTGGGGGGTCGATCCCTGATCTCGCGTCCGGCAGTCTCTGCTCGAAATGACCGCAATTGCGATGCCACGCGCCGGACGGCACGTGCAATTCCGACGTCGCGCGGTGTGCGGCGGCTAACGCGCGGCAGTGTGCGGATATGCGCGCCCGAAGACCGCGATGCCGCGAGTTGTCGGGCGCGAGCGCGTGCGCTCTCAGCGACGCCCGCCCGACAACTTGTCCGGACACGCTCCCGGCGGCGCTCATGCGCGCGCGCCAAATCGTCAACGCGCGGAATGACGGCGGCTCGCGGCGTTCGCTTCTGATACGCTCTGCCGGTTGCATGCGAAACGCGTCACGACAACTCCTCGATCTCGAGGGCTGACACGATGACCTCCGCTGCGCGCGTCACGAAATCAATCGGCAAAGGGCTCCTCGCCTCGCTCGTCTCCGTGGCTGCGATCACACTCGTCGAGATCGTGCTTCGGTTTCTCCCGCAGCCCGTGACGCCCTTCTCGCCCGGCGCGGTGCTCGATCGGCAGGGCGGGCTCGAAGAGATTCAGCGCGCGGTCCTCAACGAACTGGGTCCCGGCCGCGAGCACGAGATGCGGGCAAACCAGATCTACCGGGATGACGCCCGCACGTTCTGGCGGCTGCGAAGAAATGTCGTGATCACAGGGAAGAACTACCTCGCGCCGCGAGAGGTTCGCGACAAGACACCGTTTACGATGACGCTCAACAACGCGGGGTTCCGAGGGCCGGAGATCGGGCGGGTGAAATCGACCGGCACGCTGCGGGTGATCGCGGTAGGCAACTCGTCGACGTTCGGCTGGGGCGTCGACGACGACGAAACCTATCCGGCGCAGCTCGAATCTCGTCTGCGCGGCCGCCTTGCGCCGCGCGCCGTCGAAGTGATGAACGCGGGCATCCCCGGCTTCACGACGTTTCAGGGAGAACGGATACTCGAGAGCGAACTGCTGCCGCTCGATCCCGACTATGTCGTCTTATCGTTCGGCTTCAATGACTCGCGCCGCGCGGCGTGCACCGATTCGCTCTTCGCGGTGCGAGCGTCGAGCGTTCCGGGACGCCTGGCGCGCGCCGCCTCTCACCTCGCGATCTACAAGCGCCTCGAGCGCGCGATTCGCGGCGCAAACACCGACCGGCTCTCTCCCACCGCCGAGGAGCGCACCACTGTCCGTGTGCCCGTTGAACAGTACGAGTCGCGGATGAAGCGTTTGGTTCGCGCGGTAGTCGACGCGGGCGCGCGGCCAATTCTTCTCGCGATGGTGATCCCTCCCCCGTATCGCGACGCGTTGGACCGCGTCGCGCGCGGCGCCGGGATTCCGTTCCTCGAGACGCAGCCGTACTTGCGCGCGCGCGTCGCGGCGCCCGATTTCGCGGCGACGCACGCCGCGGCGCTCGCGCGCGACGCGGAGAATTGGCGTGGCGCGCCGAGCGTCGAGTGGCGCAGCGCAGCATACGCCGACGGGATCCACCCGAGCGGCCTCGGAAACGAATTGATCGCGGAGTGGGTCGCGAACGTGATCGCCACCGCCGAGTCGTCGTCGCCAACGGGGGCGGACGCAGCGAGGTGAAGCGCAAGCACGTCATTCCCGTTTCGATCTGCGCGGCCGTATTGATTCTCGGATTCGCGTCGCTCGATCAGTACGGCGTGAGTTGGGACGACGCGCTCGGCGATCTCTTTTTCGGCGAGCGCTATCTTTCGTTTCTTACGTCGTTCGATGCGGCGTACCTCGACACGTCGCGCAATCCGTACCCGCCAGAGCGCACGCCGAATCTCTTCGGCTCGCCTTTTCGCGTGAAGCCGTGGGAGTACTACCCCGTCTCGAACATCCTCGGCGCGGCGACGTCCGCCGTGTTGTCGCGCCGCCTCGGATTGCTCGATCCGTTCGATGGATTCCACGCGCTCAACCTGCTGCTCGCGATCCCGTTCGTCTTCGCGTTGTTCGCGTGGATGCGGCGTGCGACCGGGGACCTTGCGGCCGCGAGCGCGGTCTTGTTGCTTCTGCTTTCGCCGCGAATCGTGTGCGACCTCATGGCGAACATCAAAGATTTTCCGGAGATGGTTTTCTTCTCGCTTGCGCTTCTCGCGTTCCATACGGGTTGGGAACGCGGCTCGACGCGCTGGATTCTCGGATCGGGCGCGCTTTGGGGACTCGCGCTCGGCACGAAGGCAAACGCGCTGTTCGTTCCGGTCGTCGTCGGCGCGTTCTTGCTCTTCGCGCCCCGCGCGAAGCCCGACGATACGCGCCCCGCGCGGCTCTCGCGCGGGCGGCTCGCGATCGCGCTCGTGGCGGCGGGCGCCATCGGCTTCGCGCTCACCGTCGCGCTCTGGCCGTATCTCTGGAGCGATCCGGTCGGCCGCTTCGCGCAGAACCTTCGCTATATCGCCAATCAGAAATTCCAGGTCCGAGCCGAGAGCGTCGCCGAGCCGCTTCAGCAGATTCTGCTGACGACGCCGATACCGTTCCTGCTCCTCTTCGCCGCGGGGCTCGTACCTCTTGCGCGACGCTTGCGCTCCCGCGAGCCGTTCGCGATTCTCGTCGCCGCGTGGCTCGCGATCGTCGCGGGGCGTCTGTATCTGCCGAACGCGGTGAACTTCGATGGCGTGCGCCATTTCCTCGAACTGTTTCCGCCGATGGCCGCGGTCGGCGGGCTCGGCGCGGCGTGGGTCGCGAGCGCCGCGAGCCGCGTCGCGGGTGCACCCCTCGCGCGCGTCGCGCCCGTGGCGATCGTCGCAGCGCTCCTCGGATCGTGCGCGTTCAGCCTCGCGCGATCGCATCCATTCGAGATCGCGTACTGGAATGCGTTCGCGGGCGGACTCGAGGGCGCTCAGGCGCGGAGGATTCCGCAGGCGTGCGACTACTGGGCGCTGTCGTATCGCGTCGCGCTGCGATGGATCAACGAGAACGCTCCGCCGGGCGCGGTGCTCGCGGTTCCGATCGCGGAACATTCGGTGCGGTTGACGGCGCGGGAGTGGTTGCGAAGCGACGTCACGCTCGCGTTCGACATGCTCGACGGGCGGCTGCCGGCCGACCCGCGATGGCCGATCAACTCGCCGAACGCACTCACGTCGCCGGTCGCGCCCGACATCGACCCCGCGCGACTCGAGTTGTTGCGCCGGGTCGCGCGAGAACGCCCCGTGTTCGTGATGCTCGTCCCGCGCGAAGATTGGTCGAACGCGCTGATCGACGAGTGCCGCGAGCGCCATCCGCTCGCGGCCGAGTGGCGCCGCGGCGGCGCGCCCGTCGTGCAGATCTTCCGCTTCCTCGGCTAGCGGCTCGCTCAGAACCTCCGTGCCGCGGCTGGCAACGCGGCGAGCACGTAATCTCGGAGCGTCTCGGCTTCGAGGGCCTCCTCCGGTCGCGCGCCGGCGAGTTCCGAAAGCTGATGCATCCACGCCCGCGGCGCGGGCGGCTGCACGCCGTCCCACGTCACGCCCGGCGGATAGACGAGGTACACGTCCCACGCCGTGCTGCGCAGACCGAGCGTCGCGCGAAACGCGCGCCCGACGCCGCGACCCGGATCCCAGCTCGTCGCGATCCTCGCGTCGTCGTTCTCGAGCGTGCGCTCGCGCGCCGCCGCTTCGTCGTCGCCGCTCACCATCGGCAGGAATACGACGAGGCCAAGAAGCGAAGGAGAGTCGATCTCGTCGAAGAGACTCGTGACGACGCGGTACCCGCGCACGCACGCGCCTCAGGTCGGCGACAGAATCGCGACGACGCGCGTCGAGCTGCTCGCGCGATTGAAGTCCGCGCGGAGGCTGTCGACCGCGGCGCGCGAACGGGCGTCTTCGCCCGCGAGGCGTACGCGCGCCTCTTGGGCGAGATGCCCGAGAACCGCCGAGCCGCCACCGCCGAACGTGGACAGCGCGCCGACAATGAGCGCGACCGCGGCGAGCACCGCCGCCGCCGCCGCGAGCAAGACGCGCGTGCGCCGGCGCGCGCTCACTCGCGCCGCCGCACGTTATCGCGCCTTCGCGATGATGAGCGCCTGATCATCCGACTGCGCTGCGCGTCCCGCGAACGCGGAGACCTCGCGAAAGATCGCGTCGCGTATTTCGGCGGCGGGCAAGTGCCGCGTCGCCTTCAAGAGCGGCTCGAGCCGCTCCTCGCCGAACTGTTCGCCTTTGCGATTCGCGGCCTCGGTAATGCCGTCGGTGAAGCACACGAGCAGGTCACCGGAGCCGAGCACGACCGACGTCTCCCGGAGCGCGAGGCCCTTGATCATGCCGAGGATCGTCCCGCCATCGACAAGCCGCTCGACCGCGCCGTTCTCGCGAAGCAAATACGGATAGTTGTGTCCGGCGTTCGTGTAGAGAAAATTCCGATCGCGAATGTCGAGAATCCCGAGAAAACACGTAACGAAATCCTGCGTCTCCGTCGAGCGGCAGAGAAGGTAGTTCACGTTCGCGAGAATGTCCGCGGGCGAACGGCTCTCGCGCGCCTCGGTCAGGAGACTCGCGCGAAAGCTCGCGAGGATGAGTCCCGCGGGAACGCCCTTCCCCGCGACGTCGGCGATTACGATCGCGAGCAAGTCGGAATCGATCCAGATGAAATCGTAGTAGTCGCCGCCGACCTCTTTCGATGGAATCGTGTGGCCCGAAATCTCGAAGCCGCGGACGACCGGATCGCTCTTCGGCAGAAGCCGCTGCTGAATGCGCCGCGCGACCTTCAGCTCGTCCTTAAGCTGCGTCGCCTGCTTCACCTCTTCGTGCAGACGCGCGTTGTCGAGAGCGATCGCCGCGTGATTGGCGAACGACTCGACCAGCGCCAAATCCGCTTCCGTGTACGCGCCGAGGTGGTCGCTCTCAAGATTGAAAACGCCGAGAACGGCATTGCCCTTCTTGAGCGGTACCGCCATCTCCGAGCGGGTGCTCGCGCGCGCATTCACGTAATGCGGATCCTGGCTGACATCGCGCACCAAGATCGAGTCGCCGGTCTTCGCCGCCCAGCCGGCGATTCCTTCGCCCAGCTTGAGCGTGAGCATTCCGCTCTCGGACTCCGCGTAGCCGCGGCTCACCATATCGCGCATCGCCGAGCGCTTGAGGTCGTAGACGAAGATCGCGCCGGCGTCGTAGTGAACGATCTGTCCCGTCAGCTCGAGAATTCGAGTCATGACTTCGCGCGAGTCGAGCGACTCGATGACCTGCCGCTCCAGATCGAGGAGCATCTTCCGCTCGAGGGCCTGCTTCTTCACCGCGGCGTAAAGTTCCGAGTTTCGGATCGCGACGCCGACCTGATCGGCGAACGCCATGAAGAGCGCTGTGTCGTGGTCATCGAACGCCGCGCCGTTTTTCTTGTTGAGCACCTCCATCGCGCCGATGACGCGATCGCGCGAACGCAGCGGGACGCAGAGTATCGCGGACGGCGTGAGTCCGAGTTCCGCCGCGATCGGGCTCGACAACTCCGAGCCGGCGTCGCCGCGCGATCGCGAAATCGGGGCGCCGCTCTGAATGACCTGCGCCGGAATGCCGAACGGACTCTCGAGGTGCTTGCGCTTCACGAGGTCGCGCCGGTCCGCGAGTATCAGGTCGCAGTGGAGCTCGCCGCGCGCCTCGTCCTTGACGATGATCGCGCTCGCCTCAGCCTCCATGACTTCGGTCGCGATTCCCAAGATCGTCGAGACGAGCGTGTCGTCGGGCAGCGCCGAATTCAGAACGCGGCTCGCTTCGACAAGCCGCGCCAAGCGCGCGATCTGCCGCCGCAAGCGATCGGCTTCGTTGTTCATGTCGTGAGGCAAACATCCTCCGCGTTCTCGAGTATCGATGTCATCGCGAGCGCAACGCCTCGCGCGCCGGCAACGAACGCGACGCGCCCAACGCCCCGCGCAGGCCGTGCATTATACTCCGCCGCACGGAGGAATCGGATGTCGCAGCTTGCGCCATGGCAGGAGTCGATCGTCTCGAGGGGATCGCTCTACCTCGTCGGCGGGTCCGTGCGCGACGGAATTCTCCTCGGGGCGTCGAAGGATCTCGACTTTCTGGTCACGCGCATTCCGGCGGACGAGTTGATCGCGCTCCTCGAGGCGCGCGGTCGCGTCGACGTGGTCGGCCGCTCGTTCGGCGTCATTCGATTCATCCCGGATGGCGCGTCCGCGGCGATCGACATCGCGCTGCCGCGGCGCGAGACGTCGACGGGAAGCGGTCACCGCGATTTCGCCGTCGATTTCGATCCGGATATCCCGGTGGAAGCGGACCTCGGGCGGCGCGATTTCACGATCAACGCGATGGCGCAAGATGTCGCGACCGGTGCGCTGATCGATCCGTTCGACGGTCTCGGCGATCTTCGCGCGCGGCGGCTGCGTGCGGTGTCGCCGCGCGCGCTCCGCGAAGACCCGCTCCGCATGCTGCGTGCGGTGCAGTTCGCCGCGCGGTTTGCGCTCGATATCGAACCCGAGACGCTGCGCGCGATGACCGACGATGCGCACCTCGTCACGACCGTGAGCGGCGAACGCATCGCGGAAGAGATCACGAAACTTCTGACGCTCGCGGAGAAACCGAGCACCGGGTTTGCGATCATGCGCAAGACGGGACTTCTCGCGCACCTATTCCCAGAGCTGTCGAAGTGCGATGGCGTCGCGCAGCCGCCTGAGTGGCACCGCCACGACGTGCTCGAGCACTCTCTCATCACGTGCGATGCCGCGCCGCGTGACAACCTCGCCGTCCGGCTCGCAGCGCTCCTCCACGACACCGGGAAAGCGGACTGCCGCCAAGAAATATTCGACGAGAAGCTAGAGCGACATCGCATCGTTTTCTACGGACACGAAGAGGCGAGCCGTCGCGATGCCGCGGCGGTTCTCGCGCGGCTGCGCTATCCGCGCGCGCTCGCCGACCGCGTCGACGCGCTCATCGCCTGCCACATGTTCGACTACCACGCCGGCTGGAGCGACGCCGCGGTCCGCAGGCTCATGGCGCGCATCGGCATCGACGCCATCGGCGATTTGATCGCGCTGCGGCGCGCGGACCAGATCGGCAGCGGCTTCGAGCACGACACGGGCGCCACCGACGAGCTGATGCAGCGAATCGAGAAGGAACTCGAAAAGAAGAGCGCCACGACCGTTCGCGATCTTGCGATCGGCGGCAATGACATCATGCGAACGCTGGCGATCGATCCGGGGCCACAAGTCGGTCGGATTCTCGCGATGCTGCTCGAGGAGGTGCTCGAGAATCCCGTGTGCAACACGCGCGAGAACCTGCTCGCGCGCGCGCGGCAGATCGGCAACGACGGCTCGTTGCACGAGCGGAAGCTTCGCTAGCGAAGCACTAAGCTCGCGCGCGCGCCGCGGCGTTCACGCGCCACGGCGCGCGAAACGCGAGCACCGCCGCCACGGCGTACGCCGCGACGCCCACAGCGAAGGGCGCGCCGAATCCGAACGACATCGCAAGCGCCGTCGCGAGCACCGACGCGAGCACGCTGAACGCGCCGTTGATTCCCCACATCCACGGAATCCATCGTTCGCCCTCCGCGCCGAGAAGCCGCACGCCGAGCGGGAACGGAATTCCGCATCCGACGCCGAGCGCGAAAATCGCCGCGACCGAGAGGCCGATCCGCGCTGCCGTCCCCGCGCCGAGAGTCGCACCGAGAACCGGCGGGATCGTCACCGACGCAAGCGCGAGCACGAGAGCGAGCGCGACCACCGCGCGGCGGGCCGCCGCAATCGACAGCCGCGAGCAAAGCAAGCTCCCCGCGCCCGCGCCGATGAGCAGCGCCGAGAGCACCACGGAGAGCGCGTACAGAGGATGACCGAGATAGAGAATGAGACGCTGTATGAGCGGAATCTCGATCAAGATGAAACCGAGGCCGAGCGCCGCGAAGTACGCGAGCGCGGGCGCCGGCGGCATCTCGCGAGGGCCGTCACTTCGCGAGACGAGCGGCAGGATGAGAAATCCGATAGAGAGGACGAGGACGATGAGCAGGAGCGCGCCGAGGACGAAAACCGCGCGCACGTTGTTCTGCATGACGCCCTGCTCGACGCGCTGTGAACCGAGCCATTTCGGGAGATCGCGCAGGCGCAGGGTATAGAAGAAGAACGGCCTCTCGTCCGTCGGCGGCGAAACATCGACCGCGTAGCTCCGCCCGAATGCTTCGGGGTCACGGCCCGCGACGAGGTTCTCGAAGAGCGGATCCCCGCCTCCACCCGGCGCGAGAATCACTTGGAAGTCGAGACCCTCCGCGAGTTGCCGCGCATGTGCGACCTCTTCGGGACGGAATGGCGTGCGCTTCACGAGGATGGTCCCGATGCCGTCGCGCGGCTCGGCCAAGCGGTACGCCCAATCCCACGTCGTTCGCTTCACGAGAATGATGTGCGCCGCGGGATCGGCGACGCCTCGGTCGAGGAGCGCGCGTACGGCGAGGCCGGTCATCCGCAGCGTCTCGGTCGGCAGGTCCTTGAAGTGCCAGCGGGAGACGGTGAGAATGCCCTCGTCCGTCAGCCGGTCGAGGTACTCGCCGAACGCCTCTCGCGTGTAGAGGTTCGCCTCGCTGAAAACGTAGGCGCCCGCCGCGCTCGCCGCCCATGTGTCGATCAGCGACGCCTGAATCATGTCGAATCGCTCCGGCGTTCGCCGAAGGTACTCGCGCCCCTCGCCGAGTACGATCGTGACACGCGGATCGTCGTACAGGCGCCCGGTGAAATCGCCGAACTGGTCGCGAACGGTTTCGACGATTGCCGGATTGATCTCGACCCCGGTTACGGTACGGGCGCCCATGATGAGTGCGGTCAGGACGTCGCGCCCGCCCCCGGGCCCGATGACCAGCGAACGCTGCCCCTGCCGGAAATGGTAGGCGAACGCCGTGATGTCATAGCGAAGCGCTTCGACCTTCGTGACGTCTCCGTCCCATCGAGTAATCGGCGTACCGGCATCCGAGTCGATCTTCATCCATAGGGTTTCCGGCTTCGGGCCTTTGTAGCGCTCGCTGACTCCCCACGTCGGCGTGCCCCACGGCCCGACGGTGATACGGGACAGCGCGTTCCACTTCTCGGCGAGCAACCCACGCTCGACTTGGTCCTTCGCGAAGTCGATCCGCAACAACGGCGTCGTCTCGCCGAGAATCGCTACGATGGAAAACACTGCGGCGAGCGCGAGTCCGCGCCTCGTGTCGCTCCGAGCCGCCCGCGCCGCCGTGCCACCGGGATCGCCGGCGGAGCGCGCAAACAGGACCGACGCCAGCGCGCCACCCGTCGCGGCGACGACGAGCGCCGTCGGTGCCGACACGGCGTTGAGGAGCGGCACGGTGAGGAGCGCCCCCAAACCGGCGCCCGCCAGATCTGCCGCGTAGATCGGCCCGATCTCGCGTGCGCGGGCGCGAAACAGAAGCGCCAGCAGCGCCCCGCCGAAGTAGAACGGCAGCGCGACGCCCGCGTAGATCAGCACCAATGAGACGACGGCGCCGAGCGAAATGCGGTAGATGAACGGCACCCCGAGGAGAATGAGGAGGGCGCCGACCATCGCGACCGAGAATCGCCGAGCCTCGCGCGCCAAGGCCGCGGGTACGTGCGCGTCCGCGACCGCGCCGCGTCGATAAACCCGGACCCCGCCGGTCGCCATCCCGAGGAGCGCCACGGACACCGCGACAAAGGCGAAGTGGTACCAGAGCGTGACCGAAAAAACGCGGGTCAGGACAAGTTCGGCCTGCAGAATCGAGAAGGAGATGAGAAAAACACCCGCAAACAGGCCGGCGCGCGTGTTGGAGAGCAAGGCATCCTTTGACAGATTCGTCACCATTTGTTACAGTGGCCGCCGTCTTGCGGCAAGGGAAACGAGGAACCCCCCGAATCTCAAAGGTTCCGCTCGTGGATCGTCGCGGACTCTATCTGGCTCTTTCGTAGCACGCAATGGACAACAGATCGACGGTGGGCCACCCCTCAATCCCGGCTTACCCGACGATCGCAACGGGTCACCTTTTGCAGGAGGGCTATTCCCGTGCGGAAACTTCTACCCCTTGGAGTCTTTTTGATCCTCCTTGCAGGGCTCGCCTCCACGGCGAACGCTCTGCAGATTCCCCCGAAACCGCGCCCGGTAAAGCCGGCAACTCCGGAACCCTACTGGGACGCGTCCACACCGCTAAGCTGGGGTAAGGAAGGCGCCGCCGCGGACACGGTTTGGGTTCGCGTGCACGACGACAGTTCGTGCTCCTACACCGCCGACTTCACTTATGGAAACCGCGGCAACGGCACGCGCGGCTGGGCGACGTGGTGCTTCGACGGCGGGCTCGGAGATAGCTGCTCGACCACGAACGCCTACCCCGGCAGCCTTCCGGGTTGCTGGACCCACTACGACGCCCACGTCTTTGGCCAGACGAACAAGTGGCACGTCGACACCTACGACACGTATCAGGCGGGCACGCAGGACTCGTCGATGTGGTGCGGCGAGTACGGCGACACGCTCTCATGGGAGTTCCCGCCAGGGTACGGCCCCGGATACGGCGTCAGCCTCATCCTCAACCTCGGACCCGCGGCCAGCTTCAACTCCGCGAACGGAATGACGGTCGGCGGCGTGCACCTCTACTCGATCGAACTCGCTTACGACTACTGCTTCGTCGAGATGGCCGCGTCCGGCACCGCCGACACGGCGACGTGGCGTGAGATCGCGCGCTTCAATGGCATCTCGAACCCGGATTCCACGAACTGCCGCGGTCTGCCGCAATCGTATTGGGGCACAACCACGGGCAGCGGTATCGGAAGCGGTCCGTTCCCGTACCTCTGCGCGGACTGGGCGTCGTTCCAGATCAACGTGACACCGGCGCAGCTTGCGACGATCGGACAAAACGGGACGGAGAATCTTTACGTACGGTGGCGCGTCCTCTCGGACTTCCTCTGGGACGACCTAACCGGTGGTGGCACGCAGGCCAACACGATCGGTGCGTGGCGCGTCGACGAACTCTCCGTGAAGGGCAATAGCGTGACGAACTCCTATTTCCCGGCGGACGTAACGCGCACCGACAAGGTGAACTGGGAAAATCAGGTTCCCGCGTGCCCGATCCCGAATCCAGCATGTGAGCCAGGCCGAAGCCAGTTCAGCACGATACTCTTGCCGCGCGCCGAGAAGTTCGGCGGCTACTGGGCGGGATCTGCGTGGGTGCACGGACAGGCCGCGATCATCGACTACTGGCACCTCACGAACACGCCGGACTACGTCAACAACGCGAAGACGTGTGAGACGACCAACCACTGGGTGTGGGCGGCGAACCTCACACCCGCGGGCGCCGACGGCAACATCCAGGCGAACGCGTTTCTCTATCGCCTCGCGTCACCGACGTTCGACCTCTCGCCCTCGAGTCCCCTCACGGCGGGCACGCTCTTGGCGGGATCGCGCGTCACGGGCGTCCGAGTGGTGTACGACGACTATCTCTGCATCAAGCAAATCTCGTCGGATGTCACGACGATCGCCGGACGCGCGTTTGTCGCTGGCGCCCAGAACGCCTGGAATCAGTGGGAATACGGCGGAATCTTCATCGGCGGCTGCCAATTCTGGAACATCGGCGACGCAGATGACTGGGCAGGAATTCTGACGGATCAGACGGACTCGATTCAGGTCGGGTATGACATGTTCGACCAGTGCGACTACAACTCGGCGATCCCGCAAAACTGCATGCCGGGTGTGATCACGACGAACCCGCACCGCAAGAACACGTATATCTTCGACAACTTCTCGGTCGGCCTCTTCGAGCAGCGCGGCACGCTCTGGGGCGTCGGCAACTTCCAGGACACGTTCGCCCGGGATGTCTACCTCCACCCGCCGGCAAAGGAAAACTGGGAACTCTTCCCCGGCGATCCCCGGCAGGATGAAGACTCCCTCGGCGTCACCGTCGTCGATATCGACGGCGTCGAGCAAAACTCGGTGGTGATGCACTACCGCGTGTCGACGGACTGCGGCACGTCTTGGACGCACGAAAGCACGCGCCCGCAGGGTTCGAAGGCAAAGCCGATAATGGAGTGGTTCACCAAGACCCTCAGCTTCAGCCAGCCCGATGCCAATGCCGAGCCTGGTACGGCAACGGAGTTCAACGGCACCTACCGAACGACGCTCGAGCTGAACGCAACTGATTTCCCGGGAACGATTCTGAGCGCGGGCCAGTTGCGAGCCGGCACTGTCGTCGAGTACTACTTCACCGCGCGCGACCTTGGCGCTACGCCCGACACGGTTCCCGGTCGCTCGTCGGATCGGCGCACTTTCATCCACCCTCTGTACGGCACGGAACGTCAGCAACCGTGGCCGTATGAGGTGACCGTGCTTCCGTGCTTGACGTCGACGGCCTACGCGGCGCAGGGGAACAAGGCCATCCTTCTCGTCGACGACTGGTACAACCGAACGGGATACGACGCCGAGAGCGACAAAACGCTTGCGGGCGTCGGGACTGCCGTCTTCCCGTTCCTTTCCCAGTTGTACGAAGAGGCGATGCGTGACCTCAACCTCAAGTACGACCGCTACGACAACCTGTTCGCGCAGGTGTCGCGCGGCGAAGGCGCTGGTCCGTTCTACGCCGAGCCGACGAATCCGCGCGGCTTCGGCGGCGTGCGAAATCCCGCTGCGAACAACCACAGGTACCAGGACGTCATCTGGTATGTCGGGCGACACAACGCGTATACCATCACCGACTCGAGCCAGACTGAGATCTCGCAGTACCTCGCGTCGGATGCGAACGAAGGCAACATCTGGCTCTCCGGAAACAACGTCTGCGAGGACGAAGACATGGCCGGCATCGCCGAGGCATTCAACACCGGCGACTTCTGGGTCAACTACGTTGGCGCGACGCTCATCTCCGGCGGATGCGAGGACAACGCGGGTATCGCCGAGAAGCGCTACTACATCGAAGGCGTCAACGACGCGCTCTACACGCCGTTCACCTCGTACGGCGGTTGGTCGGACTGCCCGATTCGCAATCAGCCGGACGCCGACTTCACGTTGAACGCCGCGGGGCAAGGCACCGAGACGGTCATCTTCCAGTTCGACAACATCGCTCGGACGCTGAACGAGACGGCTGGCATTCGCAGCACGCAGCCAGGCGCACCGAACAAGATGATCACGACGATGTTCACGCTCGATCAGATCACGACCCGTGCGGCGCGCGCCTGCGTCACGCGTGCGATCGTGAGCAACTTCGGCGTGACGTTGCCGGCTGGCGCGAAGTACGACGCGAACGACTGCGACAACGTCGGCAATGCGGTCGACGTTACGCCGGGCAACGGCTCCGCCCGCAAGTTCGCGCTCGACCAGAACTATCCGAACCCGTTCAACCCAAGCACGCGCATTCGCTACTCGCTCCCGAAAGACAACATGAAGGTCGAACTGACGATCTTCGACGTCTCCGGGCGGCAGGTGA
>JBJXGV010000063.1:0-87861 GCA_046160485.1 bacterium | reverse complement strand
GCCCCTCAACCGGCGCGACATCCCACACGCTAGTGCTCGACTCGAGGTCGCCGTCTCCAGCGCCTCCGTTCCCTCAATCGTGGCTTGTCGGCCGGGTCGGGTTACCCATCTGAATACCGAGGTCGCGGATCGCGCCTCCAGCGCAAGATCGGCACCCCGAGCCCGGCTCACATCCTCTCCCCAAACTCCCGGCTTGAGGAGAACTCTCGCTGACTGATGTGATCGTACTAGCGCACCTGAACGATCTTGATGGATCGGTCGCCTGCGGCCGTCGAGAGCCGGCAAACGTAAACGCCGCTCGGGAGTTCGTCTGGCCGGGCGCAGTCGATGCGATGAGTGCCGGCTTCGCGCGGGCCCTGCCACATCGTGCGCACGAGACGCCCCGCGAGATCGTAGAGGACGAGGCGCGCCTCCTCCGCCTCGGGGAGCACGATGCGGACGGCGAGCGAAGTTCCCGTGCCGATTTGCGCAAGAGCGACGCGGGACGCAGCCTCTCCGCGCGCGCCCGGCGGGCCGCCGACTCCCGTCGCGGGCGATCCCTGCGAGAGCCGCAGGAGCGCATCGAGCGGAATACCGAGTAGCGTGTCGGCATCCCCGATCGGCCACTGCACGATGAGCGACTCCGCGACGGTCGCCCCGCCGAACCCGAAGTGGAGGTCGAGATTCTGCGAGTTGTATCCCGACTGGGCCTCGACAACGCGCGTCTGCCAACGCGGCGATCCGCCGATCGTCGCCCGCACGCGCACGCGCGCCCCGATCGCGGAGCGATTCGGCGATGCGCCCGTGCAGCGCACCGTGAGCCAATGATTCGCGTTGCCGTCGTTGTGGTAGAGAAAGTCGGCCTGATTGAGCCTGTTCGCGACGAAGAGATCGAGCGCGCCATCGGCGTCGTAGTCGCCCCAGACGCAGCCGAACGAATTGCCGCCGTCGTTGACGATCGACCCCGTCAGCACGCGCGTGAACGCGTACGTTGGCGGCCCGCCGTTTTCGAAGAGCAGATTGTTCTGCCCGTCCCGCGCGATGAACAGGTCGAGGTCACCGTCGTTGTCGTAGTCGCCCCAGCCAGTGCCGATGTTGTTTCCCGCGATCGTCGCGACCGGACTCCCCGCGACCGGTGTGAGCGCGAACCCCGGCGCGCCGCCGTTGTTGTAGAGGATGTTGTTCTGCGTTACGAAATTGGCCGCGACGAGATCGAGATCGCCGTCGTTGTCGTAATCGCCCCAACTCGCGCCGAGCGTCGAGCGGCCGTCGCTAAACGTCGTCGGCGTGAAGACCAGCCCGCCGTCGTTCCGGTAGAGCACGTCGTTTGCAGTCCCAGCGATCGCGAGGAAGAGGTCGGCGTCGCGGTCGTTGTCGTAGTCCGCCCACGCCCCGAGAATCGTCGGCGCGTTCCCAGCCTGAGGCGCCGTTGTGTCGACAGCGACGAGATTGAAACCTGGCCCACCGCCGTTCTCATAGAGAAAGTCGGCGCCTGCGAAGTTCACGCAGTAGAGATCCAGATCGCCGTCACGATCGATGTCGACCCACGAGGAGCTATTCGAGTTCGCCACATCCGTCGCGGGATCTCCCGTGGTGAGGCGCGTGAACGACGAGTCGCCCTCGCCGCGATAGAGAAAGTTTCCGAAGTTGTTCCGGTTGGTGACGAAGAGGTCGACCCGGCCGTCGTCGTCGAAGTCGCCGAAGGTGCCGCCGATCGATGATCCGCCATCGTTGACGATGGGCCCCGTCGACACGCGAGCGAATCCGCCGGCGCCGTCGTTCCAGTAGAGCGAGTTGTCTTGGTCGGAGAGATTCCCGTGCGCGACGAACAGCTCGAGGCGGCCGTCGTCGTCGAGATCGATCCAACAACCGCCGCCGCTCTCGAGCGTATCGTTGACCACGGGATTCGCCGCATCTAGGATGCGCGTGAACGTCTGCGCATGACTCGCCGCGGGAAAAGCGGCAAGAATCGCGAGCGTGGAGGCGCGAATGGCGCGCGCGATCGAGCGCGTCGTGACGCGGCGGGCGAAACTAGAAACGAGCGCGGGTGATGTCATGATCGAAAACTCCTTCTGCGGATACCAACGATTCCTCGGCTCGGGGTCGGTGCCAAGCGTACGGCGTCGGCGCGCGTGGCCACTCCGCGTTGGGACGATGCGCGCCCCGATGGGACCAGAAGGTGGTGCGCCGTGCGAGCTGGTGTGAGACCGCCGCCGGCCACGGGCGCGACGGCCTCTGCGCCGCGCGAGGCGCTCGAACCGGAATCGAGCGCCCGCGCGATTCCATACCGCTACGGCGTCGCCGCGGTAATCAGCATCCCGCTCTTGTTCGGGCTGCTCGAGACGACGCAGATTTCGCTCCGCAGGCTCGGCGGCGCGGATCCGATGCGCTGGGACGCGGCGTTGGTGATGACGCTTCCGCGTTGGCTGCTCTTGATTCCACTCGCGTTCGCGGTCGTCAAGCTGTGCGCGCGATTTCCGCTCGGCGTTCGCGCGTGGCACCGCAGCGTTCCATTGCATCTTGTCGCGAGCTTGGTCTTCACCGTGGCGCACCTGGCCGCATGTGTCGTCACCTACGGCTTCATCATCGAAGGCATCCCGAACCAATTCGCGTTCCGGCTCCGCCATCTCCTGACGCAGTACCTAGCGATCGACCTCTTGATCTACTGGGCGATCGTGGGATCGTGGAGCGCGTTTCGGTTCTACTCGGAGTCGCGCGCGCGGGAACTTGCGTCATCGAAGCTCGAAGCGATGCTCGCGCAAGCTCGCCTCGACGCGCTGCGCGCGCAGATTCAGCCGCATTTTCTCTTCAATACGCTCAACACCGTCTCCGTGCTCGCGATGAAAGGCGATCGCGCGACGGTCGCACGCGTGCTCGAGTGCTTAAGCGAACTCTTGCGGATCACGATTCGACAGGACGTCTCGCCTATCGCGCCGCTCTCGCGCGAGCTCGCGATTCTCGACCTCTACCTCGAGATTCAGAGAGTGCGGTTTTCGGATCGCCTCACGGTGGTGCAGGAAATCGGCGAAGGCACGCGCGAAGCGTCCTTTCCGAGCCTGACGCTGCAACCGCTCGTCGAGAACGCGATGCAGCACGGAATCTCCGCGAGTCCCGGGCCGGGATCCGTCCGCATCGTCGCGCGGCGCGACGGCGAGAATCTCCGAGTCGAGGTGCACGACTCCGGTCCCGGCTTTCCCTCCGAGAGGGGCCTCGAGGCGGGCCGGGGAGTCGGTCTCGAGAACACGCGTTCCCGGCTCGAGCACCTCTACGCACGCGCGCATCGATTCGAACTCGGCCACTCCCCCGACGGCGGCGCGTTCGTCGCGATCACGATTCCCTTCGCTATCGGCTCGCCGGCGGCGGCGCCGATTGCCGCGGGGCTCGCGCCCGCGTGATCCGCACCGTCATCGTGGACGACGAGCCGATCGCGCGCGCGGGAATCCGCGAGCGGCTCGCGAGCGAGGCCGACATCGAGATCATCGGCGAAGCCGGGGACGTGTCGGCCGGGCTTCAACTCATCGAGGAGACTCGCCCGGACCTCGTGTTTCTCGACGTGCAGATGCCCGGCGGAGACGGCTTCGATTTGCTCGCGGCGATCACCGAAACGCCCCTTCCCGCCATCATCTTCGTGACGGCGCACGACGAACACGCGCTCCAGGCGTTCGAGGTGCACGCGGTCGACTACCTACTCAAACCGGTCAGCGAGTCGCGATTTCGGGAGGCACTCGACCGAGTGCGGCGCGGTATCGTCCGCGAAGGAAAGACCGCCGAGGAATCCAATCGGCGCTACGACGCGCTTCTCGATTCGATCGCCGCGTTGGGGCGATCGTCGACGGGTCCCGGCGGACGGAGCATCGAGCGATTCGGCGTTCGCGACGGCGAGCGGTACCTCTTCATTCGCGTGGAGCGAGTCGACTGGATCGAGGCCGCCGGCAACTACGCCGAGATTCACGTCGGAGAGAAGGAGTACCTTGTTCGCATGACGCTTCTGGAAATCGAATCGCGCCTCGACGCCGCGCGGTTTTCGCGGATTCACCGATCAACGATCGTGAATATCGACCGCATTCGGGAAATTGTTCCTGAGCCGCACGGCGACGCCGAGGTGGTGATGGAATCCGGCGCGGTACTGCGCATGAGCCGGAACTACCGCAACCGGCTCATCCCGCCGCGCTAGACTCGCGCAGCCGCCGCAGCCGGCGAAGGTTGACGACGTCCTCCTTCATCTCGTCGCCCTTCGGAGTTTCGAGCACCATCGGCCGATCCGCGAAGCGGGCGTCGTTCATCAGGTGGCGGAACCCGGCGAGGCCGATCTTCCCCTTGCCGATGTGCGTGTGGCGGTCGACGCGCGAACCGAACTCGCGGAGCGAGTCGTTGAGGTGGAACGCGCGAATCGCGCGCATGCCTACGAGGCGCACGAGCGCGCGCATCGTGTCGGCGTAACCGCGCTCGGTGCGAATCTCGTAACCCGCCGCGAAGATGTGACACGTGTCGACGCAGACGCCGAGCCGCTCAGGAGATTTTACGCGCTCCATGATCCCGGCAAGATGCTCGAAGCGATAGCCGATCGCCGTCCCCTGCCCCGCGGTCGTTTCGAGGAGGATGCGAGTCTTCGCGCCGGGCGTCTCCGCGCAGACGGCGTCGAGGCTCGCCGCGATCCGCGCGATCCCGGCCTCCTCGCCGAGCCCCATGTGCGCGCCTGGATGAACCACGACTCCCGCGAGCCCGAGCGCGTCGGCGCGCCGCACTTCGTCGGCGAACGACGTAAGCGATTTCTCGAGGATCTCGGGATTCGCGCTGGCGAGATTGATCAGATAGCCCGCGTGCGAGATGAGATTGCGCGCGCGAAACGCCTTCGCGGCCTTGCGAAAGCGGCGCACCTCGTCGGCGTCGAGCGGCTTTTCGAACCAGCGGTTGTTGTTCTTCGTGAAGAGAGCGACGGCGCCGCAGCCGATCGACGCGCCGCGCTCGAGCGCGCGCGTCACGCCGCCCTGCGCCGAGCAGTGCGCGCCGAGGTTCAACGGCCGGTCTCGCGGGCGGTTGCTCTTGCCATCACGAGTACGCGCGCTTAACGAATAACTTCGACACGCGTCGCGATTCGCCCGGATGGGGAGGCGAGCTGAACGAAGTAGATGCCGCTCGAGACGCGGCGTCCCGAACCGTCGCGGCCATCCCACTCGACGGCGGCGGGGCCCGCGGGCATCCCGCCCTCGAAGAGATGGCGAACACGGCGGCCCGTGAGATCGAACACACCGACTTCGACGCGGCCCGGCGCGTCGAGGTGAAATCCGAATGTCGCGCTCGAGAGCACGGGATTCGGTCGTGCGCTCAGAACACTCGGCGTTTCGCTGAACGACTGGCCGGGCTTCACAGCCGTCGCGTTCGTGCAATGAATCGGAATGATCTGGAGTCCGGCAGGTCCGTCCGCGACGACGGCGTACCCGCCGAATATCGCGACTTCCAACGCCTGCCCGTCGGTGGCGACGGTTCCGAGAATCGTCGGCGTCGCCGGACTCGCGATATCAGCCTCCTGAAAACCGGATGCGCCCAGACACATGTGCAGCGCGGTTCCCGTCACGGCGACGGCGCCCGGAGTCGGCGAAGCGCCGACCGATCCGACGAGCGCGGGTGACGCCGGGTTGGAGAGATCGAAAACCTGCACGACGGACGGCCTCGAATAGAAGAGCTGCGAGTTCGCGATTGCGAGCGAGCCGCCGAATTGGTGGGCGGGAACACTGCCCGCGAGAAACGGGGCCGTGGGGTTCGAGACATCCACCGCGCGAATCCGCGACGTGGCGTTTGGAAACGCGTCCGTGACGTATGCATGCTGGCCGCTGACCGCGACGTTCCACGCGACCTGCGACGTTTGGTAGCTCCCGACGATAACGGGTGCGGTTGGGACCGACACGTCGACGATCTGGAGACCGCCGCTCGACGCGGCGATGTACGCGAGCCCGCCCTGCAACGCGACCTCGACGGCGCCGCCGGGCACGTTCACTTGCCCCACGACGGTTGGCGAGCTGGCGTTGGAGACATCCACGACCAAGAGCCCGTCCGTCGCTCCGTCCGCAACGTACGCGTAGTCCCCCGCCGCGGCCACATCCCACGCGTAGCCCGACGTGTCCAAGCTCCCGACGAGAACCGGGCTGAGCGGCGCGGAAAGATCGATGATCTGGAGCCCGAACTCTCCGTCCGCGACGAACGCGAGAGTGCCAGACACCGCCACAGCACCGGCGCTACCGGGCGTGTCCAACGTCGCCGACGTCGACACCGAAGAGGGATTCGAGACATCGACGATTCGCAGACCGAAGCCGTTGGCGACATACGCGTGGTTAGTTCCCAACGAGATCCCCGTGCCCGCCGCGGGCGCGAGTCCGATGACCACGGGATCCGCGGGATCGGAGACGTCGACCGTCCAAAGCCCCGACGAGGTCGTCGTGACGAACGCCGTGCCGCCGCGCACGACGATATCGGTCGGCGAATCGGGGGCAATGTCGCGCTCACTCACCACGAACGGCGCGCTCGGGCTTGCGACATTCACGATGTGGAGTGTCGTCGCAATCGAGCCGGTCGTCGGCTGACCGACAACGTATGCGTAGTCTCCCGCGACCGCGACGTCGTAGGCGTAAATCGTGGAGTCGACAACAGCCACGAGTACAGGCGACATCGGATTCACTATGTTGAAGATCGCAAGACCGCCGCGCGGGCAGCACGCCCCAGCGAGATCGGCGACGAACGCGTAGCCATTCGCGACGGCGACATCCTCCGCGTCACCCGGAGTATCGATCGTCCCGATGACCGACGGAGATGATGGGTTCGTCACGTCCACAATCCGGACCCCGGCGAGGCCCCCGCCCGGGATGAACGCGAGATTTCCCGAGAGCGCTACGTCCCACCCGGCCGCGTTCGCGGTACCGACGATAGTTGGCGCCGTGGGATTCGCGAAGTCGACGACTTGTAACCCTGAACCGCGGGCGATGAATGCTTTCTTCCCCGAAACGGCGATGCCGCTGCCGATCCCGGGACTTGGAAGGGCAACCCCGCCCAGAAATGTTAGGGCCTCGGGATTGGTGACGTCGTAGATCTCGAGGGCGTACTGCGTCGTGACGAGGCAGCGGTTCCCCGCGATCGCGACGCGATCGCTGTACCCGGGGACAGCGAGATCGCCGGCGGAGTGCAGGTAGTCGCCGTAGTCGACACACTCCTCTGAATGCACGAGTGAAACGAGCGTAAGACCGACGACGAGCGAGGCGACGACGAAGACGACGAAGCGCGGTGCGCGAAGCGACATGACAGGTTCCCTTCCCCGGAAGAAGGTTCGAACCATTGTCGAGGCGGCCGCTCGAAGAGGACGAAGAAGAAAGACGGAGGGAAAGCAGCCGCGGCGGCCACGACCTGGAGGTGCTCAAGTGGCGGTGATGGTAGCAGCGGCCTCGCAGCAAGTCGATTGATTTGTCAGTCGGGACGGCCGGGGCCGGCCTAGTCGGGCGAGTTCGCCACGACCTCGGGTGCCCTAACCTCGATCCCGCCGTTGTACCGCTCGATTTCCTGCGAGACGTGCATCGAGCAAAACTTCGGGCCGCACATCGAGCAGAACTCCGCCGATTTGAAGTATTCGTCGGGGAGCGTTTCGTCGTGCATCGCGCGGGCGCGCTCGGGATCGAGCGAGAGCGCGAACTGCTTCTCCCAGTCGAACGCGTAGCGCGCGCGCGAAAGCTCGTCGTCGCGGCGTCGTGCGCCGGGACGCCCGCGCGCGATGTCGGCGGCGTGCGCGGCGATCTTGTACGCGATGATTCCCTGACGCACGTCTTCGAGCTCAGGCAATCCGAGGTGCTCCTTCGGCGTGACGTAGCAAAGCATCGCGGCACCCGCGGTACCGGCCATCGTCGCGCCGATCGCGGAGGTTATGTGGTCGTAGCCGGGCGCGATATCGGTCACGAGCGGCCCGAGTACATAAAACGGCGCCTCGTCGCAGACCTCCATTTGCCGCTTCACGTTCATTTCGATCTCGTGGAACGGGATGTGACCGGGGCCCTCGACCATCACCTGCACGTCGCGCGCCCACGCGCGGCGCGTGAGATCGCCGAGGACGTCGAGCTCCGCGAACTGCGCGGCATCGGACGCGTCGGCGAGCGAGCCAGGCCGCAGGCTATCGCCGAGCGAAATCGTGACATCGTGCGCCGCGCAAATATCGAGCACCTTGTCGTACGCCGTGAAGAGCGGATTCTGCTTGCCGTGACGAATCATCCACTGCGCCATGAGTGCACCGCCGCGGCTCACGATTCCGGTGAGGCGATTGCGAACCAGCGGCAGATGCTCGAGCAAGATCCCGCAGTGGAGCGTCATGTAGTCGACGCCCTGCCGCGCTTGGTGCTCGATCATCGCGAGGAGATTGTCTTCGCTCAGATCCTCGACATCCTTGACGCCTTGAATCGCCTGGTAAATCGGTACCGTGCCGATCGGCACCGGGCTCTCGTCGATGATCGCCTGGCGGATGCGGTCGATGTCGCCGCCCGTCGAGAGGTCCATGACGGTGTCGGCGCCGAGTTTGACGGAGAGCCGCAGCTTCGCGAGTTCGTTGTCGATTCCCGACGTCACCGCGGAGTTGCCGATGTTCGCGTTGATCTTGCAGCACGACGCGATCCCGATTGCCATCGGCTCGAGGCTCGTGTGGTGGATGTTCGCGGGGATGATCATGCGCCCGCGCGCGATCTCTTGGCGAACCAGCTCGGGCGCGAGCGTTTCGCGCCGCGCGACGTAATCCATCTCTTCGGTGACGATGCCGGCACGTGCGTAGTTCATCTGTGTGACGACGGCGCCGCGACGCGACGCAACCCATTTCGCTCTCATGAAGACCCCCTTGCGGCGCGCAACGCGCATGGTGCGTCGCGCGGGCGCTCGTCGCGCCGATTCGATGCCGCCGCTCGCGCCGCATGGTAGGAGATCGCTCTTGCGGAGTCAATGCGACGAGGGGTTTCGAGTATCATGGCCGGCATGCACGGCGGCGACACGACGAATGCGGACGACGGCGACGTGGTGGCCGCGCCGCCGAGCGCGCCCGGTGCGCGCTACGCGAACGCAGCGCGCAAAGCGAACGACGCGGGCGCCGTAATCGCCGCGAGCCGCGCGAGCGCCATCGACCGCGCGCTTCTCGTCGCCTGCATCGTCGCGGTCGCGATTTTGCTCGCCGCCGCGTCGCTCCGAAAGATCGGCCCGCCGGATTACTGGTGGCAGCTTGCGACCGGCGAATACGTCTTGGAGCATGGGCCGCCGCGCGTGGATCCGTTCTCGTACACGCGCGCGGGCGAAGAGTGGATCGAGCTTCACTGGCTCTACTGCGTCTATCTTCATCACGTGGTCCACGCGTTCGGCGCGCGCGGCGCGACGATCGTCGTTCCTCTGGTCGTCGGAAGCGCCATCGCGCTCCTCGCCGCGATCGCGGCAACGCGCCGAACAGCCATCATCGCGTGCGCGGTCGTCACGATCGCGATCCTCGCGGGCCGGATTCGCTTCTACGCGCGCCCCGAGATCTTCACGTTTCTCTTCATCGCGTCGTTTCTCTGGATACTCACGCGCTTCCGACGCCGAGGCGGCGCGGCGATTCTCGCGCTCCCCGTCTTGCAAGCGATCTGGACGAACTTTCAGGCGCTGTCGATCTTGGGGCCCTGCCTCGTCGGCGCGTGCCTTGCGGCGTCGATCGCGCCGTTCGAGCGCGGCGCGCTCGCACCCAACGCGACGCGCCTGAGCGGCCGCGAGTTTCGCACGCTCGCCGCGGTGCTGATCGCGACGCTCGTCGCGTGCCTCGTCAACCCCTACGGCGTGAAGTCGTTCACGTTCCCGCTGGTTCAATTCAGCCACTTAAGCGGAACGATATTCAAAAGCGCGATGTCGGAGTTCGTGAGTCCGTTCTCGCTCATCCGCGAGTACGCGCCGATTCGCTACTACCTCGCGCTCATCGCGATCGCCGCGGCGACGACGCTCGCGAACTTTCGCCGGGTCGATCTGTTCTTGCTCCTCGTCGCCGCGTCGCAGCTCTACCTTTCCACGCTGGCGTCTCGCAACGTTCCGCTCTTCGCGCTCGCGGCGATCCCTCTCATCCTCGACAACGCGCGAAAGATCGCGTGGGGCCGCTTCGCGTTCTCCGCGCGCGGGGCGACGCTCGTCACCCGCGTCGGGGCCGTCGCGATCGCAACGTTCGCGCTCGTGTCGGCTCGAGGGCTCGCGACGAACCGTTTCTATCTCGATGGACACGAGATCGCCGAGTTCGGCACGGGCGTCGCGGCAGAAACATGGCCCGGCGAGGCGGTTGCGTTCGCGCGCGAAAGCGGCGTGCCGGAACCGATCTTCGCTCTTATGCGCGAGTCGTCGTTTCTGATCGCCGAGGGCTTCACGGTGGCGATCGATCCGCGCCTGGAGGTTTACGGCGACGCTTTCTTCGAGCGCTATCTGCGCGCCACGGCGGACCCCGCCGATTGGGAGGCGTTCTGCCGCGAGTTCGGAGTTCGTGCCACCCTCATCGGGCTCGAATCGCTCGCGACGATCGACATGGTGCGCCGGCTGCCTCAATGGGAACTTGTCTACTTCGACGCCGCGGCGGCGATCTTCGTGCGGCCGGAGGAAGCGCCGCGAATTCGCCGGCTTGTCGCGCCAGAGGATTTCGATGCGTCGATTGCGCGGCTGCGCTCGTCGCTGCCGCCGCCCCGACCATACGAGAGCCTCGGAGTTTTCGATCGCGCGACATCGCCGCGGCCTTACCACCTCGTGGCGGATTTCTTGATGCATGTCGGGCTGTTCGATCGCGCGGAGCCGTTTCTTCGCGACGCGATCGCGGCGTATCCCGGCGAGGTGCGCGCGCGCACGAACCTCGCGATGGCGCTCGAGTTTCGCGGCGACAAGGCCGGCGCCGCTCGCGAGCTGGAAGCCGCGCTTCGCTGGGCGCCGCGCGACGCCGACATAATCTGCCAAGCCGCGCTGCGATTCATCGAGAGCGGCGATCTCGCCCGCGCGGCGGCGCTCCTCGATCGCGCGATCGAAGTACGCCCGTCGCTCGCGCTCGCCTGGGCGCTTCGCGGTGAGGTCGATCTCGAGAGGAACGAAGCCGCTCGTGCGGTCGAACGCTTCGAGCGTGCGCTCGCACTCGCCCCGGGGCACGCGCAGTTTGCCGAACGACTCGCGGCGGCGCGCGCCGCCGCCGCGGCCGAAAGCGGCGCTACTCCGACCGCGACGCCATAAGCCGCGACATCTCCTCGTCTCCGCGGAGGCGCACGAGCCAGCGTGCCGCCGTGTCCCACATCGTGGCGCCGAGCCGCAACTCGGGCGCGCGGGCAACGATGGCGCGCACGACTTCCACGTTGCCCGCGGCGACGCCGTTCGTGAGCGCGGTCACGCCCGCGTCGTTACGGAAGCGCGGATCCGCGCCGTGCTCGAGCAGAAGCGCCGTGATGGACGCCTCGCCTTGGCCGGCGGAGAGAATCAGCGGCGTGACGCCGCGCTTCGCGCGAAAGTTGACGTTGGCGCCCGCCGCGACGAGCGCAGCCACCGCGGCGGCCTGGTTCTTGTGGATGGCATGCATGAGCGGCGACCAGTCGTTCACGCCGAAGGGCGCGTCGAGCGGCGCACCGCGAGCGATCAGCGCGTCGATGGCGGCGACCTGCCCCCCGCGCGCGGCCCACACGAGCGCGTTGATTTCCGCACCGTCCGCGCGATCCGCGTCCAAGAGCGCCGTCATTTCCGTCGTGCGCCCGTCGAATGCTGCCATCCCGATGGCGTCGCTCGGCTGCGCCTCGCGGCATCCCACCGTCATCGCGATCGCAATCGCCACCGCCACACCGACACCTCGCATCCAATCCATTCGAAATCCGTTCATCGCGGCCTCCTCTTCGCGTTTCGCCCGCACCGATCGGGCGGTGGACGACGCGATGATCGGCGTTGCGCGCGCGCAAGTCTTGAGCGCGCGATGAGCGATGCGTGAGATGATTCTGAGGCGTAGGCTCCGATGCGCGAACGACCGCTTAAGTCGTTGTGCGGCCGTGATGCGTCAAACCAACCGCAAGCCCGGCTCCGAAGAACGCGCCTTCGATTGCGCCGACGACCAAACGCGTCACGGGCCCCGGGACGCCTTCGCCGAGGAGGGCGGCCAGCGGCGCCAACCCCACCTGGGAGCCCTGGAACGCCGACGCGATCTGATTGAGGCTCGAGCCGACGAGCGAGCCGCCAGCGAGCGCGAGCGCGACGCACGCAAGCGAGCACGCCGCGCCGATCGCGGCGCAGCGCCACGCGCGGGGGCTTAAGGGAAGCGCGTAGGCAGCCCCCGCAGCGGCGCCGATGACGAGCCCTTCGAGGCCGCCGCCGATCCGGTCGAGGCTTTGGCCGAACATCCCTTCGAGCGTCCAGACGGCGAGCCGGTGCGCGCAAACGCCGACGAGTGCGCCGCCGAACGCGCCGCCCGCCGCGAGCGCCGCGCACGCTGCGAGGCGCGACGCGTGTCGCGCGTGCGCGATGGCCCCGGCGACCGCCACACCGCCCCCGACGCCGAGCGCGCCCAATCCCCCGACGGCCGCGCCGACGAGCGCGAGCGCCGCGGGGAGATTCGCGTTCGCCGTCGAGCCCGGCCCGAGGTGGATGATGAGCCCTCCGCACGATCCGGCGACCGCGCCCGCGATCGCGCCGCCGAGCGACGCCGCCAGCGCACGCACCCCGGCATCGCGACCGCGTGCGATGTCCACATGGCGGTCGACGTCGCGGCCGACGCCGCTCCGCGGCGCTACGCCGGCGGGGTGCGTCGCGTCGTCCGCCGCGATTGCGGCATCGCTTTCTTGCTCGACCCCGACCTCCGAATAGACGAACTGATATCCGTGGCGCGACACGGTACGGATAAAACGCGGGTTGCGCGAATCGTCGCGCAGCGCCCGGCGCAGCGTGCGCACCGCTTGGCTGAGCGAACCGTCGGAGACGATCACATCGCGCCACACCGCGTCGAAGATTTCATTCTTGTGCACGGCGGCGTGACGGTGGTCGAGCAGAAAGAGGAGAAGATCGAAATAGCGCGGGATGAGCGGCACCTCGCGCCCGTCGTCGAAGAGCGCGCGGCGGGTGCGCGAGACGACGAACGTGTCGAAGCGGTACGTGGCGTTCGGTTCACCCCGCGAGAGCGCCGTCACGCGCACATTCGTACGCGATGCGCCGCGAGAGATGCCGCGCGCGCCATCAGCGACTAGCGCTCGCCCCGGCCGCGCGCCTCGGCGAGATCGCGTTTGAGGTCTTCCAATTCGCGCGCGAGCGCCTTGGTCTTCGCGTCGAGACGGAACAGATAGATGATCATGAGCACCCAGATGACCAGGTACGCGACGAAGACACTTCCAAGCCCTTTCACGACGAACTCCTTTCCGGCAATGGCACCGCTGGCGGGGCCGCGATAGTCGATGCGGCGCGCGGATCGCCGGCGACATCCTCGACCGCGCGCGAGACCTCTTCGATCGCGGTCTCGATTCGCGCCAGACGCATGCGCAACGTGACGAACAGGGCGAAGAGCAGGATGTAGCCGAGGATCGCGACCAGGAATGCCTGCATCATGCGCGGCTCGAGCCCCGAGCCGCTGCCGCCACCGATCACCGGCGAGGGATGCTGCGTGCGCCACCAGCGAATCGAGAAGTAGACAATCGGCGCGTCGACGGCGCCGAGGACGCCGACGACGGCGGAGAGAAGCGCCCGCCGCGCGGGGCGCGCCACGTACGCGCGAATCAGCAAGTACGCCCAGTAGATGAACCAGAGAACGAGCGTCGACGTGAGCCGCGCGTCCCAGGTCCACCAGATCCCCCACACGGGCTTCGCCCAGATCGGGCCCGTGATCAGAACGATCGTGGTGTAGAGAAGCCCAGCCTCGGCGCACGCCTCCGAGAATCGGTCCCATCGTAGATTTCGCGTCAGAAGAAACGCGATCGAGCCGACGAAGACGAGCAGGAACGCCCAGATCCCCACCATCCCGGCGGGAACGTGGAAGTAGAAGATGCGCTGGATCGTCCCCATCGTGCGCTCCGTTGGCGCGTAGAGAAACGCCGCGTAGAGCGCGACCGCGATCACGACGCCGGTCGCGGCAATGAGAATGAGCGATGGCAGGCGGCGCGTGTTCATGAGCTAGTCCTCCAACACATACTCGAAGAGAAGATACGAGAGCACGAGAAAAATGAAGTCGGCGACGATGAGAATTCGCAGCCACGACCAGAGGTAGCGCGATCCTTCGTCGCGCAGAATGATGCCGGTCGCCTCGACCGACGCAAGTATGAGTGGAATCGCGACCGGGATCAGCACGACGGGGAGCAAGAGTTCGCGCATGCGCGTGTTCACCGCGACGGCCGCGAAGATCGTGCCGATCGTGACGAAGCCGATGGTGCCGAGGACGACGACGGGAAGGATGCCCGCGAGCTGTTCGAACGTCGCCATGTCGTAGAGAACGAGAAACGCGGGAATGAGCACGGCGTCGGCGAGCAACATGAAGATGAGATTCGCGAGGAGTTTTCCGATGAAGAGCGTGCCGCGATCGACGGGCGACGCGAGGAGTCCGTCGAGAGCGCCGTTCTCTTCGTCGCGGCTTGCGGAACGCGACACGCCGAGAATGCCGCTGAACGTGAGCGCCACCCATAACACGCCCGGCGCAAGCAGTTTCGCCTCCTCGCTCGACGGCTCGAAGGTGAAACTCATGACGACGAGCACGAGCAAGCCGAAGACGGCCACCATCGGCACGATCTCGCGGCCGTGAAGCTCGCCGCGGATCTCACGCCAGAGGAGTGCGCGGACGGCGTTCACGCGGAGCGTTCCGCGCGTGGCGGCGCGACCGGCGCGCCCGTCGCGGCGGCGGCGACCGCGCCGTCGTAGTACGCGCCGAGATCGGCGAGCGTCATGCCGGCCGCGGCGCGTTCGCCCACGACGCGCCCGCCCGCGAGCACGGCGAAGCGCGTGGCGACGTCGAGCGCCGCGCCGAGGTCGTGCGTCGTCATCACCGCCGCGCCGCCGCCGGCAACCCGCTCGCGGAGCCAATCCTTCAAGAGCGCCGTCCCGTGCGGATCGAGCCCCGTGAACGGCTCATCGAGCAGCAGAATCTCGGGATCGTGGAGAAACGCGCGGCAGATGGCGACGCGCTGCTGCGTGCCGCGCGAGAGCCGCGCGATCGAGTCGTTCGCGCGCCGCGCGACGCCCGCGCGCTCGAGCAGCTCGAGTGCGCGCTCGCGCGGCCGCGCGACGCCGTACACGCGCGCGTAGAAGAGGAGGTTTTCGAGCGACGTGAGATTGGAATAGAGAAGTGTGGCGTGGCCGAGATAGCCGATACGCGCGCGGGCGCGCGTGTCGAGCGCCTCGCCGCCAACCTCGACATCGCCGCTCGACGCGCGTCCGAGCGCGGCGCCGATTCGAAGAAGCGTCGTCTTCCCCGCACCGTTGGGGCCGACCAGCGCGAGAATTTCGCCGCGAGCCACGTTCAGGTCGACGCCGCGCAACGCGACATGGCGGCCGAACTCCTTGCGCACGCCGCGCCACGACATGACGTACGCGCTCGCCGTGCGGCGCGCGCTCGCCGCGGAGTCGAGAGCCGCCGCGGCCGCGTTCGTCACATCTTCACCCGCTTGCTCCGCGCCGCCTCTTCGATGATCTCGACGAGGAGGTCCTTGAGCGCTTCACGCTTCTGCCAATACGCGTACTCGGAGATCTCGCCGGCGCGGTGCTTCGCGTCGAGCGCGACGATTCGGTCGAGGATCTGCTCGCGGCGCGCGAGAAACACGGGATCGCTCGTGCGCTGACCGCTTCCCGCCTCGCCGCCGGCCGTCGCGGGTCGCGTCAGCGCGTACGCCGCGCCGAGAAGCAGCGTGCCGAGTACTCCCGCAATCACGGGAGTGCGAATCGAATTCATGCGATTCGGAACGTGAACGACTCGATCTCCACCGCCGCCAGAGCGGCCGCGGCTACGCTCGCCGCCCATGCCGCCCTCCGCGCCCGCGCCCTCGCCCGCGCCCTCGTCCATCTCCGGGTGGGGCGACGCCGACGCTCCCTTCCCCGAAAGTCGCAGCGTGATCGCCGTGCCCGCGGGGATATCGAGCCCCGAGAAGAGATGTATCCCGTTCTGCGGATCGAGGCCGCGATCGGAAAGGACGTCAGAGACGACCGCGATGCTCTCGGGAACGACGAGCGCGTTGATCTCATCGACCGCGTATGCGATCGCCTCCGAGAATACGGTGCCGGCCTCGTCGTATTCGAGGTCGTATTGAATCTGAAGCTCCGTCTTGCCGGGACGCAGCGGATAGCTGATCGCGTACTCGCTCCCGTCGCCGACCCGCACCGGATCGACGGAGAGCGGCATCGTTGCGTACTGCGCCGTCGCCGTTCCCATCTTCACGAGCGCGGACTGCACCGGAAAACGAAACGCTCCCGGCTCGATCACGACGGCGCGAGGCGGATCTCCTTCGACCATGATCTCCGCGACCTTGAAGACACGAAGCAGCTGCGATTCGACGGCAAGCCCAATCTGGTACTTCACGACGCGCACATCCGCGAGAGAACTCGTCGTGTCGTACACGGCGATGTTGAGCGAGGCGATGCCCGTCGCGTCGAGTGTGACGCTTTCGTTGTAGTTGACGCTACCGCTCGAGACCTGCACCAAGTAGGGATCGTTGATCTCGCCGGTGATACCCGAGAATTGGAAGGAGCCGGTGACGTCCTCGATGACGGCGATCTGCTCCATTCCTGTCTTGAGCCGCAGGAGCCGGACGTAGTCGGCGTGGGCGGGGCCGCCGCTCGTCGCGTTCTCGAGCGTGCCGTCGATGCGGGCTTCGATCGCGCGCGCGCCGGCCGGCGCGAGGGCCGCCGCGATCGCTGCGATGATCAGCGCGAGAACGATACGGCGAGCGATCGCGATCACGCGTCGTCACCCGAGCGGATCGCGCTGCCGCATGCCGAGCAGAATCGATCGGCCGGACGGACGCGCGCTCCGCATGCCGAACAGAACGCGACCGGGCGCGGCGCGGCGGCGGCCGCCGTCGCAGTCGAGGTCGAGGTCGAGGTCGAGGTCGCAGTCGAGGCCATCGCCGCCGCCGCACTCTCGATCGCGCTGGGCGCGTCGCTCGCGCGGCGCGTGCTCGGCTCGGGCGCCTCGCCTTGCGCGCCGCCGCGTTCGCGGCTTGCGCGCCGCGCCGCGATCTCGCGTTCGATGATCGCGTCGACATCGTCGCGATCTTCGAGCGCTTCGATCTCGTGGAGCAAGCGCGCGGCCTCGGCGCGATCGTCGTCACGCAGCCGTTCGTAGTCCGCGGGCGAGAGCTTGCCCATCTGAAACTCGAATTCGAGGTCCTTCATGTTCGCGTAGAGATTGGCCTTTCGGCGGAGGAGCGCGTCGATCTCGGAGGGGCCGCGCGACACGCGACGGTTGCGCGAGCGCGACGCGAGCAGCGGGTGCAGTAGCGCCGCCACGACGCCGAGCGACATGAGAACCAGCAGAATCGTAGAGGTGGTCATCGTCAGCCTCGGAACCTGTCGAGTTCTTCGTCGACGCGCTCGGTGTAGGAATCCCTGCGGCCGCCGGGCGCCGATGCGGCAACGGCAGCGGCTTGGAGCGCGGCGCGGCGCTTGCGCGCTCGCAGGAACGACCCGAGGTACGCGCCGCCGAGAACCAGCATGACGAACGGTGTCACCCATGCGGCAAGGTTGAAGCCGTCCGTCGTCGGCGCCGAGAGAACAACCTCGCCGTGGTCCGCGACGAACTTCGCCACGATTTGCTCTTTCGTTTTTCCGGCCTGGATCATCACTTCGATCGAGTCGCGGAACGGATACGCAGAGGGGCAATTCACGTGATTGCAGACATAGAGAATCATGTTGCAGCCGCACTGGCAGACGAGAGCCTCGGAAACTTCGCGGAAAAGATAGACCTGCCCGCGATCCGTCAGGCTCGTCTGGGCGGATTGCGCCTCCGCGCGCGCCGCCACGAAAAGCGCGATCGCCGCGACGCACATCGCCGCAACCAACGCGCGGCGTCGGGATGAAAAAAGGCCGGCCAACATTGCGTGGGTTATGTCTCCACTCCGTAGCGCTCGAGTCCAAGCGAGGCCGGTACGCCGGCCGCATCCGCGCGCGTCGTTCGCCGCTCGGGGAGGATCGTGAGAATCGTGCCGAGGAACATCACGACAGCCCCGGTCCACACCCACGAAACGAGCGGATTGAGATAAACCTGGATCAGCGCGCGACCGTTATCCGATGTTCCGAGGTACACCACGTAGAGATCCTCGAGGGACGTCGAGTGAATCGACACTTCCGAAGTGGGCTGCTGCGACGTCTTGTAGAACCGCTTCTCCGGCAGCAGCGTTTCGAGTTTCTTGCCGTCCTTAAGGAGCGTCATCGTCGCGAGGCCGAACGTGTAGTTGTCGTTTTCGCCTTCCTTCAGATCGTCGAGCACGAGTTCGTAGCCGCGCACGGACATCCGGTCGCCCGGGAGCATCTCGCCGCGCGTTTCGAAGTCGAACGCTTGCCCCGTGAAGCCGACGAAGATCATCACGATCGCCAAGTGAACGATGTAGCCGCCGTAACGCCGCTTGTGGCGGCGGACGAGGTTCACGAGCGCGACGAGGGGGTTTTCGCGCGTCGTCTCCATTCGCGTCGACACGCCGCGCGCGAACTCGGAGACGATCGTCGCGAGAACGAAGCCGCAGATCGAGAGCGATACGAGTCCGTAGAAATGGCGCGCGCCGAACAAGAGCGCGATCGCGAGCGTGACCAGTCCGGTCGCGATCGGAATCGTGAAGTTCTTCTTGAGGCTGGCGACGGAGGTCTTGCGCCACGCGAAGAGCGGCCCGACGCCCGTGAGGAAGAGCAGGAACAAGCCGATCGGAATGTTGATCTTGTTGAAGTAGGGCGCGCCGACGGTGATCTGCACGCCGCGCACCGCTTCGGAGATGACGGGAAAGATCGTGCCCCACAACACGGCGAACGCCGCGGCGAGCAGGATCAGGTTGTTGAAGAGGAACGACGATTCGCGCGAAAGCACCGAGTCGAGTTCGCGCTCGCTCTTGAGGTACTCGAGGCGCATGACGATGAGCCCGCCCGTCGTCAGCGCGAAGAGCGCGAGGAAGCCGACGAACCACGGCCCGATCGTCGACTGCGCGAACGCGTGCACCGAAGAAACGATCCCGGAGCGCGTCAGGAAGGTGCCGAAGATGCAGAGCCCGTAGGTCAGCATGACGAGCACCATGTTCCAAACCTTGAGCATTCCCTTGCGCTCTTGGACGATGACGGAGTGAAGGAACGCTGTCGCCGTGATCCACGGCATAAGCGACGCGTTCTCGACCGGATCCCACGCCCAATAACCGCCCCAGCCGAGTTCCGCGTACGCCCAGCGTCCGCCGAGGAGAAGCCCGGTGCCTTGAAACAACCACGCGACGAGGGTCCAGCGGCGCGTCGTCTGAATCCACCGGCTACCGCGTTGCTTCTTCCAGAGCGCCGCCATCGCGAACGCCGCGGGGATCGCGAACCCGACGTAGCCGAGGTAGAGAATCGGCGGATGAATCACCATCGCCGGGTGCTGCAAGAGCGGGTTGAGGCCGTTGCCGTCGGGCGGCGTCATGAGCTGAACGTGTCCTCCCGCGTCGGCGAGCCCGATCGCCGCGAACGGGTTCGCGACGAAGACGTTCAGGATGTTGAAGAAGAGGATCGTGCCGAGAAGGCACGGCAGGACGTACGGCATCAGATCGCGGTTCTCGCGGCGGTTCTGCACGACGACGATCGCCGCGTAGAAACAGAGGATCAGGCTCCAGAAGAGAAGCGAGCCCTCCTGCCCGGACCACAAGGCGGCGATTTTGTAGAAGACCGGAAGCGCGCGGTTGGAGTGGCCGGCGACGTACTCGATTCCGAAGTCGTCGGTCAGGAAGAGAGCGATGAGCGCGCCGGTCGCAAGCACGACGAGGCCGAAGATGCAGAGGACGCCGTTTTCGGCGCTGCGAACAAGACCCTCGCGGCGTGTCCACGCGCCCGCGACCGACGCGATGATCGAATAGATCGAAACCGCGAAAACGAGAATGATCGCTGCGTTCCCGAAATCACTCACTCGCAGGTCATCCTTCGCGTTTCTCGGACGCGGCGTGCGGCGGAATGTAGTGGATGTACTGCGTCATCTGATCGAGTTCTTCTTCCTTGCGGTGCAGAGTTTCGAGCAAGAGGTCGCGCAGGGAGACGAGGCCGATCAGATGCCCCTTCTCGACGACCGGCAGGTGGCGAATGCGGTGGCGAATCATTCGACGGTGGCACGTCTCTTCCGATTCGTCCGCCTCGGACAGAATCAAATCGCGCGACATCGCGTCGACGACCTTCGTGGAATCGACGTCTTTGCCGAGGTGGACGACGCGCGTCATGAGGTCGCGCTCGGTGAAGATGCCGATGACACGCTCGCCGTCGAGAACGACAGCGGCGCCGACGCTCTTCTCGGCCATGTAACGCACCGCGTCGCGCACCGTCATTTCGGGGCGTACGAAGTAGATTTCGCGCCCGCGAACAAGGGCGCCGACGGGAACCGCCATGGCGTACTCCCTCCCGTTGTCGAGCTATGAACGCTACGAACTCTTCGGTTCGAGTGTGGCCGGATCGTAGCCGGCCTCGTACTTCGAGGCGCACTTCGCTTGAATCTTTTTCGCCTCGAATGATCCGTCGTCGTTGAGTTCGCCGTCGCAAACCGCCTGCGCCCCGTCCATGAACGTGTCGGGAAGCGGCTCCTTGCCGGAGTAGATTATCGGGACCGTGGTCCCGGCTTGCTCGAGAGTGAATCGCGTCACGAAACTGTCGCGCGTGATGCTTCCGTCGGCCACGGTGCCCGCGACGCGGAGCCGCAGACCGTGCGCGCGCGTTCCCATTTCCTTCAGTTCGGTCGCGGTGATGTAATACGCCTTGCCGGCTTCGAACCCGGAGACGGCGAGGTAGCCGAGGGCGACGAGCACCGCCGTGATCCCGATGACGAACTTCCCTTTCTTCTTAAACATCCGTACCTCCAAGTTCGGGGGTCAGCGGGGGGCGTCGAATGCCGGCATTCTAGGTCAGCGAGACGGTCGTTGCAAGCCTTCCAGCGCAGAGACGGTTCCCGCTACGCGCCTCCGGAGCGAACGCCGGCCTCCAACGCGGCGACGACCTTCGCGGTGGCGTCGGCGTAAGGGCCAGGAAGATGCGCGCCGGCGGCGAGGCGATGCCCGCCGCCGCCGAATTGCACCGCGACGCGCTGCACGTCGACGCGCCCCGACGATCGAAGACTCACCTTAACGTCACCGCTCTCGAGTTCGCGAAAAACGGCGCAGACCTCAACGCCGCGCAATCCGCGAATCTGATCCACGAAACGGTCGGCGTCTTCCTCGATGGCGCCCGCGTCGCGGAACATCGCGTGCGTGATGCCGAGCCACGCGAGCTTCCCGTCCGCGCCCGCGCGCAAGCTCCCGAGCGCGTGAGGCAAGAGCCGCAGCCGCTCCCACGACAGATCCTCGAAGAGGGCGCGGTAGATATCGTCGGGGAGCGCGCCCGCGGCGACGAGATCGGCCGCGACGTGAAGCGCGCGCGCGTCCGTGTTCGCGAAGCGGAAGGAGCCGGTGTCGCCGCAGAGCGCGGCGTACAGTGGCGTCGCCGCTCGCGGCGTGATCGGCTGGCCGAACGCGCGCGCCATCTCGAAGATCAGTACGCCGGTCGCCGCGGCCGTGACATCCGAGACGCGCGTCTCGGCGATGTCGTCGTCTCCCCCGCGATGATGATCGATGAGGAGGCGCGGCAGGCTCGAGGCGCGAATCGCGTCGCCGACCTCGCCGAGATTCGACCACGCGTTCACATCGAGAATGACGGCGAGATCGGCCCACGCAAGAACCGCGGCGTCGGGGCCGCTCCACGCGCGAATCTCGCGCGCCGGATCGAGGAACGCGCAATTGCGCGGTGTCGGGCTCGCGTTCCAGAGCGCGACTTCCTTCCCCATCGCGCGCAGGATTTCAGCGAACGCGATCTCGGAGCCGATCGCGTCCGCGTCGGGGCCGAGATGGGTCGTGACGAGAACACGCCGGTGGCGATCGAGAAGCGCGCGCACCGGCGTCCAGACCGCGTCTGTCATCGCAAGTCGGCGAGCGCGCGCTCGGTCGCCGCGAGCAGCGCCTCGGGCCCCACGGGCTTTCCGGTCGCCTCGATCATCCACATGTCGGGCGTGACGCTTCCGATCTTCGAAACGCGCTCGAACTCGGGACCGATCTTTCCGGCGGCGTGCATCTTCTCCTCGATCTGAAACGCGATCAGGTGGCCGATCGGGTAGTCCGGCAGATACATCGAGAGGCTGATCATGTGCGAGTAGATTCCGAGAAGCACGACGTCGCGAGTCCCGAAAACCGGCGCGTAGTATTCGTTCCAGATGCGCTTGGAGATTTCGATCGTCGCGTCGCGCAGTTCGGCCGCCGTGCACTCGGGATGGTCGTACATCCAATGCCAGACGGCCATGTCGACCAGCGCGACGCCGCTGATCTCGAACGTCCCCCAGAAATCGTGGAGCGTCGCGAGCGCGTGGCTCTTCGCGTCGGGCGTCGAGAGTCCGAGCAATTCGAGGTCGCGCCCCTGGAACACGAACGCGAGCGCCTCCGTGAACGCGTTATTCGGCACGCCGCTCAAGAGCGTGTGATCGATATCATTGAGCGAGAACGTCTGCTCGACGTTGTGCCCCATCTCGTGCACCGCGATGTTGTAGCCCTTGTAGTTCATACCGTCGGGTTCGACGCGCGTGCGCAGGTGAGTCTTCGCCGTGCGCATCTGCGCGCCGAGCGCATGGCCGGAGCCGCGCGCCGCATCGACGATGATGTTGTTCGCCAGATACTCGGCACGCTCCGGCGTGAAATCGAGATCGACGAGCAAACGCGGCATGTCGCTCTTGTACGCGTCGGGCGTCGGATACTTCTTCTTCGTGATCGCGTCGAGTTCCTCTTCGGTGTACGTGCCGCGCGCCTTGAAGCCGTTGTACCAGACGTCGAACGGCTCGAGCGGCCGGCCGAGTCGTTGCTCGATGAGCTTCGCGACCTGCGGCACGACCGGCGACGTGAGCACGGCCTTGAGCATCGACTCCATGCGCGCCTCGGGAATCTCGCGGTCCTCATCGAAGCGGCGCGCGATGAGCGTCGGGGCGGTCGGCGAGTAGGGATCGACGAGCCGCGACGCGCGGAACGTGCCGAGGAGCATCGCGTAGCGCGTATCCGGCTCGGGGGCGTTGAGCGGCGTTCCGGTCGCGGGCGCCCCGCGATTCTCGGGCGCGTCGTCCTCGATCGCCTTCTTCGGCGACGGCTTCACTTCGTTCGTGGTCGGATTCCAGTCGTAGCGCGGATTGTCGACGACGCATGCCGGTATCGTCTGCGTCACGATGCGCTCCATCACCTGCTGGAGCGCGCGCTGCTTCGCGAGCCCATCCTTCGGATCGCTGTAGCTCGCCTTGATCTCGTCGCGCAGATTCCAGTGCGTCAGAAGCCGCAGCTTCGACGGAAAGACTCGCTTCCCCTTGTCGTCGAGGACGTGGTGCATCCAGATGTTGTACGACGCGATGTATTGCTCGGCGGCAGCGTAGGCTTCGTTCACGGCGAGGTTCACGTCCGCGGGGATGCGCTTGGAGAATCGCTGCGCAAGCCGCACTTCGGCCCAACGACGCCGCGACCAATTCTTCCCATCGTTGAGCCGCTCCTCGAGTGTCGTGAGCGGGAAATTCAGCAGCACGACGAACGCGATCTTGTTTCCGAAGAAATCGTCGGTGAGATGCGCGCCGGGATCGTACGCGGCGCAGATTTCGTCGAACGGGTAAACCGTTCCGAGCGTCAGCTCCGACTGCTGGCGAAGCTCGCGGCCGATCTCGTTCATGTGACCGTCGACTTGCTCGAGGAGGAATTGGAAGCGGGCGAACATCGCGTCGTGCGTCTCGCCGTCGCCGGCGAAGTGCGTGCGCGCGAACTCTTCGAAGTCCGCGGCGCCGCCGTCCTCCTCGCGCCAGAAATCGGCGATCTGCGCGAGACCGCGCGCGGCGCGTTCGCGCTGCGCCTCGCCGTGCTGCGCGACGAGAGCGGCCTCGGCGTTGCGCAGCGACTGCGCCATCCACGCGGGATGCGCGGCGGACGCGGGCGCCGCCGGCGTCGACGCGGCGGCCTGCGCGGCGGTGCCGAATGCCGCGAATGTGGCGAACGCGCCGAGAATCAACGCGACGGTCATCACGCGGGGAGCAAGTAAACGAAAACGGCTCGATAGAGTGATCGACTGGCGAACGCGAATCTTCATGTGACCTCCAAACGTGGCTGCTCGGGCGAACGCGGGATCGGCGATGACCGCCGCGAAGTCTATCGCAAACTCGGCGCGCCGGGGATCGGTTCCTTTCCGCTCTGAGTCCGCCGCGAAGAGCGCGTGCTACACTCGCCGCCTCGCCCCCGCAAGGAGACGCGTTGAGGCACGAAGAACCAAGAGCCAGCCACCTTTTCGGACTCGCGCTGCTTCTCGTCGCGGCGGTCGGGTTCGTCATCGCGCTCGCTTCCGCGGCGGGCCGCGCACGGACGTCTCGATCGCCGCATCTTCCCGCTGCGTTTCTCGACGACGCGGAATCGCTCGCGTCGCGCGACCTCGCGCGGCTTCGCGACGAGGGATTCACGCGAGTCGTCATCGATCTGTCGCCGCTCGGCGTTCCGGTTCGAAGCGACGATCGAGGCGCCATCGACTCGAGTGCCGCGATCGCGGTCCGCGCCGCGATTGCAGGCGCGGAGGACGCCGGCCTCGCCGTCGACTACTGGATCGAGGTCGGCCGCGACCCCGCCGCCGCCGCGAGCAACGCGGCGTGGCTTCATCGCCCGCATAAAACCATCTTCTTCGGCGGCGAGCCGGTCGCGGTCGCCGAGTGGGTTTGCATCAACAACAAAGAGGTCTTCGACTACGAGGTCGAGAAGGTCGCACGCATTCTCGAGGCCGCGCCGCGCGGCGTGGCGCGGCGCGTTTTCCTCAACGACGTCCTCGGCGCGCCCGAAGGATGCGGCTGCGGGAACGCGTTCTGCCGGATGTGGGACGGATCGATCGGCGAGAAGATCGCACTCGGCGGAGGCGAAGGCGCGTTCGGCGGCGATCCGGTCGCGCCGATCCTCTTCGCGGAAGCGATCGAGGAGCGTTTCCCCGGGCTCACCGCGGTGCCCGTCATCACGGAGGAGTGCGAGGCGGGCGTCGCGCACGCCGGCGTCGCGGATGCGGAGACGACGCTCGGTTACGGCCGCATGCTCTGCACGCACCCCGACGCGCTCGAGTCCTACCCGCGCCTGATTCATCTTCTCGCCGCGCGCCCGGCCGTCGGGCTTCTCGCGCTCGACCGAACGTTCGGCCGCGACGACCCGGCGTTCGGCGCGCCAGGCGCGTGGGTCGGCGCCATGCTCGACCGCTATCGCGAGTACGACTCCGATCAGGAACTCTGGGTCGTCGTCGAAGGCTGGGATCTGGGGATGGCAAGCGTTCGTGATCGTGTGCGCGCCGCGGAGGCGCACGGCGCGGCCGGCGCGATCGTGACGGGGAAGCCGATCGATCAGTCGTGGACGGTCGTTCCGATTCGAGACATCGGCGCGACGCTGTAACGCCTCGCGACGCTACAGAGTGTTCGCCATAAACGTGTCGCCCTGCGTGACGTCGCCGGTCTCGAGCCCCTTGCGGAACCAGCGTACGCGCTGCTCCGACGTGCCGTGCGTAAACGAATCGGGAACGATGTAGCCCTGCGACTGTTTTTGCAGACGATCGTCGCCGATCGCGCTCGCCGCGCGCAGCGCCTCCTCGATGTCGCCGGCCTCGAGAAAATCGCGGCTCTTCCGCGCGTGATGCGCCCAGACGCCCGCGAGGAAATCGGCCTGCAGCTCGAGCCGCACGGAAATCTCGTTGAACTCGGACTCGCTCACGCGTCCGCGCGCCGCGTTCACCCGCTCCATCACTCCGAGTTGGTTCTGCACATGATGGCCGATCTCGTGCGCGATCACGTATGCCTGCGCGAAATCGCCCGGCGCTTGGAAGCGATTCTGAAGATCCTCGTAGAAGCTCAGGTCGATGTAGACCTTCGCGTCGCCCGGGCAGTAGAACGGCCCCATCGCGGCGCTCGCCATTCCGCAGGCGGACTCGACGCCGCCCGAGAAGAGGACGAGGCGCGGCTCCTCGTACGTCGCGCCGCTCGACTCGAAGATCTGACGCCAGACGTCTTCCGTGTCCGCCAAAATCACGGACACGAACTCGGCGAGTTCCTGCTGCGCCGGATCGATCACGCCCGACTCCGACGGGACCGAAACTTGTGTTCCTTGGAGCTGCTGCAGAATCGCGGTCGGATCGGCGCCGAAGAGAAGCGCGATGACGACGACCGCGAGCGTGCCAACGCCGCCGCCGATGGCGAGCCGCGACGGTGACGCGCCTCGCCGATCCTCCATGTTGTCGCTCCGTCGTCGATTCTGCCAGCGCATCATTGCCTCCCGGTGGGGCGGCCGCGATCGCGGCGGCCGCACTTCGTCGGATGTCGCATGTCGTATTTCGTCTCTCGTCGCCCGGCGCGAGTGTGGACGGAGCGGCGCGAGTTGTCTACCGCGTCACGCGTTCCCCACGCCCGCCATGTTCTCGAGTATCGCGATCCGTTTCGCGATGGGAGGATGCGTCGCGAAGAGCGAGGCGAGCGCGCCTTCCGATTTGTTCACCGCGCGCCCCTGCGGATCGGCGATGCAGAGGTGCGCGGAGCCGCGCTTCACGCTGCGCGTCGGTTCGGCCGCCGCGTCGATCTTGCGGAGCGCCTTCGCGAGCCCGACCGGGTTGCGCGTGAACTCCGCCGCACTCGCGTCGGCGTCGAACTCGCGCGAGCGCGAGACGGCGAACGCGAGCATCTGCCCGAGAATCGGCGTGACGACCGCAAGCAGAATCCACAGCACGAGGAAAACGAGAACGAGCGGGCCGCCACCGCCGCCGCCGCCATCGCGGCTGCTTCGGCGCGAGTTCGAGCCGCCGCCGCCGAAGCGCAACATGCGCAGCGAAAGATCGGAGATCAGCACGAGCGCGCCGAGAAGCGCGGCGACGAGCGTCATCGTTCGGATGTCGAGATTGCGGATGTGCGCCATCTCGTGCGCGATCACGCCCTGCAACTCTTCGCGATCGAGTTGATCGAGAAGCCCCTCCGTCACCGCGATCGCCGCGTGTTCCGGGCTGCGGCCGACGGCGAACGCGTTCGGGTCGTGATCCGGCACCACGTAGACGCGCGGCATCGGCAGGCCGGAGGCGGCGCGCATCTCTTGCACGACGTTGAGGAGGATCTCCTCGCGCGGATTCGCAGGGTCGGCCGGCCGCGCGCGCGTCGACGAGAGCACGGCGCTGGCGCCGGCCATGTAGCCGCCGACCGACTGCAGTAATCCGACGGCGAGCGCGATCGGCGTGGCGATCGGCACGAAGCCGCTCGGGAACTCGCCGTCGCCCGCACGCGTCCAGATAAAAAAGTCCGCGCCGAAGCCGAGTATGCCGAGGAGCGCGACGAATCCCGCGATGAGGAACCACGTGTTGCGTCGATTGCGCGCCTGCTCCTGCCAGAGATCACGCCGCGCGGACGGCGCCGCCGCGCTCACGACAGAGAGAGATCGACCGCCGGCGTGGCGCGCTCCGTCTCCGCGATCTCGAGAAACTCCGAACGTTGGAAGCCGAGCATCCCCGCGACGAGATTCGTCGGGAACACCTCTTGGCGCGTGTTGTAGCGCATCACCAAATCGTTGTAGTGCTGGCGCGAGAATCCGATTTGATTCTCGGTCGTCGTGAGTTCCTCTTGCAACTTCAGGACGTTCACGTTGGACTTCAGATCGGGATAGTTCTCGACGACGGCGAAGAGCCGGCCGAGCGCTTGCGTGAGTTCTCCCTCGGCAGCGCCCTTCGCGCCGACGCTCGTCGCGCCGACCGCCTTCGCGCGCGCCTCCATCACCTTCGTCAGCGTGTCCTGTTCGAACTTCATCATCCCCTTCACGGTGTTCACGAGATTGGGGATGAGATCGTGACGGCGCTTGAGCTGAACGTCGATCTGCTTCCACGCGTTCTGAACTTGGTTGCGCAGGCCGACGAGCCCGTTGAAGATTCCGATCGCCCAGACTGCGGCAAGCACCACGATTCCCGCGAGCACGAGAAAGATCATTCCGCGTTCTCCTTTCGTGTGACGGGCGAGATCGGACGGGCGACGTGCCCGCGGTCCCGCTTCGCGGCGTGTAGGATACTACGAATCCGCTCGTCGAGAGGATTCGCGATCGCGTAGTCGAGGCCGGCGGCGAGCGCGGCGGTGAGAAACTCGCACGCGCGGCGGCTGCGCTCGGCGGCGTTGGGAGCGCCGTACGCGGCGTTCGAGATGCCGAGCAGGAGCGGTGCGCCGAGCCGCGCGGCCACGAGACGCATCGCGCCGAGCGCGGCGGCGTTCGCGACGACCGTGGCGCCGAGCGGCGCAATCGCGCTCGCGCCTTGCGCCGCGGTGCGAGGAGGGAGCGGCATCGCGAGGCAATCGACGATCAAACTCTCGCGCGGAACACCGAGCGCGAGCCCGGCGGCCACGAAGCGCTCGGCGCATGCAAATCGTTCCTCGGCGGAGCCGCGAACGCCATCGTCTCCCATCGCGAGCCCGACGATCGCGCGACCCGAGCCGGCGACACGTGGCAGTACGTCGCGGAGCGCGCCGCGCGTCGCGGGAATCGAGCTGAGGATCGCAGGCGCGCGTGTGCGTGCGCTCGCCTCCGCGAGAAGCGCCGCGTCGCGCGAATCGAGAACGAGCGGTAGCGCCGCGACGCGCTCCGCGCGCTCGATCATCTCGAAGAGGATGTCCCGCTCGCGCGCGCCGCCGAGGACGCCGTTGACGTCGAGAAATTCGGCGCCGCCCGCCGCCTGCGCGCGCGCTTCATCGTCGAGCGCGTCCCACTCCCCCGCTGCCAGACGCATCGCGAGGCGCGGATTGCCTGACGGGTTGAGCCTCTCGCCGATGAGGACCGGCACGCGCGCCGCGGCGCCCGCGCGTTCGTCCGTCACAGCGTGATGCGCTCGGAGATTTGGAAGTACCCGCGTGCACCCGGTTCGATGCGCGCCGCGCCGGTGTCGGGATCGTGATCGAACACGAGCACGGTACCGCGCTCCGCCCAACGCGGAAGCCACGTCTTCTTCTCCTCCATTGTGACGACGGGCTCGAGGTCGTAGCCCATCACGTACGGAGTCGGAAGATGGCTCGTCATCGGTGCGGTTTCGCCGACGAACGCAACACTATCGTGTCCGTCGATCACCTCGATCATCTGGTGTCCGGGCGAATGGCCATTCGTCACGCGCGCGAAAACACCGGGGAGAATCTCGGCGTCGGGATCGTGTTCGCGCAGAACGCCCGCGAGCGCGAGCGGCTCGAAGTTGTCGGGAAAGAAACTCGCGCGATCGCGATCGTTGGGCCGCCGCGCCTGCGCGAGGTTGACGCGCTGCACGTGATAGTTCGCGCGCGGAAACGCGGGAACGACGCGATCGCCGTCGCGCCGCGTCCCGCCGCCGGCGTGATCGAAGTGGAGATGCGAGAGAATCACGTCGGTAACGTCGGCGGCGGCGACGCCGCGCTGCGCCAGTGATTCCACGAGGCTTCCCGCGCGCCCCATGGCGTAGATCCCGCGGAACTTCTCGGTCTCCTTCGCTCCGATCCCCGCATCGACGATCGCCGTGCGGCCGTCGCCGCGCAACACGAGCACGCGCGTGGTCATCCGGATTCGGTTCTTGTCGTCCGGAGGATTCGTCTTCTCCCAGAGCGTGCGCGGCACGACGCCGAACATCGCGCCGCCGTCGAGGCGAAACGTCTCGGCCTCGACCGCGAAGATTTCGTACGAGCCGACTTTCATGGAATGCCGCTCTCCATCCGCTCTCGGCGCAACGCCGCGCGCGCGTTCGACCGCGCTGCTAGCGGCGCGCGCTTAAGAAGTTGAGGAACTCCGCGCGCGTTCCGCGATCTTGCCGGAATGCGCCGAGCATCGCGCTCGTCGTCGCAAACGCGTTGAGCTTTTGGACGCCGCGCATCGCCATGCAGAGGTGGTACGCCTCGATCACGACGCCGACGCCGCGCGGGTGCAAATGCGCTTCGATGCACTCGGCGATCTGCGTCGTGAGGCGCTCCTGCACTTGAAGGCGCCGCGCGAACATTTCGACGATGCGCGGAATCTTCGACAGCCCGATGATCTTCCCGTCGGGCAGATACGCCACGTGCGCTTTCCCGTAGAACGGCAGGAGGTGATGTTCGCAGAGACTGAAGAGATCGATGTCCCGCACGACGACCATCTCGTCGCACACCTCCTCGAAGACCGCTCCATTGATGATGTCGCCGATCTTTTGGCGATAACCGCTCGTGAGAAAGTGGAGCGACTTCTCCACGCGGTCGGGGGTCTTAAGAAGCCCCTCGCGATTTGGGTCCTCCCCGAGGAGACTCAACATCTCGCCCACGCGCGGCGCGATCCCTCCATGGAACTTCGCCCCTTTTCGCTTCGTTACGCTGCCTCGTTTCATCCTTTTCTCCGCGCCTCCGCTTCGTACTTCTCCAGCATGTGAAGGTCGAACCCCGTGTGTTCCGCGTTCATGGTGCCCCCAACATACGTCGCCTTGCAGATGTAGCATTTCGCCACGTTTGGGAGCCGCATGTAGAGAAACCAGTCGATGAGCGCGCAGACCCCGAGTGAAAGGCCGTACGTCCACGGCACGAACACCGCGCCGATGGCGACGACGAGACAACCGATACGCTGATCAAAATCCTTCTGAATGTAGAAGTGCTCGCTCGTGCAGAGCGCACAGCGATCCGCGACGCCCTTCTCGAGTAGGCTCTCTGAGAATCGCAGAGGGGCGACGTCGCCGCACGCCGCGCAACGGTGCTCGGTGACCGCGCGGCCGATCGGTACCGCCGCGGGCGCCCGGCACTTCGCACAGGCGTAACGAACCTCCAACCCGGACAAGCTACAAAGGGAGCGAACTCTCGACGAGGAGAAAATTCGCGAGAAGTTCGCCGATGAGGACGAAGACGCAGGAGACGTAGAGCAAGCCCGTCGCCGACTGATTGGAGTGGAGGCGCGCCGTGCGCAGGACGAGAACCGAGAGAATCACCGGGCCGAGGATTCCCCAAAAAACGCGAAGCATGAAAAAGATGAGATCACCTTCGACCCGCAAGAGACGCGCGAACGACTCGCTGATCGCTGGATCGACGCCGCGGACGAGGAACACGATGCAGACGACCGTCACAAGCGCGCGCAATCCGCACGCGACGAGAAAGACGATGGAGCCGCGAATCAAGTGCGTGAACGGCAGCGGCGGCGGAATCAAATACCAGTGGCCCAGAATCATTGTCGATAGCGCCGATCCGAGAACGAGCGCCGACGCGAAGAGGCTGGCGGCGACGAGCGACGGCGGCAGCGATTCGGAAAGACGCGCGGCGAGGCGCGCCGCGTCGGCGACGAGGACCCACGCGCCGGCGGCGAGAATTGCGATCAAGAGTGCCGTGGCCATTCGGTGCCGCGACCAGAGCGCAAGGCGCGCGAAGAGGAGCGAGGCGCCGCCGAGCGCGAAGAGTACGGGAGCGGCCTCGCCGCCTTGGCCGGGAGGAAGGCGCAGCGCGACGGCGCCGGCGATTCCCCAGAAGACCGCGGCAAGGTGCGCGATGAGCGATGGAAATCCGCCGGGAAGATCGCGCAACGCAAGCGGCGCGATCGCCAGAAGCGACCCGAACGACAGTTGCTCGAGCGAGAGGATCAGCGTCAGCACGTGCGCCTCGGCCCTAGGCCCCCGCGCCCGGCGCGGAGGGGCCCGATTCACCCGCGTCGAGCGTTTCCGCCGGGGGGGGCTCGTCGCCGGAGCGGTGAAACTCGCGCGCGCTGGCGCTCTTCTCGGCGCGAAGCGTGCCGCGCAGCGCGATCAACTCGCGCCACGCGTACCGGAAATGCCGCACGATCGCTTGCTTGAGGCGCCCGTCGAACGTTTCATCGATTTCTTCGCCCTGAAACACTTCCGAGGGCGCCGTCGCCGGCGCGGGACCGGGAATGTCTCGCCGATTATTCGGTGCGTTCACTTAGCCGTGTCCTCCTCGCCGCGGTAGGCGACCCACGCGTCGGGGCCTTCCCACAGCGCGACCTCGAAGAGCGGAAGATCCGAGAGTGTTCTCCAGATCCACTGCGCGACGCGTTCCGTCGAGGGCTGTTCGAAGCGCGCGCTTAAGTCGGTGTGGTCGAGCGGCGCGATAACGCGTTCGCGCACGACGCGATCGAGTTCGACGAAATCGAACGCGAGCCCGTTCGCGGCGACCGGCGCGGAGAGCGTCACGCGGAGGCGCCACGAGTGGCCATGCACCGGTTCGTCGGAACCCATGTAGTTCCGAAGCGCGTGCGCCGCCTCGAACCGAAACTCTTTCGCGACCCTCATCGACTCCTCGCTGAAATCTCGCGGGCTCCGCGTCGCGCGGCGCAGACGCCGCGTCGCTCCTGCAACCGCGCGAGTGTACTGCCGATCTCGTCTCCGCTTCCATCGAATCCATTCCGATATGGAGTATCATGGCCTCCGTGCGTCACGATTCGCAGCCCAAAGAAGCCCCCGCTCGTGGATGAACTGATCCGCTACATCCCGGCGCTCCGGCGGCTTCGATCCCACGAGTCCGTTCTCGAAATCGGCAGCGGCACGACGGGGATCTGCTCGTACACGCGGCGGCGCATTCACGCGATCGATCCTCTCCTCGCGGGCGAGGGGCTTCACCCGCGCCTGATTCCGGTCGGCACGGATTTCTTCGACAACAGGCTGCCCGATGCGTCGTACGACCTCGTGATCGCTATCGATTTTCTCGAGCATGTGCCGCGAGAAATGCGGCCGCGCGCGATCGCGGAGATGCTCCGCATCACGCGACGCGAGCTCGTCCTCGGATGTCCGTGCGGCGAACGCGCGCACGCGTCCGACTCGCGCTGGCACGCGGAGTTCGCGCGCCGCGGCGAGGCGGCGCCCGACTGGCTCGACGAACACATTCGGTTCGGCCTGCCGCGCCCCGAGGAGATCATTCCTCTCTTCGAAGGGCGCGGCGTTCGATTCGAGTCATTCTGGAACGCCGGGATTCGCTTTCACACGTTCTTCGCGCGCATGGCGCACACGCCGGGTCTGCGACGGCTCAAGCGGCTCTTCGAGCAGTCCGCGGCGCCTGCGTATCCGCTCCTCGATTTCGCCGCCAACATCGAACGCAGCAAGTACCGCATGTTCGTCCTCGCCGAGAAATGATGAGCCTCGCGAGTGACACAACGCGCCGCAGCGACGACACGTGAAACCCTCCGGCGGCGCCCGCCTCGCGAGCATCGGACTTGCGTTAGCGGCACTCTTCGCCGTGATCGCGGCCATGGAAGTCGCGGTGCGCATCGCTGATCCGCAGCCCGCGTTCCGCTATCGATTCTCGCCCGCCACATGGTACGAGCCGATTCCCGGCGCGCGATTCACGTACCAACGCGAAGAGTTTGCCGTGCCGGTCGAGTACAACAGCTTTGGGATGCGCGATCGGGAGCGGTCGATCGAGAATGGATCCGGTGCGCTCCGAGTTGCGCTCGTCGGCGATTCTTTCGCCGAGGCGAAGGAAGTTCCGTTCGACAGCACGCTCGCGCAAACGCTCGAGCGCCTCATGGCCGCAAACCTGCGCGAGCAGCCTGTCGAGGTACTCAATTTCGGAGTGAGCGGGTTCGGCACGGTCGCGTCCACGATTCGATTCGAATCGCTTGGAGCCAAGTTTCACCCCGACGTCGTGATCTATCTCTTCGTTCAGAACGATCCGGCGGATAACGTCGAGAACGACGCGCGACTCTACACACTGCGTGATGGCGCGTTGGAGTTCCACGAGCATCGCCTAAGCGACACGGCGCGCATCTGGCGCGCTTCCGTCGATTGGGCGAAACAGAATCTTCACGTCTACCGGTTTTTGCGGTTTCGCGCGGAACGGTTGGTCGCGGCGCGAAACACACGAAACCCCGCGCGCGGAACGGGTGATCTCGACGCGAAGAGCGCCGGCGGCGACTCCGGCGCGCCCGCGTGGCGTATCACCAGGCTCGCGATCGCACGCTTGCGGGATCGCGTCGCGGACACCGGCGGGCGACTTCTCGTTGTCCAGGGCACAACGTCGGGCGCGGAGATGACGAAGAACCTCGCGCTCATCTGCTCGGAACTCGGGATTCCGTTTCTCGATATCGTGCCCGCTCTCGCCGCGGATCCGGGGCCCGTGCGCTACCAGTTCGACGGACACTGGCGATCGCGCGGCCACGCTGTCGCCGCTCGAGCAATCGCCCTCGCGCTCGTGACGATACTCGCCGAGCCGGAGCAGCCCACCCTGCCGCCCGCGCGAGTCGACACACCTCGGCCTGATTCATCCGATGCGCTGCACTAGAGACGCCGCACGCGCCTTCACGATCGCCGCGATCCTCGCCGCGCCTGGATTCTTTGCGGGTTGCGCGGACTCTGACGTCGATGGCCCCGGCGCTTCGGATCGATTCGACGTCGGGATTCTGGTGATCGCGGGGAACGCGGGCCGCGCGGGTTGGCCCGACGGCGACGCGATACGCGTGAGTGTGGTCCACGACGGCGCGCCCATCGGCGATGCGATCGTCACGGCCAACGGCGCGACGCTCACCGATCGGGGCGACTTTTACGAGCTACCGCCGCCGTTCGAGTTGCAGCCGTTCGAGTCGCTGGCCTTCGCGGTCCGGCTGCCGAGTTTCGCGCAGCGCGACACGCTCCTGGTGCCCGAGCGGCCGCGAATTCTTGGGCCGTTGGAGAACGCCGACCTTACCGGATGCGGATCGATCGAAATCGAGTGGAGTCGATTCACGGGCGCGGGCGGAGCGTGGGTCGTCGTCGATGGTGCGGGCGGAGAAACCGCGGCGTTCGGCTCGCGCGACGCGCAGGGCAGTTTGGCGATCATCCCCGTGCCGCGGCTGTCATCGAACGACGCGAGTATCAGCGTGCTTGCGCTTTCGGCGCCGGTCGATTCGTTTCGCCCCGACGCGCCGCTTCGCCGCGTCATTCCCGCGGGAGTTCATCGCCTCGCGTGGAGCACGCCGCGGGCGGTCCGCCTCGATCCGGCGAGCCCGCTCGAAACGAACACGCCGGATTCGTTGACCACTTGGTTCGAATCCGGCGATAGCGTTCGCATCGCGTGGAGCCCTGATTCCGTACGTGTTCGGCGCCTCTCGATCTCCACGCAGTTCTTCGCGGAAGGCAACCTACGATGGGAGATCGTTTCGCCGGAGGGTTTTCTTCCGCCCGTCACGTTCGCGCGCGTTCCGGACGGCGCGCGGGCGTGCGCACCTCTTGCACGAACGCCCGCTCCGATCGAAGCGGGCGTCGAGTATCTGATCGAACTTACCGGTGCTGGCCATACCGGTCGCGGGCGCGGCGTCCCGCTTCGTTAGCCGGCGAGATACGACTCGAGCGCTTGTCCCTTCGCGCCGCCGCGAAGGCGCCGAATCGCCACTTCCTTGATCTGACGAATGCGTTCGCGCGAAAGGTGGAACCGATCGCCGATCTCTTCGAGGGTCTTTCCCTCGCGGAGCCCGAAGCCGTAGTAGAGCCGCAGCACCTCGGCCTCGCGCGGGGGGAGTTCGTCGATCGCCGCCATGAGATCCTCGCGCAGATTCGCGCGCGCCACGCGTTCGTCCGGGGACACCGCCGAAGAGTCCTCGATGAACTCCATGAGTCCGACCGCGTCGTCGTCGCTCTCGGGGCCGCCGTCGAGCGACAGGTAGCTGCGCGTCAGCTCCATGGTATTCGCGACCTCGTCTTCCGAGAGCGAAACGGCCTTCGCAATTTCGGAGTACGTCGGCTCGCGTTCGAGCGCCTTGCGGAGCTGGTCAGCGGTCTTCTGAAGCTTGTGCATGAGGCCATTGCGATTAAGCGGGATTCGCACGACGGGCACCTGCTCCGCGAGCGCCTGAAGCATCGCCTGCTTGATCCACCAGACGCCGTACGAGAGGAACCGTACGCCTCGGCGGTCGTCGAACTTCCGCGCCGCGCGAATGATGCCGACGTTGCCCTCGGCCACGAGATCTTCGAGCGAGAGACCGAGGCCGACGTAGCGCTTGGCGACGCTGACTACGAAACGCAGGTTCGCCGTGACGAGACGCGTGAGCGCCTCGGAGTCGCCCCGGCGAACCCGCCGTGCGAGCTGAACCTCTTCTTCCTTCGTGAGCAGGTTGATCCGGCCGATGTCTCTGAAATAAATGCCGAGCGAACCGATGTCGGAATTGTCGTTCTTAACAACGCTCGGGACGGTGTCAACCTTGGGGGCGCGCTTCGTTTCGATCGCGTCTTCGCGTTCTTCCTGAACCCGCATGGCCGCCGCTGCACCTACCATTTGCTGATCGCTCCTTGTTCTGGGGTTTATGTGCTCCAACTACCCCTTCGGTACCTTTGAAGTTCCCGTTGCTCGTCGCGAGTTTCCGGGTTCTTTTCGTGGGTTCCCGCGACTTCACCGGGTCTTACGACAACGCATCGGCAAGGCGCATGCCACAACGGGTGCAGCCGTAAGCGCGTGTGCGCGTGTGCGCGCAACGCGAACAACTCGGGATTGCGCGAGGCTCCGTGTAAGTTCGCCGATTTGTCAGCGAACAGAAGACAATGTGACGGGACACCGCGTCAGACGCTGAGGTGGGCTCCAAACCAACGAATGGTTGCGGATACGACAACGTCGAAACCGTTCGAGGGTCCTCGGAACGGGTGGGTCGAGCCGAACGTGTGGCCTTCGCCGTCGAGCAGGAGTTGCTCGGCCCGCCCGCTCGCCGCGGCCGCGAGAGTCGCCGCCTCGGCGACCGGCACCGATTCGTCGGCCCGCCCGTGGACGATGAGAACCGGCATCGCGAGCCGGCGCGCGGCCCCGACGATGTCGAGACGCTCCCGGTTCGCGTCGATGTCGTCCAGGATCGCGGTCGACATCTTGAGTTCCTGGCCCGTGCGGCCGTTCGTGACGAGCGTCCAGCCGCGGGCGCGCCAGTCGCGGACCACTTCGTCGGGATAACGCTCGACCGTCGCGATCGACGCCCACGTGACGAGGGCACCGATCTGCGGGTCGTTCGCAGCGTAGAGGATCGCAACGCCGCCGCCCATCGAATGCCCTACGATCCCGATGCGCCCCGGTTTCCGCCCGAACGGAGGAAGTACTCCCCCGCGCAGCGCGCGAACGACTTCCTCGAGATCCCGAACTTGGCGCGTGTAGGTGTTCTCGGCGAAGCGCTCGGGCTCGTCGACGCGATCCCCTTCCGACACGCCGGAGCCGCTGAAGCTAAACGCCACCGCGTAAAACCCGGCCGCCGTGGCGGCATCGAGGAAATACGGGAAGCCGCCCCAGTCCCAGAATCCTTTGAAACCGTGGCAGAAGACGATCGTGCCGCGGTCGATCCCGCGGCGGGGCGTGCGCACCTCGCCGCGGATCGCGTGGCCGTCGGAATTATCGATGCGGAACGGAAGTCGCACTACTCGCCGCTGTCGGCTTCGTCCTTGCCGGAGGGGCCACGCGCGCCCGCCATCGCGCCACCCTGCGCGACCGGAACGTCGACGAGCTTCACGAAGCGCTCGACGGCGGCGCGGCTCCCGGCCACGCCGAGCTTCTTGAAGAGCAGGTCGAACTTCGCCTCGAGCGTCGCGCCGATCGCCGCTCGCGTCGCGGCCGGAAGCTCGTGGAACTCGCGCTTGAACTGCCCGAGCGCCTTCTTCCGCGTCTTGTAGAAGAACTGTTCGTCCGTCTGGCCCGCCTTCATTTCGTCGGCGCAGCTCGTGCGCAGCCACGCGTACATCTTTTCCTTCATCGCCGCGGGAAGCGCCTCATGATCGAAGAGGATGTTCTGGAATCCCGTCGCAAGGTGGATTTCCGACGTATTCGACTGCGGGAAGCGATCGAATACTTCGTCCGGAAGCGTCGATGCGCCGTGCTGCACGGAGCCAGAGAGGCCGAAGCGGCTCTGCGCGATCTTGCCGATGTCGACGAGCGCGTCGAAATCGATTGCGACCTTCGCGATCGTGCCGTCCGGAAGCGGAACTCCGCCGTGCGAGGTCCCGGTTTGGATCGAAATCTTGCTGATGCCGGCCGCGCCCGGCGCCTTCTTCGCGAGAGCCTCGACGTAGCCTTCCATGAACGCGAGGAATTCCTCGACGGTCGAGTTCTTCCCGCCGACCTCGCCGATCTCGGCGCCGACCGAAACCGTGATCCCCTTCGGCTCGATCTTGCGGATGAGCGCGGTGTAGTCGGCCGCAAGCTCGTAGTTGAGGCGCTGCTGCTCTTTGAGAGTCGCGTGCGAGAGATCCACGAGCGTCGACGTGTCGACATCGATGTTGTAGAAGCCGGCGCCAACGCCCTCTTCGATGAGCTTACGGACATTCGCGGTCTCGGCCTCGGCGTTCTCCTTGTACTTCTTCGCGTTGATCTGGAAGTGATCGCCCTGCACGAAGACGGCGCCCTTCCAGCCCTCGCGGATTGCGGCCGCGAGAACGATCGCTGAGTACTCGACGGGCCGCTGATCGGTGTACGAGATTTCGGAGCGCGCGATCTCGAAGAGAAACGCGCTCGCGTCGATCTTGCGCGCGGCGCGGAAGACGGCGCGGCACGTGTCGTACGCGAGCCCGCGCACGTTGATCGCCGGCGTGGTGACGCCGCGAACGTCGCCGCGCCCCATCGCGGCGTAGAGACCCTGGATCGACGCGAGGTGAATGCCCAGCGCTCGCGCCGACGCGCGTATCAACCAGCGCGCGTGACTCTTCACTTCGTCGTTCGCGCCGATCGCCGCGTTCAATGCAATCGCATCGATCACATTCCCGCGAAGCGCGCTCTCGTTCTTGATCTTGACGTCCGTCGCCGACACCGCCTCGATCGCCTCGGAGGCGAGCGATTCCAACTCCTGCGCTGTTTTCACAAGCATTACAGATCACTCCTTCTGAGGATTACGAAACCATCGCGTTGACGCGGTCTGCGAGCGCATTCTGTTCGGAGAGCAGGCGAATCTCGCGGTATGTCGCGAGTCCGCTCACGATGAGCGTGACGAAGAAGGCCACCTCGTGGACTCGCGCCGGTACAGCCCGCGTGTGCGCGCCGCCCCCGATGATGAATTGAAACATGAGGCACAACGTCGCGAACGTCGCCCACGAGGACGCCACCATGTTTTGGCGGCGCGTCTCCTTGAGAATCGACGTGTCGAGCTTCTCGTCGCGAACGACATCCTTGATCGCTTTTCCCGTGCCGATGAAATAAAACATCGTCATCGCGTGCCCGAAGATTCCGAGAAGCGTCGCGACGAGCGCCGGATGAAAGTGGCTCCCGAAGTCCGCACGGCCGTATGCGAGTGCGTATCCCATCACTCCCGCCGCAGCGAGCGCCACGTACGCGACGATGAGAACCGTCGTGAGGACGATCGCCACTACTGCACCAGCTCGAAGTCCGTGAAATCGGCGTGATGAAAAATGATGGCTTCCGGCGAACGCTTGAAGTGGTCGCCCTCCTTCGAGTGCACGGCGATCACGTGCATCACCTCGTCGGGAACGCCCTTCGCGAACGCGAGCCCGACGCCGGTGAACGGATGGCGAAGATACTTTCCGTGACGGCTCTTCACGAACTTGCCGTCCTTCTCCTCGTACTCCATGACCTTGCCGACGTCGGCGAGCATCGCGCCCGCCACGAGGTGGTCCTTCGAGATCTTCACGCGCGTGCCGTACGCATCGACGAGGATATCCGCCATCGAGATACAGAGGCGCGCGACCGTGCGGACGTGTTCCACGAACGAAATCTGCACGCCGTCGACGAGAATCGTAAACGGCATTCGCTTCAGGTCGGACAGCGAGAAACCGCCTCGCTTCAGCGCCTCTTCCCAAACATCGAGGCATTTCGTGCGAAGAGACGCGTCCGAGATCGCGCGGAACTCCGGTATGAGGGCTTCCAATTCACTGTGCATGGGATTGCTCCTTTTGGATGGAATATTCGCGGGACGGGCGCCAGATTAGCACCCTGCCGCGTCCCGATTCAACCGCCGGGAACCTCGGCCGCCGAGGGGGGCGTCCCGACGTTCGGTTGACCGCCCCATACCGATCCGATATCATCACGGCGCTCTCGTGGAATACGCGTTCTCATCCGACAATCGATCAAGATCTAAACACTCGCCAGTAGCGCTCTCGGGGGGAGTCTTCGCAGAATGGCCGACGATGCGACCAAGAATGCCGCGGTAGCCGGCGACGCTGGGACCGCACTCGACGACGGCGCGCCGGGATGGGAGCTGGCGTGGGCGCGCCACAAGGATGACGTCGAGGAGTTGACGGAGCGCAACAAGCGCTACGGGCTCGTCCACACGATCGAGCGCAGCGGCAACGAGTACATGATCCGCCTCTGGTTCCCCGAGAAAATTCCGAATTGCCCGCAGAAGTTCATGCTCGGGCTGCCCGACAGAATGCCCGCGTACAGGTACGAAATCGAACTCGTCGAGGGTCGCGTGCTCAAGGTCTCCGCGACGGCGCCGGACGATGAAAAGATTCTCTCGCTCTGCGGCGGGACGCTCAGTTTCCCGCGCACGTTTACGACGCGCTTCGCGTTCGAGGAGGAGATCGGCGAGTACTTCCACCGCTACATCGGCGACGTACTCGTCATCCGCGCTCTGCCGGCGGGAATCGTGCTGAACGAAACGCCGCTCTGGGACGCGCATTACATCCTCGAGAACTGCGTCGGCTGCGGCGTGTGCGACATCAAGTGCCCGACGAAAGCGATCACGGGGCTAAAGAAAGAGCGCTACATCATCGACCCGAACCTCTGCATCAATTGCAGCGTCTGCGGTGTGTACTGCCCGTACGACTGCATCGTCGATCAGCGCTCCGTGCTCGTCGAGCGCATCAAGGCGAAGGAAATCCCGAAGGCGGTCGTGATCGACGAACTCTGTACGGGCTGCGCGTACTGCGTCGATGTTTGCCCGTTCGATTGCATCTCGCTCGTCGACACGAACGATCCGCTTTCGTTCGTGACGAAGCTCGCGGTGGTCGACGAGAAAAAGTGCGTCTCTTGCAAACTTTGCGAGCAAGTCTGCATCAAAGAGGCGATCATTGTGCCGAGAGCGCAGGAGTTCCCGCGCGACCTCGGTTGGAGCTACCAGATTCACGCGTCGCAGTAGGCGCGGGGCATCTTGAAGAAAGAAGGTGGATAAGCATGGTGATGATCACCGAAACGGCCGCTCTGAAGATCAAGGAAATCCTCGACGAAGAGAAGCCCGATCAGCGGAATCTCCGCATCTACGTCGAAGGCGGCGGGTGCGCGGGATTCCAGTACGGTTTCGCGTTCGACGACCTGAAGGACGATGACGAGGTCTATCCGCAAGAGACGTTCGGCTTCAGCCTGGTCGTCGATCCGATGAGCCTCAACTACCTGATCGGTTCGAAGATCGACTACGTCGAAGGCCTTCACGGCGCGGGATTCAAGATCGAGAATCCGAACTCGAGCGGGAAATGCGGCTGCGGGAGTTCGTTTAGCGCATAGCGCGCGCTCCGGGATTCACGAACGCGATTGATCGAGCCGGGAGCCTTGCGAGGCGACCGGCTCGTTTTCTACCGTCGCGGCGTCACGCGTTGACCTCGAGTTCCTTCGGATAGCGGTTGAGGTTCTCGCATCCGCCCTTCGTCACGACGACGATGTCTTCGAGCCGGATGCCGCCCGCGTCGGAGTAGTAGAGCCCCGGTTCGACGGTGACGACCATTCCCGCGCGAAGCGTTGTCTTGACCTTCCCGATGCGCGGAGGCTCGTGAATCTCGAGGCCGAGCCCGTGTCCGGTCCCGTGGAAGAAGCCCTGCATCCGGCCGTCCATCTGGCCCGTCGGAAAACCGAGTTCGTCGAAGCGCGCGGTGATCGCCGCGTGGATCTTGTACGCGGCCGCGCCGGCGCGAATCATCCCGAGCGCGATGTTCTGGCCTTCGAGCACCGCGTCGAACATGCGCCGCGCCTTCTCCGACGCCCGTCCGCGCACGACGGTGCGCGTCATGTCGCCGAAGTATCCCGTTCGTACGGAGCGCGGAAAGATGTCGAGGATGATCGGCGAGTTCGCCGGGAGCGGACCGTGTCCGGCTTCGTGCGGATCGCACGCCTGCGCGCCGCCCGCGACGATCGGGTTGCCCGCCGCGAACCCGCGGCGCAGAAGATCGATCCCGATCGCTTCGCGCACCCTCTCCGAGGTGAGCGGCGCACCATCGTGAAAGAGCGCATCGCCGCGAATTTCGGCGTGGCGGATAAGGGCGATCGCCGCGTCCATCGCGAGCTCGGTCGCCTCTTGGGCCTCGCGGATCATCGCGATTTCAGGCGCGCTCTTGACGACGCGGCTCTGGAAGAACGGGGAGCCGCCGGTGCTCACGTGGACTCCGCGCGCACGCAGATGGTCGGCGTATTCGAGCGGGAACGAGCCGGGAACGACGACGCGTTTGACGCGTGCGCCGCGCAGGAGAACGAGCGCGACGTCGGCGAGTAGCGGCGCGGGCGCCGACGCGCGCGAAGACTTCGCGCGCGCGGGGCGCCGCGCGGTCCCGGCGGGCGGATTCCGTTTCGCGACCGCGCCGCCAGCGATCTGAGCGAGCACGCTGCTGAGCGGCACGATCTCGAATCCCGGCAACTCGCGCCGCCCGCGATCGATCTCGAGGTCGGAGAGCACGACCACGCGCCGCCTCCCAATGCGAAGATGAACGAACGGGTCGTACGCCCAGAATCGCGTGGCGTAAAGCATGTCCGCGTTCTGTCCGGAGTCGGAGATGAGAAGCTGCGCCTGCGAAACGGACACGTGAAATCCTCCCGGCGTGGTCGTCTTGTGAGGATGAATCGTCGACTCTATACTGCTCGCGGTCCGGCTCGGTTCGCTGCGTCAAACACGCGGCCGCGGCGGCGAGCGAGCGCGCCGATCTTCTCAAATCCCGCACGTCAGCGCACCGAACAAACCAGGCGCGACCCGGGCGTCCTGCTGCGCACGCGATCGCCACGGCCACGAGACAGGGAGAGTGAAGCGTGAGCGCAAAGGTCGCGATCGTGACCGGCGGCGGGCGCCGCCTCGGCAAACAGATCGCGCTCGCGCTCGCACGCGAGGGCTGCGACCTCTTCGTGACGTTTCGCGCCTCGGAGGCGGGCGCGCACGCAACCGTGACGGAAGCGCGCGAGCTCGGCCGCCGCGCCCACGCGATGCGCGCCGACCTGCGCGCCGCCCGTGACTGCCGCGCCGCCGCCGCCGCCGCGCTCGCCCTCTTCGGCGGCGCCGACATCCTCATCAACAACGCGGCCCTTTTCCCTACCGAGTCGATCGATGAACTCAGTCCGGAATCCTGGGACCAAGTTGCGCGGCTGAATCTCTTGGCGCCGATCCTGCTCACGCGGGCGCTTGCGCCGGCACTCGCGGCGCGTCACGGCGCCGTCGTCAACATTGGCTCGGTCGGCGGCCGCATTCCGTATCGCCGCCACATCGCCTACAGCCTGTCGAAGTCCGCGCTCGCGCATGCGACGCGCGCGCTCGCGCGCCGCTACGCGCCCGCGGTGCGCGTCAACTCGCTCGCGCCCGCTGGGATCGCGTTCGCGGACGACGATCCGAACGGTCCGCGCGATGAGGCGCCGCTGCCGCCTCTCGGCCGCGTTCCGCTCGGACGGCATGCAACGCCCGAGGAAATCACCTCCGCGGTCGTCTTTCTCGCAACGCGGGCCCCGTACATGACGGGGCAGACCGTGTTCGTCGACGGCGGCCGTTCGATCGCGTAAGAGCGGGTGCGCGCGACGCGTGACGCGTGACGCGGCCCCACGACGCCGCGCTCGGCGCTAGAAGTGAAGAAGCGAGCGCTCCTTAAGCGCAAGGACGATGTTCCCTGTGATGCGCGCCTGACACGCAAGGCGCCGGCCGACACGCGCGACCTCGGACGCTGTTCGCGGATCGCGCGGATCGCTCGGCCGGGTCGTGCTCGCCGCGTCGGGCGCGAACCACGCGCGCTCCTCCGCGGTCGGCGGCGTGAGATTGGCGGCGCCCGCGACGACATCGACCGCGCATGCGCCGCACAGCCCGGCCCCGCAACCCATTCGCGACCGGACACCGCAACGCGCCATGGCTTCGTCGAGCTGCGTTCCCCATCGCACGTCGACCGCTTCCGCCACCGCCGCCGATTCGCCGCCCCGCGGCTCGATCGTCAAGCTCGCCGGGACGCTCGTCTGTGTGCGTGACGCCGAAAGCCAGCGCACGAGTGCCGCGTCTGCCTCGGGGAATTCGAAATTCGCAAGCTCACACGGCGCGACCCAGCGAACGTCGTGGCAGTCGAGAGACGCCGGCGTTCCGCGCGTGATTCGGCATCGAAAGAAACGCAGATGGACATCGCGGTCGTCGTACGCGTGCGTCACCGCGTCGAGCCATGCCCCCACCGCCACCTCGACGCCGATCTCCTCGAGGAGCTCGCGGCGAAGGCAGTCCTCCCAACTCTCGCCATGCTTTCGCTTGCCCCCTGGGAATTCCCAGTTGAGTGCGAGGTGATCGCCGGGACGCCGCTGCGCGATGAGAATCCGTCCGCCGCGTTCGATGACGCCTGCGGAAACTTCGACTCGGCGCCGCGCGGACAAGAGTGTGCCCCGCGCGGCTAGCGAGCGAGGATGAGGCGTGTTGAGACGGCGCCCGCAGCAGACTCGAGGCGCACGACGTACGGCCCGGCGGCGGCAAGGCGACCCGCGCCATCGCGTCCGTCCCAGTCGACGCCGTGCTCGCCGGGCTCGCGCGACTCGTCGACGAGCGTCGCCACATGCCGGCCGGCGAGCGAATAGACGCGAAGCGAAACGTCGGCGCGGTGCGGCAACCGGAACCGGATCGTGGTCGAGGCGCCGAAGGGGTTGGGCGCACCTCCGACGAGTTCAAACGCCGATCCCAAAGGGGTGGAACCGGAGCCCGGAGAAACGCCGGTTACGTTTTGATCGAGCACGAGGCGTTGATTCGGCGCGAGGCCGTTGAGCACCGTCGTCACGCCATCCGGCCACTCGACGCGAAGCTCGCTGACGAGCGTCGCGGAACCGAGTCCGAAGTGCGCGACCGCCGGATCCTGGGAGACGTAGTTGCTGCCGCAGCGAATCTCGCGCATCTGCGTGACGCCGCCCGCCGTCACGAAAACCCTCGCGCCGATTCCCTCGGTATTCGGCGACGGCCCCGCGAGGCGGACGCTCAGATACTTGAGCGCGTTGCCGCCGTCGTTTCGATAGAACAACGGCGCCGAACCGTTGTTCGCGATGAAAATGTCGAGATCGCCGTCGCGGTCGTAATCGAAACACGCCACGCCGCGCCCCTGCCCGACGTCGCGCACGCCAAGCACGTACGACTGCTCGGTGAACGTCGCGTCACCGCCGGAGATAAAAACCCGCGTCGAGTCGCGCTCGAATTCGAGCGCGTTCCATCCGTTCACGTGAACGAGATCGAGGTGCCCGTCGTTGTTGAAGTCGGCGAAACTCGAGCCCCAGCCCCAGTATCCCTGGCGCACGCCCGTCGCCGTGGTGACATCCTGGAAAACGCCGCCGCCCGCGTTACGGTAGAGCCGGTTGCCGGTGATGCCCCAGCTCCCCTCCGGCACGCCGTTCGGATCCCAAATGCTCGATACGAACCAATCGAGGTCGCCGTCGTTATCGTAGTCGCCGACCGCGCCGCCCATTCCGTTTTCGTCGGAGATCACGCCGGTGGTCACGTTCGTGAACGTCCCGTCGCCGTCGTTGATGAATACCTTCGAGCGCTCGAAGTCCGCCGCGACGAGCAAATCCGGAAAACCATCGTCGTTGATGTCCGCGAAGTTTCCCGTGTACGAGTAGTCGGCGCCTTCGTCTCCGAGGATCGAAAGGCCAGCGTCCCAGTCGACCGACGTGAAGGATCCGTTGCCGTTGTTGCGCCAAAGATGGTCGGGGCTTCCGATCGGTCCCCAGTGCGTCAGGAAGAGATCGAGGTCGCCGTCGATGTCGTAGTCGCCGTAGGTGCACGAGAAGGTGTTCATCAGTGTGCTGATGCCGCAGGTCGGGGTGACATCAGCGAACGCGCCGGTGCCCAAGTTGCGGAAGAGACGCGGCTGCGTCGGATCCGCCCCGCCAATGATCAAGTCGAGCCAGCCGTCGCCGTCGTAGTCGCCGAACGTGGGGCCAGACCCGTACGCGCCGCTGATGTTGACGCCGGCGGACGCGCCGACCTCCTGGAACGTGCCGTTGCCGAGATTGCGAAAGAGCAGGTTGGGCCCGATATTGCCGCGCACGACGTAAACGTCTTCCCAACCGTCCCGATCGTAGTCGCCGACCGCGACGCCGCCGGCCGAGAGGCGCGCCTCCCCGACAGGGCCGCTGTAGCCGTGGGCGTAGATGAATCCGGCCGCAGACGTGACGTTGGTGAAGTTCAGCGCGAGGGTGGGCAGTGGCGTTGCGAGCGCGCAAAGGGAGGCGCTACCCACGCAGAACGCAGTGCGCCAAAGAGCGCGGCGTCGCGTCGGGGCGCAAAAGCACTGAGTTGCAGTCGCGCTCGTTCGCATCGGGGACCTCATGCGGCCGCCTGCACAGCCGGTTCGGTTTTCGAAGACGAGTTGCGTTGCAGAAACAGTTCGAAATCGCGTCGAGTCTAGCACACGCGATTAGACGGCGAGAATTAGTGTTTTTTTGTCAGTTCAGGTAGGACTGGAGTTTCTTCGCGTCCGCGCCGCGGGCAAGACGCTGGAGCGCGCGCTCCTTGAGCTGCCGCACTCGCTCTTTCGAGAGGCGGTGCACCGCTCCGATCTCCTCGAGCGTGTGGGGGCGATCGCACCCGACGCCGTAATAGAGCCGAAGGATCTCCGACTCGCGCGGGGTCAAAAGCTCGATCGCGCGCTGAACATCCCATCGCATGCTCTCGTCGATGAGGCGGTCATCGGGAAGCGGGACGCTCTCGTCCGCGATGACGTTCGCGAGCGACTGCTCGCCGTCGGACGACTCGCCCGCGTCGAGCGAAAGATGGAACGTCGAGAGGTTCATCGTCTCCAACAGCTCGTTCTCCGGAATGTTCATCGCCTCCGCGACCTCCGCGTGGCTCGGTTCGCGGCCTAGCGTGTTGCGCATCTGATCGCCGACCTTGTAGACCTTGTGCAGCGTCCCCTGCTTGTTCATCGGGAGCCGGATCATGCGCGACTGCTTAGCGATCGCGAGCAGGATGCATTGGCGAATCCACCACTGTGCGTACGAGATGAATCGCACGCCGCGGCGCTCATCGAAACCCTCCGCCGCGCGGATCAGCCCGAGATTCCCCTCGTGAATGACATCCGCGAGCGAGAGGCCGCGATTGGCGTACTTCTTCGCGATGTGAACGACGAAGCGCAGATTCGCAGTGACGAGATGGTCGAGCGCCGCCTTGTCCTGCTTCGTCCGTACCCTGCGCCCGAGCGTGCGTTCTTCTTCGGGAGTCAGGAGCGGATACTCGCCGATCTCGCGCAGGTAGACGCCGAGCGAGTGATCTTGTTTCAGGCCGATCGCAAACGCGCTAGCAACCAATTCGAATCTCCTTTTTAACCGGCGCGCGACATAACGGCGAGCTGCGCGGCGACTTCGCCGGCGATCTTGCGGAAGCCGGCGGATTGCGGACTCTCGGGGTGTGCGGCCACGATCGGCGCGCCGGCATCGCCGCCGTCGCAGATTGCCGGATCGAGCGGGATGCGCCCGAGGAGCGGGACGCCCGACTTCTCCGCGGCCGCGGCGCCGCCGCCTGAACGGAACACGGAGGTCACCTCGCCGCAGTGCGGGCATGCGAACCCGCTCATGTTCTCGACGATTCCGAGAATCGGTACGCGTACCTGGCCGAACATCTGCACGGCTCGGTAGACATCTTCGAGCGCGACTTCCTGCGGCGTCGTGACGACCACAGCGCCCGAGAGCGGGCACTGCTGCGAGAGGGTGAGTTGCGCGTCACCGGTGCCCGGCGGCATATCGATGATGAGGTAATCGAGTTCGCCCCACTCCACTTGCATGAGGAACTGCTGCAGCATCCGCGAGACGAGCGGGCCGCGCCAAATAACCGGCGTGTCGCCGGTCGCGATGAAACCGATCGACATCATCCGAACGCCGTAGCGCTCGAGCGGGAGAATCTTTCCGGAGGGCGAGGGCTTCGGCTGCCGGCGTTCGCCGAGCATGATCGGAATCGACGGACCGTAGATGTCCGCGTCGAGAAGGCCGACGGCGGCGCCGTACTGGGCGAGAGCCACGGCGAGATTGACCGCGACCGTCGACTTGCCGACGCCTCCCTTGCCGCTGGCGACGGCGATCGGGTGCTTCACGCCGGGCATCGCGTTGCCGAGGAGGACGGGCGGCGTGGCGACCGATGCCGTGAACTCGATGTCGACCGACGCAACGCCGGCGAGAGCGCCCGCGCGGGCTCGTGCTTCGGCCTCGAAGCGTTCGCGCAGCGGATACGCCGGCGTCGGCAGCTCGATGTGGACGCGCGCGCGCGCGCCCTCGACCCGCGCCTCTTTGACGATCCCGAGCGCGACGATGTTCTCGTTGTGATAGGTGTCCGTAATCCGGCTCAATTCCTTGAGCAGGTCTTCGCTTGTTGCGGTGCTCATGAAGCTCCTTTGCGCGCGCGGCGCCGCCGTTGCGCGATACGAAAGCCGGCCGTCGAACTCTTCGCGGCTGCGCTCCGCGTCGCCGGCGGGCCCGGCTTCGAATAGAACCCCTTCATCAAAATCGGCTTCTCTGACTTCTCGCGCGGCACGTCGCACTCTGGGCAGACGGCGCTGGGCTGAGGCGGAATGCAGCCGCGGCATGCCTCGAGGTATTCGAGCGCCGCGCACAACTCCGATTCGAGCATTCGGAGCCGTTCGATCGCCTGCCGCGTTTCGACGAGTTTCTCCTTGAATCGCTTCCGCGCGAGCGCGGCGGCCTGCGGCCCCAGCGTCCGGCGCTCGAACTCGAGATCGAACTCGCGAATCTCGGCGAGGGACAAGCCGAGCGATTGAAGCGCGTCGATCCACTCGATTCGGACGGGCGCGTCGCTGCGGAAGAGGCGGTAGCCGCACTCGGACCGTTCGGCGGCCGGCAGCAGCCCCATCTGCTCGTAAAGGTGGAGCGCGCGGATCGTCTTGCCCGAGCGCGCGGCCAGCTCTCCGATGCGGAGGCTTTCGGCGCCGTCTCTCATTCGACGCGCCTCACCGTGCCGAGTGCGCTGGCCCCGCGCAGCAAAACCGTGAACCATGACGTATAGGTCATGGTTGGAGATTACGCTGCGCGGACGGGACGCGTCAACCCTCGAAATGCCGCACCGCGCTAAGAGAAGAGCCGCCACACGAGGTAGAGGGCGACCACGGCGACGACCCAACGGGTGACGGTTCCGTAGCGGAGCCGGCCGAGAGCACCGCTGCGGGCGGCGAGAAGTTCGCCGCAGAAGATGCAGCGCAGGTTTTCGTCGGGCGTCATCGCGCCGCAGGCGCGGCAGCGAACGGAGTCCTCAGGCACGCGGCCCGATCAGCGGCCGAGGAAGATCGAGCGGCCGAGTTCGGAGACCGCGTCGACCAGCCCGAAGCGAATACCGAAGTAGACCGACGGCACCGCGAGGAGCACGAGCAGCACGCTGTGAAGCCGCGACACGGCGACGGCGGGCATCGGCGCGAGTCCGCCCGCGGGGGCGGCATCGGAGGGCGAGTCGAGGTACATCACCTTAACGATGCGGACGTAATAGTAGAGCGAGACGACGCTATTCAGAACGCCGATGACCGCGAGCCAGTAAAACTCCTTCGCGATGACGGCCTTGAAGAGATAGACCTTGCCGATGAACCCCGCGAATGGCGGAAGCCCCGTCAGCGAGAAGAGGAAGATCGCCATCGCCGCGGCGGTCGCGGGCATGCGCCAGCCGAGGCCCCGGAACTCTTCGATCTCTTCGCGCGGTTTTCCGTTAGAGAGCGCGATCACGACGAGGAACGCGCCGAGATTCATGAGCGCGTAGACGATGAGATAGAAGAGAACCGCCTTGATCCCTTCGCCGGTGAGGAGAACGAGCCCCATCATCATGTAGCCGGCGTGCGCGATGCTCGAGTATGCGAGAAGACGCTTAACGTTGTTCTGCCGCAGAGACGCGAGATTGCCGAGTGTCATCGTGAAGACGGACGCGATCGCGATGAGAAACGGCCAGTCGATGCCGTCGATCGCGACGAGGCCGTTCGGCGTGTCGGTCGTCATCGACGAAAGGAAGAAGCGGAGCATCGCGGCGAAACCGGCGGCCTTCGGGACAACCGAGAAGAACGCGGTGACGGGGGTCGATGCGCCCTCGTAGACGTCGGGCGTCCACATGTGGAACGGCGCCGCGGAGATTTTGTACGCGAAGCCGGCGAAGACGAGGATCGTCGGAACGATGAGCGCGACCGGCGGGATGCCGCGCGTAAGGAATGCGTCGCGAATGGCGAAGAGGTCAAGGCTCCCGGTCATGCCGTAGAGGAACGAGAACCCGAAGATCATCGCGCCGCTCGCCGCCGCGCCGAAGACCGCGTACTTGATGCCGGCTTCGCTCGAACGCGAATCGCCGCGCAGGAACCCCGCGAGCACGTAGGCCGGAAGCGACAGCATCTCGAGTGTGAGATAGATCATCACGAGGTTCGTCGACGACGCGAAGAGCATCGCGCCGAGGATCGTCGCTAAGAGCGTCGCCAAATACTCGCCCTGGAACCGCGCCGAGAGTTCCTTGTAGCCCATCGAGAAGAGGATTACGACGATCGACGCTACGGCCGCGAAGATCTTGATGAAAACGCCGAAGGGATCGAGCGCGATCATTCCCGAGAAAAGAAGCGTCGGCGGCGCGGAGAGGAGCGGGATGCTCGCGACGACCGCGAGCGCAAGCCCGGCGATTGCGATCGCCGCGCTGCCGGTCGGCCGCTTGCCGCGCGTCGCGACATCGAAGAGGAGCGTCGCGATAAACGCCAGCGCGACGATAATCTCCGGCCAGAAGAACTTCAGGCTATCGAGGTTGCCCATGCGCGCCGCCTCGCCTTAGCCCCAGACCACGGCGACGAGCTTGTCGACCGACGCGCCGAAGAGTCCGAGCACCGGATGCGGATAGAAGCCGAGCACGATCGTAAGAATCGTCAGAGGTACGAGCGTGAAGATCTCGCGGCGGTTGATCTCGGCGATGCCGGCGTACTTCTCGTTGAGCGGGCCGAGGAAGACGCGCTGGAACGTCCAGAGCATGTAGCCGGCGCCGAGCACGATACCCGTCGCGGAAAGAATCGTGATCGCCGGGAACGCCTTGAAGCCGCCGAGCAGTACGAGCGCCTCGCTGATGAAACCGGAAAGCCCGGGAAGCCCGATCGCCGCGAAGAACGCGATCGTCGTGAACGTGGCGTAGACGGGCATTCGGGACATGAGGCCGCCGAAGCCCGCGATCTCGCGATGGTGCGCGCGATCGTAGACGACGCCGACGAGAAGGAAGAGCATCGCGGTGATCGTGCCGTGATTGAACATCTGGAAGATCGCGCCGTTCATCCCCTGCACGGTGCCGGACGCCATGCCGAGCATGACGAATCCCATGTGGCTCACGGAGGAGTACGCGATCAGCTTCTTGAAATCCTTCTGCGCCATCGCGCAGAGCGCGCCATAGACGATGTTGATGACCGCAAGCACGGCGAGCGCGGGCGCGAACCATTGCGTCGCCTCCGGCAGAATCGGGAACGAGATCCGCATGAGACCGTACGTCCCCATCTTCAGAAGAACGCCGGCAAGGATGACGGAGATCGCGGTGGGCGCCTCGACGTGCGCGTCCGGAAGCCACGTGTGGAACGGGAAGACCGGCACCTTGATCGCGAAGCCGATGAAGAGCGCGATGAACATGAGCTGCCCGAACGGGAGGAGCATTCCGAACAGCTTGATGGTTCCGGCGTCGAGCCCCTTTCCCATCATCGCGACCATGTCGAAAGAGCCGCCCGCCTTGAAGTAGAACGCGAGCATCGCGATGAGCATCAGAACGGAGCCGAAGAGCGTGTAGAGGAAGAACTTGATCGCCGCGTAGACTTTGCGCGGCCCGCCCCAGATTCCGATGAGGAAGTACATCGGCAGGAGCATCAACTCCCAGAAAACGTAGAAGAGGAAGAAGTCGAGCGCGCAGAAGACGCCCATCATTCCGGTTTCGAGCAGGAGGAACATCATGAAGTAGCCCTTCACGCCCTTCTCGATGCCGAACGACGCGAAGATGCAGATGAACGAGAGAAGCGCGGTGAGAAGCACCATGCTCACCGAGAGGCCGTCGATGCCCATGTAGTACTGAATGTTGAACGACGGGATCCAATCTTTTTGAACGACGAATTGGAACGACGTCGGGTCGTTGATCCCGGCCTTCGTGCTATCGAAATTCATGTAGAGGTAAACGGAGAGAAGCAGCGGCACGAGCGTGGCCACGACCGAGAGCCAGCGAATCGCGCTAACGCGTTCCTTCGGGACGAAGAGAAGCGCAACCATCCCGACGAGCGGGGTGAACGTGATGAGCGTCAAGAGATCGGACATTGCGATTCCTTCCTCCAGGCCCGCCGTTCGCGCATTAGCGAAAGACGACGAGGACGAGCACCATGAGCAGAACGCCGGCGAAGACGCCGACGACGTTGTATTGGATGACGCCCGTTTGAAGACTGCGAGCGCGCGCTCCGAGATAAGCGATCAACCGGCCGACACCGTTGACGGCGCCGTCGACGAACATGCTGTCGAACCAACCGTTGAGCATCGAGACGACGCGTGTCAGGTATGCCGAGAGATTCACGAGGCCATCGATGACGAAGCCGTCGAACGCCGAGAGGAACCGTGAGAGCGAGAGCGTGCCGCCGATCGCGGTGGCGCCGTAGAGTTCGTCGACGCGGTACTTGTCGGCGACGAGTGCGGCGAGGCGCGGCATGCGCGCCGTGATGCGCGCCGGGGCGCCGCGGTCCTTCACGTAGAAGCGGTGCGCGAGGAAAATGCCCGTGCCGGCGATTGCGAGCGAGACGATCATGAGCACGTACTCCATCGGGTCGTGCGCGTGGCCGGCCGCGTGTTCGCCGCCGTGTTCGCCGCCGGGCGGCGACTCGCCATGCGCGGCGTCGGCAGCGTGATCGCCGCCCTGACCCGCGTCGCCGTGAACCGCCTCGTGCGGCACCTCACCGGAGATATGCGTCACCTCACCCGACCCTCCGATGTACGAAAGGCTCACCATGTGGCTCGCACCCTCGGCGTCCACGGCCGCCGAAAACTTCGCCGTCTCCGACGCGAGATCCCAATCGAGGAGCGTCGGGCCGTGCGCCTCGCTCGGCGAGAGCACCGGCGCGAGCCAGTGATGGAACTGGTTTCCGCCGCCGAGGGCGCCAGGAATCCCGATCCAGCCACCGACGACCGCTAGCCCCGCGAGCACGATGAGCGGGATCGTCATCGAGCGCGGCGACTCGTGAATGTGATGCTTCGTGTGTTCGTCGGCGCGACACTCGCCCCAGAATGTCATGAAGATGAGGCGGAACATGTAGAACGCGGTCATCCCCGCGGCCGCGACACCGATGAACCAGAGAAGCGGACTGCCGTGCGCGGACGACCACGCCTTCCAGAGGATTTCGTCCTTCGAGAAGAAACCGGCGAGCGGAAAGATCCCCGCGATCGCGAGCGTCGAGACAAGCATCGTCTTGTAGGTCGTCGGCATGTACTTCTTCAGGCCGCCCATCTTGCGCATGTCCTGCTCGCCGCCCATTCCGTGGATCACGCTTCCCGATCCGAGGAAGAGGCACGCTTTGAAGAACGCGTGTGTCATCAGGTGGAAGATGCCGGCCGAATACGCGGCGACACCCATGCCGAGGAACATGTAGCCGAGTTGCGACACCGTGGAGTACGCGAGCACCTTCTTGATGTCGGTTTGCGCCAGGCCAATCGTCGCCGCGAAGAGCGCCGTGACCGCACCGACGACCGCCACCACGGTGAGCGCGGTGGGCGACATCGTGTAGAGGAAGTTCATGCGCCCGATCATGTAGACGCCCGCGGTCACCATCGTCGCGGCGTGGATGAGCGCCGAAACCGGCGTCGGGCCGGCCATGGCGTCCGGCAGCCACACGTAGAGCGGAATCTGCGCCGACTTCCCCGTGGCGCCGACGAAGAACATGAGAGCGACGAACGTGGCGACCGAGATCCCGAAGATCGTTTGGCCGTCGAGCGCGCCGATGATCTGAGCGAGCGCGTAGAAGTTGACCGTGTGATAACCCTCGCGCCCGAGATACCACCAGAGCGCGAAGAGCCCGACAACGAATCCGAGGTCGCCGATGCGGTTCGTGATGAACGCCTTCATGCCGGCGACGGCTTTTTCGCGATCGGTGAACCAGAACCCGATCAACAGATACGAGCAGAGCCCGACGCCCTCCCAGCCCACGAACATCAGGAGGAGATTGTCGCCGAGAACGAGCGTGAGCATCGAGAACGTGAAGAGGTTGAGGTACGCGAAGTACCGGTAGTAGCCGTGGTCGTGCGACATGTAGCCGGTCGAGTAGATGTGAATGAGCGACCCGACGCCCGTGACCACGAGGATCATCACGACCGAGAGCGAGTCGACGAGGAACGTCACTTCGGGGCGGAAGCCGCCGACATCGAACCACGTATAGAGATGATCGATGAGGACGCGGCCTTCGACGCCGAGCAGCCGCGCGAATACGGTGAGCGAGAGGGCGAACGACGCGAGCACGACGCCGCAGCCGATGATCGAGACCGGCTTGTTCCCGAAGCGAGCGGTGAGCGCCTTCCCGAAGAAGCCGTTTACGATCGCCCCGAGAAGCGGGAGGATCACGATCCACTTGATGATGTCGAGTTCGGTGAAGTGCATCAGTTCTTCATCTGCACGAGCTCGTCGGCGTTGATCGACCGGAGCTTGTGATAGATCGCGATGATGATGGCGAGCGCGACCGTCGCTTCCGCGGCGGCGAGCACGATGATGAAGATCGCGAAGAGCTGGCCGTCGAGCGCGCCGCCCGGAGTGGCCGGCACGACGTAGTGCGAGAACGCGATGAAGTTAAGCGCCGCGGCGTTGAGCAAGAGCTCGATCCCCATGAGGATCGCGACGGCGTTGCGCCGCGTCGTGATCGCGATGATGCCAAGCGCCGCGAGAAGCGAGCTGACGAAGAGATAGTGAGGCAGGCCGATCATTCCGGCTGCTCCTTCTTCGCGACCAATACGGCGCCGACGAGAACCACGAGCAGAAGAATCGAGATCACTTCGAACGGCAGGAGGTATCGCGTCAGCAGGAGTTCGCCAAGCGCGGACGCTGTCGGCTTGATCTCGGGATTCGCGACCAGCTTCCACGGGACCGCTAGGCCGATGCCGAAGTAGAGCAGGAAGAACGTGATCGCGCCGATGATGACGCCGAGCGGCAGATTGAAGAAGTCGTTCGTGCGCGCCTTCAGATCGTAGATGCGCTGCGTGAACATAACGCCGAAGACAAGAAGTATGAGAATGCCGCCGACGTAGACGAGCACCTGCGTCATGCCGAGGAAATCCGCGCCGAGCAAGACGTAGAGCGCCGCCATTCCGAGAAGCGTGAAGAGGAGCGCGAACGCAGAGTGCACGAGGTTGCGCGAGAAGACGACCATGAACGCCGGAATGATCGTGATCGCCGCGAAGAGGTAGAAGAAGAGGGGCTTAAGGTCCATTGCTATGCCTCTGTCGCCGGGGGTGAGTCCGCCGCGGGAGGCGTCGGCGGCGCCGGAGGCGCTTCGGTCGCGGTTGCCGCCGGGGCGGGTGCGGCGGTCGCCGTCGCGGCGGGCGCGGCGGGGGCCGCGGCCGCCGGCGCGGCGTGCGCCGCCTTCTTCTCCGCCGCCTTGCGCTCCTGCTCCTCACCGAGACGCACGGCCATCGTTTTGCGATCCGGCGTAACGAAACGGAAGTGCAGATTCTGAATGTTCTCCGTCGTCCCCTCGAATTCCTTCGTCATGCGAATCGCGCCCGTCGGGCACGGATCGACGCAGAGCCCGCAGTACATGCACTTGTACATGTTGATGTTGAAGAGCGTCGGCTCCTTCACCTTCGGCGTCGGCTTTCCGTCGGCCGCGGTGATCATGATCTTCTCGATGCGGACGTCTTCGATCTTGATGCACTCGATCGGGCACGCCTTCTCGCACAGCAGACACGAGATGCAGGTGTCGAGATGAACATAGAGATGGCCGCGGTAGCGATCGGGAAGCGTGTCTTGCACGGAAGTCGGCATACGATCTGGATACTGCGTCGTGATCGGCGGCCGGAAGAGATACGAAAACGTGACGGCCATTCCCTCGAAAAGCGTCGAGCAGGTTTCGCGGATGTTGCCGACGTAGGTCGTGATCACGCGCGCGCTCCCGTCATACGAAAGGATTGAAGCTGAGCGGCCCGCCGACCGCGCGAAGATTCGCGACGACCTTGCGCGCGAACAGGACGAGGATCGCGATCGTCAGAACGACCATCAGGATGCTCGCCGCGAGCGCGGGAATCTGCCCCTGAGGAAAGATCATCATCCAGATCGCGGTTCCGACGACGTTGAGAAACGAAATCGGCACGAGATACTTCCAGCAGACGCTCATCATTTGATCGACGCGCAACCGCGGATACGTCCAGCGAATCCAGATCGCGAAGAAAACACCGATGAGCGACTTCGCGAAGAACGTGAGGAGTTCGGCGACGGGGCGAATCACCTCGGGAATTCCCGGCGGCACCTGCCAGCCGCCCATGAACGCGGCGGCCGACACCGCGCCGATTACGTAGAGGTTCGCCCACTCCGCGAGGAAGAAGAGCGCGAAGCGCATGCCGCTGTATTCGGTGTTGTAGCCCGCGACGAGTTCTGACTCGGCTTCCGGGATGTCGAACGGCGTGCGGTTCCCTTCGGCGAGCGCGGCGGCGAAGAAGACGAAGTACGCGGCGAAAAGAAACGGATTCTGGAACATGACCCACGTGTGCGGCGACCAACCCTGAGCGCCGATGACGCCTTGTACGCTCATCGAGCCCGCGAAGAGAACGACCGTGAGGATCGCCATCCCCGCCGGAATCTCGTACGAGACGATTTGCGCCGCCGCGCGCATGCCGCCGAGGAGCGACCACTTATTATTGGACGCCCACCCCGCCATGATGAGCCCCACCGACACGAGCGACGACATCGCGAGCAGATAGAAGAAGCCGACGTCGAGGTCGGCGATGACGAGGCGCGAGCCGAACGGCAACACGACGAACGCGCCGAACATACCGATGAAGACAAGATAGGGCGCGAGACGAAAGAGCGGCTTGTCCGCGTCGTCGGGGATCAAATCTTCCTTGAGGATGCATTTCACGCCGTCCGCGAGCCACTGCAGCACGCCGTGCGGGCCGACGCGATTCGGGCCGACGCGCGACTGCATGCGCGCCGCGATGCGGCGCTCGACGTAACTCGTGATGCCCGCGAACGGCGCCACGAAGAGCATCAAGACGACGCCGCAGAAGATGACCATGCCGACGAGGTACACGAAGAGCACCGTCGTCGGATCGACGATGCCGAGGCGGGCGACGATGCTATCGAGGAATGCTCTCATCGGCTATCGATCGATCTCCGGAGCGACGACATCGAGGCTTGCGATGATCGCGATCACGTCGGCGATCATGCACCCGACCGCCAGTTCCTCGGTGACGGCCATGGCGCTAAAGCTGCCCGTGCGAATCTTGACGCGCGCCGCTTTCGCCGTGCCATCGCTCACGAGGTAGTAGCCGTGTTCGCCGCGCGGCGCCTCCGAGCGAACGTAGACATCGCCCGCGGGCGGCTTCACTGATTTGACCTTCGCGCGGAAATCGGGTTGGTCGTGCGGGAAACTCGCGATGCACTGGCGAAGAATCTTGCAGCTCTCCTCCATCTCGCGCACGCGGACGATGAACCGGTCGTAGCAATCCCCGACCGTGCCGTACTCGCCGTGTCCGAGCGGCACCGCGAACTCGAGCTCCGGGTAAATCGAGTAGGGCTCGGCGCGGCGCAAATCCCAATCGACCCCCGAAGCGCGGAGGTTCGGGCCCACGAGGCTGTAATCGATCGCCATCTCGCGCGAGATCACCGCAACGTTCCCCATCCGATTGACGAAAATCTTGTTGCCGCTGATGAGGCGGTTGAACTCGGGAATGATGCGCTCGAACGACGCCACGAACTCGCCGACGCGTTCGAGCCAGCCAGGCGGAAGATCGAACGACACGCCGCCGATCCAGATGTAGTTGTAGGTGAGGCGCGCCCCGCAGATCGCCTCGAGCAGGTCGTTGATGCGCTCGCGCTCGCGCAGCGCGTACGGGAACGGCGTCACAGCGCCGATGTCCATCGCGAGCGCGCCGACCGCGATCAAGTGGCTCGAGATACGGTTGAGCTCGCAAACCATCACGCGCAGGAACTCGGCTCGGCGCGGAACCTCGATCGACGCGAGCTTCTCGACCGCCATGCAGTACGCCAGGTTGGAATTCATCGACGCGACGTAGTCGACACGGTCGGTGTACGGCACGAATCCCGTGTACGTCATCAGCTCGCCGATCTTCTCGATCGAACGATGCAAGTAACCGACGTCGGGCAAACACTCGTGAACGATTTCGCCGTCGGTCTTCAGGATGAAGCGCAACACACCGTGCGTCGACGGATGGTGCGGCCCCATGTTCATCGTCATCTCTTCGGTGCGGAGCGTCGCCATCGTCAGTCGTAGTTCCTGCGGTTGTCGATACCGCCGTATTCGAGCGGGAAGACGAAGTCCTTGCGAAGCGGATGTCCCTCCCAATCGTCGGGCATGAGGATGCGCCGCAGATCGGGGTGGCCGTCGAACTGGATGCCGATAAGGTCGTACGCCTCGCGCTCGAACCACCGCGCGCCACGCCAGATGAGCGACACGCTCGGCACATGCGGATCGCGGCGCCACACGTCCGCCTTCACGACGAAGGAATGGCGGTGCGCGAACGAGAAGAGGTGATAGACGACCCGGTGACGGTCGAGGAGATCAACGCCGGAAAGACATGTGAGCGAGTCGAACGCGGTTCGCGAATCGTCCTTGAGGAACCGCATCACGCGCGGTATCGCATCCGGGCGAATCGAGAGCGACGGATCGCGCCCCGCTTCGTCCCACGAAACGATCGCGTCCGGGAACGCGTCGGCCACGAGCGCGTGGATCTCGCCGGGGCTCATCGCGGCGCGCGCCTCATCCGTTCGGTTGGCCGAATGCGTGTCATAGGGGGGTGCGCCTCAGCGAGCGAGGAACTTTTCCTTTTTGATTTTCTCTTGGAGGAAGAGCAGCGACTCGGTGAGCGCCTCAGGACGCGGCGGGCAACCGGGAACGTACGTGTCGACCGGGATCACCTTGTCTATGCCGCGCAGAACCGAGTACGCGTAGGAGAAGAGGCCGCCCGAGTTCGAGCACGAGCCCATCGAGACGACGTACTTGGGGTAAGGCATCTGTTCGTAGAGACGGCGAATGCGCGACGCCATCTTCAACGTAATCGTGCCGGCGATGATGATGAGATCGCTCTGGCGCGGTGTCGCGCGCGGCACGGAGCCGAAGCGGTCGAGATCGGCGCGCGGCCCGCCGGTTTGCATGAGCTCGATCGCGCAGCACGCGAGCCCGAAGAGCAGATACCAGAGCGACGAGAGGCGAGTCCAGTTGAGGAGGCGATCGACGTTCGTGGTGATGACCGTGTCGGGCATCGTTCTATAGAGAGACATGCACTATTCCTCGCTGCGGAGCGTCTTCTGCCACGAGATGTCGCCCTTCGCCCAGACGTAGACGAGGCCGACGAAGAGAATGAGTACGAAGAGGAGGATTTCGATCAGCGCGACGAGCCCTTGGCCGTTCGCGATCCACGAGCGAAAAACCGTCGCGACCGGGAACATGAACGCGATCTCGACGTCGAAAATGATGAAGATGAGGGCGACCAGATAGAACCGAAAGTTGAACTGGAGCCGCGCGTCGCCGACCGGAAGTTCGCCGCAATCGTAGCTGAGGCCCTTATCGCCTTCGGGAACGCTCGGACGCAGAAAACGGCCAAGCAGAAGACTCACGAAGATGAAGCCGATGCCGACGCCGACGAAGACCAGAACGTTCGCGAAATCGAAAAGCAAGGAGGCCTCCTGCCCTCTTGAAGCGCGGCCTTGCGAGCTGATGAGACGTGCGGACGAAGAGCGACACATAGTATCCGCGCGCATTTTGAGCGTCAACGCAGAATTTGATCTCGCGGGTGCGCGGGCACGCGATCTCGCGCGCATGCTCGCACGACGCTCTCGCACTCGGCTCGATTGACGCGGTATGCGCCCGGCCTTTACACTGCGGGCGCCCGGAATCGAATCCTCCCGACAACTCTGAGAATGCTTTCGTTCCCCAAGGAGAGCGATGCCCCGAACCCCTCGCGCGAAGACAACTCTTGGCGGCGGCCGCCCGTCGACCCCGCTCCCCCTCTCGGACGTCCGATTTGGCGCGCCGCTCGATCCCACTGCGGCGATGCTCGTGGTCGCGCTCGAGGAAACGACCGCGCTGGACAGAGAGGCCGCGGCGCTCGACGTGCAGCTCGGCGGGTGCATCGCGTCGATTCTCGAGGCGGGGAGTTTCTCCGGTGAGCTGCTCGAGAGCGCGAGCGTTTTCGCGAACACGAGCGGCGGAGCGCGACGCGTTCTCGTCGTCGGGCTCGGAAAACGCGACGCGTTAACGGCGGAGCGCGTGCGGCGCGCCGCGGGACTCGCCGTCCGCCGCGCGCGCGCGGTCGGCGCCACGCGCTTCGAGATCGCGGTCCCCGCGTTCGCGCAGATCGCGCGCGGCGATCTCGACGCGGGCGCGCTCACGCAGGCCGTTCTCGAGGGCGCCCTCCTCGGCGCCTACAGCTACCTCTCGCTCAAGACGGAGCCCGCGCCGAAGTCGAAGCAGAGCAAACCGATCGAGAGCATTTCGCTCGCGCTGCCGAGGGCCGCCTCGAAGTCGAAGGCGGATGCGGGACATGCGCGCGCGCGCGCGATCGCCGCGGGCGTCTACCTCGCGCGCGATCTCGCCTGCTTGCCGCCCAACCGGCTGACACCCGCCGGACTCGCGGACGCGGCGCTCGAACTGGCGTCGCGCGGAAAGATTCGCGTGCGCGTCGAGGACGCCGCGTGGATGGCCACGCAAAAGATGGACGCGATCCTCGCCGTCGCCGCCGGCTCCGTCCTGCCGCCGCGCTTCGTCGTGCTCGAGTACGCATCGGGTCGCCCGCGCGCGCGGCGCCTCGCGATCATCGGCAAGGGCCTCACGTTCGACTCTGGCGGCATCTCGATTAAGCCCGCGCAGCGAATGGAAGAGATGAAGTACGACATGTGCGGCGCCGCCGCGGTGCTCGGTGTGTTTCGCGCACTCGCAGAATCGGGCGCGCCGGTCGACGTCGTCGGCGTGATCCCGGCGACCGAGAACATGCCGAGTGGTTCCGCCGTTCGCCCGGGCGACGTCATCGGCTCGCACTCCGGGAAGACGATCGAGGTTCTCAACACCGACGCCGAAGGACGCCTTGTGCTCGCAGACGCGCTGTCGTACGTCGAGCAGACCTTCAAGCCCGAGGCGATGATCGACCTCGCGACGCTGACCGGCGCGGTCGGCACCGCGCTCGGCGTACACGCGGCTGGGCTCTTCACGGAGGACGACGCGCTCGCCGCGCGAATCGAGGGTGCCGGGCGCGAGACGAACGAGCGCGCCTGGCGCCTGCCGCTCTGGGAGGAGTACGACGAACACGTGCGCAGCGACATCGCCGATGTAAAGAACATCGCCAACGGCAACGTCGGCGCGGGCGCGATCATCGGCGCGGCGTTCCTCAAGCGGTTCGTCGGCAAAACGCCGTGGGCGCATCTCGACATCGCCAACGTTGCGTGGGGCGACAAGGAAGGACACTATTCGCCACGCGGGCCTTCGGGCTACGGCGTGCGGCTTCTTCTGCGCGTGATCGATTCATGGGCGAAGAAAAACGGATGAGCGCGGTTCGCGAAACACGAAGGAGATCAAACACGTGGCGGATGTGAAAACGCATAAGGTCGTCATCATCGGCTCGGGACCGGCGGGACTCACGGCGGCGCTCTACACGGGGCGCGCCAATCTCGCGCCGTTCGTCTTCGAAGGACTGCAGCCCGGCGGACAGCTCACGATCACGACCGACGTCGAGAACTACCCCGGCTTCCCCGAAGGCATCATGGGCCCCGAACTCATGGAGAAGTTTCGCGCGCAGGCGCAGCGCTTCGGCGCGGAGTGCGTCTACGAGCGCGTCGTCTCGGTCGATCTTTCGAAGCGCCCGTTTCGCGTCGTCGCGGAAGAGCGCGAGATGCTCGCGGAAACGCTGATCATCTCCACCGGCGCGTCGGCGAAGCTACTCAACATCGAATCGGAAAAACTTCTGATGGGGCACGGCGTCTCCGCGTGCGCGACGTGCGACGCGTTTTTCTTCAAGGGCAAGGAAGTGATGGTCGTCGGCGGCGGCGACTCGGCGATGGAAGAAGGGACATACCTTACGAAGTTCGCGACGAAGGTGACGCTCGTTCACCGGCGCGACACGCTGCGCGCGTCGAAAATCATGCAGGACCGCGCGCTCAACAATCCGAAGATCGCGTTCGTTTGGGACTCGGAGATCATCGAGATTCTCGGCGTGCCGGAGAAGAAAGTGCGCGGCGTCGTGCTCAGGAACCTCAAGACCGGCGCGACGAGCGAGATAGCGACGGACGGCGTCTTCATGGCGATCGGGCATCAGCCGAATTCGCAACTCTTCGAGGGACAGCTCGACATGGACGAGAAGGGCTATCTCGTCACGACGCCCGGGCGGACCGCGACGAACATTCCCGGCGTTTTCGCGGCAGGCGACATTCAAGACTCGTACTATCGTCAGGCCGTGACGGCCGCGGGTTCGGGCTGCATGGCGGCGCTCGAGGCGGAACGCTTTCTCGAGGGACACGCCTAGCCACGAATCGGCACGAATAGGATCGCCCCAAGGAGGTATGCGATGAAAGCGCGCATCGTCACCGGGATCGTGGCTGCGTCCTGTCTGTTGGTCGGCTGCTTCGGAATCATCGGTCCGTCGGGCGGATCGAACAAATCCCCCGCGACTCCGGAGCCCCAGGTGCGCGGGCTCTACCTGAGCGGCGTCGATGCGCCGCGCGTCGTGCGCGCGAACGATCCGATCATTCTCGGCGTGCAAGGCAACCTCCCGAATCCCGGATGGAAGTTTCTCAAGTGGGATGTGCGCGTTGAGGAGCGCGATGGAACGACCGTCACCATCGTGAAGCCGCTCATCGTCTACACGCTCGGCGCAGGCGAGGCGGTGCCGCAAGTTCTCGTGCCGTTCGAGGGCGAGGCACGAATCGATGCCGCTGGAGCCGTCGGGGTGCGCACGATCGAAGTACGCGGGTCAAGCGCGGAGGAGACGATTCGCCGCGAGGTCGAAGTCGTGGCGAACGGCGCGTTCCTCGATCTCGAAATCACCGGCGGCATCGCGGGCATACGCACGCGCGTGACCGTGGCGAGCGACGGCGCGATCTTCGCGCAACGCTCGATGGACGGCCGCAACGCGACCGGCCAACTCGGCGCGAACGAGATGAGCGCAATTCGCGCCGCGCGCGACGCCGCGCGGCTCAACGAGCTCGAGCCCAGCTACATCACCGAGAACGCCGCGGACCTCTTCTTCTACGACCTCGTCGACTTGAGCGGCGAACGCGCGACGCGCGTCATCGCCGACGACCTCGCGATGCCGGAAGGATTCCGCTCACTAGTGACGGAGCTTCAGCGCCGCGCCGAAGCACTCTTCGAGAACTAGCGCCGCTCCCCCGCGGCGAACGGTTTGGGCGAGTCGACGCGCTACGGTACGAGAACGAGTTTTCCGAAGAGGGTGCGCGAGGCAACTTTTTCGTGCGCCGCTCGCGCGTCCGCGAGTGGGAAGACCGTGTCGATGACGGGGCGAAGCTCGCCGCGTTCGAGCAGCGCGACGGCGCTCAGGAGTTCGCGCTGCGCTCCCATGTACGAGCCGAGCAGCGAGAGTTGCTTCACGAAGAGATGGCGAATGTCGATCGCGACGTCGTAGCCGGTCGTCGCGCCGCACGTCACGACGCGGCCGCCGCGCGCGAGCGACGCGAGGCTGCCCGCCCACGTCGCGGCGCCCGTGTGTTCGACCACTACGTTGACGCCGTCGCCCCCAGCGATGCGGCGCACTTCCTTGTGCCAGCCGGGCGCGGAATAGTTGACGCCCGCGTCGGCGCCGAGATCGCGCGCGCGCGCGAGCTTCTCGTCGCTCCCCGCCGTCGCGATGACGCGCGCGCCGGCGCGGCGCGCGATCTGAATTGCCGCGATGCCGACGCCGCTCCCCGCCGCGTGTACGAGCACCGTCTCCGCGGGCGCGACGCGCGCGCGCGTGATAAGCATGTGCCAGGCCGTCAGAAACACGAGCGGCGCCGACGCCCACTCTTCGAATGACCAGCGATCGCTTACGCGGACGACGCTGCGCGCGGGCACGCGCACGAGTTCGGCGTAGCCGCCGTGGCGCTGGTAGCCGAGCATGACGTAGCGCGCGCACGCGCTGTCGTCGCCCGCAAGGCATGCGGAACACGCGCCGCAGCCCGCGCCGGGCCCGACGATCACGCGATCGCCGAGAGCGAGGGCGGGCGGCGCGGATGGCGCTAAGGGCGCGTCATGCTCGCCGACCGCGGCGACCTCGCCCGCGATGTCGCAGCCGAGGATGTGCGGCATCGCGATCGGCACTCCGGGAATGCCGCGGCGAATCTGCGTATCGAGGTTGTTGACGCCGCACGCGCGAACGCGCACGAGCACCTCGCCGCGCGCGAGCGCGGGGTCCGCGACCTCCTCGAGCCGGAGCGCCTCCGGCCCGCCATGCTCTCGAATCACGATCGCCTTCATCGCGTCTCCTCACGCTGCACGACGTCGCATCGCCCGCCGACGGTGCCGGCGCAGCGCGGCAGTATAGCATCCGGCCTCGTGTTATTCTGCGCGCCGTGGCAGCGACGCTTCTCATCACGAACATCGATGCGATCGGTCTCTTCGACGACGCGCGCCGCGAAATCCGCGGCGGATGGATCGCGATCGACGGCCCGGCGATCATCGCGGTCGGCGCGGGCGCGCCGCCTTCGGAGCACGCGCACGCCGCGCAGACGATCGACGCGCGCGGGCTCGTCGCGATCCCGGGCCTCGTCAACACGCACCATCATCTCTTCCAGACGCTGACTCGCGCTTGGTTGCCCGCGGCGAATTGCTCGCTCTTCCCGTGGCTCTCGGCGCTCTATCCGGTGTGGGCGCGCCTCGACGACGAGTCGGTGCGGCTCGGGTGTCTCGCGGGGATGGCCGAGCTCATGCTTTCCGGCTGCACGACGACGAGCGACCACCACTACATCTATCCGGAGCGCGCGAAGGGCGGACTCGAAGCGGAAATCGCGGCGGCGCGCGAGATCGGGATTCGTCTTCACGCGACGCGCGGCTCGATGTCGCTCTCGCAGAAAGACGGCGGGCTTCCGCCCGAGGCCGTCGTCGAGACGCACGACGAGATCATGGCGCGTTCGGCAAGCGCGGTGCGAACGCATCACGATCCGGCGCGATTCGCGATGTGCCGCGTCGGGCTCGCGCCGTGCAGCCCGTTCTCCGTGACGCCGGAGCTGATGCGCGACACTGCCGCGCTCGCGGCGTCCCTCGACGTACGACTCCACACGCACCTCGCCGAGAATCTCGATGACATCGACTACTCGCTCGCGCGCTACAAGATGCGGCCTGTCGATTACCTCGAAGACGCGGGGTGGCTCGCGCCGCGGACGTGGTTGGCGCACGGGATTTTCTTCGACGACGCGGAGGTCGCGCGCCTCGGTCGCGCGCACGTCGGCGTCGCGCATTGCCCGTCGTCGAACATGCGTCTCGGCTCGGGAATCGCGCGCGTGCAAGCGCTACGGTCGGCGGGCGCGCCGGTCGGCCTCGGCGTCGACGGCAGCGCGTCGAACGACTCCGGCAACATGATCGCCGAGTGCCGGCAGGCGCTCTTGCTGACGCGCGTCGCGCACGGTGCGGACGCGATCGCGGTCGACGAAGTTTTTCGGATGGGGACTCGCGAAGGCGCCGCGTGCCTCGGCCGCGACGACATCGGCCGCATCGCGCCGGGATTCGCCGCCGACATCGCGCTCTTCTCGCTCGGAGGCATCGAGCACTCCGGCTGCCACGATCCGCTCGCCGCACTCCTGCTCGCGACGACGACACGCGTGCACACGCTCATCGTGAACGGCCGCGTGCGGATTCGCGGCGGCGCGTTCGTCGACTTCGATCTCGACGCGCTCGTCGCGCGGCACGGCGCCGCGGCGCGCCGGCTCATCGCGGGCTAGGACCGCCGCGCGTCGGGCGGCCGCGCGCGCGACACACACGATGGGTCAGCGCCAGTCGCCCGTCGCGATGAAGCCTCCCCAGTAGAAGGGATGGACGCTCGCGCCGGAGGCGCGCCGCGCCTCGAGCAGACGGCGGCTCGCCGAGCGCACAGCGCTCGCTGTGTCGTCGCCGCCGCTCCAGCGACTTTCGTAGAGCGCACTCATCCACCCGGCCGCAACGTCGTCGCGAACAGCCCAGAGGCTCGAGACCACAGTGCGCGCGCCCGCGATCTGAAACGCGCGGCGCAATCCGAAGACTCCCTCGCCGATTCCGAGATCGCCGACGCCGGTGTCGCACGCGGAGAGGACGACCCACGCGACCCCGCGCAGATCGAGCGCCGCAACCTCCTCCGCGGTGAGAATCCCATCTTCGTGCGCCGGGGCCGCGGTCGCGCGGAGGTTGGCGCCGGCGAGGGCGAGCCCCGAGAGGCGAAGCGGGTTCGCCGCGGCGGCGCGCGCGGGGCGAGGAGGTTGCTGCGCCGTCGCCGCTTCGCGGGCGGCGCCGTGCACGCCCGCCGCCGCGGCGTCCACCTTCGCGGCGGCCCGCCCCGACGGGCTCAGCCCTCCGATGCCGCGTGTTCCCGCTTCGCCGGCCGGGCCTGCATCGCCGATCTCGCAATCGGCGCGCAGAAAGAACCCGTGGCTCGCGAGGTGCACGACGCGGCGGCCCGGCGCCAGGCGCTTCACCGACGCTTCGCTCGCGCGCTCCCCCGTCAAGAGCGTCGCGGCGCCGCCCGTCGAAGACGGCGGAGCGCTCGACGCGCGCGCGACGGTCGCGGCCCAGCGCCGCGCGACCTCTTCCGCTTCACCGCGCGACGCGGGGAGCTCCGCGAATCGAAGCTCTCGAAACGGCGCGCATCCCGCGCGCTGCCCGCGGAAGACGCCGCTCTCGCCGAGCGGGTCGCGCGCGCCGGCGGGCGCACCCGAGGCACGCGGCGACGCGCCATCGCGCGCGCTCCCGGAGCCCGCCTCGAGTCTCTCGTCGCCCGGCCGGTCGAACGCGGCGCCGCCGAGCGCAAGAAGCCCGTCGCCGGCGGCTGCGCGCGCGTCCCACTCGACGACTTCGCGCTCGCTGTTGAGCATGTGCAGCGCCGGCTCACCGTCGATCAGAAAGCGCAGGCCGCTCTCGGCGCGACCGGGCGCGCTTTCCGGTGCGAGCGGCAGCGCCGCGAAGCTGACGAGCGCGAGCGGCCCGTCCGGAACGATGAACACGCGGCTCGCCCCGGCGACATGCGGCGCGATCGGATCCCAGATCGCGCGCCGCAGCGCATCGCCCGCCGCTGCGTACGCCGCGAGCGCCTCTCCCTCGCCGCGCCCGCGAACGAGCGCGCCGCGCGACGACTCGTCGAGCCAGCGCGCGACCGCGCGATCGATCGCCGCGGCGTCCCCGAGATCGACGACGGCCTCGATCTTGCCGCCGCGCGCGACGAGAACGACGTCGCGCGGCGTGCCGCTCGCGCGCGGGTCCCACGCGATGTCGAGCAGGCTCGCCGGGCCGGCGTGCGCAAGCAGATCGCGGTAGCGCGCGTAGCTCACGAGAACCGACCCCGGCGGCAAGGCGGCGAGAACCTCGCGGAGCGTCACGTCGCGCGACTGCGAGCCGCGTCGGAACCCCGCGCTCGCCACGGCGAGTTCGCGCTCCGCGCCGTCGCGCGTCGAGCGCGCCGCTTCGATCCGCGCACGCAGCGTATCCGACGCGCCCTCTCCTTCCTCGAGGAGCACGCGCGCCAGATCGCGGCTCGCGCTCCCGAACCGGTCCCACAACGCGCGCAACACCGGGTCGCTCGCCGACTCGAATAACTCGCGCCGCGTCGCCATCTCCTCGAGGACGAGCGCGCGCGACGCGACGAGCGCGTCCCAAGCGCGCTCCGCGCCGCGCGGGTCGAGGCGGCCCGACGCCGCCAGCCCGAGCGCAAGATCGAGGCCCGACGCGCGCACCGCGGCATAGCGGAGGGCGGCGATCTCGGGTTGCGTCTGCGCCGCAAGCCGGAGATGGTCGCGGCCGATTCTCTCCGCGCGCAACGCGAGGTCGAGGGCCGTCGCGTCGGCGCGCGCGAGCGCGAGATACGCCGCGTAGGGCGCCAGCACCTCGCCGAGTTGCGGGTGGTTCGGACCGAACTTGCGCTCGCGCGTCGCGAGCGCGTCGTCGTAGAGAGTCCGCGCGCGCGCGGTGTCGCCGCGCGCGTAGCAGAGCGCGGCGAGATTGATGCGAAACGAGTCCATCCGGAGGTTTTCCGGGCCGAACGCCGTCGCGCAGATCTTCATGCCGCGTTCGAGGAGGCTCTCGGCGCGCGCCGTCTCCCCCATCGGCCCGAGCAGGTGGCCGAGAGCGAGGAGCGTCACCGCGACCGTCGGGCTCCCAGCGCCGTCGGTCGCGAGCTTGATCTCGAGCGCGCGCTCCAGATGCGCTCGCGCGTCGTCCGCGCGGCCGTCGACGATCTCGAGAAGCCCGAGGTTGATGAGCGCCGCGCCGAGTTCGCTATTGCCCGGCCCGTACGCTTTCTCGGCGATCGCCGCGGCGCTCTCGAGCGCCTCGATCCCCTTCGCGAACTCTCCCGTCTGGCGGTACACCTCTCCGAGGTTGACGAGCGGCCACACTTGACGCGCGTTGTCGGGGCCGAGCGCCTTCGCGTAGATCGCGATCGCGCGCTCGAACCTGGCGACCGCCTCGCCGTGCTCGCCGAGCTGCGTCAGCACCGTCGCCGAGTTGTTGAGCGCGAACGCGACGTCGACCGACTCGCTCCCGTAGACCGCCTCGGAGATGCGGATGCATCGATCGGCATGCTGGAGCGCCCGCACGGAATTGCCCCGGTAGTGCTCCACCGTCGAGAGGAGACTCAGAAGCGACGAGATGTCCGCGCTGTTCTCCGGCTGCTTCGCTTCACGGATCGCGAGAGCGCGCTCCCCGAACCGGACCGAGAGACCGTGGTCGAGAGCGTTGTAGTGGTAGCGCGAGAGGAGCCCGAGACTCTCCGCGACACGGAGTTCTAGAGGTCCGTCGAGGCGCTCCCCGATGTCGAGCGCCGACTCGATCATCTCCAGCGTCCCGGCCTCCCGCCACAGGGCGCTCGTGACGCGCGCGCGCCCGATCGCGTTGAGCAGATCGACATAGAGAAGCGAGTCGACGCCAAGACGCCCCTCGAGCCGGCGCAACACAATCTGGCCGAGGCTGTCGGCGGCGGCGCGTTCCTTTCGCGCAACGAGATCCGCGACCTCCGCGAGCCCGCGAGAAAGAACGGCGTTCGCCGAGTCGGAGCCGGCGTCCGCGCCCTGCGCATACGCGCGCCCAACGACGTGGTCCCCGCCGGACGCGCGCGGATCGAGCGCGGGCACGCCGAGCGCGCCGCAGACCAGGACGATCGCCGCGGCGCTCGCGATTCGCCAGCCTCTCACTCTTGCGCTTCCGTTCGCGTACCCGCCATGATTCACTCCGCCGCCGCGAGTCTTGCCTTGATTTCACGCGCGCGCGTCTCGAACTCGGCGGCGCGCGCCGCCTCTCCCATGAGATTGAGCACCTGCGCCAGGCGCTCGGCCGTGTCCGCCACGTGAATGTCCTCGGGTCCGAGCACCGTGGCCTCTATCGACATGGCGCGCTCCAAGAGCGGCACGGCGCGCGCGTACTCGCCGACGACGGTGAAGTGGTACGCGAGCACATTCAAACTCTGCGCGACATCGAAGTGGACCGGGCCGAAGGCCTTTTCTCGAATCGCAAGGGCGCGCTCGTAGATCGGTCGGGCCTTCTCGTGCTGGCCGGCGTCCATCAGGCAGGCGGCGTAGTTGTTCAGGCAGATCGCCACGTCCGGATGGTCGGGGCCGAATGCCTTCTCCTCGATCGCGAGCGCCTTCTCGTAGAGCGCGCTCGCGTCGTCGTAGCGCGCGGATGCCGCGCGTAGCATCGCCTGGCTGATGAGACTCTTGGCGACATCCGGGTGGTCGGCGCCGAGTGACTTCTCGCGAATCGCGCGCACGCGGTCTTGCAGCGCCCACGCCGCCGCCGTGTCGCCGAGCGCCACCACCGTGAACGCGTAGTTGCCGAGCGTCGTGACGAGGTGGAGATGGTCCGGTCCGAGCAGCCTTTCCTGAATCGCAATCGCGCGCTCGAAGAGAGCTCGCGCCCGAGTGAATTCGCGATTTTGGAAGTGGAAGACCGCAAGGCTCGTAAGGCTCTTGGCGAGATCGGCGTGATCTGGGCCGAGGGCGCGCTCGCGAATCGCAACCGCGCGCTCGAAGTGCGCGCGCGCGCCATCACGATCTCCGATCGTCTGAAGGAGCGAGCCGAGTTCGATGAGCGACTCCGCGACCGGGAGCGCCTCGGGGCCGAGCGATTTCTCGCGGAGCGCGAGCGCGCGCTCGAGGTTCGCCCTCGCCGCCGGGAATTCCGCAAGTTCGCCCTCGATCGTACCGACAAGATTGAGGCTCTCGGCGACGAGGAGGTCGTCCTTCCCGAGCGAGGATTCGCGAAGCACGAGCGATTCGGTCGCGAGCGCACGCGCCTTCTCGAAGCGCCCGAGTTCGAAGTACGCGCGCGCCATCGTTGCGGCCAGCCGCGCCCGCACGAGCGGTGCCTGCGCGAACTCGCGCCCCACGCGCAACGAGGCCTCGTCGAGCAGATCTCCCACCGTCACGTCTCGCCCACGCTGCGTGGGATCGGCCGCCGCGAGCATCCCCGCGATGAACTGCGTCACCGCCTCCGATTCACTCCGCGCCTTCTCCGCGATCGTTCGCTGCCGGTACGACTCGACGGTCGCGAAAACAAGCGCCGCCGCGACGACCGCGCCGAGCACGATGCCCGTGCGATGCCTCTTCACGAACTTGCTCATGTGGTACAACGTGCTCGGCGGCCCCGCGAGCACCGGCTGGTCGTTCAGAAATCGCCCGACATCGAGAGCGAGTGCGTCGGCCGTTTCGTAGCGCCGCGTGCGATCTTTCTCGAGCGCCTTCAGCACGATCCAATCGAGTTCGCCGCGCAATTCGCGCGTGAGCCGGTGCACCTCCGTTCGCCTGCGGCGCGCCGCCTCGGTCGCGTCGCCGCCGCGCGAACTCACCTTCGTGCTCGGCTTCGCCGGCTCCGTGTCGCGAATGATCTCGCGGATGTGCGCATAGCCCGATCGCCGCAGCGACTTCGAGTCGAACGGCACCGCGCCTGTGAGCAATTCGTAGAGCACGATTCCAAGCGAGTAGATGTCGGTGCGCGTATCGACATCGAGCCCGCCCATCTCGGCCTGCTCCGGGCTCATGTATTCCGGCGTGCCGATCAGCACGCCCTGCTCGGTGAAGAGCGTGCGCTCCGTCAACGCAAGGCTCGTCGCCTTCGCGATCCCGAAGTCGATCACTTTCGGCAGCGCGCGTTTTCCGACGATGCTCACGAGGACGTTCGACGGCTTCAGATCGCGGTGAATGATCCCCTTCTGATGCGCGTGCTGGACGGCATGGCACACCTCGATGAAAAGCTCGAGCCGTTCGCGGATCGACATCGTGTGGCGGTCGCAGTACGCGGTGATCGGTTCGCCGCGCACGAGTTCCATCACGAAGTAAGGGCGGCCGCGCTCGGTTTCGCCGGCGTCGAGCACCTTCGCGATCCCCGGATGGTCCATGAGCGCGAGCGCCTGGCGCTCCGCCTCGAAGCGCGCGAGCACGGACTTCGTGTCCATGCCGGCCTTGATCACTTTCAGCGCGACGCGGCGCTTCACCGGCTCGGTCTGATCCGCCGCGTAGACCTCGCCGAACCCGCCTTCGCCGATTTTCTCGCGCAGCAGATAGTGGCCGATCGCCACGCCGGTTCCATCGGTGGGAGACATGCGGCGAGGATAGCCGACTCGCGCGAAGCGCGGAAGCCTCGACCACGAGCACGCCGTCGCTCGCGTGTTGGTGCGGGTTGATGCTAGAATCGCCCGCGTCGAACAGCCTCGGTCCACTATGCAACGACGGGAGCCCAATGCTGCGCGGAGTGCGAGAGTACTTCAGAGCGAAATCGCTCGATGAAGCCGTGCGATTTCTCGGCGAACACGGCGAGAACACGCATCTGCTCGCCGGAGGAACCGACCTTCTCCTCGTCGACCGCGCGTACGACACGATCCTCGACATCTCGCGGCTCGATCTCGACTACATCCGCGAGGAGACCGACGAGCTTGCGATCGGCGCGACGACTTCCATCGAGACGATCTCGCGCTCTCCTCTCGTGCAATCGCTGGCCGACGGTATTCTCTGCGAGGCGTGCCACCTCTTCGGCACCTACCAGATTCGCAACATGGCGACGATCGGCGGCAATGTGGCGAACGCGATGCCGGCGGCCGATCCGCCGTCGGCGCTCCTTGCGCTCGACGCGCGCGCCGTCGCGCTCGGCCCGAACGGATCGCGCCGCGAGATGGCGCTCGCGCATTTCTTCACGGGACCGCGCACGACGATCCTCGAACGCGACGAGCTTCTCGTCGAGATTCGCCTGCCGCTTCGGTTCCGCGCGTGGCGCGGGCGGTGGCGAAAGATCGGGCGCGTCACGCGCGACATCGCCATCGTAAACGCGGGCGTCTCAGCGCGGATCGAGGCCGGCGTGATCGCCGACGCACGCGTCGCGCTCTGCGCGGTGGCTCCGAGGCCGCTTCGCATCACCGAGGCCGAGAATCTCCTGCGCGGAAAGGCGCCGAGCACGGCATTGTTCGCGGAGGCCGGCGAGATCGTAAAGCGCAACGTGCGGCCGATCTCCGATCTGCGCGCCGGCGAGGCGTATCGCCGGCACGTCTCCGGCGTCATCGTCCGCCGTGCGCTCGCCGAAATCGCCGGCATCGAGGAGGCGTGATGCCGCGCATCCGCATGACCGTCAATGGCGAGACGAAGACCGTCGAGGTCGCGCTGCACGAATTACTGCTCGACGTGCTACGCCGCGAGGGCTATTGGAGCGTGAAGCGCGTTTGCGAGACCGGCGACTGCGGCGCGTGCGCTGTGATCATGGACGGCAAGGTGATCGACACGTGCCTGACGCTCGCCATGCAAGGTGACGAGCGCCGGATCGAAACGGTCGAGGGACTCGAGACCGACGGCCGCATGGCGCCGATTCAAGAAGCTTTCCTCGTTGCCGGCGCGGTGCAGTGCGGATTCTGCACGCCGGGAATGATTCTCACCGCCAAAGCGCTGCTCGACGAACGCCCTGACGCGACCGAAGCGGAAATTCGTGACACAATGACGCTTTGCCGCTGCACCGGATACGTGAAGCCGGTCGAAGCCGTGATTGCCGAACAGAAACGGAGGCGGCGCGAATCGAGCCCGCCCACGGGGGTCAGGCGATGAACCCGAAATCAGCCGCGCAGCAATCTCCCGCGGCGATCCGCAAAGCGATCGAGAAGGTCGACACCCACGAGGCGGAGCCCGCGAACGTCACCGTGGGCGAGAACGTCATCAAGATCGATGGCGTCAAACTCGCAAAGGGGCGCGGCACGTTCACCGACGATGTCGCGATCCCTGGGCTGCTCTGGGGGAAAATCGTCACGAGCCCTCACGCGCATGCGCGCATCCGCTCGATCGACGCGACGCGCGCGCGCGCGATTCCGGGCGTTCGCGCCGTCCTCACGCACGCCGACGTTCTGCGCGTTGCGCACACGACCGCCGGGCAATCGTGGCCGGAGCCTTCGCCGTACGACGCGTATCTCCTCGACGCGAAGGTTCGTTTCGTCGGCGACCGCGTGGCGCTCGTCGCAGCCGATACGCGCCTCGCCGCCGAGGAAGCCGCCGAAGTGCTCCTCGCCAGCATCGACTGGGAGATTCTCCCGGCGGTCTTCGATGCGGAGTCGGCGTTTCGCGAAGGCGCGCCCGTGATTCACGACGAGCCGGACTCGAAGGGAATCAAGGACGCGGCGCGTAATCTCCAATCGGTGATCGATTTCGAAACCGGCGACGTCGAGGCGGCGCTCGCCTCGTGCGACATCGTGATCGACCGCACGTACACGCTTCCGATGGTGCAGCACGCCAATCTCGAGACGCACGTGGCGATCGCGTTTCTCGACGAGGACGAGCGGCTCTTCGTGCGCACCTCAACGCAGGTGCCGTATCACGCGCGGCGCATCATCGCGCCGGAGCTCGGGCTGCCCGTCTCGAAGGTGCGCGTCGTCAAGCCGCGCATCGGCGGCGGCTTCGGCAACAAGCAGGAGATGCTCCTCGAGGACGCCGCCGGCGCGCTCGCGCTCGCCACGCGCCGCCCCGTCAAGATCGAGCACACGCGCGAGGAAGAGTTTCGCTCGAGCCGCACGCGCCACGCGATGCGCATCCGCGTGCGCATGGGCGTCACGAAGGCCGGCGACATCATGGCGATCGATATGAACGTTCTGTCGTCGACGGGCGCATACGGGACGCACGGTTTCACGGTCACCGGCTGCGCGGGCTCGAAGACGCTGCCGCTCTACCGCGCGAAGGCGATGCGCTTCCATGCGGACATCGTCTATACGAACCTGCCGGTCGCCGGCGCGTTTCGCGGCTACGGCGCGCCGCAGGGATTCTTCGCGGTCGAGTCGGCGGCGGACGAAGCGGCGCTCGCGCTCGGAATCGATCCGCTCGAGTTCCGCAAGCGCAACGTCATCCGCGAGGGCGAGTGGGATCCCGTCTCCGTCGCGATGGGCGAAGGCGGCCACGGCTTCCCGCGCAAGATGAACTCGTACGGCCTGATGAAATGCATCGAAGAGGGCGCCAGTGAAATCGGATGGGCGCGGCGGAACGCGGACGCCGGCGCGAACGCGAGCGGCCTCGGCGCCAACGGCAAGAAAGGCGCGATCCGGCGCGGCATCGGCATGGCGCTCGCGATGCAGGGGAGCGGCATCGCGGGTGTCGATTGGGGCTCGGCGAGCGTGAAGATCAACGAAGACGGCTCGTGGAACCTGACGACCGGTTCGACCGATCTCGGCACCGGCGCCGACACCGTGCTCGCGCAGATCGCGGCGGAAACGCTCGGCGTTTCGCTCGACAAGATCATCATCTACACCGCCGACACGGACCTGACGCCATTCGACGTCGGCGCGTACGCGTCCTCGATCACATACGTGTCGGGCGGCGCGGTCAAGAAGGCGTGCGAGGACGCGCGCGCGAAGGTGCTCGCCTCCGCGGGGCGCATTTTGAAGACCGATCCCGCGACGCTCGTCGTGAAAAACAATCGCGTCTCGTCGCCGGATGGCCGGTCGCTGACGGTGTCCCAGGTCGCGCTCCACTCGATGTACGAAGAAAAACACCAGATCATCGGCACCGGATCGCATTGCTCCGCCGATTCGCCGCCGCCGTTCTCCGCCGGATTCGCCGAAGTCTCCGTCGACACCGACACGGGCGAGGTGAAACTCTTGCGCTACGTCGTCGCGGTCGATTGCGGGCGCGCGATCAACCCGATGCAATGCGAGGGGCAGGCGGAAGGCGCGACCGCCATGGGAATCGGCTACGCGCTCTGGGAAGAGATGCTCTTCGACGCGAACGGCAAAATGAAGAACCCGCACTTCCTCGACTACAAGATCGCGTCGCCCGAGGACCTTCCCGACGTGAAAGCGATTCTCGTCGATACGTACGAGCCGACCGGCCCGTACGGCGCGAAGGCCGTTGCCGAGGTGCCGATCAATCCCCCCGCGCCGGCCGTCGTGAACGCGATCGCGAACGCGATCGGCGTGCGGTTCCGCGAAATCCCCGTCACACCCGAGCGCGTGCTGCGCGCCCTCGGAAAAATCTAGAGGCCCGGACTGCGGCGGCGATCGCAGAGCGCTGAGAAGCTGCTGCGCGAGCTCGAGTCGCTGCGCGGCGACTTCGGCGCGGCGGCGGCGATGCGAAAGCAAATTCTCCTCCGCACTCTCGAGCACGCGCGGCTGCCGCGGGCGCGCGCCGTGTTCCGACTCCACGAAAGCCTTTGCTTCATTCGCGCGTTTCCCGAAACGCCCGAGATACGCGCCATCGCCGCGCGGATGCTCGACCGATTCGCCGCGCGCGCCGACCTGCGCCGTCACCGCGCGGCTCTCGCCAACACCGGCGTGGCCGGCACGGAGATCCGCGATCGGTTCTATTGGGCGCCGGCGCGATGGCTCGCGCAACGCCGCCCCGCGCAACTGACGATCGACTGGCCGCGATGGGGCGACGCACAGCGGCTGGAGACGCTTCTCCCCCACATCGCGCACTTCAGCGAAACGCCCGGGCTCGACGAGCACGACCTCGGCGCGCGCGAGTGGATTCGCCAGATGAAGTCGCCTCGCGAGACCGACGCGCGGTTTCTCGTGGCGCGTTTCGAGGCGCTGCGCGCGAGCGGCATTCTTCGCGAAACGCTCTACGACGACCTCGACCCGCCGCTTCGCCTGGCGCCGTCGGACGCGGCGCCTTCACGGACGAACGAGCGGCTCGCGCGCGCGGAGGTCCACTACCAGATCGCGCCGCTCGACCGCGCGCTCCCCGATGGGCGCGCCGAAGCGCGGCGCGCTCCGCCGGCGATACGCCGCGCCGCGCCGCGCGAGGCAGCGGCGATCATCGAGATCGCGCGCTCCGCAATGGTCACGCGCTGCCGCGACCTCGACGCGTTCTTCCACGCCGACGCGCGCGACGTCCACGTGGCGCGCTGCGAACGCGGCCTCGAAATCGCGGTGATCGGCGTGGTTCCCGAACGCCGACTTCTCCTCGAGGCGGTCTACGGATACCTCGTCCTGAAAAACGGCGCGGCGATCGGCTACGGCACCGCAAGCGCTCTCTTCGAATCCGTCGAGATCGCGTACAACATCTTCGAGACGTACCGCGGCGCCGAGGCGGGGGCTGTCTTCGGACGGATCCTCGCCGTGTTTCGGCAGATTTTCGCCGCCGACACGTTCGTCATCGATCCTTACCAGGTCGGAGCCGGCAACACGGAGGCGCTTCGATCCGGCGCGTGGTGGTTCTATCAAAAGCAAGGCTTCGCGCCGCGCGACGCGAAGACGCTGCGACTGATGCGCACCGAGTTGCGCGCGATGCGCGCTCGCCCCTCGCACCGCTCGTCGATCGCGACGCTGAAGCAACTTTCCGCAAGCGCGCTTTTCCTCGACCTCGCACGCCCGCGCGCCGAGACCCTCGGCGCGATTCCACTCGGCAATGCGGGACTCGCGGCCACCCGCACGCTCGCGGCGCGGTTCGGCTCCGATCGCGAAAGAGCAGTGCGCGAGTGCGCGCGCGAAGCCGCCGCCCTCCTCGGCGCCCCCCGCTCGGCGCTTGCGCGATGGCGTCCCGCGGAGCGGCTCGCTTGGACGCGATGGGCGCCGCTCATCCTTTCATTGCCCCGGGTCGCTCGGTGGAACGCCGCCGACAAACGCGCCCTCGTCGGCGTCGTCCGCGCGAAAGGCGGCGAACGCGAATCGGAATTCGTGGCGCGCTTCGACGCGCACCGGTCGCTGCGGCGCGCCATTGCGCGCCTCGGCGAGCTACGGCCGCGCCCGACCTTTGGAGACGAACAATGAACACGCCGCACTTCCAGCCGCTCGCTCACTACCGCGAGTACCCGATCGAGGAGATGCAGCGTCGCGCGGCCGCGTTCCGATTCGAGATCGAACACCGGCGCACGGTGCGCGACTTTTCCTCCCGGGCGGTGCCTCGCGAGGTGATCGAGGAATGCGTCCGCGCGGCGGCGGCCGCGCCAAGCGGCGCGAACAAACAGCCGTGGCATTTCGTCGTCATCGGCGATCCCGCGACAAAGCGGCGCATCCGCGAGGCCGCGGAGGAAGAGGAGCGCGCGTTCTACGAGGGTCGCGCGACCGATGAATGGCTCGACGCCCTCGCGCCGCTCGGCACGGACGCGAGGAAGCCATTCCTCGAGACGGCGCCGTATCTGATTGCGATCTTCGCTCAAACATACGGCGTTCGCCCCGACGGCTCGCGCGCGAAGCACTACTACGTTTCCGAATCGGTTGGCATTGCGACCGGCATACTGATTACCGCGATTCATATCGCCGGCCTGGTGTCGCTGACGCACACGCCGAGCCCGATGCGATTCCTCAACGCTATCCTCGATCGCCCGGCGAATGAGAAACCGTTTCTCCTCCTCGTGGTCGGATTTCCAACCGCGGACGCGACGGTCCCGTCGATCGAACGCAAGCCACTCCCCGATACCGCGACGTTTATCGAGTAACGCGCACCGCCGGAGCGTATCGCTCACCTGCGACTTCTTGCCGCAGTCGCGGTGTAACTCATGGCGTGGGACAGTGTGGTCGATAAGAGTCGATAGGTGGTGTAACTCGCCCTTGCGGCAAACCGCAGCGCCGTGTACTATGACGCACGCCTCGGTTCACCCGCCTAGAATTCAAAGACCCATTTCATCGAGCATCAGCGGGAGGATTGTTTATGAAGCGAAACATCTACAGCGTTTTGACCATGGTTGTCCTGGGATTGAGTCTTTTGACGATCGCGGCCTCGCCCGCGTCGGCGACCTACTACGTCAACGGCAACATTTCGGCGGGCCCTTCGGACCGTCCTGAACTCGGCGCATACAAGTACACGATCAAGTTCTCGTGGAACACGCCGCGAGGTCTCTCGCACTGGAACCTGCTCCTAGGCGTTCTGGACTGCGATCTATTCTGCGACAAGGACGGCGTGATCAAGTTCCCCAGTCCGGCCGGCTTTACCGAGCGCGGCGACTGCAAGGTCGAGTACGACGCCAAGCTTCGCTGCAACGGCGATCCGAGCACGAACCTGCCTGGTCCGCTCGTCAAGTTCGAACCGCGGGAGGACGAGGGCGAGGACGACGACGACTTGACGAAGTGCGAGCCAGGCAAACAGGGCTCCGGCACGTTCTGCTTCTACTCCGACCTGCCGCCGGGTCCGGACCTCGACTACAAGGACGTGCTCGTCGTGAAGAACGGCACACGGAAGACGTTCGGCGACCTCAAGGGAACGCTCCCGGACTGCAAGGAGCAGAACGCCAACGAGGAATACTCGTGGGGCAGGGTGAAGTCGATCTTCCGGTAGGACGAACACGAAAGGCCGGTTATTCTCGCGCGGTGGGGCTGTCGAGGCCCCACCGCTTCTTATGAGAAACCGCCTCATCATCCTGTTCGCGATCGCACTCGCGTTGCGGCTCTTCGCGGTCTTCGCGATCCGCGAGTACGAGCGCCCGAACATCTGGGAATCGGGCGTCATCGCGAAGGCGCTCGTGGAAAGGCGCGGGTTCGCGTTCGACTGGCGCGCGATGCTCGGAGCGACGCCGGAACCCGCGAGCGCCTCCACGTGGTGGCCGCCGCTCTATCCGCTCGTGCTGGCCGCGTGCCACATCGCGGCGCCCAGCGCGCCGTACCTTGCGGCGAATCTCATGCAGGCCGCGATGTCGGCGCTGATTCCGCTTCTGCTGTTCGGGATCGGAAGACGCCTCTTCAGCGAACGCGCGGGGTGGATCGCTGCCGTCGCCGCCACGGTGCATCCGCCACTTCTCGGATTCGCGGCGCTCATTCAAACGGCGATCCTCGAAATCTTTTGCACGACGCTCGCGATCTACGCGTTCGTCCGGGCGGGCGAGATGCGCGGCGACGGCAGCGAGACGAGCGCGGCGCAACGGAACGCGAGCGGGAGCGCGCGCGCGGCTCTGCTCGCCGGCGTCGCGGTTGCGCTTGCAGCCCTCACGCGCCCGCCGGCTCTCGCGCTTCTGGCGATCGCGCCGGTTTCGTGGCTCGCGCAGCGCATCGCTCCGCGGCGAGTCGCAGTCCTCACGCTCGCGGCTCTCGCCGGCGCGGCGGCGCTCCTCGCGCCGTGGGCCGCGCGCAATCATCACGTCCGGGGCGAATGGGTGCTCATCTCGTCGAACGGCGGATGGAATCTTTTCCTCGGCAACAACCCGGCCGGCACCGCGGACAAAGCGGACGTGAACCGCGCGGTCGGCCCCGAACTCCGCGCGCACCTCCAAACGATGAACGAAGTCGAGGGCGATCGCTTTCTCCGCGCGCTCGCGATCAACTACATCGCCGCGCATCCCGCCGAGACCGCGCGCCGCGTGCTCGCGCGCGCGCGCAATCTGCTGTGGTTCAATCCCGAGTTCGGCGCGTCGAGCGGCTACTCGAGTGCGCTCGCTCGGTGGACGCGTCCCATCTACATGCTCTCGTGGGGAGTGCTCGTGGCGCTCGCCGCGGCGGGGATGATTCTGACGCGCGGCGATGCGCGGCGGCAGCTTCTCCTCTATGGCGCGATCGCCGCGAACGCCGCGGTGATCCTTTCGACGTTCTTCGTGAACCGGTATCGCGCGCCGATAGAGCCGATCCTGATTCTGTTCGCGGCTGGGGCGGTCGCGCGTTGGACCGCGCCACACCGCGCCGGAACGGCTACCTGACGCGAACGATCTTCCGCGAGCGCGAGTCACCGCCCGCATCGAGTCGCGCAAAGTAAACGCCCGCCGCCGCCGCCGCGCCGCCGTCGGACGCGCCGTCCCACGCGATCGTGTGCCGCCCCGCGGGCTGCACGCCGTCGAGCAGCCGCCGGACGAGACGGCCCTGCGCGTCGTAGATCGCGAAGCGGACCGCGCCCGGCGACGGGATCGTGTACGCGAAACGCGTCGCGGCGCGGAACGGCTCCGGCGTGTTCGCGTCGAGCGCAAGTCGCGCGGACACGGCGCTCGCGCCGTCGTTCACGTCTGTGAGCGGGTCGATGTTCGTCCTCAGATCGAGTTCCGTGAGCGCGTTGTCCGGCAGCGAAACCCACGGCGAGCGCGGGAAGAACGGCGAGCGGCTGACGATTCGCGCGCGCCAATGATAGAGCGCGTCGGCATCGAGCCCGAGTGCGGGTTCCTCGAAGATGACGCGGCTCCCGATGAGCGTCTGCGGCGCGCCGGTATCGAAAGCCCCGCTCGCAATCGACACGTTCCCGTCGAACGCGGCGCCGAACGGCTTGACCTCGGCCTCGATTGCGACGGCCCCGCGCCCAGCGGGCGTGCGCCCGTGCAACCGCGCGCGGAACGACGCCTCCGAGTCCGACCGCCCGAGCGTCGCAACGGGCGCGGCGCTTCCGGTGCGCAACTGTTGCGGCGCGCGGCTCAGTCCGCCCGCCCCGTTTCCGAAGTAGACGTACGCGCGGCCCTCGTCCGTCTCACCGTCATCGAAGAACGGCGCGCCGATCACGACATCGCCGAAACCGTCGCCGTTGATGTCGCCCGCCGACTCCGTCGAGAAGCCGTACTTCGCGTTCGCTTGATTCGACTGCGCGTTCCAACTCGGCGCGGTCGCGGGCACGCTGACGCCGCCGAGAAAGACGCGCGCGCTCCCCTCTCGCAGCTCCCCGTTCGAGTAGAAGAAGAGACCAGCGACGATATCGCTGTATCCATCGTTGTTGACGTCGCCCGCGGTGCCTCCCGCGAAGCCCATGCGCGCATCGACGACGTCGCCGTCGGCCGTCCACGAGGGCGAGGTTGCGGGCACCGACGCCGAACCGAGGTAGAGCCAAACGCGTCCCTCGTCGAGCTGATCGACGTCGAAGAAAATGCCGCCGCAGAGCACGTCGCTGAAGCCGTCGCCGTTCACGTCGCCGGCGCTCGCAACGAACTCGCCGAGGTGCGCCGACGCCTGATCGCCCTCGGCGAACCACGCGGGCTCGTCCGCGAGCCCCGAATCGGAGCCGAGATGAACGAACGCGTGGCCTTCGAACGCCTCGCCATTCACGAAGTGCGGCGCGCCGATGATCACGTCGCCGAAGCCGTCGCCGTTGACGTCGCCCGCGCTCGCCACGTCGAAGCCGTACTCGGGCGTATTCGACTGCCCGCTCGAACGCGACCAATCGGGAGTAGCGGACGGCCCCGACTCGCCGCCGTGATAGACGAACACGCGTCCCTCGTTCGTGAAGGTCGCGTCGTACTTCCACGCGCCGACGATCACATCCGAGTATCCGTCGCCGTTCACATCGCCCGCGGAGGCCACGCTGTGACCGAATCCCGCGGAGTCCTGATCACTCTCGGCGGTCCAGATCGGAGTCGCGCCGAGTCCCGTCGGCGAGCCTGCGTAAACCGTCGCGCGTCCCTCGTCGGGCTGGCCGTTGTCGTAGTCGCGCGCGCCAACGATCACATCGGCGTAGCCGTCGCCGTTGACGTCGCCCGATCCCGCGACGGAGTAGCCGAACGTCGAGCTCGCTTGATCGCTCTCGACGACCCACGGCGCGCTCGTGACAAGACCCGTGTCGGAGCCGGCGAAAACCGTCACGCTCGGCATGCCGAGCATCGACTTCGAAATGAAAACGTCCGGCGCGAACGGTGCGCCGATGATGACATCGCTGTAGCCGTCGCCGTTCACGTCGCCAGCGCCGTCGACGGAATGGCCGAACGCGGCGCCCGCTTGGTTCCCGTTGAGCACGGACGTGGCCGCAGAGAGGACGCCGGATCCTCTGCCGTTGAAGAGATACGCGCGTCCCTCGTTGATTTCGGGATTGTCGAATCGTTCCGCGCCGACGAGAACGTCGCCGTAGCCGTCGCCGTTCATGTCGCCCGCGCTCGCCACGCAGCACCCGAAACTCGACGAGCCCTGGTTCGTCTCGGCGACCCACGCGGCGACCGTGCCGAGCCCCGCGCGCGAGCCAAAGTAGATCGACGCGCGGCCCTCATCCAACTGGCCGTTGTCGAACTCACGCGCGCCGACGATGACATCGGCGAAACCGTCGCCGTTCACGTCGCCCGCGGTCGCCACCGATCCGCCGAGCGCGGCGGCGGGTTGGTTCCCCTCGGCGGACCAATCCGGAACGAGCGACGGCCCCGACGCCGAACCGTAGTAGACGAAGACGATCCCCTCGTTGATCTCGGGATTATCGAACGCCGACGCGCCGACGATGACATCGGCGAAGCCGTCGCCGTTGACGTCGCCCGCGGTCGCGACGGAAACACCGAGCCCCGCGCCGTCCTGATTGCTCTCCGCGAACCAGGCGGGCAGGGGCGCGGGTCCCGAGGCTCCCCCGCGAAAGAGGAGCGCGCGCCCTTCTGCCGCCTCGCCGTTCGTGAATTGCCACGCGCCGATGACGATGTCGGCGAAACCGTCGGCATCGACATCGCCCGCCGTCGCGACCGAGTGGCCGAGCCCCGCGCTCGACGAGTCGCTCTCGAACATCCACGCCGCGGTTGCCGCCAGGCCCGTGTCGGAGCCCGTGTAGACGAACGCGGCGCCCTCACCGGTCTCGCCATTCGTGTAGCCGCGCGCTCCGATGATGACGTCGGCGAATCCGTCGGCGTTGACGTCGCCCGCCCACGACACCGAGAACCCGAAGTTCGCGTTGGGGAGATTCCCTTCGGCGATCCAAGCGGGTGTGCGCACCAGGCCCGTGTCCGAGCCCGCGTAGACGAAGACGCGCCCCTCACCGGCTTCGCCGTTCGCGAAGAGCGGCGCGCCGACGATGATGTCGTCGAAGCCGTCGCCGTTGACGTCACCGGCGGTGCTGATTGCGGCGCCGAACTGAACGCTTGCCAGGTCAGGCTCGCCGATCCACGCGGGCGTGGCGCTCGCGCCGCCGGGCGCACCGAGGTAGAGCGAAACTTGCCCCTCGTCCGACTGGGGATTGTCGTAGAACGGCGCGGAGACGAGGATGTCGCTCGCGCCGTCGCCGTTCACGTCGCCCGCCGTGGCGACACGCGCGCCGAAGCGCGCGGCGACTTGATCGCTCTCCGTGGTCCACGACGGCGTGTTCGAGATGGTGGCTAACGTCGGGCGCGCATCCTCAGCAGCCGCCGCGAAGCTCGCGGCCGCGCACGCCAGCACGGCAGCGCCGGCGAGACCACGTCGGGCACGAAGTGCGAAATCGACGCGCAAGGCGTCTTGCTTCATAACGTCAGGGTCCGATCACGGGGGGGCGTGGCGTGTTGGTGAGTTTGTGAGTGAAACGAGTGCTCATTTTATCGCGCGGCCACTGCGCGATTCAAGCGCGGACTTCCGAAAGGAGCAAGGACGCGCCGCCTTCCTACTGGCGGGGCCCGCCCTTCCAGATCGGCACCGTTTGCTTGAGCCGGTCGATGAGGTAGCCGCACGCGTCGAGCGCGTCGCGGCGGTGCGCGGCGTACACCTTCACGACGAGCGAGAGTCCGTCGACGGGAATCATTCCCGTGCCGTGCTCGACGACGACGCGATCGACGCGGAAGCGCGTGGCGACCTCGTCGAGAATTTTTTCGAGTTCGCGCTCGGCCATTGGGCGATACGCGGTGTACTCAAGACCGTCCACCGCGCGGCCGTCTTCGATGCGGCGCACGCGCCCCTCGAATCGCACGACCGCGCCGATCTCGCCGGTCGCCGGGCGGTCCGCGTCCGCGTCGGCCGCCAGCGGCCCGTCGACGATGCGCACCTCGCGCTCCACGCTCGCGCCCTCAACCGCCGGAGACTGGAGGGATCAACGCGATCTCTTCGCCGCCAAGAAGCGGCGTGTTCGCGCCGACGTACTCGTAGTTGATCGCGATGAGAAGCGACGCACGCAGCGCCGCAAGCCCAGGGAACGCGGCGCAGAGCCGGTCGAGGAGAGTCGCGATCGTTTCGCCTTCGGCGATGTCGATGCGAAGCGACGGCTCGCCCACCGCGTCGAGCGCCGTCGCGAAGAGACGAACCTGCACGGATCCGACGGCGGAAACGCCTGCCGGAAGTTTCGTCGCGTGTGCACCGCCGCCGGGCAAACGCGACTCGAGCGGCATGGCGCGGCCCGCGCGCGCCTAGAGCGCCGCGCCGAGTTCGAGCAACGACCCAGGCTCGGCCGCATTCGCGGCGCGGCGATCGTCGTCGATCTCGGGAAAGAGTCCGTCGCGCTCCATCGAGACGAGTCCCATCTCGTCCATCGCGACGTCGAAGACGTGGCGCAGCACCGCGATCGGGTTCGCGTTGTGGCCGCTTTCGTGCGCGATCTGCAAGAGGAGCCGCATGACGAGTGTGTCGGTCTCGTGGAGTTCGAGCCGCCGCACCGCGCGCCGCAGGTCGGTTGTTTTCGTCTTCGTCTTCGACGCGTCCTTCCCCTTGCGCACTTCGACGGCGACGAACTCGGGCGCCGCGCGAAATGCATCGGCGCGCGCGCGCAGATCCGAGAAGCGGTCGCGCCACGCCTCGGGGAACGTGACGACGTACGACGCGAGCGTGAGCATCGCGGTCAGCGACGACGCGCCGCGCGCGATCGCACGCGCCTCGAGGAACTCGATCCCCGGCTGCGCGGAGGCGTTGAGGCGCGCGAGCAACTCGTCCGGATGAAGATCGGCTTCGAGTTCGACGTCGATCCACTCGGCGCGGCTCGTGAGTCCGAGCGGCAGCGGCGGCCCCGCGTGAATGCGCGGATGCGGCGAGAAACCCTCGCTGAACACGAGCGGAAATCCGGTGCGGCGCAGCGTCAACTCGACGACGCGCAGAACATCGAGATGCGAAATGAAGCGCACCTCGGGACCCTTCGCGAAACGCAGACGGTATGTACGCGCGGTGCCTTGGCGCGCCATGCGGCCCTCTGCGAACGGCGTGGGCTCGGGCTCGCCCTTCACCTTGCGCGCGAGCTTAATGTCGGTCCCGATTCCGGGAATGCCGCAGAAGTGGCAGTCGCCCCACTTGCAGTCGGTGACGAGCAGCTCTTCGAAAGCCTTCGCGCGTTCCTCTTTCAGGAAGCGCTTCGAGATAGCGATGTCGATAAGATCCCACGGCAGCACGGCGTCGAGATCGAGCTGCCGCAGAACGTCGTTCGTGTCGATGCCGACCTGCGAGAACGCCTCGGCCCATATCTCGGGGCGATATCCTTCGCGCCAGCCGTCGAAGCGCGCGCCCATGCGCCACGCGGTCTCGATGACGTCCGCGAGCCGTCGGTCGCCGCGAGACACCACGGCCTCGAGACGCGATGTACCGACGTCGTGCGCCTTAAACGTCGTCTGCTTGTTCATGAGGCCCCGCCGCAGATAGCGGAATCGCTCCTCGAGCATCGCGTCGTCGGAGTACGCCTCCCACTGAAACGGCGTGAACGACTTCGGTACGAACGCGCCGCACGAGACGGTGACCATCTTGCGTGAGCCGTACTTCCGCCCGATTGCGTTGATGCCGCGCACCAGAGCGATCATCTCGTCCATGTCGGCGTTCGTTTCCGTCGGCAAGCCGATCATCATGTAGATCTTGATGAGGTCCCAGCCCTGCGAGTACGCGATCTCCGCGGCGTCGAGCATGTCTTGGTCGCGAATGTCCTTGCTGATCACCTTGCGCAGCCGGTACGAACCCGCTTCCGGCGCGAACGTGAAGCCGGTCTTGCGCACCTGCGCCACGCGCGATGCGATCTCCGCGGTGAAGCTGTCGGCGCGCAGCGACGGAAGCGAGATCGCGATCTTGTCGTCCTTGATCTGCGCGAGCAATCCGTCGGCGACCTGCGGCAGCACCGAGTAGTCGGCGGTCGAAAGCGAGAGGAGCCCCACCTCGCTCTGTCCGCTTCCCTTCAGCCCTTCGAACGCGACCTTCTTCACCGACTGCACGGACATCTCGCGCGTCGGGCGGTAGTAGTAGCCGGCTTGGCAGAAGCGGCAGCCCTGCGTGCAGCCGCGCATCACCTCGATCGCGAGGCGGTCGTGCGTCGGTTCGATCGCGGGCACCATCGGGCGATCCGTGTAGACGCTCGGGTCGATCGTTTCGATCCACGTGCGGCGGATTCGCTTCGGCAGGTCGGCGTGTTTCGGCTCCCAACCCGCGAGGCGCCCGTTCGCATCGTAGTGCGCGTCGTAGAGGCTCGGCACGTAGACGCCGCGCTGGCGCGCGAGCTCGCGCAAAATCTCCGTCTTCGTCGCGCCGCCGTCGCGCAACTCTTCGTAGCGGTTCACGATCAGCGGAAACGATTCCTCGCCGTCGCCGATGACGAACAGATCGAAGAAAGGCGCGACCGGCTCGGGATTCGTAACGACGGGGCCGCCGGCGATGACGAGGGGCATCGTGCCCGGCGCAGCCGCCGCGCGATCCGCGGCGCGCACCGGCAGCCCCGCGAGGTCGAGCATCGTCAGCACGTTCGTGTACGTCAGCTCGTAGTGGAGCGAGAAACCGATGATGTCGAAGTCGCCGAGAGGCGTGCGCGACTCGAGCGAGTAGAGCGGGATCCCGCGCCGGCGCATCGCGTCTTCCATGTCGGTCCACGGAGCGAACGCGCGTTCGGCCGCCACGCCCGGCATCTTGTTCAGAATTTCATAGAGGATTTTCATTCCGAGCGTCGACATACCGAGTTCGTAGATCTCGGGAAACGCGAGCGCGACGCGAGTGCGCACCGTCGCGGGATCCTTGCGGATCGCGTTGAGCTCGTTGCCGACGTAGCGCTGCGGCTTCGCGACGGAGAAGAGAACGGCATCCAAGTTCGTCGACCAGTCGGACGCCTTCCAAGCCGGAGTGCGTGTCAAGGATCGCTCCTTATCGCGTAGGTGCAAATTGTGCGGATTGAGTGGGCGCCGAATGTGCGCTCGGCGAGGGGACATCATATGCGGCGACCGAGAACGCGTCAAGCCACGGTGCTTGGTGCGCATGTCGTTGCAACGTGAGAATGTCCCCCCTACTGCGACATAGAAATGTCCCCCCCGGTTGGTGTGGAGGCGCGTTGGAGTTTTCGGTTGAAGCCACGCTTCCACGGATGCGAGGGAGGTTGAACTCGG
>JBJXGV010000062.1:0-5304 GCA_046160485.1 bacterium | reverse complement strand
GCGGCGCCCCGCCGCCGCACGCCGCGATGAATCCGGCGCGCGCCACCGCCGCGCGCACGCGCGCGTCCGACCTCCCGAACGGATAGCAATACGTGACGACATCGTGCCCGGTGATGTCCGCGAGTGTTTGCCGCGAGCCTGCCGTCTCGGCGAGAAGTTCCGCGTCATCGAGGCGGCGCAGGTCGCGATGCGTCGCGCTGTGCGATCCGATCTCGAAGCCGTCGGCGGCGAGATCGCGCAGCGCCGTTCGGTCGAGGTGCCGGTAGCGACGCCCAAGAAGCGCGGTGTCCCAGTCGCTGCGCGCGCCGACGAACGCGCTCGGGACGAAGATCGTCGCGCGGAAACCGAGCGCGCGAAGAACCGGGGCAACATGGAGGGCAATGCCGGTGTAGCCGTCGTCGAAAGTGAGAACGACGCGGCGCGCGTTCGCGCCGGCGGAGTTTCCCGCGGCGAGCGCGTCGCGAAGCGTCACGGCCGCGAAACCCGCGTGCGCAAGCCACTCCATCTGGCGCCGAAACGTCGCGGGCGAGACGACGTTGACGCCCAGTTCGAAGCCGGCCTCGACCTTGTGATAGACGAGCACGGGAGGATTCATCGTGTGGCGCCGCAGCGTAGCACACGCGCAGGGCCAGCGCAGGGCCAGCGCAGGGCCAGCACAGGGCCAGTGCAGGGCCAGTGCAGCGGCACGCACGCGGATGCACGCGCGACACGACCGGAGCCGCCGTCGACGGCGCCGCCGCCCAGAGCAAGTGGCGCTTGCTCCCGCGCCGCTCGCTGTACTAACGTCGCGCGCGTGAGCGAGCGCGCTTCCGAATCCGTCGCCGAATTCACCCTCCGCGCGGCCATCGCGGGCATCGTCTTCGGCGTCATCTTCGGCGCCGCGAACGCGTACCTCGGGCTGCGAGTCGGCCTGACCGTCTCCACTTCGATTCCCATCGCCGTCCTCACCGTCGCGCTCTTCCGCGCGCTTGCGCCGCGCTCCGGCAACGTTCTGCTCGAAGCCAACATGTCGCAGACGATCGGCTCCGCGAGTTCGTCGCTCGCGTCGGGAACAATCTTCACCGTGCCCGCGCTTTTTCTCTGGGGCCTCGCGCCTCCGTTCTGGCAGGTCGCGATTCTCGCGCTCCTCGGCGGCGTGCTCGGCATCGCCGCGATGGTGCCGCTCCGCCGCCTTCTCATCGTTCGCAGCGCGGATGAACTCCCCTATCCCGAAGGCACTGCGTGCGCCGAAGTCCTTCGCGCTACGACCACCGACGCCGGCGGCGGCCGATGGATCTTTCTCGGCATCGCGCTCGGCGCGGTGCTCAAGCTCGCGCTCGGCGGCGCCGTTCTGTTTCCCTCCGAGCTGTCGTTCCACGTCCCCGGCCTCATGAAGGGCGAGATCGGGATCGAGATCGCCGCCGCGCTCCTCGGCGTCGGCTACATCCTCGGCTACCGCCAATCGGCGATCATGGTGACCGGAAGCCTCCTCTCGTCGCTCGTGCTGATTCCTCTCATCGCTCTCGTCGGCGACGGCCTCACGACGCCGCTCTTCCCCGAGGCGACGAAGACGATTCGCGATCTTACGGCCGGGCAGATCTGGTCGCGCTACGTGCGCTACATCGGCGCGGGCGCGGTGGCGGCCGCCGGAATCGTCGCCGTCGCGCGCGCGCTGCCGACGATGTACCACTCGCTCGTCGCCGTCATCGGCGGACTCAAGCGCGAATCAGGCGGGGCCGCGTCCGCCACCGCCGCCGCGATTCCGCGCACCGATCGCGACGTCCCCGCGTGGGTCGTGCTCGGAGCGCCGCTTCTCGTCGTCGCGTCGCTCGCGATCGCGCCGAATCTCTTTGCGGGTGAGATGAGTTTCGTGCAGCGGCTCGTCGCCGCGTGCGGCGTCGGCGTCTTCGGCGTCGTCTTCGTCGTCGTGTCGTCGCGCATCGTCGGCCTCATCGGCGTCTCGTCGAATCCGACGTCGGGGATGACGCTCGTCACGCTCCTCGGCGTTTCGCTCGTGTTCGTCGCGTGCGGCTGGAAGGATCCCTCGGCGCGCGCTGCGGTTCTCACGGTCGGGATGGTCGTGTGCGTCGCAGCGTCGAAGGCGGGCGATATCTCGCAGGATCTCAAGACGGGGTTCCTCGTCGGCGCGACGCCCGCGCGCCAGCAGGCCGGGCAGTTCCTCGGCGCGGCGTTCGCGTGTTGGGCGATCGCGGGGACCGTGCTTCTCCTCGGACGCGCGTTCACGTTCGGCTCACCCGAGCTTCCCGCGCCGCAAGCGACGCTTATGAAAACGGTGATCGAAGGCGTGCTCTCGGGATCGCTGCCGTGGGGACTCGTCGGCACGGGCGCCGCGTTCTCGCTCTGCGGAATGCTCGCGGGATTGCCGGGGCTCGCGTTCGCCGTAGGGATTTATCTGCCGCTTGCGAGCCTCACGCCGATCTTCTTGGGCGGTGTCGTGCGGCGCATCGTCGAGAGCCGCCGCGCGGGCAAGTCCGCCGACGGCGACCCCGGCGTTCTCGCGGCGTCGGGAATGATCGCCGGCGAAGGCCTCGCGGGCGTCGCGCTCGCTCTCCTCGTCGCGGCGAAGACGAAGTGGACCGAATCGGGATTCGCCGCTGCGCTCGACTCGTGGCATTTCGCGGAGCGCGGCTTCGCGCACGTCGGCGGCGCGCCCGGCGCGATCGTCGGCGTCGCGCTCATCGCCGTAGTCGGCGCGCTCCTCTATCGCGCCGGCCGCTCGCGCGATTGACAGCGCGCGCGCGCGCCCGGTATCCTCGCCGCATCCGCAATCGAAGCGCGCCGCAGCCTGCACCAGAGGAGTCCCGATGTCACTGTTCGCCGATCGCGTCCTGAATTTGCCCCCGTATGCGCTCGCCAAGGCCTCGGCGATGAAAGAAGGCGCGCGAGCGAAGGGCCTCGACGTGATCGACCTGACGATCGGCAGCCCGGACCTGCGTCCGCCGCAGTCGGTGATCGACGCGCTCAAGGCGGCGCTCGACGATCCGGCGCAGCTTCACCGCTACTCGCCGTTCGGCGGCCTTCCCGAGTTCCGCAACGCGATTTCGACGTGGTACGAGCGGCGATTCGGCGTCTCGATCGATCCCGACACCGAAGCGCTTCCGGTGATCGGCTCGAAGGAAGGGCTCGAACGGCTCGCGATGGCGCTTCTCAACAAGGGCGACGTCGCGCTCGTTCCATCGCCCGCGTATCCGGCGTACTACGGCGCGGTGCATCTCGTCGAAGGCGTCGCGTACGAGATGCCGCTCCTCGAGGAGAACGGTTTCATTCCCGACCTCGACGCGATTCCCGAGGACATTCGCCGCCGCGCGAAGTACCTCCTCTTCAACTACCCGAACAACCCGACCGGCGCGTGCGAGACCGACTTCTACGAGAAGGCCGTCGCGTTCTGCCAGAAGTACGGCTGCGTTTGCGTCTCCGATATTCCTTACTCGGATCTCTTGCTCGATGAGCGCGCCTCCGCGCGCAGCATCTTTCAGATTCCCGGCGCGAAGGAAGTCGCGGTCGAGTTCCAATCGTTCTCGAAGAACTACTCGATGGCGGGATGGCGCGTCGCGTTCGTCGCGGGACGGCCCGACATCATCGCGGCGCTCGCGAAGATTAAGAACAACGTCGATTTTTCGATCTTCCCGGCGATGCAGAAGGCGGCGGCAGCGGTGCTCACCGGTCCGCAAGACGTGATCGATTTCTACTGCGCGAAGTACCGCGAGCGGCGCGACGTCGTGATCGACTGGACCGAGCGCCTCGGATGGCGCGCGTTCAAACCGAGCGCCGCGATGTACGTCTGGTCGCGCATCGCGCCCGGCTACACGTCGTCGGAAGAGTTCACGCGCGACATCGTGATGAACACGGGTGTGGCGCTCTCGCCGGGCGTCGGATTCGGTCGCTACGGCGAAGGGTTCTTCCGGATCGCACTCGTGGAAGACGCCGCGCGAATCAACACCGCGTTCGAGCGGATCGCCGCGTGGGCCGGCAGCGCGCGCACCTTGCCCCCCGCCGCTGCGCGCCGCGAGAGCTAGCCCAACCTCTCGTTTCTACTTCAAGAGCGTGACGCGTGACGCCGCGCTGTTGTGTCCCGACGCCGCGCTCACGAAGTAGTGGCCGGGAGCGAGCGGCGATCCTGACGCGTCTCGCCCATCCCAGTCGAGCACGCCGCTCGGCTGCGATGCGAGGGTGCGCACGAGACGGCCGACCGCGTCGTAGACGCGCGCCGAACCACCGCTGGGTGCAACTCCGTCGATTCGAAAGCTAACGCTCTCGCGAAAAGGATTCGGCCAGGCGTGGAGCGCGATCGAAGGAGCCGGCCCACTCGCGTCTCCGACTCCCGTTACGAACTCCGGCAGCCCCGACGCGAACGCGGCCGTGAAGACCTGATTGGTTGTGCCGATCCACGACGGCCCCCACGATGCGCCGGTCGCGCTCTCGTAGACCTCGCCCTCCGCGCTGATCGCCTTGAACTTGCCGCCGGCGAACGTGAGGCCTCGCATGCCGACCTGAGAGACCGTGCCGATCGCGCTCCAGCTCACGCCGCTGTTCGAAGACCGCAGGATCTCCCCCGCGTCGGTCAACGCATAGAGGATCTTGCTGACCCAGATGAGATCGACGACCGGCGTGTAGCCCGTCGTTCCGACGTTCGTCCATACCGCGCCGGTCGCCGACCGCGCGATGTCGCCCGACGCCGTCGCCGCATACAGCGTGTCGTTCACGCCGGCCTTGCCGCCCACGGCGAGCGCAGCGTAGTCCGACGCGCCGAGATTCGCGATCGTCGTCCAAGTCGCGCCATTGTCGAGCGAGCGAGCAAAGTCGCCGCTCTGAGTGAGCGACACGAGCGCACCACCGCGTGTGATCTCGAGAGCAACGCAGTCCGACGAGCCCACATTGCCGACCGCCGACCAGTCCGTCGCGCCGTTCGTCGAGCGGTAGACGACGCCCGTCCTCCCGAGAGCGTAGAGCTGCCCCGACGTGAGCCCCGACGAGAGTGAGACCACTTCGGGCTCGACGATCTCACCTTTCTCCGTCCAGGTGACGCCATCGTTCGTCGACTCGAATGCGATGCCGCGATCCGTTACGGCATAGAGAGCCGCGCAGGCAGAGCCAGGCATTGTGGCGATGGCGGCCATGGACGCGACGATCGCGACGACGACCATCGCAGTGGGACGAATAGCGATGCGGCCCATGGCTCAGATTCCCTAACATCACGTCACCTCATTTGTGATGGATACATGGGCGAGTTCGGGGAGCGCCGCCGCTGGCTCCCGAACAGCGATTGCCCGCGCGCGCGGGCCCGAGTAGTCTATCGGCCGAAGG
>JBJXGV010000061.1:0-38247 GCA_046160485.1 bacterium | reverse complement strand
CCTTCGGCCGATAGACTACTCGGGCCCGCGCGCGCGGGCAATCGCTGTTCGGGAGCCAGCGGCGGCGCTCCCCGAACTCGCCCATGTATCCATCACAAATGAGGTGACGTGATGTTAGGGAATCTGATATCGAGCGACCGTTGTCAACGAATCGCGCGACCTCAACACATCACTATCGGAGGAGCATTGCGACGCGGCGGCGGACCTCATTCGTCGTCGGCGTCGAGCACTCACGCGCAGGAAGGTGACTGCTTCGTAACCGCCTGTCCGTTTCTGATAGAGTCGAGCCCCATGCGACGACTCCCGCGCGTCCCTCGTTTCGTGCCGGTCGTGTGCTTGAGTGTGGCGACCCTTGCTGCCGCGACGCCGTCGGCGATGCCCCAGACCACGTCCCGTCCCCCGCCGCGCACAACCGCTGATAGTCTGACCGCAGCCTGTGACTCGCTGTTTCTTGCCAACCAGTACGACGCCATCCTCGATCGAGTTCAACCAATCATCCGGGACGCGGAGTCATCCGCTGACACGGTGTTACTCGGCCGCGCCCTGACGCAGCGCGGTCGCGCTCGTCTTGTTCTCGGGCGCCTGGACGAGGCCGAGCATGACCTCGAGCGCGGGATTCGCTTGGCGGAGTCCGCCCGCGACACGACCACGATCATGCCGGCGCTGCACTTTCGAGCCATGGTATTCATCACCCGCTCGCGGAACGAGGACGCGCTGCGCAGCTACGAGCGTCGTCTTGAACTTGCCCAGCAGACTCGCTCCCCAGTCGACGAAGCCTGGGCGCGGAGCGGGATGGGTTACGTGCTGCATCTGCTCGATCGACACGAGCAATCGCGGCAGGAGTATCTCCGATCGATCCGGCTCTTTCAGGCCGCCGGACTCACTAGGCTCGAGATCAGTCCGCTGATCGGGCTCGGACGCGTTGAAACCGCTCTCGGCAATGACGCGAGAGCGATGCAGTGCTACCAGCGTGCGTGGGTGGCATCCCGTGCCTCGGGAGACCGGCTCAATGAGATGTGGGCCGCCAACAACATGGGCGCCATGGAGTCCGCACGCGGCGATCTCAGTATGACGGCGGCGTATCAGCAGCGTGCGTATGAGATCGCCCTCGAACTGCAACATGCGGAGGCGTTGCCCGTTCCGGCCATGAACCTGGCTAAGTGCGCGCAGCGGCTGGGCGATCTCGAGAAAGCCGAAGCGCTGCTCACCAGCACGCGCGAGTGGTACCTGGCGCACGGCGGCGGCAACCTTCTCAGTCAGATCGATCTCCACCTGGCCTCCCTACGCACCGTGCAGGGACGGAACCAGGAGGCGATCGGCATTCTGCGCCCGCTCGTCGCGACTCTGGCGGAATTGGAGCCGCAGCACCGGGACGAGGCCGTGGCGCTCCTGGCGCGGGCATTGGCGGAATCGGACAGCGCGGAAGCAGCCGTCTTTCTGCTTTCGTCCTACGTCGCGCGCGGCGAAGACCTGATGTACTCCGATGACATTCCCGCCACCTATCTGCTTCTCGCGGGACTTCATCTCAGGGCCGATCACGCGTCTGAGGGATTTCTGTGGGCGTCGCGCGCCCGCGAGGCGGCTGAAATCCGGGGTGCGCGCTACGAACGCCTGCAAGCGATGCTGCTCGAGAGCATCTTCGAACGGAGGTCGGGCGACACACAGGCGGCAGCTGTCGCGTTGCATGCCGCCCTCGACAGCCTGGAGACGATTCGCGGCGGCATCACTACACCGGAGTGGCGCGAGACCTACGGTCAGGAGATGGCGCAATACGCCATCGATGCCGCGTCCGTGTTCCTGGAGGAGAGCGCCGCGCCGCAAGAATCGTCAAGAACCCGGGCGTTCTTCGACGCCGTGCAGCGCATCAAGGCGCGGACACTGCTCGACCGCGTCACGGCGCCGCGCCGTGACGGAGCCGCACCCGCCGACGGGCCAAGGAGCCAGCGCATCACGTCACTGGCTGAGGTGCAGTCGGTGCTTCGCGCCGGAGAAGTGCTGCTCGATTTCTGCGTGGGAACCCGCGTGACATTCCTCATCGTGGTCACTTCGGACTCATCGCGCGTGGTGAGGCTTCCCGGTCCTGAATCGCCGCTCGCCGATCGTGTGCGGCTGATCCGCGCCATGGTCGCGAGCGAGGATGCATCGGTGCGCTCACAGTTCGACCCGGAGCGCCGTGCCGTCATGCAGCGGTCGCTCGGGCGCGAGTTGGTGGGAGACGCAGCCGATGTCATCGAACGCGCCAGCCGCCTGCTGATTTCCGCGGACGGCTTTCTCGCCACGGTTCCATTCAACATTCTGATCACGGCCGGGGCGGATGACGTGCTCATGGCACGCCACGACGTCGTTGAGATTCCCTCGGCAAGTCTCCTCGTTTTGGAGCGGACTGCCGGAAGGCACCCTCCCGACGGGAATTCAGCAATCGTCGCCATCGCCTCCTCCGACACCAGATTAGTCGGAGCCCGTAACGAGGTCCGAGACCTTGCCCGGCAGTATCGGAATGTTCGTGCAGTGCTTGGTGAAGTCGCGGCCAGAGGACTTGAATCGGCGGCCGCGGGCTGCGAGGTGCTGCATATCGCCGCCCATGCCCGTGTCGTAGACCGTTCGCCCTGGCAGTCGGGGTTTCAGCTGACCGATACGATCCGAATCGACGCGGCGAACGGCGCTACACGGCGACCCGCTGGGGAGGAGATCGAACCGGGATTTCTCTCCAGCGAGGACATGCTTCGCGTGGTACGCGCATTTCCGCCAGATCCGTACCTGCGCGCGTGGCAGATCGCAGGACTGAGGCTCGACGCCGGACTCGCGGTTCTCTCCGGATGCGAAACCGCCGGAGGGCGCGTCACAACGGGTGAAGGCACGCTGGGTCTTACCGCCGCGTTCCTGAGCGCTGGCGTACCCGCCGTCGTCTCCAGCCTCTGGCCAATCGAGGATCGCGCGACGCATCACCTGATGGACCTCTTCTACGACCGGCTCGCCGAGGGCGAACCGGTCGCCACCGCGCTTCGCAGGGCGCAACTCGAAATGCGCAAGTCCCCTCAGTTCGCGCACCCCTACTTCTGGGCAGGATTCACCGTGGTGGGCGACGGCTCACGCGTCGTTCAGATCGAGAAGCGTCGGCCTCCCCTCCTACTTGCCATCGCGGGGGTCACCCTGCTCGTCGCCGTGCTAGGCTTCCTCGCCAGACGCTGGCTCCCCAATCCGGGCCGACGGTGAATTTCCGCGAGATCGTGTGTTAGCGTGTCGGAACGTATGTCCCGCTCGTCTAACCCATCGTGGGGCCGGGAAGTCGTGGACGACGATCTCCTGGAGGTCGTTCGCGGCGACGCCGATCCCGCTCGACGCCGCGCCGCGGCGATCGAACTGATCACCCGGTATCGTGACGCCGTCTATCTGTGGTGTTTCCGGTACACGCGCGACCGTGAGCGGGCGCTCGACCTGTCACAAGACATCCTGACGACGGTCTGGCAGAAGATCGAGTCATTCGAGGGACGGGCAAAATTCTCGTCGTGGCTATTCTCGGTAACGCGAAACCGGTGCATCGATGCGAGCCGCCGGGTGGAACCGCAAATGGACGAGTTGGAGGGAATCGAGATTCCGGACCCGGCTCCACTGCCCGACGCGGCACTCGACGAGCACGGCGAGAGCGGACTTCTGGGGATTCTCCGCAGCGAACTCGCCGCGGACGAGCAGGAGGCAGTCTGGCTGCATTACGTCGAGAGGATTCCGCTGGACGAAGTAACCAAGATCATGCGCCTGGACACAACGTCGGGCGCACGGGCGGTCTTGCAACGGGCGCGCCGGAAGCTGCGGGCCTTCCGGTCCCGGGGCGGCGGGGCGTCGTGAGCCCGCGGGGGGCATCAGTATCGTGAAAAGGGAAAGCCGGTTGGCGACTTGTTTCGACGCCGATAGGATTGCGGAGGTACTCGCGATGCCGCCCGAACACCCCGAGCGTCGCCACGCGGACACTTGCCCCCGGTGCCGGGGTCTAGTGGATTCCTACCACACCTTCCTGGCGGCGGAACCTGGGCCCGACGCCGGGCTCGATGCGGTCCGCGGCACGCTCGACGCGCACATTCGTAGGCAGGCGGCTCGGTGGATCCCCGACGCGCGTCCGACCCGTCTACCGTGGTGGCGTGCGATCCTGCGTCCCGCGCAGCTCGCCACGGCCGGGGTCGTGGCCCTCACCGCCGTGTGGTGGGTGGCGCGTACGCCCGAGGAGCCCATCTTGCGCGGCGATCCGACGCCGCCGGCGCACGCCTTGATCCTGCACGAGGCGCGTGTTCACGCCGACGGCACCCTGCAATTCTCCTGGAGCGCGGTCCGCGGCGCGGACCACTACGACGTGCGCCTCTACGGCCCCGATCTTCACGAGATCTATCGATCGTCCGGTGTGATCGATACGGTGCTGGTCGTTCCGGTGGGGTACCTCCCCGCCGGAATCTCACGCCCGCTTGACCTCACCTGGGAGATCCATGCCCTCCAGAGCACCGACCTGATCAGCGTCTCGCCTCCGGGTTCGATTCACCTGCCTTAACGCGCCCCTTCTGATTCCGCGTCTTTGACCCGCCGTCATTTCTCCGTGAGGTAAACAGGCTCGTGGATTTCACGACACCGCGTCGTGATCTTTGCGCGCCCGCTTTCGTCTCATTCGGCAGGAGGTAGTGAGTCCTCCGGACGAAAAAGGGCTTTCCGACGCAAGGAGGACGAGATGACGTGGTGGTCAGGCATACGAGTGATGGGATTGATGGTGCTGGTGGTTGTTGGAGCGTCGTCCGCGGCCGACGGATATTGGCTTTCGAATGGGAACCCGGTGTGTACGGAAACCGGCGAGAAGGGCGACGTTCGAGCCATAGCCGACGGTGCGGGCGGCGCGATCATCGTCTGGGTCGATCGCAGGAGCGGCAACGATGACATCTACGCGCAACGTATCGGCGTGGACGGCCTTCCTCTCTGGACGCCCGGTGGCATCGTCGTGTGCTCCGCCAACGGCGCGCAGTGGCAACCGCAGGTGGCCTCCGACGGCAACGGCGGCGTCATCATCGCGTGGGAGGATTCTCGAGGCAGTACCGGCGTCGATATCTTCGCGCAGCGGATCGACGCCGTGGGCGCAGTGCAATGGTCACCCGGGGGCGAACCGGTGTGCACCGAGCCGAACGACCAGACTCGACCGGCATTGGTGCCCGACGGGTCGGGCGGCATCATTCTCGCGTGGACGGATGATCGCACCGGCGCGGGTACGCAACACGTGTATGCGCAGATGGTCGACACGTCCGGTTCGGCACAATGGACCTCGCAAGGTGAAGCGGTCTGCACGAGCCCAGCGCTTCGTAGCGCCCCGGCCATCGTGACTGATGGGGGTGTTGGAGCCATCATCGGCTGGATCGATTTCAGTACGGGTGTTTCCTATGTCCAGCGCATCAACGGATCGGGGGCTCCGCTCTGGGCCACCGGTGGAATTACCTTAACGGCGTCCCCCACGCTACACCTTACCCTGGTGATGGTGCCTGACGGTTCGGGCGGCGTCATTGCCGCATGGGCGCAAGTTGGCCCTGTGGACCCTTTCGTCTACGCGCAACGCATCGATGGAACCGGGGCGTACCAGTGGAATCTTTTTGGCGAGTTGGTGCGCTTCCTTGAGAACGGAGGGCTTCTAGTCCCGGAATTGAAAGCGGTCTCCGACGATGCCAACGGCGCGATCATCGCTTGGCGTGATCACCGCAATCCCGGCGACGACGGCGATATCTACGCGCAGCGCATCAGTGACCAGGGCGCTTTACTTTGGGACGCGAGCGGAGTCGTCGTGGCCGTCGCCCCCCAACAGCAGTGGTCTGTCGAGATGTCGCGCGATGGGTCGGGAGGCGCGATACTGGCCTGGGAAGACCAACAAAACGGGGAGGCTGCCTACGCGCAGGCCATCGACGCCAGCGGAGTTTCCCGGTGGGGCGCGGATGGTATCGCCGTGTCAACACTGGGCGCGCAGCGCCCCGTGATCACGGAAGGCCCGCATCCGATCCTTGCGTGGACGGACCACCGGGACGGTGTTCTGCATGTTTACGCGGGCGTAGCGGGCGCATCGACACCCGTCGGATCGGGCGTCCCCGTAGTGGTCCAGTCGGAGATGGGACAGACCGCGACGCTCACGTTCGACAACGTCACGGTCGCGGGTATCACGACGATGACGCCGGCCGAGTCCTGCGGATCGTCGGGGCTCATGGTGATCCCGGGTGCGTGCTTCGACCTCATCACCTCGGCCACGTTCACCGGCGACGTCGAGATCTGTTACTACTACGAAGACTCGTCGCTTCCCGGTCCGGAGTCGGATCTTCAGCTCAAACACTTCGACGCGACCCTCTCGCCGCCGGACTGGGTGGACGTGACAACGACTCATGACCTCGTCGGGAACGTCATCTGCGGCATTGTGTCGAGTTTTTCCCCCTTCGCGCTCGGCACACCTGCCGGGACCGCGGTCTCCGAGCCGCAGTTCACGAACGGACTCGCGCTTGGACAGAACCGTCCCAATCCGGTCAGCCACGAGACCACGATCGAGTACCAGATCCCTTCAGGCGGAGCCGACGTTACGCTCGCCGTGTACGATGCCGCGGGCAGGCTCGTACGCACGCTCCTTGACGGGCATCGAGAGGCCGGGATCTGGTCGTCGCAGTGGAACGGCGACGATGAACGCGGCCAGCGCGTCGCACCGGGCGTGTACTTCTACCGGATGCGCACGGATTCGCGGATCGAGTCGAGGCGAATGCTGCTGGCGAGGTGATATGGAACGATCGTTATCAAGGACGACCACTCCCGGGTTGGGGGTGGTCGTTTTCTTGTAGAGGGACGCGAGATTGATGGAGACGCCCGGACGCTTCGACGACGAGCCACGCTGATATCCGCGGGTTGCGCCGGCGTCCTGGGGCGAGCCGCACAGCGCGCGGTGTCCGCGCGCGACGCCGGCGGCGCTCGCGGGGCGCGCACCTCCCTGAACAAATCGGCGCGGGTATGGTATACGTCGGCGGGCCCCGAAACCCAAGCCGAGGAGACACCATGCGCCACAGCCCCGCACGACCGCGGATTGTTTGGTTGACCATCACCACTCTCACCGCTATGCGCGCATTCGCGCTTGCACTCACGCTTGCGCTCACGCTCGGCGCCGCGCACTTCACCGCGGCGCGGGCGTTCGCCGCCGGCGTCGACCTCGGCGTCGTCGCCACCGCGCCGCTGCGGCACACCGCCGCGCCCGTCACGACGACGATCCGCATCGACTTCGACCGCCCGCTCAACACGAGCACGATCACCGCGTCGTCGTTCCGCGTGTTCGGCCGCTGGAGCGGCACGAAGAGCGGGGCCTTCGCGTTCTCGAACGCGAATCAACGCGTCACGTTCACGCCGAACACGCCGTTCTCCGCCGGCGAGTTCGTGTTCGTCAATCTCGCGAACACGATCGCGGCGGCAGATGCGACGCCGCTTCGCAGCGCGGGCTTCGCGTTCGCGTTCCGCACCATCACCGCGCCGTCGGACCTCGTGTTCGCCGCGGCCGACACACTCTCGAATCGCATCACGCCGGACGAGCAAACGCGCATCTACGGCGCCTCCGCCTCCGACCTCGACGAAGACGGCTTCCTCGACTTAACGACGATCAACGAAGTGAGCGCGGACGTGCGCGTCTTCCTCAATCGCGGCGACGGCTCGGGCCTCTACGAAAACTTCCTCACGCCGCAGGACATCGGGTTCGAGGCGAGCCCGAACGAGCCGGTCGACTTCAACAACGACGGACATTCGGATCTCTGCACCGCGGCGACGTCGAGCGAAAACATCTACGTGTTGCTCGGCGCCGGCGACGGCACGTTCGCTTCGACGCAGGCGATCGCAACGGGCAACGCGCCTTACGGCATCGCGCCGCTCGACGTGGACGGCGACGGCGATCTCGACATCGTCAACGCGTGCAATAGCAGCAACAATCTCGCGCTCTTCATCAACAACGGCGCCGGCGTTTTCGGCGCGGCGACGTTCTTCGAGGGCGGCGTCAACGGCGAGTACGGCCTCGTCGCGGCCGACATGAACAACGACGGGATTAGCGACCTCGTCGTCGCGGGGCGCAACGGGCAGCAGATTGCTACGCGCCTCGGCAACGGCAACGGCACGTTCAGCGCGGCCGGCGCGGCGCAGGCCAGCGGCGGGTTCACGTGGGTCATCGCGGTCGACGACCTCAACGGCGACGGCGATCTCGACGTTTCGTGCGCGAACAGCTTCAGCGGCAACGGATCGATCCTGCTCGGCAACGGCGACGGCACGTTCGCCGCGGCCACGATCACGAACGTCGGCGCGCACCTGCCGTCGACCGACCTCGCGGATGTCGATGGCGACGGCGATGTCGACTGGCTTCTTTCGAGCTTCGGCGGCGGATTCTGGCGCCTCTACACGAACAACGGCGCGGGCGTCTTCGCGTTCAACCAGGATTTTCTCGCGCCGGCGAATCCGTCATGCGCGGTGATCTACGATTCCGACAACGATGGCGATGTCGATTTCGCGCTCACCGACGAGATCGCCGACGTGATCGTGCTGCAGAAGAATCTCGGCGCGGGATCGAACGTCGGCGCGGCGCCGGTCGGCGGCCTGCGGGCGTTCGCATCGCCGAATCCGTTCCGCGACGGCACGCGCCTGCGGTTCGCGCTGCCGCGCGCCGCGAGCCTGCGGCTCGAAATCTTCGACACGGCCGGGCGGCGTGTCCGCGCGCAAGACTTGGCGGCGCTTCCGGCCGGTTGGCAAGAACATCGCTTCGATGGGCGCAACGAGAACGGCGAGCGCCTCGCGAGCGGAACCTATCTCTATCGCCTTCGAGGCGCCGACAACGAAATCGCCGGACGATTCTCGATCGTTCGGTAGCACACGCGAAAACGCAAACGCTCGAAACCCGAAAGGAGCCGGAATGCCGATCAACGAGGAAAAGCTCAACGCGTTCGTGGGGAAGGCTGTTGGTGACATTGGCGCCACCTTGCACAGCGCACTCGTCGTGATCGGCGAAAAGCTCGGGTTGTATCGCGCGATGGCGCTCGCGGGGCCGATGACCTCCGCGGAACTCGCGCACAAGACAGGCACGACCGAGCGCTACGTGCGGGAGTGGCTCGCCGCGCAGGCCGCGAGCGGCTACGCGATGTACGACCCCGCGTCGCAGAAGTACCACCTCACCGAGGAGCAGGCGTTCGCGCTCACGAATGAAAACGGCCCCGCGTATCTGCCGGGCGCGTTTCAGCTCGTGACGTCGGTGCTGCGCGACGAGCCGAAGATCGCCGAAGCGTTTCGCACAGGGCAAGGCGTCGGCTGGCACGAACACGACCCGGGCCTCTTCGAGGGGACCGAGCGATTCTTTCGACCGAACTACATCGGCAATCTCGTCAGCTCGTGGATCCCCGCGCTCGACGGCGTCGAGGCGAAGTTGCGCGAGGGCGCGCTCGTCGCGGACGTCGGCTGCGGCTACGGCGCGTCGACGATCCTGATGGGCCAGGCGTATCCGAATTCGCGCTTCATCGGCTTCGACTACCACGGACCGTCGATCGACTGGGCGACGAAGCGTGCGAAGGAAGCGGGCGTCGCCGATCGCGTCACGTTCGAGGTCGCATCGGCGAAAAACTTTCCTGGCAACGCGTACGACCTCGTCGCGGTCTTCGATTGCCTCCACGACATGGGCGATCCCGTCGGAGCGGCGGCGCACGTGCTGCGGTCGCTCAAGAAGGACGGGACGTGGATGATCGTCGAGCCGTTCGCAGGCGATCACGTCGAAGACAACCTCAATCCCGTGGGGCGCGTTTTCTACTGCGCCTCGACTCTCATCTGCACGCCCGCGTCGCTGTCGCAGGAAGTCGGGCTCGGGCTCGGCGCGCAGGCGGGCGAGGCGCGGCTGCGCGAGGTCGTCACGAAGGACGGGTTCACGCAATTCCGCCGCGCGACGCAGACGCCGTTCAACCTCGTGCTCGAAGCGAGGCCGTAGTGAGCGAGCGCAAGATCGAGACGCGGCTCGACACCGAGGTCGTTCACGCCGGCGAGTTGCGGCCGCGCGTCCTAGGCGCCATCGCGATGCCCGTGTTTCAAAGCGCGACGTTCGAGAACACGGGCGACGAGGGCTACTACGGCGTGCGCTACATCCGCCTCAACAACACGCCGAACCACGACGCGCTGCACGCGAAGATCGCGGCGCTCGAGCGCGCCGAGGCGGCGATCGTCGCGTCGAGCGGCATGGCGGCGATCTCGAGCGCGCTTCTTGCGATCCTCTCGAGCGGCGATCATCTTCTCGCGCAGGATTGCCTCTACGGCGGCACGTACGATTTCGTCACGAAGGACTTCGCGCACCTCGGCCTCGCGTACGATTTCATCGACCCGAACGACACCGCGTCGTGGGAGGCGAAGCTGCGGCCGAACACGAAGGCGATCTACGTCGAGGCGATGACGAATCCGACGCTGCAGGTCGCGGACCTCGAGGCGGCCGTGCGATTCGCGCGCGCGCACGGGCTCGTGTCGGTCATCGACGCGACGTTTGCGAGCCCGGTGAACTATCGCGCGATCGAGGCGGGCTTCGATCTCTCGCTGCACAGCTGCACGAAGTACATGAACGGGCACAGCGATATCGTCGCGGGCTCGGCGGCGGGGAGCGCGGCGCTTGTCGAGAAGGTCGCGCGCAAGATGGCGCACCTCGGCGGCTCGCTCGATCCGCACGCGTGTTTCCTCTTGCACCGCGGCATCAAGACACTCGCGCTGCGCGTGCGCCACCAGAACGCGAGCGCGCTTGCGATCGCGGAGTTCCTTGCGGGCCACGCGGCGATCGCGCGCGTCAACTACGCGGGACTTGCGTCGCACCCGAATCACGCGCGCGCGCGCAAACTCTTCGCGGGGTTCGGCGGCGTGATGAGCTTCGAGCTGCGCGGCGGCCTCGCGGCGGCCGATCGTTTCATGCAGCGCGTGACGATTCCGGCGATCGCCCCGAGCTTGGGCGGCGTCGAGACGCTTATGACGCGCCCCGCGCAAACCTCGCACGCCGGCCTTACGCCGGCCGAGCGCGCGAGTGCCGGCATCCCCGACGCGCTCGTCCGCCTCTCCGTCGGCATCGAAGCCGCCGACGATCTCATCGCCGACTTCGCGCAGGCGCTCGCCGTCTAGCGACGACGGCGCGATCGCGGGTCCGCACGCTACCGCAAGAGCACGAGCTTCTCGGCGCCGTGAAACGCGCCGGTGTCCATGCGGAGGAAGTAGACGCCGGACGGAAGCGCGGTCAGCGCGGAGCCATCCCAGCTCGCGCGATGCGTTCCGGCAGGACGCGCGCCCTCGACGATGTTCGCGAGGCGCCGCCCGCTCGCGTCGAACACGGCGATCGAGACCGGCGCGCCGCCGCGCGGAACGTCGTACTCGAATGACGCGCCGTCCGACGCTCCGAACGGATTGCGGCTCGCGAGGCGCAGCGCGAACTGCGCCGGGAGCGCGCCCGCTCCATCGGCGACATCGCCGTCGTCCGCGCCGTCGCGCGGATCGCCTACCGGCGGCAAGTCCACGCCCGTCGTCGCGGTCGTCACGAGCAGGACGCTCGTCGGCGTGTAGACCACGTCGAACACGTTGTCCAAGTACGGCGTGTCGAACGAGACGCTTGCGAAGAAACCCTCTCGCAGGGCGCAAGTAAGAATCGGCAACGTGTCGCCCGTGGCAATGCTGGCGCCTGGAGCGAGCGACACCGCGAGCGTCCCGTTCAACGTGGCGTCGCCCGCGACGGTCATGCGGCTCCAGAGCTGAACGCCCGACGCGCTCGCCGCGGCGCCGGCTTTCGACGCGACGCTCCCGCCGGCGACCGTGACTTCGAAGCGCCCGCCCGCGTCTTGCGTGTACGTGCCGCTAAGAGCGAGCGGATCGACGAGGTTCGCGTCGCCGGGCGCGACCACACCCGAGTTGATCACCGCGGGCGCGACCACGCTTCCCGCGCCGACGAGTCGTCCGGTCGATGTGACCATGATCGTCTCGTCGCACGTGAGCGAGCCCCCCGACGCAAGGCGCGCGGTGTTGCCGAGTGCGACGGCGCTCGTCGCGATCAGCTCCACGGGGTTGGCGCCAGCGTTGAAGGTACCTCCGCTAAAGTTGACTCCGGTCGGCGGGCGCCCAATTGTCATCGGTCCCGTCACGCGAACGACCGAGCTGTCGTGCATCGCGAGATTCGCGTCGATCGTGCCGAACCCCGAGAGGAAGTCTCGCTCCTGGAGCCGCACGACATGCAGGCCGATCGCCGACGCGAGAGTCCCCCCCTCAATTCTCGTCCTGTGTCCGAGATCACAAGTGAGGAAGTCGATGAGCGTCACGACGGACGAGCCGACGTTCAGTTCGCCCTCCAGGTTGATGCCGTCATTGATGACGGGAAAGTCGGGCGAACCGACACCCATGGTCAGGTCATCGATCGCTGTAATGACCGTGCTCGAGTCGGACGCGACGCTGGCGTCGATCGTGCCGCCGCCGAAGAAGCCGCCGTTTCCGGCGAAGCGGACGCGCGTGCCCGTCACGCCGGTCCCCGTCCCGAAGAGCGTCCCCTCGATGACGAGACCGGTGTCCTCGGCGGCGATCGATCCGACCGGGATCACGAGGCCCTCGATCGTCCCATGACCGGTGAGAGTCGCGTTGCCGTCGGAGAGGTGGATGCCGTTGGCCGCGACGAGGCGGCCACCCGCGATGGAAACCGTGCCGCCGAGCGTCGCCGCCGCGGCGTCGAGCAGGACCATCGTGTCGTCGCCGACGTCGAGAAGGCCGTCGACGACGGTGACACCGTTACCGCTGGCCGGATCGCCGAGCGTGAGTGTTCCGTCCGACGCGCGCACGACCGCGTTCGGCGCGTTGAGCCGCACGTCGCCGGATATGACGCCACGCCCGGACAGGTCGCCTGTGAGCTCGACGTGATCGGCCTCGATCGTGCCGCCCGCCACGGTAACCTCGCCGAGCGCCAGCAGCGAATCGTCGAGAGTCACGGTGCCGCTCCAGGCGTCCAGCGTTCCGCCGCTCGCCACAGTCATCGTCCGCGCAGTGATCGAACTACTGAACAGTTCCGCCGAACCGAGAATCTCGATCGCGCCGACTACGTTGAGCTGTGAATCGTTGTTGAGGTGGAGCTTGCCGACGTCCCACACCTTGAGGGCCGTGCCCGAGCCGGCGAGGTCGCACGTGCTACCCGTGAACAACTGGAGTTGGCGCAGACCGACGCCGCCCGCCTCGGGCCCTCCCACGAAAACCTGGGAAAGCGCTCCGGTCGAGCCGCCTTTGATGGTGAGTTCCCCGGACGCCGATGGGCCCTGCCCAATCTCGACCACGCCGCCGGAGAAGGTGGCGCCCGAGTCCACACCGATGAACCCGCCGCCCTCCCCACCGATGACGATCGTTCCCGGCACGTTCAACGAGGAGCCCGGGTCGCGGACAAGCATATTTCCGCTGAAACCGATGAATTTCCCGACGATCACCGCGCCGACCGGAACGCTCAGATCCGACCCGCCTTGGATTTCAAGTCTTCCACTGGCGACCTCGCCGACTTTGAGCGGCTCGCCGGAGACAACGCTCGGGAGTGTGACGGCGGCGCCGTTGTCCAAAATGAGTGTGGGGATGTCGACGCCGCTAATGATGAGGCCATCGGGGTCCGAGTTGTCGATCGTGCCGCCATCGATGGTGAGCGTTCCGTCGTCGAAGTCGAGGTCGCTCAGATCGTCGATTTTGAGCGAGCCGGCGATGACCGCGCCGTCGGTGCCGATGTGTAGGAGCGCGTTGCCGCCGTCCGGGTCCGTGCCGACGCGAAGTGTTCCGCCGACGTTGAGCAACCCGCCGGCATTGACATTCACGGTGCCGGTCCCGCCCGCGGTGAACGCGGTCGTGTTGCGCGCGATGTTGAAGTCCCCGCTCGTGAGCACGGTCGCGGGAAACAGGCCCGCGCCCGAAAGAGTGAGCGTCGAAGTGGAGCTATTGGTTTGCGCGACGTTAAGCGTGCCATCGAAATCCACGAGCGCGCCGGAAGAGACGTTCATCGTAACGTCGCCGCCCAATCCGATCGCATGAGTCGACGTCGCGCCGTTAACCTCGAGCTTCGAACGTGTGGGGGGCGTCACGCTGAAGCCGCTCACCGTCACGTTCGCGGACGAGGTGAGAAAACTCCCGGCGACGAACCGGTCGGCCACGCGAACGAGGCCGCTGCCGGTGACGTTCATGGTGCCGGCGCCGCTGTTGCCGACTGTGAGATCGCCGGCAGTCGTCGTCGTGACGAGGTCGGCGGCGTCGTCGGTGACCCTGAGCGTGCCGGTCGCCGTGCCCGCGTCGCCGACGACGACGGCGGCAGCGGAGCTGAGCGTGCCGGTCGTCAGCGTAAACGTGGCGTTATCGCCCGCCAGATCGCCGACGGTGACGCCGTTCGTGACGGTGTGCGTGCCGGTCTGCGAGAGAGTGACGTTGCCGGAGCGATACGTGTGCGACCGCGTGTCGTTCGTGATGATGCCGGAGGTGACGGTGTACGTTCCGCCGAGGTTGAACGTGATGTCGTCCGCGGCGGTCGGGACCTGCTGCGGCGACCAGTTGGCGGGAAGCCCCATCGACCCGCCGCCGGCGTTGTTCCACGAGAGCGCGGTCATGCTCGCGCCGATCGCGCCGGCGGCGAGGAGCGTGATCGCCAGGGCCGTCAACAGGATGCGGAAGCGGCGGCGACCGGCGCGGGGTCGCATTGCGTGACACTTCGGAATGCAGCGAGAGTTCGGGAACATGTGGTCGAGTCCTCCATTCGAGTGATGGCCGAGGCGGGCGTTCATAAGAGCTATCGGGGTGGCGAGCCGCGAGGGGACACGGGACGCACGGCGACGCGAGAATTGCCGGGGGACGCCGGGACATGGGGACAGCGGGGGCTCGAAAGAACGTGATCCACGCGGGACGCGCGGCAACCGGCGGCGGGCGCGTGCGATGGCGCCACGTGAGCGTGCTGCGGTCCGGCGGCGCCGTCTGCTAGACTGGGCACTCGACATCGCGGCTGGAACGGCCGTGCCCCACGAACCGAGGGGTATCCTGTGGACGGTGAGGAACGTCAGGAGCACGCGCACGACATCACGCGCATGCTCTCGTCCGCCCGGCGAGGCGATCGCGAAGCCGTCGGCGAAGTCTTCGATCGCGTCTACCGCGAGATTCGCCGCATCGCGCACGGCGAAGTGCGCCGCCTCGGACCCGCCGCGACGATGAACACGACCGCCGTCGTCCACGAAGCGTATTTGAAGCTCGTCAATGCGCCGGGAATCGCATGGGAAGATCGCGGGCACTTCTTCGCTGTCGCCGCGACGGCGATGCGGCAGATCCTCGTCGACTACGCGCGGCGGCGCAGCGCGGACAAACGCGGCGGGCGCGAGCGGGCGATCCCTCTCGACGAGATGGACTCGAGCGAAGGCCAGACGATCGATCCGCTCAGCGACGATGTCATCGCGCTCGACACCGCGCTCCAGCGGCTCGCGGCGTTGGATGAGAGACTCGCACGCGTCGTCGATCTTCGCTTCTTCGCCGGGCTCTCCGTCGAAGAGACGGCGCTCGCCCTCGGTGTGACCGACCGAACCGTCAAGCGCGACTGGCGCCGCGCGCGCGCGTATCTCCACAACGAGATCTCGCCCGCGCCCGAGGCTTAAGAGCGTGAGCCGCATCGACCCGGAGCGATGGCAGCGCGCCGACGCCATCTTCCAGGAAGCGATCGACGTGCCGCGCGAGGCGCGCGAGGCGTGGCTCGCGAGCGCATGCGCGGGCGACGCGGAGCTGCTCGCGGCCGTTCGCGCGCTCCTTGCCGCGGACGAGAGCGGCCGCGGCCTCCTCGACGGCGGCGTTGACGGGCTCGCCGCCGCGCTCCTGCCCGCGGCGCCCGCGGAGACCGGCGCACACGACACCTCGGAGGACGCGCGAGCCGGCGACGACGACATTCCGGACGCGCCCGATCCGCTCGTCGGCCGCACCCTCGGCCGATTCCGCGTCCTCGGCCGGCTCGGCGAGGGCGGGATGGGGATCGTCTACGAAGCGGAGCAGGAGGACCCGAAGCGGCGGGTCGCGCTGAAGGTCATGCGCGGCGGATGGGCGGCCGGCGCGGACGGGCTTCGTTTCTTCCGGCGCGAGGCGCAGACGCTCGCGCGGCTCCAGCACCCGGGCATCGCGGCGATCTACGAGGCGGGGCGCACCGACGATGGCCAGCACTTCTTCGCGATGGAGTTGGTGCGCGGCGTGCCGCTCGACGCGGTATTCGGCGCGGGGGCGGAGCGTGGCGCGGCCGCCGCGCCCGGCGGCGCGGGCGCGGCGAAGCCGGCCGCGGGCGCGCGCCGCGTCACGAACAGCGCCGAGGTCCGCGAGCGTCTCGACCTCTTCCTCGAGGTGTGCGACGCGATCGTCTACGCGCACCAGCGCGGCGTCATCCACCGCGATCTGAAGCCGTCGAACATTCTCGTTTCGCTGGACGCCGTGCGCGGGCTCGCGGCGGCGCCGCGATCGGGCGACCCGGGATCATCGACATCGAGCGGGCGTTCGCCTCGCGTAAAGGTCGTCGACTTCGGCCTCGCGCGGATCAGCGACGCCGACGTGACGCTCGTCGTGTCGCAATCCGAGCCGCGCGCGCTCCAGGGCACGCTTCCGTACATGAGCCCCGAGCAAACGCACGGCCGCCCCGACGAGATCGACTTCCGGAGCGACGTCTACTCGCTCGGCGTCATCCTCTACCGGTTGCTGACGGGTGAGGCGCCGTACGTCGTTCGCGCGGACGCGCTCCTGGAGGCGGTGCGCGCGATTCGCGAGGAGATCCCGCGCCGCGCCGGCGCGATCGTGCCGCTTCTGCGCGGCGAGGTGGAAACGATCCTCGCGAAGGCGCTCGAGAAGGAGCCGGACCGGCGCTACCAGAGCGTGATGGCGCTCGCGGAGGATCTGCGCCGCTTCCTCTCGGACCAGCCGATCCTCGCGCGCCCCGCGAGCGCGGCCTACCATCTGCGCAAGCTCGCCGCGCGCCACCGCGCCGCCTCGGCGCTCCTGGCAACCCTCGCGGTCGTCCTCGTCGGATCTTCAGTTGCGCTCCTGCTTCTCTACCAGTCGCAGCGGGCCGCGACGGGGAAGGCGGAACGCGAAGCGAGGAAAGCCCAACGCATCAACGAATTCCTCCAGGGGATGCTCGCAGGCGCCGACCCGGTACGCGCGCAGGGGCGCGAGGTCACGGTCGAGATGATGCTCGACGAGGCCACCAGCCGCGTCGACACGAGCTTCGTCGCGGAGCCCGACATCGCCGCGGAGCTTCGCCGAACGCTCGGCGTCACGTATTCCGCGCTCGGCCGCCTGCCACCGGCGGAAGAGCAGCTTCGCCGCGCGATCGAGGCGCGCCGCGCTCTCCACGGCCCGCGACACGCCGAAGTCGCGAAAAGCCTTGGCGATCTCGCGAGCGTCTTGAGCACGAAGGGCGCGTATGCGGAAGCGGAGCGCGTCTCTCAAGAGGCGCTCGCGATCGTGCGCGAAACCTCGCCGGGAGACGCCGAGGAGGCGCGCCATCTTGATCTGCTTGCGCTGCTCGCGAAGCGCGACACGCGCTACGCGGACTCGGAATCGCTCTACATCGAGGCGCTCGCGATCGAGCGGAGTCTCCCCGGCCCTCCGAACGAGATGGCGGCGACGACGCTCGGCGGGCTTGCGAGCCTCTACGAAATCCAAGGGAAGCTCACGCTCGCGGAGTCGCTCTATCACGAGGTCGCCGCGATCTACCGCGACGTTCTAGGCGATGCGCACCCCGGCGTCGCGGTGGTCACGAACAATCTCGCGATCGTCGTCGACAAACTCGGGCGCTACGCGGAAGCCGAGAGTCTCTACAGCGATGCGATCGCGCGCGGTCGCGTGCTCTACAAGGGGCCGCACCCGCTCCTCTCGAGCCGCATTTACAACCGTGGGGTTACGCTCCGGAAGTTAGGACGCCACGACGAGGCGATCGCCTCGCATCGAGAAGCGCTTCAGATGCGGTGGGAAGTCTACGGCGAGGAACAGCCTGCAATCGCGCGCGCGCTCGGCGGACTTGCGACGGCGCTATCGGCCGGGTCGGAGCACGCGGAGGCGGAGTCGCTCGGCCGCGCCGCGCTGGCGATGAGCCGGCGGCTTCACAAACCCGAGAGCGACGAAATCGCGCGTGCCGCGTTCGCTTTCGCCTCAATCCTGCGCCGCGCCGGAAAACCCGCGGAGGCGATCGAGCACTATCGCGTGGCGCTCGAGGGCTACCACCGGATTTACGGAACCGAACACCGCGACGTCGCCTCGGTGCTCCAGGGCCTGGCCGAAGCGGAATCGGATCTCGGACGCTTCGCCGCGGCGGAGCCTCTCTTCGTCGAATCGCTGAGGCTGCGGCGAGCGCTCGAGGGAGAAGATCATCCACTCGTCGCGGGCGTGCTTTGGTCGATGGCGACCGCGAAGACGCAGCACGGCGACTCGGCCGCGTGCGAGCCGCTCATGCGCGAGGCGCTCGCCATCTGGGAGAAGAAGCTCCCCGCCGAGGACGAGCGGATCTCCGATGCCGCGCTAGCATTGTCGCGCGTGCTCGTGTCGATCGGCCGCTCCGCGGACGCGGAGTCGATCATCGCGAAGCGCTACGAAATCGTGAGCGCCCTACCGTCCTCCGCGGAAGCCGGCGTGGAGGAACTCCGCGCGCGACTGTCCGAGCTGCACGCACGCGCGCGGTGAGCGGCGAAACAGAACGACCCTCGCCGGACGAGAGACGGGTGCTGCCTCCCGCACCTCACCTCAAACTACAGAGTGTGGAACGCCCGCGCGCGCGATCGGCTCGAGCCGCGCCGTGAAGTGCCGCAGCGCCGGGGCCTGCGACGTGATGCGATATCCGGGCAGCCCGTCGCGCTCCTCGTTCACGGCGAAGATGACCTCGGCGAGGTAGTCGACGTGGCTCTGAGTGTAGACGCGCCGCGGAAACGCGAGTCGCACGAGGTCCATCGCGGCGGCGCGCTCCGAGCCGTCCGGCTGGAGCCCGAACATCACGCTCCCGATCTCGACGCCGCGCACGCCGCCCGTCTCGTAGAGCGCGTTGTTGAGCGACCACGCGGGATATTGAAGCGGCGGGATGTGCGGCAGCATCGCGCGCGCGTCGATGTAGATCGCGTGGCCGCCGGGCGGCTGCACGATCGGCACGCCCGCGTCGGTGAGTTTCTGGCCGAGATACTCGATCGATCGCAGGCGGTAGCGCAGGTAGTGCTCGTCGAGCGCCTCGTAGAGCCCCTGCGCGATCGCCTCCAGATCGTAGCCCGCTAGGCCGCCGTATGTCGGGAATCCCTCGGTCAGAATGAGCAGGTTGCGGCAGCGCAGCGCGAGCGCGTCGTCGTTCATCGCGAGAAAGCCGCCGATGTTCGCCATGCCATCCTTCTTCGCGCTCATCGTGCAGCCGTCGGCGTAGCTGAACATCTCGCGCGCGATCTCGATCGGCGGTTTCTCCGCGTAGCCGGGCTCGCGCATCTTGATGAAGCAGGAATTCTCGGCGAAGCGGCAGGCGTCGAGGAAGAACGGAATGCCGCGGCCGCGCGCGAGCGCACTCGCCGCGCGGATGTTCGCCATGCTCACGGGCTGCCCGCCGCCCGAGTTGTTCGTCACCGTCATCATCACGAGCGGCACACGCGGCGTCGGCGAGGCCTCGAGCGTCGCGCGCAATACATCGACGTCCATGTTCCCCTTGAACGGGTGGATCGTGCGCGGCTGGCGCCCCTCGGCGATCACCATGTCGCGCGCCTCGGCGCCCGTGTGCTCGACGTTCGCGCGCGTTGTGTCGAAGTGCGTGTTGTTCGGCACGATGTCCCCCGCCGCCAGCAGCGAATCGAAGAGGATGTGCTCCGCGGCGCGGCCCTGATGCGTCGGGATGACGTGCTTGAAGCCCGTGATGTCCTTGACCGCCGCCTCGAACTTGTAGAACGACGTCGCGCCCGCGTACGACTCGTCGCTCGCGATCATTCCGGCCCACTGGCGCGACGACATCGCGCCCGTGCCGCTGTCGGTGAGTAGGTCGATCAGAACGTCGGTCGCGTGGAGGAGGAACGGATTGTAGCCCGCGTCGCGAAGCGCCGCGCGCCGCTCGGTGATGGATGTGAAGCGGATCGGCTCGACGGAGCGGACCTTAAACGGCTCGATGATCGTCTTGGGGCAGAACTCGCGCATAGGGGCAGCGCCATTCTCGGATTTCAGGCGGCGGCGCGCAAGCGTCCGAGAGCGCTCCCCCGCTCTGTGCCGCGCGCCAGAGAAGAGCACCAGGCCGGGAGCGTCACTGGCATTGGATCAGCGATTCACCAGGATGCTTCATCGGGTATCCGTATCCGATGAAGAATCCGGCGGTAGAACCGGCGAGCGCGGCTCCGACGACGATCGGCCACACGCCGAGTATGCCTCGGTCGGTCGCGTCCAATGCGATCGCCGACACTCCGACTCCGGCGACATAGCCGATCGCGAAGCCGAGGAGTCCAGTCGCGAGACTTCGATGCGGCTTGTTGTCGAAACGTAACGAGCGGATGCGCGGCTTTTCCAACGGCAGCTGCTCGCCACCACGATTCGCGAGCCCCTTCGGGTAGACGACAAGCGTCTCGGCCGTGGCGCGTACGAACGATCCTCTGAGCATGTCGCCCGACGCGAGCGTCACGGTGATCATCGTCCCCGGCTCGATGCGCTTGACCGTCTCTTCCATGCAGTGCTCGAGCATGTACGCGCGCGCACGCTCGTCGAAGCGCGATTGCGCGCACGCGGCGCCAGGCGCCGCGGCCGCGAGCGCCAACGCGAGCCCGATCAGAGCCACGCCGCCCGCCGAACGAAAAACGGGACCGAGCACTCGCTCGATCCCGTTGAAGTTTTTGCATCGTGCCGGTCGCGTCTGCGGTCTCACGCGTGCGCTACGTCTTCGTGCCCGCCCCGAGTACCGCCTTCTTCATCTTGCGCTTCTTCTTCGCGTCTTCCTTCGCGAGGGGCGACGCTTCCGCAGCCGTCTCTTCGCGCTTGCCCTTCTTCTTCTTCGGCAGATCCTCTTCCTTGATCGCGACCTCGGGCTCCTTCGCCGTCACCAGCTCGAGAACCGAGATCGGCGCCGCGTCGCCTTTGCGCAGCCCGACCTTCAGGATGCGCGTGTAGCCGCCGTTGCGCTCGGCCATCGCGGGCGCGATCGTCGAGAAGAGCCGCTCGACAACCGTCTCGCTGATGACGAACCGCAGCACCTGACGCCGCGCATGCAGGTCGCCCCGCTTCGCGAACGTGATCATCTTTTCGGCGATCGGTCGCGTTTCTTTCGCCTTCGCGTCGGTCGTCTGGATGCGATCGTGCTCGAAGAGCGACGTCACGAGGTTTCGGAGCGTGGCTCGTCTGTGGCTATCGGTGCGGGAGAGCTTCCGCCCTTTCTTCAAGTGACGCATGGTCGAATTCCTTTCGGTCTTTTTTTATCGAATGTGCCGCGGGTGAGCCTGCGCCCGCCCGCGGCCTCTGACTGACTAGCTCGACGCGAGCTTCGAAAGCTCGTCCGCCTCGGCGTCCTTGTCGCCTTCGGGGGCCGCGGCGCCCGCGGCGTCGACGATCCCCTCGACGTCCATTCCGAAGTGGAGGTTCATCCCGCGCAAAATATCCGAGATCTCCTTGAGCGACTTGCGCCCGAAGTTGCGGTACTTGAGCATTTCGCCCTCGGAGCGCCGCACGAGATCGCCGATCGTCTTGATGTTGGCCGTGTTGAGGCAATTCGACGAACGCACCGACAGCTCGAGTTCGTCGACGCTGCGGGTGAGCAGCTCGCGCAGCTCCTCGCGTCCCTCGTCGACCTCGGCCCGCTCCTCGATCATCTGCGTCTCTTCGAAGTTGATGAAGAGAAGGAGGTGGTCCTTGAGGATCTTCGCGGCGTACGCGATGCCGTCTTCGGGCGTCACGCTGCCGTTCGTCCACACCTCGAGCACGAGTTTGTCGTAGTCGGTCTTCTGGCCGACGCGCGTGTCTTGCACGTTATACGTGACACGCTTGACCGGGCAGTAGTGCGCATCGACGGGAATCGTGCCGATGACCTTATCCGCCGCCTGCGCTTCCGCGGTTACGTAGCCGCGCCCGCTCGTGATTTCGAGATCCATCCGCAGCCGGCCGCCCTTGTCGACGGTCGCGATGTGGTGAGTCTTGTTGAGCACCTCGACGTCGGCGTCGGACTGAATGTCGGCGCCCGTCACCGTCGCGGGGCCTTCCACGTCGATCGTGACCATCTTCGGTCCGTCGGCATGGCTGACAACCGTGAGGCCTTTCACGTTGAGCACGATCTCGGCGACATCCTCGAAGACCGACGGGACCGTGGAGAACTCGTGCAATACGCCGTCGATCTTGATCGAGCTGACGGCTGAGCCCTGAAGAGACGAGAGTAGTACCCGTCGCAGAGAGTTTCCGATCGTCGTGCCGAAGCCGCGCTCGAGCGGCTCGACGATGAACTTCGCGTAATCGGAAGTGCTCCCATCTTCCGTCTCGATCTTTCTGGGCATCTGAAGATTCTTCCACTTCATACTTGTCTAGCCCCCTTCGTGCGAGCCTGTCGGCGCGCTGCCAGGCCAGGAGACGCTGTTACTTGGAGTAAAGCTCGACGATCAACTGCTCTTCGACCGGCGTCGGAATCGCGTTGCGCGCCGGGATCTCCTTCAACGTCCCGCTCAATTTTTCGGTGTCGCGGCCGAGCCAGTCGCAGAGATTTCGTTCGGTCGGATTCTCTTTGACGCCCTTAAAGTACGTCAGGCTGCGGCTGGACTCGCGTACCTGCACCTGGTCGCCGCTCCGCAACTGGAACGACGGGATGTCGACGACGCGGCCGTTCACCATGAAGTGGCGATGGCGCACGAGCTGCCGGCTCGACGAGCGCGACGGCGCGAAGCCGAGACGAAAGACGATGTTGTCGAGACGGCGCTCGAGCAACTTCATCAAGTTTTCGCCCGTGACGCCCTTCATGCGGTTCGCCTCGGTGTAGTAGTTCCGGAATTGCGCCTCGTGGATACCGTAGATGCGGCGGACCTTCTGCTTCTCGCGGAGCTGGCGGCCATACTCGGAGAGCTTGCGGCGCTGCTTCTCGCCGTGCTCGCCGGGAGCGTAGCCGCGCCGGTCGATGGCGCACTTCGCCGTGTGGCAGCGATCACCCTTCAGGAAAAGCTTGATCCCCTCGCGCCGGCAGAGCCTGCATTTGGGACCTCTTTCACGAGCCATCGATTTCCTCCACCTATCTCAATTAGACCCGTCGCCGTTTCGGCGGCCGGCAACCATTGTGCGGAATCGGGGTCACGTCGCGGATCGACGAAATGTCGAGCCCGGCGGCCTGCAGCGAGCGAATTGCGGCTTCGCGGCCGGCTCCCGGTCCCTTGACCCGAACCTCCACCTTGCGAACACCTAGCTCCATGGCTTCTTTCGCCGAGTTCTCCGCCGCGAGCTGTGCAGCGAAGGGCGTGGACTTCTTCGAACCCTTAAAGCCGATCTTTCCGGCGCTCGACCACGACACCACGTTCCCCTTCATGTCGGTGATCGTGACGATCGTGTTGTTGAACGTCGACGCGACGTGCGCGACGCCCACGGAGTCGAACTTGCGCTCCTTCTTCTTGCCCTTCTTCTTGACCTTCTTTGCAGGCGCCGCGGTGGTTGTTGCGGCGGTGGTATCAGCGACAACGCTCAAGAGATCCTCCTGTTATCGAACGAGCCTACGGCTTCTTCGCCGCGGGGGCCGTGGTGCGCTTCTGCTGCATTCCGGAGCCCTTCTTCGGGCCCTTGCGCGTGCGCGCGTTCGTCCGGCTCCGCTGCCCCCTCACGGGGAGATTGCGACGGTGCCGCGATCCGCGGTACGTACCGATATCCATCAAGCGCTTGATGTTCTGCGAGACTTCGGAACGCAGGGCGCCTTCGACCTTGTATTCGTTCTCGATGATCTGACGGAGCTTCGCCGTCTGCTCATCGGTGAGCGTCTTCGCGCGCAGGCTCGCGTCGACCCCGATATCCGCGAGAATGCGGCGGGCGGTCGAGCGGCCAATTCCGAAGATGTAAGTTAGCGCGATGTCGATCCGCTTGTCAGCGGGAAGATCGACTCCGGCAATACGTGCCACGAAGTGCCCCCTTTTCTTAAGGCCTTTGGCCTAGCCTTGCCGCTGCTTGTGCCGCGGATTCTTCTTACAGATGACGCGAAGGACGCCGTAGCGCTTCACGATCTTGCAGCTTTCACAAATCTTGGCGATCGATGCCCTGACCTTCATTTCGCAGCTCCTCGATTCCGATCCGAACGAATGAATTTCGTTAATGCCGGGCGCGGCAAGCGCGCACCGCCGAACTTTGAACTACGAAACCAACGTCAGAATCCGCGGCCCATCCGCGGTCACCGCCACCGTGTGTTCGAAGTGCGCCGAGCGTTCGCGGTCGCGCGTGACGACCGTCCAACCATCGGCGAGGACCTCGACCTCGTGCGTGCCGACGTTCACCATCGGTTCGATCGCGAGAACCATGCCCTCTTGCAAGAGCGGCCCCCGCCCCTTCGGGCCGTAGTTCGGGATCTGCGGATCTTCGTGAACCGCGAGCCCGACCCCGTGCCCCACGAGCGCCCGCACGACCGCGAACCGGTCCGCGCGCACTCGCCGCTCGACCGCGTGCGAAATGTTGGTCAGGTGCATCCCGGCCTTCACCTCGCGAATTCCGCATTCGAGCGCCTCGCGTGTCGCCTTCATCAGGCGGTGCGAGTCTTCGTCGACCCGGCCGACCGGAAACGTGGCCGCCGAATCGCCGTAAAACTTTCCGAGCCGAACGCCGACGTCGATGCTGACGATGTCTCCCTCGACGAGCGCCCGTTTACCGGGGATGCCGTGGACGACCTCTTCATTCACCGACACGCAGATCGACGCGGGGTAGCCATGATAGCCGAGAAACGCGGGTTCCGCGCCTCTTTCCATCCGGATAAACCGTTCGACGATCGCGTCCAACTCGCGCGTTTCGATTCCTGGCGCAACCGCCCGCCCGCACAACGCGAGCGCTTCCGCCGTGATTCGCGACGCCACCGCGATTCCCTCGACTTCTTCGGGCCTCTTGATGATGACCTTGTCCATCGTGAGTGCCACCTGAAGCCCCGCCGCCATCGATCAGGCCTCGAGAACCGCTTGAATCTGGCTCCAGACCTCCGCGATTTCGCGGATGCCGTCGATCTCTCTGAAGAGCCCCTTCGACTTGTAGTAGTCGACGAGAGGCCTCGTGTTCGTTTCGTAAACCGCCAAGCGCGTCCGGATCGTCTCCGGCGTGTCGTCCTCGCGCTGTACCGCCTTGCCGTCCGCCGCCACCCGGTGCTTCAGCCGTTCGAGCACCGAATCCGCGGTTACCGTCAGCCCGATCACGTGGTGGACCGGCTTCCCGAGCCGCGCCAAGTGCGCGTCGAGCGCCGCCGCCTGCGCGATCGTGCGCGGGTAGCCGTCGAGCACGTAACCGCGCACCGCATCCGGCGCCGCGAGCCGCTCTTCGACGAGGGGGATCATGATGCCGTCGGGCACGAGCGCCCCGGACGTCATGAACTCCTCCGCCTGTTTCCCGAGCGGCGTTCCATCCTTCACGGCTCGCCGCAGGATGTCACCGGTCGAGATCTGCGGTATCGCGTACGCACTGACCAAGCGCGCCGCCTGTGTTCCCTTACCTGCTCCCGGCGCACCGAGAAGAATGAGCCTCATGAGACACGCGAATGCAACGCGCGACCCGCGCTAGCGACGCCCGCGGAGCCTTCCCTTCTTCATGAATCCGTCATAATGCCGCATCAATAGATGCGACTCGATTTGCTGCAATGTGTCGAGCGCAACGCCGACCGTAATCAGAATGCCCGTTCCGCCGAAGTAGAACGGCACCTTCGCCCACTCGATCAGGAACACGGGGAGAACGGCGATCACCGCGAGGAATACGCCACCCGGCAACGTGATGCGGGTCAGAATGCGATCGATGTATTCGGAAGTTTTCTTGCCCGGCCGGATTCCAGGAATGAACCCGCCGTACTTCTTCATGTTGTCCGCCAAGTCGACGGGATTGAAGATGATCGCCGTGTAGAAGTAGGCGAACCCGACGATGAGCCCGATGTAAAAAATGTTGTACACGATCGACGTCGGCGAAAGCCAAGCGTTGATCGTTTCGACGAAAGCGCTCTTCTGGAAGAAGATCGCCGCCACCGTGCTCGGAAGCATGATGAGCGACTGCGCGAAGATGATCGGAATAACGCCGGCGGTGTTGACGCGCAGCGGAATGTGCGTGCTCTGCCCGCCGTAAACCTTGCGGCCGACGATGCGCTTGGCGTACTGCACCGGGATGCGGCGCTGCCCCTGCGTGATCGCGATGACCGCCGCGATCGTGACGACCATCAGCACGAGGATCGGAATGAGCATGAGCGGCGACAGCGTGTTGTTCGCGAGCTGCCGGATCGTGTTGATGAGGTTGTTCGGATACTCCGCGACGATTCCGATCATGATGATGAGCGAGATGCCGTTTCCGATGCCGCGCTCGGTAATCTGCTCGCCGAGCCACATCACGAAGACGGTACCCGCCGTGAGCGTGATCATCGTCATCAGCATGAAGCCGACGCCTGGGCTGTTGACGACGCCGATCTGCGAGTTGCCGCTCTGGACGGCACCGAGGCCCTGAAGGAAGACCGCGATTCCGTACGCCTGGAAGAACGCCAGGACGACGGTGCCGTAGCGCGTGTACTGATTGATGCGCTTGCGGCCCTCTTCGCCCTCCTTCGCGAGCTTCTCGAAGTAAGGAACAACCGCGGTGAGGAGCTGCAAAATGATCGACGCCGAAATGTTCGGCATGATGCCGAGCGCGAAAATCGTCGCGCGCTCGAGCGACCCGCCGACGAAAAGATCGTAGAGACCGAAAAGCCCGCTCGAGTTCTGATCGAACCAGACCTTAAGCGCGGCGCCGTTGATTCCCGGAACAGGGACGTGCCCGCCAACGCGATACACGATCAGAAGCAGAACCGTGAAGACGATGCGCTTCCGCAGCTCTGGGATCGTGAAAATATTGCGGATCTTCTCGATCAATTCTTGCCCTTTCCTGCGCCCGGCGCCTTGGCCTTAGCCGCGCCGTCCTTGCCAGCCTTCACGTCTTTTCCGGCCTTCGCGTCCTTGCCGCCCTTCTTCGCGCCCTTGGGCGCTGCCTCGGCGGTCTTCTCGACCTTCACCTTCTTGCGCGACTCGGGGCCCCACTTCGGCTTCTTCGGTTTCTTTGCCTTCGGCGGCGCCTGCACGGCGCCGGCATCGTTGAGCCAGAGCACCTTGCCGCCCTTGGCCTCGATTTTGTCGCGCGCCGACTTGCTGAACGCCTGCGCGCTCACCTCGAACGCGGCCGACACTTCGCCGTCGCCGAGAACCTTGATCGGCGTGCGCGTGTTCTTGATCAGGCCCTTCGCGACGAGCACGGCCGGCGTGATCGAACTCGCGCCCGCGCGCTCGAGATCGCCGACGTTGACGACCTGGAACTCGCGACGCTCGGGATTCTTGAAGCCGCGCTTCGGGGACTGCCGCTGAAGCGGCATCTGCCCGCCTTCGAACCACGGATGCACCTTGCCGCGCGCGGTCTGTCCCTTGCCTCCGCGCGTCGACGTCTTGCCGTGCCCCGAGCCGACGCCGCGGCCGACCCTCTTCTTCTTACGAATCGCGCCCTTCTTCGGGCGGAGATTTCCCAGATGCACGTTAGCCTCTCTTCTTGCTGGGCGTCTTGCCGCCCACTTCTTCAACCGTCACGAGGTGAAAAACCTTGACGATCATTCCGCGGATCACCGGCGTGTCATCGTGCTCGACCGTCTGGTGCATGCGCGTGATGCCGAGCGCTCGCATCGTGCGCTTCTGCGGCTCGATGCGGTCGATCGTGCTGCGAATTTGCGTGATGCGCAGGCGACCCATTACGCGTGCTCCTCGACGTGATCGAAGACCTGGCGCACCGTCATGCCGCGCATCCGCGCCACGTCGCGCGCCGTGCGAAGCGACGCGAGTCCCGCCATCGTCGCCTTGACGACGTTGTGCGGGTTGCTCGTGCCGTGCACCTTCGAGAGGATGTTGCGGATTCCCGCGGATTCGAGAATGGCGCGCACGGTGCCGCCCGCGATAACGCCGGTTCCGGGAGCAGCGGGCTTCATCCAGACGCGGCCGGCGCCGAAACGCCCAAGCACCTCGTGCGGAATCGTGTCGCCGATCATCGGCACGCTCACCATCGACTTCTTCGCGTTCTCGGTACCCTTGCGAATCGCCTCGGAGACTTCGTTCGCCTTGCCGAGGCTAACGCCGACGCGTCCCTTGCCGTCGCCGACCGCGACGAGCGCGGTGAAGCTGAAACGGCGTCCGCCCTTAACGACCTTCGCGACGCGGTTGATGTAGATCACGCGCTCGGAAATGCCGTCCTTCGGCGCCTCGGGGCGGTCACGTCTCGGTCCTCTGTTCTCTCTCTTCTCCATGCGTTACCCCTATGCGCTCGAGCGGCTCAGAATGCGAGCCCAGCCTCACGCGCCGCGTCCGCGAGCGCCTTGATCCGTCCGTGATACAGATAACCGCCGCGATCGAAGACGACCTTGGCGATGCCCTTTTCTTTTGCCAGCTCGCCGATGCGCCGGCCTACGACGCGGCTTCGGTTGAGCTTGGACTTGTCCGTGCCCAGCAATTCGACGATCGCTTTTGCCGTGCTCGTCACCGTGACGATCGTCTTCCCTTCGGAGTCGTTCACGATCTGCGCGATGATGTGCTTCGAGCTGCGGCGAACCGAAAGACGCGGGCGCTCGGACGTGCCGGCGACCTTCTTCCGGATGCGCTCGTGGCGCCGGACGCGCGGGTCTCTTGTGGTCTTCACGTTACTCCTCCGACTAGGAAGCCGCGGTCTTTCCGGCCTTGCGGCGGATGACCTCTTCCTGATACTTGATGCCCTTCCCCTTGTACGGCTCGGGGGGGCGGAACGATCGAATCTTCGCCGCCGTCTCGCCGACCATCTTGCGATCGGCACCTGAAACGACGACCGTCGTGTTCTCCTTCACCTCGAGCTTGATGCCCGCGGGCGCATCGTAGAGCACCGGATGCGAGTACCCGAGCGTGAGCGTCAGCTTCTTGCCATCGGTCTGCGCCTTGTAGCCGACGCCGTGAATCTCGAGCGTGCGCGTGAATCCATCGGCGACGCCGGTGATGGCGTTCGCGATGAGCGTGCGCGTGAGCCCGTGAAGCGACCGGTGGAACTTATCCTGAGCGGGCGGCGCGACCGTGATCGTGTCGCCATCCATCTTCACTAGCATCGAGTGGTGATAGGCCTGCGAGAGCTTTCCCTTCGGCCCCTCGACTTCGACGACACCCGTGCCGAGGCGAACCTTCACACCTGGCCGGACGACGATCGGTTTTTTTCCAATGCGGGACATCGTTCAACTCCTCGCGCGACGCGCGGCTACCAGACTTTGCAGAGAACCTCGCCGCCGATTCCGCGCTTGCGGCATTCCTTGCCTGACATGATGCCCCGGGACGTCGAGAGGATCGAGATGCCGATCCCGTCGAGAACGCGGGGGATTTCATCCTTCGCTGAATAGCGCCGGAGCCCAGGCTTCGAAACCCGCTGGATTCCCGTGATCACCGGCTGCTCGCCGGCGGCGTACTTGAGATAGATACGAAGCACGCCCTGCTTGCGATCCTCGATGAGCTTGTAGCCCTCGATGAAGTGTTCCTTCGCGAGCACCTTGGCGATTTCGCGCTTCATGATCGAAGCCGGCACGTCGACGCGGCGCTGCCGCGAGTGAACGCCGTTACGGATTCGCGTGAGCATGTCGGCAATCGGATCTGTGTGACTCATTCGCTCTCTCCTACCAGCTCGCCTTGACGACGCCGGGAATTTCGCCGCGGAGCGCAAGCTCGCGGAAACAGAGACGGCAGATTCCAAACTTGCGCAGGAAAGCGCGCGCGCGGCCGCAACGATGGCAGCGCGTGTACTTCCGCACCTTGAACTTCGGCTCCCGGTTCGCCTTCGCAATCAGAGACTTTTTCGCCATCGGTTCCTCTCGAGATGCTCGCGGACTTGCGCCCGCGCGCTACTTCTTCCGGAAGGGCATGCCCATCGCCGTAAGAAGCTCGAAGCCCTCCTCGTCGGTCTTTGCGGTGGTCACGATCGTGATGTCCATCCCTCGGATCTTCGCGACTTTGTCGTAGTCGATCTCCGGGAAGACGATGTGTTCGTTCATGCCGAGCGTGTAGTTGCCGCGTCCGTCGAACGCGCTATTGGAAACGCCGCGGAAGTCGCGGATGCGCGGGATGGCGACGTTCATGAGCCGGTCGAGAAACTCGTACATGTGCGCGCGGCGGAGCGTGACGGCGACGCCGATCGGCATTCCTTCGCGCAGCTTGAAGTTCGAGATCGACTTCTTCGCGCGGCGAATGCTCGGGCGCTGCCCGACGATCGACATGAGGTCTTCGAAGGCCGCGTTCATGAACTTGTTGTCCGCGATCGCGTCTTTCCCGACACCCATGTTGACGACCACTTTGGTGACCGCGGGGACCTGGTAGAAATTCTTGTATCCGAAGTGCTTCGTGAGCGCTGGGATGACTTCGCGTTTGTATTTGTCGTGGAGCCTTGCCACTTCTCAACCTCCTGAGAGCCTCGCGGCCCCTGCCGCGGGAATCACTCGGATTTGCCCGGCGATTTTCCGCGCCGCGCCAGTTAAGCGATGCTGTCGCCGGTCTTGCGCGCTACGCGCACCTTTGTGCCGTCCGACAGGCGCGAGTACCCAACGCGCGTCGCCTTGCCGTTGACCACGAGCATCACGTTCGAGACGGGAATCGGGGACTCCTTCTCGATGATGCCGCCCTGCTGCCCTTGCTGCCGGCCGGCCTTCGTGTGCCGCTTCACCATGTTCATCCCCTCGACGATCACCTTGCGCGTCTCGGGAAATACCTTGAGCACCTTGCCCGTCTTCCCCTTGCCGACGCCCGCGATCTTCATCACCGTGTCGCCCTTCTTGATACGAAGGTGCGCGCCGGGATCGAGCGGCTTCTTCTTCTTCATTTACAAAACCTCCGGCGCGAGGGAGATGATGCGCATGAACTGCTTCTCGCGCAGCTCGCGCGCGACAGGCCCGAAGATGCGCGTCCCGCGCGGTTCGTTCGCGTCATTCACGAGGACCGCGGCATTCTGATCGAAGCGGATGTAAGAGCCATCCTTGCGGCGGATTTCTTTCTTCGTGCGAACGATGACGCCCTTCACAACCTCGCCCTTCTTCACCTGGCCACCGGGGAGCACGTCCTTCACCGCCATGACGATGATGTCGCCGACCGAGCCATAGCGCCGCTTCGTTCCACCGAGCACACGAATGCACATGGCCTTCCGTGCCCCGGAGTTGTCGGCGATCGTAAGAATCGTTTGCTGCATGATCATGTCGGTTCCCTTTCTACCCTACTTCGCCTTCTCGACGATCTCCGCCAGACGCCACCGCTTGAGCTTCGAGAGCGGCCGCGTCTCGACGACCTTGACGACATCGCCGGGCTGGGCCTCGTTGCGCTCGTCGTGAGCGTAGAGCTTCGACCTCTTCTTGATGACGCGCCCGTAGAGAGGGTGCTTCAGCAATCGCTCGATCGTGATGACGATCGTCTTGTTCATGCTACTCGAGACGACTCGCCCGACTCGAACCTTGCGGAAGCCTCTCTCGTTTTCTACGCTCACGCTCTCGGCGCTCATATTGACGAACTCCTTTTGGCGATCCGGTCGTGGCGGCGCATGCCCGCCACGCTACGACTTTGCTGTCGCGGCGCCCGCGGACGACGCCGCGAGCTTGCGAATACCCTTTGAATCTTCGGCGAGAAGCGTGTGGAGCCGCGCGACCTGGCGCCGAAGCGCGCGGAGGCGAAGCGGGTTGTCGGGCTCCTGCGTGATCCGCCGGAACTCGAGCGTCCACAACTCTTCTTTGGTTTCCTTGAGCGCGTTCTCGAGCTCGGGGCGAGTCATGCCCCTGAGCTTCTGCGCTTTCTGTTTGTCATCCGACATTGGTTTCCTCGCGCGAGACGAACTTCGTCTTGATCGGGAGCTTTCCCGCGGCGAGCCGCATCGCGGCCTTCGCGAGTTCGACCGGCACGCCCTCGATCTCGAAGAGAACGCGGCCCGGCTTGACCACGGCCACCCAATACTCCGGTGAGCCCTTACCCTTGCCCATTCGTGTTTCCGCCGGCTTCTCGGTCACCGGCTTGTCGGGAAAGATGCGAATCCAGACCTTGCCGCCGCGCTTGACGTGACGAGTCAGCGCAACACGCGCCGCCTCGATCTGCCGGTTGGTGATCCACGCCGGCTCGAGCGCCTTCAGGCCGAACTCGCCAAAGTGAAGGGTGCTGCCCCGCGTCGCCACACCGCGGCGACGGCCGCGCTGCTGCTTGCGGAACTTCACTCTCTTCGGCATCAACATTGGTGACGATCCTCCTTACGACTTGGCCAGCGCCGGTTCGGTACCCGGGCGAACCTTGATCTCTCCCTTGAAGACCCAGACCTTGATGCCGATGGTGCCGAAGGTCGTGTTCGCGACGGAGCAGGCGTAGTCGATGTCGGCGCGCAGCGTGTGGAGAGGCACGCGCCCCTCGCGGTAGCTCTCGGTGCGAGCCATTTCGGCGCCGCCCAAGCGACCGGAGCAAACGATGCGAATACCGCCCGCCCCCATGCGCATCGCCGAAGCGATCGCCTTCTTCATTGCGCGGCGGAACGAGACGCGCTGCTCGAGCTGCTTCGCGATGTGCTCGCCAACCAGCACCGCGTCGATCTCCGCCTTCTGGATCTCCTGAATGTTGATGTAGATCTCTTTGCCCGTCAGATGCTGAAGCTCGTCGCGAAGCTGATCGACCTCGGCGCCCTTGCGGCCGATGACGATTCCGGGACGCGCCGTGTGAATCGAGATCGTGACCTTCTTCGGCGCGCGCTCGATGCCGATCTTCGAGATGCCCGCACGGAAGAGCCGGTTCTTCACGTACCGGCGGATGAAGATGTCTTCCTTGAGAAGCGCCGCGTAATCCTTCTTAGCGTACCAGCGCGAGTCCCACGTCTTGATGCCGCCGAGCCGAAAGCCTACGGGATGTGTTTTCTGTCCCAAGATCCTCTCCAGTGGTGCGAACCCTTGCGGGCCGCTTCGGTATTGCTTCCGTGCGCGGCCTTTCGGCTACGCGCTCATCTCTCCAACGACAATCGTGGCGTGCGACGTGCGCTTGCGAATTCGTGTAGCGCGCCCCATCGCGCGAGGCATGAACCGCTTCATCATCGGGCCGCCATCGACCATCGCCGTCTTGACGATGAGATGATCGGCGTCGACATGCGCGCCGGCGGCCGTGTTGACCGCGTTCGCGACCGCCGACTCGAGCAACTTCTTGATCGGCCCCGCGGCGCGGCGCGGCGTGTTCTCGAGAATCTCGAGCGCCAAATTGACCTTTTTTCCGCGAATCAGGTCCATGATCAGCCTCGCCCGCATCGGCGAGAGGTGCGCGAACCGTAAGACTGCGCGAGCTTCCATTGCCATCTCCCTATCTCCCGTTCGCGGCTTTCGCCGTTACGATCTCGGACCGCCGCCGCCGCCGCCGCTCGAACCCGCGGCCGCCTTCAGCGCCGCTTCCTTCGCCTTCTTCGACGTGTGTCCGCGGAACGTGCGTGTCGGAGCGAACTCCCCGAGCTTGTGACCGACCATGTTCTCGGAGATGTAGACCGGAATGAACTTGTTCCCGTTATGAACGGCGAGCGTGTGCCCCACGAACTCGGGGGAGATCGTCGAACGCCGCGCCCACGTCTTGACGACCTGGCGCTCGCCGGTACGGGCGAGCTTGCGCAGCTTCTCGATCAGCTTCGCGTCGATGAAAGGTCCCTTCTTAAGCGAGCGACTCATTCGTGTCTCCTACTTCCTACGCTTGACGATCAACTTCGACGAGTTTTTTCTCGGATTGCGTGTCTTGCCGCCCTTGGTCGGCTTGCCCCACGGCGTGCACGGGTGCCGTCCGCCGGACGACTTCCCTTCGCCTCCGCCCATCGGGTGATCGACCGGGTTCATCGCGACGCCGCGAACGTGCGGACGCCAGCCAAGCCAGCGCGACTTGCCGGCCTTGCCCCAAACTTCCTTCTCGTGGTCGAGGTTGCCGACCTGTCCGACCGTCGCGTAGCAATCGATCGGAAACTTGCGCATCTCGGTGGACGGAAGACGAACGAGCGCGTACGCGCCCTCCTTCGCCATGAGCTGCGCCGCGCCGCCCGCCGTGCGGACGTACTGGCCGCCCTTCCCGAGAATCATTTCGATGTTGTGGATCATCGAGCCGAGCGGAATGTTGCGCATCGGCATCGCGTTGCCGTCGCGCACTTCCGCGTCGGGACCGGCCATGACCGTTGCGCCCGCGTGCAGGCCGTTCGGCGCGAGGATGTAACGCTTCTCGCCGTCGGCGTAGTGAATGAGCGCGATGCGCGCCGAGCGGTTCGGGTCGTACTCGATCTGCGCGACCTTCCCCGGAATCCCGATCTTGTTTCGCTTGAAATCGATGATGCGATAGAAGCGCTTGTGACCGCCGCCGCGCTGCCACGACGTGACGCGGCCCGTGTTGTTGCGCCCGCCCGACTTCTTAAGCGGCGTGAGGAGCGACTTCTCCGGCGTATGTCCCTTGATCTCGGGATCGTCGATGATCGCGCGATACCGCAGCGACGGCGTGACCGGCCTGAATGTTTTAATCGGCATCGTCCGCTCCTACATCTGCTCGAAGAGCTCGATCGAGTTGTCTTTGGCGAGGTCTACCGCGGCCTTCTTCCAATCGGGCCGCTGCCCTGCATAGCGGCCGAGCCGCTTCACCTTGCCGTGCTGCAACATCGTGCGCACGCCGACAACCTTCACGTTGAAAAGCTTTTCGACGGCGTGTTTGATTTCGAGTTTGTTGGCGTGGAGCGCGACTTCGAAGAGGTATGTCTGCCCCGCTTCCTTCATGCGGGTTCCCTTCTCGGTGATGAGAGGGCGAACCAGAATCGAGCGCGGGTCTTTCATTCGGCCGCCCCTTCCTGCATCGCCGTCAGCGCATCGTTCGTGATGACGAGCCACTCGGCGCGAACGACATCGTACGCGGAGAGCGACCGCCACGTGCGCACCGCAAGACGCGGAATGTTGCGCGACGCGCGCGCGACCTTCTCGTCGTACGCGTTCACGACGATCAGGCAGCTCTTGCCGGCGAGATCGATGTTCTTGAGGAAGCCCGCCACGTGACGTGTCTTTGCCTCGGCGAGATCGAAACCCTCGACGACGACGACGCGGTTTTCCTTCGCGCGGTCGGAGAGCGACGAACGCAGCGCCAGGCGCCGGATCTTCTTCGGGATCTCCATGCGGTAGTCGCGCGGACGCGGCCCGAAGACCGAGCCTCCGCGAACCCACAACGGCGAGGTGTTCGAGCCGGAACGCGCGCGCCCCGTCCCCTTCTGCTTCCACGGCTTCGTGCCGCCGCCGCTCACCTCGGCGCGCCCCTTGACCTTGTGCGTCCCCTGGCGTTGGTTCGCCATGTACGCCTTCACCGTTTCATAGACGACGTGCTCGTTCGGCCGGATGCCGAAGAGCGCGTCGGCGAGCGAGACCGTGCCGCGGCTCTCGCCCTGGAATGTCTTGACTGTCGCTTGAGCCATGACTGCCGCTCCCGTCGTCCTAGACCTTGATCTCAATGTCGACGCCGGCCGGCAGATCGAGGCGCATCAGCGCGTCGACCGTTTGCGGCGTGGAGTCGATGATGTCGATGAGCCTCTTGTGCGTGCGAATTTCGAACTGCTCGCGCGACTTCTTGTCGACGTGCGGAGAGCGAAGAACCGTGAAGATGCTCTTCTGCGTCGGCAAGGGCACCGGGCCGGAGATCTTCGCGCCCGTGCGCCGCGCCGTCCGCACGATCTCGCCCGTGGAGCGGTCGAGCATCGTGTGGTCGTAAGCCCGAAGGCGGATCCGAATCTTTTGCGTTGCCATATTCGTGTCCTTTCCCGCTATCGCCGCGTCGTGCTGCCCTTGGACTTTTCGATGAGTTCTTCAGCGACAGTCTTCGGGACTTCAGCGTAGTGAGAGAATTGCATGGAGTAGATGGCGCGGCCCTGCGTCGCGGAACGAAGCGAGGTCGCATAGCCGAACATTTGCGCGAGCGGGACCGACGCGGCGACGACCTGATCTTTGCCGCGCTGCGTGGTGCCGCCGATTCTGCCGCGGCGAGAGTTGAGATCGCCGATCACTTCACCCATGTACTCGTCGGGGACGACAACTTCGACGTCCATGACGGGCTCGAGCAAAACAGGATGCGCCCTAACGGCGCCCTCTTTGAACGCCATCGAACCGGCGATTTGGAACGCCATGTCGGACGAGTCGACGTCGTGATACGAGCCGTCCGTGAGAGTGGCCTTGATGTCGACCATCGGGTAGCCGGCGACGATTCCGTTTTCGAGGGAGTCGCGAATGCCGCGCTCGACCGACGGAATGTACTCGACCGGCACCGTACCGCCGCGAATCGCGTTGACGAAGACGTAGCCCGCTCCCGGCTCCGCCGGCTCGAGCTCGATATAGACGTGGCCGAACTGCCCGCGCCCGCCGCTCTGCCGAACGAACTTGCCCTCGGCTTCGACCTTCTTGCGGATCGTTTCGCGGTAGGCGACCTGCGGCTTGCCGACATTCGCCTCGACGCCGTACTCGCGCGCCATGCGCGTCGTAAGGATGTCGAGGTGAAGCTCGCCCATTCCGGAGATGATCGTCTGGCCCGTCTCGGGATCGGTGCGCACCCGGAACGTCGGATCTTCGTCCGCGAGTTTCTGGAGCGCGCTTCCGAGCTTCTCGTCGTCGACCTTCGTCTTCGGCTCGATCGCGATCGAGATCACCGGCTCGGGGAACTTCATCGACTCGAGCTGAATCGGGAGCTTTAGATCGCAGAGCGTGTCGCCGGTTCCGGTGGACTTAAGACCCACCGCCGCGGCGATCTCGCCGGCGTAAATCGTTTGGCGCTCTTCGCGCTTGTTCGCGTGCATCTGCAGGAGCCGGCCGATGCGCTCCTTCTTGTTCGTCCTCGCGTTCAAGACCACCGTGCCCGCGTCGACCTGCCCGGAGTAGATCCGGAAGTAGGTCAGCTTTCCGACGTACGGATCGGTGACGATCTTGAAGGCGAGCGCGGCGAAGGGAGCTTCGTCCGTTGCGGGACGCTCGTCTTCGGCCTGCGTGTCGGGATTGACGCCCTTCACCGGCGGAATGTCCGTCGGAGCCGGGAGGTAATCGATAACGGCGTCGAGAAGGCGCTGCACGCCCTTGTTACGAAGCGATGTGCCGAGAAGCACCGGGGTGACCTTGTTCGCGATCGTCGCCTTACGAAGCGCTTCCTTCACCTCGGCGACGGGAATCTCTTCGTCGTTGAGGTACATCTCCATGATCTTGTCGTCGAAGTCGGAGACGGCTTCGAGGAGATGCTTGCGGCCCTCGCGAACCTTCTCCTCCATGTCGTGCGGAATCGGGTTCTCGTGGAAGTGCTGGCCGAGTGATTCGACATCGTAGGTGATAGCGGTCATCGAAACGAGATCGACGAGGCCGTTGAACATCTCGCCTTCGCCGATGGGAAGCTGGATCGGGACCGCATTCGCGCCCAGGCGATCGTGCATCATCTGCACGGCGTCGTAGAACGAGGCGCCGACGCGGTCCATCTTGTTGACGAAGGCGATGCGCGGAACGCCGTAGCGGTCGGCCTGGCGCCAAACGGTTTCGGATTGAGGCTCGACGCCGCCGACGGAACAGAAGAGAGCCACCGCGCCGTCGAGCACGCGCAGGCTTCGCTCCACCTCGACCGTGAAGTCGACGTGGCCGGGCGTATCGATGATGTTAATGCGTGTGTCGTTCCAAACGCAGGTGGTCGCGGCCGAAGTAATGGTGATCCCGCGCTCGCGCTCGAGATCCATCCAGTCCATCGTGGCGGCGCCATCGTGGACTTCCCCCATGCGGTGCACCTTCTTGGTGTAGTACAAGATGCGCTCGGTGGTCGTCGTCTTGCCGGCATCGATGTGCGCCATGATGCCGATATTGCGCGTTCGCTCTAGAGGATAATCTCGAGACATTTCTTCTATCTGCTTTCTGCTCTGCGCTCGTCTGTGTCAACGCCTGGTTTGGCCTCGATCGGGGAAACGACTTAGGACCAGTATCCGGCTGTGGGGTATTCGCTCTAGTGGGCTGCTCCGGAGTCCCAACGGTAGTGCGCGAAGGCCTTGTTCGCCTCCGCCATCTTGTGGGTG
>JBJXGV010000060.1:0-120243 GCA_046160485.1 bacterium | reverse complement strand
CGGCCGCGGCGAACGCCCCACGCGCGACGATCGCCCCGCGCGCGGTGACCGCGGCAGCCGCGGCGCGCGAGGCGCACCGCGAGTCATCATCGAAGGCCGCGTCTCGCTGAATCGCCGCGGCTTCGGATTCGTCGTCGACTCGGAGGGCCGCGAGGAAGATCTCTACATGCCGCCGGACGAACTCGCCGGCGTGCTCGATGGCGACGAAATTCGCGCGGAGGTGCGCGAAGGACGCGAAGGGCGCACGATGGGGCGGCTCCTCGCTATCCTCAAGCGCGCGCGCCGCCAGGTCGTCGGCCTCGTGCGCCGGACGCCGCGCGGCGCCGAGCTGATCCCCGACGGCGCTACGTACCGGCAGCGTTTCGTCATCGACGAGCCGCGCGAGCGTCGCGGGCGCCCCACGAGTCCGCGCACGCGCCCCGCGCCACCGGTCGAAGAGCTGCGCGATGACGAGCCGATCCTCGGCGAACTGATCGATATGCCCGCGCGCACGCCGCACGCGTCGCAACGCGTGGCTGACGGCGAAGTCGCCGAGGTCGAGATCATCGAATACCCGACGCAGATCCGGCCCGGCCTCGCGCGCGTCCTCGAGATTCTCGGCGATGAGGGCGATCCCGAAGTCGAGGTCGAGCGCATCATTCGCCGCTTCGGGCTGACCGCCGAGTTCCCCGAGCCGGTGCTCGCGGAGGCGCGCGCGATCGCCGAAACGGTGAACGAGGAGGACGTGCGCGGGCGGCGCGACCTGCGCGCCGAGCCGATCGTCACGATCGACGGCGAGACGGCGCGCGATTTCGACGACGCGGTGAGCGTGAAGCAGGAAGCGAACGGCGTCGTGCGCCTGACGGTCTCGATCGCGGATGTCGCGCACTACGTTGTCGACGGCGGCGCGCTCGACGCCGAGGCGCGCGACCGCGGAACGAGCGTCTACTTCCCGAGCCGCGTCATCCCGATGCTCCCCGAGCGGCTCTCGAATGGAATCTGCAGCCTCAATCCGAATGTCGACCGCCTCACGCTCACGGCCGAGATGACGATCGACCGCGAGGGGCGCGTGCTCACGACCGCGTTCTACGAGAGCGTCATTCGCTCCGCGGCGCGGCTGACGTACACGAAGGTCGCCGCCGTTCTGCGCGGCGACACGATCGCAGAGATCGAGCATCTGCGGCCGCAGCTTCTGCTCATGGGCGAAGTGATGACACGCCTTCGCCGCGCACGCCGCCGCCGCGGCTCGATCGACTTCGATTTGCCCGAGCCCGAAGTGCTCATCGACATGACGACGGGCGAGCCCGACGCGATCATCCGTTCCGAGCGCAACGACGCGCACCGGCTCATCGAGGAGATGATGATCGCGGCGAACGAAGCGGTGGCGCGATGGTTCGTCGAGCGGAAGCACCCGAGCATCTACCGCGTGCACGCCCCGCCCGACCCGAAGAAGCTCGAGAACTTCGCGATCGTCGCGCGCGCATTCGGCTTCACGCCGCCGGCCACGAGCAGCGCGGCCGCGATTCCGCTCGCGAACTTCGTGGACGCGATCGAAGGAAAACCCGCCGCGCGCGCGCTCAACACGCTGCTGCTGCGCTCGATGATGCGCGCCGCGTACTCCGAGCAGAACATCGGACACTTCGGCCTCGCGTCGCGCGCGTACCTGCACTTCACGTCGCCGATCCGGCGCTACCCGGATCTCATGGTGCACCGGTTGTTGAAGGCGCATCTGGCTGGGCAGTCATCGCGGCTCCCGGGCGCGACGTCGCTCGCGGAGACCGCGAAATCGTCGAGCGTCGCCGAGCGCACGGCCGATCTCGCCGAGTACGCGGTCGTCGACTACTGGCGCGCGCGCTTCATGCTCGACAAGGTCGGCGAGGAGTACGACGGCCTCGTGAGCGGCGTCGCCGAGTTCGGCGTCTTCGTCGAGCTGATCGAGTATTTCGTCGAAGGCCTCATCCGTGTGAGCGACCTCTCGAGCGACTTCTTCAACCTCTCCGACACGGGGCACGCGCTCGTCGGCCGCAAGAGCGGCCTCGCCTTCACGATCGGCGACCAAGTCCGCATCGCGGTCGAAAGCGTCAACCTCTCCGAGGGCCGCGTCGAGTTCCGCCTCGTCCGCAAGATCGCGCCGATCTAGTCGCAGGGCGCACACGCCGACAGGCGTCTGCTAATCGCAACAATCTTGACCGCCGCTTCACAAAGCCTTAACCGCGCGCGCGTAGGCTCCTCACGCTAGCAGAGGAAACTTTCGCTGGAGGAGGAGCGCGATGGACAGGCACAAGATCGCCGTGATCGAAGACGAGCCCGACATCCTCGAGGTGATCGTCCACAACTTGAATCGCGAAGGCTTCGCGGTCGTCAGCGCGCAACACGGCATCGAGGGGCTCGAACTCGTCGAGCGGGAGACGCCCGACCTCGTGATCCTCGACCTCATGCTCCCAGGCTGTCCCGGAATCGAAGTGCTCCGCAAGATTCGTTCGCAAGCGCGGCTTGCGCACGTTCCCGTCCTCATCCTCACCGCGAAGGGCGAAGAGGTCGATCGCGTCGTCGGCTTCGAATTGGGCGCGGACGACTACATGGTGAAACCGGTGAGTACGCGCGAACTCGTGCTGCGCGTGCGTGCGATCCTGCGGCGCGGACGCGTCGACGCAGCGGCCGCACCGGAAGCGACGACCCGCTTCGGCGCGCTCACGATCGAACACGGCGCGCATCGCGTCTTCGCGGACGGCCGCGAGGTTCCTCTCACCGCGCTCGAGTTTCGACTCCTCACGACGCTTCACGAGCGGCGCGACCGCGTGCAATCGCGCGAGCGGCTTCTCGACGACGTTTGGGGAATCGAAGCCGAAGTCTTCACGCGCACCGTCGACACGCATGTGAAACGGCTGCGGCAAAAACTCGGCACGGCGGGCGACTACATCGAGACGGTGCGCGGCGTCGGTTACCGCTTCCGCGGAACGCCCGAGCACTAGCAGCGCGCGAGCGACGATCGCCGCACGCGCTCAACTCAATCCTGGTACGAGAACACCTTCCATCGACCGTTGCGTTCGATAAACGCCGCGGCGAAATCGAGCACGGTGTCGGTTCCCGCTCCGGTTCGCGCGTGAAGGTTGGCGCCTGCGTACACCTTGAAATTCGTGTACGGCCGCACCCCCACCGAGAAACTGATTCGCTCAAGCGCAAGCGATTTCCCCGCGTTGTCCGTGACCGCGCGGTACATCCCCTCATCGCTCTCGAACAGGTAGTTGCTCCAGGCTTCGTCCACCGAGATGTTCGTGATGGGGCGGCTCGCGGGGAGTTCCGGCCAGACGATGCGCGCGTATTCTTCCTTGCTGAGCCGGAGCCGCTTCAGGACGCGCTCGTCTTCGGCGTTGATCGCTGCGAGAATCTCCCGGCCCAACTCCTCGGGCGACGCCTTCGCGAAGAGAAGCTCCTCATCGATCGGGCCGACTTCGCGGCGGCCGCGCGCAACGGAGAGCGATTCGGGATCGGCGGGCGGCGTGTAGCCCGGCGCGTTCGTCAACGCCGAACGCGACGCCGTCGTGCGCGGCGGCGCCAACGGTAGGTCCGTAAGCGACGCGGACGCGCCTTGCGCCCCTGTCGTGCGAGTGCGGGCGGCGGGCTCGTCGGGTCCGCGCCGTATCGCCGCGATGCTCGCGGCAGCCACGCCGACCAAAACGAGCGCCGCAATCGCGAAACGTCCCGCTCTCAACCGTTGCATCTCCGCACGCTCCCGGCTCACGAACCCGTCGAGATCGAGAGGCCGATGCTGCGCCCCTTCTCGTACCGCCGCGTGATCGCACCCGCCTGCTCGAATTGGATGTCATCGCCGAGGAGGTTTTCGCCGGAGAGTTTCAAACGCAGCGCCTCCATCGGCGACCAGGCAAGTGTGGCATCGAGGCTCCCGCGCGCCGTCTCGAACTTGTCGGGAAGATCGCCGACGCCGACAACCTCCAAGCGCTCGCCGAACGCCGTGTAGAGAACCGACCCCGCCAATCGAGACCTCGACGGTTCGTAATAGACGCCGAGATTCAAGACGTACGGCGATTGTCCCTCGAGCGGATGAATAAACGAGCTGACGCGCTGCGTTTCGCCGGCGTTCTCTTCGAGCCTCACCTCGGACTCGACGATCGTGACATTGCCGCCCACCTTCCAACTCGCGAGTGCGGAACTGGCACGACGCAGGCCGAGGCGCGCCTCGAACTCGGCGCCGTACATGAACCCGTCCTTCGCGTTGGTCGAGCTGATGATCTCGTCCTCTTGACTCGGAAGATAAGAGCGATTGATCGGCGCGCGAAGATCCTTGTAGAACGTACTGACCGCGAGCAGCTCATCGCCCGCTGGGTAGCGCTCCAGACGCAGATCGTAGTTCGTGAGTTTGGCGGGCCGCACGTCCGGATTTCCGCGAAACACCTCTTCGCCGATGTAGTCGTAGTATTGCGCCGGCGAAAGTTCAGAAAGCTCGGGACGATTCACCGTCTTACTGAAGCCGCCGCGCAAATTTGTTTTTTGATTGAACGCGTACGTGAGGTTGACGGCCGGCAGCGCTTCGGTGGTTCGCGGCGACGCGACCAACGCCGGTGCGCCGGGCTGGAACAACGGGAACGTGACGACCTCTTGGTTGACGTGCTCGATGCGCACACCGGTGTTCATCCGAAGCTGCTTCGTGAGCGGCACGTCGAGCATCGTGTAGACGGCCGAACTTCTCTGCTCGCCGGAGTAGTTGTCCGTCGAGCGCGTATCTTCCTGAAGCGACACCGTCCGCGACTCGATGTTCTCGTAAGTGAAGATCGACTCGGGGGGCGCAGAGAGATCGAGCGTGCCTTGATTGCGCGCGCTGTAGCGGAACACGCGGCGATGGCTCTCGCGATCCTTGCCGCTGTACGCCACGCCGATCTTCAGCTTCGACTCGAGCCCGCCCCACTGGCGGAACGGCACGCTCCAATCGCCCTTCGCGCCGCGGTCCCAATCGTGAAGCGTCTCGTAGAGACGCGACGTCGTGCCGATCGCGCCGCCGATGAGCATTCGGTATTCGCCCGGGACGCCTTCCTCCTCGGAGGGGAAGAACTGATAGACGTACTCGCGGCGATCCGGTTCGTTGCGCTTCGCCATCGAGTAGCTCAACTCCCAGTCGAGAGTCGATCCAAGGAGCGGCGCGAGGTGATGCGACATCCCCGCTGTCGTGGAGAAAAGACCACGCTCGACGTACTGAAGGCGGTTGCTCCGAATGTCGGCGCTCTGCCCGTCGTTGTAGCCCTCGTAGCTGCGAACGAGGTCTTCGGCCGATCGGTTGTACATGGTCCACAACTTCAGCGTGTTGCTCTTCGAGACGCGGAGGCTCGCGTTGCTCGTCAATCCCCAGAGCACCTCGTTGGAGAATTCGTCCGTCAGATAGTTGGCTGCTGGTTCCAGAAGCGCGTTCTGATAAGCGTTCCGCTCGCCCGACTTCCGCTGAAAACTGTTCGAGTACGATCCCGAGAAGATGAGTCCGAGCGGGCGCCCGAACGGACGCACCTCGTTGCCGTACGACGCGCTCATGTTTCTCGGGACCCTGCCCGACTCGCGCCGCGGCGACCAGACGTTCGAGAACGAGTGGGCGACCTCGATCATCTGTTCGCGCGTGAGGCCGACACCACCGACACCCGCCTGGCGCACGATCTGATCTCCGGCGATCTCGTCGACAGCGGAAGGCAAATCTCGTGACCCATCGTCGAAGCCAAGATCCAGACCGAGGAATTCTTTGCTGCCGGCGTCGTAGACCAGGAACGTCTCGCCCGTCGTCTTCCCGTTCGCTCCAGAGCCGATCCCGAGGCTCCAGCTACTTTGGCCGGGGAATTCGCGTGTGTTGATGTCGACGAGACCGCCGCCGAAGTCGCCGGGCTTGTCCACCGTGTACGTCTTCTGAACGACGATGTTGTCGAGAAGCCCGGAGGCGAAGAGATCGAGCGGGAGAATCCGCTTGTTCGGCTCAGGACTCCCGACCGTCGTGCCGTTGACTTGCGCCGAGCTGTAACGCTCGCCGAGTCCGCGGACGAAGACGAACTTGTCGTCGACGACCGAGACGCCGGTGACGCGCTGCATCACCTCGGCTGCGTCGGAGTCCGTCGATTTCTTGATCTGCTCGGAGCTGACCGCGTCGCTCACCGTCGCGGACTTCTTCTGGTTCGAGAGAAGCGCCGCCTCGCTCGTGCGAATCGCCGTCGCGGTGACTTGAATCTCTTCGAGCTTCACCGCCTCTGGAACGAGGCTCACGTTGAGTTCCGCCACGCCGCCCGCGGTGACGACGACTTCCTCGACGTGAGTCGGATTAAACGAGATGTAGCTGACGGTCATCCAGTATGTGCCCGGCGCCGTGACGATCCGGTACGAGCCGTCGGCTTGCGTCGATGCGCCTCCCGCCGGCTTGCCCGGTTCGACGCCGCGCTTGCCCTGAAACAGAACGATGTTCGCGAACGCGAGCGGCTCGCCCGTCTCCGAGCTGACGACCTTGCCGTTGATCTTCCCTTTCTCGGCAGACGCTGCAGACGATCCGGAATCCTGTGCGTCCGCTGTCGTCGTGACGAGGATGAAGAGCAACGCGCAGAGCGCGACCAAGAACGCGCCAGGCCGCCTCGACGCCGCGGACCGCTCGCGGGAACCGTTCTCTCTCATCACTGGCGTTCCTCCTCTTTCGTATTCCATCTGTAACGGGTTTCTCTTTGCGATGAACGGGATCGACGATCGAGTCGACGCTGCCGACCGCGATGTCTTTGTTTCGGAGACGCTATGCAGATTGCCGCCCGCGTGTGACAGCCATGTGACGGCGCGTGAAACTCTCTGTGTCGGCATCCGATCCCGGACGTTCGATTCGTTTGCGCACGCGCGCGTGAAATCGAAACGGGCCCCCGGTGCGATCGGGGACCCGCGGTACGGCACGGCGCCGGCACGGGTGGGTAGCCCGCGCACGGCGCCGCTCGATTCGAATTCCGTCTAGCGAATGCTGACGATCTTGCCTGTCGCCGTCGCGTTGCCGCTCGCGACACGATAGAAGTAGTTCCCCGCCGCGCTCGTCTTCGGCAGGTTCCAGCGCACCTCGTGCGCTCCCGCGGGAAGCGTGCGATCGAGGAGGTTTGCAACTCGCCGGCCAGCGGCGTCAAAGATGTCGACCCGGGTGCGGCCGCTGGTCGGAAGACTGAAGGAAATGTTGGCGTTGTCGACCGCGGGATTCGGGAACGAGCGAACGACGAGCGTCTCGCTCGACGGAGCGCCGGGAACACCCGTGCGCGCATCGCAGTCGAGCGCGATCGGCAATGCGGCGCCGCAACCTTGCGCGTACGTCGACACGTCATCGACGTCGATGCCGGCCGAGAGGAAGCCCATGATGACGGAGTTCACGATCGTGCCGCCGGTACCGAGGCGGAGGTGAACACCGATCGTGGAACCGAGCCCGGGCTGCGTCCCGCGTCCGATCAGCGTCAGGTTCGACATGGTGGGATTCGAACGCGGCAGCGCGTTCTCGGCGCCGTTGCGGTTGTCCGCCTCGATGCCCTTGTCGGCCGTCGCCAAATCCTTGTACATCTGCGCGACCGCGCACTGGACCTTGCCGCGATAGCCGAGCTGCCAGTCGAAGTTGTCATCCGACGTCCCGGTCGAGACGAGGTGCGAGCAATTCACCGTGCCGCCGAACCACTCGAACGTGTCGTCAGCGCCCATGTGGCACTGAACGTAATCGATCGTCGTGTTCCGGCCGACCGCGTTCATCGTGAGGCAGTTGAGTTCGTTGCCTTCCTCGAGAACGATGCCGGGGTACTCGATGCGCACGTACCGGAGAGTGCCGGCATCGTCGTTGTCATCGGGGCCGCAGAAGATTCCGGCGGCGCCTTCGGAAACGCAGGTCGCGCCCGTCGAGCAGGCTGCGCAGTTCGCCAGCGCGAGGCCGTGGATCACGAGGCCGCCCCAGTCGCCACGGTCCATGTCGCCCGGGAGCTGGTCGGAGGTCATGATGATCGGATCCGCGAAGGTGCCATTCGCCTCGATATCAGCGCCGCGCTCGATGACGAGATAACCCGTCGTCGCCTTCTCACCGAAGATTACGGTGCCGGGTTCGATCGTGATGAGCGTATTGATTCCGACGCGGCCACGGAGCAGGTAGTTCGAGTCGGCGTCGCAGTAGACCACGTTAAGCTGTCCCGTGAGAATCGCGAGCGGCTTCCCGTAGTCTATGTCTGTGCGTCCCGCGCCGTTCTTGCTGTAGTAGGTCCAACCCTGCGTCCAGTCTTCCGCGAGGACCGGGCTGAGCGCGCCGCGAAAGCACTTCTGCGTGAAGAATCCGTCGTCCGGGAGCTGCGCGATCGGGAAATAGTTCGGCGATTCATTGAGCGCCGCGGAACCCATGCCCGCTTGCGGCCGCCAGTTCGGAGTCACTTCGTTATACGGATCGATGATTTTCGGATCCGCGATCTCGCCAGCGTCTTGGCTCTGGTTGTGGGTGAAAGTGGTCTCTCCGAGCGCGGTCTCCGAGTTAAAACACGGACCCGCGACCGCGGCGTCGTTCTCGTAGTCGCCATTGGCGCCGGGGTTATCGAACAGTACGTTGTGATCGAACACGATCTGCCCGCTCGCGGGAATTGCGCTCGCGCACAACAGCGCGAGGGCGCCCAGGCCCTGCCGCAATGAAATCGTTCGCCTCGTCATTCTCGATTCCCTCCTTGGTGGTTCGAGTGATGTGATTGGCCGGCAGGTTAGCCGCCGCATGTGGCAGCTTCTTGACGTAGTCGAAACTTTCTCGTGCGGCGCCCCCGGCGCGCGCCGGCTGCAATGAAGAACCCCCGCCACGTCGTGCTTCGCTTTACGAAAACCCAGGGGCAACTCGGCTGACCCTCTCTCGTATAGGGCTCGATCGCGGCGAAGACACGGACGAGGCAGGGGCGATGATCGTTTGCCTCTGATCACGCGAGAGCGCGACGATTCTCGGCGCTCCCGCGTGATCGAACGGTGCGCATAATCGGCGACGCGCGTGTCGGAGCGTTGAAGGGGAAGAAAACAATGCGTGAAGGGAACGGCATGATATTGTTCGCGCGAACGACGAGGGCGGGAACCATGGAGCAAAACGATTTCATTCGCCGCATGACGGCGTGGCTCGAGACAAATCCGGGAGTCTTCAACTACCGCGTGGACGGCGCCGTCGTGACGCTCGTCGACACGACGACCGGGAAAGAGCGCACGCTGACCGGCGGCGAGGTCGAGGCGATTCACGAACGCACGAATCGCATGAGCGGCGTCGTCTATCCGATTCTCTTGCTCGAGACGGGGCGCGAGCTGGCGATCACGGACCTCGGATTCTGCTTCGCGCCGTCGTTCTCATCGTCGGGCGAAATCCCCGGCGCCCCCGACGTCGTTTCGTTCGGCGATTTTCAGCGGCTCTATCGCGAGGCCGCGTTCGCGGCGGACGATTTCGGACGGCGCAAGGACGCGCTCGATTTCATGATGATCTGCATCTCGATCGTCGACGGCGGTCGCGACGTCGGATTCAACGTGAGCCAAGAAGAGGAACGGCTTGAGAGGCTGCTTCGACGGCTCGAAGAAGGCCCTGCGCATTAGCCGCGCGTTGCGTGCGGCGAACGACCACTGAACAACCCCTGGAGGAGATCGACTCATGAGCACGAGACGTGAGTTCTTGGAAGGAAGCGTGGCGCTCGGAGGATTGTTGTCGCTCGGCATTCCGACCGTGCTCGCGCAGACGGGCGGGGCGAGCGGTTCCGCGACGAACGCGGCGCCGGGGGCGACGCCGAGCGCACCCGGCGGCGCGCATGAATTGCCGCCGCTCCCGTACGCGGTCGACGCGCTCGAGCCGCACCTCGACGCGCAGACGATGACGCTGCACCACGACAAACATCACGCGGCGTACGTGAAGGGGCTCAACGCCGCCGAGGCGGGGCTCGCCGACGCGCGCAAGAACAGCAATTTCGATCTGGCGCAAAAGCTGGAAACCGAACTCGCGTTTCACGGCAGCGGGCACTACAACCACACGGTGTTCTGGAACAACATGAACGCGGCAGGAAAGGCGAAGGCCGCGCCGTCGGGCGATCTGCTCAAGTGGATCGACCGCGACTTCGGCGGCGTCGACGCGCTCAAGGCGCAATTCTCCGCGGCGGCGACGAAGGTGGAAGGAAACGGCTGGGGCGTGCTCGCGTACCACCCGATGTTCCGGCGGCTCTACACCGTCGCGATGATGAGCCAGCAGAACGCGCAGCTCTCCGGCGCGGTTCCGCTCCTCATGTGCGACGTGTGGGAGCACGCGTACTACTTGAAGTATCAGAACGTGCGCGCCGACTACGTGAAGGCGTGGTGGAACGTCGTCGACTGGGCGGATGTCGAGGCGCGCTTTGCGAGCGCGATGAAGCTTGGCTAGAGCGCGGCGCGGGCGCGGCACGAAGCGGCCGGACTAACCCTTCGCCGTCTCGCCCTCTCCTGCTCGCCCGCGCTCGGCGTCTGCGAGGAACGCACGCACGGAGGCGAACATTTCGCGCGGGCGCTCGGCGAAGAGGCTGTGGCCGGCGCCGGCGACGATCTCGAGCGCGGAACTCGGGATCGCGGCGCGAAGCGCTTTCGCTGAGGTGACGCTCACGAACGCGTCGGTGTCGCCGACCCAGATCTTCGCGGGGATCGCTTCGCGAGCAGCGTTCGCGCCGGCGTTTGGCGACCTCCTGGCCGCGAGCACCGCCAATGCTTCGCGCACATCGACGCTCATCGCGATCTCCGCTTGCCTCTCGATCGCCGGCATCTCGCGCGGCGCGGGCGTGATCGCGCGCTCGACGGCGTCGAGAAGCGCGGCGCGTCCTTCGTCGAAGCCTGGCGGAAAGAGCAAGACCGACGCGAGGCGCGCGAACGCGGCGGGCTCCTGCGCGCGAGCCGCATCCGCGAGCACGCGCGCGACGCGGCGGAAACGCGTGTCGGCGTGCGCGACACCGGAGATGAGCGCAAGCGACCGCGCCCCGCCCGGCGCGGCGGCGGCAATCGAAATCGCGAGCGGAACGCCGAACGAGATAGCGACCATGTGCGCCGCGTCGAACTCGCATTCGCTCATCAGATCGCAAACGGAGTCGACGTAGCCCGCGAGGTCGTCTGGCGGCGCTGCGGTCGAGCGCCCGATCCCCGGATACTCGAACGCCAGAACACGGTGCGCGTCGCGCAGACCGCGAACGACGGGCGCGGCGAATTCCATCCGCCCGCCGATTCCCATGAGAAGAACGACCGGCGGTCCGTTTCCTTCGATCGCGAAGTGGAGGCCGCGGCGAGAGAGGGCGTTGCTCATGCGAGCGAACGCGCGCCCGCGAATGTCACGGATGTCGCGCGGTGACGACCGTGCGGATGCCTCCGCGCACCATGAAATCTCCGGTGACGACGGCGCTTCGCGGGCGAATCGCCGCGACGATGTCATCGAGGATCGCGTTCGTCACCGCTTCGTGGAACGCGCCCTCGTTGCGGTACGACCAGAGATAGAGCTTGAGCGACTTGAGTTCGACGCAGAGCGCGTCGGGCACATACTCGATGCGAATCGTCGCGAAGTCGGGCTGGCCCGTCATCGGGCAGAGGCACGTAAACTCGGGACAGTCGAAGGCGACCGTGTAGTCGCGCGCCGGCTTCGGATTCGGGAAGGTCTCGAGCGACTTCGTCGGCTGCGTCGGCATGGCGGCGAGTATAGCAGCGGCGGCGCGCGTATGACACACTCCCGGGGCGCGTTTCATTCGTCGAAACCCTCGCGGAGCGATCAGTGAGCCCGAAGCGCCTTTCCCAAATCCCCGAGCGTCCCCGACGCGTGCATCGTCGCGTCGATTCGGGTCGCGTACTTCGGTGCGGCATCGTGGCGCTCGCGTTCGCCGTGCTCGCGTGCGGCGCGCAACGCGACGAGCGCGCCGACCGCGCGCCGCACTCGGGCTCGATGCCCGCGAAGCAGAACAACTCGGGCGCGCCCGCGCCGAACCCGCACCGCTACGACAGCCCGTTTCGCAACGCGCGCGCTGACGTCGCGTACGTCGGGGATGCAACGTGCGCGCTCTGCCACGCCGAGATCGTCGAGACGTTTCGGGGGCACGGAATGGCGCGGAGCTTCGCGCTCGTCGACGGCGCGAAGGTGCTCGGCGATTGGAGCGGGACGAAGTCCGTGCGTCACGCCGCGTCGGGCTACACGTACACGATGACGATGCGCGACGGCCGCCATGTCGTCGTCGAGTCGCGCGCCGATAGCACGGGGCGCGAGATTCATCGAATCGAGAAGGAAGTCGGCGCGATCGTCGGCTCAGGCGACAACGATCAGGCGTTCGTCTACGAAGAGGACGGCGGCTGGTACTTGCTGCCGATCGAGTGGTACACAACGAAGGCGATCTGGGACATGGCGCCGGGGTTCGATGGCGCCGATCAGGAGCGTTGGAAGCGGCGGCTCTTGCCAGGTTGCATCGGCTGCCACGCGTCGGCGCCGGATTACATTGCCGATTCGGGGCATCGCTACCGCGATCCGATGCCGGCGGCGATCGGGTGCGAGCGATGCCACGGTCCGGGCGCGCTCCACGCCGACGCGCGCATGACGGGCGCGGCGGGTGTTTCGACAGAGGGCTTCGACTCGACGATCGTCAATCCCGCGCGGCTCGACGCGGCGCGGCAGATCGACGTCTGCGCGCAGTGCCACCTTCAGGGCGACGTGCGCCGACCGCGTCCCGGCTGCGGCGATTTCGACTTCCGGCCAGCGCTCGACCTCGACGACTTCCGCGTGACACACGTTCCCGCGATCGAAGACACGATCGAGTTCGGGTTCGTGCGGCACGTCGAGCGCATGGCGCAATCGCGGTGCTACACCGAGAGCGATTCGATGACGTGCACGACGTGCCACAACCCGCACGAGACATCGCGCGGGCACGGGCCCCGGCAATGGCGCGACGCGTGCCTTCAGTGTCACGCCGAGACGGAGTGTCCGGAGTGCGCGGGCTCGAGTGGCGGCGCAGCGGCGAACGCGAACGGCGGCGCGCACAACGAAGGCGCGATGGGACATGATTGCGTCGCGTGCCACATGCGGCGGTCGGAGCCGTACGATTTGCGCCACGTGACGATCACCGATCACTGGATTCGGAAGCGCGTCGAGCCGGCGACAACGCACGCAGCGACCCGCATGATCGCGCGCGCCGGCGTGCCGCTCGTCCGATTCGCGGACGGCGGCGCCGCCGTCGATACGTCCGCGTTCGATCTTGTCGAACTCGGGATCTCGCACGTCGCGGTGAATCAGGACGCGCGCGCGGTGGATCTCTTGGAGAACGGAATCGCACGCGGCGCGCGATGGAGCGAGGGCTTCTTGCAGCTCGCGATCGCGCTCGGCAGCAGCGGGCGTCAACAAGATGCGCTCGCGATGCTCGACTCGGCCGCGCACCGCGCTCCGGAATCCGCTGAGGCGGCATTTCGTGTCGGGCAGACTTCTCTCGCCGCGGGGCGGCCGCTCGACGCCGTCGCGAAGCTGCGCGCCGGACTTGCCCTGTACGCCGATGACGCGCTCGCGTGGACGAATCTCGCGATCGCCCTCGACGCCGCCGACAGTCTCGATGCGGCGATCGACGCGGCGACGCGCGCGGTGGCGATTCACGCGGGCTCCGATGCGGCGCAGCGAACGCTCGGCCGCGTGCTCGCGAAGCGCGGGCGCCGCGCCGACGCCGAGGCGCCGCTCCGCGAGGCGCTGCGCCTCTCCCCCGACGACCTCGATACGTGGATGACGCTCGGCGATCTTCTCGGGCGCGAGTCGCGCTTTGAGGACGCGGCCGCGGCGTTCGAGCGCGCGACGCGTCTTGCGCCCGGCGCGACGGCGCCGCTCGGAAACCTCGCGCTCGCGCTCGCGGCGAGCGGCCAGACCTCGCGCGCGCGATCGATTCTCGAAACCGTGCTCGCGCGCGAGCCGGACAACCAGAAGGCGCGCGCGCTTCTGGCTCGCATCGCGGAAGGCGACCCGTTCCTCGAACCGCGAACGCCATGAAGCGCGATCGTCTCATCGCGATCGCTGCGCTCGGCGCTGTGCTCGCGCTCACCGCGTTCGCGTTCGCGCCCGTGCGTCAAAACGATTTCGTCAACTGGGACGATCAAGCGAATCTCCTCGACAACACGTCGTACCGCGGGCTTTCGCCGGAGCATCTGCGTTGGATGTTCACGACGTTTCACGCGGGGCATTATCAGCCGCTCGCGTGGCTCACGCTCGGCGCGGACTATCTTGTGTGGGGGATAAAGCCGCTCGGCTATCACCTAACGAGCGGGCTATTTCATCTCGCGAACACGGCGCTTGTCTTTGCGCTCGCGATGCGGCTTCTCGGGCGCGGTCGCGACGCGCACGCGGACGAACGCGCGCACGCCGAGCGCGAACTCGGCGCACCGCCACGCATGGAAGCGCGCGAAACACGTGTCGTCGTCGCGGCGGCGTTCGCCGCGGCGTTCTTCGCGATTCACCCGTTACGCGTCGAGTCCGTGGCGTGGGCAACCGCACGCCGCGATGTCGTCTCCGGATTCTTCTTTCTCGTCGCGCTGCTCGCGTACGTCGGCATGGTGGACGCTGCTGCGCGCGCGCGCGCGGCCGCGTTGCGCATCGCGTCGATCGCAGCGTTCGCGCTTGCGCTCCTCGCAAAGTCGATCGTTGCGCCGATGCCGGTTCTCTTGCTCGTACTCGACGTGTATCCATTGCGGCGAATTCGTGCCGAAGGCGCCTCGCGACGCGACGCGGCAACGCGCCTCATCGTCGAAAAGCTCCCCTACTTCGCGTTGTCGCTTCTCTTCGTCGTCGTCGGAATGTCCGCGCAGAGCGCGAACGAGGACACGCCCGGGCTGAGCAAGTTCGGCGTGTTCGATCGAGTCGCGATCGCGTGCTACGGCCTCGGTTTCTACGTGCGCAAGACGCTTCTGCCGTCGGATCTGTCCGCGGCGCACATTCTCCCGCCGTCGTTCGGCCCGTTGTCGCCACCGTTTCTCGCGAGCATTCTGCTTGTGGTTGTCGTGACGGGCGCGCTGCTCGCGGCGCGGCGACGCTGGCCCGCGGGTCTTGCGACGTGGCTCGCGTACGGCGTCGCGCTCGCGCCCGTGCTCGGCCTCGTGCAGGTGTGGCGTCAGATCGTCGCGGAGCGTTACTCGTACGTCGCGTGTCTCGGCTTCGCGCTGCTCGCGGGCGGCGCGGTGCTGCGGCTCTCCGGTGCGTGGCGCGGTCGCGACGGCGATGCTCCGCGCTTCGGCGCGGTCGAACGTGCGACGCCACGAACACGCTTCATCGCCGTTGCGCTCGGCGCGAGCGCGCTGCTCGGCGCGCTGGTGCTTCAGACGCGACGCGAAGTGCAGGCGTGGCGAAACACGGAGTCGCTGTGGCAACACGCGCTCGTCGCGAATCCTGAGAACTACGTCGCGCTCTACAACCTCGGCGTCGAGTACGCGGGCAGGCAGGATTTCGCGAACGCCGTGGAGATGTACGATCGCGCGTTGGCGGCGCGACCTGATTTGCCGAACGCGCACGCCGGGTTGGGCACCGCTCAGATGGCGCTCGGACGCTGGGAGGATGCCGCGCGTCATCTCGACGCGGCGGCGGCGGAGAACCCGCGCGATGCGCTCGCGCTCACGAACCTCGCCGCGGCGCGCGCGCGGCTTCGCGACTACGCGGGTGCGCTCGACGCCGCGGATCGCGCGATCGCGTTGAGCCCGAACGCGCCCGAGGCGCACGCGAATCGCGGCGCCGCGCTTCACGGTCTTGCGCGGTACGGCGACGCAGCCGCGTCGTATCGCGAGGCGACCCGACTCGTCCCGACATCGCGCGAAGCGTGGCGCGGCCTGGGGCACGCGTCGTGGATGGCGGGGCGCCGCACGGACGCCGTCGCCGCGCTGCGCGAAGCCGTCGCGCTCGACTCGCTCGACACGGAGTCCGCGAACATGCTCGCGTGGACGCTTGCGACGAGCGACGACGCAACGCTGCGCAACGGCGCCGAAGCCGTGCTTCTCGCCGAGCGCGCGCTGCGCGTGCGAGGGGAATCGATCCGCGTTGCGAGAACGTTGGGCGCCAACGATTCGCGTGGCTATCTCGTCGCCGGCAGCGCCGAGTTGCGCGCCGCCGCCATCGAGGCTGCGCAGCGATTCGACACGTACGCGGCCGCGCTCGCCGAGGCCGGCCGTTTCGATGAAGCCGTCGCCGCCGCAGAAAACGCGGCAGCGATCGCGCGTGAAGGCGACGACGCTCTGCTCGCAAAGGAATTCAACGCGCGCGCCGCGTCATACCGATCGGGCAAACCGTTCCGCGAGGCTGTGCCCGAATGAGCGATCGAACTGCTGCGGCCTCCTCGCGACGGTCACGATGGGCGATGGCGCTCATCCTGATCGCCACCGCAATCGTTTATCTCCCGTCGCTGCAAAACGGCTTCGTCAACTGGGACGACCCGGAAAACATCACGGAGAACTGGGCGTACCGCGGCCTCGGCGCGGCGCAACTCCGTTGGATGTTCACGACGTTTCACATGGGGCACTACCAGCCGCTCGCGTGGCTGACGCTCGGCGCGGACTTCGTCGTCTGGAAGATGAATCCGTTCGGGTACCACCTGACGAGCCTGCTCTTTCATCTGGCGAGCACGCTCGTGTTCTACTTCGTGGCGGGGCGAGTGCTCGCGTGCGCAGCCTCGGGTGCGAGCGATCCCTCGAAACCGGATGCGGGCGGCGCGGGCACACGCGCTTCCGCATCGCACGGCGTGGCGCTTCATCTTTCGGCCGCATTCGCAGCCGGCGTGTTCGCACTTCACCCAATGCGCGTCGAGTCCGTCGCCTGGGCAACCGAGCGGCGCGACGTCGTCTCGGGGCTCTTTTTCCTCCTCGCGATTCTCTTCTATCTCGACGGCGTGCTCGCGCCGCAATCGCGCGCGCGCGCGCGCGGCGTCCGCCTGGCCGCCTCGCTCGGCGCGTTCGCCTTCGCGCTCCTCGGCAAGTCGATCACCGCGACGTTGCCCGCGATTCTGCTCGTGCTCGACGCGTACCCGCTGCGACGCTTCGGCCGGCGCGCGCTCGTCGAGAAACTCCCGTATTTCGCACTCAGTGCCGCGGCGGTCGCGATCGGCTTGCGCGCGCAAAGTTCAACGGAGTCGTTCCCCGGATTCGGAGAGTTCGGCGCCATCGACCGCGCGGCGATCGCCGCGTACGGGATCATCTTCTATCTGCAGAAGACAATATTGCCAGCCGGACTTTCGCCAGCGCACGTGATGCCCGCGGAATTCCGCGTGACTGCGGCGCCGTTTGTCGTGAGCGCCTTCGCCGCCGTCGCGCTCACGGCGGCCGCGCTCGCGCTCCGCGCGCGCCGGCCCGCGCTGCTCGCGATTTGGGCCGCGTATGGGATCGCGCTTGCGCCGGTGCTCGGTGTCGTGCAGGTGTGGCGCCAGATCGTCGCGGTGCGCTACTCGTATCTGGCGTGTCTCGGCTTCGCGCTCGGCGCGGGCGGCCTCTTGCACGCGTGGCTGAGCGCGCGCGGCGGCGAACGCAAGGGCGCGCGCGCGCGCGGCGCACCCGCGCTGACCGCCGCGGCGATCCTCGCCGTTCTCGCAACCATGACGCTTCGCGAGTCACGCGCGTGGCGCGACACCGAATCACTCTGGCGTCACGCGCTCGCCGCCGACGCCGACAACTACCTCGCGCACGCGAACCTCGCCGCGCACTACGCGAAGACCGGTCGCACCGATGAGGCGGACGCGGCGTTTCGCGCGGCGCTTCGCACGCACCCCCGCTATGGCGACGCGCTGGCCGGACTCGGCGCGATGGCGCTCGCCGCGGGCCGCACGGGCGAGGCGGCCGAACTTCTCGAGCGCGCGCTCGCGTCGAATACGACTCATCCGGCGGCGCTGTCGAACATCGGCGTGATCCAGATGCAGCGCGGCGAGTACGGCGCCGCGATCGAGCATTTCCGCCGTGCCGCAACACTCGATCCCGCGTTCTTCGATGCGTGGCTCAATCTCGGCGTCGCGTCGCAGGCGGCCGGCGATCACGCCGCAGCGGCGGCGGCGTTTCGCGAAGCGGCGCGCCTCAATCCTGAGCACACCGGCGCACGCGCAAGCCTCGCCGCCTCACTCTTCTACTCCGGCGCGTGGAGCGACGCCCTTGCGGCGGCGCGCGCGAATCTCGAGCGCGCTCCGAGCGATCTTGCGTCCGCGAACGTTGCCGCGTGGATCCTTGCGACGTCCGACGACGCGCGCCTGCGCGACGGCGACGAGGCTGTGAGCATCGCGCGTACCGCTCTCGACGGCGCGGGCAACGCGCCGCCCGTGTACCTGCTCGATACGTACGCCGCGGCGCTCGCGGCAGCGGGACGCTTCGAGGAAGCGGCCGCGACGGCGCAGCTTGCGATCGCCCGCGCCACGCTCGACGGCGATTCGGCGCAGGCTAATGAATCGCGCGCGCATCTTCAGCGCTACGCGCGCGGCGAGGCGATCAACTCCGTCGCCGGAGCGTCGCCGCCCAGCGCGCCCGCATCGCGATGAGTGCCGGTCGATGAAACGCGCCAGCCGCGCGATCGCCCGTCACGCGCCACTCGCCGCCGCTCTCGCGCTCGCGTTCGCCGCATTCCTCCCAGCGCTCTCGAACGGCTTCGTCAACTGGGACGACAACGCGAACATCGTCGACAACTGGAACTACCGCGGGCTCGGCGCGGCGCAGTTGCGCTGGATGTTCACAACGCTTCACATGGGCCACTACCAGCCGCTCGCATGGCTGTCGCTCGGCGCCGACTTCACTCTCTGGGGGATGAACCCGCTCGGCTACCACCTCACGAGCGTGCTCTTTCATCTGGCGAACGCGGCGCTTTTCTACTTCGTCGCGCTCCGGCTTCTATCGGCGGCGACGCAACCCAACACGCCACCGCTCGCGACGAGCGAACAGCGTACGGAAGTGAGCGACTCGGACGCCGCGAGCGAAGCGGCGGATGCACCGCTCGACATGAGGCTCCGCGTCGCAGCTGCATTCGCGGCGAGTCTCTTCGCGGTCCATCCGCTGCGCGTCGAATCGGTCGCGTGGGTCACCGAGCGGCGCGATGTCGTCTCGGGCTTCTTCTTTCTCGCGTCGGTTCTCGCGTATCTTCGCGCGACGCAGGACGCGGGCCCGCGCACCGTGCCGCGTTGGCGCGCGCTCTCCATCGCGTGTTTCGCGCTCGCGCTCGCGGGCAAGGCGACGACCGTCGTGCTCCCAGCGCTCCTGTTGCTCCTCGACGTGTTTCCGCTCCGCCGCCGCGATCGCGGCGCCACGGCCGCTCGACTCGTCATCGAGAAGGCGCCGTATCTCGTTCTGGCCGCCGCCGCGATCGCGCTGGGGCTGCGCGCGCAACATACCGCGGTCGCATTTCCGTCGATGGAGTCGTTCGACATCGGCGAGCGCATCGCAACGGCGATCTACGGCATCGCGTTCTACGCGCGGAAGACGCTCGTGCCGCTCGGACTCACGCCCGCGCACGTGCTCCATGGCGACCTCGAGTTCGGGGCGCCACGCGTGTTCGCGAGCTTCTTCGTTGCCGCGGCGATCACAGCGTTCTGCGTCGCAGCGCGCGCACGCCGCCCGGCGCTTCTTGCGGCGTGGCTTGCCTACATCGTCACGATCGCGCCAACGCTCGGATTCGTGCAGAAGTTTTCGTACGCGGCTGCGGATCGGTACTCCTACTTGAGCTGTCTCGGGTTCGCGATTCTGGGCGGCGGCGCATGGCTCGCGGCGAGCCGGCGCCGCGGGAACGACGAGCAGATCGCGGTACGCCGCTCCGATTCGCGCGGGGCGATTGCGAACACCGCGGCGCTCGTCGCCGTCGCGACGCTCGCGCTTCTGACCGCGCGCCAATGCGGCGTGTGGCGCGACTCCGAGTCGCTGTGGCGGCACGCGCTCGGCGTCGACGCGCGCAACCCGATCGCGCTCGACAATCTCGGGCACGATCTCATTCGTCAGGGACGTCTCGATGAAGCGCGTACCGCGTTCGAAGGGGCGATCGCCGAGCGTCCCGGGTTTTCCGACGCGCTCGCCGGCCTCGGCCAGATCGCGCTCATCGAAGCCCGCCCCGCCGAGGCGCGCACGATTCTCGAGAGCGCTCTCGCCTCGTGGCCGCGCAATCCCGTCGCGCTCACGAACCTCGGCGTCGCGCACTTGCAGTTAGGCGACGGCTCGGCCGCGATCGAATCGTTCCGCGCCGCGGCGCGCGCGGAGCCGCGCTTCTACGACGCGTGGCACAACCTCGGCGCCACGCTTCTCGCCGCCGGCGACTCGCTCGGCGCGCTCGACGCATTCCAACGCGCCGCGCAGATCCGCCCGCGGGAGGCCGCGCCCCGCTGAGGGCGCGCACTCGCCGCGGCGCCTCGCCCGCGCCGCTCCGAGCCGTCCGGCCCCGGCGCCGCGACCGCGTTCGCCCAACACGACCGCCCGTGTTATCTTTTTCGCGCCCCTCCCGGGACGACGCGAGCGCATCCGTGTGACTCGCCGATCCAAAAGGAGTCTCGGTGCCGCCCAAACTTTTTCCTCGCGACGAACGCTCCGCTGGGCTCTCCTCCGCGATCGCCGATCGCATTCACGGCCTCCGGCACATGGTCGGCAACTCGCCGCTTCTGAGCATCGAGTACACCTACCGCGGCGAGAAACGCGTCATCTGCGCGAAGGCCGAGACGCTCAGCATGACGGGCAGCATCAAGGATCGCATGGCGCTGCACATCATCGAGCGGGCGTATGCGCGCGGGCGCATCGCGCCGGGCGCGTTGATCGTCGAGGCGACGAGCGGCAACACCGGAATCTCGATCGCCGCGATCGGCCGCGCGATGGGCCACCCCGTGCACATCTTCATTCCGGATTGGATGAGCCGCGAGCGCATCGACCTCATCAAGAGCTTCGGCGCGGACGTCACGCTCGTCAGCCACGACGAAGGCGGCTTCGTCGGCGCGATCGCGAAGGCGGAGGAACTCGCGGCGCGCACGCCGGGCGCGTTCTTGCCGCGGCAATTCTCGAACGAGGACAACGTCGCCGCGCACGAAGAAACCACCGGCCCAGAAATCTGGTGGCAGCTTCGCGCGCACGGACTCGCCCCCGACGCATTCATCGCGGGCGTCGGCACCGGCGGCACGATCATGGGCGTCGGCCGATTCCTGCGCGGGAAGAACCCGCGCGTGAAGGTCCACCCGCTCGAACCGGAGAGTTCGCCGACGCTCTCCACAGGGCATCAGGTCGGCCATCACAGAATTCAGGGGATCTCAGACGAGTTCATTCCGCCGATCGTCGATCTCGATTTTCTCGACGAGGTAATCGCCGTCGACGATGGCGATTCGATTCTGATGGCGCAGAAGCTCGCGCGCGAGCTGGGGATCGGAGTCGGCACGTCGTCGGGCGCCAACTTCCTCGGCGCGATCAAACTTCAGAATCTGTACGGCCAAGATGCCGTCGTCGCGACGGTGTTCTGCGACAGCAACAAGAAGTACTTGAGCACCGACCTGATGCACGAGGAACCCGCGCGCGACACGTTCCTCTCGCCGGATGTTCGGCTCCTCGGTTTCGGCGCGTTTAAGCGTGTGTGCGTCACCTGCTACGAACCCTCCGACTGCGTGATGCCCCCGCTGGCGGCGAAGCCCGCGGAAGGACCGCCCGCACCCCCCTGCCACAGCTAAGGCTTTAGCATGGAACCGCCCGCCCTGGAATGCTACGCTCGCGCCGCTCCGACGACATCAAAACCCTCGCAGAGGAAACGCCCCGAACAACCCTGAGGAGACCCGACGTGAAACGCACCCCGCTGTCCTGGCCGATGCTCCTGATGCTCGTCACGTGCGCCGCGTTCTCGGCACTCGCCGCGCCCGCCGCGACCGCCGCGGAGAAAGCAAAAAGCGGCACGAAATCCGCGAAGGCCGCGAAGCCCGACGCGAAGCCGATGACACACGCGGACAGCGTTCTCTCGGCCGAGACGTTCAGCGGTCTCGAACTCCGCGGCATCGGGCCCGCGCAAAACTCCGGGCGCGTCGTTGACATCGCGATTCACCCGAGCGACAAGAACACGTGGTACGTCGCGGCGGCGTGCGGAAACGTGTGGAAGACGTCGAACGCCGGCACGACATGGACGGCGATCTTCGACGACCAGGGCGCGTTCTCGATCGGCTGCGTCACGATCGACCCGAACGATCCGCACATCGTGTGGGTCGGCACCGGCGAGAACAACAGCCAGCGCAGCGTCGCGTACGGCGACGGCGTCTACAAATCCGTCGACGGCGGCAAGAGCTGGGAGAACGTCGGCCTCAAAGAGTCGGAGCACATCGGCAAGATCGTCGTCGATCCGCGCAACTCTGATGTCGTCTACGTCGCGGCGCATGGCCCGCTGTGGCGGGCGGGCGGCGATCGCGGCCTCTACAAAACGACCGACGGCGGCGCGACGTGGAACGCCATTCTCGAAATCGACGAGTACACAGGCGTCAACGAAGTCGTGATGGACCCGCGCGACCCGGATGTGTTGATCGCGAGCGCGTACCAGCGCCACCGCCGCGTGTGGACGCTCATCGACGGCGGTCCCGGCTCGGGCGTGCACAAGTCGACCGACGCGGGCGCGACGTGGAAGAAGATGTCGACGGGTTTGCCGAAGGAGGAGATGGGCCGCATCGGCCTGACCTTCTCCCCCGCCGATCCGAACATCGTCTACGCGATCGTCGAGGCCGCGAACAAGGCCGGCGGCTTCTTCCGTTCGCGCGACGTCGGCGTGACGTGGGAGAAGATGAGCGACTACGTGGCCGCCAGCCCGCAGTACTACAACGAGATCATCGCGGACCCGAAGGATGCCGGCCTCGTCTACTCGATGGACACGTGGATGCACTTCACCGAAGACGGCGGCAAGACGTTCACGAAGATCTCGGGCGAGAAGTACAAGCACGTCGACAACCACGCGCTCTGGATCGATCCCGATAACACGATGCACATCATCGCGGGCTGCGACGGCGGCGTGTACGAATCGTTCGATCGCTGCGTGACGTGGAAGTTCTCCGCGAACCTTCCGATCACGCAGTTCTACAAGGTCGCGGTCGACAGCGCGTGGCCGTTCTACAACGTCTACGGCGGGACGCAGGACAACAACACGCTTGGCGGGCCAACGCGGACGCGCACGACGCACGGCATCACGAACTACGATTGGTACATCACGATGGGTGGGGACGGATTCCAGACTCAGGTCGACCCCGGCGACACGAACATCGTCTACTCGCAGGCGCAGCACGGCGTGCTCGGGCGCTTCGACAAGCGCACCGGCGAGGTGCTCGACGTGCAGCCGCAGGGCGAGAAGGACCAGGCGCTGCGATGGAACTGGGACTCTCCGCTCATCATCAGCCCGCACTCGAACTCGCGGCTCTACTTCGCGGCGAACGTACTTTTCCGCAGCGATGACCGCGGCGATTCGTGGAAGCAAGTCGGCGGCGATCTTACGCGGCAGCTCGATCGCAACAAGCTCGAGATCATGGGGCGCGTGTGGAGCGTCGATGCGGTCGCGAAGAATGCGAGCACGTCGTTCTACGGGAATATCGTTTCGCTCGCGGAGTCGCCGCTCGTCGAGGGGCTCTTGTACGTCGGCACCGACGACGGGCTCGTGCAGGTGAGTGATGACGCCGGTACGAACTGGCGGCGCATCGAGCGCTTCGCTGGTGTGCCCGACCTCGCGTACGTCGGGCGCGTCGTGCCGTCGCAGCACTCCGAGGATGTCGTCTACGCCGCGTTCCAGAACTACAAGATGGGCGACTTCAAGCCGTACTTGCTCCGCAGCAACGATCGCGGGCGCTCGTGGTCCTCGGTCGCGGGCGATCTTCCGGAGCGCGGGACCGTGTTCTCGTTCGCCGAAGATCACGTCGACCCGAATCTGCTTTTCGCGGGAACCGAGTTCGGCGTCTTCTTCACGCAGGACGGCGGCAAGCGGTGGATTCAGCTCAAGGGCGGGATGCCGGTGCAGCAGGTGCGCGACCTCGCGATTCAGCGGCGCGAGAACGACCTCGTGGTCGGCACGTTCGGGCGCGGTTTCTACATTCTCGACGACTACTCGCCGCTCCGCACGGCGACGCTCGCCACGCTCGATGCGCCCGCGACGCTCTTCGACGTGAAACCCGCGTGGATCTTCGTTCCGTGGGGCCCGCTCGGCCTGCCCGAGAAGGCGTCGCTCGGCGATGCGTTTTTCATCGCACCGAATCCGCCGTTCGGCGCCGTCTTCACGTACTACCTGCGCGACGAACTCAAGTCGCGCAAGAAGGAGCGGCAGGAACGCGAGAAGAAGATCGCGAAGGACGGCGGCGACGTGATGTACCCGAGCTGGGATCGCCTGCGCGAAGAGGCGCGCGAGGAGAAGCCCGCTATCTTTCTGACCGTAAGCGATGAGGCTGGCAACGTTGTGCGCCGCGTCGAGGGCGTGACGAAGAAGGGCTTTCATCGCGTGGCGTGGGATCTGCGATTCCCGCCGCCCGATCCCGTCGCGCTCGAGGCCGGCGACTTCAATCCGTTCGTGACGCCGACGGTCGGGCCGCTCGCGGCGCCGGGGCGTTACAGCGTGACGCTCGAGCAGCGCGTTGATGGCGCGATCACGCGGCTCGCGGGGCCGGTGTCATTCGACACGGTGCCGCTCGGCCAACCGACGATTCCGTCGAAGGACCGCGGCGCGCTCCTCGCGTTCCAGCGCAAGGCGTCGCGGCTGCAGCGCGCCGTGCTCGGCACCGCGAAGGCTGCAGAAGAGATGCGCGCGCGCATCGAGCACCTCAAGAAGGCGATCGACGACACGCCGGGTTCGAGCGCCGCGCTCGCGAGTGATTTGCGCGCGATCGAAGCGCGCTTGTTGGATGTCGAGGTCGACTTGTCGGGCGATCCGGTGCTCGCGGCGCGCAACGAGTCGCGGCCGCCGGGCATCGCCGACCGCATCGGCAGCATCATCGGCGGCACTTGGCTGACGACCTCCGACCCGACCGCGACGCACCGCCGCGCGTACGACATCGCCGCGGAGGAGTTCGCGACGACGCTCGCGGAGTTCACCGCCCTCTCGCGCGACCTCGCCGCGCTCGAACAGAAGGCCGACGCCGCCGGCGCGCCATGGACGCCGGGGCGCGTGCCGAGTTGGACGAAGGAATAGTCGGCGACGAAATCTGCCGCGCAAAGGCACGTCGTTCTGCTCGCGGCCGCACTCGGCTTCGGATGGGTCGCGGCCGCGCGCGCGGAGGACTGCCTCGGCATCGCCGCGCGACGGCTCGCGACGGGCGATGCGGTCACGGTTCGTCTAGCCTCCGGTGACACGCTGCGCGGCCGCTATGCAGGCATCGAGAACGCTTCGCTGCTCCTCGCGTTCGCCGGCACCGACACGACGCTCGTCGCACCGCGCGCCGTCGCGCTCGACGAACTCTCCGCGATCACGTTTCGCGACGCGACGCGGCCGCGGCACCTCTACGCGTTTGGCGGTGCCATTGCTGGCGCGACGATTGGCGCCCTCATCGCCAGGAGCCAGGGTGACCAAGGCGAATGGACAGGCGTGGGCATTGCCGCGTCCACAGCCCTCGGGGGCGCGTTAGGCGCATTCCTTGGGGTCCTTCTTCCTATCGACGTGCACTACGACCGACTCATCACGTGCGATCCCGCGCCAGCGAAGTCAATCGGCTCAGCGCCGGCGAACCACTGACCCCGCAATGAGTGCCGATAGAAGGCTCTCACACCGCTAGGGCGTGTGAGCCTTCACCGCCTCCAAATTGGTCGCGGACTTTGACGCTGAGCGCAAGGACCCGCAACCGAAGTTTGCTGGCGATTCGGGCCCGATCATTCGTCGCCGAGCAACACCTCGATGTCTCGCTTCGCGTGGATGACGCGGATGATCTCCACGCCCGCATCGTGGGCGCGGTAGAAGACGAGGTGGTTCGGGAAGCCGGGCACGCGCCAAATGCGGAGATCAGTCAGCGTCGAACTGAGATACAGTCGCCGCACGCCCATCTCGGGCATCCTCGCGAGGCTTTCGAACGCTGATTCAGCAGCGTCGAGGAATCGGACGCCGAGTTCATCTTGCCCGCTCTCGAGAACTAGGAAGAACGCCAGATCGACGATGTCGAGCTTCGCTTGCTCAGCTTTTCTTACCCGCCCGCCGCGCACCGCCACCCCTCGCCTCCGCAACCCTCCGCACGACTTCACTGCGAATCTCAGCCCAGTCCTTCTTCGTCATCGCCGACTTTGGACTGTTCATCCCCTCGAGAAGTAGCTCTTCGAGTCGCTCCTGCGTCTTTCGTTTCTGGTCCTGCCGGATCAGCTCGCGGACGTACTCGCTCACGTTGCCGTAGTTGCCGGCCCGCACTTGCGCTTCGACCCAGTCGCGCATGGGTTCGGGTACCGAGATGTTCATGCTGGTCATCGTCTTCACCTCCGAGCAAATTATCGGCCGGGTGGCAGAATCTGGCAATAGATGTCGTCGAAGGAGATACGGCAGCGGTCAATCGCTGTCACGACGCTGCGGTCGCGGTCTTCGTTCGTGTTTCCTCACGGCCCGCACGCGCCAGCGCCGGCTTCCTCCTCGGCGGCCGGCGCCTGAGCGCGCGCGCGAGGCGAAATCCAATTAGCACCACGACGAGCGACCCGTAGATCGCGGGCTCGGTGATATCTATCTTGACGCGCCAAATGAAGTGGATCACACCCAGAATCGCAGCCACGTAAGCAAGTCGATGGAGCCGCTGCCAATTGCGGAACCCGAGCCGGCGCACCATTCCATTCGTCGATGTGATGGCAAGCGGCACAAGCAACACGAACGCGGCGAGGCCGACGAAGATAAACTTGCGCTTCACCACATCCGCGAGGACGACACGAAGTTGCAGCCCCTGGTCGATCGCGACGTACGTCGTCATGTGGAGCGCGGCGTAGAAGAACGCGAAGAGCCCGAGCATCCGGCGGACGCGAAGCGGCCAACTCCAACCGAAGAGAGCGCGCGCCGGTGTCATCGCGAGACTGAGAATGAGAAAGATGAGCGTGAGCAATCCGAAGCGATTGAGCGCCTCGGCGATCGGGTTGGCGCTGAGCGTTCCGCGCGCCGCTTGCAGCGCCGTCATCGCAAGCGGAACCAACGCGCCGGTGAAGATCGCGGGCTTCAGCCACGCAGCATCGCCGCGCTTCACTAGAAGTTTTCTCGCAGATCCATCCCCGAGTAGAGATGCGCGACCTCGGCCGCGTAGCCGTTGAACGGGAGCGTCGGGCGGCGCGAGAACTCGCCGAGGCGGCGCTCGGTCGCTTGGCTCCATCGCGGATGATCGACCTCGGGATTCACGTTCGCGTAGAACCCGTACTCGTGCGGGGCGGCGCGATTCCACGTCGTCGCGGGCCGCTCTTCCGAGAAGCGAATCGACACGATCGACTTGCAACCCTTGAAGCCGTACTTCCACGGCACGACGAGTCGGAGCGGCGCGCCATTCTGGTTCGGCAGCGGCTGGCCGTAGAGACCCACCGCCATGAACGCGAGCGGATGCATCGCCTCGTCCATGCGCAGCCCCTCGACGTACGGCCAGTCGAGCGAACGCGTGCGCTGCCCCGGCATCTGCTCGGCGTCGTGCAGCGTCGTAAACGCGACGTACTTCGCGCTCGGCAGCGGATCGAGGCGCTTGATGAACTCCGCGAGCGGGAAACCGAGCCACGGAATCACGAGCGACCACGCCTCGACGCAGCGCATGCGGTAGACGCGCTCCTCGAGCGGAAACCAGCGTAGGACTTCGTCGATGTCGAGGCGGCGCGGCGTGCGCACACTCCCCTCGACGGCGACGGTCCATGGCCGCGTCCGGAGTGTGTGCGCGTTCGCCGCCGGGTCCGCCTTATCGAGGCCGAACTCGTAGAAATTGTTGTACGTCGTAACCTGCTCGAACGAGCTGGCGGCTTCGTCGCCAGCGAAGTTCGCGCGGCGCGTCGCGGTGAAATCGGCGGGCGCGCGCAATGAGTCGGGCGTCGGCGCCGCGCCCACAACAGCCTTGCGCTTCCCCGACGCGCCGCCCGTCAGCCAAACGAGTCCGCCTCCAATCCCAGCGGCGACGCCCGTGAAGAGGACCGCGTTCCGGATGAACTCGCGCCTGTTGATGTAGAGCGATTCGGGTGTCGTGTCGGAGTGCGTCAGCTTCCGCGGCGTCATCACGCGTCCGATGCTCGCAGTGTCTGAATTGTTTCACGCGATGCCGCGGATTCGGCCCGCGCAACGTCAACGCAGAAGGACGATGCGTTGGGTCGCGTTCGCGCCGGCGTCGCCGCGCAGAACCACGAAGTAGATTCCGGCGGTCATGAGCGCTTCGTTGTGATCGCGACCGTCCCATTCGGCGGTGTGGCGGCCGGCAGCAAGTGAAGCGTCGGAGAGGAGCCTGCGAACGCGGCGGCCTTGCGTGTCGTAGATCGCGAGGGTGACGCGGCCGGCCCGCGCGAGCGCGAACGGTATCGCCACGACGCTCGTGGAAGCGAAACCGCGCATCCGGAATGGATTCGGCGCGCACGAGCCGAGCCAAAGCGGCGCGCCGTTCGGCGTGAACGCGCTCCCATCGCCGTCGCCACGCACGTCGTCCCCGCCGCCCTCGTCACTTGGCCCCGCCACGTCCGTCGCCGCCTCGAACGCGATCCAGATCGGATTCGTGTACGCGCGATGGCCCGCGCCGCCGTCCGACGTGAGGCACTCCGCGCGCACATAAACCGCTCCAGTGAGCGCGAACGCTCCGAGATCGAGCGTCGTCGAGCCCGCGAACCCCTGGCCCATCGACGCGGGATTGATGCTGAGGAGCGCGGCCGTCGAACTCGCGTTGCCGACGTAGACGCTCACGTTCGTGATCGCGCCGAACTCGGCGAGCGACGCCCAGCGCACGCGCAGCGGCAGCGCGGCATTCGGATTCGCGACACCGTCGTCGCCGATGCGCAAATCCCCCGGCTCGTACCAATCGCCGTCGTTGTCGCGGTCGACGCCGATCTCGAGGAATGGGCCGTCCGTCGCAATGGAGCGCCCAGCCCGATACGCAGCCATCAGCGAATCGACCGGCGGCAGGTTGCCCGGCCCGTACTGCCCCGCGAACGCGCCGGGCACGTGCACGACCGTCTGCACCTTGCCGAGCGCGTTGTCGGTCGCGTACGTGTCGGTCGAGAGGTGCGTCGCGTAGTTGAAGTCGCCGTGCGCGTCGCTGCCGCCCGCGAAGAAGATCTTGCGCGGAGGAGTGACGAGCGCATTGGCAGCGCCCGCGCCGTCGAGCGCACTCGGTTCACCCACGCTCCCGACGTTCGCGCGCAGCCGCGCGTCCCAAAGCGCGATCCCTTGCAGTAGCTCGCTCGGATACGCGTTGCCCGGCGTCACGCCCGCGTCGAAATCCGCCCACGGATTCTCCTGGTTCGTCGAGGTGCGCGTGTCGCGCGTGTTGAACGCCTGGAATCCGCGAAACGCCTCGTAGCCGAGCGCGACCGTCACGTCTTCGTCGCCCCAGCGCGCGCCGTTCACCGCGAAGTCGAGCCCGCCGAACTCCGCCGCAAGATCCGACAGCGGGTGTGCGGCGAACGCGAAGCCGCCCGGCGCAAGCTGCGCAAGCCCGCCCGGCACAGTCGGGAACACCGGCCGCTCGGTGATCGTCCCGCACCACGGCGAGTCGATGTAGAACGGATTGACGAAGAGCGTGTGCAGCGTCTTCCCCGGCGAGTCGACGTCGATCGACGCGAGGTTGATCTCGACGCCGCGTTGTAGCCGCATGTCCGCGCCGCCGAAATCCGCGACGTCCGCGCCGATCGCCGCCCACGATCCGCCGAGCGCAACGTTGTCGCGCGTAACCGTGGCGATGCCCGCCGGTGTCTGCAGCGTGTACTCCCACTGAAGCGTCGCGTACGACCAGTCGCCGTCGCCCGTCTCGTCGAGATCGCACGAGTGATCGGTGATCGTCATCCAGTGCATGCCGATCGCCGCCGCCGCGCGCCGCGTCGCGGGAATCGGCGCGCCGAACTCCGCGATGTTGTTCGTGTACATCGTGTGGACATGCGTGTCGCCGCCGTACCAGCCCGCGGGCCACGGGAACGCGCCGCTGCCGACGTGCACGCGCAGGTAGCGGTTCTCCGTGTAGTTGAAGAAGTCGTCGCGATAGTAGACCGACACCTTCAGTTGAATCGCGGCGCCTGTGCCGTAGCCGAGATTCGCGGGCGTCAGCAGCGTTCCGTTCGGCAGCGACGGGTGCCCCTCGGTGACGTTCGTGATGTACGTCCAGTATTTCTTCTCCGTCGCGTCATTGCCGATGCGCTCGTTGCCGAAGTTGTGATCCCAAAGAAGCGTGGAGCCGCCGCCGGTGACGTCCCACGCGCGAATCCAGTGCAACTCGCGCACGTCGTCGACATCGCAGTCCTTGATGACGATGGAGATCGGGATCGGCGTGTTCGCGTCGACGACGCGCCACGGCGCGTCCATGATGAAATCCTTCGCGAGCGTGTTGTCGTAGGCGGGCGCGGGTGCGCCGGGGTCGGGAACGCGCTCGGCGTGCGCGGCGTCCGCATACGCGAGCGCTCCGAAGATCGCGACAAGGCGCGGCGCCAAGAAGCGAGCCATCCAATTTACGCAGCGACGGGGAATCACGCGCGCGAGTCTATCACCGGGTGCGGGCGCGACCAAGCCGTCGCAGCGCGTTTGACAGCGCCCCGCCGCGTGCCGAATATGACGCCGGTGCTCGCGAAACTCGCCGTACACGCCGAGCATCGAACCCCGCGCAAGAACCCAACACGAAGGAGGCTTTCGATGGAACACACGATGGAACTGGCGACGCTTGCGGGGGGCTGCTTCTGGTGTCTGGAGGCGGTGTTTCTCGGGTTGCGCGGCGTGAGCACCGTCACGTCCGGCTACACGGGCGGCGTGATGCCGAACCCGACGTACGATCAGGTCTGCTCCGGCCGCAGCGGCCACGCCGAAGTCGTGCAGATCGCGTTCGACCCCAACATCATCACTTTCGCCGAACTGCTCGAGGTCTTCTTCACGATTCACGATCCGACGACGCTCAATCGTCAGGGCGCCGACACCGGCACGCAGTATCGATCGGCGATCTTCACGCACTCGCCCGCGCAGAAGGAAACCGCCGCGAAGGTCATCGCCGCACTCGACGCCGAGAAGGTGTGGGACGATCCGATCGTCACCGAGGTCGCGCCGCTCTCGATCTTCTATCCGGCGGAGAACTACCATCAGAATTACTACGCGCAGAACGCGAACCAACCCTACTGCCGCGCCGTCATCGCCCCGAAGGTCGCGAAGGCGCGCAAACTGTTTCTCGATAAGCTGAAGAAGTAGCGCGTCGGCCGCAGGCGCGCGCTAGCGATCGATCGGTAACTGGCATCATCAGCCGAAACGCGCGCGCGGTGACAACGAACTCGCGCTAGTTCCTCGCGACCTTCTCCGACCACGCGCGCAGTGTTTCGACGATCGCAGGGTTGAGGCGCCGCCCGGGCTTGCCCCAGTTGGCGATGCTCTCCTCGAACGTCATCGCCTCGTAGAAGCCGTGGTCGCTGTTCTCGAGTACGACGAACTCGCCGCGGCCTGCGTTGCGCGCGTTGACGATCTGCGCGACGAGCGCGTGGTCGGCCTCGCCGGAGATGAAGTCGGAGCGGCCCCACACCGCGAGCGCCCAGCCGGGAAACGCCTCCCACGCGGCCGCGAGATTCTTCGAGTTGAGCTGGCGCAGAAAATTGTAGTGCAGCCCCGAAGAGTACTTGCGCTCGACGAACGTCGAGTCGACCCACGCGCTCATTTCGGGCCGCGCGGTCGCCAACTCGTCCGGCGTCATCCCGACTTCGCAAAGGAAGTAGTTCCCGATCGCCTCTTGGCGGATGAGTGTGTCGATCTCCGCGGCGGTCGCGCCGCCGAGCGCCGCTTGCCGTCGATTGTTTTCGAACGTGTACTCGACCCACGTCTTCGCGACGGTGCCGTAGACCGCGATGCCGCGCACCGGCATCTCCGTCGCGAGGAGCGGCCCCCACACACCACCCATGCTGTGGCCGAAAATCAGAATTCGATCGCGATCGACATCGGGATCGCTGCGCAGCATCGCGAGCGCGTGGCGAAAACCATCGAGTTGCGTATCGAAGTCGACATCCTTCAGCGGGCCGCCCTCGCTGTCGCCGCATCCCGGCTTGTCGACGCGCAGCGTCACGAATCCGCGCGCCGCGAAATCCTCGATGATCGCCGCGTATCCCGCTGCGCCGCCCGGCCCGCGCTCCATCGTGAACGCGCCGATCCCCTGAATAATGAAAAACGCCGGATGCGGTCCGGGCGACTTCGGCTTCGTGATGATCGTGCGCTGGCGCCCGGCGCGGCTCGTGATCGAACCGTAGACGATGTCGTACTCCGCGCTCGCTTCACGCGGCGCTTCGGTCAGCTCGACGCTCTTCACGCGGCGCCGCGACGCGCGCGAGTACGCGATCGCGACCTTGTCGCCCGGTTTGCGGCCGGCCATGCGCAGCGCGAGTTGCCCCGGAGTCGCGACGCCCGCGCCATCGACAGTGAGGATGACATCTTCAGCTTGGAGCCCGGCGCGCGCGGCGCCCGCGCCCTCGACGACAGACTGAATCACGACGCCCGCGGTGTCGGGGAATCCGAGGTGAGTGCGTTCGTCGGCGGGCATCGCCGCCGTCACGGCGCCGAAGAATCCGCGGCGCGGGAGTGGGTTCGCGAGGTCGCCCGCAGTATCGCGCGTGGCTTCGTCCGCGCGCGCAGGTCGCGCAGACAGCGCAGCCGCCATCGCGCACGCGATCACGAAGAGAGCCAACGCCACGCGAATCGCCACCACACGGAGCGCTGTCAATCGAGCGGAACGGTTCATGGCGCCGGCCTCCTTGCGAGAGGTCCTACTTGAATCGGTAGACGATGCGTCCGCGGGTAAGATCGTAGGGCGAGAGGGCGACCGTGACCTTGTCACCGAGGATGATTCGGATGAAGTGCTTCCGCATCTTCCCCGAGATGTACGCGAGCAAGCGGTGTCCGTTGGCCAGCTCCACGCGAAACGTTGTGTTCGGAAGTTGCTCTACGATCGTTCCCTCGACCTCGATGGCGTCGTCTTTGGCTTTGCGGACGCGCTCGGGCGGCGGCTCGGGTCTGCGCCGCGCGGGCTGCGGTCCTCTTCTCGGTTTCTTCATGCGTTGCTCCTTCTCTTGGTTTCGGATGGCCGCACCGTGAGGCGGCGGCGGTTCTCGCGTGCTCGACTCGCGCGCGAGCGGCGCGATTGCGCAAAACGCGAACCGCCCGGCGCACGGCGCCTAGGCGGCCTGGGAAATGCAACGCACCCAGTATGACGAACGCGCAATCGAACTGGCCGAGGATCATCCAATCGCGGCGTGTTGTCAACGGCGGAAATGAGGCGCGCGCCGACGGTTGTGGCGCTGCGGCGCGCTACTGGATGTAGCCGAGCGCGCGGAGGCGCTCGATCCGTTCGGCGTCTCCCGCGGGATCCTCAGGCAGATCGCGCTCCGTGCGCGCGCGGCCGACACGTTCGTAGCTCGCGACACGCGGCAATTCAGGCGGGCTCCCCGGCGCGAGGGCTTCGACGATTACGCGCCCGGTCATCTCCTGCGACGCGGGCAATCCCATCAGGTAGAGAATCGTCGGCGCGATGTCGAGCACGTGCGCGCCCGGCAGCGTGGCGCCGCCGCTCGCGATCCCCGGCCCCGACAGCACGAGCACACCGGGCGGCGCGAGCGGCGCGCCAGGCGTGATGCTTCCGTGCCCGCCCGACCACGGCAGCTTTCCCGTGCCGCCGAATCCGTGGTCGCTCAAAATCATCACCGTCGCGTCGGAGCCCACGACCTTGAGCAGTTGCCCGAGGTAATCGTCCATCAATTCGTAGTAGAGCGGAATCACGTCTTTGTACTTGTCGATGTCCGCTTGCGGGATCTGGTATCGCGAGAACTCCTCAGGGTAGCTCCAGTGCCAATACAAGTGACTCATGGTGTCGATGCCGGTGAGGTAGACGGCGGCGATATCGACGGGCTGCGTCTTGAGAAGGTCGAGCGCCATCTTGAGAGTCGAGCGATCCGACTGGAACACGAACTTGAACTCGGAGAGGTAGTCCCCCATCCGGTAGTCGGCCGCGAGCAGCGTCTCCTGCATTTCCGTCTTCGACATCTTGAGAAACTTCGCGGCGATCGCGGGATCGATCTGATTCGGCCGCTCGATGAGCGGCGAGAGCTTCTCGATGAGTTCCGGTGGATACGTGTCGTCGGGCGAGAGGCCGGCGCGGCGAATCGCGGCCTCCATGCGCGTGTACGGCACGCGATCGCTCACCTGGAAGCTACCGTCGCCGACGTCGTCCGCGGGCCACGTGACCCACCAGCAGAACGTGCCGGTCGTGCGACCGAAATCCGCGAGGATATTCCAGTACGCCTTCACTTTTCGCATTCGCGAGTTGGGAAGCGTCTTCATCGTCATGCCGGGGACGCCATCGAAACCGTGAATGCCGTGGCGCACGGGAAGAACGCCCGTCGCGATCGTCGTCCAGATCGCTGGCGAGAGCGTCGGCTCGATCGTCGCGAGTTCCGCGCGCACGCCGTTGGCAATCAGGCGCGCCGTGTTCGGCATTTTGCCGGCGTCGAGCAGAGGCGTCATGATGTGCCACGTCGCACCGTCGAGCGCGAAGATGAAGAGGCGCTTCACCCGCTTCGCGCGCGTCGTGATTTCGGCGGCGTCGAGCATTGGAAGATCGGCGGCGGGCGGCGAGGCCGCCTCGTTCGAAGGCGCGCGGCTCGGCGGCGCGGCGGCTGAGCCCGTCGCCGCGCCCGCACCAGCACTCGGCGCATCCAACTTCGGCGTTCGCTCGCCGCCGCACGAAGCGACGATCGCGAGCATGAGCACGAGCGCCGCGATGGAAACAACGCGCGGCATGTTCGAACGCGGATTCATGATGCGAGAGTGAACACCGTGGCGCGCGCGGAGTGCAAGCCTCGTTTTGGCGCGCGGGGCGCGATGCCGCACTGCCGCACTGCCGCGGACCGTACGAGTCACCGCCACCGACGCGCCACTCTACGGAGCGAGCGACGTGATCTTCTCGTGCACCGCCTTTCCGCCCCAACGGAAGGCCTCTTCGTTGAGGGGAATCATGGCGCACTTGTCGTTCAGCGCGATGCGAATCGCCGTGAGGAACGAGTCGGCCGGAAGGATTTGCGTGACCGCCTGCAGCGCCCCGAGTGCGACGACGTTCTTCACGACGCCGCGCCCGAGGCTCATCGCGATCTCCGCGCACGGAACGGGATGCACTTGCACGCCCCTTCGGAACACCGGCGTCTCGGTGATCACGCTCGAGTCGTAGATCACCACGCCATTCTCGACAACGCTCGGGCCGAACTTCGCAAGGCTCGGCGCGTTGAACGCCACGAGAATGCGCGGGTGCGGCGACGACGGCGAAAGCACTTCATCGCGCGCGACGTGGACGTCGGCGTACGATGTGCCGCCACGCGATTCGGGCCCGTAGCTCGGAATGTGCGTCGCGTCGAATCCTTCGTTGATCGCCGCTTTCGCGAGGAGCATCGCCGCGGTCTGCGCGCCGTCGCCGCCGGAACCCGCCAGCTTCACCGCGATATCCGCCGCGTCGAGGTGCACGGGAAAGCCAGTGTTAAATCGCACGGGCGCCGTTGTCGGAGCGTGCAGGAGTTCGAGAACTCGCTCCGAAGCAAACTCGCGCTTCGGGAGATCGAACCACGGCTCGCGCGTTTCATCCTTGAAGACGCCGAGCGGAAAAATGGGAACCATGCAGTCGCGAACCCACGCTTCCGTTTCGACCGGCGTGAGCTTCAGGTGCGTCGGGCATTCGGCGAGCACCTCGACGAACGCGAATCCGCGCCCCTGCATTTGAAGCTCGATCGCCTTGCGAATCGCCTTGGTCGTCTTGTGGCGCGTCTTGTTGTCGTAGAGCGCGGTGCGCTCGACATACACCGGCCCGTCGAGTTGCGCGATCATCTCCGCGACGCGCATCGGCGCGCCTTCGAGCCGCCCGCGCCCCGCCGGCGTGGTCGTCGACCGCTGCCCCATAAGCGTCGTCGGCGCCATCTGACCGCCCGTCATCCCATAGATCGCGTTGTTGACGAAGATCACCGTGATCGGCACGCCGAGCTGCGCCGCATGAATAATCTCCGCAAGACCGATCGATGCGAGATCGCCGTCGCCCTGGTAGCTGATCACGATCGATTCGGGATTCGCGAGCTTGTGGCCGAGCGCCACCGCGGGCGCGCGCCCGTGAGCCGCCTGCGTGTTGCCGACGTCCAGGTAGTAGTAGAGGAAGACGCTGCACCCGACCGGCGAGATCGCAATTGTGCGATCCGCGATTCCCAATTCCGCGATCGTTTCCGCAAGATATTTGTGCAGAAGCCCGTGTCCGCATCCAGGGCAGTAGTGCGTCGTCGCACCCTTGAGTCCCTTTCCGTGCGCGTGCCGGTCGAAGTGTTTGAAGAAGGCCGGCTGAACGGGTGTTTTCATCGGCGCGCCTCCGCGATTTGCCTAACCACGCGCACGATTTCCCCCTCTTGCGGCAGCACGCCGCCGAGATGCCTGAGGTTGTGAATCGGAATGCCGTCCGCGTTCGCGTGGCTAAGCGCCAGGCGCATTTCATTCTCGAGTTGCCCGTCGCTTGCCTCCACGACGACGATGTCCGTCAGATACGGAAGCTGCGCGCGCAACGCGTCGATCGGGAACGGCCACAGCGTAATCGGGATGAAGAGGCCGGCGCGCACGCCAGCTTGGCGAAGACGCTCGACCGCACCTTTCGCCATACGCGCGGGTGTGTTGCACGCGACGATCAAGATCGACGCGTCCTCCGCGCGGAAAAGGTTCGCGCGCTGCTCGTCGCGCGCCATACGCGAGTATTTCTCGCTGATCATGCGGTTGTGATGCTCGAGATCCGCGTCGTCGAGTTGAATCGAACTCACGAGGTTTTCGCGGTGCGCCGCGTCACCCCACACGGCCCAATCGGGCAGTCCCGGCTCGATCATGGTGATGGGAAGTTTGACGCGCCCCGTCATCTGGCCGAGGTAACCCTCCGCGACGACGACGACGGGATTGCGATACTGAAACGCGAGCCGGAACGCGAGCATCGTCAGATCGAGCATCTCTTGCGGCGTCGTCGGCGCGAGAACGATCGCGTGGGAATTGCCGTGGCCGAGCCCGCGGCAGACGAGTTTGATGTCCGCCTGTTCGGGGCCGATGTTGCCGAGGCCCGGCCCTCCGCGCATGACGTTTACGAAGACGGCCGGGAGTTGCGCGCCGACCATGTACGAAATGCCTTCAAGCATGAGACTGAATCCGGGCGAACTCGTAAACGTAATCGACGGCAAACCCGCCGCCGCGCAGCCGTACATGTGATTGACGGTCGCGACCTCGCTGAGCGCCTGCATGAAAACGCCGCCGAGTTTCGGCTGCAACTCCGCCATGAGTTCGGTCCCTTCCGTCGACGGCGTGATCGGGTAGCCGAAGACGTGGCGGCAACCCGCGAGGATCGCGCCGACCGCGGACGCGTGTGTTCCCTTGAGCACCATCGTCTCCGTGCGCGGCAGTGGAATCGCGCGCTCGGGAATCGATCTCGGCGGCGGCGACGTGCGGCGCTTCTCGCCGTAGAGGCGCGCCGGATCCTCGAGTTCGTATTCCGCCGTCGTGAGCCCGTACGGCTCGGGGCACGCCGTGATGCAAAGACCGCATCCGTTGCAGACCGTAAGGTCCAACAGAATCGGCACCATCCCGGAGTCCTGATTGATGTCGTGACCCATCACGATGCAATCGTGAGGGCACGCGTCGATGCAGCGTCCGCACCCCTTGCAGAGTGCGGGGAGGAGCACCGGCTTTGGTCTATCGACAGCCTTCGGCATGAGTGCAATCCCTCGGTCCGTCTAAGACGCGCAGGCTACTTCGGTTTCTTGCGCCGCCGCGGCTTTCCCGCGAATGCGCATTCGATCGCACTGACAGCTTCGGTCGCCGCGGAGTCCGCGCCGCGGTAGTAGGGACACGCGGCGTGGTCCGCCGCAGACAGCTTGATGCCGCACTCGGGGCAGAACGCGACCCACTCCGGCGTATCCGACGCGAACCCATCGGGCGATGCGTCCGTGAAAATGCGCGTTGTTGTCGGCTCGCTCGCGAATTCATCCACGCGCTCGACCACCCTCGGCGGGCGGGCGGGCATCGCTGTCGGTTTTCCTTTCTTCTTTGGAGTCCGCGGCATCGGTGCCCCCCCTCGGCTCGGATCCATCGGCGGCGCGCTCGAATCGTAGGCGCCGCGCCGAATCTCCCACTGCATTTACCGAGCCGCCGGGGCCGCGGGACCCGTCGCCGAGCGGCCGCGCCGAGTGGTTTCTCCGCGGCGAACGACGCGCGGCGCGAAGTCGTTAATCGATAGGGCACTGCGCGCCGGCCAAAAGCGCGCGCGGCGGCCCGCAGCGCGCGGCGGCGCGAACTCCCCCGGTTCGACCCTGCCACGCGGGAGCGGGCGCAGCGTCAGAATGTCAGGGTCGACGCCAGTGAACGCGCGACGAGATACGCGCCCACGAGAATGAAGATCACACCCGTCGCCGGGCTGGCGAACCGCTCGATTTTCGCAAGGAGGGCGAACGCGCGCCCTATTCGGCAAATTCCGAACGAGAGGAGAATCGCGAACACGATCACCGGCAGCGCGGTCCCGAGTCCGAACACGGCGGGGAGCACGACGGAGGAGCGCGCGCCGATCGCGAGAGGCACGAGCCCGCCGAAGAAGAGGCCCGCCGACACGGGGCAGAACGAAAGCGCGAACAACATTCCGAGCGCGCACGCTCCGAACGTTCCCGAGCGCGCCGCGCGGTTCTTGAGTCCGTCTCCCCAGCTCAACGCCGGCAGCGGCAGCTTGGACCACCAGAGAATTCCCGCGCCGATGAGCACGAGCGCGGGGCCGAGGAGCCGGCTCATCTGATTCTGAAGAAAGAACGAGACGCTCGAGATCGAAAGCATCGCCGAGACGGCGAGCGCGCCGACGGCAACGTAGGCGGCGGCCCGGCCGACGGCGTAAGCGACGCCGGCGACGAGCACGCCTCGCGGCGAGGCGACGTTTCGCGCCACGAACGACACGGCTGCGATGTTGGACGCGAGCGGGCACGGGCTGATCGAGGTCAGCACGCCGAGCCACATCGCCGAGACCAGCGCTCCCGCGAACACGCTCACGGCTTCTTGCCGATGAAGAGACGAGTTTCGTCCTGAACGTATTTTCGGAAGGCGTCGGCGTCGGTCAGAAGCGACCAAACACGCGGCAGGTTCTTCCATCGCCCGCGCTCGCCGCGCGTCTCCTCCACGAGGACGAGCGACTTCGTGAAGAGCTGGTATTCCTTTATGAAGTGCGCGTTCTCCGCGAGGTCGACGTTGACCATGCGCCACTCGATACCGCCGCGTTTCATCTCCGCCGCGAATCCCGCTTCGAGCGCCTCGCGGGAGTACGTTTCGATCTTCAGGCACGATGCGCAACGCGCGGTCGTATAGAAGTAGTAAGCGATCGTGCGACGCGAGGGGTTCGTCGTGTCAGGCGGAACCGTACGCGACGTGTCGCCGGGCGATACCGCACTGCTCGGCGACGGCGGAGCCGCCGCAGTGGAATCCCCCGGGCGCGCTCCAAGCGACGGCACGATCATGATGAGCAGCGACAACGCCACGAGAAATCCGAGCGCGGCCCTCATGACAAGAGCCTCCTGATTTCGCCTGTCGAGGGAACGCGTCCTGCGGCTTTGATCTCGTCATCCAGCACGAGCGCCGGCGTCGAGAGCACACCACGCCGGATGATCGCCTCGATGTCCGTCACCTTCTCGATCGTGCACTCCAGCCCGAGTTCGCGCGCCGCTTCACGCGTTCGCTCGTAGAGCGCCTCGCACTTCTGGCATCCAGGACCCAGGACCTCGATTCGTTTCATCGCTGCCTCCTCCAATCGTTGTCGCACGCGGACCTCTTGGGAGGGGACTCAGATCAGCGCATTAAAGGTGTAGCCGACGAGGACGATCCCCGCGGCCACTACACCGATGAACGCCGCGATGAGCGGCGGCCTCAAAACCTTTCGCAAGATGATCGTCTCCGGGAGGGAAAGCGCGACCACGGACATCATGAAAGCGAGAACGGTGCCGAGCGCCGCGCCCTTCTCGAGAAGCGCATGCACGATCGGAATGACGCCCGCGGCGTTCGCGTAGATCGGCACGCCGACGATGACGGAGAGCGGAACCGACCACCATGCGTCGCGACCCATGATCGCAGCCATCATTTCCTGCGGGACGTATCCGTGAATGCCGGCGCCGACGGCGATACCGAGAAGCACGTAGATCCAAACCTTGCCGAAAATCTCCCGCGTCGCCTCGAGACCGCAATCGAGGCGCGCGCCCCACGTGAGGCGAACAGGCTGCGCGGAGCTCGACGCGGAGTGGGCTTCGTAGACCCACGGCTCGACGAAACGCTCCATGCGAAGCCGACCGATCACGGCGCCGGCGACGATCGCGACAACCAGCCCGGTGGTCAGGTAGAGCGCCGCGATTTTCCAACCGAAGAGACCGAAGAGGAGCGCCAGCGCCACCTCGTTCACCATCGGAGCGGAAATGAGAAACGAAAACGTGACGCCGAGAGGAACGCCCGCGGTCAAGAACCCGATGAAGAGCGGAACGGCCGAGCACGAGCAGAACGGCGTAACGACCCCGAGGAGCGCAGCGAAAACGTTGCCGACCGATTCCCGCTTGCCGGCGAGAATCGCACGCGTACGCTCGGCGGTGAAGTACGAGCGGACGATGCCGACCGCGAAGACCACAAGCACGAGGAGCAAGAGGACCTTCATCGCCTCGAGGATGAAGAATTCGATGGCGCCGCCGAGCGGCGAGTTCGGAGCGAGGCTGAATCGCTCGCGGCAGATCCATTGAGAGAGGCGTTCGAGGTTGAGGTAGAGAGCGGCCCAAACGAGGAGTGCAGGATAGACGAGCACGCGAAACCGCGCGGTGCGCGAGGCCGGCAACGGGTCGGCGCGCGCCGGGAGCGAGACGGCGTTCACGGCGCGACCCGGCGTATCGGCTCGAGCGCTGGCTGAGGGAACCAGTGGCGCGTCCGATTGCAGGCGGAGCAGATCGCGAGCATCACCGGTACCTCGACGAGGACACCGACGACGGTCGCAAGCGCTGCCCCCGAGTCAGGGCCGTACAGAGTGATCGCCACCGCAACGGCGAGTTCGAAGAAGTTGCTCGCGCCGATGAGGGCGCCTGGCGCGGCGATATTGTGAGGGATGCGAAACCAGCGCATGAGCGCGTAGACGAGCCCCGCGTTGAAGAAAACCTGAATGACGAGCGGTACCGCGATTAAGAGGACGTGCAGGGATCGAGAGGTGATGTTGTCCGCCTGGAACGCAAAGATCAGCACGAGCGTCAGCAAGAGCGCCAGCGTCGTCACGGGGTGGAACCACGAGATGAACGCGCTCTCGAACCACTCGCGGCCTCGGGCGCGAATCAGAACGAGCCGGCTGACCCCGCCGAGCACGAGCGGGATCACGATGAACGCAACGACGCTATAGACGAGCACGGCAAACGGCACGTCGAGCCCGCTCGCTCCCGACACGAGGAGCCCGACGAGCGGCGCGAACAATACGAGCATGATGAGGTCGTTGAGCGAAACCTGTACCAGCGTGTACGCGGGATCGCCGTCGGTGAGATACGACCACACGAACACCATCGCCGTACACGGCGCGGCCGCGAGGATGATCGTCCCCGCAACGTACTGATCGGCGAGCGCGGGGCTGATCCATGGCTCGAACACGTGCTTGAAAAAGATCCACGCCAGTAGCGCCATCGAGAACGGCTTCACCATCCAGTTGCCGAAGAGTGTGATGAGAATTCCGCCGGGTCGGCGGCGGACTTGGGAGACGCTCGCGAGGTCGATCTTGAGCATCATCGGGTAGATCATGAGCCAGATCAGCACGGCGATCGGGAGATTGATCTGGCTGTTCGCGCCGAACTCGAGGGCCCGCACCGCGCTGACGAAGCCCGGCATCAGCTTTCCGATGGCGACACCAGCGAGCATGCAGATCGCGACCCAGAGGGTGAGGTAGCGCTCGAAGAGGTTGAGGCGCTTCGGCGCGACAGCGGGCTGCGTCATTGGGCGCCTTCGCGCCCGATCGCGTCCGACGCATCGACGAGCGCGCGGACGCGCGCCTCGATGTCGTCGCGCACGCGGCGAAATGCGCCGTCGTCGAGGTGCTTCGGATCGGGCAGCTCCCAATCAAGCCGCGTCTTCGCCGGAAGATGCGGACACGCGTCGCCGCATCCCATCGTCACCACGTAGTCCCACACGACGCCGACCGGCAACTCGTCGAGCCCCTTCGATGCGTGCAGCGCGAGATCGACGCCGCGCTCCCGCATGAACTCGATCGCGCGCGCGTTCACTTTCCCGGAAGGTCGGGAGCCCGCGCTCGCGGCCGCGATACGGCCGGAGCCCAGCGCTCGCGCGAAGCCCTCGGCCATTTGTGAGCGGCACGAATTCTCCACGCACACGAAGAGGATTCGCGGCGGCGGCATCATAAACGCCCGGCGCGACGCGGCGCGCGAGTGCGCCGCGGTTTAGGGAAGAGCACGCTGCGGGGCGGAGGCGCCGCGCACAACTCGCCGAGAGGAACCTCGAGGACGCGGCGCAACCGCTCGGCGTCGGCGACGAAGACGGGATCGCGCTCGATAGCACCGCGCAGCATCGCTAGAACCGGCTTCACGTACGCGCTTTCGTCGGCGCGCGTCAGTCGGTACGCGATCCACTTGCCGGCGCGCCGGTCCTCGACGAGCCCCGCTGCCTTGAGAATCGACAGGTGCTTCGAGACCGTCGACACCGCCAAACCGAGTACGGCCTGCACTTGGCAAACACAGAGTTCACCAGCCTCGAGGAGCTTGAGAACGCGCGTGCGCGTCGGGTCCGCGGCGGCTTTCAGAGCGAGTTCGAACTCGCGAAGTGGTCGGCTTCCATTCGTCATTTCGTCACATGGCGAAATATGGTGCTTCGTCCCACGGCTGTCAACGCCCTGGATTGACGGTCGCGCCGCAGCCTGGGCACACAAAGTTATTGTTTGCCGCCCCAGCCCAGGATGCCTATTATACTCGGGGTGCAACCGGTTTCAGTAGCAACTCAGATTACACATCCAAGGAGACGACCCATGCCAAGCAAGAAGGTACCCAAGCGAATTTCGTCAGCGGAACGCACCAGCATCCTAGCCGAAGCGAAAGCCAAAGGTTGGACGGCGGCACAGATCGCGAAGAAGTGCGGCGTGTCGAAATGGACCGTGTACGGCTGGAGAAAGCGCCGCGCAAGCGGGTCTGCGAAGCCGGCGGCCAAGCGTGTCGGCTCGGCTCCCGCAAGCGCGAGCGTCCGCGAAGACTTCCGTTCGATGCTTTCCGAGATCGTCCGTCAGGAACTCGTGAAGTTGCTCGGCACGATCGGCACCTCGTCGAAGTAGTCGGCCCCGCGGCGCTTCTGCGGCGCCGCGTTGTCATAACCGAAACCTTCGAACGCATCTCGTCGTAAGCGCGTCTATCCAAGAGTCGCCAGCGGCCTGGAACTCGGCCGCAGAACTCTCCGCTTAGCAACCACTGGAGGTGTGCGCGTGAACACGATCACAGCTGCCAAGTCCCATGCCCTGGCCCTCGCGGCCGGGGCTTTTTTTGTCGCCTCGCCGTTGGTGTGCGCGTGCGCGTTCGCGCAATCCCCCGCAGTGCGCGCGGTCACGGGCGACGAGGTCGCGATCTACAACCTCGTCGGCGACGCGAATGTTGTCGCCGGGGACGGACCCAGTGTAGAAGTCTCGATCGCTTTCGCGGGCGCCGACGCGCACGATCTCACGATCGAAGAAGGGTCGATCGACGGCCGCGCCACGTTGCGCGTCGTCTACCCCGGATCGAAGTTCGTCTACGCCTCCATGGGGCCGCGATCGCGAACCGAGCTGCGCGTCAACGACGACGGAACGTTTCCCGAAAAGTTGAATCGCGGACGAAAGGTGACGATCTCCGGCGACGGTCCGGGCGTGGATGCGCGCGCCGATCTCACGATTCGCGTGCCGCGCGGCAAACGCGTGCGCGTCTACCAAGCCGTCGGCGAAGTCACCGCGCGCGATATCGAAGCCGACCTGCTGATCGATACGGCCGCCGCGCCCGCCTTTGTCGAGGCTGTGCGCGGCGCCGTGAGCATCGATGTCGGCTCAGGGTCGGTACAGGCGCTTCGAATCGACGGCGCACTCGACATCGATACCGGCTCCGGCGAGGTGAACATCCAAGAGGTGCGCGGCGTGGCCATCCGCATCGATACGGGATCGGGCGAAGTGACCGGCTCACAGCTCACCGCGCCCGACATCGAGGTGAGCACTGGCTCCGGTGAAGTCGAACTCACGGACATCGAAGCAAAACACTGCAATCTCGACACGGGGAGCGGGTCCGTATCGGTGGAGATGTCGAGTGACGTCGAGTCGATGGCAATCGACACCGGATCCGGAAGCGTGGAGATCGTCGTGCCGTCGACACTCGGAGCCGATCTCTACGTCGAGACGGGAAGCGGCGAGGTTCGAGTCGGCGTCCCCCACACGGACACGCACCGCAGCGAGGATTCGTTCCGCTGCCGCATTGGCGACGGTCGCGGCGAGATTCGGATCGACTCGGGATCCGGCGACGTCAGCATCATCGACGCGTGATGAGCGGGCTCAGAAGCTGTAGTCGATGCCCGCCAGCGACGTGAACTCGTCGCGCAATCCGCGATCCGTGAGCGGAAACAACCCGTTGTAAGTCACTAAGACAGTCTTGAAGATGTTGAGCTTCAGTCCGATCGATCCGTTGAGGATCGTCGCGCTTTCGGGATCCTCGACGGAGAGAATTGGGAAACGCGCGACGTTGCGCACTGGCGGCCCCGTCGGATTCGGGTTGTACTCGAACTCGTTCTCGACCGTCTCAGCGCGCCGAAGCTCGCTCACCGTCTTTCCGAGGATGTCGGCCGCGATTGTCAGGCGCTCGTCCGCAGCCCAGTCGATTCCCGACGAGTAGTGAATTTCATTCGGCGAATCCTTTCCGGCGACGACGTACCCGATGTTGAGGTGCGGCGAGACGGGCGTCGTGTTCACGGCACCGACGATCGAGCCCTTCGCCCAGAGCGCCCCCGTGCCGAGAAGGTTGCGCTCGTCGCCCGTCGGCAAGCGCGTATCGGCCGCGACCGCAAGATACGAAAGTCCATTGCCGGCAACTTGCAGCTTCGCTCTTAGAACGATGTCGCCGAGTCCTTCGTTGCTGCCGCTGCGCGTGATGATCTGCCGGTCGGTGCCGTTAGCGAATCGGTGCGTGTCGCGGAACTCTCCGTCGCCGGTCGCGAGCCTCTCGATGTGCGCATCCGCGGAGGCGTCGATCTCGGTCGCGACCACAGGGATCGCGATTCCCACGTCGAGCCGGTCGGTCACGCCGAACGCGCCGACGAACGACGTGACGTTCGTTCGAATACTAAGAAACATTTTCGCCGTGATGACATCGCCTTCGACGAACGGCGTGAGCGTACCGCCGTCGCCGTTCGTGTCGAGGTGCGTGAAGACGAGCCGCATATCGCCGTCGCGGAGACTCAGCGCATCGAGATAGTCGAACGTGAACTGGCTGAAGTTCACGCCGAGGTTGTAGTGGCCCTTGCCGAGCGTGAGCGGCCGCTCGGTGAAGATCGAACCGAAGCTGTTGCTCTGACGCACGAAGACACCGAGCTCGGGATCGAGCTGGTATGCGAACCCCCCCGCCGATGAGCTAAGCGGATACGAAGATAGCTGCCGAGCGATCTCCGTGCTCATGAGTTGTAGCGCGCCGAACTGCTGTGAATCCTCTCCGGTGAAGTGCGCGGCGTGATTCGTGCCGACCGGAGGCGGCGCGAGCGTAATGCCCTGGCGCAGAAAATCCGTGAGAAGGTCGCGCAGGTTGAGGCTCTGTGCGCGGGCGGGAGCGCAGAGAGTAAGCGTCAACGCGAAGACGACTGCTGAGCAGACACACGAGCGTGCGCGGGAGCGGGGCATCGCCGGTTTCTCCTTCGTGAGGGACGTTGTCATTTCGCGGGCTGCCGTTGCAGTTCGGTGCGAATCTCGGTGAGTATGTCGTAGTAACGCCACGCAGGCGGCGGGTTCGGCTCTTGGTGATGATCTGGCCGCAGAATCAGATCGCCGGTCGAGAGGAGCACGCTCTCGACGTCCGGATTCTGGCGAACCTTCTCGCGCGTCGCGGAAACGATCAGTGCGTAGTGACGCCCCCGTTCCGCGGTCCGGTATTCGAGCCGTTCGCCTTCGAACGTCACCCACGTGATTCCCATTCGCTTCATGTTTGCCTCGGCGGCGCTTCCCGCGGCCTTCGCTTCGAAGGCCGTCAGTTGTGCCACCTCATCGCGCGTGTGCGGCCACACGACGTCCGCGTGTCGCGCGCGGGGATCGTCCGGGCCTTCCGGATACTTCATCGTCTGCCAGAATCCTTCGAGGCTCGCGTAGCGCTTGCCGCGATACTGGAACGGGGTCGGAGCGAAGTTGGAGAGAAGCCCGAGTTCGTGGCGCTTCGAGAGGATCACTTCGCCGGGGAACGCAGCCTGCGGGAGAATCTCCCACGAGGGCGCGCCTTCCGGCGAGACGGGAGCCCACCAGTGCGCTGGGTAGTGTGCGTCGTGTCCGTCGTGTGCGTCGCGCGCAACGCGCTGCTCACTCGCCGCCGCATTGTGACTTCCCGCGCAACCCTGGCTCATCGTGCTGAAGAGAACCGCCGCGATGAGCGCCAAGCGCCGGCGCCGATGCAAGGGAAGCTCGGCGGCGATGGCGAGCACCGGCGCGGAGACGACAAGCACCGCGGCCGCGATGCGTGTAAGGAGCAATCCGACTGCGCTCATGTAGCCCTCGCTCGACAGCGTGGCGCGGCGCGCCCTCCGCTCGCGCACCGCCGGGCGCCGATGATACCGCACCTCGATACGCGAGCTCCACTTGATGCGCGTGCGCCTGCCACGTAATGTCGCCGGATTCATCTCGAGAAGGAGCAGAGTGTGGCGCCCCGTGTACGCGATTTCGGATTCACTGCGAGTGAGGCTCGGCTCTTGCGCGGTCTCTCGCCCGCGTGGCGTATTCAGAAGTTCCTCGACGAGATCGACTACGACGTCGCCGGGAAGTCGTGCCGATCGCCGCGGCGCGTGCTGCGTGAGCGCAGCGCGCAGTGTCTCGACGGCGCGCTCTTCGCCGCCGCCGCACTCCGGCTGCAGGGACATCCGCCGCTCGTTCTCGACTTCGAGGCCGAGCGCGACGACGACCATGTCATCGCTGTCTTCCGGCAAAACGGTTGCTGGGGCGCCATCGCGCGATCGAACTACTCAGGGCTGCGCTTCCGCGAACCGATATTCAAGACGGTGCGGGAACTCGCGCTCTCGTATTTCGAGTCGTACTTCAATCTGCGCCGCGAGAAGACGCTGCGGCGCTACTCGCGCCCCGTGAGTCTCGCCAGGTTCGACCGGCTTTCGTGGATGACGTGCGAGGAAAACCTCTGGTGCGTCTCGGACTTTCTCTTCACGGTGCGGCACTACCGGATCATCTCACCGCGCGTGGAGCGCGCGCTCGGCCCGGTCGACCGCCGGCTATTCGACGCGGGCCTGGTCGGCCGCGCGAAGTAGCGTCGAGTTCTCGCAATCCCGCGCCGGCTCCTCGGCGCTTCAAACACGACCCCTGCTAGGTTATCATTCCCGGCAATTGTGACCCGCGCCCCGGGACAGCAGCACGACTCTCTGGAGGGCTTCTCCGAATGATTCGCCGACTCTTTGCTTTCGCCGTTGCGTGCGCGTGCGCGACCGCGACGACACCGGCGTTCGCACAGCACGCGGACACAACCGGCGGCAACATGATCATCTTCGACATTCCCGAAATCTTGATCCAAGCTCCGCGGCCAATCACCACCGTGGGCGGCGCGAGCGCTCTCGAGGTGAGCGTCGACTCGCTCGCGCTTCCTTCGGCGCCGACGGTCGAGCAAACACTCCGCGAGCTACCGATGCTTCACGTTCGAACGAACTCGCGCGGAGAGGCCGAGATCTCCACTCGCGGCTCGGACTCGCGGCAGGTCGCGGTGCTCGTCGATGGCGTGCCGCTCAACCTCGCGTGGGACGCACGCGCCGACGTCTCCGTTATCCCCGCGACGGCGCTGCGCGAGATCGTCTATACGCGCGGCCTCTCCTCGATGCTTTACGGGCCGAACGTTCTCGGCGGCGTCATCGAGACAAGCGTCGGGCATTCGCGGACGCAGCCAAGCGCGCGTTCGTTCGAACTCACGACAGGCGCCGACAACCTCGGCGGACACGGGAGCACTGCGACGACGGCGATCCCGTTCGAGAGCGGGCGCGGACAGTGGCTCGCGCGCGCTGGCGTAGGCTACCGCAACTCGCCCGGCCAGCCGCTCGCGGACGGTGTCGTCGAACCCGTTTCGACCGACGACGATCTGCGCAGAAACACCGACGCCGACAACCTCGACGGATTCGTCGCGCTTCGGCATCGCACGCACGGCGGCGCGTGGTTTTCGTTCTCGGGCTCGTCATTCCGCGAGGAGCGCGGCATCGCGGCCGAAATCGGCGTCGACGACGCACGCTTTTGGCGATACCCGCACGTGTCGCGAACTCTTGCCGTCGCATCCGCCGGTACCGGCGATCGCAAGTCTCCGCTCGGCGGCCGCGGCGATGTCGAGGCGAGCTTCGGCGTCGATCGCGGACGCACGGATATCGACAGCTACACGTCGCGGGCGTACGACGAACTCGACAGTTTCGAAGACGGGAAAGATCGTACTCTGACGGTGCGACTCCTCGCGGATCAATCGCTCGGGCGGCGCGGCGAGCTGCGCGGTGCGTTCACGCTCGCGAATATCCGTCACGAAGAAATCATTCCCGATGGCGAGTTCACGTACCGGCAGCGACTCTGGAGCATCGGCGGCGAGAATATCTGGCGCCTGATCGAGGGGCGGCGAGGCGCGATCAACTCTCTGAGCGTGAGCGCGGGCGGAGCGTACGACGTCGGGCAAACGCCTGAGGCTGGCGGACGCGAAGCGCTCGACCAACTTTCCGAGTGGGGCGGCCGCCTCGGCATATCGATGGGAGTCGCGGGCGGCAAGACCGTCGTGCATGCCGGCGCAAGCCGCCGCGGGCGCTTCCCGTCGCTGCGCGAGCTCTATTCGGGCTCGCTCAATCGATTCGCGCCGAACCCAGATCTCACCCCTGAACGCCTTGTCGCAATGGAGGCCGGCGTCACGACGCACGTCGGCAATGGCGAGGTTCAGCTCGTCGGGTTTCGCCACGACGTGAGCGATGCCGTCGTGCGCATCACGCTCGAGGACCGGCGATTCATGCGCGTCAATCGCAACGAACTCGTCAGTGCCGGCGTGGAGCTTCTCTGCTCTCAGGCGTTCGGCCCCGTCGCACTCTCCGGAAATCTCACGCTGCAAAACGTAGACCTCACCGATACCGAGGCGGACGAGACGCACAAACCGGAGAACCTGCCCGAGGCGTTCGGTAGCGTGAGCGCGCGTTTTCCGCTACTGCTCGGCGCGCGCGGCGGCGCCTCGGCGCAGTACACCGGATCGCAGTTCTGCATCGACCCCGACACCGGCGAGGATTCCGAGCTTGAAAGCGGGACGATCGCCGGCGGCTACATCTCGCGCGCGTGGCCGCTCGGAGCGACCTGGGCCAACACGTTTTCGCAGCTCGAGGCGCGGATTGCGCTCGACAACGCGGGCGACAAGGCGCTCTACGATCAGTGCGGCCTCCCGCAGCCGGGGCGCCGCGTGCGCTTCGAGCTGCGCGTTTTCTAGACGCGCCGCACCTCGCGCGTGCGGCGCTACGGCCGACCGGCGCCGCGCGCCATAAGAAAAACGGCGAGCGCAAGAAGCGCCGCACCGAGCGGCACGAGCAAAACACCGAGCCCAGGATCGCCCGCGTAGATCACTACGCCGCCCAAGAAAAATCCGCCCGGAAGCAGCGCGGTCGCGAGAACGAGCGCGCGCGACGCAAGCGTGCGCGCCGAGGCCGTGAGATTGACGCGCGTGCGCAGCGTGAGTCCGAACGCGATGTTGACGAGCGCGAGGAGCGTTCCGTGCGCGTGCGCGAGCGTCCAAAGGTGGCGCCGCGTTTCGTTCGTCGCGGCGATATACCACTGGACTTTGAATCCGTGAAACGCCTCGAGCACGCTCCCGATCGCGAGAAAGACGAGGAGCGCCCACCATCCGACGCGAACATGGCGATCTCCGAGCTCTGTGGGGCCATCGGCCGTGCTCCTGCCCGCCGAGCGATCCTCGCGCGTTGCGCTCGCCTCTCCAGTTTCCTTTCGATCACTCGCCATCTTCATGTCACTCCCTTAAGTCGATGACTCGGTCGTCACGCGCCGCCGCCAACGCCGCGAACCGCGCCGCGTCGAGATTTCCTGCAGCGTCGGTCAACACATCACGCCCGACGCGCTCGCGCGCCCGCAGGTCGAGCGCCGCGAATCTCGCCTCCACTTCGCGCCGCGCGCGCGCGCGCTGCTCCGCATCCCCGACGAAATCGTATTGCAGGTTTTCGCAGCCCGGAATACCGCGGAGCGCGCGACTTGCGATGAAACGGACGCACGCGTAGGGATCCTGCAAGAGGTGCGCAAGAAACGGCGCGATCCAGCCGCGACCCGACGCCTCTTGCGCCGGCGACCATCCCGCATGCCACGCGACGATCGCGCGTTGCCCCGCGTCACCCGTCAGAAGGCGCACCACGGCGTCCGACGTTGTCGCCGCGTTCTCCGGCAGCTCGGGCACAGGCTGCTCGTACCACGCCGCGAGCGTGTCCGCGGCCCACGCGAGCGTCTTGTCGAGATGGCACAGATTGCACGCGTTCGGCCGGCCCGTCTCGAGTTCCGCCGCGACGCTCGGGCTGTCGATCAGGTGACTGCGGATTCCCTTCAGCAATCCGTATGTCGTGTGCGGCATGTGGCAATTCATGCAGGCGCTTCCCGACGATCCCGGCTTGTGATGCGTGTGCTGCTCGACGCGCGCGCGATAACCGGGATGACATTGATAACACGCTTCGTCGCCGTCCATTCCCTGCTTGAGTTGATCGTTGGGATCGCTGTTGTGCATCGAGTGACACGAAAGGCACGACATCGCGCCACCCTCGAAACACGCCGACTCCACCATGCCGTTCGTTTCGCGCCCCGAGACGCGCGCCATCCCGTCGGACCAGAATCGCTCGTCGAGGTAGCCTTCGTATTGGCGGCTGATGTGATGCCGAAGCCGCGGCCAGTCGGCGCGCTCCGCGTCGGACATCCGGCGGTCGCTGGTGCGCAAAATCATCTTCGTTTTGATCAATTCGCCGCCTGCGCGATAGCGCTCCCCGGGCACGCGGGGGTCGGTCTTGAAGATGTTCATGCTGTGGCATTGCGCGCAGACGTCCGTCGCGGCGCGCACCGAGAGGCGAGACGGATTGACGATCGTCGTGTCGACGCCGCCCGCGAGGTGCATTTGGTAGCGCCGCGTCATGTCGCTATTGGCGCGAACGTGCTCTTCGCCGGGGCCGTGGCAGGCTTCGCAAGCAATCCCCAGCTCCGCGGTACTCGGCTCGAACGTGCGCGCGTTCGTATCGAAGCCCTGCTCGCCGGCGACGCAGTGACATTCGACACAGTTATTGTGCCACGTGCCGAACTGCCGGCCGAGATCCTCAGGCCGCAGGAAGACGTCTTCGCGCGGCGCCCAACGCGCCTCCTCGTTGAGCCAGACGAACGGCAGATTAAAAAGCTGTCCGTCGCGCGCGCCTCCGACCCAATAGGTCTGCATGTGATGCGCACCCGTCGTCATCACGACGCGCCTATCGACACGCGGCGCGCCGGCAACACTCACGGGATCCGTTCCGCGCGCCACGAGACTCTGTTCCCACTCGGGATCCACCATGTTGACCCAATACTCGTCGCCGCGGCGTGTGAGGTGGTACGAACGGCGCCGCGATGTAAGCCCGACGTCGTCGAATTCGCCGAGGACAGCCGCGGGTGTGGCGGCCTGCGTCATCGTGCGGTGGTACGAGCGATGCCAAGAGTCGTAGTGCGCGGGGTGGCAGCCCATGCACTCCGCGGACGAGACGAACTTTTCGGCGGCGGGGAGCGGGTCGGGGATCTCGCCGCGCATCACGTCGGAGGATGCGCGGCGTTCCGCGAAGCGGCGGCCGCCGACGACGATGAGCGCGATCGCGAAGATGAGAATCCCAACCGCGGCGATCCGGCTGGCCGCTTGCGCCCGAGCGCCACCGCGCGCGAGCGCGTACACGGCGCCGAGCGCGGCGGCGCCGACGATCAGAAGCTGCAGAATCGTCCCTGTGTCGTGTTCGTATGAGGCCACAGTTGATCAAACCTCCCGGTCTTTGCCGGAGATGTCGACGAGTTTAGCCGACCCGAACACTCACACGCCAGCAGGTGATTGAGCGAGCCGTACGCCGTAGTTCGTGACGGGCGCGCAGCGTCTGCGATACAATGAGCGCCGCACGCGCCCCGTGTGATCGCGGCCCCCACCTCGCACAGGAGACTCAGGATCGCCATGGTTCCGCGCTTCGCATGCTCGGCCGCTGTGGTTCTTGCGCTGCTCACGATTGCGCCCGCGGCAGCGGCCGAGGACTCCGCCCCCAACGCTAGCGAGCCCGACTCTCTGGTTCAGATGGAGGCGATCGTCATCACCGGCACGCGGACGAAGAAGAAGATCATCGACGTGCCGTACGCGATGGAGCGAGTCGAGATGGCCGACCACAAGTACGACCGCAAAGTTTCGATCGACGATGTCCTCGGCGACATTCCCGGCCTCTTCATGCAGTCGCGCTACGGCAACCACGACGTGCGCATTTCGATGCGCGGTTTCGGCAGCCGCTCGAATACGGGCATCCGCGGCGTGCGCATTCTGCTCGACGGCATTCCCGAATCGGAGCCGGATGGGCAGACGCGCATCGAGGCGATCGACTTTCAATCGCTGGGGAGCATCGAGGTGGTGAAAGGCAATGCGTCGTCGCTCTACACGAACGCGCCGGGCGGCGTGATCAACTTCCTAAGCGACGTTTCGTTCCCTCGGAGCCACGCCGTCAACTTCAACCAGTTCGGCTCGTTCGGTCTGCGGCAGAACGGATTCAAGGCGGGGCTGCGCACGGAGCGCTACGGATTCCTCACGACGTACAGCTACCACAACGCGAAGGGATACCGGCAGCACGCCGAGGACTATTGGCACATCTTGAACTCGGCCCTCGAGATCAATCCGAAGCAGAACTCGACGCTGCGCATCTACCTTTACGTCGCGGACGGACTGATCAAGCTTCCGGGATCGCTTACGAGAGCGCAGTTCGAGGCGGATCCATTTCAGGCGAACGCGCGCGATGTTTCGCGCGACACGAAACGCATCACGAGAAAGGGACGGCTCGGCGTGCGCTATGAAACGCTCTTCGGTGACGACGAGGTCGAGTTCACGACCTACGCGACGATCAAGTACTTCGAGCGAACCGCGGCTACGTACCGGCTCTTCAATCGCGACGGGCTCGGCGGCTCGGCGCGCTACGTCGCGCGCGGCAATGTTCTCGGCAAGCGCAACGAGTTCTCAGTCGGCGGCGACTGGTTCTATCAATTCGGGCCGATCCAAGAGTACGAGAACATCGCGGGCAAGAAAGGCGACATCCTGATCGGTCTCACCGACGAACGCATCGGCAACTCGGGATTCTACGTGCAGAACTCGCTATCGCTCGTGCCGGGGAAGCTCGATCTGCTGCTCACGGGCCGCTACGACAACATCCTCTTCGATATCAGGAATCAGATCCTCGAGGTGCAGAGCGCGAAGCGGCGGTTCGACGACTTCACGCCGAAAGCCGCGCTCAACTACAAGTTCACCCCGAGGATCGCGGCGTACACGTCGTTCGGGCTCGGCTTCGACACGCCCGCAGGAAACGAACTCGATAACTTCCCGACGAGTTCCGATCCCAATTCACTCGTCAATCCCGACCTCGAACCGCAGCACTCTAAGAATTTCGAGGTAGGCGTAAAGGGAAGCGTCGTCCCCGCGGTCGCGTCGGCGCTGCAGAGCGCGACGTTCGGAGCCACCTTTTTCGCGAGTACCGTCGAGGATGAGATCGTTCCGTTCGATGTGTTCGGCGACTTCTACTTTCGGAACTCCGCGGTCACGCATCGAAAAGGCCTCGAGCTTGGGCTCGACGCGCGGATGGCGCACGGCTTCCGCATGAGAGGCGCCTATACGTTCTCCGACTTCGACTACGACGAGTACTCCGCAGGGACGGTCGAGATCGATACGCTGGGGAATATCGTCACGTCGACGGCGGACTTCTCCGGCAACACGGTGCCGAGCGTGCCGAAGAGCAACCTCTCGGCAAGTGTCGCGTACGAGCGCCGCGTCTCGGCGAACGCGACGGGATTCGTGAAGACCAGCTTCACTCACGTGAGCAGCATCTTCGTCGACGATGCGAACAGCGAAGCGGCCGACGGATATCAACTCGTCGATCCGCTCGTCGGCGTCGACATCGCACTCGGCGGCGTCGATGTCTTGATATCCGGAGGCGTGAACAATCTCTTCGACGAGCGGTACGTCGGTTTCGTGAACATCAACTCGACGTCGAAGGATTTCTACGAAGCGGGCGAGCCGCGCAATTATTTCGGCGGACTCAACCTCGGGCACAGGTTCTAGTGCGGGCGGCGCTCTTGAAGTTCGCGCGTTCGGCTGGCGTGATGGCTGCCGTATCAACGATCGCGCTCTGCGCCGCCGCGAGCGCGCAGGCTGGTCCGAGCTACCGGATATACCCGAGCGCGGTGACGCAAACCGAGACATTCATCACGCGTCATCCGCTCAACTCGTCGATCCTCTTCGCAAGCGCGAACACGATCAATTTGAGCACGGGCTTCGTAAGCGAAGGCATCTACGTCTCGACAAACGCCGGCATGAGTTGGAGCGGAAGCGACACATGCAACGGCGCGCCGATCACGTTTCATCGCGGCGACCCGGGAATCGCGATCGACAAAGACGGTCGCTTCGTGCTGATTCGCCTGTCGACAATCCCCGGCCTCTACGCGCATTTCTCCACCGACAACGGCGCGACCTGGTCTTCGCAGCGCACGGTCGCCACGAGCGATCAGGACCGCGCATCGCTTGCTTCCGACGGCGACGCAGGCAGCGCCCAATATGGGCGCTGCTACGCGACATGGGTCAAGTTCACGACACCGTTCCCCGTTTTCTACGCGTACAGCGACAACGGCGGATCGAGTTGGAGCACGCCCGCGCAAATCAACGCGCCGCCGCAGCGCTGTCAGGGCGGCGAAGTCGCGATCGGCCCCGGCGGATCGGTGAACGTGGTGTGGAGCGGCGTCATCGCCGCATCGCCGTTCACGGAGGACTACGCCGGCTTCGCCCGCTCGACCGACGGCGGCACGACGTGGACCGTCGACGAGAACGCATTCGACATGAACGGGATCGCGGGGACATTTCCGACGAAGTCGAACATTCGCGTGAACGGGCTTCCGAGGCTCGATGTCGACGACACGGGCGGCGCGCGCGACGGCTGGATCTACGTCGTCAGCACGGAGAAGAACCTCGCGCCCGCGGGCTCCGATCCCGATGTCGTTTTTCATCGATCCACCGACGACGGCGCGACATGGTCCGCGGGAATCCGCGTCAATCAGGATCCGCTCAACAACGGGAAGTTCCAGTACTTTCCCGTCGTGCACGTCGACGACGCCGGCGGCGTGAACGTCCTCTACTACGACGACCGCACGACGACGTCCGACTCGGCGAGCGTTTTTCTCTCGCGCTCGAGCGACGGCGGCACGACGTGGAGCGAGTTCGAGATCAGCGACCATCATTTCCGGCCGTCACCGATCGGCGGACTCGGACAAGGCTATCAGGGCGACAACATCGCGCTCACGTCGGTGGGAGACACACTCTGGCCGCTCTGGATGGACAACTCGACGGGCATTTACCAAATCTGGACGAGCCCCGTCGACATCGGCGATCCCGCGACCGGCGTCGAGAGCGGCGTGATCACGCTTTCGAACTCGCATCTGCGCAATTTCCCGAACCCGTTCAATCCGCGCACGACGGTCGAGTTCAATCTGCGCTCGCCCGGCGAGGTCCGGCTCGAGATCCTCTCGATGACCGGCGCGCGCGTTGCGGTGCCTGTCAACGGCGTTCTCGACGCGGGCGCGCACCGCGTGACGATCGATGCGGCGGGGTGGCCGAGCGGCGTGTACGTCTATCGGTTGGAGTCGGCGAACGCGATCGAGATGCGCAAGATGGTGCTTCTGCGATAACGATCGCTACCGAAGCAAGACCATCTTCTTCGTTTCGACGTAGCTCCCCGCAATGAGCTTGTAGTAGTAGACGCCGCTCGGCAGGCCGCTCCCGTCGAACACGCGCGCGTACCTTCCGGCGCCGAGCGCCTCATCCACGACTGTCGCGACTTCGCGTCCCGCAAGATCGTAGACCTTCAGCGACACAGCGCCGGCGCGCCCCATGCGAAAGTCGAAGCGCGTCGACCGATGGAACGGATTCGGTTGGTTCTGCTGCAGGAGCGGTTCGCTCGAATGCGCGACGCGCGGGCCGCCGACATTGGTTCCGACCGGAACGTACTTCAGCACGGTGCCCGCTGAACCGACCATGTAGCCGGTCAACGCGTCGGTGAAGACGATGTCGTGCATCGCCGTGCTGTCGGGCGTATACGACGCGGTCCACGTGCTCCCCGAGTCGAGCGTGACCATATAGGTGCCGGCGAAGCCGAGCGCCGCCCAACCTTCGCCCGGCGTCGCGAAATCGACCGCGGAGCCTTGCCCCCAGATGCCGAGGTACGTGTACTCCCAGAGCGCGCCGCCATTCGCGGTCTCGACCATGCCGGCGCCGAAGTCGAGATCGCCTCCGACGCAAACGACATTGAGCGAATCGAAGAAATGCGTTCCGAAGATCGGCTCGCCCGCGACGCGTTTGTGAGTCCAGTTCTTGCCGCCGTCGGTCGTCCGCCACACGAGTCCGGTGACATCGTAGTATCCGCCCGTCGCGACGCCGTAATTCGCGGTGTAGAACTCGAAGTCGCGAACGGGCCAAACCGCGAATGCCGCCGAATCGACGATCCCGGGGATCCAGTTCGCGCCGCCGTTGGTCGTGCGCCACAGCTTTCCCTGCTCGCCCCCGAGGACACCGCGCGCCGCGTCGTGGAACTCGATCGCGTGCAGAAACAATTCGTTGAACGTCGACTGCACGGTCCAGGCGCCGCCGCCGTTCGTCGTGCGTAGCACCGACGTCCCGTACTCGAAGAGGGGCTCCGCGGGGAATTGCTGCGCGAGCGCCCAACCGATTTGCGCATCGATCATGTCGACATCGACGATGTCGTACGTCACCGGCGATGTCTGCGCGGCCCAGTTCGCGCCGCCGTCCGTCGTCGCGAGAATCGTCCCGCTGTCGCCCACCGCCCATCCGCGATCGTTGTCGATGAACGAGAGCTTGTTCAGATCGTGCGTCGTCGGGTGACCGAGGATGGACCAATCGCCCTGCGCGAATACGGGTCGGACCGCGAAGAATTCAGCGAGAATCGCGAGGAACAGCACAAATCCGATAGGGGCGCGCCGACGCCGCGGGGCGCGTGCGAATGGGAATGCGAGACTCCAGAGAGACATCGTCACCGTGATGCTGAACGCTGCGGGTTTTGCGGGGCGAGCGGCGCTCATTCTATCACGGTGGTCGCGGCGAGGCGAGAACTCCTCCGTGAGTACTTTCGAATCAATCGGCGCGCTGTTACTGTGCGGTGCGCATTCAGATGATGGACTACACCCACGAATTCCTACGAACACTCGCGATCGTCCTCGGCGTCGCTGCCGTCACGACGATCGTCTTTCAGCGCCTCCGGCAGCCCGTCGTCTTCGGTTATCTCCTCGCGGGGCTCATCGTCGGGCCGCACGTGCCGATCCCGCTCGTCGCGGACGCGCCCATCGTCCACATGCTCTCCGAGCTCGGCGTGATCCTGCTCATGTTTTCGCTCGGTCTCGAATTCAGCTTACGAAGGCTTCTGCGCGCGGGCTGGGCGGTCGTCATCGTCGCGGTGCTTCAGTGCAGCTTCATGGTCTGGCTCGGCTACATTGCGGGACGCATGTTCGGCTGGACGACGCTCGAATGTATCTACGCGGGCGCGGCGATCGCGATTTCGAGCACGACGATCATCGTGAAGGCGTTCGCCGAGCGCGGCGTGCGCGGGCTCTTTACCGAGACTGTTTTCGGCGTACTCATCATCGAAGACCTTTTCGCGATCCTGTTGCTCGCGGTCCTGACGCCTGCCTCGACCGGCGAAGCTGTTTCCGCGGGAGCGCTCACGGCGACCGTCGTGCGGCTCGTCGGATTCCTCGCGGCGCTCTTGGGGATCGGCATCGTCATCGTCCCGCGGATCATCCGCTTCGTCGTGAAGCTCGGCCGGCCCGAAACGACGCTCGTGTCGGCGATCGGCATCTGCTTCGCGACGTCGCTTTTAGCGGAATCGATCGGCTACTCGGTCGCGCTCGGCTCGTTTCTCGCGGGCTCGCTCGTCGCCGAGTCGGGCGAAGAGAAAATCATCGAGCGCCTCGTCGAGCCCGTGCGCGACATGTTCGCCGCGATTTTCTTCGTATCGGTCGGCATGCTGATCGACCCGCGTGTCGTCGCGGACGAGTGGCGCCCCGTGATCGTGCTCACGCTCCTCGTCGTCTTCGGCAAGATCGCCGCGGTTTCGGTGAGCGCGTTTTTGACCGGCTCCGGCACCCGCGCCGCGGTGCAGACCGGGATGAGCCTCGCGCAGATCGGCGAGTTCTCGTTCATCATCGCGGGAGTCGGCGTCGCGACCGGCGCGACGCGTCCCTTCCTCTACCCCGTCGCGGTTGCCGTCTCCGCGATCACGACGCTCCTGACCCCGTGGCTGATTCGCGCGGCGGATCCGGTGTCGGGGTACGTCGACCGCCATCTGCCGCGCCCGCTCCAAACGTTCGTTGCGCTCTACGGAACGTGGATCGAGAGAGTGCGCTTGCGGCCGCCGCTCCCCGCGGAGAAGTCGCGCATTCGGAAGGCGCAACGCGTGCTGCTCATCGATGCCGCGGCGATCGCGGTGATCGTGCTGGGCGTCGTCATCGAGGCCCGCCCGCTTGTCCGTGCGCTCCGCGATACCACGGGCCTCTCCGGCGCGGCCGCGCTGTTGCTCGTGATCACCGTCACGGCGCTTCTCGCGTTGCCGTTCTGCGTGGGGCTCATGCGCGCGTCGCGAACGCTCGGGCAGGCACTCGCGTCACGCGCGTTCCCCGACGCGGAGCAGGGGCGCTTCGATCCCGCGGCCGCGCCGCGCCGCGCGATGGTCGTCACGATTCAGCTTCTCGTCGTGCTCCTCGTCGGCGCGCCGCTCGCCACGATCACGCAACCGTTCTTCGCCGGGCCGTACGCCGTTCTCGGCCTCGCCGTGATTCTCGCGATTCTCGGAGTTGCGTTCTGGCGCAGCGCCGCGAATCTCCATGGCCACGTGAAGGCGGGAGCCGAAGTGATCGTCGCGGCTCTCGCGAAATCGTCGCACGCGGCGGCGTCGAACGAATCGCGATTGCTCGAGCAGGTTCACCAGATGTTGCCGGGGCTCGGAAGTCCGACGCCCGTCCGCCTCGACGCGCGCGATCCGTGTGTCGGGAAGGAGCTGCGCACGCTTCAACTTCGCGCGCGCACCGGCGCGACGATTCTTGCGATCATTCGAGGGGATGCCGTCATTCTGATGCCGGACGGCCATGTCGCACTTCAGGCGGGCGACACACTCGCGCTCGCGGGTACGAGCGAAGCGCTCGACGCGGCCGGCGCCTCGCTCAAGGCTGAGTCGACGCGCTAGCGAGAGCGCGTCACCGCAATTTTCCCCGCACCCGCGCCGGTGATCTCGCCGATGATCGCCGCCGCCGGCGTGCCCGCCGCGAGCAGGTCGCGCACGACCGCGTCCGCGATGCCGCGCGGCACGCACGCGAGCAATCCGCCCGAGGTTTGCGCGTCGCACACGAGGAGCTGCTCCTCCTTCGAGATGTCGGCCGCGTAGTCGACCCACTCGCCGAGGAATCGCCAATTCGCGTGCGTGCCTCCCGGCGCGACTCCCGACGCGACGTACGCGCGTGCTGCATCGAGCACGGGCACGCCGTCGAGCCACACGCGCGCCGTCACGCGGCTTGCCGCAGTCACGTTGCGCAGATGCCCGAGCAGCCCGAAGCCCGTCACGTCGGTAAGCGCGTGCACCTCGTGTTTCGTCAGCACCTCGCACGCCACGCGATTGAGCGTCGCCATGAGCGTGATCGCGCCGCCGATCGCGCCGAGCGAGTCGGCGCCATTCTTCGCGGCCGTTGTGATGATGCCGAGCCCGATCGGCTTCGTGAGGATTAGCAAATCACCGGGCTTCGCGCCCGCGTTCGTGAGAACGCGCGCCGGATGCACCGACCCCGTCACCGCGAGTCCGAAGATCGGCTCGTCCGCCTTGATCGTGTGCCCGCCGACAATCGCGATCCCCGCGTCCGCCGCCTTCGCGATCGCGCCGCGCAAGATCTCGCCGAGTACCTCGGGCCCGATCTTCTGATCGGGATAGCCGACGATGGAAAGCGCCGCGAGCGGCGTGCCGCCCATTGCGTAGACATCGCTGAGCGCGTTCGCCGCCGCGATCGCGCCGAAATCGAAGGGGCGATCGACGATCGGCGTGAAGAAATCCGTCGTGAGCACGAGCGCGAGGTCGTCGCTCATCTTGTAGACCGCCGCGTCGTCCGCGAGATTTGAGCCGACGAGAACGCGCGGGTCGGTAATCGGCGGCAATGTGCCGAGGAGCGAAAGAAGATAGCCCGGCGGTTGCTTCGCCGCGCAACCGGCGCGCTGCGCGAGCTGCGTCAACTTTACATCGTCGGGATTGACGCGTTCGTTCGGGACGGACATCGATCTTCTCCAGCGAGGGGTTGAATGCGCGAGGGGCGACCAGTATCGGCCGCCCCTCGTGCTGATGCCAGCAGAATCGTGCTTACGCTGCTACCGATAGAGCGACTTGATCTGCCCCCAGGTCGACGCCTCGGTTGCGTTCGGCGCGATTCCGACCTGTCCGCGAATCTCGCCACCCGGAAACGCCGTCGTGTGCACGTTCACGTAGACGAGCCCGTCGAGAATCATCGTCTCGTCCGCGTCCGTCAGGTTCCACACGCCGATGTTCGGGCTTCCTACGCCAATGCCGAAACGCACCGGAGCATTCACTCCAGGCGCCGCCGGCCCGTGAAAGTGCGCGTTCGTCTGCGGAGCTGTCAAACCCGAGAACGTGACGTTGTAGTCGAGCGTGTTGGCGTCGGTGTCGAGCACCATCACGGCGGTGCCCGTCGCAGGCGACGCGTTCGGCGGAACCTCCTGAGTTCCTTCGAGTGTTGCCGTGAGGTTAATCACCGCCGCCGCCGCGACGCCGAAGCACGCGACTCCGAGCGCGAGCGCGAGCGCGGCAACGGCCACGCCACGGCGTCCGCCACCAAATTTCCTCTGTTGCGATGTCATCAAGCGCTCCCCTTTCTGCCGGATCCGAAGCGATCCGCAGGAATAGTGTCGCGGTGAAACCAGCGCGCGCAGACTGCTGGCGTCGTGAGGCTCGACGAACGCAACCGATCGGGGGGGAGTACTCGGAATTGAATAATTCAAAAGCCTGCGGTCATGCCGGACAACGCACAACGCACCTTCACCGTTTTAGAAAAGTATCACGCGCGCCGCACTCGTGTCTAGAACCGGGTTGCGGAGCACCCGGCGGACCGCGCTCCGCTCCCAGCTCAGCGCGCGGGCGGTAGCGCCTCCCGGGTGTAAAGCTCGACGACGAGCGGCGAGATGTCGCCCTCGAACACGACGCTCTCCTCGCACGCGAAGCCTTCCTCGAGTCGTGCGCGAATCGACCCGAGCTTGCCGTCGTCGCTCGCGGGCACGCGCAGGCCGGCTCGAACGAGCTTCGCCGGCGCGACGAGCCAGATCCGCTCCGCATCGCGCGAGATCCTCTCCCACTCTTCCCGCGTCACCTCGCCGCGGCGCGCCGGCGGCGCGGCTCCGTCGGCGTAGGGGAAGATGAACCGCGGCGTGAGCGCTGCGCCGCCGCGCTCCGCCGCGCGGCGCGCGTAGTACTCGATCAGATAACGATTAGACCAGAAGTAGACGAGAGCCGCGTCGCCCTCGCGCTGGCCGGCGAGGATGTGGCGCGCGGCGGGCGCCCACTCGTTGCGGTCGGCGATGCGCTTCCGGGTATCGTCGCGCATCTGCGCGGCGAACACTCCGAGCAGGAGCGCCCCCGCGACGATCGCCGCCGCACGCCCGAAGCGAGCGCGCTCCGCGAGCAGCGTGGCGCCGCGCGCGAGCAGCAGTACGAGCGCCGGAACGCACATCAGCAAGTAGCGCGACACGAGGATCGGACGCGCCGCGGAGAACGCGGCGGAGACGACGAACGGGACCGCGAACCAGAGCACGAGCAGAAGCGCGGGACCGCGGTCGCGCGCGGAACGGTCGCCGCCCGGCGCGCCCGCTCGCCGCGGGCGGAGGAGGAGGACGCTCGTGATCGCGGCGAGCGCAAGGACCGCTGCGGCTGCCGTGTCCGAGCCCGCGAGATCGTTGAGGATGCGCGTGAGGTGCTCGGGGGTCGGATGCGGGACCCAGCCGAGCCGCCCCTTGTTCTGAGTCGCGAGGAACGCGACCATCGGCGCGATGAGAAACGCAAGCAAGAGTGCGGCGCCGCGCGGAATCGCGGCCGCGGCGTGCCGCCGGCGATGCGCCAAAAACACCATCGCGTGCGAGAGAAGAACGAGAAGTGCGAAGACGTGTGCGTAGACGGAAAGACCGGCGACGAGGGCGTATGCCGTCCAGGCGCGAGCGCGCGCCGGCGATTGCAGGGCGCGAACGAATAGGTCGGTCGACACGATCACGAGGAACACGACGAGGCTATAGGCGCGCGCGTCCTGCGAGAAGTGAACGTGGAACGGGTGAGCAGCGAGAAGCGCCGCGGCGATGACGCCTTCGCGGCGACCGAAGAGCCGCGTGCCGAGCCGATAGATCGCCGGTAGCGCCAGCACACCGAAGACAACGGAGAGAAACCGGATCGCGAATTCGGTTTCCCCAAGGTGAAGCCACGCCCGCAGCGGAACGTAGTAGGCGATCATGTTCGCCTCGGCGGTCGTGACGACCTTGATGAACGTAGGCCAAGGCATTCGAGCGATGCCCCAGCTGACGGCCTCGTCGATGCGCAGGCCGCGTGCGCCGGTGAAGAGGAGGCGCACCGCGGCGCCGGTCACGATGATCACCGCGAGAAGCGCAAGCGGTGCGCGATTCGTCGCGCGGGCATCGGCTCCTCCGGTCATGGCGAGATCTTAAGTCACGTCGGTGGCGCGACACGCCGGAAGTTGCCGCAACGTGTTGCTTGACAAGCGAACGTTCGTTTACTAGCCTGCCTTTCGCCCTCGGCCTCCCTCCCGCTCGAGGACGATCGCGAGTGCGCTATGTTGGCGTACGTCCTCGAGGCTCCAGGCAATCCGCTCGTCGCGAAAGAAATCCCCCAACCGGTGCCAGGCCCGGGCGAGGCCGTCATCGAAGTGCTTGCGTGCGGCCTCTGCCACACCGACCTCGGCTTCGCGGATGGATCCGTTCGTCCCGCGAAGGCCCTCCCGCTCGTGCTCGGGCATGAGGTCGTCGGCACCGTCACCGATGTCGGCGCGAATGTTTCGCTCTCGCGCGGACAGAAAGTGATCGTCCCGGCCGTGCTCCCGTGCGGGCGGTGCGATTTCTGCGCGAGCGGCCGTGGCAACGCATGCCCGAACCAAAGAATGCCCGGCAACGACATCGACGGCGGCTTCGCCACGCACATGAGCGTGCCCGCCGCGCCTCTCGTTCCACTTGCCGGCACGCGGAGCGACACGGACCTTCGTGCGCTCTCCGTGGTCGCCGACGCCGTCTCGACCGCGTATCGCGCCGTGGAGCGGTCGGAGCTGCGCGCGGGCGACGCGGCGTTCGTAGTCGGCGCCGGCGGGGTCGGCGGCTTTGTCGTGCAGATCGCGCACGCGCTCGGCGCCCGTGTCGCGGCATGCGACGTGAATCCCGAGCGCCTCTCGCTCCTCGCCGCGCACGGCGCGGATCGCACGATCGACACGCGCGACCGCACGCCGCAGGAGATTCGCAAGGAGCTGCACGGCCTCGCGCGTGAATGGGGCGTGCCGTCGCTCCGCTTCAAGATCTTCGAGTGCAGCGGGACGCCGGCAGGGCAGACGCTCGCGTTCGGCCTTCTCGCGCGCGCCGCGACGCTTCTGCAAGTGGGCTACACGCCCAAGAGCGTCGAACTGCGCTTTTCGAACCTCATGGCCTTCGACGCGACCGTTCACGGCACATGGGGCTGCCCGCCCGAGGCGTATCCGCGCGTGCTCGAACTCATCGATTCCGGACGCGTCGCGCTCGCGCCCTTCGTCGAGTACACCGCGATGTCCCGCATCAACGAGATGCTCGCCGCCCTCGCCGCACACCGGCTCGAACGCCGCATGGTGCTCGATCCGCGCGAGTGAGAGCGGTTGAATGAGAACGAATGGAGGAATGCGATGCCCGAGACCCTTCCGCGATCGGCCTTCGAAATGAAGAACCACGAACTGGCGCAGGACCTCGCGTTCAAGTCGATTCGCTATGAGGAGCGTCCGGTACTCGCGCGCGGCGGCGAGCCGGTCGTGGGCCTTCATCAGGTGTGGATCTGGCTCGACAATGAGCCGCAGCTCAACTCCTACACGACGGACGCGGTGAAGGAGATCATTCTCGCGTTTCGCCGCGCGAGCGCGGACCGGCGCGCGGTCGCGGTCGTCTTCACGGCCGCGGGCACCCGCTCCTTCTGCACCGGCGGCAACACGGCCGAGTACGCCACGTATTATTCCGGGCGGCCGCTCGAGTACCTGCAATACATGCGCCTCTTCAACGACATGGTCACGAACATTCTCCTCTGCGACAAACCGGTCGTCTGCCGCGTAAACGGCCTGCGCATCGGCGGCGGCCAAGAAATCGGGATGGCGTGCGACTTTTCGATCGCGGGCGATCACGCGCGCTTCGGACAAGCGGGTCCGATTCACGGCTCCGCGCCCGACGGCGGCTCGACCGATTTTCTCGATCTCTACGTCGGCTTCGCGAAGGCCGCCGAGTCGCTCGTGTTGTGCGAGCCGTGGTCGGCGCACAAGGCGCTGCGCCTCGGCCTCGTAAACGACGTCGTTCCGACCCATCGCGCTCCCGACGGCGCGTGGCGCGCGAACCCCACCGTGGTCACGGATCGCTGGGTCGACGCATACGGCAAGATCGTCTTCGGCGAGTGGAAGACCGGCGAGGGGTTCGCCGAAGGAAAAGCGGAAGCCGGAAGATGCACGATCGATCTTTCGCTCTTGGACGAAGCAGTGCAGAAGCTCGTCACGCGTCTCGTCTACACGTTTCCCGATTGCGTTCGCAAGACGCTCGAGAGCCTGCGCAAGAAGAAGCTCGCGCATTGGTACGCGAACAGCGAGACGAACCGCTCGTGGCTCGCGCTCAACATGAACACCGAGGCCGCCGCGGGATTTCCGGCGTTTCATTTCGGCGAGCGCGACGAACGCGAGATCGATTTCGTGCGGCTCAGGCAGCTCTATGCCGAGGGCGCGCGCTTTGACGCCGCGCTCGTACGCGAGATCCTGCCGGCCGCGACACGCGCGAAGATGGAGAAGGCGTGAGCGCGTCCGCGCAGAGACGCTCGCGCGATAACGCGTCCGCCGCGCGCGGCGGTGGCGCGATGAGCGCGCATCGGCCGGCGCGCGGAGGCGCTCCGATGCCGCGCGTGACCCGGCACGAAGACGGCCGCGGAGAGATTCTGCGCGCGGCCGCGACGCTCCTCGCGACGCACGGTTATCACGGCATGTCGATGCGCGACCTGTCGCGCTCGACGAACATGAGCCTCGCGAACCTATACAACTACTTCGGATCGAAGGAGGAACTCGCTTTCGACTTGCAGATCCACGCGCTCGAGACTCTCGTCGCGTCAGCGCGCGAGACTACGGCCGGCGCCGCGGGCGGCGAGGCGCGGCTCCACGCCTTCATCCTCGGCCACGTTCGCTACGTCGCGTCGCACCCCGAAGTGATGCGCGTGCTCGTCGAGGAAGCCGGGGCGCTTCCGCCCGAGCGGCGGCGCGCGCTCCGCGAGATCAAGGAGCAGTACTTCGCTCTGGGCCGCGAGATCGTCGGCTCGGTCGTGCAGCGCAGCCGTTCGCACGCTGGCAGCGCCGCGGCGGATCCGCGAGAGCTCGATCGCGCGACCTACAGCATCTTCGGAATGTTGAACTGGGTGTACGGCTGGTACGACGCGGCGCGGCACGGCGACGCGCACGAGGTCGCGCGGACGATTCACCGCATCGCGATGAGCGGTCTCGTCGCGCGATCGCCGACGCGATCGTCGCAAGCGGCAACCGAGCGCCTCGTGTCGCGCGTGCGCGTGCGCTCGCCGATCCGCGCGTCGCGGGGGCGCACGCGATGAGCGCCGGCAACGAGCGCGTCGCCAGCGTGGCGCCGGGCGGCCCGCCAGATCCCTGCGCCGAGATCCTCGGGCGCGCGCAAATGCTCGTCGAAGATCACACCTTCTCCGCCGTCCGCGAGTGGAAGGCCGCGCACCCGGGCGCGCGCGCCGTGGGCCACATGCCGGTCTACGTGCCGCGTCCGCTTCTGGAGTCGATCGGCTGCCTCCCGGTCGGCGTCTTCGGCGCCGGCGCGGAGATCGACATCATCCGCGGCGACTCGTACTTCCAGTCGTATCTCTGCCACATCCCGCGCAGCACGCTCGAGCTCGCGCTCGGCGGCCATCTCGACTGCCTCGACGCGATGATCTTCCCGTCGCTCTGCGACGTGATCCGCAATCTCGGCGGCATGTGGCAGATGATGTTCCCGGACCGGCTCGCGTTCTACCTGGATCTCCCGCAGAACTTCGACGCCGCGCTCGGCGGCAGGTTCTACGAGGATCAGATGCGCGAGTTGGCCCGCGCGCTCGAGGCACTCGGCGCGCGGCCGCTCGACGACGAGGCGCTTCGCCGCGCGATCGCGGATGAAAACGCGCGCCGCGCGGAGATCGCACGGCTCGACCGCGTGCGCCGCCGCGATTCGTGGCGCGTGCGCGCATCCGAGGCATACGTGATCTTGCGCGCTGGAACGCAGATGCCGGCCGCGGCGCACCGCGAACTCCTCGCGGCGTTCACGGACGGGGCGCTCTGCCGCCCGCCGCGACGCATCGACAACGCGCGCGTGGTGATCGCCGGTGCGTTCTGCGAGCAGCCGCCGCTGGCGCTCATCCAGACGCTCGAACGCGCCGGCTGCGACATCGTCGAGGACGACTTCCAACTCGGACTTCGCGCGATCGAGGCGCCGATCGAAGTCCGCGCCGGCGAGGCGCCGATCGCCGCGCTCGCGCGCGCGTTCCTCGAGCACGGCGCTGCCACGGCGTCGCGCTACATCGCCGACGGGTCGAAGGGCGCGGCGCTCATCGCGGCCGTGCGCCGATGCGACGCCGACGGCGTCATCTTCGCCGCCGCCTCGTTCTGCGACCCCGCGCTCCTCGACCAGTCGATGCTCGAGGCGGCCCTCGATCGTGAGGGAATCCCGCACACGAGCTTCAAGTTCTCGGAGAACACCGGCCAGTTCCAGACGATTCGCGAGCAGGCCGGCGCGTTCTCGGATGCCGTCAAACTCTGGGAAGGACAAACATGACCGTGCGCGCCGCGTCGCCGATCGAAATCTCAAAGGACCGGAGCCAGATTCGCCAGAAGCAGATGATCGCCGATCACTACGAGCGACTCGCGCGCGCGCGCGACGACGGCCGCGCCGTCGTCTACACGTTCGTGCCCGGCAATCTCACGGAACTCATCGGGTCGCTCGGCATGCTCCCCGTGCTGCCGGAAATCAACGCGCTCCAATCGGGGATGCGCGGGCGCTCGGCCGGTTACATCGCGGAGGCCGAGAAGGCGGGGCACTCGGAGGATGTCTGCACCTACGTGAAGTGCGACATCGGCATGATGCGCAGCGGAAACGTCGGCCCGACCGGTTCGGTAATTCCGCCGCCGAATCTTCTCCTGCTCTCGTACACGGGCTGCTTCACGTTCATGAAATGGTTCGAGCTGTTGCGCGAGTCGTACGACTGCCCCGTCGCGATGCTGCACGTTCCGTATCAGCCCGACGGGCGAATCACGCCCGAGATGCGGCGCTACGTCGTCGATCAGCTTCGCGATCAGATCGTGCCGGCGATGGAACGCGCCGCAGGTCGCAAGCTCGACCTCGACGATCTCGCGAGCCGCCTCGCGCTTTCGGCCCGCGCGGAGGACGATCTCGTCGCGGTGTGGGAATCGGCGCGCCACAAGCCCTCCCCCATCGACGGCTACTTCGGCGGCGTGTACTACATCGGCCCGATCTTCTCCGCGTTTCGCGGCACAACGGAGGCGGTCGAGTATTACCGCGAACTGCGCGAGGAGATCGAGGCGCGCATCGCGGCCGGCGAAGGGCCGGCGACGCCCGACGGCCCCGCGCGGCCTGAGCGCTACCGCCTCGTCGTGGAGGGCCCGCCGAATTGGACGAGCTTCAACGATTTCTGGCGGATGTTCAGCCGCGAGGGCGCGGTGATCGTGTCGAGCACGTACACGCGCGTCGGCGGCCTCTACGACACCGGCTTCCGCCACGATCCGCGAAACCCGCTCGAGAGCCTCGCCGACTACTGCCTCGGCTGTTACACGAACCTCGGGCTCCCGACGCGCACCGCGCTTCTCGAGCGCTACATCCGCGACTACTCCGCCGACGGTTTCCTCATCAACAGCGTGAAGTCGTGCAATTCGTTTTCGGCGGGACAGCTCCTCATACTCCGCGAACTCGAGAAGCGAACCGGCGTGCCCGGCGGCTTCATCGAGTCGGACCTCGTCGATCCGCGCTACTTCAGCAAGGCGAACATCGAGAATCGCATTCAGAGCTTCCTGCAGATGCTCGACGCGCGGCGGCAAGGAGAGTTCTCGTGAAATGCGTCGTCGGCATCGATCTCGGATCGACCACCACGAAGGCGGTCCTCATGGACGAGCGCGGCGCGATCCTCGGCCAGGGGATCACGAATAGCCGGAGCAACTACGAAGTGGCGTGCGCGGTGGCGCACGAGGAAGCGGTGCTCGCCGCGCGCAAGAGCCTTCTCGAGCGCGCCGTCGGCGCCCTGACGGGACCCGGCGCCGCCGAGGCGAAAGCGATGCTGCCGCGCCTGCTCGACGGCCTCCGCCTCGAGCTCTATCTCGACGAACTCTCCGAGTTGTCGGGCGCCGTCGTGCGCCATCTCCGCAACCCCTCGAGCGTGGAGCACCGCGCCGTGCTCGAGCCGGCGGCGCGCGAGATCCTTTCCGGAATGGAGCGCGATGCGCCGGCGCTCTTCCTCGGCGACGCTCCGCGCAAGAGCGACTTCTTCCGCGATCTCGCCGCCGCGAGCTTCATCGCGGGCGCCGAGACAGTCAGCAAAGAGAGCACTGTCCCCTTCGAGCGTCTCGTCGGCCTCTTCGATCGCGCGATTCTCGACGTCGAGGTGCGCTTCCGCCGCCCGGCGTTCGCGCGGCTCTTGCGGCGAGCGCTCGAGCGCGTCGCGCCCGCGGAGGCCGCGGAGGCGAGCGCGCCGGCGGGCGCGGCCCGCGCGCACGTCGAGCGGATCGTGCGCGACACCGCCGACGCGCATCTCGACGAAGCCGCGTTCGTCGGCACCGGCTACGGCCGCCAGACACTTCCCTTCCCGCGCGAGTCGATTCGGAGCGAGATCCTCTGCCACGGCCGCGGCGCGCACGACAGCTTCGCCGACACGCGAACGGTGCTCGACATCGGCGGGCAGGACACGAAGGCGATCCAGGTGAATGAGCACGGCGTCGTGACGTCGTTTCAGATGAACGATCGCTGCGCCGCGGGGTGCGGGCGCTATCTCGGCTACATTGCGGACGAACTCAACCTCGGGCTGCACGAGCTGGGCCCGCTCGCGCTCCAAGCGCGCAAGGTCGTGCGCGTGAACTCGACGTGCACGGTGTTCGCGGGCGCGGAGCTTCGCGACCGCCTCGCTCTCGGCCAGAGCCGCGCGGACATCCTCGCGGGCCTTCATCGCGCGATGATGCTCCGCGCGATGTCGCTCCTCGCGCGCTCGGGCGGCATCACGAACGCGTTCACTTTCACCGGCGGCGTGTGCAAGAACCCGATGGCGACGCGCATCCTCCACGATCTCGTGCACGAGCACTACGGCGACGGCATCGAGATCCACACACACCCCGACTCGATCTACACCGGCGCGCGCGGCGCGGCGCTCTTCGCGCTCGATGACTTGCGCGCGGAGCGGGCCGGCATCCTTCCGAACTTCGGGCGCGCGGGCGCGCGGCCCGCGGAGGAGCCGCCCTGCGGCGCCGCCGCGCCCGAGGCGCAGGCGTTCACGAGCGAGGGACGGCCATGAGCGGCATGCGGACGAAGGCGCTCGCGACGGCGGGAATCGACGTCGGATCGAGTGCGATCAAGGTCGTGGTGATGCGGCACTCGCCGGATGGCCAGGCCGAGGTCGCGGCGCAGCGAGTCGAACGAATCCGCCGGCGAAGCGTCGGCGAGATCGCGCATCGCACGTTCGAGGACGCGTGCGCGGAGGCCGGCATCGCGCCGGACGCGCTCGACTACGTCGCGTCGACCGGCGACGGCGACGCGGTGGAGTTCCGCACCGGACATTTCTACAGCATGACGACACACGCGCGCGGCGCGCTCTATCTCGCGCCCGAGGCGCGCGCCGCGCTCGACATCGGCGCGCTCCACGCGCGCGCGATCCGCCTCGACGGCCGCGGCAAAGTGCTCGCGCACCGCATGACGAGCCAGTGCGCAAGCGGCAGCGGACAGTTTCTCGAGAACATCGCGCGGTATCTCGGCGTGCCGCTCGCCGACGTCGGCGAGGTTTCGCTTTCGGCGTCGCGCTCCGAGGCGGTGTCGAGCATCTGCGCGGTCCTCGCCGAAACCGACGTCATCAATATGGTGAGCCGCGGCATCCCCACCGCGGAGATTCTCAAAGGGATTCACCACAGCATCGCGGGGCGGCTCGCGCGACTGATTCGATCGATCGACGCGCGCGATGTGGTTCTCGTCACCGGCGGGCTGGCCAACGACCGCGGGTTGCTCGAACGGCTCGACGCGCTCCTCAACGGCACGGAATCGATCGGCGCGTCCGAGGTGGTGCGCGTCGAAACGCATCCCGACGCGGAGATGGCCGGCGCGCTCGGCGCGGCGCTCCTCGCGGCGTATCGCCACGAGCAACTCGAACGCAGCGGACGCTGGCAGGCGGCCTCCGGAACCGCCGCGTGACGCGCGACGCGCGACGCGTAAGCTCGCGCGCCGGAGTCGCGGCGCGCGCCGCCGATGCGGGCGCGGCTACGCGAGCGGATCGTACGGGAAGACGTCCGCGGTGACCTCGAGCGGCACGAACGTCTCGCGGATCGGGCCGGACATCTCTTCGGCGATCGACTGCGGCGTCCAGCCTCCCGCGCGATGGATCGAGCGCGCCGGACGCGGCAGCGAGAACAACACGATCTCGGCGCCGCGCACGGCGAAGATCTGCCCCGACACGTCGCGCGCCGCGTCCGACACGAGGTACGCCGCGAGCGGCGCCGTCTCCTCGGCGCGGAGCGACTTGAGCGATTCGACGCGCGCACGCTCCGGCCCGCTCTCGCCGGCAGGCACACTCTGTGTCATGCGCGTCCACGCGAACGGCGCGATCGCGTTCGCGCGCACGTTGAAGCGCCGCATATCGAGCGCGATGGAGCGCGTGAGCGCGACGACGCCGAGTTTCGCCGCCGCGTAGTTCGCCTGGCCGACATTGCCGATGAGGCCGGAGGTCGATGTGATGTTGAGAACGGCGCCCGACCCCTGTGCGCGAAACGGCTCCGCGGCGGCGCGCGCCACGTTGAACGCCCCTTTGAGGTGCACGGCGATGACCGCATCCCAATCCGATTCGCTCATCTTGTGGAAAATCGCGTCGCGCACGATGCCCGCGTTGTTGACGACGAAATCGATGCGGCCGAAGGCGTCGACGCACTGCGCGACCATCGCGCGCGCGTCCGCCCAGTCGCTGACCGAGCCGCCGTTCGCCGCGGCGCGCCCGCCCGCGCGCGCGATCTCGGCGCACACGTCTCCGGCCGGCCCATCGCCCTGCGGCGCGCCATCGAGCGAAACCCCCGCGTCGTTGACCAGCACGCCCGCGCCCTCCGCCGCGAGCGCCATCGCGATCGCGCGCCCGATGCCGCGGCCTGCCCCTGTGACGACGCCCGCCTTCCCGAGTAGAATCATCTACGTTTCCCTTTCGGCCCGCGCGGCCGCATCACGGCGGAACGAGTCCACGTCTTGCGAGAGGAGCGATCGTCCATGAGTGAACATCCTCCCATCGGCAACCTGATCTACGATTGGAACACCGCCGGGAATGGCTACCCGCATCGGCATGAGCCCGTCGAGTTCGACGACGAAACGCTTCGTGACGGGCTGCAGTCCCCGTCGATACGCGACCCCGACATCGGCACCAAGATACGGCTTCTGCATCTCATGGAGAGCCTCGGGATTCATACGGTGGACGTCGGACTGCCGGGCGCCGGCCCGCGCGCGGTCGCCGACATCACAGAGCTGTGCCGCGAAATCGTGCGCGCGCGGATGCGGATTCGTCCGAACTGCGCGGTGCGCACCGTGCTCGCGGACATCAAGCCGCTCGTCGAGATCTCGCAGGCCGTCGGCATTCCGATCGAGGCGTGCACGTTCATCGGCTCCTCTCCGATTCGCCAGTTCGCCGAGGACTGGACGCTCGAGACGATGCTCCGGCTGACCGAGGAAGCGGTTTCGTTCGCGTCCAAGCACGGGCTCCCGGTGATGTACGTCACCGAGGATACGTGCCGCGCCACGCCCGAGACGATCAAGCAACTCTTCCGCACCGCGATCAACGCGGGGGCGAAGCGGGTCTGCGTTTGCGACACGGTCGGCCACATCACTCCGCGGGGCGTTCGCAATCTCATCCCCTACGTGCGGCAGATCATCAAGGAGACGGGTGAGCCGATCAAGATCGACTGGCACGGCCACAACGACCGCGGCCTCGGCGTCATCAATACGATTACCGCGATGACATCGGGCGTCGACCGTGTTCACGCGACGGCGCTCGGCATCGGCGAGCGCGTCGGCAACTGCGCGATGGACCAGCTCCTCATCAACCTCAAGCTCATGGGCTACATCGACAACGACCTCAGCCAACTTTCGGAGTATGTCACCGTCGCAAGCGAGGCGACACAGGTTCCGATACCGATCAACTACCCGGTCTTCGGGCGCGACGCGTTCCGCACCGCGACGGGCGTGCACGCGGCGGCGATCATCAAGGCGAAAAGAAAGGGCGACGCGTGGCTCGCGGACCGCGTCTACTCGGGCGTGCCGGCAGGCATGGTCGGGCTCGACCAGCGGATCGAAGTCGGTTTCATGTCGGGGATGTCGAACATCGTCTACTGGCTGCACGAACACGGCATCGAGCCGAAAGACCACCTGGTGGAAGCGATTCTGCGGGCGGCGAAGGAACACAACCGCGTGCTCACGGACGAAGAGCTGCTCGAAATCTGCAAGTTCGAGAAGGCGGTCGAGGCGCAGCCGCTGCCTCTCGACACGCTCTCGGATTGGAAGCGCACGATCGATCAGCTCTGACGCGCGGCGCCGCTCGGGCGAGCCGCGCGCCCGAGCGCGCTACTGCCGATCGCCCGACTTGAGAAACGTGCCGCGCTCCAATTCGTCGAACGCGGTGCGCAGCTGCTCCTGCGTGTTCATGACGATCGGGCCGCGCCACGCGACCGGCTCTTGAAGCGGCTTGCCCGAGACGAGCAGGAACCGAATCCCTTCATCGCCGGCCTGCACCGTGATCTCGTCGCCGCTGTCGAAGAGGACGAGCGAGCGGTCGACGGCTCCCGTCGCCGCCATCGCGCCGCCCCCGCCGACGATCTCAGTCGGCGCCTCGCGCGGCTCCGATGCGTTGTGGAACTTGCCGGCGCCGCCGAAGACGTACGCGAACGCGTGGCGTTTCGTCTCGACCGGAATCGTCTTGCGCGTGCCTGGCGGAACCGAAACGTCGACGTAGACCGGGTCGGCCGCGATCCCCTCGACCGGCCCCCGCTTTCCCCAGAAAGCGCCGCAGACGATTCGAACTTGCGTCCCGTCGTCGTCGGTCACGCACGGGATCTCGGCGGCCTTCACCTCCTGATATCGAGGCGGCGTCATCTTGAGCGTCGCCGGGAGGTTCGCCCAAAGCTGGAACCCGTGCATCCTGCCGGCGTCATCTCCCTTCGGCATCTCCTGGTGCACGATGCCCCTGCCCGCCGTCATCCACTGGATGTCGCCCGCGCTGATCTCGCCGCGATTGCCCATGCTGTCGCCATGCTCGACCTTCCCCGCCAGAACGTACGTGATCGTCTCGATGCCGCGATGCGGATGCCACGGAAAACCCTTCAGGTAGTCGTCGGGGCGCTCGTTACGGAAGTCGTCGAGAAGGAGAAACGGATCGAAGTCGGATGAATCGCCGAACCCGAACGCGCGGCGCAGATGAACGCCCGCGCCTTCGAGGGTCGGCTTCGATTGAATGACTCGCTTCACGGGTCGAATCGACATGCGTGCCTCCTTGCGTGCGTGAGGGTGGCCCCGAAGATAGCGGCGCGAGTCCTAGCGCGCCATAGCCAGCCCGACGCGCCACACGTTTTCATTCCGGTTGTAGTCTCGGATCGTGGGCCCGACGCCGCCGAAGTATTGGACGACGACACTCGGCGAGAAGAGCTGCTCTTTGAAGATTCGAAACACGCACGTTCCCTCGAACGCCGGGAAGAACGGCTTACCGCCCGCGGGAACTCGAAAGATGAACTCGAACTGATCGGATCGCAGAACGCTCGGCGTCGTGAGCGCTCCTGGCGCAAAGTGGAGAACGAACTCGCCGCGCCCAAGGTAATCCTTGATGTCGAGATTCTCCGGCGAGATCTCCCACGTCTTCCACGCGGTCACCGTTCCGAAGAACGCGTTGATTCTCGGCTGGCCCCAACCGATCGTCGCGTAGTAGCGATTCCACCCGCGCGACACCTCGCCGTCGCGCCCGTTCGAATGATGCTTCACGCCGAACGCCGTCGCGATCTTCCACGACTTCTGGTGCAGGTACACGAACGACTCGGGCATGAAGTTGCTGTCGTAGAACGGCGCGCTCTCATCGTAGAGATGCCAGTACGCGTCCTGCGTGAACGCGAAGTAGAGCCGAACGGTCCAGTCGCCGGGGATCGCTTTGATCTCTTCGCTCCAGTCGCCCATGCGGTACCGCACGGCGACGCGAAAACGCACTTGGTTCGTGCCGTGCGACGAGTCGCTTACCGCACCTGGCGGCCAGGACGTGATGAAGTAGCTCGGCTCCAAGAGATCGAATCGGGCGTGGCGATCGGACGATGGGAGATAGACCGGATCGTCGAGAAGACTGTCGGGGTGCGGATGCGCGAACGCACCGGCGGGCGCGCACGCGACGGCGCACGCGATCGCGGCGGCCGCGAGGAACGCGGACGCGTAAAACCCCGGACGTCCTGGTTGTGGCTTCGGAAAACGTCGTGCTCTCATCGCTCGTCCTCCTTTGCGCTAGACCTCCGTGTCGTCGTCGATCCGGAACTCGCCGGCTTCCGCCGCGGCCAAGAGAGCGCGCGCGGCTTCCTCGTCCTCCTCCGAGACGAGGACCTCGAATTTGCCCGCGCGTCCGTAGAGTTTGATGCCTGCGGTCTTCGAGAGCGATTCGCTGCGCAGCATGCTCGGCACACCCGCCGAATCGAGAAACGCGCGGACCTGTTCCGCTTCGCTCACGCTGTTTGCGGTGAAGACGCAACGCTCGTGCTGTTTCATGCGTTCCTCCTCGAGTGGCGGGTCGACGCTCCAACGACTTGGGCAGCGCGTGCCGTGACGACCGCGAATCCGATCGCGAGGCAGACGTTCGCGAAGAGCGTCGGGAAGAGATAGTAGCGGTCGAAGTCGAGCGGCGAGAAGATCGACGGAATCGTTTGGGTTGCGCCGACCACCACCAACGCGAAGGACGCGTTCGGCGCGCGAGCTTTCACGCCACGGAGCGCGTCGCGTAGAAGTACGCCGAATCCAACGAGCATGCAACTCAACGAGAAAACCCAGGCGCCGGGAAATCGGAGCGGCGCGGGTTTGAAGAGCACGCGATAGCCGGTGTTGAGCGCGCCGGCGATGACGCCGTCGACCGGATACACGGGATTGAGCTGCCGTTGTCTCGCAACTCCGCTTTGGCGGTGCTCGAGCATCTTGAGTGTTCCGTGTATTGGACCACGGCGAAGGTACGGGCTCGGAGCGATGAACGCGACCGATGCGGCGGCGGCGACGAGCGCCACGGCGACGGTTGCCGCACCCCAGCGCGCCGCGTGCAGCGTCACGGGTGGCGACGACGACACCGGCGCTGTAGCCAGAGCCGGTCGCCGCGCGAACGCGACGACAACGAACACGACCGTCGCGACGCCAAACGCCGCAGAGAGACCGTTGAGCTTCGCGGCGCCGGAGAGTCCGCAGCACGCGCCGGCGGCGATCGCCCAGAGAGCGAGGCGCGCGCGCGACGCGCGCGGCCTGCCGTCGCGCCCGTCGCGCGCCGTGGCGTCGAGCCCCAGGATCGTGACGGCGAGCGCGGCAATGCCGAACACCGTCACCACCGGATCTCCCATCGCGCGCCGCAGCGTTTCCAACAAGAACGGATTCGTTACGAAGAGCCCCAGGAATGCGTAGGCCGCGATGAAACCCGCGCAGCGCGCAACGATGAAGAAGAGTAGGAGCCCGCTCACGACGGAGAGAAACGTCATTCCGCCGCGCGACCAGAGGAGCAGCCGCGTACTCGGCACCTGCGCCGGGACGTCGCGCGCGTTGATGCGGGCGTCGTTGTGCACCCACGGTTCGTTCAAATCGGTGATCGTCAATCCGCCGAGGCGCCGCGCGACTCCGAGAACGTAGAGCGCAAGAGGCGGTTGCGTAAGCGTCCAGAAATTCTCGCTCCAGACGTCCGCCGGAAGGTCCGGCCGCGACTGGCTTACGTCATCGCCGAGGAACGCCTCGAAGTAGTAGCTAGTGCCGATCCACGCGCTCTCGTTGTTGTGCATGCGCACGTTCGCGAGACCGGAGAAGTAGCCAAGAGACAGGATCGATGCGGCCGCGGCGTAGTGAACCCAGCGCGGGAGTGTCATGCGCTATCGCACGCCGCGTAGCCATCGCATCGCAACACTGGTAGCCGAGGGTACTTCGCGAATCGCGGGTCGGAGTCAGCGAGGTCGCAACGGAGAAACAACGAGTCGCGCGATGAACGAATGACGCGCGCGTGGCGGCAACTCTCGCAGAGCCCCGATGAAATCGTGTGCTCCTCAGGACGCTCGGGCGCGTTCATCTCGGCGGCGCCGCGATCCGCGCGCTACTCCGAGCCGTCGGCTCGCGTCACGCTGACGCATCGATCGCCGTCAGCGCCCGTACTCACTCGCATGAGCCACGGGTTGCAGCAAACCTCGCAGTCTTGCACGAGCGTGCCCGACACATCGGACTCGACGTAGATTTCGACGTCTTCGCCGCAGTACGGACACGTGACGATGAACTCTTCTTGCATGATCGCTCCGGGTGATGCGGGCGCGCGCTCGATGCGCGCGAGCGAGGTCATCCTATCACGCTTCGCCGTCGTGCTCGCGAAGGAGTCGCTTCGGCGCGACGTTGCGCCAGGCTTCATGGAGGGCGACGCGCACAATCGCCGCCGTCGCCGCGGCGAGGCGAACGTTCGTCGCGCCGCGCGCGCCCCAGCCTCCCTTCACCGGCTGGAAAACCTTCGGATGCGTGCGCGCGAACGCGTCCTGCTGCTCCGGCGTCAGCTTCACCATCGCCCATGCCGTGTCCGGATAGGCGAGCGTCGCGAAGATCTTCCCGCCGACGCGGAAGTCCGGGTGGCCCATGTGCGCGGCCTCCACGGTCTCCGGCATGCTGAGCGCGATCTTCCGGAATCCGCTCGCGGTCATCGGAACTGCTTAACGACCCGCGGACTTTTTCGGATACACGCGCGCAACGTGCGCAACGGATCCTTTCACGATCTTCTCCAGCACCGCCATGTCGATGTCCGACAGGTTGCGTATGTAGAGGCAGCACTTCCCCATCTTGTGCTTGCCGAGCTTGCTCATGAGCGCATCGTAGTTCGGGAAGCCGGTCAAGATGTAGATCGTCAGGTCGGGCTTCCTGGAGGCGAAGCCGATCACGCAGCAGTCGCCTTCGTGGCCGCTTGCGTACTTGTAGTGATACGTGCCGAAGCCGACGATGGTCGGGCCCCACATCTTCGGCTTCGCCTTCGTCACCTTCGTCATCATCTTGACGAGAGTGCGGCAATCCGCCCGCCGCGTCTCGTCTTTGATCGCGTTCAAGAACTCCGTGACGTTGACCTCGGTCGGCTTCGTCTTCAACTCGGCCATTCGTCTCCTCCCCCCCGCAGTGCGGGTCGTTATCTCGGCTTCCACTGCCGCGCGAGATTATCACGTCGCCGCGAACCCGCATCGAGCCAAGTCGACACATTGTCGCGGGCTAGGGCGCGTGGCACGCCCGCGTCCTATATTCATTGCGGTGAGGCCGGGCGGTTCCCAGGACCGCCCAGTGAATCAGGAGGCAATGCCATGACCCACAAAGTTTCCGAGTTCGATTTTCGTGCCTGCGCGGACGACGTCCTCGCCGACGCCGAACGATCCGTCCTTCGCGCGCACTTGACGCACTACGAGAGCGCCGGCGTCATCGAGATTCGCGAGCGCCTCCGCCGGCTCTACGACCTTCTCGCGACGTGCGTCGACAAGCGGCGTCTCGCGCCGATCGTCGCGCATGCGGAGTCGATCGCGCGCGATCGATTCAACGCAGGGTTCGACCTTCGCGAAGTGCAAGTGGCTATCAACGTGCTCGAGGAAACGGTCTGGAAGCGGATCCTGGCGGACGTGCCGCCGGCGGAACTGGCGAACGCGCTCGGGTTGGTCAGCACGGTTCTGGGCGCGGCGAAGGATGCGCTGGCGCGCGAGTACGTGACGCTCGCGAGCGAGACGCGCTCGCCGTCGCTCAATCTGATGGCGCTTTTCGACGGCACGGGCCGCGGCCCCGACGAGGTGTGGCGGTAGAAAACTCATCCGTCGCGCAAGAAAGAACCTGACGGATTCGCCGGGCGGGTGATATAGTGACCGCATGTCGAATCCGGTCAGAAGTCAAAATGTGGCGTCCGACGCCAATTCGCAGCGCGCCGCGCGCGACCGCATTCTCGACGCGGCGGACCGCCTGCTCGTTCGCTACGGCTACCGCAAGATGACCGTCGAAGACATCGCTGTCGAAGCGGGGATCGGGAAGGGGACGGTCTATCTATCGTTCCCGAGCAAAGAGGAGGTCGCGCTCTCCTGCATCGACCGAATGGTCGAGGGCCTCCTCTCCCGTCTCCGCGAAATCGCGGAAGAACCTCGAAGCATCGACGAGCGGCTCCTCGACATGTTGCGGTTGCGCGTTCTCTGCCGGCTCGACTACGCCAGCCGGCACGCTGCCAGCCTCGACTCACTCCTCGGCGCCGTGCGTCCCGCCTTTCTCGTGCGCCGCGCGATGCACTTTCGATCCGAGACCGACATCTTCGCCGCGCTCCTTCGAGCCGAGGCGCGGCGCGGCGCGCTGCGCGTGTCGAACGCGGCGGCCACGGCGGATGCGCTCGTCTCCGCCACCAATGCGCTCCTTCCGTTCAGCTTGAGCGCGCGCGAACTTGGCCGCCGCGCCGACGTGGCGCGGCGCGTCGACTCGGTTGCGGCCCTCGTCATCGCCGGGCTCCGAACCACGAAGGACGTGTCCGCCCTGAAGGCCGCGACGCCTGCGCGCACGCGCGCGTCAGCCGCGGCAAGCTCTCGCACCACTCCATCGCGTACCCCTCGAAGGAGATCTCCGCAATGAACCGACGTTCGTTTTCGTTTCTCGCAGTGCTCGCGGGCATTGTCGTACTCGGCGGGTCTCTCGCGGCGACCGCGGCTTACGCGCAGTTCGCCGGGCCGCCCGGCAATCAGCCCGACATGACGGTCGACACTCCCACGCGCCATGCCGTCATCGAAACGCTCGCGACGCAGTTCGAGCGGACGTACATCTTCGAAGACAAGGCTCGCGCGAGCGCCGCGGCGGTCCGCCACCACCGCGATTCGGGCCGCTACGATCGAATCGGGAGCGCCGCCGAGTTCGCCGATTCGCTTTCGGCGCACCTGCGCGCCGTGACATCCGATCTCCACGTCTGCGTCTTCTACCGCAACGAACCGTTTCCGATCGAAGAAGCGAGCGGCGAGATGCCCGAGGCGGAGCGTCGCCGGCACGAGGAGCGCGCGCGCTACACGAACTACGGCTTCGAGCGCGTCGAGCGCTTGCCCGGCAACGTCGGCTACCTCGACCTGCGCGAATTCTCCTCCGACACGGACGGGCTTACGACCGCCGCGGCCGCGATGAACTTCCTCGCGAACACCGACGCGCTGATCGTCGACCTGCGTCGCAATGGCGGCGGGAGCCCGTCGATGATCGCGATGCTCTTGACATACCTCACGCCGGAAGGCACGCGCGAGCACATCAACGACTTCTACCGGCGCGCCGAAGACGTCACCGAACAATTCTGGACGCTCCCGCACGTTCCCGGCGCGCGCCTCGCGGGCAAGCCGCTCTACGTTCTCACGAGCGGATACACGTTCTCCGCGGCAGAGGAGTTTTCGTACGACGTGCAGAACATGCGCCTCGGCACGATCGTCGGCGAAGTCACTGGCGGCGGCGCGCACCCGGTCGATTTCGTGCGGCTGCACGATCACTTCGCGGCATCGATTCCATTCGGCCGCGCGATCAACCCGGTGACGGGAACGAATTGGGAAGGCGTCGGCGTGAAACCCGAGGTCGAGGTCGCTGCCGCCGAGGCGCTGCGTACCGCGCACGTCGCCGCGGTGAAGAAGCTCGCGGAGAATCCGGAGAACTCCCCGGAGCGCCGCGAGATTCTGGCGAGAGCGCTCGAACGGGCGGAAGCGACGGCGACGGCCGCCAGCGATGATTTCGCGCCGCCGGGGCTCGCGAAACGCGCCGGGAAAAAGTAAACCCGCCAGCTGATCGATCGCGGCGGATCTCGCACGACCTTCCGGCGCTCGTTGCCCGCGCCGCCGCGCCTACTCCGCCTTCAGGAGCCAACTTCGCTTCTCGGCAGGATCGAGGACGATGAGCAAGTCCTTGATGACCGAGAAGCCGATGTTGCCGATCGGGACGCCCTCGATGAATGTGACGAGCGGATCGGTCAGCGTGAGCGGTCCGATGCGCACATCGCCCGCGACTTCCGCGGTGAACGCGTTGTGCTCGCCGCCAGCCCTTCGTATCGGCGCGGTCGGTGTGAGCGGCGATTTGAGTTTGAGCCTCTTCGCTGACTCGATCGGCATCGAGAGTCCGCGGCTCGAACCGGTGTCGATGTGCGCGTCGAGTTCGACACCCGCGAAGTCGATGACGATCGCGGGCAACGGGTGGCCGCCAGAGCTGTAAGGATGCGACGCGACCGAGGGGATCGTCTCCGGCGACTTCGGCACGACGACAACACGCGCGTTGGCCAACTCGAAGCGCACGAGCGATCCGACGAACGCGTTCGGGCTCATGACGCCCGAGACGCCCTCGAGCGGCAGCGGAAGGTCGACGACGATAACGGTGACGTCCTTCAGCACGGCCTCGCCGAGACGCGCCGAAGGAATCGTCGCGAAGAATCCCTTCACGGGATTTGCGCCGCCCGGACTGCCGACGTCGATCGCGCCGCGGCTTTCGAGCGCGAGTGACTTCGCAAACGCGGTGTTGATGATCGTGCCGCCAGCGCCCGTGTCGAAGATCATGCTGACGGGCGGTTGATCGCCCGCGGTGAGCTGCGCGGTCGGGCGCACGCCCGTGACGTCGAGCGGGATGATCTGCTCGCCGACGAGTGGCGGCTTCGGCGCTGCCACGATTGGCGGACGATTCACGATGAGCGCTGCGCGTTCGACGAGCAGCGAATCGGACTCCGTGCGCATCACCTGCTCCGCGAAGCGCACCGCGCCAGCGTCCGAGAGGTGATAGACGCAGTTCATGATCGCGATGAGCTTCTCGCGATTGCGGCGCAAGCTCCCGCCGCGAAGCGAATCGTACGCGGCCGTGACGAACGGCAGCGTACGCGGGTCGTCCATCGCCGCGAGGAGCGGAAGATTGAACGCAAGCCCGTTCGGATCGGTGGCGATGCGCGCCGCGATGATCTCGTAGATATCGACCGAGTCGGCGCTCGTGAAGCCGTACGAGGCGAGTGTGACAGCGGCGCGATCGCGCATCGCCGCGAGAGAATCGTTCGACGCGTCGAGCTTCACGTAGCGGTCGAGCGCGGCGGCGACGCGCGCCCGAATCGGCGACGCGCGGCAACCGCGCAACGCCTCGGCGGCGAGCGAACCCGACCACCTGTTCGTGCCGACATCGAAATCGCACTCGAGACAACTCGCGGCGCCGAAGTAACCGTGGTACGGCAGCGTGCGCCGCCCTTCGAGCACCTCGAGGTACGCGTCGTCGCCGTCCGTGCACTCGCCGCCGAACGCGGACGAGGGAACGAACGCGGCTACGAGCGTAAACACAAACATCGCGACGCGCCGTGGCGCCGCGATGTCGATGCGAGCAAAGCGGAGCGCGACGCGCGACAGGACGTCAACGCCTCCGCGCATCACTACACGTCCACGACGGTCTTGAATCCGCCGTACGCCATGCGCTTCCAGTCGAAGATCGGCTTTTTCGGATCCATCATGTTCAGGATGCGCGGATCTTTCATGACCTTCTTGTTGACGGCGTTCCGATGCGCCTTCGACTTGTAGACGATCCACGAGAAAAAGACCGTCTCGCTCGGCTTCGTCTTTGCGAGCTTCGGGAACGACGCCATGCCCTTCGTGAGCAAATCGTCGCCGACGCACTCTCGGTACTCGAGCGCACCGAGCTCGCGCCAAATCTTTCCCGCCTTCTTCGACATCGCGCGATACGCCGCGACCTGCTTCTTCGGAACCGGCACCACGAAACCATCGACGTAACTCATGACGACCTCCTTGTATGGATTGAGCCGAGGAGCACAATCAGCCCCGCGGCGATTGAAAACGCTGCGCGGCTCGCGCGCGCGCCCTGAGTGTCTCCGCTTCGCGATCGCGCGGCGGAGAGTTCGTAACAAGCGAGTCGAGAAGCCGTCGCGCCGCCCCGGCGATTTCGTCGACGGCGAGCGCGAACGCGGGCTCGTTCGCCTTCGAAGGCTTTGTGAAGCCGCTGAGCTTCCGGACAAACTGAATGGCCGACGCACGAATCTCGTCGTCCGTCGCGGGCGGCGCGAAGTTGTGCAGCGTCTTGATGCTCCGACACATGATTGCGATCCTCCTCGCGGGCGACGCGCACGCGCGTCCGCCGCGCGCCACTACCCGCCGGCCAGCGCTCCGATGATGAGAAACGGCTCGCGCCCCTTCGCGATCGAATCCGGCAGCGGCGTATCCGGCGACTCGAGCGAGAAATCCTCCTCGCACGCGAAGAAGCGCAGAAACGCGCGCCGCTCTTTCGTGGCGTGATCGCGAATCGTTCCGCGCAGCATCGGGTAGCGAGCTTCGAGCGCGTCGAGAATCGCGCGCTGCGTCACCGCGCCCGCCACGTCGAGCTCGACGTCGCCGCTCACGCGCGCAAGCGTCCGCAGGTGCACGGGAAGCACGACGCGAATCATCGCAACGTCTGCACCTCGACGGAGAGCACCGCCGGCAGGTCGCGCACGATCGGCGACCACGTGTCGCCGCCGTTCGGCGACGCGTACACCTGCCCGCCGGTCGTCCCGAAGTAGATGCCGCACGACTCGAGCGTGTCGACCGACATCGCGCCGCGCAGCACGTTCACGTAGCAGTCCTTCTGCGGCAGGCCGTTCGTGAGCGCCTCCCACTCGTTGCCGCCCTTGCGGCTGCGATACACGCGCAGCTTCCCCTCGGGAGGAAAGTGCTCCGAGTCGCTCTTGATCGGCACAACGTAAATCGTCTCGGGCTCGTGCGCGTGCACGACGATCGGGAATCCGAAGTCGCTGGGGAGATTGCCGCCGATGTCGTGCCACGAGTCACCGGCGTCATCGCTGCGCAGCACGTCCCAGTGCTTCTGCATGAAGAGCACGCCGGGGCGCGCGGGATTCATCGCGATGCGGTGGACGCAGTGGCCGACTTCGGCGTCGGGATCGGGAAGCACGTACTCGGACTTGAGGCCGCGCGTGATCGGCTTCCACGTCGCGCCCGCGTCGTCGCTGCGAAACGCGCCCGCCGCCGAGATCGCGATGTAGATGCGCGCCGGATTCGTCGGGTCGAGCACGATCGTGTGCAGGCCCATGCCGCCCGCGCCCGGCTGCCAGAGTTCGCCCTTCGCGCCGCGCAAGCCCGGCAGCTCCGCCCACGTCTTGCCGCCATCCGTCGTGCGGAAGATCGCCGCATCTTCGACGCCCGCGTACACCATGTCTGGATCGGTGAGCGACGGCTCGAGATGCCACACGCGCTTGAACTCCCACGGATGCTGCGTGCCGTCGTACCACTTGTGGGTGCCGACCGCGCCCGAGTACGCGAACTCGTTGCCGACGGGCTCCCACGTCTTGCCCGCGTCGTCGGAGCGCTGAATCACCTGCCCGAACCAGCCGCTCGTCTGCGATGCGTAGAGGCGGTCAGGATTCGCGGGCGATCCCTTCATGTGATAGATCTCCCAGCCCGCGAAGTGCGGGCCGGCGACGTCCCAGCGTTCGCGCTTCGCATCCGACGTCAGAATGAACGCGCCTTTGCGCGTGCCGACGAGAACTCGTACTCCGGGCATGCGGAACTCCTTCTTCTGTCTCGCCACGCTCTCTCGCCGCGCGCGTGCATTCGTGAGACGACGTCGAACTCTCGGTCAGGGAAGATGAATCGACAATGCGCGGGGAGTATGACACACGGGCTTTGGAGCGCGGGAGAGTGAAAAACCGAACGCGCACTACAGCATCGAAAAGTTGCGGCTGCGCGCGGGCAAGGCGCCGCGCGCAGCCTTTTCCGCCTACCCCATCGCCGGTGCGGGCGCCAAGCCTGGCAGGAGCGCAGCCGGCAGCGCGAACGCCGTCGACGTGTTGAGGTACTCGTTCTGGTCATGCCGCGTCCCGCCCTCGGGCAGCGACTTCCAGAACGGCCCCAGATCGTGCCGAATGCGATTCGCGTAAAACTCCGGCAGCACATCCGTCTTCCCCGCGAAGAAGTCGCGCGTGCCCTGGTCCGTCGCGAGCAGCTCGCGAATCTTCGAATAGAACTTGATGCGCCCCGATCCCTCCGACGAAATCGCGCGCACGACGTTCATGAGGCTCGGCACGATCTCGCGATTCGCGCGGCACCGCTTCACGATGCGCGGCAGATCGAACGAGTAGCGCGACAAGTCGATGAGCCGATCGTAGAACTCGAGCCACGAGTAGTTTTTCGGCTGCACGTTCATCGCGTGGCTGTTGTTGAGGAAGTGGAACGGGAACGGGAGGACGCGGCCCGCGCGCTGAAGATCGAGATTGAGCGGCGCGGCTTGCCCGAACGCCGAGAGGAGCGAGTACGCGGGAAACGCGCCGGGCGCCAAATCGAGGAAGCGCTTCGTCAGCTCGAACGGCTCGGCTCCCTCGTCGTCGTCGAGTCCGAGCACGAAGTTCGTCTGCACGTACGGGATGTATTTGAAGATCATGTTCACGTGCTCCGCGACTTGCTCGACCTTCTCCGCGCCGGTGTTGCGGCGCGTCTTCGATTTGTCGCCGAGCGCGTACCACGACTCGATGCCGGGGAGGATTCCCTTGAAGCCGGCCTTCGCGAGACGCTGAAGGTGCGGCTCCGAGAGAAGCGACAGCGAACTCTCCGCGACGAAGTCGACCTTGCCGACCGCGCCGGAGCTTTCGATCGCGTCCATGACTTCGTCGAAGCGCACTCCGAAGTTCGGGTCGTGCCAGCCGACGATCGGATTCTTGATCTTCGTCACGAGAAACTTGAGGTCTTCGCGGATCTGATCGAAAGCGAGGGCCTGATAGTCGACGTGTGAATCGATGCAGAACGAGCAGGTGTAAGGGCAGCCGAGGCTCGCGATCATCGGGACCATCTTGATCGTGGGCGCCTTCGCGAGCGTCGCTTCCTGGAACTTCCAGCGCTCGCGCACGCCGGGCAGCTCGGAGGGCTGGCGCAGCGCCGACATCCTGCGGCCGACCGGCCGGTGCGGCGCCGCCTCGCGCAGAATCTCGTCGATGATCGCCTTGTCGGTGAAGCCGCAGACGTAATCGAAGTAACGCGCCGCGTCGTGCGGGTAGCAGCGCGCGTGCGGACCGCCGAGCACCGTCACCGCGCCGCGCTGGCGGAAGACATTGCTGATCGCGTACGCGATTTGCGCCGCCTGCGTGAACGCGCCGATGAAGACGACATCCGAGTCGTTCGCGATCTCCTCGTGGAGATCCTCGTGGCCGGTGTAGCAGACGAAGCGGACATCGTGGCCCGCCTCCTCGCACCACACGGCGACGACCTGCGGCATGATGCTCGCGAGGTTGGCGTGCATGAGTCGTCCCCACAGCGTTCGGGACGGACCTTTTGTGACGAGATCAAGGATGGTGACGCGAAGACGGCGCATAGGCGGGCTCCTTTGGCGGAGGGGTGGGGGTCGGCCCGCACGATGGTCGGGAACGCAGCCCGGAGCCCAGTTAATCCCACCGTAACACCGGGCCCGGGCGGCGACAATGATTTAATTCTCAACGCGGGCAGACGCGCGATCGATGCGGCTCAGAAGCAACAAGATGAGTTCAATGTAGATGAGCGGCACGTGTCGTTACGCGGCGCGCGCGATCACTCGCTTGCGCGCAGCCACACGGGTGGCGCGGGTTCCGTCGCGAAGACATCGCCCGCGAGGCCGTGGCTGTGCGCGACGCTGCCGCCGGTGTTGTTGGGGTCGATCATGCGGCGGTCGACGACCGCGCATCTCGAGCACGCTCCCCGCCGTCATCGACTACGTCGCGTACTGAAAAACACCGATTCGAAAACCCGCGGGGTCCGTGATCCAGAAGTTGAGATGGCCGTACGACGTGACCGCCGGCTCGCCCGAAACGCTCAGCCCGCGCTGCCGCGCCCTCTCGTACCACGCGCGCACGTCGTCGACCTGGATGTAAAAGCCTGCGTGCGACGGCGGCCCATCCTCGCCCGACTCGATCTCGATCATGCCGCCACCGTTCGGCGCGCGAAAGATCGTCCCGCGATCCGCGGGCCCTCGGTCCCACGAGCGGACGATCGCGAGATCGAGGCCGTCGCGGTAGAACGCAACGCACGCATCGTAGTGCGCCGTGAAGTAGAAGAAGCGAAACTCCAGCATGCTTCCGGGCTCGCTCATCGTTGCGCGTACCAGGTGGGTTGCGGGTACCGCGTGCGCGGCGTGCGCACGCGCGTCAGCCCGCGCCGCGCAGGTCAGGAAGCGGATCGTCGTCGCGCGCGTTCGCCGGCGGAAGCACGCGCCGTAGCGCGGCGCGTAGCGGGCCGATCGACGGCGGCCGCGGCACGCGGACACCGTCAGCGGCCAGTCCTTTGTCGCGCTCTCCCCGCACCTCGTTGTACTTGGCGAGAACCGCCGACTCGAGTTGGTCGCGCGCCGCCTGCGTGATCGGGTGCGCGATGTCCTGAAACATCCCTGGGCTCCGCTCGCGCGTCGGCATCGCGATGAATATCCCGTTCGGCCCCTTGATCACCTTCAGGCCGCGAACCACAAACACGTTGTCGATCGTGATGCTCGCGAACGCGAGCAACAGGCCCGCCTCGTGGAGAGTCACGTTCACCTCGGTAATCTTCACGCCGATTCTCCTCCCTCACACCAGGCGCCGCAGGTTAAGCGGCGTCCCGAGCGCTATCATTTTTCGCTCGCCTTCTCCCCCTGCCCCATCTCGATTCGTACACGATAGAATCTCCGCGGCTGATCAAGCCAGCGTGCGCACGATCAGCGCGCGGTCGCCCTGATCACGACGCGAAGCAACGTGCCAGCATACGCTCCCGTTCGCGCGAAGAGAATCGCGATGTGCAGAGCGGCGGTCCGCGCGAGCGGCGTTGCGCCGCAACCCCGGACAGCGCTCGCATCAAAGCGATGTCGGCGACAGACGGCCGTGACGCGCGCGCTATCGCTACGAGTAAGGCGGCTCCGCATATCGCGGCGCCGCCTCCTCGATCGGTCCGTTACGCGCCCTCGGCGCCGCCTCGTGCGGCGCTACTGCACGACGACCACCTTACCGCGCAGCTTCGTGCCGCCGGCATCGATGCGATAGACGTAGACGCCGGCACCGACGCGCGCGCCGCGCGAATCGCGCAGGTCCCACGTGTAGCTCTGATCTCCCGCGCTCGCGCTCGGGCTCTCGAAGCTGCGCACGACCCGCCCGGACAGGTCGACGATCGAGAGAGCGACGCTCGACGGCGCAGGGAGGCTGAACGCGATCGTCGCCTCGGTGCGCGCGGGATTCGGCGTGATGCTCACGAGCCCGGTACGGCCATCCGACACGCCATCGCCCGGCACACCCGTCGCGCAAACGCTGAGGTCGAGATGCGCACCGCAGCGATTGTCCGTCTCGTTGCACTCGCTCACGGCGCCGACGCCTCCGCCCGCGTCGTCCGCGACGGCGACGATGTCGTGCGGACCGCTCAACGACGGCGACGCGACGAACGTGACATCCTCGTAGCGGCCTGGAAGCAGATTGATCGTCGTCGCCGTGACACCGATCAGCACGCCGCCGAGATTCGGATCGCCGTCGTAGAACGCGACGCTCACGGGAGCAGCCGCGAGGTTCGAGCCGCCGTTGCCGATGCGCGCGACTAGGCCCACTCCGGTCGGGCACGGGCCCGCGTCGACAGCAACGCGAGAGGCCGTGAGGTTCGGCGCCGCAAGCGGCAGATTCCCCGGCAGCGTGTTCTGCCGGAAATTGTTGTACGGCTCCCCCGCCGGCGCGAGCCAGTTGTTCTCCTCGAACTGCGGAATCGTCCCGTCGTCGTTCACGTTCGTGATGTGGTACGTGTGCTGGTTCCAGATCTTTCGCGTCGATGCCCAGCTATCGTTCGCGTCGCCGATGACGTAGATGCCGCGTTGTGTGCCGAAGCTGCAATTGTTGTTCGCGGTGGCCACGATCTCGGCGTTGCCGTCCGCGTCGACGTCGGCCACCAGCACGTACTCATGCCAGGTGCACGAACTCATCGGCGTCTGGTACAACACCGTGCCGTCCGACCCGCGATAGATGCGCAGGTACAGCTCGTCTCGGTAGATCACTTCCGCGCTGCCGTCACCTTCGAAGTCGAACACGGACGAGCCGGTGACGTAGGAGCTCCCGTCTTGCGTCGGGCTGCTCCACTTCTCGGTGCCATCGGCCGCGAAGACGGTGTACGCGGAGGCCCCTGCAATGCCGATCTCCGGCGAGCCGTCGCCGTCGTAGTCCGCAACGGTCGGCGGCCCGCCTCCGCCGGCGTTCAGCGGGATCGGCCCCCACTTGATCGTGCAGTCGTGCTCGAGAAGATAGAGGAGGCTCGAGTAGACGAGAACGATCTCGGCTTGCGGATCAGCATCGAAGTTCGCGACGGCGTTGAGGCCGTCCGACAGACTTGTGTTCTCGTACGCGATCGTTCCGTCCGCTGCGTAGACGGTATTGCCCGCCACAACGTTCGGCGAGCCGTCCGCGTCCACATCCGCGACGATGGAGATCGGACTATTGAACACCACCGCGCCGATCCCGCCCGTCCCGGTCCACCGCAGCGTTCCGTCATTGTTTAGCGCCTGACGACCGATGACGATCTCCGGCGTTCCGTCCTGATCGATGTCCGCGATCGACGGCGCGCCCCAGTTCACCGGCTCGATGTCATCGCTGCGCCATTTGAAGGTGCCATCATTCTCGAACGCGATGAGGCGAAGCGTCGTCTCGTCGACCGCCAGAATTTCCGGGAGGCCGTCGTTGTCGATATCGCCGACGGCGATCGACGCGGCCACGTTGATGTAGAGCGCGGGATCGTCGACGGTGAAGAGCTCCGCGCCGGTCGCGCCGTCGAGCGCGCGCAGGTACCCGCTCTCGGCGAGGCCTCCGCCCGTGGACCACGTCGAGCCGAAGACCACCTCGGGGACTCCGTCACCGGTGAGGTCGATGACGCACGGCGTCATGAGCACGTTGACCGCGTCGGGATCGACCACGCCCGCCGTCCATGCCCACTCGACGACGGGGTCGAACGAGCCGGGCGCCGCGGCGAACGCGCAGCTCGCGCCCGAGTCCTCCAAGTTGTTCGCCTCGTTCGATTCGACGACATCGTTTTGGTTGTCGACGAACGCGAAGATCAGGTCCTTGTTGAACGCGAAGGTCGCGCTCATCGCGGTCGACGCAATGGTCTGGGCGGCCGGATCGAGCGCGGCGGCGACGGTGACCTCGCCGAGGGTCGCGTCTGTGCCCGAGTCGTAGGCGCCGTTGTTGTTCGTGTCGTCGAAGAAAAGAACGCGAAACCCGGCGCCCGCCGAAGTGTCGCCGAGATTCTCGATCGTCGCCGCGACCGTGCCGGTTGCGCCGCCCGTGCCGCAATTGAAGCCGACACCCGCAATATCGACCTCGCGGACCACGAGATCCGCCGCCGCGTGGGCGAGCGCGGGGATCGAAATAATGGTGAAGAGCAGTGCAACTGCTGTCCTTCGAGCCCAACTGTAGAGAAGCGACATTGCGAACCCTCCAAACGATTCGAGCCTGCAGCGATGACGTTGAACGAGACACGAGGTGAGGGCGGGGCGCCACGTGCGCCGAGGGAGCCCCCCCGCTTTCGATGACGATCGCGACGAGGCCGCTGCACAAACAATCACGAGGCCTGAGCTGATTTCGATGCGGACTGCGCGTTACGGGTGGGCGCCGCTCCGTCGACCGCGAGGCGCCGATTGCGGGCGGTCACCCCGACGCCCATCGCGACCACGCATCAAAACTCATTCTCGAAGGAGGTTCAGCATGTCCCGCAATCATCGTCTCCCCGTGTTCTGGATCGCGATCGTCGCGCTCGCCGCGGCCCTCGCCGCCGCTTTGCCCGCGTCGATGGCGCACGCTGGACTGAAAGACAGGCTCAAGCAGAAGGTCGCGGAGAAGACGACGAAGAAAGCCGAGGACGCCGTGGACAAGAAAGTCGACGGTGCGGCCGACGCGGCGGCTGGCGATGCGAGCGCGAACGCCGGCGCGCCGTCGTCGGGCACGGCCGCGCAGCCGGGCGGCGGCAAGGCGTCGTCCGTCTCGACGAAGTTTGACTACGTCCCCGGCGACAAGCCGCTCTTCGCCGACGACTTCACGCAGGACGAGCTGGGCGAATTCCCATCGCGTTGGAAGCTCGTGTTGGGGACATTCGAGGTCGCGGAGTCGGAGGGCGAGCGGTGGCTGCGGTGCGTGAGTGTCGACGGCACGATCCGCATGAAGCTGCCGGCCGCGCCGTCGCTTCCCGAGTTCTGGACGCTCGAGTTCGATTTCTACGGCGAGGAGCCGATGGGGTCGGCGCTCACGGTGCGCGGGGTCGACAACGCCGGAAACGCGTGCTGGTTGGCGACGTATCCGCAGGGCAACGACATGGCGTTCCGCTCCGGCGAAATCTTCTCGAGCACGACGCTCGAAGCCGGCACGATCGGCGGCCGGCATCACGTGATGGTGATGGCGCGCGGCACCGTGCTGAAGGCCTACATCGACCGACAGCGCATGGCGAGCGTGCCCGACATCTCCGAATCCAATGGGATGCCGACAAATCTCGAGATTCGCTTGGCGGCGTCGACGCACCCGATGATCACGAACGTTCGCTACGCCGAGGGCTGCAAACCGGCGGCGGACATGCTCGCGTCCGGCAAGCTCGTCACGTACGGCATTCGATTCGCGAGCGGCTCCGATGTCGTCGAGCCCGAGTCCGCGCCGGTGCTGCGCCAGATCAAGTCGTACCTCGATGCGAACGCGGCGGTGAAGCTGCACATCGTCGGTCACACGGACAACACCGGCTCGGCGTCGAGCAATCTCGATCTCTCGAAGCGGCGCGCGGCGTCGGTGGCGCGCGTGTTGTCCGGCGAGTTCGGCATCGCGGCGGAGCGCTTCACGACCGACGGCAAGGGAGACACCGAGACGGTCGCGAGCAACACGAGCGCCGAGGGGCGCGCGGCGAACCGGCGCGTGGAGTTCGCGAAGCTTTAGGGTTTGCGCGGCGCGCCACACGACGGGGCGCCGCGAGGCACGCGGTCGGGCGCGGGGGAGCGGGGCGCGTTCGTGTGGCGGGGCGCGGTGTGGCGCGCGCTCCGCTATCCGCGCCCGAGCGCGGAGTCACACGCGGCGCGCACGGCGCGGACTCGCTCCGCGTCTTCGGGTTGAAGCTCGCCCCCGCCGCTGGCGACGAGGCGCGCGTGCATCGCGTCGGAGCGATCGAGCCACGAATGCGCGGCGCTCCAGCGCGCGTGGCTTGCCCCGATTGCGCGCGCATCGCCGCCGCGTGCATCGCGCGCGCGATTCATCTCCACGAACCCCAAGCTCAGGTAGATGTCGCGGAGTTGCTGGCGGTAGCGCGTATCCGCGGTGTCCGCGCTCGCCCACGACTCGAAGCTCCCCATCGCGCCGCGCAGCACGCTCTCGGCTTCGTCGGTCTGACCGGCGATCGCGCGAAACATTCCTTCTCCCGTTTCCGCGATCGCGACAGCGACGAGCAGATCCTGATTCCCCGGGTCGGCCGCGACCATCTCGCGAGCCATTGCGACGGATCGGCCAGCGTTCGCGATCGCGGAATCCACGCGATCGGCGCTGCCGCCGTAGATGCGCGCCAGATCGAAGTAGCCGGCGGCGACGTGGCGTTTCGCGTCCGCGTCGGCGGAATCGTCGCGAGAGAAACGCTCGTAGATGGAGATGACGCGCCGCGAGACGGCGATCGCCGAGTCGGCCATGCCGGGCACGCGGAGCAGGCCCTCGACCTGCGTCGACCCGCAGTGCGCGAGGAAGCGCCGGTGAGCGGCGACTTCGGGCTCGCGCCGCGCGTTCTCTTCGCACGCGCGCATCGCCTCGCTCACGGCCGCGAGGCCATCCTCGACGCGGTCGTTCGCGAAGAGCGCCACGCCGACATTGTTGAGCCGCTTCGGGAGATCGGTGCGGTACGCGGAGGAATCGGGAAAGAGTTCGATGAGGCGTCGCGTGCACGCGAGCGCGCGCTCGAGCATCGACAGCGCCTCTTCGCGACGCGCGTGCTCGAGATCGAAGAGCCCGATGCGCGTCGAGATTTGCATGACGCCGTACAGCGCGCGCGGCTGGTCGGGATACTCGCGCAGGAGCGCCTCGCGAATCGCGCGGCTCTTGTTGAAGCTCTCATACGCCTCGTCCGCCTTCCCGACGTTCGCGGCCCACACCTGGCCTTGAAGCATGCCGAGCCGCGAGTACGCATCGCCGAGCCCGAAGCGCACGGCGGAATCGGGGCCCGCGTCCGCGGCGAGGCGGTCGAGATACTCGGTCGCCTTCGCGACGATCATCTCGCGCACCGGCGTCGTGCCCGGAACCACGGCGAGCGAGTCGTGAACATCGAAGAGGAGCGCGTTCGCCATCGATTGGATCTCGCGGAGGCGGCGCTCGGCGGCGGCGCGCTCGTGACGCGCGATCGTCGCCTGCCACGACGTGGTCGCGAGGCCCGCGAGGAGCGCGACGACGGCGAGCGCGGCGGCGGCGACCGCGACGGCGTTGCGGCGAATGAATCGCGCGGCGCGGTACGACCACGTCGCGGGGCGCGCCGCAACCGGCCGCCCGCCGATGAAGCGGCGGATATCCTCGGCGAGGTGCTCGGCGGAGACGTAGCGCCGCTCGGGCTCCTTGCTCATCGCCTTCAGCACGATGTTGTCGAGATCGCCGGCGATGCGGCGGCGCAGCGCGTCCGTGCTTCCGGGCGGCGGCATCGGAAGCGTGCGGCGCGGCGCGAGCGGCGCGCCCGCCGCCGCGACGGCGGTGCTCGGCCGCGGCGGACTCCCCTCGAGCACGACGCGAATCAGATCGTGCGTCCCCGCGGCGCGCGTCGGGTATGGCCGCGCGCCGGTGACAAGCTCGTACAGGAGCACGCCGAGCGAGTAGATGTCCGACGCGGTCGTCACCTCGTGGCCGCGCAACTGCTCGGGGCTCGCGTACTCGGGCGTGAGCGGCAGCGTGATCGTCCGCAGGTCATGCGTGTGCGCATTCGCGTTCGCATTCGTGCGCGCGTCGTCGCGTGCATCCGCGCCCGCAGCGCGATCGCCGCCTTCGCCACTCTCGTCGCCGCCATCGCCCGCAAAAATCTTCGCGACGCCGAAATCCATCAGCCTCGGATCGCCGTCTTGCGTGATGAGGATGTTGCCCGGCTTGATGTCGCGGTGGAGGACGAGGCGCTGGTGCGCGGACTGGACCGCGGCGCAGATCGACACGAAGAGCCGCAGCCGCGCGACGAGCGAGAGCGACTCGGCGGAGCACCAATCGTAGAGCGACTTCCCGTCGACGAACTCCATCACGAGCCACGGAAGTCCTTCGGGCGTCGTGCCACCGTCGAGGAGCCGCGTGATTCCCGGATGGTCGAGCGACGCGAGAATCTGGCGTTCGCGGCGAAAACGGCGGACCATTTCCTCGCTCGCGAGCCCGTGGCGGATCAGTTTGAGCGCGCCGCGCTGCCGGTACTCGCCGTCGCCGCGCTCCGCGAGGTAAACGGTGCCCATCCCGCCCTCGCCGATGGCGCGAACGATGCGCCATGCGCCGAGCGTGCGGCCTTCGAGCGGCTGCGCGGCAAGGAGCGGCGTGCTCGAGTCGCCGAACGCATCGGCGGCGAGCGCGCCGACGCCGAGCGACGCGACGCCGGGCTCGAGGAAGCGGCCCGCCGCGCCGTGGCTCGCGAGGAGCGAGCGGACCTCCGCCTCGAGCGCGGCGTCGCCCGCGCAGGCCTCCGCGAGAAACGCGTCGAGCATCTCCGCCGCACGGCCGGGTGCGATCTCGGACGCGTGTTCGTGCGCGCCGTCGGTTCCGCGGCCGGTCGCGTTGTCGTCCGCACGATCAATCCGGCGCTCGACGACGGCGTCGAAGATCTCGCCGACGCGGCGCCAGCGAGCCTGCGCGCGCGCGCGCGCGTCCGCGTGCTCGCTCACGCGCCCGGGCCTCGCAGCTCGCGATAGAGCCACGCGCGCGCCAGCGTCCAGTCGCGCTTGACCGTCGCCGGCGAAACGCCGAGCACCTCGCCCGCTTCGTCGATCGAGAGCCCGCCGAAAAATCGCAGCTCGACCACGCGCGCTTGCCGCGGTTCGAGGTTCGCGAGGTCTTCAAGCGCCGTGTCGAGTTCCTGGATGTCGACGTCGCCCGGGTCCGCCGCGATGTCGTGCTCTTCGAGCGAGAGCGAAACGCGCGCCGCTCCACCGCCGCGCTTCTGTGCGCCGTGGCGTCGCGCGTGGTCGGCGAGAATCCGCCGCATCGCCTGCGCCGCAAGACCCAAGAAGTGCGCGCGGCTTTCCCATGTGACGGAACGCTGGTCGATCAGCCGGATGTACGCCTCGTGCGCGAGCGCGGTCGGCTGCAGCGTGTGGCCCTCGCGCTCCATGCGCAGATACGAGCCCGCGAGACGGCGCATCTCGTCGTACACGAGAGGCAGAAGCGCCTCGAGCGCCGAGCCGTCGCCGTCGCGCCATCGCAGGAAGGTGCGCGTGACCTCGGAGGGAGTCGGCATGCGCGGAGCCTACGCCGCGCGCCGCGCCGTCACAAGGCGCGCGAGCCTAGGCTGCCCCGCGACGCCTACGGTTCGGAGGCTCTCGCACAAACCCGGAACATGTGCGGCACGTAGCACAGCGCTTCGCGGCGGCTTGCGACGCAGCGAGCGCCTCGCTAGAGTGGGCTGCGACCCCTCCGGCACGAATAGCAGCAGAGTTCGCGGGCTTCCGATCGACGCGACTCGGCTAGCAGACAGCCCGAACTCGCAAGGAGACCCCACCATGCGAAATCCACTCAGCGCTCACGTTGTCATCGCTTTCGCGACACTTGTTTTCTTTCCGGGCGTCCTCCACGCCGTGCCGAGTGTCCCGCCGGCGTGGTTCGCGGAAGGCGGAGTCAGCGGCGCCGAGTTCGGCTGGTCCGTGTCGGCCGCAGGCGACGTCAATGGCGATGCCTATGGCGACGTGGTGATCGGCGCCCCCAATTTTGAGAACGGCGATGGCGCAGAGGGGCGCGCCGTCCTGTTTCTCGGCTCGCAAGCCGGCCTTGAGCTCAGTCCGGCCTGGAACATCGAGGGCAACTTATTCAGCGCGATAATGGGCCACTCCGTGTCAGCAGGCGACGTCAATGGCGACGGCTTTGACGACGTCCTCGTCGGCTCGCGCTTCTACGGCACCGCTTTGATGCCGCTCGGCCGCGCCCAACTCCACTACGGATCCTCGAGCGGACTTTCTCCCGGGCCCGACTGGATCGCGAACGGCGAGCACAGTTACTCCGACTTCGGGTTTTCCCTCTGCGCAACAGGAGACGTGAACGGCGATGGCTTCGCCGATGTCGTCGTTGGCTCTCCATACTACGGTGGCGCCGAGGCGCAGGAGGGTCGCGTCTACGCCTACCACGGTTCGGCCTCGGGCCTACCGGCGACGCCGTCGTGGATAGTCGAAGGCAACCAGCAGTCGTCCGCCTTTGGGATTTCTGTCGCAGCCGGCGACGTCAATGGCGATGGATTCGATGATGCGATCATTGGCGCCTCCGCCTTCGACAACGGTCAAACGGACGAGGGGAAGACGTTTCTTTATCTCGGCTCTCCGACCGGGCTCGGCGCAGCGCCGGCGTGGACAGCCGAAAGCGATCAGGCGCGGGCTGCGTTCGGCATCAGCGTCGGCTCGGCCGGTGACGTCGATGGTGATGGATATGACGAAATCGTTGTCGGCGCGTGGGAATTTGACAACGGCCAGCTCAACGAGGGCCGGGTCAGTCTCTTCTATGGCACTCCCACTGTCCCGAATGGCTCGCCCGACTGGACGTTCGAAAGCGATCAAGCACAGGCGTACCTCGGCATGCCTGCGGCGCCGGCCGGGGATCTGAACAGCGACGGCTACGACGACATCGTCGTCGGGGCAAGTAGTTTCGACGTTGATCAACTCAACGAAGGCCGAGCGCTTGTCTGGTTCGGTTCGCCGAGCGGTCTTGGCGCCGCGCCGCGGTTGACGATCGATGGAAATCAGGCGAGCAGCGGCTTCGGGCTCGGCGCGGCCGGCGCGGGCGACGTCGACGACGACGGCTTCGCAGATCTCATCGTCGGCGCATACACTGCGTCGAATGGACAGGCATACGAGGGAATCGCCTATCTATTCGCTGGTGCCGCGCTGACTGCGACCGATGTGCCGATCGACGGAGCAATCGGTCGGACACCTGACCTGTTGGTCGAGGGCATCTACCCGAATCCCGCACGCACGAGTGCGACGGTCGTCTATAGCCTGCGCGCACCGAGCGATGTGCGGGTCGACCTCTTCGACATCGCGGGCAGGCGGGTGGGAACGCCGTACGCCGGAAGCAGGACAGCGGGCCGGCACACCGAGACGATCGACGCCCGCGATAAGAACGGCCGCATTCTGCCATCGGGCGTCTACTTCGTCAGAGTCCAATCCGGCGCGCGGGTTGAGACGGCGAGGGTCCGGTTCGTGCGTTAATTCCCGCTCCACTGGCGGCGGGCCTTCTTCGGATTCGACGCGCAGGTCGGGCTCGGGCATGTCAGCCAGGACCGCTTCGCGGGCGCGGCCTCCGAGGTGTACTTCCGCGGGCCCTTACAGTGTGGGCACTTACCCAACAGCAGCGTGCTGGCCATGCTCGTCTCCCTTCGTGGTACATCGTCGTACTCGGTGAAGATCGGCGGGGTGCCCCGTCGCGGCGGGAGACGTTCCACACCGGAGCGGCCGGTTTATTCCACGCAGATTCGATATTTCTTGGCGATCAGTGGGACGCGACGGAGGCCGGTCACGCTCGTGTTCACGTTGACGGTGTCCGTGCGAACGCAGCGCGCGCGGACCGCCCCGTCAACGCCACCGCTCTACGAGCGCCACGTAGCGCGGGAGTTCCCGGATGGAGTTCAGGTTGCTGTCGTGTTCGATCCACGCGGTGTGCGCGATGCCGCGCGCGTGCGCCGCCGCGAGCGCGTCGCAAATCGGTATCGCGAGGTCGAAGAACGCAGCGAACGGCAGGCCGCCCGGCGGAATCACGTCCTCGAGCGAGCGCCCGCACACGAGTTCCATCGTGAAGAACTGGCGCCCGCCGGCCTCCTCGATCGAGTGAATGGTCACGATATTCGGGTGATTGAGAGCGGCGACCGCTTTCGCTTCGCGCTCGAGGCGAACGAGACGCTGCGGGTCGGCCGCGACGGCGTCGGGAAGAACCTTAATCGCGACCTCGCGATCGAGCCGCGAATCGACCGCCCTCCAGACGACGCCCATCCCGCCTTCGCCGACGATTTCGATAAGTTGGTACGGGCCGAGCGTTTCTCCGGCGGTCAGCGGCATCGCGAACTCCTCGGGAGGCGCCAAGAATCTAGCCCCGCCGCGGACGGGGCGCCAACGCGCGCCGCGTCGCGCCGGCGCATCCGCACGCGACGCTCGACGCAGAGCGCCGCACGCAAGCGGGCGAGGCCCCGGCTCACCAGGCCGGGGCCCCGAAGCAGTATCCAGTTCACGTGCGCCAGCGATTTCGATGCGGGAGATCGCTGGTTGCGCCGAAGCGCGTTACGCGATCAACGCCGCTCGGTCGAAACCGGCAGCGTCTCTCGAATCGCCTCCGGATTACGAGACGGCGCCTTCACGCTCCACGTCCCCGAGTTGAGCACCTGCATGCCGGTGGCCTCGTGGCAGTAATGCGTCCATGTCCGGTCGCCGCGGAGCACGGTGTGGATGCACCCTACCCTGCTCTCGTCGCAGCCGAACGACGCGTCACAAGTGTAGTTGATCGCGAGGAACGCGCGGTTGAAGCGGTGCGCGAGCGTGCCGAGGATGTCGCCGCTCACGCAATTGCCGATCGCGATCTGGTAGCCGTTGATGCATCCCTCGTTGTCGATCTCGATGTGGAGGCCGTCGCAGTAGCCGTCGAACATGATGTCGTGCGACGAGCCGGGCGAAAGCGCGACGCTCCCCGCGTTCCGCTGCGCCGCCGCGCCGGTCGCCCACGCGACCGCGATCACGAGCGCGAAGAGACCGATCAAGAAGACACGCCGTTTCATGAGGACCCCCCTTGTTCTGGAGCCTGTCGCTCCTGGCGAGGAACGAATCTCGCGGACGCCCTCGCGGAACTCGCGAGGCCCACGAGAAGACGCGGCCGTGGCGGTGTGCGACGTGGCGTGGCGAAGAGGACGCCGGGCGGAGGGAGGGGCAGATGCGAAGATCGGATGACGCCGAACGAGCGCGCGTCGAGGCGCACGCTGCACGACCGATCGGACGGTAGTGCCGCCTCACGCGCGTGTCAATGCGCGACGTGTTGCGCGCGGCCCGATTTCATGCGCCATGATGTCGCAGGTGCAAGTCCCCGCAAGCGTGTAGACTCGGCGGCGTGAGCAGCATCACGGACTTGCCGCCGCGCCTCGAGCGCGAACGCCGCACGATCGCGGCGATGATCGAGATCTTCTGCCGGGGGCATCACACCCCCGCCAGCAGCGCGCGCGCCGAGTGCGGCGAGTGCGCGGAACTTCTCGCGTACGCGACGCGGCGGATCGAGAAGTGCCCCTACCACGAAGAGAAGCCTCCCTGCACGAAGTGCCCGATTCATTGCTATCAGAAGGACCGGCGCGCGCAAATCAAGGCGGTGATGCGCTATTCGGGCCCGCGAATGCTCCTCGCGCACCCGATCTTCACGATCCGCCACTGGCTCGACGCGTACCGCCCCGCTCCCGAAATCCCGCGCAAGGCGCCGCGCGACGAGTAAGCCGCGGCCGACCGATTCCCTGACGCGGGCGTTTCCTTCCCCCCCCCCTAAAAAAAAGCTTCCACGGTCGGGCCTGATCGCTTATATTGCTCCCGTCGTTCAAGCGATTGTCTTTCCAGGTAAGTGGTGTTGGGTCGCCTGGCTCTTTGTCGGGCCGGCCCGTTTTCATACCGCTCGCCGGAGGCTTAAGGCAACGCTCGTGAAAGCGCCCCTGCAATTCGGGCGCGGACCAGTAGGAACGACTCGCCCCTCCGTTGGTGCCGGCCAGGCGGGGTGACCAATTGCCGGTACGTACAGATCGAATGAGGAGAAGAAATGTCAGCAAGACTGCAGGGCAAGGTGAAGTGGTTCAACGAGACCAAGGGATTCGGATTTATCGAGCGCGAGGGCGGCAAGGATGTCTTCGTCCACTTCTCGGCGATTCGCGGCGAAGGTTTCAAGACGCTCGCGGAAGGTCAGGCTGTGGAGTTCGAGGTGACTGAAGGTCCGAAGGGGCCCCAGGCGGAAGGCGTTACCCTCGCATAGCTGAATAGAAGATCTCGTGAATACCCGACGGAGGCGCGATCACTCGCGCCTCCGTTTCGCTTTTAGCATCGAGTCGGCCCGACGAATTCGTCAGGCCGACTCGGGCGCTCGGCGTGCGCACCGGACCGATCAGCGCAGCATCGTCATTCGCCCTCGTCCGCGCCATCGCGCGGTTGCGACATCGTAAAAATAGACTCCGCTCGATTGAACGACGCCCGCCCCATCGCGCCCATCCCAGAAGACGTTTTGAACTCCGGAGGCCGATGCGTGCACGGGAATGTCGCGGACCAGCCTGCCGCTCCCGTCGAATACGCGCACTCTCGCCGATCCCGGTTGCTCGAGATGGAACCGGATCGCCGTCTCGGAGCGAAACGGGTTCGGCGCGCTTCCGAGCGGACTCGTGGGCGAACGCGCGCCGGCGTCGGGATGAACGACATCGACCGCCGAACCGACGTCGCCGCCGAACACGCGAACTCGAGGGAGCTGCCGCTCGGCGTCGACGAGAAAGATTTCGGCGAGGCGCACGTCATCGAGCGGGGCATCGTACGCGTGGATGGGCACGAGGCTCACGGGAACTCCGTAGCGAGAAAATTCGGTGGGCTCGGGGCCCGGCCACACATTCGGACCAGCTGCGCGCACCTCGCGCGTCGCGAACTCTGGAACCATCGTCGAGACCGACAACTCGTAGAAATCGTACCCGATCTCTCGAGGATCGCGCAGTGCACGCGTCGTGAACCCGATGATCGGAATCCCCGTGTCGCCTTCGACGCCGCGCGCGACGGGAACGACCGGGTTCGGCTCATCGGCCGTCATGAAGTTCCAGAGATTCGGGTTGGAGAAGACCTCGGAGGTCAGCGTGAGATCGCCGACCGGGATACTCGGGCCGCACTCGTCCGCATCGATCATGCCCGAGCTGCGAGGAAGTGAGCTCGATTCACTCCGACCTTTGAATCCTGTGAGGCTCTCGACTTCGACTCCGATATCGTTCCCCCACGAACACGGATACCGAAAAGGGCCGAGCGTCGTCGTGGCGGTCCCGCCGGCCGCGGCGACGGTGATCGTCACGGGGCCATCGAAGATGTCCTCGTCGAAGCAGATGTCTTCTTCTTGCACGTGCATGCAGGTCACGACCGTGCCTCCCGGATATCCGGGAGGATTGGTACCGGTTCGCACGGACACCGTGACGGTCACATCGTAGTCGCTACCGACGGGAGTCCTCGTCATCGTGATTCCCGTCACCCAAGCGCCCGCTGCCGCGTGCTGGGCTGACGCGGATACGAGCACGCCGACGCAGCACAACGCCAGCGCGAGCGACGATGCGCTCGTGCTGCGAAAGCCGGCGCGGCACGCCGACCGATCTGGGTCTACCGGTGAAGCCGTCCTTGCGCACATCATCGCTTCCTCCTTGCCCATCGGGCGACCGATCACCAGATGGCTCGGTCCGTCGCGCCTCTCGGCATCGCGAATTTTCGAGCGCGACTGGGCTGTCTGGATCGGCGAAGCACTGATAACGACCGCGCGGCTCGACTTTCCCGCGGCGATGTTCCCTCGGCCGCGCGGGAGCGTTACAGTATGGTCGCGCGATGCAGTCATGCACCGTGGCGCGCGATCCGAGAATCTGAGCGCCGAGACCGCCGCGCCCCTCACACCCCTAGGAAGGTGCTATCGCCATGGAACGCGACTCGGTTGTTCGCACGATCTATCTCTACATCTTCGCGCTGCTAGGACTCGTGTTCATCACGATCGGCGGCGTACGATTCGTCGACATGGGGTTGAAGGCGTTCGTCTTCACGCAGGCGGACAACGAGCAGCGGATCTACGCGCGCCAGCCGCCGATGCCGGCGATGCGCCCCGACATGGAGCGCTGGGCCTCGAGCGACGCCGTCACGGAGGAGCAGCGCGAGACGATCCAGCAGTGGCTCGCCGACTACGAGAACTGGCGCGAAACGAGCGCGAAGCTCGACGTCGTCACCGCGCAACGCCAGCGCGACGCATCGACCAGCCTCGCGTTCATGATTGTCGGGATGCCGCTTTACCTCGCACACTGGCGGTTGATCCGCAAACGACCGCTCGGCTGACGAGCCCGCGAATGGCTCGCCCAAGATCGGCGCGCGGACAGCGGTGACTCGCGGGAGCCGCGTCGAGCGTCAGCCGCCGGCGCCGACTCCAAGCTGCCCCCGCAGCACTCGGATTCGGAGCAGATGATGAAAGTCGTGCTCCGCGACGAATTGCGCGAGATCGACTAGGCGCATCGGGCATCTCAGCCGCTCGTGAAATGCTTCCGCGCGCTGCAGTGGCTCGTCGGCGGACGCGAGCGCGGCGAGGAACGGCGCGCGTCGCCCCGCGAAGTAGCGCAGCACATCCTCCGACGACGCGGCTTGGTGCGCCTCCGCGAGTTGAGCGCAGCGCACCGAATCGGCGGGCGCGTAGACCGCGCGCCGCGCCCGAAGATCATCGACGCGCTGCGTCCAGAGTTCCTCGACGTCGCCGAGATGCCCCGCGTTCTGGAGAATGGACCACGAGCCGTCGAGCTGCGCGCGCGCGCGGCGCGGGCACGTCGTGCAGCAGCGGCGCCAATCGATCAACCGTGCCGCGCAGCCGCTCGGTGAAATCTGCGAGCATCCACGGCGGATGCCCGAAGCGAAACGCGCGCACGGGCCACCGCGGACGCGCCAAGCGCGCGTCCGCGCGCGCTAGCTTTTCGGCTGCGGCACGATTCGAAGATACGGCCGCGGCGCCTTCCAACCTTGCGGGTACGTCTTCTTCGCGTCGTCGTCCGAGACCGAGCCCGCGATGATCACGTCCTCGCCCTGCTTCCAGTTCACGGGCGTGGCGACCTTGTGCTTCGCGGTGAGCTGCATCGAATCGATCACGCGCAGCACCTCGTCGAAGTTGCGCCCCGTCGTCATCGGATAGACGATCACGAGCTTGATCTTCTTGTCGGGCCCGACGACGAAAACGTTGCGCACGGTCTGATTGTCCGCCGCAGTGCGTCCGTCGCACGATCCTTCGACCTCGTTGGCGAGCATGCCGTAGAGCTTCGAAACTTTCAGATCCGTGTCGCCGATCATCGGGTAGTTCGGCGCGTGCCCCTGCGTCTCGGCGATGTCGACCGCCCACTTCGCATGGTTCCCGACCGGATCGACGCTGAGCCCGATCACCTTCGTGTTCCGCTTGTCGAACTCGGGCTTGAGCTTCGCCATGTATCCGAGCTCCGTCGTGCAGACCGGCGTGAAATCCTTCGGGTGCGAGAAGAGCACCGCCCAGGAATTGCCGATCCACTCGTGAAAACGCATCTTGCCTTCCGTCGTCTCAGCCTCGAAATCCGGAGCCACATCTCCAATGCGAAGTGACATTGTGCTCTCCTTTGGTCTGGTCGTTGATGAGTTTCGGGGTGTCGTGTGCTTGGCTTAGCTGTCGAGCGTGAGCCGAATCAGAAACAGGAGCGAAACGAATCCGAACGCGGCGAATGGCGCGCTTCGGAATCGCGCACGCCACAGGCCCGCGAGACTGCACGCGAGCGCCGCAATCCCGAGCAACAGCATTGTAGCCGCGAGAAGATTGAACGCCATCAAGTGATCGAGGTATCGAACGCGCGCGCCGGCGAGCAATGACATCCATGCGACCAGCACGGCAGCGCTGAGCGATACCGCCGACGCGAGGAGAAGTGCGTTCCCATGAATGAACTTCATCGGCTCATCTCCACGAAGGATGCGGGGATACTATCACACCACTGCGACGATTACTTGCGGGGAGGCGGGTGCCACCCTGCGCCGCGCCCAGTCCACGATTGCTTCTCGACGGGGATGTGCGCCGCGTCGCTGAAAACCGCAAGCCGCGTCGAGCCGTCGGCTCGCACCGCGATCACCGTGAGCGATGCGTTCGCGATGTCCATCGCCCACCAACGCGTGATCTCGAGACCGAGCGCCTTCGTCGCGAACCACCGGATCACGTTGCCGTGGCAGACGAGCACGTCGTACGCGTTGGCATCGGGCGATGGGCGCGCGTATTTCTCCCACGCCGCTTGGAGGCACGCGTCGCACTGCGCGTTCTCCTCGGGCGAGCTGTAGAGCGAATACTCCGCGCGGCCTGTCGTCGGCGTGCACTCGTGTATGAGCGAATCCTCCACTGCGGCGATGCCGAGCACGCGGCCGATCTCCTCCGCCGTTTCGCGCGCACGCGTGAAGTCGCTCGTCACGAACGCGGTGATCGGCACGCCGAGCGACGCGAGCCGCTCGCCGACGAGGCGCGCCTGCTCGCGGCCGAGCGCATTGAGGCCGTTCCCTGAACGATCGATGTCGGTGCTGTCGCGGTCGTACATCCCGTGGCGGATTAGGTAGAGGTAGCGAACGCCGCTCGCACTGCTCGGCGCGGTCAGCGAACCCGGAGCGCCTACGGATGTCGAGACGCTCGTCGTGTCGGCCGACGCGGCGGAGCGCGCCGCGAAGAGAGGCAGAGCGAACATCGCGAGGGCGATCGCGGCGACGAACCGTCCGACGCGACCGCAAGACGCGCAAATCATCCGCCGCTATTTCCCGCCGCTCGACGGCGACGGAGTCGGAGTCGGCGTCGGCCGCGGCTCGACCGCGAGGCAACCGCTGTAGAACGGGCGCAGCTCGAATACCTCGAACGTGAAGATTCCGGCGACGACGCCGGGGTCGGCGCTCAGAATCGCGCGCGCTTCGTCCTCGGACAGCGAGCGCAGCACGATCATCCCCTTGTCGCCATACCGCGCGCCGAGCACGATGCTCCCCTCGTCGCGGAGCCGCTTCAGATTGCGCCCGTGCTCGCCGAAACTCGTTTGCTCGTTCGGCGGTTTGTCCGGGTCCCACGACGGACCAGCCGAGAAATGCACGATGAACAATTTCGCCGCGACGGCGTCGGACACTTTCACGCTCGTCGAATCGACGGCACCCGCATCCGCAAAGACGGCGGTCGCAGCAATCATATGGAACGAAACGATCCCAGTCGCAATTAGAGCTGACCAACGCTGTGTTCCCATGCATCCCCTCTCAGTTGAGATCTCCGAGGCCCTGGAACGACACGACAATCGCGACGAACGCCGCGACCGTCACGAGCGCAGCCACGCCCAAAGTGTTCATCAGCGGTCTCGGTACCGGAGTGCTGTGCTCTTTCGAGATGCTATCTATCCGCGCCAGATTGAACGCGACCACGAGCGGCTCGCGTCCGCTGCGCGGTTCATACTCGGACATCACGAGGCTGGTGGAGTCGGCCAACATGTCGAACCGAATGAAATGGCCGTTGTGTCGTACGCCATCGTTCGTGCGCACGAAAACGCGTTCGCCTTTGCGTATCCGATCGCCGACATGCGATTCCGTTAGCGGCACAGAAACGGTACCCGTGCGGATTGCGGTCGAGCCGCAGCCGGTCTGATGCGCGATCGCGAAAGCTATCCCAACTCGAAGGAGTGCGAACAGCCGCGACGCACGCCGACGCGCGGTCATGGTTTCTTCGGTTGGTTGCAGACGACGAGTGCGGCGATCGCGCCCGGGACCCATCCGCAGAGCGTGAGCACCGAGACGATGACGATCGTGCCGCAGCCGCGATCCAAAACAGCGAGCGGCGGCAAGATCAGGCAGAGGATCGCTTGTCCGCAACTCAACGAAACGACTCCGGCTTCGAATTCGCTTCTGCGTCCGCCACCGCGTCCGCGCGGCGCGTCAACGGATCAACGTCGCGCGCACCGTTCGCGACTCCGCGCCGTTCGATAGACGCGCGACGTAGTGACCCGCGGGCGCGAGTCGCCCCGATTCGTCGCGACCATCCCATGCCGCTTCATGCAGGCCCGCCGAACGAAGCGACGCATCGAGATGCCGCACCGCGCGCCCCGCGATGTCGAAGATCGTCACTCGCGCGGAAGACGATCGCGACTGCGTGACGCGCGACGCACCGAACTGAATTGCCGTCTGCGCGACGAACGGATTGGGTACGCAGCGATCACGCGCAACGGCGAGAGTCTGCGCGCCGCCACCGGCGTCGACGCCCGTCGGCGCACCGGCGTTCGGATCGTAGAGAAACCCGCGCGACGCGAACATCGTCTGCCAATCCTGAACGAGCGACGTGAAATCGGTGAGCACGATGATGCCGGCGTCGCGCATCGCGATGAACGGCGCCAGCACGGAATCCTCGACGGCCGCGATGCCGCCGGGCCGCGTGATCATCGACGGCCGAATGTGAAACGACGACGTCAGCATGAACTCCGCCGACACTTCGCCCGTCGCGTAGAGGTCGGCCAGCTCCGGAATCTCGTCGATGCTTCCCTTGTACTGCCCGATCGCCGCGATGTTGGCGGTGCTGTCGTGATCGAAGTAGTTGTAGCGATCGCGCGGACGCCAGACGCCGCTGACAACCGGGTCGTTGACGTGATTCGGCGTGCCGCTTCCCATCAGAATGTCGCCGCGCCACAGCGCGTCCGGATACTGCTCCCCCGCCACGGGCACGCGGAACCGGTCCCACTCCGCGAACTCCGGCAGATCCGGATCCCAGACGTGTCCGCCGATCACGGTCGTCGCACCCACGCCGAGCGAGTCGATCAGGTGCGCCACGTCCGTGTAGTTGTAGCCGAAGCTCTCGTGGGAATGCGGATCGATGACGACGCCCAAATCCTCTTTGAGGTATCGCAGGAAATTCTTGTTGTTAGTGGTCGCCATGAGCGCCGCGTCTTCGTAGAGAAGCGCGGCCTCGAGAATCTTCCAGTCGGGCTGAAGGGTCCACTGCACGCCGGCGCTCAACGCGAGCTCGCCCATGTCGATGAGCCGGCTGCGGTAGAGCATGTAATTCTGCTGCGACTGCGGCGAGCCGAGCATGCCGCCCGGCGTGGCATCCTCGATGTGCGTGAAGAGTACGCAGCGGATGGGCGGATCCTGCGCGTGCAGCCGCGGCGGCGCGAGCAGGAGCGCGAGCGATAGCGCGAGCGTGAGAGCCAGGGCGACGACGAGACGGACGAACACCTTCGGGGAACTCCAGCGAGCGATCATGACGATCTCCCTTTGGACGCTGATTGCGGGAGATCGTATCACGGCGCGGCGAGACGGCGCAGCACCGAAGGCTTCGTGAGATCCTTGAGCGCATCGCGCCCGACCCAGCGCGCCGCGGGCTCGGCGGACTCCGCGAGTCGCCGCGCCAGCGCCACCGAGGCGGCGTGAAGCGCCGCGCTGCGCCTACCGACTCCGCGCAGCGCCCAGCTCACACCCTTCTTGACGAAGTTGCGCTCGTCCGTCGCGGCGCGTTCGATGAGTGGCAGGCACTTCGCGAACGGCCGGTCGCCGGTGCTCTTTTCGTGCAAGGCAAGACTCGCGAGCAGCGCGAACGCGGCGCGCTTCTCGAACTCGCCGCGCCGCGCGCTCCACTTCGCGATCATCGTCCACGCGTGCGACGTGCGATCGAAGAGATGAAAGCAGAGCGTGTCGCAGATCGCCCAGTTGTCGAAGTCGCGGCACCAGCGATCCATCTGCGCGGGCGTGACGCGCGCCGGCTCGTCGACGAACGCCGTCAGCATGCGCGCCTCGTACACGCCGGTCTCCCACAGCGCGGCGGCGAGTTCGTGATCGCGCCCGAGGCGCTTCGCGAGCACCTGGATGTCGGCGACCGTGACGCCAAGCGCGTTGTCCGACGGGATGCCGTATCGCGCCATCCCGTCGCGCGTGCGCTTGGAGCTATGACGCTTCAGCCACGCGAGCGCTTCCCGAGCTTGCTCCTCGAGCGCGGAGTCCTCGGGCAAGCGCTACGCCTTCGGCGGCATCTGCTTCATCGCCTCCGCGGCGCGCTGCCCGACTTCCTCCGCCGTGAGATCCTCCTTGTGCGTCCCGATCGACCAGTGGTGGCCGAACGGATCGGCGAGCACGCCGTAGCGATCGCCCCAGAACATGTCGGCGAGCGGCATGCGGACCGTTGCGCCCGCGGCGACGGCGCGATTCCACAACGCGTCGCAATCGGCGACGTAGATGTGCATCGTCACCGGCGAGCCGCCGAGCGCCGACGGCGACTGCGCGCCCATCTCGGGGAACTCGTCGTTGAGCATGATCATCGAGTCGCCGATTCGCATCTCGGCGTGCATCACACGCCCGTCGGGGCTCGGCATCATGCCCTTCACTTCGGCGCCGAACGCCTTCTGATAGAACTCGATCGCGGCCGCCGCGCCGCGAATGACGAGGTGCGCGGAGACGGTGTTGAAACCTGCGGGAACCGGAGACACTGCGCCTGACATCGGAATCTCCTTTCGGGAATGAGTGAAAGGGGAATTCCATCCTACACGACGGGCGCGGCTACGAAAACCTGCTCGGAAACGTCTACTTGTGAGTTGCTACGCCTGCCGGCCGCAGACAGTCGTGGCACGATGTGGCCCGCTCCGTGCATGACGGGCCCGATATCCAACACCCCCCCTCTTACCAGGAGCGAACCGATGAACTTCATGCGGAACACCGAGGCGTTTTTACAAAAGCCGCTCCACCAGCGCCGTTGGGCAGCACTCGCGATCCTCGCCGCTCTCTTCGCGGCCCCAGGATGCGGCGACGACGACGACGATCCGATCGGACCCGGCGATCCGGCACGCATCGAAGGACGAGTCGATGGCGCGGGCGGTTACGCGAAGAGTGCTGCGCCGAACGCGATCGAGGGCGCGGTCGTGATGGTCGCGCGCGTTCAGGCGAACGGATCGCTGCAGACGATTGCCGTCGACTCGGTCCTCACCGACGCGCAGGGGCGATTTAGTGTCGAGATCGACGCGAACGGCGAGAGACAACTCGTCGTCGTCGCCACGAAGGGAGCGGCTGTGTGGAAGAGCGTCGTCACCGCGGCGGCGGATGCCGGCAGCTCCATCCACGCGCAACCGCTCAACGACGAGTCCACCGTCGAGGCGGAAGTCCACGCACGCGTGATCGCTCACGGCACGAGCAACGCGTCGTTCTACACGGACATCGCGACCGACGTCGACGCAGCGGTCGCCGCGCTCGTGAAGGGCAACGCGCAAGAGATCGACGAACTCGCGTCATCGATCGAAGCCGAGGCGGAGACTCACCTCTTCGTGCTCTCCGACTCGTCGATTGCGGTCACGCAGGCCGAGCTACAGACGATCGCGCGCGGTCGTGCCGCCGCGCTGGAAGAGTTGGAGGGCGCGCTCGATGGCGCCGCGGACTCCGTGGCGGTCGCCGCCGCGTTCGCAGACTTCCATGATGCCGTGCTCGCCGCGCACCTTGAGGGCGGCGTGAGCGCGGGAGCGACCGCGCGGGCTCGCGAAGCGGGTGCACGCGCGCTGGTCCGCTCGGCGACAGCGCTCGACGCCGACACGCGATTCGCGATCGCGCGCGCGGCGGCTCACGCGCGCGCGCGCTACATCGACGCCGCCGTGCGCGCGCGTCTGACGCAGCTCGGAGCGACGCCGTCAGAGCTTTCCGCCGCGGCGGCGTCCGGAGCGACTCTCGCCGCCAGCGTCGATGCCGCGGAATCGAACGATGAACTCAACGATGCGTTCGACGACTACCACGTCGCCATCGTTAGCTCGCTTCAAGCGAGCGCGGAGACTCACTCCACGGCGATCGGTACGCTCGACGCGGCGATTCGAGGCGCCGGCGGCGCCAAGCTCGCGCTCGAATCCGCCGTCAGCGCGGCGATCGCGACGACGTCGATCGCGGACGCCTACATCGATTTTCATCAGAGCGTCGCATCCCTCGCGGCCGTCACTCTCTTGACCGCGAGCACCGCGGAGATCACGGCAATCGCCGAGATCCTCACGGTCATCAATATGTCGTTCTCGATGCTCTAGGCACTCGCGATGAAGCGCGCGCGGTGGGCCTGGCCGATACTCGGCAGCCCACCGCGCGTTGTCGTTTCTACCGCGCGACAAGCAGATTGCGCGATTCGAGCTCATCCACGACCTCATCGACGACATCGCGACACGTCTGCTCCCGCGTCTCGGCGTCGTAGGTTTGAGCCGTTCCACTCCACACGAGGCCGCCCGTGCTCCCGGTACCCCAGAGATTGATTTCCTGCGTGACGACCGTGACTTCCTCGACGTAGCCGGGCTGGTAGACGTCGCGGTACATGGTCCGGTAGAAACCATTCCACGTGTCGCGCACGGTCACCGGCACCGTCGTGACAGTGCCCGCGTGCTGCTCGACGACCGTATCGACTTGCGCGCGATTGACGACCAGCACGCCGTCGAACGCTTCCTTCAGGACGAGGTCGATAACCTGCTGCGTGTCGGGAAGCGCGTCGCTGAAGTAGCGGTACGACGCCACGGCCTTGGTGCCGTTCTCCGCGAGCCGCGCCGAAAAAGTGTCCTCCCAGATGCGCCTGCTCGTTGGGGTCCTCTTCGCCGCGATCACGAGGATCTTGCTCAAACTCGCGGACTCGGCATCGGGATCTTTCCACGTGTCGTAGAGCTGCGTCTTGTCGGCGCAGCCCGCGAGCATCGCGAATGCGGCGCATGCCAGCGCCGCTCCTCGCACGCGCGCAAGAGCGCTCTTCGGTATCTGAATCATTGGCTCAACTTCCTTCCCCGCAGATCGGCTGCTTGTAACAACGGCGTGTACGAATGGCCGAACTGCACAAGAGCGCATCGGCTCTCGACAATCGCAGCGGCCGTGGAATAACAGGTCTTGTCGACCTGCAAACGGTTGGCCGCACGGAGCGTGCCAGTGTGCGACGCATCAATGTGCAGCCCCAGGCTGCGATGGCGCGCGATATGCGGTAGCGATCTCCGAAAGCTCCCTTCCATGCACGGTGCGGCGGCCCGCTCTATCCGCCCACTTCCGAGACGACGCTGATCACGGCCACCCCGGGAAATGATTCGCGGCACTCGATCCTCAGAGCAAGAAGAGGTTACGCACAATGAAAAGCCCCACAATTTCGCGCACCACGGTCCGATCTGCGTTCTTGACGTTTGGCCTCGCGGCATTGCTCGTCGTCGCGCAGTCCGCATCGGCGCACGCGGAGCACTTCCTTTACGAGCTCGAGCCCGTCACCGGTTCCGAAGTGTCCGGCCACGTCGAACTCGCAAGCGTCACGGGCGGGGGAACGATAATTCGCGTCACCGTCATGAATTTGGAGCCTGGTACGTCGTACGCGTCGCTCTACTACAGCAACTTCTCGTGCGATGACTCGGCGCACAACGATGAGGCGGTTGGCGTGCCGTATCGTGCCAATTCAGACGGCCGCGCGGTTATCAAAGTTAGGGTCACCGAAAACATCGACGACATTCAGTCCGTGTCGGTTCGTCTCTCGAGCGACATGTCGTTGCTCGCGTGCGCGGACACGAGGAATCCGGCGCGTCATACGCCTCCGCACAAGTAACGGCCGAACGTAGTCGATTTGTGAAGACCGCCGCGCGGAGAAATCAAACGCCGCGCGGCGGAGACGTCTGACCGTCGTGACGATCCCGGCGCACGCACGATTGCCGCCCCCGACTTCAACTCCGCGAAAATTGATTGTCCCCGCCACACGCGCGGCGTACCGTTCGCGAAACGTCGTCGCGAACCCCGCGTGATCCCGCGACGTCATCCGCACGAAACCACGGCGCCGACATCGCGAGGGCAAGCATCATGGCGAAGCACACGACGACGACGACGCGGGCGTCGAAGACAACGGCATGGCACGCTGCGGCTGCAATCGTCCTTCTCTGCGTGGCTGAAACCAGCCTCGGTGGTTGCGCGGGCTCGCGCGGCGCCCCACCGCCGCGAACGCTCTCGGCGCAGCTTAGCGGCCGGCATTCCCCCGCCCCGCGAACCGAGAGCGCGGCGCCGCTCGACTCCCTCGCGCCGGTCGTCTCCGCCACTGCGGCGGCCGACGCCATCGCGACGGTGACGCAAGCGCCTCCGTGCGAGCGCACGAGCGGGCCGCGCGACCTGCTCTGCTATCCGCCCTACACCGGCCCGGTCGATGAGTACGTGACGATGCTCGACGCCGGCATTCCGCGATTCCCGGGATATCCGCCGCTCGCGCTCGCGAAACGCGTGCAGGGAACCGTGCGCGTGCGCGCGCTCGTCGGCGCCGACGGTTCGATCTGCGAAGCCGAGGCGATCGACGGCCCGAAGCTCCTCCGCGAGCCCGCGCTCCAAGCCGCGCGCGAGGCGCGCATCGCCCCCGCGATGAAAGACGGCTGCCCCGTTCCGATCTGGGTCGAGATCCCGTTCGAGTTCAAACTCCCGCCCGGAGTCGCTCCCGCGAAAACGAGCAAGTGACGAGCAAGTGATGATTCGCCGTTGCCTGGGCGCGCGCGCCTCTCGGTAGCACGCAACGCGGGCGAGTCGAAACATTCCAACGCGCAGCCTCCGCGCGCAAAAAACATTGGCGGACTTCCTCCGCGTTCCGCGTTTGTCCTGATGAAACGCCACGGACGCACTGGTGCCGGCTGGGGATTTCTCCGAGCCGGCGCGCCCCACACACGGAGGATTCCGCCCATGAACACGCATCAACACCGGCCCCTGCACGCGCACGTCATCGTCACTCTCTTGCTTCTGGCGTTCACCGCCTGCGGCGCGACCGTCGCGTCCGCGGGGAACGGCGCGTGGTCGGACGAGTTCAGCCCGCGCGCCCTCAACGGCAGCGTTTACGCCGCGCTCGTCTGGAACGGCGATCTCATCGTCGCGGGCAGCTTCACGCAGGCGGGCAACACACTCGCGGGCGGCATCGCGCGCTGGGACGGCACGAGCTGGTCTTCACTCGACGGCGGGATGAACGGCGACGTCAACGCGCTTGCCCTCTACAACGGCGACCTCTACGCGGGCGGCGATTTCACGACCGCGGGCGGAGGCGCGGCGAGCAACATCGCGATGTGGAACGGAACGAGCTGGAGCGAAGTCGGCGGCGGCGCGGATGACCGAGTCAACGCGCTCGCGATTCACGGCACGCGGCTCGTGGTCGGCGGCACATTCACGCAGGTTGGCGCGCTGCCGGCCAACTGCATCGCACGCTGGAACGGCGCGTGGGCTACGCTCGGAACGGGACTCGCAGGCGGCGTTCCGACCACCGTGTACGACCTCGCCGCGTACGGCACCAACCTCGCCGTCGGAGGCGACTTCACCTCGGCCGGCTCCGTAATAACGAACGACATCGCGCTCTGGAGCGGAACGACGTGGCTGAGCACGCTCGGCAGCGGCGGCACGACCGGCGGGCGGATCTACGCTCTCGGGACGTGGAACGGCGACCTGATCGCCGGCGGCACGTTCACGCAAATGAACGGCGCCAGCATGTCGAACATCTCGCGGTGGACGGGTTTCGGCTGGACCGCGATCGGCACCGGGATCACGGGCGGCGCAGTCAGAACCATTCTCGAGTTCTCGAATGACCTCGTGGTGGGCGGCACGTTCTCGACGGCTGGCGGCGCGCCCGCGCCGCGCATCGCGCAGTGGGATGGCGCCGGGTGGAGTTCGCTCGCGGGCGGCGCGGATGGCCAGGTGAGCGCCCTCGTCATCTACAACCTCGGCCTCGTTGTCGGCGGCGGGTTCGAGGTCGCGGGGTCACAGCCCTTCCCGTACTTGGCGGGATGGAACGGCTCGAACTGGTCCGAGTTCGGCGCAACGGACGGCCAGGGGCTCAGCAGCGTGGTGTACGACATCACGACTCACGACGGCGACATCATCGCGTGCGGCAATTTTGACCGCGGAGGCGACGTCGGCATGAACCAACTCGGCCGTTGGAACGGCGTGACGTGGGCGCCGCTCGGCGGCGGCGTCATCGACGGCAGCAACATCAGCGTGGGCGCGGTCGCTTCGTATCAAGGCGATGTCTACGCGGGCGGCAGCTTTTCGCTGGCGGGCGGCGTGGTCGCGAACAACATCGCGCGGTGGGACGGCGCGGCGTGGTCGGCGCTCGGCGCCGGATTGACCGGCGTCCCCGCGGCGATGATCGAGTACGACGGCAAGCTCGTCGTCGGCGGGTCGATCACCTCGGCGGGCGGCGCGCCGGCAAGCAACATCGCACAGTGGGACGGCGCCGCGTGGACGGAACTTGGCGGCGGAGTCGTCGGCAACGTGCTCGCGCTCGCTGTTTACAACGGGGATCTCATCGTCGCGGGCAACGTCACGGTGGCGGGCGGTGTTCCGGTGAGCCGCATCGCGCGCTGGAACGGATCGTCGTGGAGCGCGTTCGGCAGCGGGACGGTCGGCACCGTGTTCGCGCTCACGGTCGCGGGCGCCGATCTCATCGCCGGCGGCGCGTTCAGCACGGCGGGCGGCAATCCGGCGCTGAAGGTCGCGCGCTGGAACGGATCGGCGTGGTCCGCGATCGGAACCGGCCTGAACTCCACCGTGTACTGCCTCGCCGCATACGGAAACGACATCATCGCGGGCGGCGCGTTCACGTCCGCGGGTCCGAACGGCGTGTCGATGATCGCGCGGTGGGATGGCGCGTCGTGGACGGAACTCGGCGACGGCGCCAACTCGAGCGTGTACGCGCTGCACGTCGACGGCGCGGACCTCTTCGTGGGCGGCGCGTTCACGCAGGCGGGACCGTACCCGGCACACTTCATCGCGCGGTGGACGGGCGATAGCGTGACCGGCGTTTCGCCGTCGGACGCGTCGCCGGTCGACGGAATCGCGCTCTCGCCGGGCGCGCCGAATCCGTTCAGCGCGCAGACACGATTCTCGTACAGCCTGCAGCAGGCGGGCGCCGTTCGCCTGGCGATTTTCGATGTGCAAGGCCGCCGCGTCGCGACGCTCGTGGACGGCGCGCAAGCGGCGGGAACACACGCGGCCGAGTGGAACGGCGCAACGCACCTCGGCAATCGCGCGGGACAGGGAATCTACTTCGCGCGGCTCGAGTCGGCGGAAGGCGTCGCCAGCCGGAAGATCTACCTCGTGTCGGGCGGCGCGAACTAGCGGCGTTCGATGCGTTGAGCACGCGCGGACGAGTGCCTCGCGACAAGCGCGCGCAGGATCAGATCTGAAACCGCGGGGCGCGAGTCCCGCGGCTTCGGCATGTGCGACGCGGTGCGTGTGAGGCGCGGTGCGTGCGCGGCGAAGCGCAACGTGAACCGCCGCGCATCACATCGCGCGACGCTTACGCGACGACCCTAAGCGCCGCGTTGAATCCCGTGGCGACATTGCCCGACATCGTGGCGAGTTGGAGCGCGGAGCCGTCGCCGAAAACCCCGTCGGTCGCGAGGCTCACCTGCTGCAGGTTCGTGAAGCTCTGCTCGTAGCCGGTCGTCGCGTAGACCGCGTCGCACCCCGACTTCGGAATCGCGAGCTGCGACGTCGCGAGCTTGTTCGCCGCCGTCGTCGCCGCCGCGAGGCTCGGATACACCTCGAAGTGGATGTGCGGCCAGCGACCCGCGTAACACGCGGGGAAGATCGACGTGAACGTCGCCTGTCCGTTCGCGTCGGTTTCCTGTACGCCGCGCAGGTAGTTCTGGTCGGTAGCGCCCGGCGAGTAGAGCGAGTAGCGCCCTTCGCGATCGCAATGCCAGAGGTAGATCGCGCGCGCCGCCAGAGGAGCGCAGTCGTTCTCCGACCACACGAGCGTCAGCGTCACGGTGAGCGGGATGCCGGCTGCCGTGCCGGCGAGTCCGCCGAAGCTCGAGCGAATGTCGCTGCGCACGATCCCGCTTTGTGAGAGCACGTTCGGCCCGTTCGAGCCGTCGCCGGGGAAGGGGCCGGCCGTTTCTTGAGGGGTCTCCGCGCACGGGTCGGCTGCGACGCCGTCGTCATTGCCGCAGCCGAGGAGCGGCAGCGCTCCGAGCGCCATGCCCGCGCTCGCAGCAAGTCGGATGAAATCGCGGCGCCTCATCGCCGCGCCAGTCGACCTCAGATCGCGATCGAGTCCGCCGAACTCATCCTCGTGCATGGAGCGCCTCCAATCGTGGCCGGGCAATCGCGCGCCACGGCGCCGCGGCGCGCGGCGCGCTACGCCTTCTTATTCCGGATGTACGCGTTGACGCCGACGATGAGCGGCTGCTCGCCGAGCATCACGTCGGTCGGCTGGTTGCCGTGCGTCGTCGCAACAACCAGCGTCTTGCCCGTCGCCGAGGGCGTGGGCTCCTGCAAATCGAGGACGAGCGTGAGTGTCTTCGCTGCTTCGTCGATCTTTGCTGAACGCAACACTGTGTTTCTCCTTTGGCTCGATGAAAACTCGGATCGGATTCGCCTTGCGGCGCGGCGCAAGCGAACAGCTCACGCTCCGGGCGCCACGCGTTTCACGCGGAGCCGGAGTATATGCGGATTTCGTCCTGGAACATCTACGTGAATGCGTCGACGCCGCCGGGTCGGATTTACAACTCCGAATGTTCGGCTTGCATTGTCTGCCGGCGCTGCGAAGCGGAATATCGGCCGACCCGTCGCTCGCTCCGCCCGAACTCGCATCGCGCAATGACGATGCGCTCGCGTCGTCGATCTGAGCGGCTCGGGCCGTCTGAGCCGTCGCTCTTGGCACTCCGGGTGCTATCACCCTCGGCACGAGGAGCACAGCGCCGAGCGAACGCGCGCGTCTGCAGTCCTATGCGGCGCACACGCCGCGCAAGCCCGATCCTTCACCGGCTCGATCCACACGCAGATTGGGGGGCTAGCTATGAGCGGTTCCATGGCAAGGCTCATCATGGCCGCGGTCGTTACGGTTCTGTGTCTCGGCGTGATCGCCGCAAGCAAAGAGAAGAATGTCGAGACGCCTGACGGCGGCGTCGACGTTGACGCCGACGCGCTCTCGCCCTCAGCGATCGCGAAATCCCAGGCCGGAAACGTGGAGCTCGACGATCCGGCGGTCAGCCAGCGCCTCTCTACGCCGCAGCCGCTCGTCGGCGCGGCGAGTCTCACTGGCGGGCCAAACAGTCTGCGCTAATAAACACATATTTCGCTTTGATCACGCTAAACGATGAACTCTCAACGGAGGTCGAAACCCGATGAAAGCTCGGTACTGGATTATTCCCGCAGTCTTCGCGTTGACCGGCTCGACAGTGCCTGCCGGCGCCGCCGATCTCTTGGGGTCGGCAGCCAATTTTGCCGTGCTCGGCGGTTCGACGGTGACGAACATTAGCGAGAGCGCGGTCATTGGCGACCTGGGTGCGTGGCCCGGCAGCGCGATCGTCAGGCCGCCGCCCATCACCGTGACCGGCACGCTCCACTGGGGCGATGAGGTCGCGATGCACGCGCAGCGGGACGTTGCCCTAGCGTACGCCACACTCGACGGTATGTCGCCCGCGCGAGACCTCAGCGGCCAGTCCCTCGGTGGCATGACACTCACGCCCGGCGTGTACTTGTTTTCGTCGGAGGTCGCGTTGACGGGCCCGCTCACGCTCGACGCTCAGAACAACCCTAGCGCCGTCTTCGTTTTTCAGATTCACTCCTCGCTGACGACCGCGAGCAACTCGTCCGTCGCCGTGATCAACGGCGGCGCCGAATGCAATCTATACTGGCTCGTCAGCCGTTCCGTGATCCTCGGCGAGCAGACGGCGTTCCGGGGAAGCATCCTGGCGAAGGGCAACATCACGATGCATCCCGGCGCCACCATCAATAACGGCCGCGCGCTGGCCCGCGGCGGTGCTGTACGGCTCGACGGCAATACCATCACCGCCGGTCCGTCGTGCCCGAACCCGTTCACAACGAACGAACGCGGGAGCTGGGGCCAGGTCAAGAGCCTGTTCGTATCCACGCCGTAAACACGGTCCTCTCGGGGCTCGCGTTGCCTCGCCCGTGCCGCCGGCAGCTCGGGCCACTAAGGAGCATTGGTGAATGAAGCGTAACGGCGGACGAGGGCAGCACAATCTCAGGGCGATCGCGCGAAAGGCCATGCTCGATCGCGGCCTCTTGCCGGATTTCTCACCCGCGGTCGTCGCGGAGGCCGAAGGCATCGTCGAGCCTGGTGCCGGCGACAACTCGAGCCGCGATCTGCGAGCGCTTCTTTGGGTATCGATCGACAATGACGACTCACGCGATTTGGATCAGCTCTCGTTCGCGGAAGCGGCCGGCAGCGGCGCGACCAGAGTTCGTGTCGCAGTCGCCGATGTCGACGCTCTCGTGCGGAAAGGCTCGGCGATCGACGAGCGGGCGCGACACAACACTACGTCCGTGTACACAGCCGTCGAAGTCTTTCCGATGCTGCCGACGAAACTCTCGACCGATCTCACGTCGCTCAATGAAGGCGAAGATCGGCTGGCGGTCGTTGTCGAGATGGTCGTGCGCGAGAATGGTTCGCTCGTGGAATCGAGCGTCTATCGCGCGCACGTGCTGAATCACGCCAAGCTCGCATACAACAGTGTCGGCGCCTGGATCGAGGGCCGCGGGCCCGTGCCCGAGCGCGTGGCGAGCGTGCCCGGACTCGACGCGCAGATTCGGCTGCAGGACAGCGTCGCGCAGGCGCTCCGAACCGTGCGGCATGAACACGGCGCGCTCGGCTTGGAGACGATCGAGGCGCGCCCCGTATTTAAGGACGACGAGCTCGCCGACCTCGCGCTCGAGGAAAAGAACCGCGCGAAGGAACTCATCGAAGACTTCATGATCGCGGCCAACGGCGTCACGGCGAGTTTCCTGGAAACGAAACGCATTCCTTCGCTGCGACGCGTTCTTCGGTCACCGAAACGATGGGAACGAATCGTCGAACTCGCCGCCAACCTGAATGAGAAACTCCCGCGGCTGCCCGACGCCGCCGCTCTCGAGGCGTTCCTCTCGAAACGCCGGCAGGCCGACCCGAAGAGATTCGCGGATCTCTCGCTGTCGGTCGTCAAGCTGATGGGGCGCGGCGAGTACGCGGTCCACCGCGTCGACGAGGTGGCGCCGGGGCATTTCGGGCTCGCCGTCACGGACTACACGCACTCGACGGCGCCGAACCGGCGATTCCCGGATCTCGTGACGCAGCGACTGCTCAAGGCCGCAATCGCTGGGCAACCGGTTCCCTACACCGGCGACGAACTCGAGGCGCTCGCGCGTCACTGCACGGCGCAGGAAGACGACGCGAACAAGGTGGAGCGGCAGGTGCGAAAGTCGGCGGCCGCGCTCCTGCTCGAGTCGCGCATCGGCGAGCGTTTCGAGGCAATCGTCACGGGCGCGTCCGAGAAGGGCACTTGGGTGCGCATCCTCCGTCCGCCAGCGGAAGGGCGCGTCGTCGAAGGATCGAGCGGTCTCGATGTCGGCGACGAGGTCATGGTCGAACTCATCAACACGAACGTGGAACTCGGATTCATCGATTTCGCGCGACGGTGACGCGCGCGGGCGCTACCGCGCCGCTTCGCACTGGCGCGTTACCTGCTCGGAATGCTCCGGTGCGCCCCGTGTCCGATCCCAACGCCATCGCATTGCCGCTCTCGTTTCGCGTCGACCCACAGCAGGTGCTCGAGTCGGTGTTCGGCTTCGCCGCGTTTCGCGCGGGGCAGCGCGAGATCATTGACGCGGTGCTCGCGGGGCGCGACTGCATCGGCGTGATGCCGACCGGCGCGGGCAAATCGCTCACGTTCCAGGTGCCCGCGAAGATTCTCCCCGGCACGGTGCTCGTGATCTCGCCGCTCATCTCGCTCATGAAAGATCAGGTCGATGCGCTCGCGCGATTCGGGTTTCGCGCGACGGTGATCAACTCGTCGATCGCGTGGGCCGAACGCGAGCAACGCATCGCGGCGCTGCGGCGCGGCGAGTTCGAAGTCGTCTACGCGGCGCCCGAAGGGCTCGAGGGATCGCTCCGCGGCCTCATCTCCGGCTGCCGCATCAGCCTCGTCGTCGTCGACGAAGCGCATTGCATCAGCCAGTGGGGACACGACTTTCGTCCGGCGTATCGCCGGCTCTCGGGGCTCAAGCGCGAACTCGGCGACATTCCCGTACTCGCGC